>NC_007969.1:0-1200000 GCF_000013905.1 Psychrobacter cryohalolentis K5
GTTATTTTTTTTCTATTTTTTTAAAAATATTAATTACTTCCATTTTTATTTCTTTATTACTTAAGCCTTTAACGGAACTTTTAACAATAAAAACAATATCTTTATTTTCTAAGTTACTAGCTTTTACGCGAAACTGTTCACGTACTTGACGTTTAATTAAATTTCGCGCAACAGCAGTAGGCACTTTACGTTTAGTAATGGCCATACCGACTCGAGGCTGCTCATGGGTATTGGTACGCACAAACGCCATTAGATGGCTCTGATGAAGCTTACGCTCAGGTGCATCAAACACCTCACGAAAGGCCGCTGGCGTGAGTAAGCGCTGCGCTTTGGTGAAGCGAGCATTAGGTGGCGCTGAAACAATATTAGACATAGTACAACCTAGTATAAGAGCTGATAACAATAGCAGAAATAGTAGCGTAGAAATAATCATAAAGTATAGAGACAAAAAAAGCGCCGATGTGGGCGCTTTTAATATATGGCTAAGTGTCAGTTGTGATTATTGACGATCGCAATCTATAAATAATAGAAACACAACAAGCACTATGAGCCATGCTTATCGCAATCTACTGATTATACAGTAAGGCGATGACGTCCTTTAGCGCGGCGACGAGCTAAGACCTGACGGCCTTTTTTAGTTGCCATACGAGCACGGAAACCGTGAGTACGTTTACGCTTGATCACGCTTGGTTGGAATGTACGTTTCATAACTCACCTATCAAAATAATGGACTAAATTCGTAATAACGGAGGATTATATCATTGCATAGGATGTGGGTCAATAAACTATTCACTACGTTTTAAAGCAGCGTTATATTGCTCTTCGATTTTTTACTTTTTGTAGAAAGCTGATGGATTTTAAAAACTCATCTAAGAAGTTAGTCATCCTTTGCGTACTTGATGAATTTACTACTGTAAATCTTATTATCTAGTTTGAAAACAATTTGTATTATTGGCGATGATTTTTAAAGTTATCCACAATTTTGGTTGATTCTTATAATAATTAATTGATTAATATATATAGATATTGTTGTTATTGGGGTACTGTTTTTCTGTGGCTAAGTGTTGATTTTCCTTTATAATCAAAAATTTAAGCTATGGGTAACCCTGTGTATAACCTGTGGGTGAAATATGGATAACTTAATATGATTACTTATACACAAAAATATCCACAGGCTTATCCCCAGAAAACAAGGTTTTATCCACAGGTTATTTGTGGTAGATTACTCCCCTATAAGATATAAGGTGTTAGTGTACTTTGTAATAGGTTGTTTAACGTAAACCTCAACGCCTTTTTAAACCTAATTCGATCCATTCTTACAATAAAAAATGCTAATACTTTGAACTATAGGGCTACTGATATTCATGATAGATACAGCAAATATTTGGGATAAATGCCTAAACGACTTACGTTATCATGTCAAAGATAACGTGTTTACCATGTGGTTAAGACCATTGTCAGCTCATCAAGAAAACAACACTTTAATCATTCTTGCACCTAATGATTACTTTGTAACTTACATCAAAAAGAACCACTTAGAGGATATTCAGCAGCTGGTTGCTAAGCATAGTCAGGGAAGTATTGAAGAAGTTATTGTACGTGTTGATAATGCTGGTCGCGATATCGATGATAGTAGCTCGCTGCAATCGGGATCATTATTCTCAGAAGATAACCTCTCCCCTACCCCTTCAAATCATGATTTTGAAACGATTCATCATAATAATGCTAAAGCAGATATCGATGCCAATATGCGTCATGCGGAAGCCATTGACTCTGCTGATGCGAAATCCTTAAATTATTTAAATCCTGATTTTACCTTTGAAACCTTTGTCACAGGTAAGTCTAACAATCTTGCTTATAAGGCGTGCTACGAGCTTGGTAAACGTCAATCAAAAAATCGTCACAATCCTTTGTTTATATATGGACCTTCTGGTTTGGGGAAAACCCATTTAATGCATTCAGTAGCACATCGCTATTTAAAAAACAATCAAAATTTTTATTATTTCACTTCTGAAAAATTTATTAATCAATTGGTTTATTCATTAAGAAATAATAAAATAGAAGATTTTAAAAAGAAAATAAAAAAAGTAGATTTATTAATAGTAGATGATATTCATGTATTAGCTGGAAAGACTAAAAGTAGTAATGAGTTTTTAACATTGTTTGCAGATTTTACTAGTGGTGATAAACAGCTGATTTTGGCATCTGATCGGCATCCATCACAAATGACTGAATTTGACGAGCGCTTTAGATCTCGTTTTTCTTGGGGCTTAACGGTCGCAGTTGATCCGCCTGAAATTGATACGCGCGTACAAATCTTACAAAGGAAAGCCGCCTCTTATGGAATGAGCCTTCCTAAAGAATGTGCGTTATTCATCGCTCAAAATGTTGTTTCTAATGTGAGACGTTTAGAAGGTGCTTTAAACCAGGTATTTGCCAATGCTAACTTAACCGGCGCCCCTATTACTCTTGAAATGGTGCAATATGCCTTAAAAGATATTGTTGCCATGCGCGTACAAGCCGTCAATATGGATAATATTCGTAAAGTGGTCGCTGAATATTATGATGTGACGATTAAGGATATGCTCGGTCGCAAGCGTACGCGTAGTATTGCTAGACCTCGCCAAATAGCGATGGCACTATCACGAGAGTTGACCAGCGAGAGTTTTCCTGAGATTGGGCAGTCTTTTGGAGGACGCGACCACACAACAGTGATGCATGCTTGTGATAAAGTGAATGAATTACGTGCCGCCGATCCAGCGTTTGACAAGGATTACAAGACCCTAGCTTTGATGCTGCAAGCTGGTTAGAAGGCTCTACTATTACTATATTTTAGTAGATAGATATGGTTTATAATGTTGAAAACGGGCGTATACAGACCCCTAATAGATTATCGTAAGTAGACAGGGTATATTAAGTCAATATTCTTTATTTTTACAAAAAGAATCAATCAAATAAGAGTAACTAAGCATGCAATTATCGATTAATCGAGAGTCGTTACTAAAAGCCATTAACTTGATCGCCAAGGCTGCTGATAAACGCCATAATATGGTTATTTTGGGTAATATCAAGCTACAGCTATTTGAATCAGAGCTTGTTTTGACCGCTTCTGATTTAGAAGTAGAGCTGACATCGACGTTAAAATTGCCTGCTGGAGCTTGTGTTGAAGCAGGTACGACGACATTGCCTGCCACTAAATTAAGAGATATCTGTAAATCTTTGCCTGCTCAAGCACAAGTCAGTCTGATAACTCAAGAAAACCAACGCTGCTTATTGACCAGTGGCAAAAGTCGTTTTACCTTAGGTACATTGCCTAGCGAAGACTATCCAAGTTTGGGTAACCCTGAAAATATCACGCCATTGACGATTAGCCGTAGTCGTCTTATTGATTTGATTCATAAGACCCAATTTGCGATGGCGATTCAAGATGTCCGTTATTATCTAACGGGTATGCTATTTGATGTATCACAGCAGCAGTTAACGACGGTTGCAACCGATGGTCATAGACTGGCATTAGCACGTAGTGTTATTGAAGTCAGTGCTGATTTAAGTATGCAGGCTATCTTGCCACGTAAGGCTGTAATTGAGCTTGAGCGTTTGGCTACCGAGCTGGGCAAAATGCTTGGTGATAAAGACAATGCCGTCACGTTGAGTTTCGGTCGTGAATTTTTGCAAGTGAGCTTACCATTTGGTGACGTTGATAGTGCAGGGCAGGTTAGTCAGGATTTGATGGTGACTTTTACCGCGCGTCTGATTGATGGTAAGTTTCCTGATTATCGCCGTGTGATGCCTAGCAATACAGACAAACTTGCTCTATTTAATCAAGAGAAAATGATGGATGTGCTGCGCCGTGTCGCGATTTTGAGTAATGAGAAGTCTCGTGGCGTAGTATTTAACTTTGCCAGTGATGGTATGGTAGAAGTACGTGCCAATAACGCTGAGCAAGATGAAGCGGTTGAGATGATTCAAGCTAAGTATCAAGGCGAGCCAATGGAGTTGTCTTTTAATGCTGCTTATTTACAAGACGTGCTAGGTGTCATCCAAGGCGACTTGCAAATGCATATGAGCCAGTCAAATGCGTCAGTATTGGTTAATCAGTTAAATGATGAGTTTCATCAGTACGTTATTATGCCAATGCGCATATAATCTATTCTTTAAATGATAGATGATTAGGGTTGAAAATTATAATTGTTATGGATTTTAACCCTAATCATATCGATAATTTTAAGCTTCCAAAGCTTAAAATCTTATATTTTAATTAAACTTTTGCCTGCTAAAATACAAGCAGGATTTATAGGCGGCTGTCGGTATTATGATTGAACGTCTACAAATCTCTCACTTGCGCAATTTAACGCACATCAATTTATCGCCTGCAGCTTGTAATGTTATTATCGGCGCTAATGGCAGTGGTAAAACCTCGTTACTTGAAGCTATATTCTTGTTATCAAGAGGCAAAAGTTTCCGTCATCATCAGCCTAAACGCTATATCCAACATTATCAAGAGTCTGCCACTATACATGCTAATCTCAATGACAGCCGTACCTTAGCTATCCAAAAGAAAGCAGATGCAACGACTATTCTGCGTTTAAATCAAACCACCGTTTACAACCAAAGCATCTTGACCGAGCAGCTACCAACATTGCTTATAGATCCATCAACGATGGACATGCTAGAGCAGGGTAGTGCCAGTCGTCGCCAGTTATTGGATTGGTTAGTGTTTCACATGAAACAAGGCTTCCATTCCCAGTGGGTTGCTTATCAACGTCTTCTAAAACAGCGCAATAGTTTGTTAAAGCAACGGCGTCATTTGACTCAGGTTCAGCTTGCTGAGCTTAAGGCTTGGGATAAAGGGCTTTCCAGTCATGCAGCGCTGATTCATCACTACCGTCAAGCTATATTTGAAGCTTGGCAGCCTTATTTTTCTAAGAGCATTGCACAGTTATTGCCTGCTTATGCTGAGCAGTTAAGCTTAAGTTACAATGCGGGCTACGATACTGGTATAGCGCTCGACATACAGCTTAATGAACGCCTAGAGCAGGATTTGCAGTTGGGTTATACCCGTATTGGTAACCATCGTGCTGATATTCACGTGCATTGGCGCTCGATAGGCTCAAGACAGATAGCTGATGAGAATCTAAACTCACCTTTATCAGCGGATTCGACTGTTAAACTGCCTATTTTAAAAGAGCAAGCAGCTAATATTTTATCTCGTGGAGAAAAAAAACTATTGATTACGGCATTGCGTTTATCACAATTACCATTGTTGCTTAATGCTAAAACTAATAGCGAGCTATATAACAGTGACGCTAAATTAAGTGCTACACCAGTGGTATTACTAGATGATATTACCGCAGAGCTAGATAATAAGGCGATAGAGATTTTATTATCAACATTAGCACAGCTACCATGTCAGGTATTTGTGACCAGTTTGACAGACAGTATTTTACCTTTAGTACATGAATATTGGGAAAAATCTCAAGTGTTTCACATGAAACAAGGAGGTATTTTACCAGCTCAGTAGCTTTTACTAGGGTATTGATATCTGCGTTATTAAGCCTTATTTTATGTCCTTAAGCGCCCGTCCTCTTGCATATTTCACCCTCATCTTATACCGCATTCTGCTACTTAGAAATCGTTCCCTAAACAGTGACTTACAGGCAAAAAAATGCTAAAATAGAGCTTTATTTTTGTCCTATTCTTAGCAAGTTATCTTACCGTTTTATATGGATTTTTATTATTGGTTGTAAGGACTTAAGTTGTTGATAACAATGAATTTGATTCAATATCTTTAAACTTCATAGTTTTAAGAATAATTGCAGTATGGATCAAATAGAGTATGCAGACCTGACATATTTTTCAATCTGGTTTTTTGCCTCTATATTATTTTCTAAAAAGCTTGGGCCAACCTTAATAAAGACAGAATATGACTACAAAACGATATTATAGATAGCATCATTAAGTATCACCACTGTGGTGAGCTGATGATAAACAGCTGATAATGGCTAGATCAAGGAATGCACATGAGTGACTCATTACCTACCGACCACCAGCAATTAACGTCAGACAGCGCAGTTGAGACTATTGCCGCCGCTGTCGCTCCTGAGGTATTACCCTCTGATTACAGCTCGAAAGACATCCGAGTACTGCGCGGACTAGAAGCGGTGCGCGTGCGTCCTGGTATGTATATTGGTGATACCGATGATGGTACTGGCTTGCATCATATGGTCTTTGAGGTGGTGGATAACTCTATCGATGAAGCGCTTGCTGGTCATTGTGATCAAATTGATATCATTATCCACGAAGATGAATCTGTCAGCGTGATGGATAATGGTCGCGGTGTCCCTGTTGACATTCATCCAGAAGAAGGTGTGTCTGCCGCACAGGTTATTATGACGGTACTGCATGCTGGTGGTAAGTTTGATGATAATAGCTATAAAGTCTCTGGCGGTCTACATGGCGTTGGCGTTTCAGTCGTTAATGCATTATCCAAAAAGCTTGAGATGAATATCTGGCGTGAAGGTTATCATTATCATCAGACTTATACTGATGGTGTGCCTGATGGCGATATTCAGCAAATGGAAGCGACAGATCAAACTGGCACACAAATCCGTTTTTACCCTAGCAATGACGTATTTACCGGTACTATTTTTGAATATGATATTTTAGCCAAGCGTTTACGTGAGCTGTCATTTTTGAACTCAGGCGTACGTATTGTTTTGACTGATGAACGTATTGATAAGCGTCATGAGTTTGAACACAAAGGTGGATTGTCAGAGTTTGTCAGCTATATTAATGCTGGTAAAGATGGCATCAATGATGTGTTCCATTTTATCAGTAATCAAGATGATGGTATCAGTGTCGAAGTGGCGTTGCAGTGGACAGATACTTATAACGAAAAGGTGTTTTGTTTTACCAATAACATTCCACAACGTGATGGCGGCACGCATTTATCTGGCTTCCGCTCAGCACTCACGCGTTGTTTGAATACCTATATGGACCGTGAAAATCTTTTCAAAAAAGAGAAAGTGGCTGCGACTGGTGATGATGCCCGTGAAGGTCTAACGGCTATCGTATCTGTTAAAGTTCCAGATCCTAAGTTTTCAAGTCAAACCAAAGATAAGTTGGTATCAAGTGAAGTAAAATCTGCCGTCGAATCAGCAATGCACGATAAGTTTAATGATTATCTGCAAGAAAATCCAAGCGCTGGTAAATTAATTGCCGGTAAAATCATTGATGCTGCTCGTGCTCGTGATGCCGCTCGTAAAGCGCGTGAGATGACTCGTCGTAAGACCACATTAGATATCGCAGGTCTGCCGGGTAAATTGGCAGATTGCCAAGAAAAAGATCCTGCATTATCAGAGCTATACATTGTAGAAGGGGACTCTGCTGGCGGTTCAGCCAAGCAAGGTCGTAGCCGTAAAACGCAAGCAATTTTGCCTTTAAAAGGTAAAATCCTAAACGTTGAGCGCGCGCGTTTTGACAAGATGTTATCGTCACAAGAAGTCGGTAATCTAATTACTGCGCTTGGTTGTGGTATTGGTCCTGATGAATATAATCCTGATAAAGTTCGCTATCATAAAATCATCATCATGACCGATGCGGACGTTGATGGTTCACATATTCGTACCCTTTTATTAACCTTTTTCTTCCGTCAAACGCCTGAATTGATTGAACGTGGTTATATTTATATTGCTCAGCCACCGCTTTATAAAGTCAAAAAAGGTCGTCAAGAGCTGTATCTAAAAGATGATGAGGCACTTAAAGCGTATTTATTATCTTCAACGATTGATAATACTAGGCTGCATATCAGTGCTGATGCTCCTGCGATTACTGGTCAAGCGTTAGAGACTTTATTAAACGATTATAATCAAACGCAGCTTATTAAAGCGCGTTTGCAGATTCGTTATCCAGCCGTTTTGTTGGATGCCCTAACGCATACACCAAAGCTTAGTACTGATATTACGTATGATAAAGATGCAATGCAAGCATGGAAAGACACGCTACAGACCCAGCTTGAGCACTTTGGTAGTGACTTAAATCCTGAGATTGAGCTGGTGAATATCCATGCACCACAGCCTAAAAATATGGATGCCGCTGCCGCTGATTTACTGGGTATGAGACCTGTCGTTGCCGTTGAAGAAAGTGATAGCTCTGACACTGAAGCGGTAGTCGCAAAAGCACAATGGCTGCCACGTATTACGGTCTATGTGCATCAGTTGGCCCATCATTATTTGCTCGATGCCAGCTTTATCAATTCGGGCGAGTATACTAAGCTGCTGCGCTTATCAGCTGAATGGAATACCTTGCTTGATGAAGATGCCTTTATCCGCCGTGACGCAACAGCGGGTACAACCAAAGACATCCCAATACGTGACTTCGATTATTTGTGGCAGCAAATGATGCTTGACGCGCGTCGTGGTCTAGCGATCCAGCGCTATAAAGGATTGGGCGAGATGAATGCCGATCAGCTGTGGGATACTACCATGGATCCTGAAAACCGCCGTATGCTGCGCGTCAATATTGAAGATGCTATCGCAGCGGATCATATGTTCACCTGCTTGATGGGTGATCATGTAGAGCCGCGTCGTATCTTTATCGAAGAAAATGCGTTAACGGTTTCTAATTTAGATATCTAAATGGCATAATATTGTGAATCAATGAAAAACCACCGCTTTGGCAACCAATGCGGTGGTTTTTTAATATTAAGCTTGTTTCACGTGAAACTTAATTGTATAAATGCTTTAAATAATGGATATAGAAATGATCGAAGTTATTTTACTTGCTATAGCATTGGCAATGGATGCGTTTGCGGTATCAATTGGTTTAGGCGCTAAGTCCCAAAAACAATCGTCCGCTTATGTTTTACGTTTAGCGGTTTATGCAGCACTGTATTTTGGTATCGCACAAGGTGTAATGCCATTGATAGGGTATTTATTGGGTGCAGTATTGCTAGGCTGGTTGGCGACTGCTGCCCCGTGGCTTGGCGGTGGTATCCTTATTCTGCTTGGCGCTAAGATGTTATATGAAGCTTTTAATGGTGAGATTGAAGCGGTATTAGAAGACAGTTTTGATAGAAATATGCAAGAAAAAATCAATCATCGCATGATGTTTACACTAGCTATTGCCACCAGTATTGATGCCATGGCAGCAGGATTTACTTTAAATTTACTGGCACTTAATGCGTGGTTAGCATGCTCCATCATCGCTATTGTCACCGCTGGATTTGGCTTTTTTGGTATCTATTTAGGTAAGTCTTCTGGAACGTGGCTTGAGGATAAAGCTGAGATACTTGGTGGATTGGTATTGATAGCCATTGGTATAAAGGTTATGTTTATCCGTTAATAAGCACCATTATTTGGATTAATTCTCTACAATAAAAAGCACCCCTTTGATCATTAAAGGGGTGCTTTTTTGTTTCACGTGAAACTATAGTTATTTATAATCTTAATTATTATTTACTCTTCATCAGTATTAAAACGCCATGCAAGTATACGAGTACTTTTTTGACCTTGACTCATCTCGATGATACGCATTTGGGCGACACCAAGTTGTTTCAACAGTAATTGCAGAGGTTTTACGTTTTCTGACTTAGATACCAGTGTCGTAAACCAGCCAACATGCTCAGCGAAATCTTGACTCTCTTTTGCCATTTTGGTTAAAAAGGCAATCTCACCGCCCTCAGACCACAGCTCTTTATGCTGACCACCAAAGTTTAGGTTTTGCGCGGCATTGCCAGGCTTTGTTGAGCTGCGGCTAATTTGTTCGTTTTCATTCTTACCGCGATGTCGTTGCAAGTTATGTTGCTTACGACTATTGGCTTCCATCGCTTCTTCTAATGAGGCATGAAACGGCGGATTACAGACCACCACATCAAAGTAATCTTGGCGACCGATGATATTTTTAAAAATAAATTTAGGTTCGGTCTGTAGTTTGACTTTAACAGCACTTTTTAGCTTTGGATTGGTTTCACAAATCAGCGCGGCGGTATTGACCGAAATAGGATCAATGTCTGAGGCGGTAAATCGCCAACCGTAGCTTTGGCTACCAACAATCGGATAAATCGCGCTAGCACCCGTGCCAATATCGAGGGCGTGGATTTCTTTGCCAGTTGGTGGCGTATTGTCTTTATTCACATGCGTGGTTTGCGCGAGCAGGTCAGCGATATAATGGATATAGTCGGCACGACCAGGGATCGGTGGGCAGAGATAACCTTCAGGAATATCCCAAAATTTCACGCCATAATAATTTGCTAGTAGCGCTTGATTCAAGACGCGCACGGCGGCACTGTCTGAGAAGTTAATCGTCGACTCACCTTTAGGATTGGTAATGGTGTGCTTAGCAAGCTCAGGCAAAGCGCGAGTCAATACTTCAAAGTCATAACGACCTTGGTGCGGATTGCGCGGATGTAGCTGTCCTAATTTTTTGGCAGTTTCAGGCGATCTGTTTCTGTGATTATTGGCGGTCGGGCGACGGTTCATAGGCTTACTGGTCATAGTATCGGGCTTTGATGTTTGAATATAATGCACCATTTTAGCAGATTTCATGAGTCACTAGCGTCTTATCGACTACGTAAAATAAGATTTAATCCCAATATTATCATCGCTGTACCCAATACGCGGTCGATCCAATGTTCAAAACGCTGAAAGCGACGATGAACGGCAGGAATAGACAGTAACATCACCACGGTACTAAACCATGCCATCTGCAAGACCATCATCCATACGCCATAAATAGCCAGTTGCCACAGCGGTATATCGGGTGAGAGTACGAGGGTAAATATCGCGACGAAATATACTGGTGCTTTTGGATTAAACACATTACAAAAAAAGCCACGGCGCAGAATGGCAGTGGTCGATTCAGTATCAGTAGACAGTTTTTTATTAGAAATAGCTTTATCAGAAAGCGCTGTGTGAGTGATAAGCGTCTTTTGCTTGGCAAGCGTATCTTGTGGAACGTGAGCGCCTGAATCTGTTGGTTCTGCGGAAAGGGCTAAGTCAGCTGGCTTTTTAGCTTTGGCTTGAATGCCTTGCCATCCTAGATAAATAAGATAACTACCGCCTAACCATTTGATAGCGGTCAATAATGGCTGCGAGTGGGCAATCAGCGTTGCCAGTCCTAGCACCGAATAAATAATGTGTACGGCAAGACCCAAGGTAATACCAAGGCTACAAATCAAACCTGTGCGTCGACCTTTTGCCAAAGTTTGCTGCGAGACCAAAACAAAATCAGGACCTGGAGAGGCGGCAGCGAGTAGATGGACGCTGGTGATAAGCAAAAAACCGTGCCAAAATTCCATAAAATGCTCTGAGTCATGTCTTGAGTTGGATAATAGTTGCACATTAGCGTAAATGAGGTCAACTGATATTGATATCACCGCTGATATGGTGCTTGCGTTACACCGAACGTATGTCTATATTGAAAGGAAGGTTTATTAGCTGTAGTAATATCAATTTAGTGTAATTTGTACTCTATAAATGAATGCTTTAAAAAGGATAAGACCATGACTACGGAAAGCCACAATAGCAATGACACTCGCATTACCTATGACATCCAAGATTACATCTGTCTGATCGGACTCAATCGCGTGGATAAACGCAATGCCTTTGATAGCCATATGATCAAGCAACTCTCTGACGCACTCACTCAATATGAAAATGATGCGAATCTGCGTTGTGCGTTAATATTCGCGCATGGTGAGCATTTCACTGCTGGGCTTGATTTGATGGAGCTACAAGATAAATGGGATAAAGGCGCGTTTGAGTTTGCTGCCGACGAAATCGATCCGTGGGGAATCGGTGGGCAATTACGCAGTAAACCAGTCGTCGTCGCAGTACAAGGCACGTGCTTTACCGCTGGGATTGAGCTGATGCTCAATAGTGATGTCGTCATCGCAAGTGATAACTGCAACTTTGCGCAAATGGAAGTCCAGCGCGGCATCATGCCCTTTGGCGGCGCGACGGTACGCTTTGTCGCGGCTGCTGGCTGGCAAAAAGCCATGCCGTATCTGCTCACGGGCAAAGCGTTTGATGCGCAAACGGCTGATAGACTGAACTTGGTCAGTGAAGTGGTGGCAAATGGAGAAGAGTATGAACATGCGCTGACCATCGCCCAAGAGATTTGCAAAGCCGCACCACTTGGCGTACAAGGGCTGCTGTCATCGGCGCAAGATGCCAGCCGCAATGGGGCAGCTGCCGCGCTTGCTAATATCCATAGCTATTTGCCGCCGCTCTTTCATTCAGAAGATGCTAAAGAGGGTGCGATGGCGATGGTTGAGAGACGTGAGGCTGATTTTAGGGGGCGTTAGATCTTTTCTGAAGTTCAATCTATCTAAAGTCCCACGCCAAACACCTAAACCTAAGACCGTAATCGCAAATAGCAAAAACCTCGCAAGCGCGAGGTCTCATTATTTTATCGAGTATAACTGCTGATAACTGCACCAGCGTTAGTAGCTTGGCACTGACTATTTAGCCGACTTGTAGTAGTCCACCATCATAGTGCCTAACGTGCCGTTGTCATCGATAGTGACGATTCTGACAGTACCTGATTGTGCTGCGGTACTAGACTGCACTTGTCCGGCGTTACCTAAGACGACTTGGTTATTTTTCGCCGCCATTGCTCCGTTACCGATAGCGATGCTATTTATGCCGCCAGCCATAGATTTATTGCCTAACGCTACCGAGTTTGCACCTTGTGCGGCTGCCGCTTCACCAACTGCGGTAGAGCGTACGCCACTAGCATTGGCTAGATGACCAAACGCTTGCGCGCGTTCAGCAGTGGCTTTAGACTGCCAACCGATGGACGTTGAGCCTAGACCTGCGGCATTGGCTTCACCACCGACAGCGGTTGCGGAGTTTAGACCTGCATTGGCTTTATTACCGACAGCGACGGTATCGTTAGTGCCACCAGCCATGGCTGCTTCACCAACAGCGGTAGAGCGAACACCACTAGCATTGGCTAGATGACCAAAGGCTTGCGCGCGTTCAGCTGTGGCTTTGGATTGCCAACCGATAGACGTCGAGCCTAGACCTGCGGCATTGGCTTGACCACCGACAGCCGTAGCAGAATTAAGTCCTGCATTTGCCATATTACCGATAGCAACAGTATCATTGCTGCCGCCAGCAGTGGCTGTATTGCCAAGAGCGAGGGCAGTAGTGCTAGTAGTGTTTGCGGTGGTTTGTGCATTTGACGTTTGATAGTCAGCGCCTGTTGCCATAGTCGTGCATGAAGCGGTGGCAGCGATGGCTAAAGTAAGGGCACACGTTTTGAGTGCTAAGTTTGGTAAAAAGTCCATTTTCATCATGCTAAATCCTTTTAGAAAAGCCATCTTGGCTTAGTAGGGGGTTTGGGTAAAAGCTGATAGATCACAATCCTTGCAATATCAGCGTACTCTGGCATAAATAACTTGATCATATGTAGAGTCCGCAACATTAATGTAACACTAATTTTTAGCCATTATTCAAATAATGATGATGTTATATTTTTAAATATCATTTAAGCCGACGGATGAACAGTTATAATATAAAGCAATCGTAAAGGGGAATGCTGGTGTTGTACAACTTTGATGAAATAATAGACAGGTGTAACACGGGGTCGTTTAAATGGCATTATACCGATGAGACAATTCCGCTGTGGGTCGCGGATATGGACTTTAAGGCCGCCCAGCCTATTTTAGCGGCGATTGAGCAAGTAACGCAGCATGGCATATTGGGTTACACCGTGCCGACCGAGCCGTTGTATCAAGCGATTATCGACTGGCATGGCAGTCGTTATGACTTGTGGCTGGATCAACAGGATATCCTGTTTTCTCCGGGTGTCGTGCCAAGTTTGGTGCTGATGATGAAGGTATTTACCGAGGTAGGGGATGCGGTACTCATCAATGACCCTATTTATACGCCTTTTATGACCAAGGTTTTAGACAATGATCGTAAGCTGGTGACTTCTGCATTACAGGAGGTTGAGGGCCGATATCATCTAGATTTAGTCGATATCGAAGCCAAAATTATCGAGCATAAAGTTAAGCTATATTTGTTCTGCAATCCGCATAATCCGGGCGGGCGGGTATGGACAGCGGATGAGCTTGAAGCGCTGCTTTTCATCTGCAAAAAGCACGATGTGGCGATTGTGAGTGATGAGATTCATCAAGATTTAACTTTGAGTGGGCATACATTCACGCCTTTTTTAACCCTAGCAAAAGACTATGAACACAAAGTAGTAAACCTAACCTCGATGACCAAAACCTTTAATATTGCCGGTATCAAAGGCTCGATGATATTTGCTAAAGACAGCGGATTACTGAGTAAAATTAACCAGCAGCAGCGTTTAAGTGACGAACATGAGCTAAATTTATTTGCTTATACAGCGATGCGTAGTGCTTATGAGCAAGGTGACGAGTGGTTGGCGCAGGCGCTGACTTATATTGAAGCCAATATTGACTTAACGCTACAGTTTTTAGAAGAGCATTTGCCTAAAATTAAGGTGATGCGTCCAGAAGCTTCGTATTTGATTTGGCTAGATTGTTCGGCATATGCGCAAGACGATCAAATGCTTTATGACAAATTGAGAGCTGCTAAGGTTGAGCTGAGTGCAGGGATTAAATATGGTGGTGAAGGCCATCTTAAAATGCGCCTCAATGTGGCGTGTCCTAAAGCGCTGCTGATAGAAGGGCTAAACCGTATGCAAACAGCATTAAATAGCGATGTTTTTAATATAGTCGATTCAATTTAAAAAGAATACGGTGTTGCTGGGATAAATTTTGCGAAGCTTCTGGAGTGCGAAGTGCACAGCAAGCGAGGAAAGTTTATCCCAGCATAACGCTATTTTTAACATGCCTCTTTTATATCGAACTGACTGTATTACTTAGCTGGATAACCCGTAATATCTTGAATGCTTTGATATAAAGGCTTTAAGCGCTCATACATTTTGAGATAAACCTCATTATAAAGGCGTTTGTAGAGCTGGACATTGGCTTCGATAGGTAAGAATCCATCACCCAAATGGGTCATGGCCTGAGTTGCGGTTAAATGGTCGGGATAAACGCCAAGTCCCACCGCACAATTGATAGCAGCGCCTAAGCCTGAGGCTTCATAAGTATGCGGTCGATAAGCGGGCATACCGAAGATATCTGCCGTCAGTTGCATCGCTGAGTCACTTTGGGAACCACCGCCAGACACACGCAGATGTTTAATGGCTTTGCCTGTACGCTTCTCAATGGTATCAAAACCAAGCTTTAGCTCATAAGCCAGCCCTTCCAAAATAGCGCGGTAGACATGCGCTCGCGTATGTACATCACCAAAACCAATAAGCGCACCTTTGCCTTCAAGACCCGGATGACGAACACCGGGCGACCAGTACGGCTGCATCATCAAACCCATACAGCCTGCTGGAATGTCTTTGACTGCCTTATCGAGTAGTTTTTCAGTATCAACACCCTGCGTTTTTGCCAGTTGCTCTTCATACTGGGCAAATTGCTCCTTAAACCAGCTGACCATCCAAAAGCCGCGATAAATCATATACTCATGATTGTAGTAATTTGGCGCGGCGGCGGTATAAGCGGGCATGTGCTTGAGTATCTCAATATAATGGCTCGACGTGGTATTAATAGTCGCAGTAGTGCCAAAGCTTAAGCAGGCGGTATCGGCGGCAAGTCCGGCGGAACCCAACGCTTCGCACGCTTTATCACTGGCGGCAGCAATCATTGGCGTGCCTTCAAGAATACCAGTAGCGGCGGCAGCGTGAGCGGTAATATGACCAAGTAGCTGCCCAGGTGGCATAAGTTTGGGCATTTGCTCTAGTCGGCAACTAAACAGTCGCCATTTGATGTTGTTTGGCTTAAACCATGCTTGCGCTTTGTAATCGTAAGGCAGATAGCCTAAGGCATGACCAGTAGAGTCGGCAATCTCGCCTGTGAGCTGATAGGTGAGGTACGCGGATAAATTGACATAATGAGTGGTTTTTGCCCACATTTCTGGTTCATGATGCGCAAGCCAATTACAGCGTGCTTTTTGCTGCGCCTCTTGTACCAGCTCGCCCATACCGATGACTTTGGTGAGTGGACCTAGAAAGCCTATGTCATTGTTCTCGCCGCGACGCAAATCCATCCACACAATGGCTGGACGTAGCGGTTGTTTATCCTTGTCCAAACATATCATGGTATAGCGCTGGGTGGCGAGACTGACGCCGGCAATTTGCGCTGGGCTAATATCGCAGGTTTGCCACAACTGCTGACAGGCCTCGCTTAATTTTTGCCAATAGTAGTCAGCATGTTGCTCGGCAAAACTAGGCTGCTCAGAAAAATACGGCTCGATAGGGACGCGTGCTTTGGCTATCTCGGTGCCGAATTGATCAAAGATAAGCGCTCTCACGCTTTGGGTGCCATTGTCGATAGCTAAGAAATAAATAGGCGCATCAAAGTTGTCGGTCATAGTCATCCTTAACTATGTGGGAATATAGATTGAAGCTAACTTAGAGTATAAAGCGGAACGGGTATTAATTTTTCTAGCTTGCTGTGCCTACGCCGATAGAGGCTAAAAAAATCATCCCAGTTCCGTCATATCTTTTCAACACTGAGTTTAGTATAGATAAATTAGGATATAAAAAAGCGCTAAGCCACAGGCAGATAATAGTAGCGTTGCCATAAGGCTTGATAACGGTCAGCCTCTTGCTGCCATTTTTGCTCATCCCAGCCTAGCTCCTGCTGACATATTTGCTTGACTCGCTGACTGATTAGCGGGGTCATCGCACCATTGGGCAATATAAGACCCAAGCGCGTGCGTCGTAGTAATAAATCATCCAAATGAATAACCTGCTCATAGCGAGCAGCAAAGCGAATCTCCGCCCAAATGGTATTGCTATCGGTCACATAAGCCAAGTCATCGTCATGAGCCAGCTCTAGCAAAGTATCGAGCTGTAGGCCATAAAAACCTTTTAAGCGCTGTTGTAATGGTAGCGGCAGGGCAGTAAATTTAGGATTGGTTGAGGTTTGCTTGCTAAAAACTTGGCTGCTATATAACACATTATCTTGAGTAGCTGATTCATCGAGTTCGAGCACCTTTTGACAGACTTTTAGTACATCAAGGGCGATTAGGCGAAAGGTGGTTAATTTGCCACCGCTTACAGTGACCAGATTATTATCCAACCAGACGCTATGATCGCGTTTTTCCTTACTAGGACTGACGCGCTTACCATCATTGCCATCAGAAATCAGTGGTCGCACGCCTGCCCATGAGCTGATGACATCCTTGCGGCTAATATCTACATCATCAAAAAGATCGTTGGTCGCGGTCAAAAGATAGTCCACCTCAGCATTGGTAATGCCGACTTCTGTATCATCTAAGGGTGGATGGTCCAAATCAGTAGTACCAAGAACGGTTCGGTTCTCCCACGGAAAGACAAAGATTGCTCTTTTATCGACAGGATGCAAAAAGGTATACGCTTGATTGAGCGGTAGGCGCTCTTGACTAACCACCAAATGACTGCCACGCGATGGACGAATTTGCTTATGAAAGGTTTGTTCCGTTTGCTGACTGGCTTGCATCCGTAACGTATCTGCCCAAGCGCCCGTGGCACTGACCACGACTTTGGCCTGAACGTCGTGAGTATGGGTGCTATGTTGAGGCGAGGTATCTTTTAGAGTAGCCCCCACCACTAAGCCTTGTTCAGTGGTTATGAGTGATTCTGCTTTAAGATAGTTAATCGCATGCGCACCATCATGAATAGCTTCGTCCAATACCCGCATCACGAGCCGTGAGTCATCGGTCACAGCATCACTAAATTGACTGGCACCCAAAAACTTATCTTGTTTAATATGAGGGTTAAGGCTAAGAAAGGCGTCTTTTTCAAAGTACTTAAAGTAGTGCTTACCCGCGAGCTTATCATATACCCTAAGCAGATTATTAAATATCCATGGCGGTGGAAACTTGCCTTTGTAATGAGGCATGACATAGTGCATCTCATTAACGAGACCACTCGCTTCATTCAGCATGCGTTCACGCTCGCGTACGCTGTGCAGTGTCGTCTTGAAATCGCCCGAGGCAATGTAACGTAGCCCGCCATGTACCATTTTGCTTGAGCGGCTGGAGGTGCCCCAAGCGAAGTCTTTTTGTTCAATTAATAGTACTGCTAAGCCGCGCCTTGCTGCTTCGCGAGCAATACCAGCACCAGTGATCCCGCCACCGATGATGAGCATATCCCATGGTTCAGAACGAGACAGTGGTGCTAATGCTTGCTGGCGTTGTTGATATTGATTAGCTCGGTTCATAGACGACTCATTTTAATTGTTATTTAATTTCAACTATGTATGTTATCCAAATAATCTAATTCATAGTCGTTACTAAATAAAATAAATACACTATATTATAATGCGCGACTGGTATTAATTTTCCTTGCGTGCTGTGCCTACGCCGACAGAGGCTGCGAAAAATCAATGCCAGCCGCGCTGTAACGCTCTTAAACCAAACTAACTATAAACAAGGTTTTTGAGTAAAGTTATTATTCAATCAAAACACCCGGATTCATACGCTGCTCAGGGTCCAGACTTTTAAGCATATCACGGGTAACCTGAATACCTAGCTTACCCTTTTCAGCAGTGAGGTAAGGGACATGGTCACGGCCGACACCATGCTGGTGCGATATTGTCGCTTTGCCATTTGCCAGACTTGAGCTGGCAGCATGCTTGATTTTTTGCCAGCGACTTAAGGTACTGGTGTGATCTCTAGCCGCTCTAAAGAAGTAGGTGGTATAAAGGCTAGCACCTTGCTTATACACATGTGAGATATGCGTAAATGCCATCACGGCTTCGCCTTCGTCTGCCAGTGCAGTTTGCACCGCTGCTTGCATCTGCTGCATTTGCTCGTCGATATTATGCCAATTGGTCGCGGTCTCAAAGGTATCCACCATGATGCCTTTCTCCCACAAAGTACCGCGCAAATATGGAAATTTAAAACGCCCATGTGACCATATCTTACCCATCAGATTGGCAAGCTTGCCACTGATACCCCCATGCTGCTTTAACAGATTTTTAAACTGCGTCAGTGCCAGCGCATTCTGTGCTTTATCACCTGATAGGCCATAAGTCAGCATGACTTTTTGTGAACCTAATCCGCGCGCTTTTAGATAGGTGTTGATTGCCAAAAATTGACTGGGCGTCGTGCCTAAATGTAGGTGAGCATCAGTCTCGACCGCATTGCTCAGGCGTAGCATCGATAGGCGGATGTTTTTTTGTACCGCTTGTCTGAGCACTTCTTTACCCGCCTCCCAATTGGGTAAAAATACCACTTTGAATAGCTCTTCTTCCGGTTGTGACTGCACGCGCATTTTGACTTCGGTAAAAATACCGGCGCGGCCTTCAGTACCCATCATCATTTCACGCAGATCAGGCCCTGCTGCTGACGCTGGAATATCAGCGATATTGAGTACACCTTGCGGCGTGACCAACGTACCACCAGCAAACATCTGCTCGATACGTCCGTAACCCAATGACTGCTGACCGCTAGAGCGTGCTGCAATCCAGCCGCCAAGCGTCGATAGCTCCCACGACTGCGGATAATGTCCTAAACGGTAACCGTGGGCATTTAATTGTGCCTCGACTGCTGGACCTTGTGTACCTGCGCCAAAAGTAGCAATTTGGCTCTCTATATCCAAGTCAATCAGCTGATCCATCCTACTCATAGCAATAGTCAATATGGGGCGTGAGCCTTTTTGCGGGTTGATATGACCAGCGACTGAGGTACCGCCGCCAAAAGGAATGACGATCAGGTCGTACTCGCTTGCTAGTTTTAATAAGGTTTCGACATCAGCGGTTGATTGCGGATGCGCCACGCCATCAGGAAAGACTTTAAAGTCGCCACCATGCATGGCTATCCAATCTGGGAAGCTTTGACCACGGGCGTGTCTGAGTCTTACCTCGTTATCGACAGATACAGTATCAAGCTCAATCATAGCAGCAGGTAAGCGTGATTTTGGAACGGTTTTGAGCACCTTTTGTAAGCTGACAGAAGACAGTTTTTTAGTTTTACCGATATGAGATTTGATCAGTTTTGCGCCATGTGGCGAGACTTTTTTATTGATACTGACATTGCCCCAACCATTCCAGCGCGTCTGTTCTATAGGTGTGTTGGCAGGTGTAGTGACGGACGTATCTATTTTTGAGAGCGTATCTAAACTGGTATTATCAATAGGAGAGGTCGTTGAGATAGAGGCAGTTTTAGACGTTTTACGCATAAAGGATTTAATTTTGCTCATAGTAAATTTAACCTATCTATTTATAATCACGGTTTGAGTGTCGCTACTGTGGCTATCTCATTGTCCATAATCAGGCAATGAGGATATTATTCTTTATCGAATTAGCATATCACAAATGATCTGATTATTTGATATATACTAAACATTAGTAGAATAATTAAAAAATAGACAATAATAAACGTATATCTAACCGCCACTACATTCGTGAAACTTGTTAAAATAGCGCACCAATTTATTTATTGATGGACACTACGTTATGACAACTGCTGCCAACGTTCCTACTATTAAAGAAGATCGCATCTTAATTCTCGATTTTGGCTCGCAGTACAGCCAGCTTATCGCCCGCCGTGTCCGTGATTCAGGCGTATTCTGTGAGATGTTCCCTTATGATATCGACACTCAGCGCATCATCGATTTTGGCGCAAAAGGCGTTATCTTATCTGGTGGTCCTGAGAGCGTCCACGCAGATGACAGCCCACGCATCAACGATGCTGTATTTGATATAGGCGTACCAGTATTAGGTATCTGCTATGGTATGCAAGCGATGGCAGAGCGTTTCGGTGGTAAAGTTCACGCCAGTGATATCCATGAATTTGGCGCAGCAACCATCAATATCGATGGCAAATCAACGCTGACTGATGGTATCGAAGACGCAGCAGCGAAGCTAAATGTCTGGATGAGTCATGGCGATAAAGTAGTCGACGCCCCACAAGGTTTCGATATCGTCGCCAGTACGCCAAGCTGCCCGATTGCGATCATGGCAGATGATTCGCGCCATTATTATGGGCTACAGTTCCATCCTGAAGTGACGCATACCGCACAAGGTCAGGCATTGCTAGGACGTTTTGTCCATCAAATCTGTGACTGCGCGGGTAGCTGGACGCCTGATAACATCATCGATATGCGTATCGAGCAACTCAAAAAGCAAATCGGTGATAAGCAAGTATTGCTAGGTCTTTCAGGTGGTGTAGACAGCTCAGTTGTCGCAGCATTATTGCATAAAGCCATCGGCGATCAATTAACGTGCGTGTTTGTCGATACTGGTCTGCTTCGTCTGCATGAAGGCGATCAAGTGATGCAAATTTTTGCAGAAAACATGGGCGTAAAAGTCATTCGTGTTGATGCCGAAGAGTTATTCTTAACGGCATTGGCTGGCGAGTCTGATCCAGAAGCCAAGCGTAAAATCATCGGTAAAACCTTTATCGATGTATTTGCCAATAGTGCTCGTGAAGTCAGCGAGCAGAGCGATGGTAAAGTCATCGAATTCTTAGCGCAAGGTACGATTTATCCAGACGTGATTGAATCTGCCAAGTCGCATCAAGGTAAAGCGCACGTCATTAAGAGTCATCATAACGTTGGTGGTTTGCCAGATGATTTAGCGTTTGAATTGGTTGAGCCGTTACGTGATTTGTTCAAAGATGAAGTACGTAAATTGGGTATTACCCTAGGTTTGCCTGCCAAAATGATTAACCGTCATCCGTTCCCAGGACCGGGTTTGGGCGTGCGTATCTTGGGCAAAGTGACCAAAGAGTTTGCTGATATCCTACGTTCTGCTGATGCTATCTTTATGGAAGAGCTTGAGCGTTCAGGTTGGTATGAGAAAACCGCGCAAGCATTTGCGGTATTCCAACCAATCAAATCGGTTGGTGTGGTCGGTGATGGTCGCCGCTATGCGTGGGTGATTGCGCTACGTGCCGTTGAGACTGTTGACTTTATGACCGCACGCTTTGCGCATCTGCCGTATGATTTGATTGAAACGGTATCGAATCGAATCATGAACGAAATCGCTGAAGTTTCACGCGTGACTTATGATGTGTCGAGCAAGCCACCTGCGACGATTGAGTGGGAATAATTCTCCGCTTGATATTCAGATGAAATAAAAAAAGCACTCAACTTGGTTGGGTGTTTTTTTAGTTTAAAATTAAGTGTTTTACTCACTAAATTCTGCTTCGATAGCAGCAACTTTGTTTATTAACTGATTATTAAATTCTAAATGATTTAAAGAGTAGTGAGCTTTTCGATGACAGGTAGGGCACAATGCGATGACGTTTTGAGGTAAGTCCGCACCACCATCTGCCAACCTAGTTAGATGATGGACTTCGAGATAAGGTCCAGATTTAGTTTCAAATGGAGCTATCTCATTACATCCCTCGCATATACCATTAGCTCTTTTTTTGGCATACAGTTTAATTGCTGTACTACGGTTTTGAATAGATTGAATTTTTTCTTGAGTGCTTGCGTGGGTTGGTGTTGAACTTAAGGCAATCTCTCGTAGTTGCTGTAATGACTTACCTTTACTAGGCTTAGTGACATAAACGGCTTTAGGGGCTTCAACTAGTTTAGAAGTCAGAGTTTGAGCTTTATCAATATTTTTAGTATTAACTATATCTAGATGAAAAACGATAGCGTCACGAAGCTCGCTATTTCTATCTGGCCGTTCTTCAATATGATGAAAAATGTAATTGCAATACCCTAAAAATCGTACAAATCCTCGTGATGTTGATTCGAAAAGTAGGATTTCTTTATTGTTTCTTTGATGGTCATGAATTGCCAAATTACCTTTGGTCATTTTCATGTCACCTTCTTGCCCTTCACCAGTATATTTAAACGTGCCGTTAGGATCAAAATCATCAATATAACCATACTCACCACCAGCATCGCCGGTGAAAATAAATATATATGGATGCTCGGCAGGCGTTGCTATACCACCATATTGTTGCCCTTTATATATACCGTGTATATCAGAACGACGGTTATAAATTTCTCCTATTTCAAACACTATGACTTCCTTGTTATTTACATTAAGGGAATAGAATATACTTAAGTTCGCTATAAATAATAGTTTCTATGCTTCTTATTGTTAATTTCAACCTTATACAATAATAAAAATTCTTCTGGTATTCTTCAAATAAAAAAGCGGCGCTCTTCAAAACAAAGAACACCGCCGATGCTAATATAGTTTAACTTCTAAACCAAAACCCTAACCCTTAACATTCACCACATAACGCCCGACCGTTTTACTCGCCATAAAGCGATCCAAGTATTCTGGCGTTTGCTCAAGCGTAATCTCTTCACCATAACTCTCAAGATTAGGCAACTTCATATCAGTAGCAACGCGCTCCCAGATAGCCTTTTTATCAGCTAGTGGAATATAGACCGAGTCGATACCCAATAGCGACACCGCACGGGTGATAAAAGGTATCACTGACATTGAAAACTCAGCACCGCTCGCCAAACCACAAGAGGTGACTGCGCCGCCAGCTTTGGTTTGCTTAAGTAGGTTCGCCAAATAATCGCCGCCAATGGTATCAATAGCATTTGCCCACAGTTCACGACCGGCAGGTTTATCTCCGACCTCGTTAATGGTATCGCGATGACGGACTTCACTCGCACCAAGCTCTTTTAAATAGTCACTTTGCTCAGGCTTACCAGAGAAGGCAATAATCTCATAGCCTAGCTGACTTAATATCGCGATGCTGATACTACCGACACCGCCCGTTGCGCCAGTGACGGCGACTGGACCATCTTCAGGTTTTGCGCCCATTTTTTCTAGCTTTTGGATACTTAATGCAGCGGTTAAGCCGCCAGTACCATATATCATCGCTTCTTTTAATGTCAAAGAAGATGGGCATTCGACTGCCCAATCAGCAGGGATAGAGATCATTTGACTTAAGCCACCATCGGTATCCATGCCCAAATCATAACCAAAGACCACGACTTCTTGGCCTGCGGTAAACGTGCCAGACTTATCACTGACCACCACGCCTGCCGCATCAATACCAGGGGTATGCGGATAGTTTTTGGTGATTCTTTTATTACCTGATGCCGACATGGCATCTTTGAAGTTTAGTGATGAGTAATGTACTTCGATTAATAAATCGTTTTCAGGTAAGTCACTGACGCTGCGCTGTTGAATACTTTTACTAAAAGTGCCATCAGCATGTTCTTCGACGACCAAAGCTTTAAACGTTGTTTGTTTAGACATAAGGCTATTCCTAATTGGATTTTTTATGTAGATATCCATTTGTGAGTAGAGAAAAATGCTCGAAACCTTAAGATATAAAATGAATCTTAAGGTTTTAACAGTACCTTACCGTTTTTTTCTGACTGCATTTTCCCGTCAACTGCTTTTAAGATATCAGCCAAATCAAAGGTCGCTTCAACGGGCAGTTTTAAATTGCCATTGTTAGCACGCTCGATCAGCTCATCAACCAAGCGTTGCTTATTCTCAACGCTCATTTCTTGACTGATTTTACTGCCCCAAAAGCCTTTAATCGTCGCTTGTTTAAAAATAATGTGGGTTGGATTTAGCACCATTGGTTTGCCTGACATGATGCCAAACGATGCTAATGTGCCACCATGACCCAGTAATGCCAGCAGATCATTACTAGACTCACCACCGATAGAATCAACCGCAGCACTGATTTTTTCATCACCAAGGATGGCTTTTACTTGATCTTTCCAGTCGTCATCTGAGGTGTTGATATTATGCTTGATGCCCAGTGCTTTTAATTCCTCGATAGCATCGCCACTTCTCACGACATTAATGGTGTTAATACCACGTGCGGCAGCTAGCATGGCGAGTGATTTGCCGACCGCGCCATTGGCAGCATTATGGATAACCCACTGACCGCTTTTTAGTTCTAAGAACTCAATCAGCATCAGCGCGCTCAGTGGCATTGCAATCAATTGTGCTGCCATTTCGTCATCTAAGCTGTCGGGCATCGGGAATACCATATCTTCCACAGCGACGAAATACTCTGCCCACGTCGCTTGTACACTGGCGGCTGCGACACGCTGACCGACTTTTAGATTCTTAACATCACTGCCTACTGCATCGATGATACCGACCGCTTCACTACCACCGATGGCAGGCATTTCAGGTTTAAAGCCATATTGACCGCGAATGGTTAGTAGGTCATGGTTGTGGATAGAGGCGAGTATCGTTTTGACTCGGACTTCATTGGCTTTAGGCTCTGGAGTAGGGCGGTCGCCGATGCTGAGTACTTCAGTGGGTTTGCCAAAATGATCATAAGTTGCGCTACGCATGATAAATCCTTTTTTTAGTTTTTAGATATTTGTCTAAGAAGTGAATTGATTTGCAACCATCAACAGTAACAACTCTGCTTACCAGTTATCAGTACTTGTTTGGTTAAGGAACGTTGTTATGTACTTATTATCGTATGACTTAGTAAAACTCAATCCGACTAAGCACGTGCTCTTGTACCAGATACGCACAGATATAGGCGCTCGGCCACGCAAAGACAAAGGCCAGCACCCACGAGTGCATTAATTCCATAAAGAAGCCATCGACGAACCCTACTTTAACCAGTAATAAAGCGGATGAGATAATAAGTGACATCATCAGCGCCATCAGACCAGTAAAGATAAGACGGTAGTACTTGCGCCGCGCGCGTATTCTGATAATAGGGAAGTTTGCCATAATGTTGAATTTTCCTACATGATAATAGTGAGGCTCAATGAACGATGATGAATAGCATTATGAGGCGTCGTTATTGACTATCATAGCGTATGCTGGTGAGTGGATAAAATCGTTGTTATTAATAGTGACGTTCGTTACATTTTAATGATCGTTATTTCTTTTCTAATAATGAAAATATTCTAAATATTGGCAAATTAAAGCTGAACTTTTGCTACGATAAGTAAGATTGAAATACATATAAAGAGTAATAGTATGACCGTTCAAAAGCAGCGAACCTTAGGTATCATCGGTGGAATGAGTTGGGAAAGTACCCAAAGCTATTATCGGCTGATTAATGAAGGTATCAAGGCTAAACTTGGCAACTTACATTCAGCAGACTTATTGATTCATAGTGTCGACTTTGCGCCAATTGGCGAGCTACAAGCCCAAGGCAAGTGGGAAGAGTTGGGTGATATCATGGTAAACAGTGGTAAGCGCTTACAAGCGGCTGGTGCCCAAGGTTTATTAATTGCGACCAATACCATGCATAAAGTAGCAGAGCAGGTACAAGTGGCGACGAATTTGCCACTGATACATATTGCAGATACGACCGCAGATGCGATTAAGCAGCAAGGTTTAACCAAGATTGCCTTACTCGGTACACAATTCACCATGACTGAGGACTTTTATAAACAGTGTCTGATGGATGCGGGCTTGCAGGTGCTGATACCAGATACCGATGCGCGTGTCGAAGTCCATCGCATCATCTATGATGAGCTGTGCCAAGGACAATTGCTTGCCAGCTCACGGCAATATTATACGCAAGTGATTAATGAGTTAGCGGCACAAGGCGCTGAGGGCGCGATATTAGGCTGTACCGAGATTGGACTGTTAATTAGCCAAGCAGACAGTCCAATCCCTGTGTTTGATACCACCGCTATCCATGCAGCCGCAGCGGTACAGTTTTTATTAGGTAATGAAAATTTTAGTTAAAGGTAAAACCAGTTTCGGTATTTGCAGTAGTAGGTAAGTATGATGAATAATGTACTCGCCCATGCTAATGAGTAAAAGCCGCCCGACTAGGCGTTATACATAGATATATGTATAACGCTATTGTCGTTTATTCTTTTTTATCACACGGAGTCTATGAAGATGAAGTCTTCTATGAAGTCGTCGATGCAACCTTGTGATACGGCGCAAAGGTGACAGCTTCCATACAGTCGTCGGTACAAGATCTCGAAACGACGCACTGGTGCCTGTATGCGCGCGAAACTCCTCAGACCTTTGCGCAGCTTCCTCTGCGGGCAAGTGTTTGCCTTTGCGCCATCCGCCGTACAAATATAGTCCTGCTCCCATCACGGCGGTTGCCACCATGCCTGCTGGAAAGGATAGCCAAAGGGCATCGGTTCCAAGTAGAGGATAAAGCCCGAAAGCAAATCCAAGACGTACTGGATACATCGAAATGACCATGACAATCAGCGGCCAAATCACATAACCGTTTGCACGCATGGTGCCAAACAAAACCTGTGCTATCCCAAAAAAGATAAAACCCCATGTCGCCATTAGCTGAATATGACGCCCAATCGGCACCGCTTCACTGTCACTGCCAAGGAACAAGCCCAGAATGGTCTCATCAAAAATGGTTAGCAGTATGATAATAAAACCGGTCAATGTCAGATTAAAAATCAGTCCCCAGCGTGTGATCCCTGCGATTCGGTGCCATTGATTGGCACCGATGTTCTGTGCAACCATCGCACTGGCCGCAGCACTTAGCGCCATTGCTGGCATCTGCACGTAGGTCCAAAGCTGCTGGGTTGCGCTATAAGCGGCTGTGGTCTGCACACCTTCGCGATTAATCAGCGATAACATTGTTAATGCTGCCGAAGAGATAACAATCATCTGTAGACCCATCGGCAAACCCTTTGAAAACATCGACTTCAGGATGTCTCGGTCTGCGCGCAAAAAGCGAAGCTCCGGCAACTTAAGCGTCAGCACAGAGCCACGCAGATACATAGTGGCTAACATGCCAATAAGCGCTAGCGTATTTGCGACGGCTGTTGCAAAAGCCGAGCCAAATATGCCCCACTCGGGAAATGGTCCTAGACCCAAAATCAGTGTCGGCGTCAAAATAAGGTCAATCACGACCGATATAATGATAAACCAAAGCGGCGTCGTCGAATCGCCCGTCCCACGCAGTGCCATCATTATCAGCGTAAACGTAAGTGTGACAGGCATCGCAATAAAAATCATGCGCAGATAGGTTAGGGCAAGCTCTACAGCACTTGCCGGCGTACCAAGCAGCTCAAGCAGCATCGGCGCAAATATCCACCCTACTGCCGACACTATTACGCTTATCGGAATAATGCTGCCCAGCGCCGTGCCCATGGTTTTCTTAACCATAGCGTTGTCACGGCTGCCCATTGCCTGACCAATCAAAATAGTAGACGCCATACCGAAACCAAACACGAAGGAGATCAGTATAAACATCAAGATATTGCCGTTGGCTGTCGCTGCTAACGCTTCCTCACCCAAAAATCGACCCACCCAGACAGCATTGATCGAGCCGTTTAATGACTGTAATGCAGATGACCCAAGGGTTGGTAATGCAAATAAGAGCATGGTTTTCGGGATCGAGCCTTGGGTGAGGTCACGCCGTTTACCAATGGAGGTATCTGTTTTACTCAATGTTTATCCTTTTGCGCTATGCAGGGCTGACTAAACAAAAGCGCTTATCATAAACCAGAAAGCATCTACCGTCTTTATTAGAGCTGTAACCCCTCGGCAAACGCTATGATTATTTGCCTGTCATTTTTTTAGGCGATTGTCGAGCAATTTATAGGGGAAGGGTGGTTATTATAAGTTCTTAAACTTAAAATACTCTTGTGCTAGGATGATGCTTTTTGCTTCTTACTTCATTTTTCTAGTTTTCAAAAAGGATATTTCGATGCTATTAAAACGCCTAGGCCTTGCCACTTTGTTAAGCTTTTCAGTCGTTGGTTGTACCACAGCGCCCAATACCTTGGCGATAAATACCACCCAAAAGATTATTCAGTATGAACGCTCAAAATCAGACCTTACGACTCAGTCATTTACGTTAAGCTCTGGCGATAAAATAGTCTATGCAGAAAACGGTAATGTCGCGGGCGAGCCTTTATTATTGGTTCATGGCTTTGGCGGTAATAAAGACAACTTTACCCGTATCGCTCGGCAGTTAGAGAACTATAATCTGATCATTCCTGATTTGCTCGGCTTTGGTGACTCTAGTAAACCGATGGCGGCTGACTATCACTCGGAGGCGCAAGCGACGCGCTTACACGAGCTACTGCAAGCTAAAGGCTTGGCATCTAGCATTCATGTCGGTGGCAACTCAATGGGTGGCGCTATCAGTGTTGCTTATGCTGCGAAGTATCCTAAAGAAGTCAAAAGTCTGTGGCTAATAGATAGTGCGGGCTTTTGGTCAGCGGGTGTGCCGAAATCCTTAGAAAGTGCAACTCTCGAGAACAATCCGCTATTGGTCGATAAGAAGGAAGACTTTTATGCTATGTATGACTTTGTTATGTCTAAGCCGCCTTATATTCCTAAGTCTGTAAAAGCCGTATTCGCGCAAGAGCGTATCGCTAATAAAGCATTAGAATCCAAAATACTCGCGCAAATAGTTGAAGACAATGTTGAGCAGCGTGCCAAGGTTATCACTGAATATAATATTCCAACACTAGTCGTTTGGGGTGAGGAGGATAAGGTCATCAAGCCTGAAACCGTGACGCTAATAAAAGAAATCATCCCACAATCACAAGTGATTACGATGCCAAAAATCGGTCATGTACCGATGATAGAAGCGGTGAAAGATACGGCGAATGATTATAAAGCGTTTCGTGAAGGGTTAAAGAACTAGTCATTTACATATGATATTTTAAGGCGTAAATGATCCAACGTTTGATTAGATATGAGCTGTAGTCAGTCCTAAATAAAAGAAATACAAACATTATAAGGTGCTACTGGTATCAATTTTTGTTGCTTACTGTGCTTACGCAGACAGAGGCTGCGAATAATTAATCCCAGTAGCACTGTATTCTTTTAAAACTGTATCTACTCTATTGTAGGCTGAGTTAAAAATCAGCCTACGTCGATCAAACTAACTCTCTCTCTCTCTCTCTCTTACCAATCGCTCTAGCAGTTCAACCGTGCGCTCTTGTCTAACCAAAGCGACACCTTGTCCTGCCCATAAAGATTGATGTTCGGCATCGCGGTTTTTGGTTGCATGGGCACGCAAAAATTTGGTCATCGCATTTAATTGTGGGTAAGGCGGTAGCTCATGCGCGCTCTCAAATTGAGCAAAATCATGCAAATAATCATTTAATAAACCACGAGCCTGTTTCCCTGAGAATAATCTGGTTAAGCGCGTCTCAGAGCTGCGCTTATCTTGGCTGGCATCGAGTAACGCTTGCTTATAAATGTCATTGATAGCGCATTTATCTGTGGTCAAAAATGCCGTCCCGATTTGCGCCAGCTCAGCACCAGCCGTTTGAACTGCTTTGATGTCCTGTCCGTTCATAATGCCACCAGCCGCGATTAAAGGAATATCGTTGCAGGCACGCGTTTGACTTATTAGCGTCAATAATCCCAATGGATCGTTTTCACTTTGCGGCAACCAACCACCGCGATGCCCACCCGCTTCGACCCCTTGCACGCATACCGCATCTGCACCAATCTCTGCCCATGCTTTTGCTTCCAATGGATGATTGGCAGTACCGACGACCCGTGTGCCTAGACCTTGCAAACGCTGCACCTGCTCAGCGCTGATAATGCCAAAGGTAAAACTGGCGACAGGAACGGGATTGTCATAGAGCACTTGTAGCTGCTCTGCAAAGCTTAGCGCTGGGTGCTTCGGCAGAGTAAATTCGATATTTTTCTCTTGATAGTACTTGCTTAGCCAAGTAGGTACTTCGCTATCCAAAGCACTAGATTCATGCTCTGATAACACCATCAGATTGACCATAAAAGGATGATCGGTGAGCGATTTAATGGTGTTTATTTCACTATTTAAAACGTCTGGCGCCGTCATGCCCGCTCCCAATGAACCCAGTCCACCAAAGTTACTGACAGTCGCTGCCAGCTCAGGGGTGGTTGCTCCTGCCATCGGCGCTTGAACAATAGGATATGTCAAATTAAGGGTGTTCAGTAAGGTCATGACAGGCTTCCTTGTTATTTTATGAGGAGTTTTGCATGACTCACTTTAGCAAAGCTGGATGGCGTGCGTGTTAGATATTGTTTATTTAGTTGCTGAATAGGAAGGTTGGTTTTTGACTACAAAGTTGTAGTTAAAAAATTTGACTACGATTTTGTAGTTAAGTATTATGACTATAAATTTGTAGTCAACTAAGGATAAAAAGATGAGTACAGGGAACATAGTGACAGGTGATAATTATTTTCCAAGACCTACTGATGAAAATAAGCTATGGAGACATTTGTCAGATGGTGCTCATGTTCTATTGCTGGCACCTAGACGAGTAGGAAAGTCTTCAATGATTACTCATATTAAAGATCAACCAAAATCAGGTTATGCAGTTATATATGTTTTCGTGCAAGCTTGTGATAATGAGCAGAGCTTTTATCAAAAAATGCTACGTGAAATCTATCGTTCTGACCATATTAAAAAATCTGAAAAGATAAAGAGTAAGCTCTCAGAGTGGGCAAAAGGTATTAATTTTAGCTTGTCAGTTAGTCCAACGAACATCGAAGCTGGGTTAGGTAAAGAAAAGGGTGAGACCAAAATAATTACTCATGAAATGATTCGAGATGTACTGTATGAGAGCCTGAAATTGAGTGAAGAGACCATCATTATTGCAATTGATGAATTCCCTGATGTACTGGAGAAAATATCTGATGAACATGGTAAAAGAGGTGTAGAGCAGTTTTTATCGGGTATTCGCGCACTGTGTCAAGACCCTGAGTTCAACGAAAAAGTTCAGTTTATCTTAACAGGCTCGATAGGGTTAGATACATTAGCAGAAAAATTGGCAGTTACCGACTTAATTAATATGTTGGTGAATATGAGTGTTCGCCCTTTTAAAGACGATCGAGCAGTAGAATTTATAGACTTTTACATTAATAAGCACTGTTCAGAAGTTATTCTAGATATAGAGACTAAGCAAGCAATCATCGATGAAGTAGGTTGGAATATGCCCTACTATTTAGGGCTAGTATGTGAGCAGCTTATTGAAATATTTGATGAAGAAGAACGTCAAATCGAGCATAGCGATGTAAAGGTAGCTATCAACAGTTTGTTTAGTCCAGCAATGAAAACCGTCTTTTCTCATTGGCGTGATAGATTAAACCGTCTAGAAAAAATTGAACGCCATTATGCTCAACAAGTTTTAGATTTGGTAAGCAAAACAGATACTAGCGTGGTCCATGGAGAGTTATTTAACCTGTCGCAACATATTGACTTTAAAGATCAAGTGAATAGCAGATATGTCATTAACTGCCTTTTACACGATGGTTATCTTTATCAACCAGAAGACAGTACTTATCAATTTACTTCTCCTTTACTAAAACGTTGGTGGACTCGTTATGGAAAATAATAATATAAAAAGCCATTCAGTCTTACTTTATAACACGCAAAATATAGATGCTCAGCTACTAAAAGCAGGATTTAGTATTCGCAAAAAAGAATACCAACGCATCTGGAAGGATATTCAAACGAGTAAAATGGCTCATCCAGAGACCCATTATCTTATTCAAGGCGTAAGAGGCGCAGGTAAAACTACTTTATTATCTCGTCTTTCCTATGAAGTTGCAGAAGACAAGAAATTAAGCGAATGGTTGATACCTATTTTATTGAATGAAGAAGAGTACGGTATATTATCGCTATTTACTTTTTGGCTACGTATTGCTGAAAAGCTAGCAGAATATGATGCTCAGTTATATTCAGAGCTTTTTCAACAAGTCTTGAGCTTAGACGATGATGCGGTAGTTGCTTGGGAGCTTATACAGCATTACTTAGATAAAAATAAGCAAAAAATTATCGTTTTTGTCGATAATCTAGGAGAGTTATTTAAGGATTTTGATAAAGTTGAGCATGCTCAACTGCGTGAAGTATTGAGTCTTCATCCGCATATTCGTCTTATCGGTGGTTCAAGCCAATCACTAGAAGCACACTTCGATGTATCGGCTCCGTTCTACCAGTTTTTTAAACTGATAAACCTTAAGTCAATAGATGAAACGGACATGCATGAACTACTGCGCTCTCTAGCGACACAAACTGGAGAAGAAGCAGTCAAAACGATTGAAGAAATTATTACTGAGTACCCTGAACGTATTGAAGCGGTAAGGCGGCTAACTGACGGTGTACCTCGTACTATTGTATTGCTATTTCAAATTATTATGGAGGGAGCGAAAGAGAGTAGTTACGCCTACTTAGAAGAAACGATCGATAAGACTACACCATTGTATAAACATCGAATGGATGACCTATCACGCCAGCAAAAAGCAATTGTACATGCTATCGCTATGAACTGGGATGCGATGAGTACCAAGGAAATCTCTGAGCAAACTCGTTTGCCAAGCAAGACAGTATCTGCGCAATTGGTAAAGCTACAACAGCAATGGATAGTTGATAAAATTGAGACTAATACCAAGAACCATCTTTACATTATTAGAGAGCGGTTTTTTAATATTTGGTATTTGATGCGTTATGGTAGTCAGACGGATAAGCGCCGTGTTTTATGGCTTACTAGATTTTTAGAGAGTTGGTATGATAAGAATGAGTTGAATATAAAGCTGGTTGAAATAGCTATACCTTATATAGATTTAAATGGTGCTGACGGTTTTAAGTTGCAAAGAACTAAAGAGGTATATATAAACGCTTTGCTAGCCAGTGAGCATATAGACGAAACTCTAAAGGCGAGCGTAAATATTTTCTTAAAACCATACTACAGCAACTTAATTAGATCTGAAGAATGGGAGGTTTATAAAGTTAATCTTGAAAACTGTTTTTTAAATATAGAACTTAAAAGATATAAGGAGGCAAAACGTAATATTGAAGAAGTACTAAAATTAGATATTGGTTCTGCTCAAAATTTAATAATATTAGAAGTTGTTTATGAGTTTTTTAATGAAGATGAAGAGTTAAAGAACAAAGTAATTTCTAATATTCTTCAAGAATCAGCAAAGTCTTCAATGAGTCGTTTAATGCTATTAGTAAACATAGTTGATATGGATTATGAGAGTTCTAAGAATGTTGGTCGGATAATAGTTAATGAAACAACGTCAGAAGCAAAGCTTGATAGTGCTATATTTATGGCTTTTCAAGCATATATACAATTATGGTTCGACGAATTCGAAGATTTAGAAAGTAGTTTAGAGACACTAAGAAATAATAATCTTGTCTTTGAGGAAGGTGGAATGTTCCTAACTTTATTTGAAAATTTCCTAGTTCTTCTAATTCAGAAGAATCAGTTAGAAATAGCTTATGGACTTATGGACGAATTCATCCATCTAAAAGAGCAGTTTAAACCTATCTACTACGCCCTAGTGTCTCTACTCAAAGATGAACGCCGACAAGAATATCTGCGTATGGGTCCAGAGTTACAAGGAACAGTAGATGAAATATTACAAAATGTCGAAGAGTATCGGGTTAAATACTCTTAGATAAAACAAAGGTCATAACTCAGTTCCAAAGAATAAGTTATGACCTCTCAGATTCAAAATTACTCAACTTCAAATACTAATTCAACTGCAACGACCCTTTTGCGTTCATCAACAGCTCAACCACATCATCCCCACTAATGACCGTGAAGCGCTTATCAATGGCTGATTCTTCTACGCCACCATGTTTCATACACGCGCCGCAAACCAATACTTGACCGCCTTTTTCGATAAAGGCTTCTAGTAATTCGCCAGCAGGTTCAAAGGGATCGCCAATATCGACATTATCTAAAGCGTTTGGCAATGCCAAATGCACCGCGTCCACCATCAATATGACTGATGCAGAGTGACCTTTTTTAAGTGCCACACCCGCCATAGTAAAAGCTAAGGTGATCTTGCTTGGGTTTGACTCACTATTATCAAACAGCGTACCGACATAATCCGTATTATTAACCATATTATTTTCCTTTATTAGACTGTTTCTAATTGGATAGTATTCAGTTGAGTATAAAACTCACTACTATCCTAGCATTGATTATATTTATTTATATAATGTATTGTTAGCAAACAGTAGTTATAAGGTTAACTGATTGTGAATAGCTGTCTATGAAAAAATTGATCATGACAAGTGGATTTTGACGAAGCACTGCGATGTAAATGGTTAAATAATCAGTCCTTATTTTGAGGTAAGCCTAGCAAAACCTAAGATTGTGGCGGCCATGGACGGTCGGCATCACTGACAATCCATTCTGCCACATAGCCGCTCGGCGGTAGCTGCCAATCCGATTGGTCTAAGGCTGCCAGTACTCGTGCCGTCTCGATGACCTTACCGCCTTTGGTGACGCCTGTACGTAGTAGTGCCGACGAGCAAGGCTTGCCTTTTACCCACATCGATTGCTCAATATATATCCAGCGCTCATCGAAGCCGACGATTTTGGTCTTCATGGTGACTTTTTCAAAAGCACGAATACGTTTGCGATATTGGATGGTACTACCAGCCACGACCAAGCCCCAACGCTGTCTAAGCAATTGAGTGCCGAGCCCGCTCCGTACTGCAAAGTCGGTACGCCCCATATCATAAAGGGTCAGCACGCGACCATTATTCATTTCCAAGAAATTATCAATATCTGTCAGACGGCAGCGAAAGGTAATCTCACTGGTTTCTTTGAACGTTAAAGTATTGCCTTTTTTCACTTGCAGCGCGGCATGGGCGATGGTGCTGGCGTAACGGATAAATGGATACATAAAGCAGTCTCAAAATATTTAAAGATAAAAACGATGTTTTTTATTTTATAATTTATCTAATTTTATTAGATGGCACGCCAATATGATTAAAGTAGGCACTCACGGTTTCAGGTATCCAGTTGATGTCAAACTTTGATTTTTTACTTGGAGTTTTTACATTGCTATTGCTTGTACGATAACGCAAATAGCCGATATGACCCCCGTGTGCCGTATCTAATATGGTGACACTGTCTGAGACATCATTGGGCGTGGCAGTAAAGCCAATAAAGGGATCGTCTTTGGCGCTAATAAGCAACAGCGGGCGTGTGACATTCCTTAAGTGAGGTAGGGCAGAGGAGGAGCGGTAGTAATCATTATTAGAGCGGTAACCATGCCTAGGCGCAGTGAAGATATTATCAAAATCGCTAATGCGTTTTACCGCTTTGATAGAAGCAATCTCGTCTGCGGTAATTTCATTTGCTAAGGCTTTTTTGATAATCGGATTGAGTAAATAAGGGGTATAGATACGATGACTCAAAAAGCTATGCATCGTAATAGCAGCCGATGACATATCAACTGGCGCAGATATTACCGCTGCGCCGTCGCATAGCGCCTCATCACCATATTCACCCATATACTTTGCCAAGGCATTACCGCCAAGTGACACGCCAACCCCATAGATATGGGCGTAATTCTCATGCAAGTTCTCTAACATATGATGCACCTCGCCCGTGTCACCAGCGTTATAAAACACTTTGCCATTAGCGGGAATACCACCGCAACTGCGAAAGTGAGCGACGACAAAATGCCAGCCTTGCGCATGCATCTGATATGCCAAGGCACGCGCATAATGACTGTCACTGCTGCCTTCCATCCCATGAAAAAGTACGATTAATGGTGTTTGTTCAAGTTTGCCATTTTCTAAATCTTGGACAGGATGAGCATCATAAAAGTCATAAGCGATATCAGTTTCGCAAAGTGAGTCTTGTTTAATCACGCGTCGGTAATTCGGTGTTTTTGGCGCAAAAAACTTCGGTAAAATACTTTGCAAGTGCGGATTGGTGAGCCAAAACGGCGGTTTAAAAGGGGCAGGTGCGAATGGTTTTGTCGACTTTGAGGTTGGCATATTTCAGTCTTATTTTATGTTTGTTAAAAAATCGTCTTTGAAAATCAGTGCCTTATCATATCCAAGGTCGTCGTCAAAACCAATGGTTTTCAGTGAACGCATGATTACTCATTTAATTCTTATAACTTATCTAATACGCGTCCATCCATCGCAAGACGTTCTTTTAAGTGCTCGATATTTGCCTCAGCGAGCGTCACAGTCAAGGTAACCTGCTTACTATAAGCGACATTATCGATGCTGCCGTTTAAGCTCTCGACGACATAGCGGCACTGGGCTTCGGTGGCGAATTCTGCCAGTATTGGTACCGTGATAATAGGAACATAAGGGCTTAGTATCATCTCATCCACTGCCGCTTGCGCTGAGCCTGCATAAGAACGGGTCAAACCGCCAGCACCGAGCTTGATACCACCAAAATAACGGACAACGATAATAATGACGTTGCCGATAGATTTATGTTGCAAGACGTTTAATATCGGTCGTCCTGCGGTGCCATTGGGCTCGCCATCATCGTCAAAGCCTGCGCTGGTGGTGTTATTGGGATCGCCAATAATATAAGCCCAACAGTGATGACGGGCATCAGCATATTGCTCACGTAGTTGTTCCACGTGAAACATTGCCTGCTCACGCGAGGTCACTGGATAAGCATAGGTAATAAAGGCAGATTTTTTGATTTCTAAGCGTGCAGTGACGGCACGTTTTAGCGTTTGATAGCTCATATTTCATCAGGCTTAGGTTGGATATGGTAAACTTGTCTAACTTTCACTGTTGTCCGTATTTGGCGCAGTGTAAATTTCATTTTTCATTATAGTACCACTTCTGACCATTGAAGATAGCCAACAACAGACGTGCACGTGCATGCATCGTTGGTCTTTGATTGAGAGTGAGTATCCCAAAACGGATGGTAGGCAAATCGTATGCGTCTAGATAAATTTCTGAGTAAAGCCACTGAGCTGTCGCGTAAAGAATCCAAAAAAATTCTGCACGCTGGTGAAGTCACAGTAAACGAGCAAGTCATTAAAGATCCCGGTGTACATGTCGATATCGTTAATGACGATGTACAGTGGGCAGGCGAGCCATTGTCGGTCGCCACTGGCAATCGCTATATCTTGCTTCATAAACCAGAAGGCTTTGAATGTACCCTAAAGGCTAAAGAATACCCAATCGTCACTGACCTTATTGCGGTGCCAGAGCTTGGCAGTTTACGTATTGCTGGGCGTCTTGATGTTGATACAACTGGTGCATTACTCATCAGTGATGATGGCGGCTGGCTACATCGCGTAACTAGCCCAAAGCATGAACATGCCAAAGTCTACGAGTTGACGTTAGCAGATGCTATGGATAGTGACGCTCAAGCCAATGCCATTAAGGAAGTGGCTGAAGGCATCCTTTTAGAAGGTGACCACGAAGAAACCAAGCCTGCGACCCTCGAGTTTATCGATGAAACTCATGCGCGTTTAACCTTAGAGCAAGGTAAATACCATCAAGTGAAACGTATGATGGGCTATTTCGGTAATAGAGTGGTTGAGCTACATCGTGCTAGTGTCGGTCATATTACTTTAGACGGGTTAGAAAAAGGCGACAGTCGCTTCTTAACACCAGAAGAAGTAGCAAAATTTTAGAGTTGTAGCTTATTAGGTTATAAAATTATGCTTTAGAAAAATTACTCCAAAATCAGCAGCCACTCAATAGTGTGCTGCTTTTTGCGTTCTGCTACTCAGATATTTCTGTCAATTAGCATTAGCGGCTGCCTGTGTTGCCTATCTCTTAAAGCTCAGTAGCAGTTTTGCAAAATTAAGTCTTTAATACTTTGAAAAAAACCTCCTTGTGCTACAGTCAGCCTATCTTTTTTAATCTATATTTTTACATAATGTTATTTACTGCTCTTTTATTAAATAGGCATGAGTGAATAACGATCATTATTAAAAACCAGATAGGACGGTCTCTGTGAAACTCCCTGTATTAAAATCCGCAAGTTTGATTGGTGTTATGTTGTTAGCAACCACTGCTTGCGCGCAGCCGAACACTGCCGATATGACCAATAAAACAGTCAGCCAAAAGGTTAACCACAGTGCCCAAGCTGGTCAGAATACGAAAGCTATTGGTACAGTCAGTAAATCTGTTGATAGCCGTTTGCGCCAATTGCTGACTCAAGCAGGTATCAAAACGCAGATAACCTCGATTGCACCCTCTAAATTACCCAATATGTATCAAGTCAATTTGGCTGAGCAATTGCCACTGCATATTACTGAAGATGGTAAATATGTCATTCAAGGCGAGCTGCAAAAGAATCCAAGCAAGCGAGTAGTAACCAAAACGCCAGCGCGTAGCACCAGCGCGCAAATAGGTAAGCCTGTCAGTGCCAGTATCAAATCTGACATATTGGCAAATATGGGCGCGCTTAAAAACATGAGTAACAAAACACCGTTCTTTTACACTGCAGTACCGGGTGTGATTTGGGGTGCGACTTTAGAGGGCGTACCGTTCTTGTTATCAGATGACGCCCAGTACATCACCGATGGTGAGATATCAGTCATCGAAAATGGTCAGTTTACTGGGCTTGATAACCGCTTTGAAAAGCTTAAAAATCAATCTGTCCTAACCACATTGGATACTAAGCAGTTAATTACCTATCCTGCCACTAGTGCTGAAAAAGCGGTGATTTACGTAGCAACGGATGTCAATTGCCCTTATTGCCGCAGATTACATAAGCAGATGCCGATGCTTAATGCCAAAGGCGTGACGATAAAAACTATTGGTTATCCGATTTATGAAGCGTCGCCTGAGCAAATGCGCGGTATCTGGTGCCAAGGTAATGAGGAAAGTCGTCGTAAAGCGCTTGATCAGGCGATGCTACATGGCAAGATGACACCAGCGCCTGCATCTTGCAAAACTGATGATGTGGCAGGCAATCGTGAAAAAGCGGCAGGTTTAGCCGTCATGGCAACTCCTGCTATTTATCGTGAAGATGGCGTATTGTTTCAAGCGAGTTTTGAGAGTCCTGAGTTTTTAGAATTCTTGGGAGTAAAATAAGTCGTTGATATTTCTATAATAGTTATGATGGATATCATATTGAATAATGAATAAAAACCCGCCCTATGAATATAGCTCATAGGGCGGGTTTTTATTCATATAACAGTTGATGGTAGCAAGTCTATTGTGGCAACACAATATCGACGATTTTCCAGTTAATTAATCCTTCACGCTGCATCTCTATAGTCAAAGGATAGCCTTTTACCTGACCACTGATGGTGAAGCAATTGATACTGCAGTAACTTAATTGGGGTTTGTCACTGTCAGTCCCTTGGGCTGCCTGCTGTTCAAGCTCATCAGCCTGCTTTTCCATGATTTGCTGCATCTGATTTTTGACCACAACATTAACATCACCGCGATGAATAATCAGATTTTGAATGAGATTTTTTAAATCTACTTGATTGCTAGCGATTGCCCACGCTGCCGCCAGCTCTTTAGTGGCAGTGTTGGCTTGACCTTGGGTATTGATGACTTTTTCGATATTTTGCGGTGTGATGGCACCAGCGACTGCTTGCATAATAAAACCATTCGCCGCCTCTTTTAATGGTTCGCCGCCAAGCTCAGCGACCAATGGGTATTTTGTCATGGTCACGGCAAATTGCTCAGTGAGCTGGTCTTGCATACTTGGGCGTACTTGCTCATAGTCGATAGCTGCCGCGATAGTCGCACCATCTTTGGCATCATAAGCCTTTTTAAGCTGATAAGCGCTGTAATAAGGCGAGCCTGCATAGATAGTAATGGCAATGACAATCAATAAAATAATCAGCTTTTTCATAAAATCGATACCTTGATACAAGCGTAATGGCGATGAGTATAAATAGGACTTTAAAGAGTAATGTTCGAGTACAGTTGGCTTAAAATAAAAGAGCATCACCTTTAGTGGTATTCATGCTTTAAACGGACTCGACTACCGCTGTCTATATGGCGATAAATACTAGCATGGCTGAGCATTATGGAGGTATAAAAAACTTTGTTCATTCCTTAATGAATTCTTTTTAATATTAACTAAAGAGTCTAATTAACACTTTGTACTTCTGCCAACTTGATAAATGCTGCTGCCATCTCCATAAATAGCGCAAACTTTTAATAATTGATTTGACTAAGCAGCACCCCACTGTATTCGCTGGTAAGATTTATACGATTATCATCACTGTTCTCTGTCTTCCGCTATGTTTCATGTGAAACATTTTTTGCGATGATGAGCAGTATTGAACGATAAAGCAACCAAGCGGTGGACTGTGAAGACGATAGGAGAGCCCATGAGTAAGCGCGATTTTTATGAAATACTAGGTGTCAGTAAGACCGCTGATAACAAAGAGATCAAGCGAGCCTACCGCAAGCTTGCCATGAAATACCATCCAGACCGTAACTCTGAAGACCCAGATGCTGAAGAAAAATTTAAAGAAGCATCGATGGCTTATGAAGTATTAAGTAGCGAAGAAAAACGCTCAGCCTATGACCGTATGGGTCATGCTGCTTTTGAAAACGGCATGGGCGGTGGTGGTTTCGGCGGTGGCGGTGGTGGGAACTTCCAAGATATCTTTGGTGATATCTTTGGCAACTTTGGTGATATCTTTGGTCAGTCACGTGGCGGCGGCGGTGGGCGTTCGCGTCGCGGCTCAGACTTACGTTATGTGATTGAGCTGACTTTAGAAGAAGCGGTACGCGGCTGCAAAAAAGAAATCAGCTTTACAGCTCCTGCGCCTTGCGATACTTGTGATGGTAAAGGCGCAAAAAATGCCTCTGATATCGTGACTTGCCAAACTTGTCATGGTCAAGGTCAAGTTCGTATGCAACAAGGCTTCTTTGCCGTTCAACAGGCCTGCCCACATTGTGGCGGTACTGGTAAACAAATTAAAAACCCTTGTTCTGACTGTCATGGTAATGGCGTCAAAGACAAGTCACGCACGCTAGAAGTTTCTATTCCAGCAGGCGTTGATGATGGTGATCGCGTCCGTTTAGCAGGCGAAGGCGAAGCGGGCGGCGCTGGCGTACAAAACGGCGACTTATACGTCGAAGTACGTGTCAAACAGCACAACGTCTTTACCCGTCAAGGTGCTGATTTGTATATGGATGTGCCAGTTAGTATCACTGATGCAGCACTCGGTAAAGAAGTTGAAATCCCAACCTTAGATGGCAAAGTGAAAATCAAGGTTGCTGAAGGCACACAAAGTGGTAAATTATTACGTGTCCGTGGTAGAGGTGTGACACCAGTACGTACGACGATGAAAGGTGATTTGATCTGCCGTGTGGTCATCGAAACACCAGTGAATCTGACTCGTGAGCAAAAAGATTTGCTACGTCAATTCCAAGATACACTGGATGGTGATAGTAAGCATCAGCAGTCACCACATAAAAAATCTTTCTTTAAAAAGATTGGCGATTTGTTCGACTAACAGCATTCTGTATTTGAATGGATAACTGATAAAAGCTCGATAGTTTCACGTGAAACTATCGAGCTTTTTATTGGTGCTATAAAAAACCATTCACAAGCTGATATTTGCTAAACTTAGCCTAATAAATTTAAAAACCAGCGTATTAAAAATAAAGTACTTAGGATAATTATATGAGTCAGCCAGAGAATAAAAAAATGATTAATGTCGGTGTCATCGGTGCAGGTGGTCGGATGGGACGTATGCTTATCGAAGCGATACAAGACAATCCACAAACGACATTAATTGCAGCGATTGAGCGTCAAGGCTCAAGTTTGGTTGGAGCAGATGCGGGTGAAGTTGCTGCGGTCGGTCGATTGAATGTGCAAATAGTTGATGATTTACAGTCAGTGATTAATAAGATTGATGTATTGATTGACTTTAGCTTACCTGCTGCTACTGAACAAAACATGCAAGTCTGTGCTGAGCACAACGTCGCTATGGTTATCGGCACGACAGGATTTAATGAGCAGCAAGAGCAAGTATTGGCAAAAGCGAGTGAGCAAGTTGCTATCGTTTATGCGGGTAACTATTCAACAGGTGTTAATCTTTCATTAAAGCTATTAGGTATGGCTGCTAAAGCTTTTGGCACTGATGCTGATGTAGAGGTCATTGAGGCGCATCATAAGCATAAAATCGATGCGCCATCAGGTACTGCTTACATGATGGCAGAAGCTGTGGCAGAAGCACGTGGACAGAATCTAAAAGACGTCGCTGTCTATGGTCGTGAAGGACAAACTGGCGAGCGCGAAGCAGGTACGATTGGTATTCATGCGATACGTGGCGGTGAAATCATCGGCGATCATACTGTGATGTTTATTGCGGATGGTGAAGTTGTTGAAATTACCCATCGCGCGCGCGCAAGAATGACTTTTGCTGCTGGCGCTGTGCGTGCCGCTACGTGGATTGTTCAGCAGTCGGCTGGACAATATAATATGCAGGATGTCTTAGGTTTAAATGACTAGGCTTTAACGAACAAGGTTTGAATTATTAAGGTTTTTTCTTATGGTTTGGTAGCTGCTGAGTATGGCTTTTGATAGCGTTTAACTATTGCTAGAGGTCAATTATGAATAAGTTTAGTGAAAATCTAATAGCGATTTTTGGTCGAAAGCTGGCTATTATAAAAACTGTCAAAACCATAAGTTATGGACGTCAGATAGCATTTATCCTAAGTTTAACTGTAGTGCCAATAGTTGTACAAGCAGCTGCTTATCAAACCTATGTCATTCATACGTATGGCGGTGATGCATTGCTACCTTCCGTTCGTCAGCAGTTAAATGCCAGTCGCGACGGCGGCACGGTGTCGATTTATCAAGATAAGCTAGTGCTTCGTACCACTGCCAGCAACTATCAGGCAGTACAAAAGCTATTGGCACAGATTGACCGTCAGCCACAGGCATTGACGGTCGCTGTGCGTGTTGGCAATAATAGCAGTGCTCAGGATAATATTCAGCAAGGTCGAGTCACTATCAGCAATAGCGGTATTCAAGGCGTAGGGATTATCAACCAGAGTAATAGCCAACAACAAACAAATAATTTATATCAAGTACAAACCTTGTCAGGTAGTGCCGCCAGCATTAGCACTGGTACACTCTACGCACTAAATCAAACCTATACTGCCAATAGTTATCCAACCTATCCAGCTTACAACCGTCCAGCAGGAAGGATTATTATCCAGCAGCAGGTCTTATTGCCAACGAGCCAAGGTATTGCGGTTACGCCAAGACTGTTACCGAATGGACAAGTCGAAGTACAATTGACCCAAGTTGAAGAAAAGCTCGTGCGTGCCAATCCTTCTTACAATCGCTATGGTTACAATAGTAGTGTGCAAGGGCAAAGATTGAATAGCACCATTATTGTGCCACGTGGACAATGGGTGACTATCGGGCAAATCTCTCAAAACAGCCAAAATCAGACCGCAGGTTATGGTGGCAACCAAAACAATAGCCGTAGCAATGATGTGCCAATATCGCTACTAGTACAGTAGCTAATGATAAATACTATAGCGAAATAAACATAAAAAAGCGCGGCACTGTTATTCACAATGCCGCGCTTTTTATAGTAACGATTATTTATCACAAATTAGTCAACATAGACCACTTCTAACGGTGGAAAACCATTGAACTCAATAGATGAGTACGAGTTGGTATAAGCACCCGTAGTTAACCAAAATATCTTGTCACCAATCTCCAGCTCTTCTGGTAGCTGATAACCTGCCTCTTCATACATGATATCAGTTGAGTCACAAGTAGGACCTGCTAATACCACCGTACCCGCGCTGGTTGAGGTTTCCATTTTAGGTGTATAAACGGGGTACTTGATAGCTTCACCTAAGGTTTCAATTAAACCTTGAAATAAACCCACATCGGTATAGACCCAACGTGTCAGATCAGTATGCGATTTACGAGAAATCAATACCACGTCACTAACCAGTACGCCTGAACCGCCAACCAATGAACGACCGGGCTCTAAAATAATCTCTGGCATATCTTCAGCACTATAGTCATCGCTTAAGTAGCTTTGAATCTCTTCAGCATAGACTTTGATAGGATTGACTTCGCTCAGATAGTTTGCCGGAAAGCCGCCACCCAAATTTATCATTTGAAGCTTTATGCCTTCTTCGTTCTTCATCCAATCAAACATATATTTAACTTTGGCTAAAGCATCATCCCAAGCGGCAACGTCTTTTTGCTGACTGCCCACATGGAATGAGATGCCATAAGGTACCAAGCCCAATTCTTGCGCTTGAATCAATAGTTCAATCGCCATATTGGGGTGACAACCAAATTTGCGTGATAATGGCCATTCAGCGGTATCTGACCCTTGTACTAAGATACGTACAAATATTTTTGAGCCAGGTGCATGTTTTGCAATGTTTTTTAAATCTGCTTCTGAGTCGGTCGCATACAAATCAACCCCTTTTTCAAAGGCGTATTTGACATGTTCAGGCTTTTTGATGGTATTACCATAAGAGATACGTGAGGGCTCAACGCCGCAGTCAAGCACGCGATCAAGCTCATAAATCGATGCACAGTCAAAGTTTGAACCAAGCTCAGCAAGCAGATTGATGACTTCGACAGCAGGGCTTGCTTTCATCGCATAATGGATTTTAGCATGAGGAAAAAAACCAACCATTTCATGATATTTTATTTTAATGCGATTAAGATCAACCACCAAAAATGGCGTTTCACGACCTTCAGCCGCTTTAGTAAACTTCTGCCAGCCGGCAGGGTCAAAATATTGGTCGATTTTAATCATAGTAAGACCTTTAATAAAAACAGTATTTAATGAGAACAAGGAATGAAGCTAACAAATAGTGATGCTAACCAAAACTAATAATAAAACCCAAATTCTTTACGCTAAAATCTAAACGTTCAATCGTCACCTTATCGCTGCGCTATGTGCAGTATCTAAAACAGACAACGTTTAAAACGTAGCATAAGCCATAACAAAACCACTTGACGATAAACGTATGTGAAATCAACTTATCAGAGAAATAGATTAAGAGTTTGCTGGCTGTGGCTCTTTTTCCGCCACTTGCTCGCCTTGTTTTTCACGTATTTTAAGGACTTTACGCACCTTATCACGCGCACGTGTCTGTTTCAAACGCGACAAATAATCGACGAAAATCACCCCATTCAGATGATCCATTTCGTGTTGGATGCAAACGGCAAGTAAGCCTTCTACTTCTTCATCAATCTTATTGCCATTCTCATCTAGTGCTTCGATACGCACTTTGTTTGGGCGCTCAACTTTGTCATAGACGTCTGGCACGGACAGACAACCTTCTTCATACGGCTGCTTTTCTTCAACCAATGGCGTTACTTTGGGATTGATAAACACTCTTGGGCTGTCTTTATCTTCTGATAAATCCATCACGATAAGCTGGATATGGTGATCCACTTGGCTTGCAGCCAGACCGATACCTTGCGCATCGTACATGGTCTCAATCATATCGGTGATTAAGGTTTTGATTTCAGCAGTGACTTCCTTGACAGGCGTTGCAATCGTACGCAGACGCGGGTCGGGATAGCTTAAAATAGGGAGTAACGCCATAAGGCTCACCTCAATGATAAAGATAAAAAATAGGTTTGATATTATAAGATAAATGGGGACAAAAGTAATGCTTATCAATAGCTAAAGCGAGATATCCTGACTGATAAATATAAGAAAAATATAGTAATAATGTATTGATAGAGGAATTTGAAACAATAAAAAAGGCCTTGATTGCACAAGACCTTTATTTTATGTATTCGTTATTGAAATGTATTAGCTGTTTAGCTGTGTCCAATTATACGCGACGTTTACTCATAATCATCTCATAGATGAACAGTAATATAATCGCACCAATTACTGAGAAGATTAGACCAGTGAAACCGCCATCAGCATTGATACCAATTAGGCCAGCAACAAAACCACCAAGCATCGCACCAACGATACCCAATACAATCGTCATAATCCAACCCATAGGATCGCTACCTGGCTTAATCGCACGTGCCAATAAACCTGCAACCAGACCAACAATAATCATCCAAATAAAGCTCATATCAATTCTCCTAAAGTGTCTATCATTTATAATGGTTTACTTATTTTGTTGAATCCATTGTAAACATTATCGAGATCAAGAAATAAGCAAAAAATGTTACCTATGTATGGGCTCTGTGAGGAAAAAGCGATATTTGCTATTTAGCAGGGGAAATAGGTAAACGGGGTGTTACAAAGGTAGTAAAGTCGCTAATGAAATGACTATATCTCTCTATAAAAGTAAAAATATTTTTTTATAGGTATAAAAAGAAATAAACAGGCGTAGCTCATTATTAATGAGCTACGCCTGTTATTCTACAGGGTTATAGAGCCAGACTAACTATTAGCTAAAGCGGTTACTAAACGCTGATGAATACCTTCAAAGCCGCCATTAGACATAATCACAATCGCATCACCAGCCTTGGCATATGTGCAAATATGAGTAATGATATCTTCTACGCTAGAGAGTACCTGTTGGCTGCCAATATCTGGATTTGCGATAGTGGCATTATTAATGACTTCTTTTAGACCCCACTCAAGTCCTGTCGGCTCATACCATAAGGTATGATCGGCGAGAGCAGCAGACTCAGCCAAGCTGTCTTGATGAATGCCCATTTTCATGGTATTACTACGTGGTTCAATAATTGCCCACAGTCGTCTATCAGCTAGCTTTTTCTTAGCACCATCCAAAGTAGTCGTAATTGCCGTTGGATGATGAGCGAAATCATCAAAGACCAAGATATCATTTACATTACCTATAAGCTCCATCCGACGTTTAATACCGGCAAATGCTGATAACGCCGCACAGGCAGTTTTAACACTGACACCGATGTTATAAGCCGCTGCGACAGCAACCAAGGCGTTATTCACATTGTGAATGCCGCTCATCGACCAATCGACGACTCCCGTGGCTTCTTTATCAGCAATATCAGCCGCAAAACTAACAGCAAATTGACCACCATCTTCGCTGATAAGTTCAGCTTGCCAATCGCTACTATCTTTTACATGCTTATCTTTTGCGTAGGTATTATCTGTTGCATGAGTATTATGTGCCGCTGAGTCCAATACTGCTGTCCGCCAAACGGGTGTCCAAACACCTTTCGCTAACGTTTCCTCTAAGCTGGCAGTCGCTGTGGGCATAATGATTTTGCCAGTGCTTGGAATCATGCGCACCATATGATGAAATTGGGTCTGAATAGCATCAAGATCCGCAAAAATATCCGCATGATCAAATTCAAGGTTATTTAAAATAGCCGTACGCGGACGATAATGTACGAACTTTGAACGCTTATCAAAAAATGCAGAATCGTATTCATCTGCTTCGATAACGAAATAGCCAGTATTTGCCGAATCGTCATTATCAATTTTGTCAGCACCCAAATAACTGCTGTGAGCAAAGACTTGCTGCAAGTGTGCATCAGCAGTATCAACAAGTGGCACACCACCGATTAAAAACCCAGTGTCGATACCGGCATAGTGCAGTATCCACGCGAGCATGGTCGTCGTCGTGGTCTTGCCATGAGTACCTGCCACTGCGATGACATGGCGAGATTGCAATACTTGCTCAGATAAAAACTGGGGTCCAGAGGTATAGCGTAGACCTGTGTCCAGCATATATTCGATGACATCCATACCGCGCTTCATGGCATTACCAACCACGACTAGATCTGGTGCTGGTTGCAAATGCTCTACCAGATAGCCTTGCTCAATGGTCACGCCCGCGTTTTCCAGTTGGGTGGACATCGGCGGATAAACGTTGGCATCTGAGCCCGTGACCGTATGTCCAAGCTCGCGCGCTAGCAATGCCAGTGAGCCCATAAAAGTACCACAAATACCAAGAATATGAATATGCATAGACGTTCCGTACGAGCTTGAATAAGAGGAATGAAAATCTAACGTAAGCCAATAAAAGAGATTGCTGTATTTTGGATGAGCTAATATTTATCTTAGCAAATTGCTATTTAAGCCAGTACTCTTTTATGTTGAGCCAACAACCGTAGCACAGCAGGCAAGCGCTCATTGTAAAGTAATCATGGTTCATTGACCAATAAAAAACGCCTAGTAAATAGGCGTTATCAAAATTATAAAATAGTCTGATTTAGTGTTATCTCAAAGATGCTGTATGGCGTTACTATTCACGCATTTATTGACGTGCTAAAGCATAGTTTTCATCAGGATTTTTATACTCATCCATCATGATCAAGTGATTATCTTGAATTTGATAGGTTTCGATATTTTTTTTCTCATAAACGATAGTAATTACATCATTGTCTTGACGATAGACACCGGATTCTATCAAAGGCGGTTGCGGCGTTTTAGCCTGATTAAAAACACTGGTTTTTAATACTGAACCGTCAGCGAATAAGTTTAGCGTGAGGTCGATACTGCCACAAGATGGGCAGGGGACAACGCCACCATAATCGCCCATCAAGGTCGCTTGCAACATACTGTCGCTATTTGCTGCTGAAATCATCGGTGAACGTGCTGAGTTATCATTCGAGTCTGCTGCTGCAATAAGTGCCTGTCCTTCTTGATCAATGTCTTCATTAGCTGATGCTTTAGCACTATTGTCTTCTAAGGCAGGTTCATCATTATTCAAAACGTTACTTTGGTCGCTGTTAATCGGCGCACCTTGGGTATTTTTATTTGTAGAAGAAGAGGCACTGTCACAACTCACCAAGGCGATACAGACCGGTACGGCTAATAATAGGCGTAGACAGCGGTTGTTAAGCGAGGAAGCAGAAAATACAGGCGAAAAATTTATCATAGTATTACCACAGAGCAGATTTTTAAACAATATTGCTAATTACAGCTGATGTCATTTTGACTCTAAAATCAGCGTAAAAACCACATAGAACGAAAACGACTAGAGTAACGACAATAAGCCCGCGTTGCGAGCTTGATTTCGTTAAATTATGTGATAAAAATGGAGAAAATATGAATAGCGCGCCATGCGTTATTTATCGAGCGAGAGGCTTAGGGGTAGCAGGACGTACGATACGCCACAAGATAAGCAAATGGGTCAGTATCAGAATACTAAATAAAATCAAGGATTGTTCAGGTATGCTTAAGCCCAGAAACGTCCAGTCAATAGAGGCGCATTCACCAGAGCCCGCAAATACTTCTTTTAATACCTGCTGCATAGGCAAGGTATCAAGCCAATAATCCAAACCCGGACCACATGACGGGACTTGATCTGCTGGTAAATGCTGCAGCCAAACATGACGTCCTGCGACTATCGCCGCCCAGCCGATACCCGCTAAACTACCAAGCCAAAGTAGTAGTCTGATAACCATCGATTTTGGATGAAATAAAGCGGCGATTAAAGCAAACCCACCCATGATCATCAGACCAATCCGCTGAAAAATACAAAGCGGACAAGGTGAAAAACCCATATAACGCTGTAAGAAAAATAGTGCAAAGCTCATGCCTATCGCGGTCATTATGACTAAAAACACTTGCAGATTACGGTAAGTGGTCAGCTGTAGCATGGGGCAGATACTCTTATAAAGTGCTTGTTAATAAAGGACAGAAAGATATGAAAGATTAACGATATTGCTGCAAGAAATCCATGAAATCTTCTGTTTCAGCTGCTTCTATCTCCGCTTGTTGTAAGATGGATTTTTCGGCGAGCACTTCATATTTTGCTTGGGTATTTGGACTGAGGGTCTGCTGCAATAACGAGTCGCGATGCTGCTGCGCTAAAGTAAAGCCCAACTGCCATAAACTGCCCAAGCGCTTGCTATCAGAGTTCACTTGCGCTGAAATAGTTGACTCAGAGTGACCAGCTTTGCCTTGCATCAAGGCAACAGCCGCCCGATAATCATTGCCACCATAATGGGCATCTAATAGTGCAGCTAACGGCTGCATACGGTTCAAATGCATTAGCATCCAGCTCTCTAATGATTGCTCGGCACCATTATTAAGGATTTGTAGATTTTCACAACGACCTTCATTAACAACGCGCTCAAGATTGATAGCGAGCGCATCTTCTTCCTCAGGCATTAATTCAGGGGAATCACTAAGCAAGCAATAAAGCGCCATCACTTCTAAAAAGCAAGCACTAGATAAGCGGATACCGATATCGCTATAAGGGTCCAAATCAATCGCACGAAACTCAACGTAAGCGATACCACGACGCTCAAGTGCTTCAGTTGGGCTTTCGCCACTCATGGCTATTTGCTTAGGACGAATAGGGCTGTAGTATTCATTTTCTATTTGTAAAATATGATTGTTGATTTGAATAGGATTGCCATTCTCATCATCTAAGCCAAGCTTCTCAAAGCTTTCGTGCGGGGTTTGAATCGCACGGCGCAGACCTTTGACATATTCGGGCAAATTGTTATAGCGGATATCAAGGTGCTCTTGCACACTATTGGTGTAACCAAGTTTGCCCATACGCAGGCTGGTAGCAGTTGGTTTATAATAGGTTGAATTATTGAACATCTCAAGGTCGTGCTCAATCCCTGAAACAAAACAAGGGCAGACACTGGGACTTGCGCCCAATAAATACAGCACCAAGCTGGTCAGGCGCTTAAAGTTACGAATTAGACCCAGATATTTATCGTTTTTAAACTCTGTTAATGTCAGAGATTGTGCAGTAGGCGTTTGTGTTTGCCACGCAGTGAATAAATCGTCACCAAATGATAAATTATAATGTAAACCTGCAATGGTCTGCATCCGGCGACCATAACGAACACCAAGTCCACTACGGTACAAAGTTTTCAATTTACCCGTGTTAGAGCTACCATAGTCCGCCAGCGGAATATCTTCATCATTTGATGACAGCATACAAGGCATAGACAGCGGCCACATCAGCTCATCTTCAGGCATACCTTTATAGACCAATAGATGCAGCTGACGCAGCATATTTAGCGTCTCTTTTGGTGATGACTTGGGGTCGGTAATCAGCTCAAGTAAGCTTTCAGAGTAATCCGTCGTAATAAAAGGATGAGTCAGCTTGGAGCCGAGTTTGGCAGGGTGCGGCGTTTGGGCCAAATAACCATCAGGCGTCACGCGCAATCCTTCTTTTTCGATACCACGTAACATGCCTGCTAAATGCTCGCTGGCAAACCAGTTTGGAATATCAAAATCGACAAAGCTACTCGCAAAATTACTCATAAGGATCATCTGTTGTTATTGGTTATTATTGATTAAAAAACCATCAATGGCTAATCGGAAAATAGAGAATAGTGACTTCAGTTTAGCCCAAAGACAGGCTAAAAACCACGCACGATTACAAATACGGTCAGTTTTACTGAAGGTGAATTCCACACTGTTTGGCAGAAAATCTAGCCATAAAATAGCAGTAAAGCCCTAAGAAAGTTGTGACTTTAATTGATCGTTTTTGCTTATTTTCTTGAAAGCTTTTATGGAGGGCAACTCTATTTTTATCAATAGCCAATGCACCCAAATTTTTACAGGAAAAATATCTGAAATAAAAAGCACCTACCAATCGGATAAGTGCCATAGCAAAACAATTCTTTATATAGTCATTGGATATTAAGATATACCAAAGCGAGTATTTAGATCGAGAATGACGAGCCGCAGCCACAAGTGGTCGTGGCATTAGGGTTGGTCACGATAAAGCGTGCGCCTTCCAAGCCTTCGGTATAATCAACGGTAGAGCCTTGCAGGTATTGATAGCTTAATGAGTCAACGACCAAGGTCACATCGTTATTATCGAAGTTGGCATCATCTTCATTGAGCTCATTGGCGAAGTTAAAGCCATAAGAAAAGCCCGAACAGCCGCCGCCCGTCACATAGACGCGTAGCATCAAGTTGCTATCACCTTCTTCTTCACGCAGGCGACGGACTTTTTGCGCCGCACTGTCAGTCAGGTTCAATACAGTTGGATCGACAGGTTGGCTTGAGCTTGGATTAAATTGGTTGGCTGGTTGGTTCATATCTACCTCAATTGCTAAAATCAGATGTTATTATTTTTACGTATGCGAGGTCGTCTATTGATACAGGCTAAGATGACTTGCCAGTAGCTTTTCATAGCTGCTATTCATGACCTACCGGCAACTGCACTATTTTTTATGCAAGGTATCGCTATTTTTGGACAACCACTGCGATATAGACAGCATAGCAACTAAGCTTTAACGGAGAATATCAGCACTTAACTGCCTGATGTCAATAGTGTTTTGCTAGTATAACATAGTTGGGCTAATGATTGATTTGTCAAGGGTAACAGTAGCGTTTGCTATTATAACGTACTTATATATGCCCCTTGTTGTTTGTGAATACAAGGGAATTAGTAGCAGTATAAAGGTTTGAATTTAAAATACTTATTTAATTGTTTGCCTATCGGTTAGGCGTTTGAAATAATAGCCGCCAGTAAACACGCCAGATAAGTGTTTTTCCTATTGCCTTATGTTTTATATTACCGCTGAGATGAAGAAATTATATGATCGAATTTAAAGACGTTGGTGTTCGCCGTGATGGTCGTGAGTTGTTTGCAGGGGCAAGCTTCCAGCTACATCCGGGCCACAAAGTTGGCTTAACGGGCAATAACGGCACCGGCAAATCAACCTTGTTTGCCTTATTATTGACGCGTATGGGCACTGGCGATACCGAAGTGACGCTAGATAAAGGCGAAGTGAATATTCCTGATAGCTGGCATGTGGCGCATATGGCGCAGGAAGTTGGCGCGACCACACAGACGGCGATTGATTACGTGCTAAGCGGTGATGAGCAGTGGTACGAGATTAACGCTACTTTGAATGATTTAAGCAGTGTCAGTGATGAGCAAATCGGTGTGCTACATCAGCAGTTTGATGAAATCGATGGCTATCGTACCCCAACCAAAGCGGCACAAATCATGGCGGGTCTTGGTTTTAATACTAGCCAACATGAATTGCCAGTAGAAGGGTTTTCTGGTGGCTGGCGTATGCGTCTAAACCTTGCTAAGACCTTGATGAGCCGCGCTGACTTAATGCTACTTGATGAGCCAACCAACCATTTGGATTTGGATGCTATTCTTTGGCTTGAGACTTGGATTAATGCCTTTACTGGTTTAGTCATCGTCATCTCGCATGACCAAACTTTCTTAGATAATACTGTCGGTCATATTTTGCACGTTGAGCAGCAAAAAATCACCCTTTATACAGGTAACTATCAACAGTTTATTCGTACCCGTCATGAGCGTATGGCGCAGCAGCAGCAAGCGTTTGAGAAGCAAGAAGCGACCAAAGCACATTTGGATGACTTTATTCGTCGCTTCCGTGCAAAGGCTAGTAAAGCCAAGCAAGCACAGAGCCGTATTAAGCAGCTTGAGCGTATGGCGGAGCTGTCTCCGATGATGGCGGATAACCCGTTCTCGTTCCGCTTTTATGAGCCGGCAAATATGAGCTCGCCATTGATTGAGTTGACCGATGCGGATATTGGTTATAGCGACACGCCGCTACTTTATAATGCAAACGTACAAGTCACTCCTGATACTCGTATTGGGCTGCTTGGAATGAATGGCGCTGGTAAGTCGACCTTGATTAAAGCTTTGGTCGGTGAGCTTGGCGTATTAAAGGGCAGCTATAACGTTTCTGATACGCTAAAGCTTGGCTACTTTAACCAGCATCAAATGGATATTCTTGATCCGAAGGCAACGCCGATAGAGATGTTGCGTCGTTTGGCAGGTAAAACGTCTGATGCGATGTTACGCTCGTTTTTGGGTAGCTTTGATTTCCGTGGCGACCGTATCGATACCATAAGCGAGCTATTTTCTGGTGGTGAGCGTGCGCGCTTAACATTGGCTTTGATTGTTTGGCAACGTCCGAACGTGCTGGTACTCGATGAGCCAACCAACCATTTAGACCTACAAATGCGCCAAGCACTGACCATTGCTTTGCAGGGCTTTGAAGGGGCAGTGGTATTGGTATCGCATGACCGTGAATTGATTGCCAACGTCTGTGATGAGCTGTTTTTGGTACATGATGGACAAATCGATGAGTTTGATGGTGATATAAGCGATTATGGTAAATGGCTTGCCGAAAAGCGTAAGCAGGAAAATTCACAAGATAAAAATACCAGTAAGAAAAAAAGCAAAAAAGAGAGTAAGAAGTTTGTTTCACGTGAAACAGATGCTAATTCAGTAGGTAGCCAAGCAAGCAAGCAAGTGGGTAAAGATGCGCAGCGCAAGCTGGCCGCTGAACAACGCAAATTAACAGCGCCTATTCGCCGTGATATTGAAAATACAGAAAAGACCTTGGCAACAATTGATGGAAAGCTGCTGGTGTTAGAAGAAAAGCTGGCGAATACGGATCTTTATGAAGAAAGTCGTAAGGCTGATTTGATGATACTGCTGAATGAGCAAACCGCGCTACAGCAGCAACATAGTCAACATGAAGAAAAATTGCTACTGGCAATGACAACCTTAGAAGAAATGGAAGCCAATATCGGCTAATACCGTGAGGTTTTTATCAATTAGTTGTTAATCGAAACCAAGCGATAAAACTCAGTCATTAAAAAAGGGAAGGCTTACGCCTTCCCTTTTTTTACTTTATTGCCTTACTCTCTACGATATCGACCATCACCATAAGATAGGATTTCCATCGTAGTAGTACAAAGCTGACAGTTTATTTGACCAGCAGCAGCTTTAGATAAATCAAGGATGCGACCTCGTATAAAAGGTCCTCTATCTGTAATTTTCACAATCACACTCTGCTTTGTCTTTTTGTTGGTCACTTGTACCTTCGTACCAAACGGCAGCGTTCTATGTGCGGCTGTCAGGGAGTTCATATTGAAGATACTACCACTTGCCGTGCGCTTACCGTGGAACTTGCTACCGTAGTAGCTGGTATTACCGGCGAAAGCAGTGGCGCTCAATAGTATTGATAAAGTGATGACTAAAGACTTGATTAAATAAGACATTTAAAACCTTTTGGCTATTGAAGAAATAGACAGATACTCTTGCCTATGTTATGCATACTCCCTATGAGTACAAATAATATAAAACATCATACAAGAAATAACTTTTCACATTCTTACAGCTCTGTAAAAAAACTCTTTAGGTCAAAAATGCTTTTTTAACAGTAAGTTATGATATATATACCTATTTTGCTATATTTAGATTGCTGTCAATATAAACAATTTATTGGTCGATTCTCTCATTATAAAATCAGTTAAAAGTAAAAATTTTTCGTATTAAATAGTATGTTTCAGAGAAAAATATCCTTTGCATACTACTATCTGCCTAGCAGAGACGATAATAATGTATAGCAAGTGCACGGTATCGCTTTTAAGTTGAATCCCCTATATTGGTAATATTTCTATAATGGTATTTGGTTTTTTTAGCGCTATCATTATAAGTAGACTAGGGTCACAATCTGTTATATCGCCAACCTAATTTCGATTACTAGCGTTTACAATTGGCATTTCATTATTATTAATAGATCTTATTTTGAGGAACATAACATGGCAGAAAAAAACTACTATGACATTTTAGGGGTCAACAAAGACGCCTCAGACGCCGATATTAAAAAAAGATATCGTAAGCTCGTCCGTCAATATCATCCAGATGTCAGCGATGCGCCAGATGCCGATAATAAGATTGCTGAGATTAATAATGCTTATGAAACCATCAGAGATAAGGACAAGCGTGCTGAATATGATGCGATGCTAAACAATCCTTTTGCTGGTCAAGGTGGCGGTTTTGGCGGGCAAGCAGGTGCTGGTCAGGGCGGCTTCCGTTGGGAAGATATCAAAGATCAGTTTGGGGAAGGTGAGGCTTATGGCGATGGAGGTTTCCGCTTCGATGATATTTTTTCGGCATTTGGACGCGGCGCACGCGGACAAAATAGTGGACAGGCGGGTGGTCAGTCACAGTATGGCGGCTTTAGCAACCAAGATAGCAAAGGTCAAGATCAACATGCCGAGATTACTGTTGATTTGGCTTCGGTCTATAACGGTGATGACTATAGTATTAAGTTAAATGTTCCGGTGCGTCAGCCAAATGGCAGTGTGGGCTACGATAATAAAACCCTTAAAATTAAAATCCCTAAAGGCATTACGGATGGCAAGCAAATTCGATTAGCTGGACAAGGAGCGGCTGGCAGTGGTAATGGTAAAAATGGTGATTTATTTTTAAAGGTTAAAATCCGTCATGCTTCAAATATCCGTATCGAAGGCGCAGATATTTACCAAACTGTAAACATCGCCCCATGGGAGGCAGCACTGGGTGAAAAAATTAATGTTAATACGCCAGCGGGCACACTAGGTGTGACAATTCCTAAAAATAGCAAGTCAGGCAGCAATTTACGCTTAAAAGGCAAAGGTATTCCTGCTAAAGAAGCAGGCGATTTATACTTAACCCTAAATATTGTCAATCCCGATATCAATAGTGAAGCGGAAACCAACGCTTATGAAGCACTAAAAAAAGCCTTCGCTGACACAACCATTGAGCGATAAACAAATAGATTTATAAAAGCCGTTTAATACCCTAATAGAGATGTAGACGATAACGATAAAATAAAGAAAAACGAGGATAATCGCTATGAAACACTCGCCTGAATTTAATGACATTATCATGAGCTTAGATGAGCTGATATCTGCCTGTGGTCAAGAGCGCCAGTGGGTGATCGAGCTGATTGAAGAGAACATCATCGAATATGATGTACCAGAGCGCGAGCAGTTTACTGGCTATCAGCTGACGACTGTGCGCCGTGCGTCCCGCCTAAGTCGCGACTTTGAAGCCAGCGTGCCAGCAATTGGTCTGATACTTGAGCTGTTGGATGAAATCGAGCAACTGCGCCAATTAAAACGCCAATTGGATATGCAAGCACCCGTTATTGAAGTCACGATTGACCAATTAAAATAGTTAAATGAACAGTAAAAGCCGATCATAAAAAAGAGCCCAATCATTGATTGGACTCTTCAGCATTTAAGCATACGATTTTATAGCAAATTAACGAGCATATTTTGGATCAGCAGCAGCGGTAAATAAGACGTCTGTTGATGAGTTCAGAGCGGTTTCTGCAGAATCTTGTATGACGCCGATGATGAAGCCAATTGCGACTACTTGCATTGCAATGTCATTTGGAATACTAAATAGGCTTGCCGCTAATGGAATCAGTAGCAATGAACCACCAGCAACACCAGATGCGCCGCAGGCACTAATCGTTGCTACCAAGCTTAATAGCAGGGCTGAGGCAAACGTCACTTCGATACCGAGCGTATGAGCAGCAGCAAGCGTTAAAACGTTAATGGTGATTGCAGCGCCCGCCATATTGATGGTAGCACCCAGGGGAATGGTCACTGAATAGGTGTCTTCATGTAGACCCAATTTACGGGCAAGGTTCATATTAACGGGGATGTTTGCCGCTGATGAGCGGGTAAAGAAGGCGGTGATACCAGACTCACGTAAGCAGATAAACACGAGCGGATAAGGATTTTTTCCTGTCTTAACTAAGATAATGAGTGGATTGACGACTAGCGCGATAAATAGCATACAACCGACCAATACCATCAAGATGCGTGCATAGCCAGCTAAAGCTTCAAAGCCTGTCTCAGCGACGGTATTGGCAACCAAACCCAAAATACCAAAAGGCGCTAAGGCAATAACCCATTTTACCACTTGTGAGATGGCATCAGAAAAATCACCGACCACGGTACGAGCAGTATCACTCGCCTGACGTAAAGCAAAACCAATGATAATTGCCCATGCCAAAATACCAATATAGTTGGCTTCAGCGATAGCCTGAACGGGGTTGGCGACCAAATTCATCAGCAAGTTGGTCAACACTTCTTTTAAATTTGCTGGCGGTACTTGCTCAATTACCGCATTGACTAAAACCAGCTCGGTTGGAAATAAGAAGCTTGCCCCTACAGCAGTCAGCGCTGCTAAAAAAGTGCCAAACATATACATGATCAGCACGGGTTTAACATAGACCTCGTTGCCACTACGATGTTGGCTAATGGCTGCCATGACCAAAACGAATACCAGTATCGGCGCGACGGCTTTTAGTGCCCCCACAAATAAAGTACCCAATAATCCTAATGCAATACCAACATTTGGTGCCAACCAACCTATTAATACCCCTAATACTAAACCGATAATAATAAGCGGTACCAGTCCTATACGCTGGTACATCGCAATCAATGAACGCATCTATACACCCTCAACCTTGTCAATAAATAAGATATTTATAGCGAAAACAGAAAAATAATCGGAGGATGGTAGCATTTTTTGGGATAAGCGCCTACCTTTAACCCGCATCTGACTGGGATGATAGAGCTAAAGAAAAGGCATTATATGTGGCAAAAAGAATGATTTTATCGTAACAAATAAAGCGGTTTGAGGAATTAAACTGTAAAGTGGGTCAGCTCATAGCCGAGTTGTTGATAGCTTTTATATTTATGACGACCTTCTTGCACACTAGCTGCATCAGGTTTTATCAGCTCAAGGACACGAGTAGGTTTCGCATTGATAGTAGCTGTCATAAAAGTGCTTACTGGATGTATAGTGGTATTAAGAACCATACCTTTAAAGTTAGCAGGCATATAATTGCTAAGAAGTACAGGCGCTAACGCTTTATGGTTGATATCAGTATCAGCATTCAAAAGGCGTTGATGGGGGATAAAGCTAGTAGCCTCTTGCTCCCATAATGCCTTATCAAGCGTCGATAGCAATTCATCATCGTCGATAAGAATTAACAACGATTGATTGCTTTTATTAAGCGCGGTTTGGGTCAGCTGACAAATAAAGCCCAAGAAATCTTGGGCTTTATTCTCAGTTAATACATAGAAGCTAACGTTCATAAACTGATTTTCATTAATTGGTTTTCATTAATTGGTTCTCATTAATAAGTTATGCCATGTTTGCACTATTTCTCAGATATTGCATAAATAACGGTACAGGACGACCAGTCGCAGCTTTGTCTTGACCTGAAATCCATGCCGTACCAGCGATGTCTAAATGCGCCCATGCTTGGCCTTCTTCTATAAAGCGCGATAAGAAACATGCAGCAGTAACAGCGCCAGCACCTTTACCACCGATATTTTGAATATCAGCAATAGGCGAGTCAATCTGCGCTTGATACTCGTCATCCATTGGCATGTGCCAGATAAGATCACCCGATAAATGACTCGCGTTTTCTAAGTCAAACAACACATCTTCGTCATTACTAAAGACCGCTGAGCGGACGTGACCTAGCGCAACCACACAAGCACCAGTCAAGGTTGCGACATCGATGATGGCTTTTGGCTGATAATACTTCTGTACATAGCACAAGGTATCGCACAGTACTAAACGACCTTCAGCATCGGTATTTAATATCTCAACTGACTTACCGTTCATTGCTATGATGATATCGCCAGGACGCGTCGCCTCTCCTGATGGCATATTTTCAGCACAAGCTAGCGCACCGACGACGTTGATAGGTAGACGCGCTTCACATAATGCTTTTAGGGTACCGATTACCGCAGCAGAACCGCCCATATCAAATTTCATCTCATCCATCGCCGCACCCGGTTTGATTGAGATACCACCTGAATCGAAGGTGACGCCTTTACCAACCAATACGATAGGCGAGTCGTCATTTGCAACTTGCACATCGTCATTACTATCTTGTTTCGCATTTTTAGCGGCTTTTTTGCTAGTAGCTTTGCTAGGTAACTTATCAGCCAATGCTTTTAGACCACCCGCTACTTTTGCGCTGTTGATAATGGCTTTGCTAGTATCGCCATCAGCATTGACGCTAAAATTAGACTTGCCACGATATTCCATTAACACCAGCTTGCCCTCTTTGGTCGAGCCTTGCGCGACCGATAAGAAGCAGTTCATACCTAATGCTGACATCTCTTTTTCACCTAATACGGTGACTTTTAAGAGGTCAGGATAAGTGGCTGCCAATTCCTGTGCTTGCTCAGCCATATACGCTGGGAAACAGATATTACCCGGCTCATTGGCGACATCACGGGTTAAGCTTTGACCAGTAAAGACCGCTTGTGCAAAGTTTAACGATTCCTCTAAAGATGGCTCTGCCAGTAAGTAAATATCCGTTAAAACAGGCGTTTGCTGCTCAGATTTGTACTTATCAAAACGATAGCTTGCTGCCAGTAGGCTCAACGCGAATTGACTAAAATGGTTTTCTTCTAAAGCATCGCCCAGCGCAACAGTGATAGAGTCAACACGCTTTTGCGTGCTCTTATAAATGGTATTGGCAATTTTTTCTAGAACGCTATGACGTAATTTATCAACATTACCCACACCGACCAATAACAGCTGTACTGGATTTTCTTTGGTGGTTTTTTTATCGCCAGCCAGCGCATAGTCAGCAACCGTCTCACAAGCTTTGCCATTAAAGTGCGATACTTCAATCAATTGCTCAATACGGGTTTGATAATCACTTAATACCGACTCAGCTAAGATATTTTTCTTATCATCAATTAAGACGACGAGGCAAGCGGCATCTTTGCTTTTAGCTTCTTTTTTAAGAATTTTTTGTGTATGGGTTTTCGGTAAACTTTGCGTTAATTTAATATTCATATATTGTTATCCTTATTAGATGAATGCATTTTTTTAAAAGCGTGAATACAGTAAGGTGTCAAATTTAAAAAGATATCAAATTTTAACTGCTAACGCATTTGAATCGGTAGTGTATTCTAACTGCTACTTATCTTAAATAGCACGCCTATCAAGCAAGCATAGTAGTGTAGCATATCGGCATACAGTACGCAGTTAGCAAGGGTTAGGTAATGTTTCTGGAGCTATTTCTTGCATTATTTTAGCGTCAGTCATTAGTTGTTAGTCAACTTATCAGTCGCTACTAGAGCGGCAAATCTATCTTGAAGTGCAGCCATCGCACTATCATGCACAGTACTAGCCATTATGACTTGTCCTGCAACACTAGGCAGATCGCGCGTGGCACAAGCATCATGACACACGAAATTTTCAAAACCCAAATCAAAGGCTGCTCTGACGCTTGAGCTGACGCACATATGGCTCATAAAGCCTGCAAAAATAATTTGTTGCTTACCAGCCGATTTTATTAGCGCTTGCAGCTCGGTATCATAAAATGCATTAGGGTGCATTTTAACAATGGTTTTTTCGTCATTAATGGGCTGCAGGCTATTAATAATATCTACTTTTGATGATAATGGATTGAAAATTTTATCATTATCCTGCCCGTGATGAGTAACATGAAATATCGGGATAGCTTCGCTTCTAGCTCTATCGAGTAGCAGGCACGCGTTCGCAGTAGCTTTATTACCGGCATCACCTAACGGCATCGCGCCGTCAACATATTCATTCTGAAAATCAATCATGACGATAGCGCAATTTGACCAATCAATCTCATTAAATTGACCACCAGCTAATCCAAGTAAAGTAGAGGGAATAGACATTTTATGCTCCGTTAATTAGTAAACGATATAAGTGTAGATGCTAAATCTTAAATAATTTTGAATGTTAACTAACGTTAAATACTAACAACTAATGCTGATAGTATTCAGTACGTGATACGTACAGTACACAAATTCAGTTAGAAAGCATGTATGAGAGACTTACTCGTGATGTCTGAGTTAAAGCGCTTATATCTTATATAATGCGATTAGGTTTTAAATAGCGCAGTTACGTCCCCATTTAGCCCTGTTGATGAGTGAGTACTAAATGCGTTATTGGTAACGGCTAGGTAATGTTTCCAAACACATTTCCACGCTATTTTTTCTAGAAATATGCTAGCATTAGCGGTTATGTCTATCGTCTCTGGTCAAGCTTAACTGTCCTTATCAATACAGTCGCGATGAACCGCATGAACGCCAACTTCTACAACCGCTAAGAGTGCCTACTGTGATATTACGCCGCTATATGACCCAACAAGTTGCCTCAACGACCGCATTAGTCTTGGGGTTTTTAGTGGTGATGATGCTTGGCGGACGTTTGATACGCTATTTTGGTATCGCAGCTGAAGGTAATTTAGACATCGGTTTGCTGTTTACCATCATTGGTTATAACCTACCGTATTTCTTAGAGCTTATCCTGCCATTGGCGTTCTTTATTGCCCTAATGCTGGTATTTGGGCGCCTATATGTTGACCAAGAAATGGCAGTGATTAATGCCAGTGGCGTGTCGCGCGGTCGGCTTGGGCGCTTGATGACGCCATTGATTTTGGCATTGTTCGTTGGTGAGGCAGCATTATCCATCGTTGGTAAGCCATGGGGCGTGCGTTCATCTGAGAATGTCTGGCAACAGCAAGCGTTGACCAGTGCCTTTGACTTAATTCGCCCCAATCAGTTTATCAGCAGTGGCAATTATCATCTGTATGTGGGCAGTTTGAGTGATGATAAAAAACAATTACAAGATGTGATATTGATTCAGTCTGAGCCTGAAAAAAAGGGCAGTGGGGCTAAAAATAATACTGCTAAAAATAGTGCCATGGATCTTGAAAATAACATCGATGTCGAAACTACCGAACAGCTTAATATTCCAGAATTGCCCACAGCGCTTGCCAATAATAATATTAGCAAAGACACGATTACGCTTGCCAAACGTGCTGAACAAGTAGATACGGGCAATAGTGGCGTAACCCAATTGGATTTGTTCCAAGGTCGCCGTTATGAAGTCGGGGCTGGTAGCTTGAAATACAATCAAGTAGGTTTTGATCGCTATCGTATTACCTTGACGGAGTCGTCTAAAGAAGTCATCACTGAAGACAATATCGAGACGCAAGCGATTGGACCGTTATGGCAAGCGGCAACAGGCAATGCGCAAGTGGGCAGTAATAATGCCATGCGTGCGGCCCAAGGCGAGCTTGGTTATCGTTTATCGTTACCATGGCTGATGATTATTGCGCCGATGCTCGCCGTACCACTAGCGCAAGTTCGTCCACGTCAAGGTCGTTGGTTACGCCTATTTCCCTCTATTTTACTGTTTGTCAGCTGCGCGCTCGGTATCATCTCGCTCAAAAATGCTGTCGGTAAAGGCAGTGTAAGCGTGTGGGCCTATGCATGGCTCATCTTAGGGTTTATGGCATTGGCACTGTATATGAATTGGGGTAGCCGCGTGCAGCACCGATTGCGCTTTCGCAAGCCAGAGAATGAGCTTTTGACGGTTACCGACAATCAAAATAGTAGCTCACAAGGAGGACAATCCTAATGAGTGCTCTATTCTCTAAATCATCGAAGCCGAATTCGCCAAATGCTAAATCGCTACTTAGCCCAAAACCGACTAACCTCAAAGTGCTTAGCCGCTATGTGAAACTAAATGCCTTGCTGGCGATTATCGCTGCGGTCATAGGATTGTGGGCATTACAGCTGGTATTCTCTTATTTATCTGAGCTTGATTCGCTAGATGGTAGCTATACGATGGGAGAGGCGATCAGATATATCTTTTATCGCTCGCCTTATTTTTTAGAGCAATTTATCCCAACAGGGGCATTATTGGGTGCGGTCGTTGGTTTGGGCTTGCTGGCTAATAACAGTGAGTTGGTCGTCATGCGAGCTGCGGGTATTAGCGTTTATCGAATCGTCAGTTGGGTATTGCAGCCAGCTATGATTTTTGTAGTATTAGCATTATTCATTAACCAGTTTGTGTTGCCGTATTCCAATCAATTGGCAAATGAGATTAATAGTGAGGATAACAGCTCGCTAGTGACTTCAGTACGTGGTTACTGGACAGTGCAGCCACGCTTTGAGAATACAAAAGACGGCAGTGCCAAGCCGGATGGTAGTGATATCTTGTATATCGATTATGCTGATGTCAAAGGGAATATCGGTCAGGTAAAGCGTTGGCATTTAGATAATAACGGCAACTTGCAAACCGCCATTCATGCTGAAGGTGGTAAATATATCGGGCGCGAGGCGCTTGTTACTGCTAGCAGCAAACCGAGCGAGCAATATCGTTATGAGTGGCAGCTGAACAATATGACCAAGCTGATGATTAATCAAGGCTTTGAAAGTAGCCAAGCCATATCGCCCACAGACACATTGAGTTTACCGTTTGCTCCTGAGTCTGTGTATTTGCTCACGCGTCAAGCTGAGGATTTATCTCTTACGCAACTTTATGAGCATCGTCAATTTATGCGTCAGCAAGGCACTCGCTCTTTAAGTCACGAGCTGGCGTTTTGGCAAAAGCTATTATCACCTTTATCAATTCTGTCACTAGTGATTGTCGCCTGCTCGTTTGTCTTTGGCTCCCTGCGTACGCACAGTCTCGGCTTGCGAATTGTCGTGGCATTATTGTTTGGGCTGCTATTTAGCTATGTACAGGATTTGGTCGGTTTTGTGTCACTAGCAACAGGCTTTTCGCCACTAATGATGGTGATACTGCCAATTATTGCCAGTGCATTGTTGGGTGGATATTTACTGAAACGGCAGATGTAACTCTCAAAATGATGTAAATCTAAATTTAGCCATAAAGAAGCACGCTAGATCCTTATGATTTAGCGTGCTTTTTATTTGTCTGATTCTAGCGTTTAATCTTTGGTTGCCATGGTAATCGTATAAGTCTTGCCCTGTTTTACCTTTTCGCTATTTCCAAAGACTTCGGTAAATGAGCGTTTCATAAATTGACGTAAGCCATTAATCGTCACCACGTAAAAGCGTCCACCTTTACGCATACGCGCATGAGCATCTAGGAAATAAAGGTAATGCTGCTCTTTGCCTACTTTAGCTGGCAAGTTTGACATCACAAGGCTAAAGTCTTTGTCTTTTGCCACGTGATTAAAGCCATTTGATAAATGTACATCGACATTTTTTAGACCATTCTTTTCACAATTAAGGCGCGCATATTCTACTGCCATAAAGTCTTTATCAATCAAAGTATGCTGACCATTAGGACACTCGCGCGCTGCTGCCATACCCAGAACGCCGTAGCCACAGCCCAAATCTATCGAGTCATCATCCGCCTGAAAATCCACATAATCAAGTAACATCAAGCTACCGTCATCGAGCTTTTGTGGTGAAAAAATACCCCACGTGGTCGCAAAATCAAACGGCTTGCCGAGTACGTCTTCGCGAAAATTAATATCTTCGCGCCAGTATTTGGCTTTTTCTAATAGATCGCTAGATGGTCTATGGCTCATGGAATTCTCGGATTATGGATAAGTAAAAGGTGGTACATTGCTCAAATGAACAGGGTGCACATTATGATGAGTATTGTAACGATAAAAGGTAAGATTTGCAGCTACGTATTAGTGGAAATTGTGATGGGCACTAAAGGAGGAGTATTTGACAGGAACCATTGTCAGATTTATGTCAGGTTGAAGTTACCCGTTTACGCATTTATATCGTAAATGCTATAGCATCCTTATTGAAGCTATGGAATACTAATAAAGCTAACTAATTGGTCAACTATTTATTATAGTGTCTTCTTGATATGAAGAATTACGGTCATGTTAGAAGCTGTATCAGCTTACTAAGATTAAATTCACCAAGCTTTACTCAACTAGAAAGGATGCTTAAATATGAAATCTAAAATCAAAACGAAAATAAATCCAGCGCAAGAAACATTTATTCATATCGTGCATAGTAAGCGTATTAAGCCTCTCAAAAAACAGCCGGGTGTCAAATGTGTGGAAGCAGTAAAAACTATCGACAAAGCTTATTTGGCTGAGCTATCTGGTTGTGATGAATATGTGTCTATCGCTTTTTGTTATAAAAACTATAATGAAGAGACCAAGCCTCGTCTTAGTGAAAATGAAAGCTGTGCTGTGATTAGTGTGGCCAAAGCCAAAGAGCTATTAAATACCACAGAGTTGGCTGAAGAAGCATTGTCTGCTGTCAGCATTATTCTGTTTAGCGCTGTATCGCAGACGTTTGGTGGCTTCTTAACGGATGGGGAAACCAGTAAGCGTTATGTGCTATCAAAAGGCACAGAATATGCAGGCTTGTCTTCATTATCGCTATAGCATATAAGCAAAATTACGTTTCTATTAAGTATGAAAAAACGGCAGTATCATTATAATATTGCCGTTTTTTTACTTCGATTTATAATTTTTTATATTGGTAATAATATCTTGTACATCAGTAATCTAACCCCGTGGATGGTGTTCAGCATGAAGTTTTTGCAATCTAGCCGTCGCCACATGGGTATATATCTGCGTCGTCGATAAATCACTATGTCCAAGCAATAACTGCACACTCCGTAAATCGGCACCGTGATTGAGTAAATGGGTAGCAAAAGCATGGCGTAAGGTATGCGGTGATAGGTCTTTATCAATACTGGCAACTTTGGCGTATTTCTTTAGTAGATACCAAAAGTTTTGCCGGGTCATATAGCCGCCTTGGGCGGTCAAAAAAACTGCTTGGCAATTTCCTGCTTTTAAATGGGCTATCAAATCACCACGTCCATGCGTCAAATAATCTTCAAGCGCATCTGCTGCATATTCCCCTAAAGGCACTAAGCGGGTTTTATTGCCTTTCCCCGTGATTTGTAGCCAGCCTGAGTTTAGATTCACTTGTTCAAGAGACAAGTTAACCAACTCACTAACGCGCAAACCGCAAGCGTAAAGTACCTCTAACATGGCTTTATCACGTAGCCCTAGCGCAGTACTGCTATCGGGCGCGGCAAGGAGATTGTCGACGTCAGCTTCTGCCAAATCTTTTGGCAGTGGACGACCAAGTTTTGGGCTTTTAATACGCTCACAAGGATTGTCTTCACGTAGGTTGCTGGCAATCATCCACAGATAAAACTGACGCAAACTTGAAAGCATGCGCGCTTGCGTACGCGGCGTTTTGCCATCTTGAGTAAGAATAGACAGGCAGTGCAGCACATCTTCGGGCTGCCAACGCGTTAATGCCGTATGATTGGTCAATTCGCAGGAGCGCAAATCACGCACATAGGCGTTACGGGTACGCGTGGCCAAACCACGAGCCAGCATTGCTTGACGAAATTCGGTTATATAAGCCGGTTCATCATCTACGGCCAGCGCTTTTGGTTGGCGCTGCTGTACGGCACGGTCGCGGCTCATAAAACATACTCGGCAGTGGTATAAGAAATTACAAGTGGATATAAATGATATTTTTTATATTTAAGTTGACTATCAGTTAATAAAATTTGGCAAAGTCATTTTTACCCTTTAAGTATTAACAGCTACCAAACACCATAGCGAGGTGACTTCCGCATTACGCGCTGCAAATAGTGGATCAGTATCGTCTTGGCTTCGACCGTGTTTAGGTTGGGTATTGAGACGGTATTTTACTTCTAAACCAGCATTAGCAAACCAGCCCAATAATTCATCGCGACTGCGCAACTGCAAATGTTCTGCCAAATCTGACAGAATCAACCAGACCTCTCCTTGCTTAGCTAAATGTTGCTTTGCGCCTTGCAAAAACCCACGCAACATCGTGCTATTGGCATCATAGACGGCGAATTCTAAGGGCGAGGTTGGCTTGGCAGGCAACCAAGGTGGATTACAGACCAGCAAATTAGCCAATGGCGCATCATTCGGATACAAGTCTGCTTGCTGCAATTGCACTGCAGGTAAATCTAAACGTGTAAGGTTGTCACTAGCGCAGGCTAATGCACGCAGATTTAAGTCCGTCGCAATCACTTGCTTCACACCGCGCTGCGCCAGAATAATAGCAAGCAAACCGGTTCCGGTACCGATATCAAAAGCAACATCATAACTTGCTGGCAACGGTGCATCGAGCAACAGCTGTACATACTCATGACGAGTCGGTGCAAAGACGCCATAATGCGGGAAAATTGATAGACCCAAATTTTCGATTGCCACGCCTTTTACACGCCACCCTGCCGCACCTAAGGCACCTTGCAGGTCACGAAATGAAATTAGACATGACTCATTCAACTCACCAAAAGCAGCGGTACAAGCAGCACTGACATCAGGGGCGCGGCGTAACTGGCTGACATAACCTGCATCAAGCTCTAATAATAAACGGCTTAATAGGCGCGAACGCTGAGATTGGACTTGGCGTTGCTGATGAAAAAGATTAGGGATGTCTTTAGAGGGTGCCAAAGTCTCATCTGTAGATTTAGCGGACTTAGCAGGTTTATTAGCTTCTTTATTAATTTTACGCTGCTCAGAACGCTCATTCGCACGGTCAATGCGTCGAGTTATGGCTTGCAGTAGTTGCCTTGCATTATTAAAATCACCGCGCCACAGCATTGACGTTCCAGCACAAGCCAAGCGATAAGCCTCATCGGCTGTTGTTTTGTCGTCGACCACAACAATACGTGCAGGCGGCACATGATTGCTTTGAGACAACCAGCGGGCCTGACGTAAGGTTTCATTTTCGTGCCATTGCACGTACTGTATTTCTGTTGCTAACACGCGACCTACCTTTCAAATGTGAATGATGTATTTTTTATAACGCAAAGATATTTCTGCATTATATATTGCGCTAAGCGCTCTTTTTCTTGACTAAATAACGATAGGTTGGCGCATCGTTTAGCGTTTCTTGATGGACAAGGGTATGTCCCAAGTGCCGGCAGAAATTAGGAATATCACGCGTAGTGGCAGGATCAGTGGCTAATATCTCAATCACATCGCCGCCAGCCGCTTTACGAATTGTCTTATGTAGCATCATGACTGGCTCAGGACAAATCAGTCCTTGGGTATCTAGATGATGGTGAATAGTCGTGTCTAATATTGAAGTCGTCATATTTTTTTATAAACCTAATAGATAAGTTTGGTAGCTGAATACTTGTTTACTAACGATTTTATAAAGGCCTATTTTCTGCATCAATAGCGATAATATCTTTATTGTTTTCAGTGCTATTATTATTCTCAGGTAAGTCGGCTAGAGCTAAGAAATTAAAGAAGCGCTTAAAGCTCACCTTAAATAAAAAAGCCACACCGAGCCACGATGCCAATCCTAACCAAGCCGTATCGGCAAATAACAGCCCGCCGATCAGGATAATACTTGAGACACCAATGGTCATAATAACCATCGAGGTTTGATTGAGACGATAGCGATAGATAATAAAGGCATTATATAGCGTCAATGGAATGGTCAGCGCCACCAAAGCATAAGGTAAGTTGTAGAATAGTTGATACAGGAGCTGATTGTCATGAAAGGCTTTGATACTAGCAATGGTGCCAAAAACCATAAAAGCAATAATAGCGGCATAAATGAGATAGACGGCTATTTGGTTGACACGTTGGGCGCCTTTGATACGCGCAATAGCAAGCGGAGCAAAACCATGTCGCGAGCTATTGTGCAAAGAGTGGTCTGAGACAGAAGTCATAATAATCAGTCATTTATTCGTTTGGATTGAGGAGGTACAGTTGATTCACTTTTAAAAAGGTACAGAACTACTGGGGTTAATTATTCGTAGCCTCTGTCTGCGTAGGCACAGCAAGCAAGGAAAATTAACCCCAGTAGTGATTGATAACATTTGTATTTCTTTTATATAGAACCGACTATATCAGGTATTGATGGGACATTAAAAAGAAAGCTAATGCTCAATTAATCTGCTTTGATGGCGTCGATGGCGATACTGCTATGAGGATCAGCAAAGTAGGTTGACATTAAAATACAGGCAGAGATATCATCAATCGGAGCGCGCTCATGTTTAATCCAGCCGTTTTCCCATGCTATCTCACGCGCGGCGACCGATGTTAAGCGCTCATCACATAGAGATACGATGACAGGTAAATGCTGCTCCATGATTCTATGTGCCAGACGACGGGCAAATTTATGTGCGCGTTTTGACAGCATAGAGCTGCTACCGTCCATATTTAACGGCAGTCCGACTACTACCTTTGCCACGCCCCAAACCTTGATAATACCGAGTAGATTATCCCAATCAGGTTGCCCATTATTCATCGCTAAAATATCAAAGGCACGCGCCGTTTCTGTCAAGCTATTACCGAGTGCCATGCCCATTTTTTTAACCCCATAATCTAAGGCTAAGATAAGGTGTGGCTTGATCACTGGCTCAGCAACGCTAGTATCAGTACTATCTTTTATAAGAGTGCTATCTACCATAATAAGGGATGTTTCCTAGTTTTATTGCTGTATTCGTTCAACATATGAGATTAAGCATGACCGATGTCGCTGCTTAAATAATCAAAATTAACCCCAATCTTATCGGCGGCCATTTGCCAACGTTCCTCAAATGGCGTATCAAACAATAAGTTTAAATCAGCAGGGCATACCAGCCAGTCGCCGTTAGCAAGCTCACGATCGAGCTGTTTTTTACCCCAGCTGGCATGACCTAAACAGAGCTGATAATGACCAACGCCTTGACCGGCTGCAATACGTTTGAGGATATCTTGGCTGGTAGTGATGCAGACGTTTTCTGAAATCGCAAAAGACGATGCCCATTCTGGTTGACCCGTATGCAGCACAAAGCCAACCTCAGGGTACATAGGTCCACCTTCTAATGCCAGATCTTCCATCACCTGTGCGTCTGTAACCTCAATATCCAGATCTTCTAGCAGTTTTCCCACGCGTGCCTGCTCTAATGGACGATTGACCATCAGACCGAGGGCACCGTGTTTATCATGACGACAGATATAAATCAGCGCCTGCTCAAACCGTGGGTCTGACAGTTCAGGCGCCGCGATTAAAAAATGATGGGTCAAATTGGCTTTGGACATAGAGACAAACGCAACCTACTAATAAAGGTAAAATAACAGAGCTGACACCACTATATGGCGATAATGAATAAAAAATCAACTAAAGCAAGGATTTAGCAATAAAAAGGTGTTTATGGTGGTCAATCAATGATCATTTAACATCGCTCAATAGACTGCGCGCATGGTCACGAGTGACATCGGTGATAATAACACCACCAGACATACGTGCCAGCTCATCTACTTGCGCACTCTCGGTTAAGATGACAAGCTCACTTTCAGTTTGCTCGTCATGGTGTTTTTGTACCAAGATATGCTGATGCGCTTGCGCGGCGACTTGGGCTTGGTGGGTAATGGCTAGTAATTGCTGCGTTTGCCCAAGGGCGCGCAACAGCTCGCCCACCACTTGCGCCGTACCGCCACTGATACCAACATCAACTTCGTCAAAGACTAGCATAGGTTTTGCCGCATTATTATCTGCATTGGTCGCTTGCAAGACCTGCATCACTAGTGCCATACGTGATAGCTCACCGCCTGAAGCGATTTTGTGTAGCGGCTGCATCGGCATACCGACGTTGGCGCTGAATAATAAGTCGATATCATAACAGCCTTGTCCACTATATTGGCTGACATCGGTCTTTTTGGTAAAAACGAATTCACAACGTGCATTAGGTAGGGCAAGCGGCTGTAGTTGCTTAATCAGCTGTTTGCTGACAATCGGTGCAGCTTTAGCCCGTTTTTTATTTAGCTCAGTTGCTAGTGCTATATACTCTTGCCATGCTTGCTCAATTTGTGCCGCCATTGCATCACTGCTTGGCTCGTTTTCTAATTGTTCTAATTGCGCTTCCCAGCCTTTTGCTTCATTAATCAAGTCGCTAGCTGGCAAGTTATGCTTACGTGATAGGCGATGACCTAAGCTGATTAAACTGTCTAATGACTGCAAACGCTCAGGGTCAGGCAATTGCTGCTCAGCATAATCTGACAATAAGCCAGTCACTTCAGTGATTTGCTGCTGCGCTAAATGTAGCTGTTCTGAGGCTTGCTCAAAGGTTTGGCTCACGTTCATTTGATTATCGCATAGTTTAATTGCTTGCCCGAGCAAGGTCATTATATCGGGCTCATCGGTATCATTATCGAGTAAATGCAAGCCATGACTGGCCTCAATCATTAGTGCTTCAATATTGGATAATTCTTCGTGTTCTGCTTCTACTTCAGCATAATCAACGACCAATAACGGTGCGATATCTGCTAACTGGCTTTGCAACAGTTGAATACGATCTTGGCGCTGAGCTTCACGGCTAGCGAGATCGTCAGCGCGGCGTTTAAGTTGCTGATAAGCTTGATAGCTACTTGAGGTCTGCGTAGCAAGAGAAGTTATCTGTGCCATTTCATCTAGCCATTGCACTACAAATTGTGGCTTGAGTAGCGCCTGCTGAGCATGTTGACTATGAATATTGACCAGCAATGCACCCAAACTCTTAAGCTCAGCCAAACTGACAGGTGTACCATTTAACCATGCTTTTGAGCGCCCTGTATTACTGAGTTGTCGACGAATCAATACATCTGGCTCTTCTAACGCCCGCTCATTTTTGGCAAACCATTCAGCAATGATACTATTGTTTTCTACATCAAATTGCGCGTAGATATCCGCGTGCGCCGCGCCATGCCGGACCATCGCACTGTCTGCGCGCTCGCCGATACATAAAGACAGCGCATCGAGTAATAGCGATTTGCCAGCGCCTGTTTCACCAGTGATGACATTGAAGCCTTCAGCCACACTCAGCTCATGCTGAGCAATTAACGCAAACTGATTTAAAGTTAATGATACTAGCATCAACGCCTCTCATGACAGACAACAAACCTCAAATACGATGTAATGTCGTACAAGGAGGTTATCTCTACAATAGGTTAAATAAAGGAATGAATCGGTTCAGTTCATACTGCAACATAGATAAATGCAATTGGCAAATAGTATGGTGGCAAATAATCTTAAATACAAATATTAAAGGTAATCAATAACATCACTTAAAGCCATCATAATAAGCGGAACTTTCCTGCCGCTGTAACAAACTTTATAGATATAATGTGGTAGCATAATCTCACATAATGATAAACTCTTACCACCAGATTTTCGTGCATTCTACGACAGAGCAGTTAGCTTGTAGGACATGATACAAACCTGTTTGTCAGTAAGTATCAGTAATAAATGGTTATTTTTAAACCTATAAGATAAATCAATTCTATAATCAGCGCACAGCAAAGTAAAAATGATTTAGAGTCGATGGTAAAAGGTAGATATAACAACGCTTATCTAAGCATTTGCTTATCTACACATTCAATTTGGTTTTTTAGTTGGCAATAATTATTTGATAAGGAAGCCACTATGACAGCGGCGCAATTTACTAATGTAACAGTCAATGCTCAAGCCACGATATCCTATGATGGTCGTTGCTCAAGCCATACCATTATGTTCGAGGACGGTCGTCATAAAACATTAGGTGTTATCTTGCCTTGTGATAATTTGGTCGAGCATTATCACTTTAGTACCAATACATCTGAACGTATTGAAATCACTAGCGGTGAGTGCGAAGTCAAAATAAATGGGGAAGAGGAGTTCAGCTACTACCGCGCAGGACAGTCATTCGTGGTTGAAGGTAATAGTGGTTTCAATTTACGCACAGAACAGATCGTTCAGTATATCTGTCACTTAGAAGGCTAATACGCCTTAAAGTGTCGTTAGATAATTGATGAAGCCAAAAGCCAATGATTCCAAAGAAATAAATCTTATCAGGTTTATTTCTTTTTTTTGCTGACATTATTTAGATGAAGCTGGTCATTAATTGCTACAATTACACATCTCTATTTTTATTGCATATTTTTTATAACACTGTGCAATACCCACTTTATAATCAATAGGCCTATTATGGCAAAACCTACCTATTTTTATGGCATTCATGCCATTGATGCCTTGCTCGAATACCGTCCTCTTGATGGACTGAGCTTGTTTGTACAGCAAGGGCGTGAGACTGACAGTCATGTACAGTCTATTATGGCGCAAGCACGTGATAATGGCATCAGTATTCAACCAACGCAAAAAGACAAACTTACTCAGCTGTGTGGTAGCCCGCAACATCAAGGCGTAGTGCTAAACGCCCGTCCTTTAGGCTTTGCTGATGAAGGTTTGCTAGATACGCTTGCTGGTCGAGATGATTGTTTGTTACTGGTACTAGACCAAATTACGGACGCCCATAATTTTGGCGCTTGTTTGCGTACAGCAGTAGCCATGGGTGTCGATGCAGTCATTTGTCCGAAACATCATGCAGCTAGCTTGACGCCAACGGTTGCCAAAGTATCAGTCGGCGCGGCTGAAATGATGCCTATTGTTAGCGTAACCAATCTGGCACGCACGCTGACAAAAATTAAAAATGCCGGCGTTTTTGTGTTTGGTACCGCTCTTAATGCCAATGCCAAACCAATCCATGCTGCAGATCTGACTGGTAAGACGGCTATTATCATGGGTTCAGAAGGTGAGGGGATGCGTCGCCTGACAACAGAAAGCTGCGATGAGCTGGTTTATATTCCGATGTCAGGCAACGAGCATGGCAACTTGCAAAGCTTGAATGTCAGTGTGGCGACAGGTATGGCTTTGTATGAGATTAATCGGCAGCGAACTTTAGCTGCTGGGCAAGCTTAAGATAGTCTTGATGGAGCGGCTCTAATTGTACATATAGGGCCGCAAGATCACTCTCATTTAATACCACATCATCCGCATGACGATTGCGCTCTTCACGGCTAAGCTGATTGACCATAATGGCTTCAATTTTTTGCACACTTAGCGCATCACGTTGACTGGCTCGTGCAAGTTGGGTATTTTCTGTGGCATCCATCACCAAAATACGTTGACATAAATTGGCAAGCCCAGCTTCTGCCGCTTCAATCAATAACGGCGCTGACAACACCACATACGGCGAGGTACTCTCTGCCAATTGCTTTTTTGCAGCTTCGCGTATCGCTGGATGGGTAATCGCTTCAAGTTCAATTAGAGCATCAGGATAAGTAAACACATGGGTCCGTACAGCGGCGCGGTCCATATCACCATTGGCGTTTAGCACCCAATCACCAAATTTCCTCTGGATCTTGCGCAACGTTGAGCTGCCTTTGACCACCACTTCATGTGCAATAACATCTGCATCAATAATATCGATTCCCTGCTGTGCGAACCAGTCACTGGCGGCTGATTTGCCACTGCCGATACCACCCGTTAAACCCACTACCAATGTTTTACTTTTATGCTCAGGCGTTTGCGGCTGATGAGAATAAGGTGAAGGTGCTGCTGCGTATTTTGACATAATGATGACTTATCTGACTGATAGAAGGATAATGACTGTAATCAATGAAAGGTTAAACATAACTATTGGGAAATGGCTACTGCTTAAGTATACATACCTAAATACCAATTAACGATATCTGAGCCGTATAACAATGCCACAATACCAGCAATGGCAATATAAGGACCAAAGGCAAAAGGCTTGCTCTCGCCTTGTTTTTTCATCAAGATAAGCCCAACGATAGAGCCGAGCAATGATGATAATAAAATAATCAAGGGTAACATCATAGGTCCAAGCCACGCACCCAGTACTGCCAATAATTTAAAGTCGCCTTGTCCCATGCCATGCTTTTTGGTGATTAAATAAAATATCTTGACCACTATCCATAACGATAAAAATCCCAATAACAAGCCCCATATCGACTGAGTAGGGGGCACAAACCAACCTTGTGAATTGACCGCCAATCCTAGCCCTGCTAATGGAAAAGTTAAGCGGTCAGGCAATAACTGAGTATCAAAATCGATACCAGTTAAGGCGATGAGTGTCCAGACTAAAACTAATGCCGACAGCCCTACCATATTAACGCCAAAATGATAAATGACTAGTGCAGATAGCAGAGCAGTGACCAGCTCAACGATAGGATATCGAAGCCCGATAGCCGCTTTGCACTCTGAGCAACGTCCGCGTAGTACTATCCAGCTAATTAAAGGTATGTTTTCATACCACTTAATTTTGTGGGCACAGTGCGGGCAGCGCGATGCTGGTTTACTTAAGGTAATAGGTGTATCAGTGGCAACAATATTAACTAGTGGCATCGTATGCTCACGCGGCATATCTGCTTGCTCATACATAAACTGGCTACACTCTTTTCGCCAAGCCGATACCATTATCAATGGAGTGCGATGAATTACCACGTTTAAGAAGCTACCGACGCACAGCCCTAGTAGACCAAATACGACCAAAGCAATGGTCATATTTTCTTGTAGTAACTGTATAAATTGCATGAATTAGCTGTCCTTTAATTAGCTTTCAACCTACTACTGAGCCCATCTGGAAGATTGGTAAGTACATGGCAATGACCAAACCACCAACTAATACGCCAAGTACCGCCATAATAAGCGGCTCCATCAAGCTGGTCAAACCATCAACAGCGTTATCAACTTCGTTTTCATAATAAACTGCTACTTTATCGAGCATCTCTTCTAAGCTACCAGACTCTTCACCGATACCTACCATTTGAATAGCAAGGCTTGGAAATAAATTGGTTGAACGTATGGAAAACTGTAATTGTTGTCCCGTAGAGACGTCATTTTTGATTTGCTGAATAGCGTTATAAAATACTACATTATTGGCCGCGCCAGCAGTTGAATCGAGCGCATCAATAAGCGGTACGCCGGCAGCAAAAGTTGTAGACAGCGTACGAGCAAAACGCGCAATCACCGCTTGGTAAGCGATATTGCCAAATATTGGGGCTTTTAATACCGCACGGTCTAAGACATCACGAAATTTCTTTGAACGCTTCTTAGCTTCTGAAAAGCCGATAATTGCGCCACCAATAAATACAATTAAGATGAACCACCATGCTTGCATCCACTCAGACATACCTACGACCATTTGGGTAAAAGCAGGTAATTCTGCACCAAAAGAGCTAAATAAATCAGCAAACACTGGAACGACTTTAACAAGCAGAATAATGGTGACAATAATAGCAACTACAACGACCGCGATAGGATATTTCATAGCTTTTTTAATTTTAGCTTTTAACAGCTCGCTTTTCTCTTTATAAGTCGCAACTCGCTCTAGCATGGTTTCTAACGCACCTGACTGCTCGCCAGAATCAACAAGCGAGCAAAAAAGATCGTCAAAATAGCGGGGATGGCGACGTAATGCCGATGCAAAAGTACCACCAGCTTCAATATCGGCTTTAATTTGTAATACCAAGTCTTTCATACTCGGATTATCTAGAGAGTCCGCGACAATCTCAAAGGATTGAGTCAATGGCACCCCAGCTTTCATCATAGTTGCCAATTGACGTGCAAAAATAGCAATATCGATAGGCTTGATGGACTTCTTAAAGGTGTATAAGGGTTTTGGCTTTTTCTTGATACCTTTAACCGTAATACCTTGTTTGCGCAACGTGGCTTTGGCAAGCTCTAAGCTACGACTGGTCGTCTCACCTTTTACCTTTTGCCCGCGCCGATTTACCCCATCATAGACAAAGTCTAACAGCATGTCGGTCTTAGCTTTTGCCATGTCCCTTCCTTCAAAAAATGGTCTGATATAGTCCAATATAGAGAATGCCTGCTATAAAACGTAGTTAACCCATTGTTTTAAGCGGATATACTTTATTTTAGCGCAAAATACCAGTGTTTATCTGTTTTATTTTTCCTACTACTTATTATTGTTTAATAGTTATTGAACAACAAGCTGTACGGAAATAATAAAATTTACTCAAAGCAATATCTTTACCAATCTTTTCAACCAAATATGCTACTCAGAAGTCACGCGCATCATTTCTTGAATACTGGTGACGCCTTGTAAAACCTTTAAAACACCAGAGCGACGTAAGTCTCTAAAACCGTTTTTTAGCGCCGCATCTTTGATATCTATCGCGTTACCATCTTCCATGATAATACGTGAAATATCTGGAGTGACTTTCATCACCTCATAAATACCAACACGTCCTTTGTATCCTTCACGGCACTCATTACAACCGACTGGCTCGTAGATGATATTGTCTGTATTGTCCAAATCTGCATCTGTAAAACCAAGCTCAAGCAGACTTTGACGTGGGATACTAATGGGTTTTTTACAGTTTTTACATAAGCGCCGTGCCAATCGCTGAGCAATGACCAAGTTCACGGAAGTGGCAATATTAAAAGAAGCGACACCCATATTGCGTAATCGCGTTAACGTTTCAGGCGCTGAATTGGTATGTAAGGTTGAAAGTACCATGTGCCCTGTCTGTGCTGCTTTAATCGCAATCTCAGCAGTTTCAAGATCACGAATCTCACCAACCATCACAATATCAGGATCTTGGCGTAAGAAAGACTTAAGGGCGGTGGAGAAAGTCAGCCCCACTTTTGGGTTGACGTTGACCTGATTAATACCTTCAAGGTTAATTTCGACAGGATCTTCGGCAGTCGAGATATTGGTCGAACCAGTATTCAGGATGTTAATACCAGTATAGAGTGAGACGGTTTTACCAGAACCAGTGGGACCAGTAATTAGGAGCATGCCTTGCGGTTTATGTAACGCCTCCAAAAACATATCTTGTTGGTCAGGCTCATAGCCCAACGCTTCAATACCAAGCATGGCTGATGAGGGATCTAGAATACGCAAAACCAGTTTTTCGCCAAACAAGGTAGGTAGGCAACTTACCCGAAAATCGATGGCCTTATTTTTAGATATCTTTAGCTTAATACGTCCATCTTGAGGGACACGGCGCTCTGAGATATCCATTTGTGACATTACTTTTAAACGCGCAGCAATTTTCCCCGCGAGTTGTACGGGCGGGTTGGCCATTTTTTGCATCACACCGTCGACTCGAAAGCGCACTCGATAGCTTTTTTCATAGGGCTCAAAATGTAAGTCGGACGCACCCATACGAATGGCATCTACTAGCATTTTATTAACAAACTTGACGACCGGTGCTTCCTCGACGCTATCAGAGATTTTGGTCTCGCCGTCATCTTCTTCTTGACTCTCATCAAAGCCAATATGCAAATCACTATTAGAAAAGCTATCAAAATTTTGCATGCTATCAGCATAGAAGCTTTCAATACGCCTTTTAAGCTTATCTTCTTCGACTACAACGGTTTCAATTGACAAGCGAGAGTTAAAGGCAATCGCATCAATCGCATCGATACGGGTCGGATCACTCAGTGCCACAAATAAGCGTTGCCCACGCTTAAACATTGGCAAGGCATTAAACTTACGGACGATTTTTTCGTCGACCAAGTCTTTTGGGATGACCTCTGAGCTGAGCGTATCAAGATCAAATAAAGGATCGCCGAATGCTTGCGATAGCATTTGAGCCAATTGATAGGCATTGGCAAGCTTATGCTCTACCAGATAAGAGACCAGTCCTACTTGCTGCTGCTGCGAATCAGTCTGCGCCGCTTTCATATGCGCTTCGCTTACGATACCTTCGCTAATCAGCTGCTGTGCTAAGCCACCGTATTTACTGGTTGTGATAGACATTAAGACTTCTCCTTGCTCGATATCTGGTAGGCGATATATTTACCTAAATAGCAGGCTATTCACCATGTTTTACTTATTGCCATTTTATCGTTGATAGTTGAGCTAATTATTAAAATAGTTATTTTAAATACGGGTTTGAGATAAAAAAATCGATTGTCTGCACTTTATCCTATATTGAGAAAATCATATAGGGATTTACGTGAGCGCAAAGGTTTTATAGAGAGCAGGGCTCGATTGGCCAATCAAAAATAATTATTTAGCAATAGTTACTAAAGCAACGGTTGAAAGGTCAGTTTTGATTTGGGGCGCACTATACTATAGCACTTGTGAAATATTTGTTATACTTGCGCGCATATTAGCCATATTGGCAGCCATATATAAGACAAGGTAGAGAAGAATGCAAGCTTGGGTAATTGGAAATTGGAAGCAGAATCCAGCAACGAGCCATGACGTAAACGCACTACTGGACGATTTATGCGCTGCTATTAGTACAACCAAGCAAATGAGCCACGATAACTCCGCGCGTTGTCAAATAATGGTAGCACCAAGCTTCATACATTTAGCAGCAGTGAATGGTCGCCTAAAAGACACCTCAATACTGTGCGCAGCTCAAGACGTTAGTGGACACAGTGCCAGTGTTGGTGCTTATACAGGTGACTGTTCAGCGCAGCAGATAGTCGATGCTGGAGCGACTTGGACAATTCTTGGTCACTCAGAGCGCCGTCAGTATCATCAAGAATCTAACGATACTCTATTGCAAAAAATGATTCATGCGTTGTCACAAGATTTAGGCGTGGTATTTTGCATTGGTGAAAGCCAAGCACAATATGATACCAAGCAAACGCTTGAAGTCATCGATAATCAGTTAGCAGTTATCAAAGAATTCATTACACAGCAGCCAGAACTTATTAAGGCATTACCGACTCGTCTCATTATTGCTTATGAGCCAGTATGGGCAATAGGTACAGGTAAAGTGCCAACGGTAGCAGAAGTCAGCGCCACTCATAAGCATATCAAGCAAATATTGGCAGGATTTGCCGACTCATTGTCTAATATGACGGTTTTGTATGGCGGTAGTGTCAATGCTGATAATGCTAATAGCTTTGCTGCTGATCCTATGATTGATGGCGCTTTAGTTGGCGGTGCTTCATTGAAAGCTGACAGCTTTCTGACGATTGCCACTGCTTTTAGCCAAGCCAGTATCTAGTAGATTCTTGATAGATATAATAAAAACGTGAGTCTTTATTGTAATTGTTATTCACAAAATGTCTTTATCAGTTGGCAAAAGTGGGTTTAACAGTGCCCTTGCAATCGTGTACAATACGCCCTATTTATATCATCGATATGGCAACATTTACCGCCAATCTTTATCACTATTACACCATACGATTTGTTTTTCGTTATCAGTCGTCATTACGCGGCAAAAGAGGCCACCATGTTTACGTTTATATTAGCCCTGCATATTATCGTGGCGATTGCCATGATTGGCTTGATTTTGATACAGCATGGTAAAGGGGCAGATGCAGGGGCTTCTTTTGGTGCCGGTTCATCAGGTACAGTATTTGGTGCAGCGGGCACTGCCAACTTCTTAACACGCGCGACAGCCGTGTTGACCGCCATCTTTTTTATCACGAGTATGACCCTTGCGGTCCATGCTCGTAAGCAGGCAGAAGATCAGTTTCGTCTAGATGCACCGGTTTCAGCACCACAAACGCCGCGGCCTTTGACACAAAATCCTCAGTAGCTGCTGTTACTCTAGTTTTTTAAGTAGGCAGCCCTTGCTATTTGAAAGCGTTACATTTACAATGCTTTTTCTGTTTTTACAAGTCTTAGACCTTTGATGCTTACCTTACGCGTCAACTATAATGGGTATTGAGAATATAGAGAGAACAGTTAGAGTAATGCGATTGTGGTGGAATTGGTAGACACGCCATCTTGAGGGGGTGGTGGCGCAAGCTGTGGGGGTTCAAGTCCCCCCAATCGCACCAAGTTTTAAAGTTGTATCGTATTAAGTGAGTCGTTCATAAATAGCTAAGATTTTTAATTTAAATTATTTTTAAATAAAGATTGACACTACTATAAAACCTCCCTATAATACGCGTTCTAGATTGATGCGGGGTGGAGCAGTCTGGTAGCTCGTCGGGCTCATAACCCGAAGGTCGTTGGTTCAAATCCAGCCCCCGCTACCACTTTTTATACTGATGTTTTGCACACTAAATTTGTCAGTAACAATTAGCCCACCATTATGCTTGTGGGTTTTTTTGTATCTGGCGGTCTGTGTAATCGCGATATCTATCCTACTTATGCTAAGCTCTATGTCTATAGAGTGCGATACCATTTATAGAAGCTTGTTATCACATGTCATTCATGGCGCGATGATACTTAAGCACACTATCTTTTATTCCTCACTCTTTTATCGATAGTACTGCTTTATAAGTAATAAAAGCATAGCGCGGCTGAGCTTGATATTTGTCAAGCTTACCCTGATATAAATACCCGGTAGATATCATTTGTGTTTATGCTTTAAGCATAAGACAATCACTGTGGTTTAAATAACGATAGGTTCTTATTAAATAATGATGAAGAAAAACTTCAGCAGGATTTATTAAGTAAGATAGATAAGTGAATAGGAAAATATAAATAGATTATGAAGCTTTCGACCAAAGTTACAGAATTGACTAATATCATTGCCCCTGCCGTCGCGGCTTGCGATGTGGCACTATGGGGTATAGAGTTTGCACCACAGGGCAATCGCTCTTTGTTACGCATTTATATTGAGGCATTGCCAGAAGAGCAAGCTCAAAATAAACAAGTAACGATTGAAAACTGTGCAGCAGTGAATCACCAAGTGAGCGGTATTCTTGAAGTTCATGACCCGATTTCCGGTGAGTTTATTTTAGAAGTCTCTTCACCTGGTTTTGACCGTGCGTTCTTTTCAGATGAGCAAATGCATGCTTATGTCGGTCAGACAGTGAGCTTGCGTTTGATACAAGCGATTGGTGAAGGTGATAAAAAACGCCGTAAAGCAACTGGTACTCTAAACAGTATCGATGCCACCTCTTTAAAGCTGACTGCCACTGATGGTGAGCAGTTTGAGATTGCATTAAGCAATATTGATAAAGCCAATTTAATTTATGAAGATGCTTAATCTATTCGCTATTAGACCTTTTAGTGTATAAACGCAGTTAGTCTAATAGTTTAGATGGCTGATGGTGAAAATATAGAGTAAGTCAAAAATTATAAAATTTAAGTCAATTAAAAAATGATAGGACAGGCATAGTATGAGTCGTGAAATCTTAACGGTAGTAGAAACTGTCAGTAACGAGAAGGGCTTAAATCCTGAAGACATCTTTGAAGCAATCGAAGATGCTTTGGTCGTCTCGACTAAGAAAAAAGTATATACCGATCAGCCGGAAGTAGAAGTGCGGGTTTCAATTGACCGTACAACAGGCGATTATGATACTTATCGTTATTGGACAGTGGTTGCGGATGAAGACCATGAAATGCCTGCTTGTCAGCTTGCGATTACTGACCTTGATCAAGAAGAATGGTCAATCGGTGATATTAAAGAAGAGCAAATTGAGTCGATCGAGTTTGGTCGTATTGCTGCCACTCAAGCCAAACAAGTTATCATCCAAAAGATTCGTGAAGCTGAGCGTAATTTAGTAGCAGATGCTTTTGAGCCACGTGTTGGCGAGATGATGTATGGCGAAGTCAAAAAACAAACCCGTGATGGTTACATCATTGACTTAGGTGATAATGCTGAGGGTTATCTATCACGTGATCAGATGCTACCACGTGAGCAATTGCGCGCAAAATCGCGTATCAATGCCATCTTATATCATGTGAACCGTGAAAATCGCGGCGCTCAGTTGCTTCTATCACGTACTCATCCTGAAATGCTCTCGGCATTGATGCAAAAAGAAGTGCCTGAGATTGCAGAACAAATTATCGAAATCCGTAACGTCGCGCGCTTACCGGGTACTCGTGCTAAAATAGCGGTTAAGACCAACGATCATCGTATCGATCCGGTTGGTGCTTGTATTGGTATGCGTGGTACACGTATCCAAGCAGTACAGCAAGAGCTTGATGGCGAGCGTATTGATGTAGTGGTTTGGTCAGATGATCCTGCCCAATTTATCATCAGCGCTTTAGAGCCTGCAGACGTAAGCAGTATCATCCTAGATGAAGATACGCAAACGGCTGATATTATCTTTAGTACCAATGATCAGCTAGCACGTGCGATTGGCTCACAAGGTCAAAACGTACGCTTAGCTTCTGAGCTGACCGGCTATAAGCTAAATATGATGCTAGAAGAAGAGTATCAGCAGCGTCAAGCAAACGAATCTAAAGCATTCATCGAACTATTCTATGAACGCCTAGAAGTGGATAAAGACCTAGCACAAGCGCTTGTCGATATTGGTTTCACCAGTATTGAAGAAGTGGCTTATGTACCTGTCGAAACCTTCTACGATATTGAAGGATTAGATGATGAAGCGATTGATATGATCCAAGAGCGTGCGAAAGAAGTCGTTATTGCAGACGAATTGGTCAAACAACAGAACATGAAAGAGCCAAGTCAGGAACTACAAGATCTTGAAGGAATGACAGTCAGTTGGGCTTATAAAATGGCTCAAAAAGACATCATTACGGTGGATGACTTGGCAGAACAAGCCGTCTTCGACTTAGAAGATATCGAAGACTTAGATACTGAAACCGCAGGAAAACTCATCATGAAAGCTCGGGAATCTTGGTTCAATGAATAAGCGGTAACTGCATATCGCTGTCTTTTGGTGATATGCTATCGATAATAAAGTGCTGGTATGAGCAAAATTTATATCAGCCTTACCCCAATCATTTGTAGCCAACAACTGAATTGAACATATAGCAAATAATAGACAGTAGGTGATAATAAATGGCAGATAAGACCGTCAAAGAACTGGCAGATATGGTAAGCAAAACCGCAAGTGCTGTACAACAGCAATTGGTAGATGCTGGACTGCCTGCGCGTGCAGAAGGTGACTTAGTCACCGAGCTTGAGCAGGAAAAGTTGGTGACGTATTTAAAGCAAAGTCATGGTCAGGAAGAAAAGCGTCGCATTAGTCTGAAGTCTAAAACGACTAGTACTGCGCGTGTGACTGGCTCTTCGGGCAAATCTAAGAGCGTCAATGTTGAAGTGCGTAAAAAGAAAGTGTTCGAGAAGCCTGATCCAGAAAAGATGGCTGAAGAATTGGCTGCACGTGAGCAAGCGATGATTGAGTCGCAAGCGCGTGCTGCTAAAGATGCCGAAGACCGTGCTGCTACTAAGAAAAAATCTGAGGAGCGTCAAGCTGCTACTTTAGCTGCGATGCGTGCAAGCCTTGGCTCTAGCAAAAAGTCAGACGACAAGAATGACGATATTTCAACGTCAGTGGTTGTGAAAAAAGGCGGCAAGACTACTATTGAAGTTAAGCCGAAAGACCAACCTAAGAAGAAAGTTACAGCGACAAAACCAAAAGTTGAGACGGCAGTTGAGCGTAAAGCTCGTGAAGTGCGTGAAAAAGAAGAAGCTCGTTTACGCGAGATCGAAACTGAAACACGCCGTACCCAAGCTGAAGAAGCGCAAAAGCGTACGCTTGAGCAAATGCGTAAAATGGCTGGTCAATATACTGATCAGCCCGCAACTGAAGTTCGTAAAGATGAGCCATTGGCAGAAGGTTTGGTTGGTGACGCATTAGAAGAATCGTTTGAGAAAGAACGTCGTGAAATCAAGCGTGGCACCAGTACTACTAGTGCCCGTGGCCGTGGTCGTCGTAAAAATCAAGACGAGCGTGAAATTAAGAACCGCAAAAACGGTCTACGTTCAAGCCAGTCTTCACAGCATAAATTCGAAAAACCTGTCGAAAAAATTGTTTATGATGTAGAAATCAGTGAGCAAATCACGGTTTCTGATCTTGCCCAGCGCATGGCAGTGAAAGCTCGTGAAGTGACTAAGTTACTCATGAAAATGGGTGAAATTGCTCGCGAATCAGACATGATTGATCAAGCAACCGCTAGTCTAATCGTAGAAGAGATGGGTCACAATCCAGTACCCGTCAGTGATACTAAAGTTGAAGACGATCTACAAGATGCTGTTGATGAGCGCAGCAGTAACGTACAAACGCGTCCACCAGTAGTCACTATCATGGGTCACGTTGATCATGGTAAGACGTCATTACTAGATAAAATCCGTGAAACGAAAGTGGCTACGGGCGAAGCAGGCGGTATTACTCAGCATATCGGTGCTTATCATGTGAAAACAGCACGTGGTGTTATTACTTTCCTTGATACTCCAGGTCACGCCGCCTTTAGTGCAATGCGCTCACGTGGTGCTCAAGCGACAGATATCGTTGTATTGGTCGTTGCTGCTGATGACGGCATGATGCCACAAACTGAAGAAGCGATTGATCATGCTCGTGCTGCTGGTACGCCGCTGATTGTTGCTATCAACAAAATGGATAAGCCAAGTGCTGATCCTGATCGTGTTCTTAACGAGTTGACTGCAAAAGAAGTGGTATCGGAGGATTGGGGTGGTGATACTCCTATGGCTCGTATCTCAGCCAAGACAGGTGATGGTATTGATGAGCTGCTAGAGCTTATTAGCTTACAAGCTGAGCTAATGGAATTAGAAGCACCATTAGATGGTCCTGCTCAAGGTGTGGTTATTGAGTCAAGACTTGAAAAAGGTCGTGGTCCTGTCGTTAGTGTCCTTGTCAAAAAAGGTACATTAAAACAAGGCGATTTAGTCTTAGCTGGTGAATATTACGGTAAAGTTCGTGCGATGACTGATGAACATGGCAAACGTATTCAATCAGCTGGACCTTCTATCCCTGTAGAGATATTAGGCTTACCTGAAACGCCGGCAGCTGGTAGTGAATTCTTAGTCTTAACGGACGAGAAAAAAGCCCGTGAAGTCGCGGACTTTAGAACCAACCGTGAGCGCGAGCGTCAGCTTGAGCGTCAAAACGCGATGCGTCTAGAGAGCATGTTTGATCAGATGGAACAGGGTAATGTTTCATACCTAAATATCGTTCTAAAAACCGATGTTCGTGGCTCGCTTGAAGCACTACTTGCTGCATTGAATGAGTTATCGACGGATGAAGTTAAAGTCCGTGTGATCAGCTCAGGCGTTGGTCCTATCTCTGAGTCAGATGTGACGCTAGCAGAATCTAGTGAAGCGGTATTATTAGGCTTCAACGTTCGTGCAGATGCTACCGCACGTCGTAAATCAGATTCTGCCAACATGGATATCCGCTATTACAGCGTTATTTATGGCTTGATTGATGATGTGAAAGCGGCAATGAGCGGTATGCTTGCGCCAGAACATCGCGAGAAAATCTTAGGTGTTGCAGACGTTCGTGAAGTATTCCGCTCTAGTAAGTTTGGTGCAGCTGCTGGTTGTATGGTGGTTGAAGGTACGATTTATCGCAACAAACCTATCCGTGTATTACGTAATGACCAAGTTATCTTTACTGGTCAATTACAGTCATTACGTCGCTACAAAGAAGACGTTAATGAAGTACGTACGGGCATGGAATGTGGTCTAGCCGTCCGCGGTTACGATGTAGAAGCTGGTGATAAAATCGAAGTCTTTGAGATTCAAGAGTTCGCACGTACTATCTAAAGTCACTGGTAAAATTAGGATGGTGCCTCATGCAATCCGCTTTATTAAATGCGCATGGCATGATGGGTTAGCTATCTTATAAATATTCAGCTGTACTTAGGCCTAACAGGTACATCCTGCTAGGCCTTTTTTAACAAATATTAGGCGTTAAACTTATTAATAAATGATTATATTGATCAATAAAAACAAGGTAATAACATGAACCAACGTTTACAACGTTTAGCTGATCAGATTCAGCGTGAGCTTGCTGTCCTTATCCGTGACGCGGTCAATGATCCGCGTCTGACAGGTTTTGTCACTATCTCTAGCATTAAAGTCAGCCCAGATTTGGGCTATGCTGATGTGTATGTGACCATTATGGAGCCTGAGCTCAATGATGCCATGACCATGTCAAATCATGAAGAAAGCATCAAGGTGCTAAATAAAGCAGCAGGCTTCTTGCGTACTGAGCTGAGTCATAGTTTGAAGACTCGCACAACACCGCGTTTGCGCTTTCATTATGATGAAGTGACTGCCCGTGGTAATTACATGATGGATTTAATCAGTAAAGCGGTTATTAAAACTGAAGAAAATGAGTCTGACGAGCAAGAAAACGAAGAGTAGAAGGGTAAAAGTCATTATGTCTATCGCATCTACGCAAGCGGATAAAAAGTCTAGTAATCACCCTAACAAGATTAAAGTTTCTGGTGTTATTTTAGTCGATAAGCCTCAAGGTATGACTTCTCAGCAAGTGGTTTCAAAGGTAAAATATTTATTTAAATCGCCTAACCATGACAGCAAGAAAGCAGGTCATACCGGCACACTTGATCCAATGGCAACAGGATTATTGCCTATCTGTTTGGGTGAAGCGACCAAGTTCAGTCACTATCAGCTTGATGCGGATAAATCTTATCAAGCAACCATTCTACTTGGTAGTCAAACTGATACCGGTGATGCCGATGGGCAAGTCACTGCTGAGGCACCGATTCCAGCGTTTGATGATGCACTGTTAGACAAAGTCGCTCAGCAGTTTTTAGGTGCCCAGCAGCAAATTCCACCGATGTATTCTGCCTTAAAAAAAGATGGCAAAAAACTCTATGAATATGCTCGTGCTGGTATAGAAGTAGACCGCCCGCCAAGAGACATTGTCCTTAAAGCCATTGAGTTAAAAGCAATCGATGAGCAGCAAATCCAGTTAACAGTAACTTGTTCAAAAGGCACTTATGTGCGTGTATTGGCAGAAGATATTGCTAAAGCGATGGGTACACTTGGACATTTAACGGCATTGCGCCGTCTACAAGTGGGTGATTTTAAAATCGATGAGACAATTGCGCTTGCAGATTTAGAAGCATTGCCATTAGAACAACGTCAGACATATCTATTGCCAGTAGATGCCTGCATTGATATTAGTGCTGAGCTGTCACTATCGTCAGAGCAGTGCGAGCGCGTACAAATGGGTCAACGCTTGAATGTTATCGATCAGTTGACTGATGATGTGCAAAGTTATATCACAACAGCTATCGATCAGCATTTAGCTGCTAACAATAACAGCGCTGCTGATAGTCAAAATATAGAAGATACTAACGATGATAACGAGCAGCAATTGGTACATGAAATACCGATAGATATTCGTCTTATTGATGAGCAGGGTGCGTTTATTGGTTTAGGGGCAGTGAGCTTAAATGGTCGATTGCAACCTAAAAAGCTGATTCAGTTGTAATTTCAACATGTAAATCTGGTTAGATTTATAACTTAAAAGCTGCAAAACTTACTAAGAGTTCACACAAATCACATATCGTCACATTTTATTGCAGGTTTCACCTATAGTGAAACCTGCTTTTTTTGTATCTTGATTAAGTCAGCTAGGGAAAGCATGATATGGATGAAAAGAATAATAAGAAAGTACAATATAAAATATGAAAGGGTGATAATAATACAAAACGGATTTACTATAGATTATTGTTGAATAAAATAATAATAATAATAATGATAAATTTGAGCAGTAAAACTAAATAAAAATAACAATACATTAATTCATATAAATTAATTTTTACAATTATAAGAAAATTATTCAGTCATAAATATAATTTACAAATAATAGGAAGTACTATGAAAACGATTGCTTTTTTACTTCATAACAACTTTGAACAAGCAGAATATGAAGAGGTTAACAACAAACTAAAAGCCAAAGGTTACAGCACACTTCTAATAACCACCAATAAAGAAAAAGAAGTCCAAGGTATGCAGCAAGACGTCAACAAAGGCGATACCTTTACCGCTGATATTTTTGCAAAAGATGCAAAACCTGCGGAGTATGATGCTTTAGTTTTGCCGGGTGGTACGGTTAATGCTGATACCATGCGTGGTAACGAAGATGCACACAGTATTATTACTGCAATAAATGAGGCTGGTAAACCGCTTGCTGTTATCTGCCATGCGCCTTGGATATTAATCAATACTGGTATAGCTAAGGGTAAAACGTTAACGGCTTATCATACTTTACAACTTGATTTAGCAAATGCTGGGGCAAAATTCGTAGACGCAAGCGTGCAGATAGACGGTAATCTGATTACTTCACGCAACCCAGATGATATTAATAATTTCGTCGCAGCGATTGATAAAGCTTTAACATGAGTTCCAATCGTTTTAACTTAGAGTAATTTTTATTCATTATCTATAAGGATATAACACGATGACACAGCCTAATCCAAACGATACCAAATTTGAGCAACAACGTTCTGATTCTGCCAAAGCAGCGCTTAAAAGCCAGACGGAAGATAATCATACAGAAGACACTGAAGCTGCCGCAGAGCGTATTGCTGATAACTTGGAAACGAAAGAAGATAAATAGCTTCTTAAGTATGAATATATGAGTTAAATGTAAATAGGAGTTACTATGAGCAATTCAGTAAAAGATATGGATGAGCAAGAACAAGAGATTAATCAACTTGTAGAAGATATCAATCCTCGTGCTGATAACTCTCCTGATAGTTTAGCAGAAGCTACGACTGTGCCTTTAGCAGACGATGAGCTAGGCGGTATGGCTAGCGAAGAAGATATCCAAAAAAATAAATAAGTCTTAGATTATAAGGCTGGTATCTACATTTCATGTTTACTTTTGATGGGTACTAACAATTTAGTCAACTTACTTACCAATAATCAGATATTCTTAAAACCATAACAAAAAACTGCTGTTAGCCCAGCAGTTTTTTGTTATAATTGGCGTCATATTTAAATACGGTTTAGATTATTCTAAATGGTTTTAAGTGACAGTTATGACTCATTGAGCTTGTCGTACACTAGGTCAACTCTAGTAATGCAGGGTTGTCCTGAATGACGTACAGGCTATTTTATTGACTATTCTATTGCTCCTCGATACTTAAACTTTTAAGGTTATCTTGGTGCTCTTAGCATTGCCGGAGAGATTTATGCTAACTAATGCCGATCGCGAACAAATCATTGCTCAATACCAACGTGGTGAAAGTGACACTGGTTCACCAGAAGTTCAAGTAGCTTTGTTAAGTGCTCGCATCAACGATCTACAAAACCATTTTAAAGCACACAAAGCGGATCACCATAGCCGCCGTGGTCTTATCCGTATGGTTAATACCCGTCGTAAACTGCTTGATTACTTAAAAGGTAAAGATCTTGGTCGCTATACCACCCTTATTAGCCAGTTAGGTCTACGTCGTTAATTTGACGACAGTAGTACGAATGGTTGCTAAAACGAGATATGCCTTAACTGGGAAGTATTTTAGATTTTTTGCGCAGCTATTTGGAACTTGCTTGTTGATATCGATAAAATAGATTTTTCTAAAAACGGTGTGGAATAGTTTCACGCCGTTTTTTTATGCTTATCAGTATGGTATGAGTTTAAGTACAGAAACAAAAGCTTATATTTAACTAATTATTAAGAAATAGATAGTAGTGCATTAGGTTGGTCAATGACCATAAATCACTGTAAAATAATGCCTTAGTCGGTTTTTGCACTGTTTATGATAGATAAACATGCATAGGTAAAGTAGTGAAGAGGCTCCATAGATGGAGTGGTTTTGATGCTATAAAAATCTAAATGATCGTTATAGCAAACCGAATTTTAGCATTAACCAATATGCAGGGCTGTGCTTTATGTACCAGCCAATTGCATAAGATAAATATTTGATAATAATAGTTTCGATAGACAAGATTTATAAGTATAAAGACAGTCGATTAGAAGCTATATACAAAGAATTTTAATGACAGATATCAGTGTTTTTTGTGCTGATATTATTTCGTCAGTCAATATTAGGAAAATTATATGACAATGTTTAATACCATTAAGCGTGAATTCCAATACGGTAACCAGCAAGTTGTTATCGAAACAGGACGTATTGCGCGTCAAGCTAACTCGATTTTAGTCCACATGGGCGGCGTTACTGTATTGGTAGCAGCGGTTGTAAAGTCTGATGCTAAAGAAGGTCAAAACTTCTTTCCATTGACCGTTAACTATCAAGAAAAAATGTATGCTGCGGGTAAAATCCCAGGTGCTTACGGTAAACGTGAAGGTCGTGCGAGCGAGTCTGAAACGTTAACCTCGCGTCTAATTGACCGCCCAATCCGTCCGTTATTCCCTGAAGGCTATGTCAACGAGATTCAAATCACGGCAACGGTTGTGTCATCTGACAAAACTCAATCAGCAGATATCGCAGCACTAATCGGTGCTTCAGCGGCGCTAGCTATCTCTGATGCACCATTTAATGGTCCTGTTGCTGCGGCGCGTGTTGGTTTTATCAATGGCGAATACGTACTGAACCCGACGCTTGAAGAGCTTAAAGAAAGTGATCTTGACTTGGTCGTGGCTGGTACAAAGTCTGCGGTATTGATGGTTGAATCTGAAGCGGCAGAGTTATCAGAAGATCAAATGCTAGGCGCAGTATTATACGGTCATCAGCAGCAGCAAATCGTTATCGACAACATTGCTTCAATGGCAGCAGAAATCGGTACCGCTAAGCAGCAATATACCGCTCCTGTACGCAATCAAACGTTAGAGACTGGTATGAAAGAGCAGTTCGGTACGCAAGTATCTGACGCTTATACCATCACTGATAAGCAAGCACGTTACAGCAAGCTTGATGAAATTAAAGACGCTGCCCTTGCAGCTCTTGCTGGTGATGCTGAATCAGAGAGCTATGCTGATACCGTATCTGAGTTAAAAGAAATCTATAACGATCTAAAGTATCGTACCGTTCGTGACAACATTTTGTCTGGTAAGCCACGTATTGATGGTCGTGATTTAGAGACTGTTCGTGCCCTTGATGTACAAGTGGGCGTATTACCATTTACTCATGGTTCAGCATTGTTTACACGTGGTGAAACCCAAGCATTGGTAACGACTACCCTTGGTAATACTCGTGACGTCAATATGATTGACTCGCTAGCGGGTACCATTCGTGACCATTTCATGTTGCATTATAACTTCCCACATTTCTCAGTAGGCGAAACAGGTCGTGAAGGCATTCCTAAACGTCGTGAAATCGGTCATGGTCGTCTAGCACGCCGTGGTGTACAAGCGATGCTGCCTGATAGCGATCGCTTCCCATATGTTATCCGTGTGGTTTCTGAGATCACTGAATCAAATGGTTCATCGTCTATGGCCTCTGTTTGTGGTGCAAGTTTGGCATTGATGGACGCTGGTGTGCCAATTAAAGCACCGGTTGCTGGTATTGCCATGGGTCTGGTTAAAGAAGGCGAGCGCTTTGCTGTATTGTCTGACATCTTAGGTGATGAAGATCATCTTGGCGATATGGATTTTAAAGTTGCTGGTTCTAAAGACGGTATTACTGCTCTACAGATGGACATTAAAATCGAAGGTATTACCCCAGATATCATGGAGCAAGCGTTAAAGCAAGCTCATGCTGGTCGTATCCATATCTTAGACGCGATGAACAAAGTATTGCCTGAAAGCCGTACTGAAATCAATGCTCATGCACCTAACTATGCCGTAATTGAGATCAATCCGGATAAAATCCGTGATGTTATCGGTAAAGGCGGCGCAACGATTCGTCAGCTAACGGAAGAAACTGGTGCGGTTATCGACATTGATGATGCTGGTACCATCCGTATCTTTGGTGAAAACAAAGCGGCAACTAAAGCGGCAATTGCTAAAATTGAAGCAATCACAGCAGAAGTTGAAGTAGGTAAAACTTACGAAGGTACGGTTGCTCGTATCGTTGACTTCGGAGCCTTTATTAACGTATTGCCAAATACTGATGGTCTCGTGCATATCTCGCAAATCGCTGATGAGCGCGTAGAAAACGTATCTGACTATCTAAAAGAAGGTCAAATCGTTAAAGTATTGGTCCAAGATGTTGATAATCGTGGTCGTATCAAGTTGACTATGAAAGGTATTGAGCAGAGCTAATGCTTGATATTTGATAGCGTTAATATTTAAAGAACCGCCTTGAATCACTTATTATGAGTGCTCAAGGCGGTTTTTTTATGGACGTAAAATATAACTAAAATTAGAAAATATGCTATATGGCAACGTCTCTAGGTACATGGATATCAATGCGAAGCTTAGGTAAATTTGCTAAATAATGGGTTATGAGAGGCAATATATCAATATGCCAATCTAATGGAAGCGCATTTGTTATAAGAGACTCATTGGTCGAAGGATTGGCTTCATTGCGTGAATGGTTGTAAATAAGGGGACGGGCAAGCAGAGCAATGTGACGGATACCTTGATAGCGTATCAGCGTTGTCAGTTGTTGTCGTAAATCGATTAAAGCTTCCGTCAACCAGCGTACTCTTACTGGATGATAAGAGTGATCTGATATAACAAGGTTAGCAATATAACTGGGTTGGTTGCCATTACTACTGACACTAAGCCCAGCTTGCTCACGTATGCGTTTATGCAGTAAACAGCTACCAACCATTAAGCTACCATCACAGCACGCACGATAGTAACGTTGATAATTATCAGGATATAGGGTTTTTGCGCGAGTCAAAATAGGATCTAAAAGGAGACCAGCGCTATTAACAGGAAGTATGAGCAGCTGAGCGCTGCTATTTAAAATAGGATTATGAGTGAGTTGCAAAGATGCCATCATCAACCCCTGAATAAAAGCATACATTATTTGGCGATAACTGCTAATTAGTGGTGGTTTTAACCGCAGTATCAGCCTCTAACTGGGCAATTTGTTGCTCAAGTAATGCGATTTCTTGAGCTTTTAGTTCAGTTAATTGTTTGGTCATGGCAATCTGTTCAGCAGCGAGCTTTTCTTGTTCGGCTAAGCGCTTACGTTCATCTTCTAAACGATCAATCTCTTCTTTGGCTAAGCTGTTCGTTTTTGGTAATGGGGCTTCTAAGATAGATTTGGGATCTGAGATATCAGAATCCGTCATACTAGCGCTACCTTGATTTTCATCACCAATAATATTATTAACGTCATCTTCTAATGGTACAGAAGCAATCTGTGTAGGCTTATCTTGTTCGGAAGTCACTGGCAAATTATCAGCAGAGCTCTGATTAGATTGAGGTACCGTGCCTTTCCAAACGAAATAACCGATTAACAGCACAATTAATAAAATACCAAACCACCATTTTTGGCTTGGCTTAGCAGAATGGGTAGATTTTTTTAAGACTTTATGGGAGAAAGGACGCGTTTTTTTGCTTTTCATACTACGTTCAATTTAGGTTAAAGATATCCTGCCATACTATAGCAAACTCGAAATAAAAAAGCCCATCTATTGATAGAAGGGCGATTAAATACAGCATTGTTTATAGCAATCATGAGATATGACTGTCTGATCGTCAAATATAAAGAGTTATTCTTTGAATTTGACCGTCCCACTGGTTCCGGTAATCATAGCGCCACGAGTTAATTGGTCTTCAAGATGGTTCTTTGCGCTGATCTCATCAGGATCAGGGCGATGTTCAGTATGCCCGCATAGCGTACATTCAATATATTCATCAGGCGCTGGCACAACGATATTGACTTGTACTACCGCATCCATGACCTGACATTTCGGGCAGCGAACGCCCGCTAAAAACTGCCGCTTTGGACGCGTTGATTGATAGCGCATTTAAATCACCTCGCGTGTTATTGAGGCATTGGCAGCCGTACTACTTTTAGTCTGGTCTTTAGTATCAGAAAAACCGCTATGACGTAGCAAAGCATCAATACTGGCGCTACGACCACGGAAGTTTTCGAAATTCACCTTAGCTGGAAAACTACCGCCCACTGATAAAATAGTCTCACGGAAGGCTTTACCTGTGATGGGATTAAAAATGCCGTCTTCTTCAAATTTACTAAAAGCATCAGCAGACAACAGCTCTGCCCATTTATAAGAATAATAACCAGCGGCATAACCACCAGCAAAAATGTGACTAAAGCCATTGGCAAAGCGGTTGTAATCAGGCGTCTGTAAAATGGCAATATCATTACGTACGCTGTTAAGCGTAGTCAAAATACCTTCATAATCGAGCGCCGGCGTGTGCGCATGGATCAACAAATCAAACAAAGCAAATTCGATCTGACGGAGCGTTTGCAAACCACTTTGGAAGTTTTTGACTGCCAATAGTGCATCGAGTTTCTCTTTTGGTAATGGCGTGCCAGTTTCGACATGACTGCTAATAAGAGCAATACCTTCCGCGTCCCACGCCCAGTTTTCCATAAACTGACTCGGCAGCTCGACGGCATCCCATTCTACGCCATTGACCCCAGCGACATCACCGACCGTCACTTGGGTTAATAAATGATGAAGACCATGACCAAACTCATGAAACAAGGTGACAACTTCATCATGAGTCAATAAGCTTGGCTTACCATCGAGTGCTGGGGTGAAGTTACCGACCATAAAGCACACTGGTAACTGTTGGTGGTTTTGCTCTTCATAACTATAACGTGACTGAAAGCCACTCATCCAGGCGCCGCCGCGTTTACCACTACGGGCAAATAAATCAAAGTAAAAACCGCCAAGCAAGTTATCATCAGCATCAAATAACTGATAAAAACGCACCTCATCATGCCAGCGTAATACGGATTCATTTTGCTCTTGTACTTTGATACCGTATAAACGCTCAACGATAGCGAATAAACCGCTAATCACTTTTGGTAATGGGAAATACGGGCGAATCTCTTCTTGTGATAAGCTGAACTCGCTTTGTTTGACCTTTTCGGCGATATAAGCACTGTCCCACGGCTGCAAATCTTCAATACCGTAATCTTGCGCATATTTTTGCAATTGCGCCAAATCTTGCGCAGCAGTTGGCGTTGCTTGCACTGCTAAATCACGTAAAAAGGTTTCTACTTCTGCCACGCTGTCTGCCATTTTGGTCGATAGCGATACCTCTGCATAGTTATCAAAACCCAATAGTCTGGCTTTTTGTTCACGTAACTGCAAAATCTCACTCATGATATTTGCGTTATTTAGAGACTGACCTTTAGCATTAGTATGATCATCAAACTCAGAGGCGCGAGTGACATAGGCACGATATAACGTCTCGCGTAAGTTGCGATCATCGGCATGGGTCATAATGGCAAGATACACAGGAATATTTAAGCTTGCCACATAATAAGGCATCGGTAAGGTATCAACCTCTGTTTGCGTGAGCGAACCATTTGCAAGCTGGCTTGTTTTATATTGCTCACCTGCATCGGCCAATAGCGCCAAACCACTTTCAGTCAAACCTGCTAACTGCTCTGTTTTAAGCGGCAACGCATAAGCTTGAGTGGCGTCTAAAACATGGTCTGAGAAAGTGGCTGATAACGTAGGCAGCTTACTTTGAGTGACTGCAAATTTATCTTGCTCAGCTTTTGGTAATGCGACCCCTGATAACTCAAAGCTACGTAGCGCAAGCTCAATAGCTCGTGCTCGTGCCGGCTCAAGCGCTGCGAAGAAAGCTTTATCATTGACAATCGCTTGATAACGACTAAATAGCGGCTGATGCTGCCCAACGCGCGTACCGTAAGCTGATAGCTTTGGTAACAGCTCATGATGGACATGGCGGATCTCATCATTACTCATGACACTATTCAGATGCGACAAAATGCCCCAACTTCGATCCAATGCCAAATTGATGTGGTCAAAGTTTTTTATATCACTTAGCGCTTGCTCAGCGTCTATCGAGGTAGACGTATCCTTGCTATCTGTACACACCGTCAACTCATCTAAAAACGCATTAGCCGTGTCAATGGCGCTGATTACTTGCTGTTGTAAAGTGCTTGGTGCAGTATCGGCAAAATCGACAAGATGTAACTTTAAAGAAATAGAAGTCATAAAAGGTTCCGTTATAAATAATGAGTTTGACAGATAAAAGGGTTTAATTTGGCGTAATTATTCAAATCGTTCAAATGATTAACAGGCATTACTGTTTATATTTTAAAGATATATTAATATCAAGGTTTCTCAAAGTTAAATAGCTTGATGTAAGGCTAATCGTTATGGGGTATTGATAACCATTGTTAATAATCAGCATTGTAATATTTAAATGATGGGTCTTCATTAATGAAAATACAAGCTGAAAGCTTGAGCTTTGATAAGCTGTTAATCAAGTGACCTTTATTAAGGCTACTGTTATTAAGGTTATTGTGGCAAGCGTTGATATTATTTACAAAGCATCATCATTTGCTTGCAAATTAACCCTATAGCTTGTGTGGTCAAGTTGGTAGTGTAATAGGATAACAGGCGTTAATAGTGCTGTAGTATGAATAGCCTGTTAAGCATGCTATGTTATTAAGAGTATGCAGTCGCCTGACCGCAAAAATCTAGAATAAGTAACAGGCAAGGCGTACCAAAAGTAGTATTGGAAATTTATAGTCATAAAACAAGGAGTATTAAATGAAAGCAACTCTTAAAAGCTTACGTGAGACAAAGGCGAATCCAGCAGTCAGTATTTTTGTCAAAACGCACCGTGAACACCCTGCTAATGACAAAGACCCTATTGCCCTAAAAAACCAATTAAAAGTCGTCGAAGAACGTCTAACCAATGAGTATGACAAGCGTACGGCAACCACTATCTTAGACAATATCCATGCTAAGACCAAAGAGCTGAATCATAATCTTAATCTAGATACCTTAGCTATTTTTGCTAGTACTGACGATGTGCAAGTGATCCGTATGCCTATTGATACCACTGAGCGCGTGGTTATCTCACATCGTTTTGCGACCCGTGATTTAGTGCGTGATATGGCAAGCGCTGTGCATTATTATACTTTGGTATTGACTCGTGATAAGGCACGTTTAATTGAAGCCTCTAATGATCGCGTGATACGAGAGTTCGATCTAGACGATACTGCCCAAAATAATATGGAAAACATTCCTTTTCCTATCGACAATAATGGACTTCATACGACAAGCGATGGCGGATCAGATCGCTCAGCGAATAATGAGAGTAGTGCGTTAAAAGAGTTCTTTAACCAAGTAGATAAGAGTGTTCAAGAGCTGTGGGGCGAGCATAAAATGCCGCTAGTCGTAGTCGGTGATAGCAAAAATATTGGCTACTATAAAGATGTTTGTGACCGTCCGGATAATATCATCGCTACGGTATCAAATGCCACCAATCTAGATGAGGGTGGTGCACAGCATGTTATCAATAGTGTACAAGAAGCAGTAGAAGGTTATCGTACCTCCTTACACCAAGCGGCACTGGGCGAGATTGATAAAGCGCGCGGGGCGAACAAACTACAGACTGATTTGCAAGAAGTCTATCGCAGTGCTTTTCAGGGTATAGGCGATACCTTGTATGTCCGCCGTGGCTATATTCAACCAGCCAAAATTGATGAAAAAGCGCAAACGCTAAGTCTTGCGGACGACTCAAGTGCAGAAGGTATCACTGATGATGCTATTGGTGAAATCATTGAGCATGTCATTCATAATGGCGGTAAAGCGGTCTTTATGCCACAAGATATTATGAATGCAGACCAACCCATTGCTCTTGTCACCCGCTATTAATAGATGACATAGGCTCAGTAACGAATTAGCCATTGGTCATTGATAGCACATAGGTATAGTATGAGAGCATTGGTTCAGTATGAGCCAATGCTCTTTTTACATGTATGGTTTTCTAGTGCCTCGATTCTATTTCAAACGATTATTTTTTATTTTAAGCTGACCATATTCAATACCCAATATCTACTCTATAAATACTGAGTTTATGACTACTACCATTATGACTAATACCACCTCTTTTGTACTCACAAGTTATAACATTCATAAAGGCATGTCGCCTATGAATCGCCAGGTCAAAGTTCAGGGTATCGCCCAAGCACTTGATATTATAGGTTCCGACATACTCTGCCTACAAGAAGTACAGGGGCAAAACCTTAAGCGCAATATTCAATATAACGAGTACCCTGACCAGTCTCAGCACGAATGGTTTGGTGAATATCTGCAACTAGAAAACAGTTATGGCAAAAATTCAGAGTACGATAACGGCCATCATGGCAATGCTGTATTGAGCCGATTTCCACTTGATCCCAAGCACAACGTCAATATTACGGTCAATAAGCTTGAGCAGCGCGGGGTTTTGCATTGTGAAGTGCAGCCGGTAGGTTGGGAGGTGCCAGTGGTGGTTTTATGCGCCCATTTAAACCTATTTGAGCGCGATCGTATCAAGCAATATGAAGCGATTTCTAACTATGTCAGAGATGAGATTGCCCCTGACCAGCCACTGATTTTGGCCGGCGATTTTAATGACTGGAAAAAAATGTCTTGTGATAGATTGGCATCAAGCTTGGGTATGACGGAAGCTTTTAAACATTGTCACGGCAAGCTGCTGCCTACCTTTCCAGCAAAGCTACCTGTATTGAGCTTAGACCGTATCTATGTCCGTAATCTCAGAATAAAAGATGCTTGGGTACATACGGGTAAACCGTGGTCAACCCTGTCTGATCATCTGCCTTTGAGTGCAGAACTGGCGTTGCTATAGAGTAAAAATTATTAATGGAATAAAGAACGCTAAACTAAAATAAACAAGGATGATAAATAATGTCTGATAAAAGCATGCCAATGACTCAAAATGCCGTACTCATACGTGAGTTTGGTGAACCTGAAGTCATGATATACCAAGATGATGTTGCCGTACCTGATTTGACAGATGATCAAGTGCTGGTAAAAGTTGCTTACGCCGGTATCAATCCAGTCGATTATAAAACTCGTCAAGGTAAAGGCTGGGGCGCTACCAACATCCAAAAAGATAAGTTTGATCATAATCAACCAGCGATTTTGGGTTTTGATATGTCAGGCACAGTAGTTGACAGTCAAAGTAAAAAATTTGCCGTTGGTGATAAAGTCGCAGCATTAACTTTTAACGGTGGATGCTATGCTGAATATGTCGCTGTTGATGCTAAAATGCTGGCACGTGTACCTGAAGCTGTCACCTTAGAGCAGGCAGGCGCATTACCTTGTATCGGACAAACGGCGCTACAGTTTGTTGAGTTTGCTGATATCAAAGAGGGCGAGCATGTAGTGATGAATGCCCCAGCAGGCGGTGTTGGTCATCTATTGATACAGCTTTTGATGAAAAAAATCGCTAAACATAATATCAAAGTCACGCTTATTTGTTCAGCAGAAAAGTATAAAAAACTGGATAGCTTGATAGATACTAATCAGCTTACAGGCTGGATTGACTACACCAAAAATGATTCGTTCCCTGAGCTGCAAGCCGACGTCTTATTGGATTTGGTCGGTGATGAAGCGGGTGTAAGGGCGCTAGACGTTGTCAAAGAGTCTGGACGTGTATATGTACTACCAACAATTTGGGTAGATAAACTCAAAGGAGCAGGCAGTCAAAAAAACCTAAGCGTTGAAGGTTATGCGGCTCAGCGTAATGGTGAGGATATGGCACGAGTGCTACAGCTGGTAGCAGATGGTCAACTGACTTTACGTTTGCAAAAGACTTATCCATTGTCAGAAGTCGTTATCGCCCATCATGAGCTGCAAAAAGGCGATGCTTTTGGTAAATTGGTATTGAAAGTCAGTTGAGCCGAGGTTGATTGGATAATAGATTTAGCTAATGGTTAGCTTCGATTATTTGGATATATTTGCCGAAAGGTTAGGCTAATGCGTCCTGTGGTTACCTTTTTAGTCTTGGTAATACTGTGCTTCCAAAAGCTTTGGGTATCACCATGCATGACAATTAGCTGACCTGACTCAAGATAAAGCTCAACTTTATCTTGAGTTTTTTTATGCTTAAAGACAAATTTACGCGTAGCACCAAGAGATAATGAAGCAATAACTGGTTGCTCACCAAGCTCTCGTTCATCATCGGCATGATAGCCCATACCATCCTCACCAGAAGGATAATAGTTGAGTAAACAGGAATTAAAATTGGCATCAATTCCAAGATCTAATAATTTCTGTTCGATATGATGTTTCACATGAAACACAGTATCTGTCCAAGGTATGGTTTGACGCGTATGACCAGAGTACTGATAATCAATATCGCTATCACCCATCCAAACGATTTGACGCGTTGTGATATGTGTCTTGCCAAATAAAGTAACGATATCTTCTTGCCAAGGTAACTCAGTCACCAAGTTATAAAATAAAGGGCTGGGATAATCGATCACAATACCTAAATCATTTACCAGACCGTCATAAGGCAAAAGGTTGTCAGTCAGCTTGGGCGCAAAAATGTCAGTCATAGGTCAGCTTATTTATTGCTCTGATAATGCTCATTAATAATTTGAGCGCAGATTTCTGGCGCCTCCATGGGTAATAAATGTCCATACTCTGGTAAGGAAATAATACTGCTATCAGGAACAAATTTGTGCCATTGTTTACGTACTTTTGGATTAATAAATAAAGTAGGTTTGCCAGTAATCAAAGTATAAGGGCAGCTTAGCTTTTTAAGCGCCGCATCAATATGAGGGGCACCAAAATAATTAGCTAACTCTTGTTCTGGTGAGAATAGCAGAGTATAGCTACCGTCATTGTTAGTGCTCAGGTTTTGTGTAGCAAAGGTTTTTAGGTTTATATCACTAATACGTTGATATGCCCGCTGCTCCCTCAAGTGATCGAAGTATTCCTGAATACTTGCCCAAGTGGTTTGCTTAGTTACTGTACTTTTAAAGGGTTCTTGGCTTAGTAAAAACTGCCGCGGCAACAGATTATATATTCTTGCTTGTTTTTTGGTAAAGGTAACAGGCTCGATAAGGTAGAGCTCTGAGAAAAGCTCTGGACGCTGAGCCGCCGCTATTGCAGTAGCAGTTGCGCCCTGCGAGTGTCCAATGCCAACAACTGGTTTATCTTGGGTTTTTTCTAAAAACTCAATCAGCATCTCAGCATCTTGCTCACGCGTTAGGCGGCGTGCTTGCGGTTTATCGTACCAATAGCCGCGTAATGCCAATGAGCTCAGCTCAAAGCTGGCTGCCAGCTCATTTAACAATGGTGTATAAGTACCAACGGTAAAGCTGTTACCCCCATAAAAATGGGCAGGCGCACGTTTATAATCAGTTTGATTGGCTGACCCTAGTTGCTGTAAGTCATAATAGCGAGCCTGTCTGCCAGCAAGGTTGATGCGATTTGTATAAGCTTCCATAAAATAAACACGTCCCTGTGAGAAGTTACTCTTAATAAAGCGCTTTTAATTAACTGTCTTCACCTAAGAAGCCGCCGCTTTGGCGATGCCATAATCGTGCATAGATACCATGTAGATTCAATAGTTCATCATGGCTGCCTTGCTCAATAATTTGACCTTTATCCATCACAACCAGTCTATCAAGAGCAGCAATGGTTGATAAGCGATGGGCGATGGCAATAACTGTCTTGCCAGTCATAATATCGTTCAGGCTTTCAGTAATTGCAAATTCGATCTCAGAATCGAGCGCACTGGTGGCTTCATCTAACAGTAGAATAGGCGCGTTTTTTAGCATAACACGTGAGATGGCAATACGTTGACGCTGCCCACCCGAAAGTTTGACGCCGCGTTCACCAACTTGAGTATCCAGCCCCATGTTGCCTTTATCATCATATAAATCTTTGATAAAGTCCCATGCCTGAGCTTGTTTTGCTGCGATGATAATCTGCTCGTCAGTAGCATCAGGACGACCATAAGCAATATTTTCGCGTACGGTACGATGTAATAAAGAGGTATCTTGGGTCACCATGCCGATTTGCTGACGTAAGGACTCTTGGGTCACTTCATCAATCGCCTGACCATCAATGAGGATTTTACCTTTATCGACATCAAAGAAGCGTAAGAGTAGATTGACCAAGGTGGATTTGCCGGCACCTGAACGTCCAACCAGACCGATTTTTTCGCCGGGTTTGATGTCCAAGTAAAAATTATCGAGAAGTTTGATAGTAGACGTGGCTGATAGGTTACCGTCGTTTAAATTTCCACCATCGTTATTGTCTGTATCATCGCTGTCATTCTCATAACTGAAGTCAACATGATCGAAGACGATACGACCTTCTGTGACTTTTAAAGCTGGTGCATTGGGTTTGTCAATGATGGTTTGCGGTGCAGATAAGGTACGCATACCGTCCTGTACCGTACCGATACTTTCAAACAAACTTGCCGTCTGCCACATAATCCAGCGCGTTAAACCATTCAAGCGTAGCGCCATAGCAGTTGCAGCAGCAATAGCACCGACACCAATGGCTTCTTGTTGCCATAAATACAAGCCAATACCAGCAGTACTACTGACCAAAACAACACTAATCAAATGCGTTGAAAACTCAAGATAGCTGACCCAGCGCATTTGTGCATGGACGGTACCCAAAAACTGCCCCATGGCGTTTTTGGCGTAACTGAGCTCACGGCGCGAGTGACTAAACAGCTTGACGGTCATAATATTGGCGTAGGCATCAGTAATGCGCCCCGTCATCAAGGCGCGAGCATCTGCTTGTACAATAGCCGTTTGTTTGAGTTTAGGTATGAAATACCACATCGCAAGCCAAACTAATACAAACCACGCGATAAAGGGAATCAGTAGCAAACTATCAAGATTGAAGAGAATGATACCTGAAGTAATAAAATAGACAGCGACATACATAAACATGTCAGTAACTGTCATAACGGTATCACGTACTGCCAATGCGGTTTGCATCACTTTAGCAGAAACGCGACCGGAGAATTCATCTTGATAAAACTGCATCGATTGACCAAGCATACGCTGATGAAAACGCCAGCGCATCTGCATGGGGAATACCCCTTGCAAGGTTTGAAAATGGATAAATGAGGATAAGGCAATCCATAATGGGCTGACAATCATCACCGCCAGCATGAGCAGCAGCATGTCGCCTTTTTCTAGCCACAGATTTTGCGGGGTATAAACCCCAAGCCAGTCAACGATATTTCCAATCCAAGCAAAGAGCATGGCTTCGTAAATACCGATACCGGCTGACAAAATCATAAATAGCAGTAGCCAGCCGCGTAAACCATTGGTGCACGCCCACAGAAACTTTAGCATGCCATCACGAGGTGAGGGTAGTGGCATCGGTGTTTCAGGGAAGGCCGGCAGGCGATTTTCAAAAAAGCGAAATAGAGCGTTCATAGGCAATAGCAATACGTCAAGAAAAGCGTGAATAGACGCAATCTTGAGCAATTATATAGGTGAGTGAGTAGTGTGCTATTTTAGCAAATCTTGACCAACACGCTTACAGGCTAATTGTAATTTGAACGCATCAGACACTCATAGAACCATTTGATGATACATGGGCATAAATAGCTTGCTGCATAAGAAATATATTGTTACATTCTATGGTTTTTCTCCTTTTAAATTAACACTGATATATACCCTTGATATGATGGATGACTAAGGTAAAGCGTTATGATGTATTTAACGATAGCAGTGCTGTGTAGCGTTGCCGTCTCTGTGTTACTTAAAATATTGCGCCAACGTGATATTGATATTCGTCAAACCATCGTTGCCGGTTATCCGGTCGCCTTTTTATTGACTTGGTTTTTACTCAAGCCAGACGTCAGTGACATGAGTGCCCTTGGCGGAGCATGGGCAATTATTATCGGCCTTGGTGTACTACTGCCTGCGGTATTTATTATACTCGGGCGCGCGATTGAAGCGGTTGGCATGGTAGCTACTGATGCCGCTCAGCGATTGTCACTAATTATTCCTATTGTCGCCGCTTTTTTATTATTTGGTGAAGTATTGACAGGCATACGCGTTTTTGGCTTATTGCTCGGGTTTTTGGCGCTCGGGGCGCTGATTTATCGTCCGCAGCATGGTGAGATTAGCAAACAAGCCAAACATACACCGCTATGGTTGTTTGGCGTCTGGGTAGGCTATGGCATTATTGATATTCTATTTAAACAAGTTGCCAAGCAAGGTGCTGCCTTTCCACTGACACTATTTGTCAGTTTTGGGTTGGCAGGCCTGCTATTGTTGATTTATCTGCTCATCATGCGCGTACGCTGGCAGGGCAATGCACTTGCAGCAGGGATATTACTTGGTGCGCTAAATATGGGTAATATTTATGCTTATATTCGCGCTCATCAAGTATTGTCAGAATCACCAAGTATCGTCTTTACTGGGATGAACGTTGGTGTGATTGCTGTTGCTACTCTTATAGGCGTTGGAGTATTTAAAGAATCACTCAACCGTATCAATATATTGGGTTTATTATTGGCGATTTGCTGTGTCGCAGTCTTGTTTTTGGCGTAGATATCTTTGGCGTAATATAGGTATGACAACAATTTTATAAATGCTTTTGCCGTTCAGTTATAGGCACATATAGCATCCTATGGTAAGGTTATCTACGAACAGTTAAACTAATATCAGCTAAAAATATCATTTGTGACACTTGACCTCAATAAATAAAATAGGATGCTCTTTCCATGGAATACCAAAAGCAATTACAACGTATCAAAAATGGTTCAGGATTTATCGCAGCCCTTGACCAAAGTGGTGGCAGCACGCCAAAAGCGTTAGAGAATTATGGGGTTATGGGCGATGCCTATGACAATGACGAAGCCATGTTTGACCAAGTGCATGAGATGCGAGCGCGTATTATGACGTGCGACTGCTTTGATAATGAGCGGGTACTTGGGGCGATTTTGTTTGAAGATACTATGGAGCGCGCGGTCAATGGCAAGCCCACTGCCAACTATTTATGGGAAGACAAGCAAATCGTCCCGTTTTTAAAGGTGGATAAGGGCTTAGCAGAGCGTATGAATGGCGTGCAAGTCATGCGCCCGATGCCAAATCTAGATCTATTATTGGACAAAGCAAAAAATTATCCAGTATTTGGTACTAAAATGCGCTCCGTGATTTATGAGCCAAGTGTTGATGGCATTGAGTTGGTTGTCCAACAGCAGTTTGACGTAGCAAAACAAATCCTATCAAAGGGTCTAATGCCGATCGTTGAGCCAGAAATTGATATCAATAGTGATAAAAAGCATGATTGTGAGCTGATTCTTAAAACCAGTATTTTGCATAATCTTGAGCGCTTAAATGATGAGCAACAAGTGATGCTCAAGCTGACCTTGCCTGAAGAAGCTGGATTTTATCAAGAACTGATTGATCATCCAAAAGTATTGAAAGTCGTGGCATTATCGGGTGGTTATAGTCGCACGGATGCCTGCGCAAAATTGAAGCAAAATCCGGGTATGATTGCTAGCTTCTCGCGTGCCTTTACTGAAGGCTTGAGCAAGCAGCAAAGCGATCAAGAATTTGCTGATACTATTAACACTTCGATTAATGAAATTTATCAGGCTTCTAAAATTTAACTTGTAAAGTCTAATTTGAAATTTTAAGTTTAAAGCATTCATCTATTAGTATAAAAAAAGCCCCTGTTATGTGCAGGGGCTTTTTTTATACTTGAACAATAGTTGTTAGCGTTGTATTTCTATACTTTTTTATATAACTGCCGAGCTTCTTTGTGAGATTTTTCTATCAGTTTATTGGGCATTTAGTCCTTTGGCATACTCACGGACATTCTGAGTGATTTTCATTGAACAAAACTTTGGACCACACATGGAGCAAAAGTGTGCCGTCTTGTGTGCATCTTTGGGTAAGGTTTCATCATGAAATTCACGCGCAGTATCCGGATCAAGCGCCAGATTGAACTGATCGTCCCAGCGGAACTCAAAACGCGCTTTGGATAACGCGTTGTCACGTGCCTGCGCACCGGGGTGTCCTTTGGCAAGGTCAGCAGCATGAGCGGCGATTTTATAAGTGATGATGCCATCTTTGACATCTTTCTTATTCGGCAACCCTAAATGCTCTTTTGGGGTCACATAACACAGCATCGCCGTGCCAAACCAGCCAATCATCGCCGCGCCTATCGCACTGGTAATATGGTCATAACCCGGTGCGATATCGGTGGTTAAGGGTCCTAGTGTATAAAAGGGCGCATCAGCACAAACTTCAAGCTGCAAATCCATATTTTCTTTAATACGGTTCATTGCCACGTGTCCCGGACCTTCAATCATGACCTGTACGTCATGCTTCCATGCCACTTGGGTCAGCTCGCCAAGGGTTCGCAGCTCACCAAACTGCGCTTCATCATTGGCATCTTGCAAGCAGCCTGGGCGTAAGCCATCGCCTAAGCTAAATGCCACATCATACTGTTTCATAATCTCGCAGATGTCTTCAAAATGGGTATATAAAAAGCTTTCTTTATTATGAAACATGCACCACTGTGCCATGATAGAGCCACCACGCGAGACGATACCGGTTAAGCGTCCGGCAGTTAGCGGAACGTATTCAAGCAATACGCCAGCGTGAATGGTGAAATAATCAACACCTTGCTCGGCTTGCTCAATCAAAGTATCGCGAAATATCTCCCACGTTAAATCTTCGGCTACGCCATCGACTTTTTCTAACGCTTGATAAATCGGCACCGTACCAATCGGTACGGGTGAGTTACGAATCAGCCATTCACGGGTTTCATGAATATGGTTACCAGTAGACAGATCCATGATGTTATCCGCACCCCAACGCGTCGCCCAAGTCATCTTCGACACTTCTTCATCAATAGAAGAACCTAGTGCTGAGTTACCAATATTGGCATTAATTTTCACCAAAAAATTACGCCCGATGATCATCGGCTCAGATTCAGGATGGTTGATATTGTTAGGGATAATAGCGCGACCCGCGGCAACTTCACTGCGGACAAATTCTGGGGTGATAATCGCTGGCGTGTGCGCACCAAAAGTCTCGCCTTCGTGCTGGCGCATATCAGTCAGCTCATGCTGTTTTTGGGTTTCGCGGATAGCTATATATTCCATTTCTGGGGTAATAATGCCACGGCGAGCATAGTGCAATTGAGTAACGTTACCTACTTTCCCATCAACAGCTTTAGCACGGCGAGGCTTGTCAATATGAGCAAAGCGTAAGTTTGCAGTACTGATATCACGTGCGCGCGCCAGACCGTATGAGCTTGATAAACCAGCTAGCTGTTCGGTATCACCGCGCTCATCTATCCAACCTTCGCGTAGTTTTGGCAGACCTTTGGTCAAGTCAATTGCGGCATTGGGGTCGGTATAGACGCCTGAGGTGTCATAGACATAAAACGGTGGATTTTGCTCCCACTCGGACTCGGACACGCCTTGGATAGGAGTAGGGTCAAGGGTAATCTCGCGCATCGGCACTTGAATATCAGGGCGTGAGCCTTCGATATAGACTTTGCGAGAGGCAGGCAAAATGCGATGTAGGTCGCGTGCGTCTTCTTCAAAACGGGCGTCAGTTTCGCTGCGATGGGCGGGAGTTTTTAGTGCGTCTGCTTTGCTTGCTTTTACAGGGGTATGTGTGGTGGCTTGCGAGCCAATATCTGAAATAGTCATATGCTGTCCTAGCGTGTTGGTTTTTGAATAAAATCAACACCGCCAGTATCTGCGGGGCAAGCCTATCCCATATCGATAAATTCAATCACGAAACAATAATGCTATCAAAATAAATTTTAATAGCATTATCTATAAAGGATTGGTCGGGCATCATTTTATTTATTGGCATACAGCAATATAAAGCGCTGCTAGATATGAACAATAATAAGAAGGCATTTCTGCGCGCCCTTTATACAGATATAACATAAGCTTAAGACTTCCCTGCGTCGGTACTAACCGCATCAGGTTCGGCGGGTGGTTTCTCAGCGACCATACGTCAACTGCATATTAAGCAGTCAATATATATCGCACCCCGAGTCTGTCAGTGTTGTGAATCTTCTTAATACTATCAAACTTCGACGACAAGTCCTAGTCATTTACCGATTTGTTAGTACCGTTTCAATATTAACTTTCTGGTGTCCATCCCTGAGCACGCTCATAATCTTCATTATCTAAAAATTTATCGCGCTGCTCAGTTAAAAATTGCTTCGCTTTTGGATCCAGCATACTAAGATGGTTTTCGTTAATCAGCATGGTTTGCTGCTCAAGCCACTCTTTCCAAGCCTTTTCAGACACGGTTTCTTGCAGTTCTTGACCTTTTTTATTCGGAAAAGGCGGATGCGGCATTTTTGGTAACTCTTGCTGATATTTGCGGCAAAAAACGGTATTGGCTTGTGGGTTAAAGGTTTCGGTCATGAATGACTCCTGTTTATAATGGTTTTTTTAATGAGGTTAATAACAAATGATATTACCTAATACTGTACCTGATTATGCTCAAAAAAACACCCGCAACGAAGGCGGGCATTTTTAATAATAAAGCGCTAATACTATTAAACAGATATTAAGCGAATAATTCCAATCGAGTACGACCACGGCTGACGGCTTGTTTGACTTGATTCGGCGCAGTACCGCCCAAATGATCACGCGCGGCAAGTGAGCCTTCTAAGGTTAAATACTCAAACACGTCTTCACCAATCGCATCGCTAAACTGCTGGAGTTGCGCAAGAGATAAGTCGCTTAAATCAACGCCCTCAGCAATGCCCAAAGCGACGGCATTACCGACCACTTCATGAGCATCACGGAACGCTACGCCACGGCGCACCAGATAATCCGCTAAATCAGTTGCAGTTGCATAACCTTTCATCGTGGCGGCGCGCATATTTTCTTTATTCGGCGTGATATTTGGTAGCATATCAGCAAATGCTAGTAATGAACCGGTCAAGGTATCAACACAATCAAATAGCGGTTCTTTGTCTTCTTGATTGTCTTTATTATAAGCAAGCGGCTGGCTTTTCATGAGGCTAAGTAGCGTCATTAATTGACCAAATACCCGTGCGGCTTTACCACGAACCAACTCTGGTACATCAGGGTTTTTCTTTTGCGGCATGATAGATGAGCCGGTACAAAAGCGGTCAGGAATCTGCACAAAGTTAAATTGCGCTGACATCCAAAGAATAATCTCTTCGCTCATGCGTGACATATGCATCATTAAAATAGATGCTGCCGAAGTAAATTCGATGGCAAAATCACGATCTGATACCGCATCTAGCGAGTTTTGGCAAATACCTTCGAAACCTAATAGCTCAGCGGTAATGGTACGGTCAATTGGAAAAGTCGTACCAGCAAGTGCCGCGCTACCAAGCGGCATTTGGTTAATGCGGCGACGGGCATCGACTAGGCGCTCGGTATCACGGTATAGCATCTCAAACCATGCCATGACATGATGACCAAAGCTGACCGGCTGCGCGGTTTGCAAATGGGTGAAGCCTGGCATGATGGTATCAGTATGTTGCTCAGCCAAATCTAGCAAGCCACTTTGCAAGCGCACCAATAGCGCAATGATATTATCAGTCTCTTCGCGTAACCAAAGACGAATATCAGTCGCCACTTGGTCATTACGGCTGCGACCGGTATGCAGCTTTTTGCCCACCGCGCCGACGATATCGGTCAGGCGCGATTCGACGTTCATATGCACGTCCTCTAACGCAATCGACCAATTAAACTCACCGGCTTCGATTTCGCGTAGCACTTGATGCAAACCATCAATGATCGTTGCAACGTCATCAGCTTCCAAGATACCGCATTCTCTGAGCATGGTCGCATGGGCAATTGAGCCTTGAATATCGTGGCGGGCAAAGCGCTGGTCAAAGCCAACCGATGCGGTAAAGGCTGCCACAAAGCTGTCGGTCGCTTCACTAAAGCGTCCTCCCCACATCTGTTGACCCTGACTACTAGTAGTAGGGCTGTTCTGTGCGGCAGCGTTTGTTATAGAAGCATCTGTGCTAAACTCAGAAGCAGATGAATTTTTATTTGAATCAGGATTACTAAGGTTTGAAGAATTGGCGTTCATATCAGTCTAAGACAAGTCAAGAGAATAAGAACTCAAGTATAGCAAATGATGAGGTTGCCTTACTAGCGGAGCGCTTAGAGTTTTTTATACCCAAGCTCATGGAAATCATGAAACCTTGGCAATGGCTGCTGGTAATCTTTTTTTGGTCGCTTTTTTTAGCGATTGTCGATCGTCATAGCGTTGTCAATGAAACACAATTTGCCATAAAAATGACAGCAAGATTTATCCAAACCACCTTAACACTACTGCCTTCCTTTTATCTCATTGACTATCTACGCCCTGTTTTTAAACGTATGCGTACATTGAAGGTGAGCTTATATGTTCTGTTTATCATCACTATCAGTGCCATTATCACGTTGATACTGGTTCTGTTATTGATGATCAATACAGGCGCCTTTACCTTTACTCTCACTGCTTTTATTTCAACCGTTATCTTTAACACTTTAATTATTGCAGGATTTACCATTACAGGATTGCTGATCTTTTTACGTCGTTATCGTGAGATGACGGCGTTGAAGCAATCGTTTGAAAAAAAGCTTGCCGCACAAAATGATGTATTAAAAGCGCGTCTGGCACCGCATTTCTTTTTTAATACCATTAATACCTTGATGTCACTGATTGAGACCAATCCTTCTCGCGCTGCCGATTTATTACAACACGTTTCAGTATTATTTCGTGCCAGCTTTAATGGTGCGCGCGAGATCAGTTTTGCAGAAGAGGTGGCACTTTGTGAGCATTATTTGGCCATTGAGACGATTCGATTGGCAGACAAGTTGGTAGTAAGTTGGCAGCTGCCTGATGAAAATATCATGTATGACATGGTCATCACCGCTTTAAGTTTACAGAGCGTGATTGAAAAAATGCTGCTGAATGTGGTTGAGAGGAGCACTGAGACTGTATATATCGATATTCATGTCACGTGGCTACAGCACCGTGTGGCAATCACCATTAACGTGCAATTACCTAAAAATAGTTTAATGATCCATCATGATTTGCGCCAGCATATGGATTTTCATATTCAAGCGCAGCGCTTACAAGCGTATTTTGGTCAGAGTGCAGATATCCAAAGTAGGGTGACAAGCAAACAGATTATGACCACTATCGATTATCCGCTACAGGACGTTAGCTTATAGCTTTTTTAACCGTGGCATATTTATTGCAGCATTTATTATATCGTACGAATAGTAGGGACAGATGATAAGTCTGATTAAGGTAAATCTATTATCAAAAACCATTATTTCCCTATACTAAATGATAGGTTATAAGTGCTAATATATTATTGATATTTTTAAATATATGTTCAAAGTATGCCCTTGAAAGGAGCTTGCATGCGGATCGTAGTTTGTGATGATGAACCATTAGCTCGTGAACGTTTGGTTAGGATTGTTAAAGAGTCAGGTCATGAGGTGGTTGCCCAAGCAAAGACGGGTATCGAAGCCATTAGTGCCGTAAAATCTCAGCAGCCAGACATCATATTGCTAGATATTCGTATGCCTGAGATGGATGGCGTACAGTGTGCGCAAGAGCTTGCTAAGCTGCAACATCCGCCCGCAATCATCTTTGTGACGGCCTATGATCATTATGCCATTGCCGCTCTAAAAGCCAATGCTATTGGTTACTTGCTAAAGCCTGCCAATAAAGATGAGTTGCTCGAAGCCCTAGAAAAAGCCACCAATCTCAATGCGGCGCAGCTCAATGAGATTCGTAAACTTGAAAGTCCAACGTCTCGTCCAGTGCGCGAACATATTGCAGCGCGTACCCATCGCGGTGTTGAGCTGATAAAACTCAAAGACATCTACTATTTTACGGCAGATCAGAAGTACGTCAAAGTACGGCACAAGGATGGCATCGTGCTCATTGATGACACCTTAAAAGAGCTTGAGCAAGAGTTTGAAGACAAGCTGTTCCGGGTACATCGTAACGCTATCATCAATATCAAATATTTAGATTTTTTAGAGACTTTAGATGCCGGCCAATATCAGCTACATTTTAAAGGAATTGATGAGACTTTAGCAGTGAGCCGCCGCCATTTACCAGGGCTGCGCGAAAAGATTCAAAACATTTAAGCATGCCTCACTTTGTCTCCTAAAATAATCACGCCATATCATCAAACCCTTATTTATGCTTAAATAGGGGTATTTTTTTTGCATTATTATCGTTATAAACCATTTTTACGCCCCATCTTGGGCGAAAAACTCACATTATCGTCGAGCAATGACCGTTTAGTATTAAAATTATTGAGGCCTTTTATGAGCACCATGCAGCAACCTGCTTTGACTACCTTAAATATCGCTACGCGCCAGAGCCCACTAGCATTATGGCAAGCTGAGCATATTCGTAATCGATTACTAGCTTTGTATCCTGAGATGACAATTAATCTGCTAAAAATCGTGACTAAAGGTGACAAAATTTTGGATACGCCACTGGCTAAAATTGGCGGCAAAGGTTTATTTGTTAAAGAGCTTGAGCAAGCACTGTATGACAAGCAAGCAGATATCGCGGTGCACTCACTCAAAGACGTGCCCATGGATTTACCAGAAGGGTTGACGCTAGGCGTTTATTGCAAACGTGCTTCACCAACCGACGCTTTTGTATCGAATACTTATCATAGTATCGCTGAGTTGCCACAAGGGGCGGTAGTCGGTACTGCAAGTTTGCGTCGTCAGTGTCAAATCAAAGCTTATCGTCCCGATTTGCAAATTAAAACCCTACGCGGCAATGTCGGCACGCGACTAAGCAAGTTAGATGCGGGCGAGTATGATGCGATTATTTTGGCGACTAGTGGTCTAAAGCGCATTGAGCTTGATGCACGTATTCGTAGTGAGTTAGATATCAATATTTGCTTGCCAGCGGTTGGGCAAGGCGCGTTAGCAATTGAATGTCGTGAAGATGATGCCGACGTATTAAAATTATTGGCACCACTTAATGACGACAAAGCTCGTATCCGCTTAATCGCTGAGCGCGCATTAAATCGTCATCTGCAGGGCGGTTGCCAAGTACCTATCGCCGCTTATGCTGTATTACAAAAGGCAGATGCATTGGCTGCTGATAATGATAGCAATGATAATGACAATGGTAACAACGATGCTGGCGATACCTTATGGCTGCGCGGTCGCGTTGGTCAAGAAGATGGTAGCGAGCTGCTTAAGGTGGACAAGCGCCAGACGTTAACAGGCAGTCAAGCTGAGCAAGAAGCCCAAGCAAACCAGTTGGGTATCGAAGTTGCTGAGATGTTATTGCAAGCTGGTGCTGGTGAGATTCTATCAGCGATCTATCATCCTGAATAATAGCTAGTCTGTATAACACTGGATCACCATTATCAACTCAGTCATAGAGTTATCATGGTTTAGATGACTCTATGATGGTGCTAACTCTATTTGCTTTTTTCACGGTATATTTATGTCTTGGTCATCATCTAAGTCCACGGATTCAAATCAACCAATTAATACGCCATTATTGCTGCCGCAACTTGTCATCAATACGCGCCCAGTCGAGCGTGCCGCCCCACTGACGCGACATTTACAAGCGGCAGGTATGTCGGTTGTTGATATGCCGATGTTGACACTGCAACCGCGTTTGACCACTGATAGTGATATGATACTGATGCGCCAGTGGCTAGCAGGCGAGTATCAAGCATTGGTCATCGTTAGCCCGACAGCGGCAGCCTCAGGTTTGGCTATTTGGCAGTTGCTTGAGCGTGAGCACCAAGCTAATGGCGCGACTGATAAAGCAGTAGAGGCTATAGAAGGTAGCTCTAATATTTCAGTAGCGCCAAGCCATCTGATTGCGGTTGGTGAAGCGACTGCTGCTGTGTTAAATGAGGCAAAGTTATCAAACGCCAGTTATCAAGTACTGCAGCCTGTTATTGCTAATAATGAAGGTATGCTGGCGATGCCTGAGATTGATAGCCTGCAGGCGGGGGATAAGCTACTCGTGTGGCGAGGTCTTGGTGGACGACGATTATTGGTTGATACTTTGCAAGCGCGCGGTGTGCATATCGATAGCATTGCTTGGTACGAGCGCAAAATGCCTATTGATGCCATGATGCAGTATCAGCAATGGCTACAAGATTTCAATAATCGAAATGCGACCGTTGGCATAACCGCGTCACAGCAAGGAAAACCCATTGTCATTGTAAGTAGTGGTACCGCATTTGAGCATTGGGAAAGTATCGTTCAGGCTGCCAAAACATTCGATGTAGCAGCAGAACACCAAGTAATGTCAGTCAATGCGCCACTTAAACTATCAGACTTTTCTTATGTGGTATTGGGTGAGCGCTTAGCCAATATGGTTGCTGAGCAAAATTTAAGTTATTGGCGCGTAGAGGATTTGGCACCAGAAACCATTCTCACTGCTATTAAGACAACCAGTTTATAATATTTAACATATAGTAAATTTGAGATAAAAAAGAGACGTTTAGCGTAACGTGCTACTACTCTAAAATTATTTAAACTACTTGCTCAACTGTTTACGCTTAACCTTATCAATCATGAACGGTGTGGCCTTATGCCAATGAATTCTGAATCGTTATCGAAAGATCCTTCTGCTCTTCAGCAGCGCCGGCAAGCAAATATGTTCTTGTTGCGCTTACAATGGGTGGTTATTTTATTGTTGATAGGCGTCTTACTGTGGCTATATATCAGTCAGCAGCGTTTTCAGCATACGGTCAATGAGCGCTTGCAAAGTAATGAGCAAGTTGTCAGCCGTTTAAATGAGATGGACGATCGCTTATTTGCGATGAGTCAACAAACGCTGCCAGCGACTAGTGCAGCAGTCAATAGCCAAGCTCAAAACCAGCTGGATTTATTACGTATCCAGATACAAGCTGCTGATAGGTTGCTGGCAGACAGTAATGGCAGTGCGGCGATTGATTTATTGCAAGGTCTACATTGGCAGCTTTCACAAAAAAGTAATGAGATTGCGCCCGCGCTAACGGTTGTTATTAAACAAAGCTTGGTTAAAGATATTGAGCGCTTGCAGGCGAGAAGTGCTCAACCAAGCTCTTGGCAGCTGCAAAACCTTGCGATTCAAAATATCCAAGATTTTTTATATCGCCATGAGCGTGCTGCTAATACTGAGCTCAACACTGCACTACAGAAAAACACAGCGACGAGCCAATTTACTGACAATAGCCGTTTAACGCGTCGGCAGCTGACGATTCATGAAGCCATCATGACCTTAAATCTAGCCAGTCAGGCCAGCAATATGCATGATCGTGATCAGTTAGTCATGTATTTAAATCAAGCACGTAAGCAGCTGCAAACGCTGATGCCTAAACAAGCAGAATCACAGGCTTCTATCGATAACAAGCAACAGTCAGACAAAAATGACTTGCCGACCAAATCCTCTCCTAAAAATATGACAGAAGTGATAGAAGGTTTGGATAGACTGATTGCGAATGCACCAAAAACATCGCCATTATTAACCTCACAGATTTTAAATAAGCCGCAACGTTAATGCACTACTGATTTATACGATTGTTTTAAAGTGTTATTGTTTTAAAGTATTATAAAAATAAGAGACAGGCAGTTATGGAACTTTTCAATCAAACATCTATCATTGATAATTTGGACAATCATTGTCCTGAAGAGCTAGCGCATTATCCTATTATCCATCAGCAGCCGATTCATTGGGGTGAAATGGATGCCTTTAATCATCTAAATAATGTGGTGTACTATCGCTACGCTGAGTCAGCCCGTATTGGCTATTTGCAGGCGCTGGGCATGTTTGATGGCAATATGGTTACGGTATTGGCACAATCAAGCTGCCAGTATTTGCACCCAGTGATTTTTCCTGATATCTTGTTATTAGGCGTTCGTTGCCAGCGTTTGGGTACCACCAGCATAGTAATCGAGTACAGCTATTATAGTAAGGCACAAGCTGCCATCGTTGCGACCGCTGAGGCAGTGATAGTGCGCTTAGAGAGCAATGGTCAAGATAAAAAGCCATGGACGAATGAGGAGCGTGAACGACTACTAGCTCTAGAAGCAACATTCGGTCATATCCCACAACTCTAAGTATGATGCTTTGTGATTAAGCTTTGAGAAAATAAGAAAAAAGGCGCATCAATCTAAGCTGATGCGCCTTTTTTATTGATAATAAGTTTCTATTAATTAAGCCTATTAATCTTGCTTTGGTGCATGGACAAAATCAACCACGTTCAAATCAAAACCTGATAAGGCATAAAACTTCATCGGTGAGGACAAGAGGCGCATATCACGTACCCCTAAATGACGCAAAATCTGTGCGCCAACACCAATACTGCGATATGGTTGCTGTGTGATGGTAGATAGAGCTTCATTCAATGCCGCCTTATCCAAAGCATCGCCCAAGTCAGTCGGCTCATGATTGCCAATCCAAACCAAGACACCACGCTCTGATGCACTGATCTCTTCTAATGCTGAGCGTACGCTCCAGCCGCTACGACCAGTGGTATCATTTTTGGCAGCAAACAAGTCACGTAATGGATGGAAACCATGGACGCGAACGGTGCTAATACCTTGGCTCACATCGCCTTTAACCAAAGCTAAATGGGTTTCAGTCGCACCGAACTCACGGAAACGATGTAAGGTAAAAGTGCCATACTCGGTCTCAAACGGATGCGAGGCAATCTCTTCGACGGTTTGCTCATTAGCAATACGGTAGTTAATCAAATCAGCAATCGTACCAATTTTTAAATCATGTTCCTTTGCAAATACTTCAAGATCATCACGGCGTGCCATGGTGCCATCCGCATTGATAATCTCTACAATCACCGCTGCTGGCTCAAGTCCGGCAAGACGTGCCAAATCACAACCTGCTTCGGTATGTCCGGCACGATGTAAGACGCCACCATTCTGTGCCATGATTGGGAAAATATGCCCAGGCTGAACGATGTCTTCTGGTTTTGCAGAAGAGGAGACCGCTGCTTGAATGGTACGCGCGCGGTCAGCGGCTGAAATACCCGTAGTCACGCCTTCAGCCGCTTCAATAGAAACGGTAAAATTGGTACTAAATTTTGCTTCATTACGGTCAGACATGAGTGGCAGTGCCAACTGCTGGCAACGTGCTTGTGACAAGGTCAAACAGACCAAGCCACGTGCATGAGTAATCATAAAGTTGATATCTTCAGGGCGCACGTGGGTCGCTGCCATGATAATATCGCCTTCGTTTTCGCGGTCTTCATCATCCATCAAGATGACCATTTTACCTGCACGAATGTCTTCGATAATCTCAGGAATCGTATTTAAACTCATAGTAGATCTCAATATTTTATTGTATAAATAGGTGTCAATATGGGATATAAAGTGTTATCTGCCTATTGTAGCAGTAGATGCGACAAAGCGCTGTTGCGGCTAAGCAAAACGCGCTGGATCAAACTGATTAACTGTAGACGTTATCTAATCATTGCTTATACATCATTATGAGGACATTTTAACGCTTTTCATCCCACTATGCTGCCTCATCTCGAAACTATATAGGCCAGTCTGTCTAAAAACGTGATTAGTATCATCAAGGGTAATGACAATTGATAGATCGCCGCACATAGTCAGCCGTATTGTAAATGGTTAGTCATTACTCGCCGCTTGGTCTTTCAGCCAATCGATAAACTGCTTGCTATGCTGCTCACGCTGATTGTCCGCAAATTCATAAAAGCGCGTACCGATTAAATTGTCTGGTAAGTAGCTTTGCGCATAATAATGATTAGGATAATCGTGAGGATAGACATAGTCCTGACCATAACCTTGATTACGCATCAGTTTGGTCACGCCATTACGTAGGTGTAGCGGCACAGGTGAGGCGTCTTTTTCTGCCAAGCTCATCGCAGCATTGATAGCGTTGTAAGTACTATTACTCTTGGCACTGGTTGCCAGATAGACCACCACTTGCCCCAAGATAATACGTGATTCTGGCATGCCGATGGATTGCACGCTGCGCAATGCCGCATCAGCTAGGAGTAGGGCATTAGGGTTGGCATTACCGATATCTTCACTGGCTAAAATGACCAAACGCCGCGCGATGAAGTCGGCAGGCTCACCGCCCACTAGCATACGCGCCATCCAATATAGTGCCGCGTCAGGATCTGAGCCGCGCACTGACTTTATCATGGCTGATACCATATCATAATGCTGCTCACCATCTTTATCATAGCGTACGAGTGCAGTCTGAGCGATACGAGCGACTAAGGTATCGTCGAGAATGATCGGTGATTGCTTGGTATCAGCCGTTTGAATCGCCAGCTCTAATAAATTAAGGGCTTTTCGTGCATCACCATGTGCCAACTGGCTAATCGTATCTTGCGCCTGCAAATCGACCGATAGGTTTTTCAGTATATTATCTTCTAAAAGCGCCCGCTGTAATACCGCACTGATTTGCTCAGGCGTCAATGGCTTTAGGCGATACACTTGGCAACGTGATAACAGCGCATTATTGACACTGAAAGAAGGATTTTCGGTGGTCGCGCCAATCAAGGTGATATCGCCAGACTCTACTGCACCAAGTAGCGCATCTTGCTGAGCTTTATTAAACCGATGAATCTCATCAATAAAGACCACCGGCGACTCAAAACTCAATGAATCCTTACTGTCTAATACTTCACGCAACTGCTTAACCCCAGTATTTAAAGCAGATAGTGCATGGAAAGGTCGTTCAACGGCATCCGCCAAAAGCATAGCGATGGTTGTTTTGCCAATACCTGCTTCCCCATGCAAAATAATAGACGGTAGGTGTCCTTGCTCTACCAAGCGCCTTAGCGGAGCACCTACTGCTAACAAGTGCTCTTGACCAATAATGGCATCAAGCGTGGTCGGGCGCATACGCTGGGCGAGGGGTGTATCAGCATGAAAATTAGGTGGCATAAAATTCTCTATATCTTCTGTTATTCAAGGCTTTTTATTGTAAGATTAAACAGTTATCCATAGTATTCAAAGTCAAATTACTATTTTTGATATTTGTCTTTATAATGCTGTCCTTATTGCGATTAAGCAATAAGTCATAAATAAGGTAATCATCCATGATGTCTTTAACATTATTATAAAAGCTAGGCTAACGCAGATTCACGTTAATAAAAGTCAGCTAAATGTACAGCTTATGTCTTTAACGCTTTATTTATATCTATATTATCCCTATTAAGGTGTTAACTAAATTTACGAAAATGATAGATCACAGATAAAGGATTATAGTAGTCATGTTGCAGTCGATTTTTAAGCGTCTATTAAATCGTAGTTCAGCATCTGCTAACTTAGTAACTGCTAAACAACAAGCGCGGTCTCTCACTGAAGGTGAAATTAATCTTGCACGTTCGGTTTTTGGTGACAGCCTCAGACTTGATGACGTTCAGCTGAAAACAGCATGGTGGGTACTCAAACATTACGCTGTGAGTCCTAATGGTCATATTTATTTTCATGCATCAGATTGGATAGATGATTTTAGCCAAGCGCCATTGGGCAAACAAGGTTGGCTGATACATGAGTTGACACATGTGTGGCAGCTGCAACAAGGCTTGAAGGTGGTACGCGGTGCTATTATCGATCGTCGCTATAATTATGTACTAGAGATGGGTAAGCCTTTTCTTAAATATGGTATCGAGCAGCAGGCACGCATGGTACAAGACTATTTTGTCCGTCGTCAGCGCGGACAATACTGTCAAGATCTTGCAGGCTGCATTCCATTTTTAGTGGTTTAATTGCGACTAATCTTGAGCCTAGTAGACCATGCCGCGACTGATTCTTAACCTCTATATAGCTATGTGATATTTTTGTTTTTAACACAGGAAATAAATTCAGATGTTTAAATTTTGGGTAGTAGAACATGATAATGGTGTTTATGGTAACCTTACCAATAAAGGTATTGAGTGTCCACAGCACTCAAATGCCTTACTGGCGGCGGCATTGACTGGTGTCTTATTGTTAAGCGGATGTCAGCAGCAAGCAGCAGAAGAAAATGTAGCGGATAAGCCCCAAACCAGTGAGCAAACAAGTGAAGAAGACAGCCAACCGATGGCGCAAAGTGATTCTGCTGCAGCACGTATTGAGCAGTTCCAACCTTTATATGTTACCCAGTTTCAGGCATTGCAGGGGCGTCTGCAAGCAGAGTACGAGTCGCTACAAGCTGCTGATATTGCAGACAGTGAAAATGCTTTATTAGTCGATGAGCCTACTGTTGCAACTGGCAATAATCAGCCAGCTAACAACAGCGATCAAGGAGCTATAGCTGCTACGCCACAACTAACACAAGATCCGGTAGCAGCTGCAAAGGATGCAGCAAATGGCAACTCTGTGACAGATACTGAAATAAACGATGAAATTAACACCAGTACCGAAGTTGGTGAGCGCGATTTAACGGTGTTAAAGCGTATTAGCTTAGAGCCACGTAAGCCTATGATATTAACTGAAAAGCAGATTATAGAACGCTATGAGCAAGCAATGGAAGCGCTTTATCAGCCAGTGACCACGCCACTGAATGCGCAGGATACGGATACTTTGATCAATATCGCAACCTTAGTACCACAGCTTTTTGAAGATGCAGAAATTGCTGGCAGAGTCAGTGCTAAAAGCCCTGCATTGGCACGTTTAATTATTCAGCATCAAGTTTGGGAGCAGATAGAAGCTCAGCAAGTACTAGATATGCAAAAAATGAAACAAACCCAACAACAAGAATTTGAGATGCTGATGGCGAAATTCAATGAAACGATTGAAGGTTATGATGAACAAATCGCTAAATATGAGCAAACGTTAAAAGAGTTTAAGTAATCCGTTAAATTTAGCCATAAAAAAATCTCGCACATGGCGAGATTTTTTATGACTGTTTACTTTTACACATGCTTAATTACTATTTACGATCTTCAACTTTAACAAAATCGCGCTGCGTTTCACCAGTGTATAACTGACGTGGGCGACCGATTTTGAAAGGTGCGCTGTGCATCTCTAACCAATGGCTGATCCAACCAGAAGTACGAGCTAGTGAAAAGATAACGGTAAACATTGACGTTGGGATACCGATGGCTTTAAGGATAATACCAGAGTAAAAATCAACGTTTGGATACAAGTTACGCTCAACGAAGAACGGGTCTTCTAAAGCGATTTTCTCAAGTGCCATAGCAAGCTCAAGCTTAGGATCATTGATACCTAATGCGCCTAGTACTTCGTCACAAGTCTCTTTCATCACTTGTGCGCGTGGGTCAAAGTTTTTGTAAACACGGTGACCAAAGCCCATCAGTTTCACTTCACGGCTTTTCACTTTTTCCATAAATTCTGGAACGTTTTCTACTGAACCGATTTCATCTAGCATCTCAAGTACGGCTTCATTGGCGCCGCCATGTGATGGTCCCCAAAGGGCGGCGATACCAGCAGCGATACAAGCGTAAGGATTGGCGCCAGTAGAACCTGCTAGACGTACGGTAGACGTTGATGCGTTTTGCTCATGGTCAGCATGCAAGGTAAAGATTTTGTCCATAGCACGCGTGATAACGTCGTTGGTTTTATAATCAACATCAGCAGGGGTTGCAAACATCATGTATAAGAAGTTTTCCGCATAATTGAAATCATTACGTGGATACATGAACGGTTCGCCTTGTGAGTATTTATAACTCATTGCCGCAAGTGTAGGCATTTTAGCGATGAGACGAATCGCGGTAATTTCACGATGTTCTTCATTGCTGATGTCTAAATCTTCATGATAAAACGCAGATAAGGCACCAACGACACCAACCATAATTGCCATTGGATGGGCGTCACGACGGAAGCCTTCAAAGAACTTACGCAATTGATCATGAACACCAGTATGCTTACGAATTTTTTCAAAGAAATCGGCTTTTTGCTCAGCGTTAGGCAGATCACCATGAATCAGTGCATAAGCCACTTCTAGATATTCTGCATTGTTTGCTAACTGGTCAATAGGATAGCCGCGATGCAATAGCTCGCCTTTACCGCCATCAATGAAGGTAATTTTCGATTCGACAGGAGCAGTTGCCATAAAGCCTGGATCATAGGTCCAGTAGCCAGCTTGTTGGAAAGCAGCAACTTCGATAACTGACGGCCCTAAAGTACCCTCAGTAATAGGAAGTTGGTAGTCCTTACCATCTACGGTCAATGTGGCTTGATTATCAGCCATAATTTAATCTCCATTGTTTTAACTTGTTAGAACAAAAATAATAGTGACGCACACCCTCGCGTCATAAATAGTCAAATGGCCAAAATGAATGTGACCTATTTAATATGCAGGCTATATTAGCAGTTATTACTTAAGTTTTGAAAAGACTTTTACTTGCTAGACCACCAATAGACGTGCGCTAGTAGTGCTTATCGGTTGTAAACTTTGTATCAAAATATGTCTAGTAGGTAATTTGACTGTAAACCATCTTATTTATCATAGCGTAATGATTATTATTAACCTAAATGTAAAGAGGCCATTTTAACCAACTACTCTTCTGAGATATCTTCTAATAATTACTATAAAACAGACAGAGCATCATTAGCTGATATATTCGTTTGGCTTCATAGGTCACTAAGCCTGAGTAATACTAATGAATTCATATTGCAAATAGCCAGTTTTTTGTTAATAAATCTCTAATAACCACTATTTAGGGGATAAATTTGTAATTAGTGCTCAGTCATTTTATAATTAGAGGGATTTAACTGGCACTAGCTTTGCGCAAATTGATGACTTGTCCTAATAAAGTAGGTGAGGGGCTTTGCTCCACTCATACTTTGTTACGATTGAATAATCACTTTGTAGACCAAGACCGAGCTTATCGCTTGAATATTCTTGTTAACTGTTCTATTTTTAAATAGCCTACAGTGAAGTTTACCTTAACAAAAAAGGATAACGTAGAGATGACTCTATGGCGTTGTCTTTTTTTTGTTAATGGGAACCAGTAAAAATAGAATAGTTAATCGATTTATCCCGTGCTTCGTTTTGTGGTCTGTTAATATGTAGAAAGCTTATTATTGAAAGGGTTTATTGAGCGATAGTTGAATGCCCATAATGACCCTGTCAATCTCCGTATGCTTTCAGATTTAGCGCAAATTAAATGACGTCAGCTAGCTCTTCCTTCCTTACTTTATTCGTCTTGTGTGGTGCTCAGTGTATTTGGCAGACGATTGCTAAATCATAAGTAACTACCAGACATAACCGCAAAAAGGATGCCCGCTGTGAAAAGCAACCGACCTATTGATCTGCCCCTCAGCCAAGTGATTAGTGTTAATCGATCACCGATTGCGATTGCTTCAATCTTGCATCGTATCTCTGGCATCATTTTATTTTTACTTATTCCAGTCATGCTGTGGTTATTGCAGAATTCTTTGGCATCGCCTGAGAGTTTTGAAACCGTTTTTGACAATGTTTTAGTGCGCTTTTTGGCATGGATTTTCGTCGCCGCCATCGCTTATCACTTTGTGATGGGTATGAAGCATTTATTTGCTGATATGGGCATGAATGAAGAGCTGAAATCTGGCCGTGCCGCCTCTATGATCAGCTTTGTAATTGCAGCGATATTAATAGTCGCGTCATTTGTATGGGTGATGTTCTAATGAAAAACGATTCAGGAATAAAAAGCGCAACCAGTCTAACCGGCTCAGGCTCCCGTGATTGGATTGTCCAACGTATCAGTGCGGTGGTCTTAGCAGTTTATAGTGTGGTGCTATTGGGCTTCTTTTTAACCCATGGCGATGTGAGCTACACGGAATGGTCTAATTTTATGACCAGCTTACCGATGCGTCTATTTAGCTTAGTAGCAGTTCTAGCCCTTGCGGGTCATGCATGGATTGGCATGTGGACCGTATTCACAGACTATATCACTACCGGTAAATTGGGCGCGAGCGCAGCTGGCCTACGCTTGGTCTTACAGACATTAATGATTATTGCCGTTTTTGTATTTTTATTCTGGGGCATCATGATTTTTTGGGGTAACGGCTTCGGTGTCGCTGCTGTTTAACGCTCAGATAGATATGCACATTTTAGTAAGTGGTTGAAGGCGGCTTAGATACCCAGTTATATACAATTACATCATCCATATCCGTGCTTTGAGTCGATGATTCAGCTCGGAGTGTATGACTGGTTAAGCAGTCCTTGTATTTACTTCGCAAGTATTAACAGGCATTAGGAAAACCGTAATGGCAACTAGACAAGACAATACCATTAGCAATATCAAAACCCTAAACTATGACGCGGTCATCGTTGGTGGTGGTGGTTCAGGTATGCGTGCATCATTGCACTTAGCTGAAGCCGGCATGAAGGTTGCAGTCTTAACCAAAGTATTCCCAACCCGCTCGCACACTGTTGCAGCTCAGGGCGGTATCGGTGCAAGTCTCGGTAACATGAGCAACGATAACTGGCATTTCCACTTTTATGATACCGTTAAAGGGTCAGACTGGTTGGGTGACCAAGACGCGATTGAGTACATGTGCCGTGAAGCGCCAAAAGTAGTATATGAGCTTGAGCACATGGGCATGCCGTTTGACCGTAATGAAGATGGCACAATTTATCAGCGCCCATTTGGTGGTCATACCTCAAACTATGGCGAAAAAGCCGTACAACGTGCGTGTGCTGCTGCTGACCGTACCGGTCACGCGCTACTGCATACTCTATATCAAAAAAACCTGCAGCAAGGTACTGAATTCTTTATTGAGTGGATTGCCCTTGATTTGATCAAAGATGAAGCCGGCAACATCAATGGCGTCATCGCTATTGAGCAAGAAACTGGTACTGTTGCGGTATTCCAGTCACCAATCACTGTGTTAGCGACAGGCGGCGCAGGTCGTATCTTTGCTGCCTCTACCAACGCTTATATTAATACTGGTGACGGTATTGGCATGGCGGTTCGTGCTGGTATTCCACTACAAGACATGGAATTTTGGCAGTTCCACCCAACCGGCGTTCATGGTGCCGGCGTACTATTGACCGAAGGTTGCCGCGGTGAAGGCGCTATCTTACGTAATAAAGATGGCGAAGCCTTTATGGAGCGTTATGCTCCAACCGTAAAAGACTTGGCACCACGTGATTTAGTATCACGCTCTATGGACCAAGAAATCAAAGAAGGCCGTGGTTGTGGTCCAAATGCTGACCATATCGTGATGGATATGACCCATTTAGGTGTTGAAACCATCATGAAGCGTCTGCCATCAGTATTCGAGATTGGTAAGAACTTTGCCAACGTCGATATCACGAAAGAGCCAATTCCTGTTATTCCAACCATTCATTATATGATGGGCGGTATTCCAACCACGATTCATGGTCAAGTGATTGTACCGGATCTAGAAGCAGGTACGGATGAAGATGGTCTATATGCAAAAGGCAACGTGGTTAAAGGTCTATATGCAATTGGCGAATGTGCGTGCGTCAGTGTTCACGGTGCCAACCGTTTAGGTACCAACTCATTGCTTGATTTATTGGTATTTGGTCGCGCTGCAGGTAAGCACATCGTCGATGAATTCCATCATGCGGATCATAACTATAAGCCACTTGATCCTCGCGTCCTTGATTACACAGTCGGTCGTTTAGACAAGCTGCAACAGTCAACTTCAGGCTACAATGCGCAAGACGTTGCCGATGAGATTCGTGCAACTATGCAAACGCATGCCAGTGTATTCCGTACACAAGCGATGATGGATGAAGGCGTTGCAAAAATCCTAGCGCTAGGCGAGAAGATTGATCAGATTCATTTGGCTGATAAATCACAAGTCTTTAACACTGCTCGTATTGAAGCCTTTGAAGTGGGCAATCTTTACGAAGTAGCAAAAGCGACGATGATATCAGCGGCCCAGCGTCATGAAAGCCGCGGCGCGCACAGTGTCTCTGACTATGATCGTCCTGAAGATGATGAATACGCACCAAACGGTCGTAACGATAATGATTGGATGAAGCATACCTTATGGTATTCTGAAGGCAATAAGATTATCTATAAGCCGGTTCGTAAAATTCCATTAACGGTTGATTATATCGAGCCAAAGGTTCGTGTCTACTAAGTCAGACGCCTTGCGCCTGATGTGTATAGACAGCATAAACGTTTTATCCTTTATTCATTTATTAAAAAGGTGACCGCCAGCTACAAGCTCATGCCAGCGCCCTATTAATCAGTATTTGATCATTCTTGTCAGTACAGATTAATAGCCAGCGCGACTATGTTGCAATCCTTGTATGCCCGCCATCACCGACGTGTGGAGTTTAGCATTATGAGCCGAGGTACTCGCACCATCGAAATCTATCGCTACGATCCTGATCTGGACGCAGCGCCGCGTATGCAAACTTATACGATTGAGCTACTAGACTCAGATCGTATGTTGCTTGACGTGTTATTACGCCTAAAGAAGGAAGATGAAACTCTTACCTTCCGTCGCTCGTGCCGTGAAGGCATCTGTGGCTCTGATGGCATGAATATTAATGGTAAAAATGGTCTAGCATGTTTGATCAACATGAATACTTTGCCAGAAAAAGTAACCGTTCGCCCGTTACCAGGTTTGCCAGTGGTTCGTGATTTGGTCGTCGATATGAACCAATTCTACGAGCAGTACGAAAAAGTACATCCATTCTTAATTAATGATCAGCCAGCGCCTGCGACTGAGCGCTTGCAGTCGCCTGAGCAACGTGACAAGTTAAATGGTTTATATGAATGTATCTTATGTGCCTGCTGTTCAACCAGCTGCCCATCATTCTGGTGGAATCCTGATAAGTTCTTAGGACCATCAGCACTACTGCATGCTGATCGTTTTGTTTCTGACAGCCGTGATAGTGATACGCGCGCGCGTCTGGCTCGTTTAGACGATCCATTCAGCTTATTTCGTTGCCGCGGTATCATGAACTGCGTATCAGTATGTCCAAAAGGCTTGAATCCAACCAAAGCTATCGGTCATCTGCGTAATTTGTTGCTTGATCAAGCAGGTTAATATACCTTTTAGCCTCAATTAGCTTTATAATAGCGCTATAAAAAACACCACCTGAGATAAGGTGGTGTTTTTTATTCGTTAAAATAAGCAAAACAATAGCGTAAAGTCACCATGCCTGTTAAGTCGTCTTAGAACAATATTTGAATTTGCATCAGAATAATGATGACAAGTAAGGCCATGCTAACAATACGTTGCTTATATGTAAGACAACCTGTTATCTGCTCCATCTGCCTATATAATCATAAGTAGTAATGGCTAAGCATAAAAAATGCATGGTTATTATAAGATTATAGGGGTGAATGACGATGATAGAAGGTATATAATACTGAGGTTAAAACGGATGCATAGCAGTGATGTGTGAATATGCAGGAAGTCAATCACCTATGAATTGCGTAAGGTGATAATAGATATTCATTGTGTAAATACTTAGTATTGAACAAACAAACTATGGCTGCAATTGTTGCCATGTTACGCTATACGGCAGTGTATCATTTGTCAAATAGTCATTGCAGAGCTACAATAGTCAAGTTATTCAGCAGAAATGGCTTGTAAATGAGCCAGCTGAACAAAAAAAATGCTATAAATAACAATTTAGTTATAACTTGTAGCATTATATATAAATTAATGTTTTGCGACGAGCGACATAAGAAAACTGAACGTTCACAAATAATTTGAATGGTGTTCTATGTTGATTGTTCATTGTTAAAAAGCTATTTATTCAATAGCTGAGCCGCCTGTATACAACAGATTTCACAATAATAAGCACGATTCCATTCATTTATCTATCAAATAGACGATTATTATGAATAGTATAACTAAAGAAGCAGCGAGCGTAGATCAAACAGAGTTGGCCGCTGATAACGCCAATTATATTGATATTCTCTACGAGCAATACCTAGAAGATCCTAATAGTGTTGGCAGCGATTGGCAAACGTATTTTGAACAATACAAATCGCCAAATGATGCGCCGCATAACGCCATTAAAGACCAGTTTTTATTATTAGCGCGTAATCAGACGGCTAATAAGGTCAGCACCGACACCAGTAGCGCGACTACTAGTCATAGCAACAATGTTGGTGACAATAAGCAAATGGGCGTACAGCAGCTCATCTCAGCTTACCGTCGTCGCGGTCATCGCCGAGCGCAGTTAGATCCATTAAGTCTACACCCACGTGCGGAAGTAGAGGATTTGACCCTTGCCTATCACAATCTTTCTGACGCGGATCTAGATACGGTATTTCCTACTAATGATCTAAATATCGGTAAAAATGAAGCACCGTTACGTGAAATCATTGAAATCATGGAGCGCGTCTATTGCCGTTATATCGGTACAGAATATATGCACGTGACCACCAGCACAGAAAAGCGCTGGATGGAAAAATATCTAGAAACCAATCTAGGTCATATCTCTTTTGATACAGAAAAACGTTTGTCTATTCTTGAGCGTTTGACGGCAGCAGAAGGCTTAGAAAAATATCTTGCTCGTAAATATACGGGTGTGAAGCGTTTTGGTCTGGAAGGCGGAGAGAGCTTTATTCCAGCGATCAATGAAATCATCCAACGTGCTGGCGGTTATGGTACAAAAGAGATGGTCATTGGTATGGCTCACCGTGGGCGTTTAAACTTATTGGTAAATATCTTGGGTAAAAACCCTGCTGATTTATTTGATGAGTTCGATGGCAAAGTTCAGCCAGAAAAAGGCTCAGGTGATGTGAAATACCACAATGGTTTTTCATCGAACGTGATGACACCAGGTGGGGAAGCGCATTTAGCGTTGGCATTTAACCCGTCACATCTTGAAATCGTTGCGCCAGTATTACAAGGCTCAGTACGTGCACGTCAAGTACGTCGTAACGATCAGCCACTTCATGAAAATAAGACGGGCAATTCAGTATTGCCAATCGTCATTCATGGTGATGCAGCGTTTGCTGGTCAAGGCGTGGTACAAGAGACATTCCAGATGTCACAAACCCGTGCGTATACGACGGGCGGCACCATCCATATTGTGATTAATAACCAAGTTGGTTTTACCACCAGCCGTCAAGAAGATGCACGCTCAACTGAATACTGTACTGATGTGGCAAAAATGGTTCATGCGCCAATTTTGCATGTCAACGGTGATGATCCTGAGTCTGTGGTATTTGCCGCGCAATTGGCGTTAGATTATCGTCATGAGTTTGACAAAGACATCATCATAGATCTTTTCTGCTATCGCCGTAACGGTCATAATGAGGCGGACGAGCCTTCAGCGACTCAGCCACTCATGTATGCAGTGATCAAAAAGCTACCAACGACTCGTACTATTTACGCAAAACAGTTAATCGAAGAAGGTTTGCTGAGTAAAGAAGATGAAACACGTTTAGAAGATGAGTATCGTGAATCATTAGATCGCGGTGAATATGTTGCCAATTCATTAGTAAACGAGCCTAACGAGCAGCTATTTGTCGATTGGAAACCTTACTTGGGTCACGATTTGGTTGATGATTGGGATACCAGTGTCGACATCGAAGTGTTGAAAGGCTATGGTCGCCGCATGGCACAAATGCCTGAAGGTTACAAGCTACAGCGTCAAGTACAAAAAGTGGTCGAGCAGCGCTTAGCAATGCAAACTGGCGAAGAGCCTTTGAACTGGGGTGCAGCTGAGACATTGGCATACGCATCACTGGTCGATAACGATAAAGTGCTCGTACGTATTACTGGTGAAGATGTAGGACGTGGTACGTTCTCACATCGTCATAGTGAGCTATATAATATTGAAGATGGCAGCATGTATGTGCCACTTGCTCACCTGAGTGAAGATCAAGCACGCTTTGCCACTTATAACTCATTGTTATCAGAAGAAGCGGTACTAGCTTTTGAATATGGTTATGCGACTACGGTGCCAAATGCATTGGTTGTTTGGGAAGCGCAGTTCGGTGATTTTGTTAACGGTGCTCAAGTAGTTATCGATCAGTTTATCGCCAGTGGCGAGACCAAATGGCAGCGCGTTTGCGGCTTAACCATGTTATTGCCGCATGGCTTCGAAGGTCAAGGTCCTGAGCATTCATCAGCCCGTCTTGAACGCTTCTTGCAGCTATGTGCTGAAGACAACATGCAAGTCATCACACCAACGACGCCTGCACAGATTTATCATGCGCTACGTCGTCAAGCGGTTCGCCCGATTCGTAAACCGTTAATCGTGATGTCGCCAAAAAGCTTGCTACGTCATAAGCTTGCGACTTCTCAATTAGAAGAATTGGCAAATGGTAAGTTTGAAACGGTATTGCCAGAGATGGATCAGCAAAATCCGGACAACGTGACTCGTATGGTGCTATGTGGCGGTAAAGTTTATTATGACTTGCTTGAGCAGCGCCGTGCATTAGGTTTAGACCATGTAGCAATCGTTCGTATTGAGCAGCTCTATCCTTTACCAGAAAAACGCTTAATTGCTGAAATTGAAAAATACAGCAACTTAAAAGAAATCGTTTGGACGCAAGAGGAGCCGTTGAATCAAGGGGCTTGGTATTACTTAGCACCGCATATGTTCCGCATTGTTGTACCGCATCCAACCAGAGCAAAAGTCATGGAGCCAGTTGCACGTCCTGCCAGTGCAGCGCCTGCGACAGGATCAGCAAAATTACACGTTAAGCAACAACAAGATTTAATCGCTGGTGGTCTTGGTATCAGTGTAGATGAGCTGTCTATTTAATAGCTTATCTAAATAACAGATTGTATGTAATCAATGAATCAGGCGATGACAGTCAGTACCCAGTGAGACAATTTAAATATCACATTTTAAATGGCACTGACTGCCTATCACGACTTAATTATAAATAGTAATATCCAAATCTAAGGAGTATATCGATGGCTGAAATTAAAGCCCCCGTTTTTCCAGAATCGGTTGCCGATGGTACAATCGTTGAATGGCATGTCACTGAAGGTCAGCAAGTAAACCGTGATGACCTATTAGCTGAAATCGAAACTGATAAAGTTGTATTAGAAGTGGTCGCGCCTGATAACGGTGTTGTAACCCGAATCGTTAAGCAAGTAGATGATACCGTATTGTCTGATGAGCTGATTGCCGAATTTGAAGCTGGTGCTAGCGCCAGTGCTGAAGCTGCTCCTGCCGTTGATCCAGATCAACCAGCTGCGCCAGTACAACCTAAGCAAGCAACAGATGGCGGCGAGCCAGTACAAGCGTCTGCTGAATCTGATCATAAAGATCAAAGCCCTGCGGTTCGTAAAGCAGCCAAAGAGTCTGGCGTAGATCCTAAAAACGTCGAAGGTAGTGGTCGCGGCGGTCGTGTGACCAAAACTGACATGTCAAACCCAACGTTAAAAGCGGATAGCTCAATCACTTCTGATAGTGGTCGTCCTGTTGCTGAAGCAGTTGGCGAGCGTACTGAAAAACGCGTACCAATGACACGTCTACGTAAAACAATCGCGAATCGTCTACTAGCTGCTTCTCAAGAAACGGCAATGTTAACGACGTTTAACGAAGTCAACATGAAACCGTTGATGGACATGCGTACTAAGTATAAAGATCAGTTCGAAAAGCGTCATGGTACACGTTTAGGCTTTATGTCGTTATTCGTAAAAGCGGCGACTGAAGCCCTAAAACGTTATCCAGCTGTGAACGCGTCATTAGACGGTGATGATATCGTTTATCATGGTTACTATGACATCGGTGTTGCCGTATCTTCTAACCGTGGTCTAGTCGTACCAGTACTGCGTGATACTGATCGCATGAGCATGGCAGATGTTGAAGCCAAGATTCGTGAGTTTGGTGGTAAAGCACAAGAAGGTAAACTTGGTCTAGAAGACATGGTTGGCGGTACATTTACCATCTCAAACGGTGGTGTATTTGGTTCACTGATGTCAACACCTATCTTGAACCCACCACAAACTGCTATCTTGGGTATGCATGCTATCAATGACCGTCCTATGGCAGTTAATGGTGAAGTTAAAATCTTGCCAATGATGTATCTTGCACTGTCTTATGACCATCGTATGATTGATGGTAAAGAAGCGGTACAATTCTTAGTAACACTGAAAGAATTGGTTGAAGACCCTACTATGCTACTTTTAGATCTTTAAGTTTTTAGGCTTGTATCAGTAATGACTGATACAAGCTTTTTAGCTTTGTATAGATTATCTTTTAATGCCTTTTAGCTTTTTCAGTTCTATCTTATGAGCAATGAGCTAAGCATACTCAGCAACTATCTTTATCGTCTTTTTAAACGCATCTATTATCTAGCATTTAGATATCGTATTGGTTATCGAATGGATAAGTCGATGGTTTACTAACGAGATAAAATTGGTTTATATGATACCTAACATTAAACTAAAATTAAAATAGGAACGTATTATGAAAGACAGTTACGATTTAGTCGTCATCGGCGGCGGACCTGGTGGTTATGAAGCAGCAATCCGTGCAGGACAGCTTGGCATGAGCGTCGCTTGTATCGAAAAACGCGTTTATAAAGGCGAGCCTGCACTTGGCGGTACTTGCTTAAACGTCGGTTGTATCCCATCAAAAGCATTGCTTGATAGCTCACATCGCTATGAAGCGACTAAGCACGACCTTAATGAGCATGGTATTACTACTGGTGATGTTGCTATCGATATCGAGCAAATGATTGCTCGTAAAGAAGGCATCGTTAAGCAGTTGACTGGCGGTGTTGCTGCGTTATTGAAAGGTAATGGAGTTGACTGGCTACAAGGCTGGGGCACATTAGAAGATGGTAAAGGTACTGATAAAAAAGTTAAATTTACCGCTCTTGCTGATGAAGCAGAAACGACTATCACTGCTAAAAACGTGATTCTTGCAGCTGGTTCAGTGCCGATTGATATTCCAGTTGCCAGAACTGACGGCGATCGTATCGTTGATTCTACTGGCGCGCTTGACTTTACTGCTGTACCTAAGCGTTTAGGCGTAATCGGTGCCGGTGTTATCGGTCTTGAGCTTGGTTCAGTATGGCGTCGTCTAGGTGCAGAAGTTGTCGTATATGAAGCACTACCTAGCTTCTTGGCCGCTGCTGACAAAGACATCGCTAAAGAAGCGGGCAAAATGCTGAAAAAGCAAGGTCTTGATATTCGTGTCGATACCAAAGTGACCAATGCTGAAGTGCAAGGCGATCAAGTCATCGTTACTAGTGAAACCAAAGGCGAATCTAGTGAAGAGAGCTTTGATAAGCTGATCGTTTGTGTCGGTCGCCGTGCTTATTCTGAAAAATTACTTGGCGAAGACAGTGGTATTCAATTGACCGAACGCGGTTTGATTGATGTCAATGATCAGTGCAAAACCAATCTTGATGGCGTTTATGCTATCGGTGATTTGGTACGCGGTCCTATGCTTGCGCATAAAGCCATGGAAGAAGGCATGATGGCTGTTGAGCGTATTCATGGCGAAAAAGCTCAAGTTAACTACGACACTATTATCAACGTCATCTATACGCATCCAGAAATCGCATGGGTTGGTTTGACAGAGCAAGAAGCAGAAGTCGCAGGTTATGAAGTCAAAACAGGTTCATTTAACCTAGCTGCAAACGGTCGCGCTCTTGCTCAAAGTGAAGCTCAAGGTTCTATCAAAGTCGTTGCTGATGCCAAAACAGACCGTTTATTAGGCATGCATGCGATTTCTGCTGGTGCAGGCGATATCGTCCATCAAGGTATGATTGCGATGGAATTTGTATCAAGCATCGAAGATTTGCAGTTGATGACGTTTGCGCATCCAACGATCTCTGAAGCCGTTCATGAAGCAGCATTGTCTGCGGATGGTCGTGCCATTCACGCGATTCAGCGTAAAAAACGTAAATAATTTTAACGGCTAAAAATATTTGTATAAAGATATTTTAAGTGTTTTAAATGGTTATTAGATGATGGCATGACCATCGCATTGTTCGAATAGCTATTTTGAATGCTGCGTTGGTCTAACATACAGTAGAGCATTCTACGATGTATGAGTTTTCATTTTTTATTAATGGTAAAAATAAAGGATTCAATCAATGAATTTACATGAGTATCAAGCAAAAGAGCTATTGAAAAGCTACGGCTTGCCAATTCAAGAAGGCATCATTGCTTACAGTGGCGACGAAGCAGCGGCAGCTTTTGACAAAACCCCAACTGATATCGCAGTCATCAAAGCGCAGGTTCATGCTGGTGGTCGCGGTAAAGCGGGCGGCGTGAAACTGGTTAAGACTCGTGAAGAAGCGAAGCAAGTGACTGATGAGCTTATCGGTAAAAACCTTGTAACGTATCAAACCGATGCCGCTGGTCAACCAGTGAATTTCGTTTTGGTTGCAGAAGATATGTATCCAGTGCAAACCGAGCTATATCTTGGCGCTGTTGTTGACCGCTCTTCACGTCGCGTGACGTTTATGGCATCAACGGAAGGCGGTGTTGAGATTGAGAAAGTTGCAGAAGAAACGCCAGAGAAAATCTTTAAAGTAAATATTGATCCATTGGTTGGTTTATTGCCATTCCAAGCGCGTGAAGTCGCGTTTAAATTGGGTCTTGAAGGCAAGCAAATCAATCAATTCGTTAAATTGATGTCTGGTGCTTATCAAGCATTCGTTGAAAACGACATTGATTTACTTGAAATCAACCCATTAGCGGTTCGCGAAAATGGCGAGATCGTTTGTGTTGATGGCAAAATTGGTATTGACTCAAACGCTTTATATCGTTTGCCTAAGATTGCTGCGCTACAAGACAAATCACAAGAAAATGAGCGTGAGCTTAAAGCGGCTGAGTTTGATCTAAACTATGTTGCCCTAGAAGGCAATATCGGTTGTATGGTAAACGGTGCTGGTCTTGCAATGGCTACGATGGACATCATCAAATTGTACGGCGGCAAGCCTGCTAACTTCTTGGACGTTGGCGGCGGTGCAACTAAAGATCGCGTTGTTGAAGCCTTCAAGATCATTCTTGAAGACAGCAGCGTTGAAGGTGTTCTGATCAACATCTTCGGTGGTATCGTACGTTGTGACATGATTGCAGAAGCTATTATCGCTGCGATCAAAGAAGTTGACGTCAAAGTACCAGTTGTTGTCCGTTTAGAGGGTAACAATGCTGAGCTTGGCGCACAAATTCTAGAAGAATCTGGTCTGAAATTGATCTCAGCTCAAGGTTTATCAGACGCCGCTCAAAAAATTGTTGACGCTGTTAAAGCTTAATTGCTCAAGAGTATAAGGCGTTTGCTGTTATTCTACCGACGTTAACATTTAACGTGGCAGGATAGGCAAGCGCCTACCAGACAACCGCATACAAGGATAAGATAATGAGTGTATTAATTGATAAAGACACCAAAGTATTGGTGCAAGGTTTTACCGGTAAAAATGGTACGTTCCACTCAGAACAAGCCATCGAATATGGTACAAAAGTTGTTGGCGGCGTAACCCCAGGTAAAGGCGGTCAAACGCACCTAGGTTTGCCAGTATTCAACACCATGTCTGAAGCAATGGCAGCCACCCAAGCAGACGCTTCTGTTATCTATGTACCAGCTCCTTTTGTACTAGATTCTATCATCGAAGCAATTGATGCTGGTGTGAAGCTAATTGTTGTGATCACTGAAGGTGTACCAACGCTTGATATGCTTAAAGCCAAACGCTACCTTGAAACAGCAGGCGATGTACGTCTAATCGGTCCTAACTGCCCAGGCGTTATCACCCCAGGTCAGTGCAAAATCGGCATCATGCCAGGTCATATCCATTTGCCAGGTAAAGTGGGTATCATCTCACGCTCTGGTACTTTAACTTATGAAGCCGTTGCTCAAACCACTAAGCTTGGTTTTGGTCAATCAACCTGTATCGGTATCGGTGGTGATCCGATCCCTGGTATGAACCAGATTGATGCGCTTAAATTGTTCCAAGAAGATCCACAAACTGAAGCAATTATCTTAATCGGTGAAATTGGTGGTACTGCTGAAGAAGAAGCAGCCGCTTATATCAAAGACCATGTAACTAAGCCAGTTGTTGGTTATATTGCTGGTGTAACTGCTCCTGAAGGTAAGCGTATGGGTCATGCCGGCGCTATCATCTCTGGCGGTCAAGGTACAGCTGAAGATAAATTTAAAGCGTTTGAAGCGGCAGGTATTGCTTACACGCGTGACCCATCAAAATTGGGCGAGAAGCTAAAAGAAGTGACAGGTTGGTAGTATCAGTAGCTAACTGACTGTTAATACTCAAATGACGTTGAAAAATAATGAAGGCACCCCTACAATGGGGTGTCTTTTTTTGTTTGAAAATTGCTTTGGATATCAATATGGAAAATTATAAAAATAAAATATTAGTGACTGGAGGCGCAGGATATATCGGTTCACATACTTGTATTGCACTGCATGAAGCAGGCTACGAGGTGGTGATATATGACAATTTATCTAACAGCAGTTTTGAGGCAGTAAATCGTGTTTCTAGCCTTATTGGGCAGCCTATCGACTTTATCGAAGGCGACATTCGTGATGCTGATTCACTCAGGCAAGTATTTGTCGCCCATCGATTTTTTGGCGTGATTCATTTTGCTGGCTTAAAAGCGGTGGGCGAATCTGTCGCTAAACCCTTGATGTATTATGATAATAATGTGAGTGGTACGATTACCTTACTTAAAATCATGGCTGAATATGAGGTTAAAAAACTAGTCTTTTCTTCATCAGCTACGGTCTATGGTGATCCTGAAATTCTGCCCATTAATGAAGACTCTCCACGCTCCTGTACCAATCCTTATGGACAGAGTAAGCTTACGGTTGAGCATGTTCTAGAAGATTTAGCGCTATCAGATAACAGCTGGAGCCTTATTCCTTTGAGGTATTTTAATCCTGTTGGCGCGCACCCATCTGGACAAATTGGCGAAGATCCCAATGATATTCCAAATAATTTAATGCCATATATCTCACAAGTCGCGGTCGGCAAGCTTGATAAATTAAGCATTTTTGGCGATGACTATGCTACGGTAGATGGTACGGGTGTGCGTGACTTTATACATGTAACTGACCTCGCACAAGGTCATGTCGCCGCGCTCAATTATCTAAAGCAGCAAAAGCAAAGCTTAGGTTTTCTTCCGATCAATTTAGGATCAGGTAAGGGAACGTCTGTATTAGAGTTAGTTAGAGCGTTTTCTGCCGTATCAGCTAAAGATATTCCTTTTCAGTTTGTTGGGCGACGAGCTGGTGATATTGCCAGTTGCTATGCTAGTGCTGATAAAGCACAAGAGTTATTAGGATGGAAGGCAAGCTTATCTATTACTGATATGTGTCAAGATACATGGCGTTGGCAAAGCATAAATCCAAATGGTTATAACTCAATATAAGTATTATAGAAAACAAACCCTTATCCATTCTTATTAAGTATGTATTAATCCTTATGAAAAAAATTACTCACGCGGTGATACCCGTTGCAGGCTTTGGTACTCGTATGTTGCCATTGTCTAAATCCGTACCTAAAGAGCTATTGCCGCTTGGTAAACGTCCTGCCATCCATTATGTGGTGGCAGAAGCTATTGCTGCCGGTATTAAGCACATTGTCTTGGTTGGTCATGCACAAAAAAGTGCTATTGAAAATTACTTTGATCTCAATGCCGAGCTTGACAATCAATTGCGTGTTAAAGGTAAGAACGAGCTAGCAGACAGCTTAAACTGGCTACCAGATGATGTAACTATATCGATGATACGTCAGGGTCAGCCATTGGGTTTAGGTCATGCGGTGCTTGCCGCACGCCCAATCATTGGTAAGCATGATTTTGCAGTACTGCTGCCAGATGTGGTGCTTGATCCTTTTAATGGTGATATGTCTGCTGACAATTTGGCGTTTATGATTGACGCTTTTTCTGTAGATAACCATTCGCAAATATTGGTCGATAAAGTAACCGATGAAGACGTACATAAATACGGTATCGCTCAATTAAGTGAAGCGCTTATGGATGAGGGCGATATAGATGATAAAACAGATAAGAATGTCAGTTTTAAAGTGGCAGGTTTTGTAGAAAAGCCAAATCTCTCTGATGCGCCATCCAGACTCGCTGTGGTTGGTCGTTATGTCTTTAGTCATCATATTTTTGATTATCTGGCGAATACCCAAGCCTCAGTTGGCGGAGAAATTCAACTGACGGATGCTATTGATGCGCTTATCAGTGAGTATGGTGTCAATGTCACGACCATGCGTGGTAACAGTTATGATGCTGGCGATATGCGCTCTTATATGCAAGCCTTTATATATTTCGCTCAGCAGCAACTAGCCGATGAAGAGTAGTTAATGAACGATACAAAAGACAATAAAGTCTATAGCAGTGCCCGCCATTCTAAATATTGGCAGAAGCTGAAGGCAGCAGCTGAGTCGAAGTGGTCATTAGCTGCCTTGTTTGCACAAGATAATACGCGTACCCAACGTTTTAGTGCTCAAAGTGGGGCGCTGTATATGGACTACAGCAAGCAATGTTTAGATGATACTGTGCTAGAAAGTTTATTAAATCTGGCAAATAGTTGTGAATTGTCTGCTCGTATTCAGGCCTTGCTACAAGGGGCGATGGTGAATACCAGTGAAGAACGTGCCGCTTTGCATACTGCACTACGATTGCCCACCACAGCAAATTTACAACTTGATAATCAAGATGTAGTCGCTGATGTCCATCAAAGTTTGGGGCAAGTTGAACGCTTATCGGAGCGTGTACGCAGTGGGACATGGCGCGGGTTTTCAGGTAAAGCGATTACAGATGTTGTTAATATCGGTGTAGGGGGTTCTGACTTAGGGCCACTGATGGCAACCACTGCCCTTGATGAGTGGGCAGATACCTGTGTTGAGGTCCATTTCGTCTCCAATATGGATGGCACGCAGCTGGATAATTTGCTAAAACATCTGAATCCTGAAACCACTTTATTTATTATCTCATCTAAATCTTTTGGTACCATTGATACCTTATCCAATGCCAAAACGGCACTATCATGGCTGCTTGCAACCGCAAAGCTGCGTGCGGGCACTGAAGACAGTGTATTACGTCGTCATTTCATCGGTATCTCGGCCAATAGTGAAAAAATGAGTGCTTGGGGTATTCATCCTGAGCACCAGTTGCAGCTTTGGGAATGGGTAGGGGGCCGTTTTTCTTTATGGTCAGCGATTGGTCTTGCCATAGCTATTCGTATCGGTATGTCTGGGTTTAAAGAGCTGTTGGCAGGCGCGCATAGTATGGATGAGCATTTTGCGCAGGCGGATTTTGCAGAAAACTTACCGGTATTATTGGGCTTAATCGCAGTTTGGAATAGCACCTTTTTGCAGGTAAATGCTCATACTGTGCTGCCTTATGATGGGCGCTTAAGCTATTTACCCAGTTATTTAACTCAGCTAGAGATGGAAAGTAATGGTAAATCGGTGACCCAGCATGGTGATCGTATTGATTATGATACCTGTCCTATTCTTTGGGGTGAAATTGGTTCTAATGCCCAACATGCTTTTTATCAGCTGCTACATCAAGGAACGCAGCAAGTCTCTTGTGATTTTATCGCTTGTGTACGTCGCTACAGTGATAAGGCAAAAAATACGCCACTACAACAGCAGCATGAACTGTCTTTAGCCAATTGTTTGGCTCAAAGCCGTGTACTGGCTTTTGGTAATGCTGCTATCGCTGAAACGGATAGTCAAATTGCTTGTGATGCTGATAAATATAAATACTACCGAGGCAACCAGCCTTCTACAACCTTGCTGATTGATGAACTTACTCCGCATAGCTTAGGGGCGTTAATCGCGCTTTATGAGCATAAGGTTTATGTTATGGCTAGTATCTGGGATATCAATCCATTTGATCAATGGGGCGTTGAGATGGGTAAGCAGATGGCAGAGTCCGTTCATGATGCGATGCAGCAAGAGGGTAACGCACCATTCGATACCTCAACCAATCAGCTGTTAAAACATATCAAACAGCTTTCTTGAGAGCGCTGCTATATTAATAACGACTAAAGGTACACTCATGAGCGCCGAGACTATGGATAAAAACATGCCCCAATCTGAATCCAATTCGTTTAGCGATTTGGCAAAAGAATCTGCTGTCTGTGTACTTATTGGTCATAGTATTGAGGCGGTGACCAGTGCTGTCGTACTGGCAAGTCTTGGTCAGCAAGTGCATTTATACGCAGACCAAGAGATATTGGCGCAGCAGCTACATCAATATGGCTTTGAGCATCATTTGCAGGCACTATGGCAAATGTATACGCAGCAACAGCATATTGTTAGTTATGAGCTGCCTAATAACGCTGATAGGCTTATACAGCTTTATGAAGTAGCAGATCATAGCAATACGAAAGCTATCGAAGAGCAGCAAAAGGTAAATCAACCAAAATCAGTAATCCTATATTGGTTGTTTTTAGACAGTGTAGATTCGGTATGGGTAGAGGATGATTGGATTACCGCCTTTAATCATAGTCAACAGCAGACACAACCGTTCATGATGAGTGGCATTAAGCCGCTTGGCACTATAGATGCATTGTCTCAGCGCTTAAAGCGTGCTTGGGTCTATTATCTACCGTTCGTTTTCTTAAAAGATGGTGATGCTTATAGCTCGATGTTAAATCCGTCACTATGGCTACTCGGTGAAAAAACCTCTAATAGTCGTCATCATTTGGGTATGCTACAGCCATTAATGCAGCATGCGCGTGCTACTCATTATGCCAATATCGCGACTATCGAATTTGCTCGTAGTAGCATCATGGCGATGCTCGCAACGCGGGTCAGTTTCATGAATGAGATGTCGCGCTTGGCGGATAGTCAACAAGTCGATATCCAGCAAGTCAGCCATATCATGGGGCTTGATGAGCGCGTGGGCAGTAGCTACTTGCAGGCGGGCTGGGGATTTGGTGGTAATACGCTACCGACAGAATTGCTTCAGCTACAGCAATCAAGTCAAGCACAGAGCTTGGCCATGCCGCTATTACAATCGGTTATCCATATTAATGAAGACCAAAAAGAGCTAATATTCCGCAAGTTTTGGCAATATTTTGATGGTTTTATCGATAATAAAACGGTCATGATTTGGGGCGGCAGTTATAAAGCCGGCTCAGGACGGACGGCAGAGTCGGCGATTCATCCTTTATTGGCATTATTGTGGTCTTATAATATTCGCACGCTGGTCTATAGTGATAAAGCGCAAACGGAGCTAGCAGCGCTTTATAAGCAGCAGCCATTACTGGAGTTAATAAATAATCCTTATCAAAAGCTTAATGAGGCGCAGGCAATTTTTATTATCAGCTGGTTGCAAGAGAACCGACTAGATATTGCTAAGCTTAATGAGCAAGCGATGCCCGTATTCGATGCGCAAAATGCCTTGTCACGAACGCAGATAGATGGTCTAGTCGGCGACTATATGGGGATTGGTCGCGCTAAATAAGCGCTTTCTATCAAGTATAAAATAAGCTCAGTAGACAAACAGTTGTTAGATTAAAGCTAAATAAAAGCGCCGATTAATATAAAAATTAATCGGCGCTTTTTTTATCTTTATAAGTTTAGAATGTCTTTATTTAGCATTGCAGCTATTGAAGTTAAGCAGGTACAGCACCTTTACTGGCAAGCCATTGTTGAATCTCCTGGGTCTTGGTCTGTAGTAAATCTTCATCACCGCGACTTTCAATATTTAACCGAACTAATGGTTCAGTATTTGAGGCGCGTAAGTTAAAACGCCATTCGCCAAAGTTTAAACTCAAACCATCGAGCATCGATTTGGTTGGGTTTTCGGTACTAAACTTTTCTTCGATAGCGCTAATAATCGTCTGCGCATCATGCGTGGTCAGATGAAAGTTCATCTCGCCTGAGCTTGGATAGGCTGCAATATAACCACTGACCAATTCTGACAAGGTTTTACCGGTAATCGATAATAGCTCAATGGTCAGCAGCCAAGGAATCATACCGCTATCGCAGTAGAAAAAATCGCGAAAATAATGATGCGCTGACATCTCGCCACCATAAACCGCACCAGAATCACGCATCACCTGCTTGATAAATGAGTGCCCAGATTTACTAATAACCGCCTTACCGTTATGCTCATGGATGACGGCTTCGGTGTTATAAATCACCCGTGGATCATAAACAATCGACTCGCCTGCATACTTATTTAAAAAGGCTTGCGCCAGCATCCCAACGACATAGCTACCATCGATAAATTCGCCGTATTCATCGAATAAAAAGCAGCGGTCAAAATCGCCATCAAAGGCAATCCCAAGGTCGGCTTTATTTTCTAACACCGCTTGCTGGGTGGCGGTTCTATTAGCCAAAATCATCGGATTAGGGATGCCATTTGGAAAACTACCGTCAGGGGCATGATGCAGTTTAATGACTTCAATCGGTGCGCCAGCTTGTGCTAACTTTTCGATTAATAAATCAACCACGGGACCGGCGCTGCCATTGCCTGAATTAATAACCAGTTTAAGTGGTTTTAATTTGTCAGTATCGATGAAAGTCATCACATGATTGATATAGGCGCTTTTATCCGTCAGTAATTGTAGGTTGCCTAAGGTGTTAGCAGTGGTAAATTGCCCCGATTCCGCCAACGCTTGAATCTCTGCCAAACCATCATCGGCGCTAATCGGTTTTGAGTGCTCTTTGACCAATTTTAAGCCATTATAATTAATCGGATTATGACTGGCAGTGACTTCGATACCGCCCAACGCTTGATAGTAGCTGGTGGCAAAATACACCTCTTCTGTACCTGTCATTCCCAAGTCGATAACATCGACGCCAGCATCTAGCATGCCTTTGATAGTCGCTTGTTTTAACTGTTCACTTGAATGGCGAATATCGCTACCAATAACGATAGCTGATTTTAAGTTTTTCAGTTCAGCGGTAGCATCATTATCGGCACTGTTATAACGCTCGAATAAAATTTGGGCAAAGGCACGGCCGATACGGTAGGCGATAGCTTCATCGAGATTGACACCAAGCTCGCCGCGGATATCGTAAGCTTTAAATGAATCAATGTTAATCGGTGCGAACTGGGTTTGAGTCGCATAGCTGGCATTATTCGTATCGGATGTGGGCATAACGATAAAATCCTTGCGTTTAAGCAGTGAGATGATAATTAAGTAGGTTACACAATTATAAGCTAATCAGTGTTCAATGCTACACTAACGACAAAATCGTTATAAACTTAATAGGGTTCTATTGAATAACCAATAAAAATATAAGAGTGTTTTTTATGAATAGCTTAGAAAATAAAATAACAGCGCCTACACTGGTACAAGGAACGCCAGAAGCAAGTGGCGAATTAGCGGATTTGTTGTCCTTAATGGCGCGGTTGCGTAGCGATTGTCCATGGGATAAAAAGCAAAGCAATCATAGCTTAATTCCGTATGCGATTGAAGAAGCCTATGAGCTCGGCGAAGCGGTACAAAGTAATGATGATGAAGACATCAAAGGCGAGCTTGGCGATGTGCTGCTGCAAGTGGTTTTTCATTGTCAGATGTACGCTGAACAAGAGCGCTTTGATATGATTGATGTGATTACCACTTTACAAGAAAAGCTGATTCGCCGGCATCCGCATGTGTTTGAAGCAGAAACGCTTAAAGATGAAGCCGCGGTAAAAGAACGCTGGGATGAGATTAAAGTAGAAGAGCAACAAGCCCGCGCCGTACGTGGCAAACCACAGCGTCGTTTGGACAATACCAAAGCAGGTAGTGCGCTGATGCAGGCGCAGGATGTGCAAAAACAGGCGTCAAAATTGGGTTTTGATTGGGAAGGCGTCAGTGGCGCATTTGATAAACTCGATGAAGAAATTGCCGAGCTAAAGACCGAGATTTTAGATAAGCCCCAAGTTGAAATCAAAACCAATATCAGAGAGATTGAAAAGGAGCTTGGCGATTGCATGTTTGCGCTTGTCAATGTGGCGCGCAAATTAGACCTTGATGCGGAAACAGCAACGCTGACCTGTGTACATAAATTTAAATCACGTTTTGGCTATATTGAAGACCAGTTAGCTGCCGCAGGCAAGCGTTTAGAAGACAGCGATATCAATGAGATGGATGCGTTATGGGAAGCGGCGAAACAACATGAACGCGACTAATAAAAGCTTGCTTATTAAATGGTTAGCCATCAAATGGTCGTTTATTAAATGGCAGCATGCTAATTTGTTTAAAAATGTAGCCATTTTTTTAGTAGGCATGGTTTCTATCATGGCTATGCTGTCTCATCCTGTCTTTGCCGCCCCTTGTTTTGATAACGCCCAAAGTGCTTATAACTACATATTGACGCAAGAGACAGCACAAACTCAAGCACGTATGCAGTCAATCATTAATATTAATCGAGCAACAGAAGGTGAGCTTACGTTGCTACATGGTATCGGTAGCAATAAGGCGCAAGCCATTATCCTATATCGTGAGATGTTTGGCAGTTTTAGAACGGTTGATGAATTGACAAAGGTAAAGGGTATTGGCGCAAAAACCGTTGATAAAAATCGAGGACGTTTGACCGTGCAAGATTAATCGCTGTATTTTACTTTAATTAACCCCAATATTGACAAAATAGCATGTAAGTAACTGTCTAAATACACCCACCATGGCCAAAATTTGTTAAACTAGCACGTACATCCGCCTGATTGACGCTGTGTTCGTCAGGGTGGTTAAGAAAAAAGGCAAGGAGTAGATGCATGGCCGAGCGTGCCGCCAAGCAGTTAGAACTGAATAAATCTGAATTACCCAATTCTATTACCGAAGTAATCGCAACCCTAACCCGAGCTGGGTTTGACGCCTATATCGTCGGTGGTGGCGTGCGTGATACCTTGCTAGGACTGCGTCCAAAAGATTTTGACGCGGTCACTGATGCCAAGCCTCATGAGATTAAAGACGTCTTTGGTAAGCGCTGCCGTATTATCGGTCGCCGTTTTCAGTTGGCGCATGTGTACTCTGGGCGTGAGCTTATCGAAGTAGCCACCTTCCGTGGTCCACCTATTAATGATTCTAATACCAATCAAGACGGTATGATTCTGCGCGACAATGTATGGGGTGATATCAAACAAGACTTTGCCCGTCGTGATTTTTCTATTAATGCCCTTTATTATCAGCCGCTCAAAGGCATAGTTCATGATTTTTGCGACGCGCTTGAAGATATTGATAATAAAATTATCCGTTTATTAGGCAATGCGCCGATTCGTATCGAAGAAGATCCGGTCAGATTGCTGCGTGCCTTGCGTTTCAAAGCAAAATTGGGTTTTGAGTTTGATAGCGAATTAGCCGCACAGTTCCATGATGGCAACTGGTCATTACTTGAACAAATCTCTCCGCACCGTCTATATGATGAAACGCAAAAGATGTTTACCGGTGGTTATTTAGTACCATTATTACCGTTATTGTTTGATTCAGGCGCGATTGATAGTCTTATCATTTATCCGCCTTCTGAGCCAAGTGCCTTAGTTAAACAAGTCGCTATTAATACCGACAAACGTATTGCTGCTGGCAAAAGTATCAACCCAGCATTCTTTTATGCCGCTTTGCTGTGGGAGAACTACTTACATCAACTAGAAAAAGCCAAAAAGCGCAATATGCCTTTTGCGGATGCACAAATGCATGCAGCAGGCAAAGTGATTGATCGTCAACGTATCAAGACTGCCATTCCAAAATTTGCTGAACAGTTTATTCGTGATATCTGGATATTGCAGCCAAAACTGGCCGCGCCGCGTAGCAAACAGATTGTACAGCTATCTGAGCATCCACGTTTTCGTGCCGGTTTTGATTTCTTATTATTGCGCGAGCAGTGCGGCGATGCAGAGCATCCACTTTCTGAATCGACTAATGATATGGGCGAGTGGTGGCAGACCTATCAAACCTTGACTGAGCAGCAGCAGGATCAAGCGATTGATGACTTTGATGAAAATATCCGCCGCGGTGCTTATAAACAAGGTCAGCGTGGTCGTGGACGCAATCGTCAAAAGCAGCAGCATTCGAATGACAATGCTAAGTTGAGTCAGTTGGATAATGACTATCAAGGTAAAGCGCTGAGTAATGGTCATGCAAAACCAGCAATGGTTAATGATGCCTCAAATGTGCCATCACGTCGTCGCCGTGCCAGTCAGCATACTTCTGCTAATAGTAAAAGTTATAGCCCGCAGCAACTCACACAAGACAATAATGAGCTGGCACAGTTGCAGCAATTGTCTTTGGCGAGCAGTAATAATGGTAGCAATCAGCAGCACATGCCGAAACCTGCACCATTGTTTGTCATAGAACACAGCAACGTCGTACCGCCTTTGAAAAAGCAGCTATCTGGTTCAGATAAAGCACTGCCTAAAGCGACGCAAAAAGCGCCTATTCAAAAAGTGCTTGAGCAAGCAACAGTTAGTAAAAAGGCATCGGCTGATAGTCAATCGCAGCTGCAAGAAAAAGCTGTTAATAAAGCGAGTGACTTAACTAATAGATCGCATACACCAAAAGAGTCAGTGAATACTCAGGTGTCTTCAACTAATGCTCGTAGCTCCGCTTATGCAGAGCGCAACGTCGCGCAGTCACCAGCACTTGTTAGTATGAATAATGAGCCGATACCGCACAAGCGCCGTCGTCGTCAGCCTACTGTGATTGAAAATAGTGGTATTGTCGCAGAGGCTAGCAGTGCTAAAGAAGCAACGACAATAGACACCAGTAGTAATGAGAAATCATCTGGGAAGTACGCAAAAAAAGTGCCTAAACCAGCTGTTCACTCTACTGATAACGTCATTGATAAAGCACCGAAACCCGCTAAAGCATCAAGTACTAAGTCTACTAAAGCTAAACGAGACGCTAGTGGTCAAAGTGCTACTAATCAAAGTTCTAACGAACAGCAAGATGCTAATAAAGTAGCTAACAGTAATATGAATGCCAATAAAGGTCCTGTGCCATCGAAACGTCGCCGTCGTCAGCCAAGCGTCAATGACGTTTAACGTTCACAGCGAATATAAGAGTAAAGTGATAACGATGAACACGCGCTTTAATGATACTGATTTTGATAGCAAATCTATCGCCATTTGCTCTTGGGTCACTTGTTATGTTGGCTTGGGTAGCAATCTGGTAAATGAGCTTGGGGCGCCTGTTGAGCATTTACAGCACGCGTTTGAGATGATGCAAGAGCAAGAAAAGATACGCACTGTGCGTATTTCTTCATTTTATGCCTCGGTACCGATGGGACCGCAAGATCAGCCAGATTTTGTCAACGCCGTTGCTGGCTTTGAAACTATATTTACGCCGTTTGAGCTGCTGACATTTTGCCAACAGTTGGAGCAGCAAGCAAAACGCGCCCGCCTGCGTCATTGGGGTGAGCGTAGTCTTGATGTGGATATATTGTTATACGGCAATGAGCGGATTTCTGAGCCAACATTAACGATACCCCATGTGGGTTTGCATGAGCGTAATTTTGTTTTGATACCGTTACGAGAGCTCGCACCTGAGCTAATGATTGTAGGAAAGTCGATAATCGACTATCCCCAAAGCAGCGATTGGGCAGGTTTGAAGCTGTTAGAACATGATGCGTCAAGTCATAAATAAAGAGACATTCATTTAAAGTGAATGACAGTTGATTGATATTCAGAAGTATTGAGGATGATATAACGATATGACAACGTTATCTACTTTAAATAAGTTTAAAAAAGACGGTACCAAATTTACTTGTCTGACCTGTTATGACGCCATGTTTGCGCGCATGATGGAAAAAGCGCAGATTGATACGATTTTAATCGGTGATAGCTTGGGTATGGTGGTGCAGGGTCATGATTCAACTTTGCCTGTTACGGTCGATGATATGGCTTACCACACTGCTAATATCGCCCGTAGCAATAAACAGGCGCTTATTTTAGCGGACTTACCCTTTATGAGTTATGTGACGCTGCCTGAGGCCGTTGTTAATAGCCGCAAGCTGATGCAGGCAGGCGCTCATGTGATTAAAATTGAGGGTGGTTGTGAGCTTTGCGAGTTGATTACAACATTGGCGCAAGCAGGTACGCCAACGTGCGTGCATTTAGGCTTAACACCGCAGTCGGTAAACGTTTTTGGCGGTTATAAAGTCCAAGGTCGCGGCAATGAAGCAGGTCAAAAACTCCTTGATGATGCAAAAGCTGTGGTTGACGCTGGTGCAGCGCTTTTGGTACTAGAATGCGTCCCTGCTGAGCTTGCTAAAGCAGTAACGGAAGCCGTTGCTGTGCCAGTGATAGGCATCGGGGCAGGCGCCGATACCGATGGTCAAGTATTGGTCATGCACGATATGCTCGGTATGGTTCATGGTCGCGCGCCGCGTTTTATCCATGATTTTTTGACTGATGAGCGTAACACTGAGCACAGTATCGAAGGCGCATTTGCCTTGTATCAGCAGTCAGTAAAGGAAGGTAGTTTTCCAACAGAGCAGCACCAGTTTAGCTAAGCAAATATAGAATTTCAGTAATTAGGTCCACCAGTAAAAGAGCAGTTAACCATGCCGACGATTCATTACCATATCTCAGACTTACGCGTTGCTCTACGGCCTTACCGAACAGCGCAGCGCATTGCCTTAGTACCTACAATGGGTAATCTACACGATGGTCATCTGGAGCTGGTAAAAATTGCCAAACAGCATGCAGATATCGTGGTGGTTAGTATTTTCGTCAATCCAACGCAGTTTGGGGTTGGTGAAGACTTTGATAGCTACCCTCGTACCTTAGATGAAGATGTAGCAAAGCTTGCCATGGTTGGCGCTGACTATGTTTTTGCTCCTACTATTGATGAGATGTATCCGGTACTACCGCCGCCGACCACTATTCTCGCTGGGACTATTACTGAGCAACTATGTGGCAAAACTCGCCCCAATCATTTCGATGGTGTCGGTATTGTTGTCTCTAAGCTCTTCAATATCGTGCAACCTAACATAGCCGTATTTGGGCAAAAAGATTATCAGCAATTAGCCATTATTAAGCAGTTGGTTCGTGATTTGAGCTATTCAATCGATATTATTGGCGCGCCTATTATTCGTGCTACTGATGGCTTAGCGTTATCATCGCGCAATCAGTATTTAAGCGAGTCTGAGCGCCAAACAGCACCTATCTTACAGCAGGAGCTGCAGTATTCAGCCAAACAGATTAGTGATAATAAACAGCCGTTAGAGGTGCTTTTGACAGCAGCTCACGAGCGTATTACTAGTGCGGGGTTTATTATTGATTATCTAGAAGTAAAAACAACTGAGCTAACGGCTGTTGATGATGAGAGTATCAATAACCATCAAGACTTGGTTATTTTAGTGGCTGCATGGCTAGGTCGTGCACGCTTGCTAGACAATCGATTGGTCACGATTAATAAAGTTTGATCACACTGCTATTTATAATATTGTAATTTGCGGGATGCAATTTATAAGGATGACGGAACATGCAGGCAAATCAAGACACCCATAATGCTCAATCAAAGCTAACAGATTCTAACGAATCCACTGGTGATAAACTGAGTATATTGGTAGTGTCAGGACGTTCAGGCTCAGGGAAAACCTCGGTACTAAATATCCTTGAAGATCTGGGTTTTTATTCTATTGATAATTTGCCTTTGTCTCTTGTGCCTGAAGCGGCGCAAAAGCTGGTCTGTGATAGTGGAATTAAACGCATTGCCCTTGGGGTGGATATTCGTACGCCGCGCGCAGATTTATCTAACTTTGATGCAATCCATGACAGTTTAAAGCAGACCTATGGCGAAGAGGCGGTCACAGTGATGTATGTGACGGCGCAAGAAGAGACGCTGGTTGCACGCTTTAATGCCACTCGCCGCATCCATCCGTTGATGGTGTTAGATACCAAAGGCGTAGAAAATAACGTTTATAATCTACCAGCAGCTATTGAGAAAGAAATACAGCTTTTGCAGCCGATATTTAAGCATGCCGATATTAAGATAGATACCAGTATGCTCAATATCCATCAGCTAAAAGAGCGTCTGCGTGATTATGTGGGTGTAGATAATCAAATCGTGATTAATTTGCTATCGTTTGGTTTCAAGTACGGCAGCCCTATCGATGCAGACTTCGTTTTTGATGTACGAATATTGCCCAATCCGCATTGGAATCCGACACTGCGCTCGGCAACAGGTCTTGACGCTGAAGTGAGTGCATTTTTTGCCGATTATCCAGAGGTCGCTGAGATGACGGGAGATATTGCTACATTCTTGAATCGTTGGTTACCTGATTTTTTACATAATAATCGTCATACGGTAACGGTTGCCATTGGCTGCACTGGTGGCAAGCACCGCTCGGTATTTATCACCAAACACCTGCAAGATAGATTGCAAAATAGCTTGCCAGAAGGCTTAACCGTGACGGCGAAACACCGTGAAAAGCATCGCTGGTAGCGTTTGCTAAACCTTTTATACCTAATTTTTTTATACCTATTATTTATTTTTAAACATGGAAAGCTTTTATGATTGACTGGTCAGAACAAGATATGCGCGTCTCACGCACAGAGCTCAAAAAAGCTCATGAGCGCCTACAACAGTTGTCGATACCGCTTGCCAGCTTATCGAAGAAACAACTTAAAGCTTTACCTGCCAGTGATTATTTTATGGCGGAATTAATGGCGCTTGCCGATATCACCAGCGCTAATGCGCGTAATCGTCAGACCAAGCGCGTTGGCAAGCTTATGATTGAAGAAAATCGCCATGAGCTGATAAAAGCATTATTTGATGCCTATTTTCCTAAAGAGCAAGTTTCTAAGATAGAGAGCTGGTATGAGCGTCTAAATATCAATGATGAAGGGACGCTTAAGCAGTTCGTTAAACAATATAAAGCGTCTGAGCAGCATAGTATGTATCAGCTATTGCTCTGGATTGAGTACGCTAAGCATACAAACGATGAGGAGCTAATGGCGGAGTCAAAAGCAGATTTGGCCAGTTATATCCGTGAAGTCGCTATTTTAACGAATCTAAAAAAATAGCGATAAGAGCTATAGGCAAGCGAATTTGGTTAGTGGGTACCTATAAACCACTAAAGATAGAATACTAAAATACAAAAAAGCCAATCAGTAAAGATTGGCTTTTTTAATTGATCAGAAATAGCGTTTTTATATTTTTTTAAAAAACTAATGTTACTTTTTCTCTGCGCGTACTTTGTCGACTAGGAAATCAACTACTTTAGGTACGGTAGCACTTTCGCCGGTTACCACGTACTTGCCTTGCACGACAACGGCTGGCACACCCGATAACTGATAACGCTTAGCGCCTGCTTGCGAGCGACCGATTTTGGTACCAACAGCAAAAGAGTTATAAAGGCTATTAAATTTCTTTTCGTTCACACCTTTTGAAGCATACCATTTGCTTAATGAAGACTGGTCAAATAACTGCTTACCATCTTTATGTACGGCATCAAATAAAGCGTCATGGGTCTTGTCTTCAAAACCCAGTAATTGCGCGGCATAAAAACCACGGGCACTGGCTTCCCAAACAGGGTTTAACGCTGCGGGTGTTTTAAAGAATGCCACATCTTTATCTTTGTTTTTTGCCCATTTTTCCATGTGTGGATTAAGGACATTACAATGCGGGCAACCATACCAAAAAAACTCACGCACAATGATAGCATCACCGCTGATTTTTTCTGGATTATCTAACACACGATAGTCTTTTCCTGCGACATAATTGGCAGCTTGTGCACCCATATTGGCAAATCCAATAGCGCAAGCCAAGCCAGTTAATGCGATGATACGTTTCATACTTATTCCTTGAAATAACGACATTCAGAAGTTTGCTTTAATAGTTATAGCTTTGATAGTCATATAAATACCAAAGCAAATAAGCAATGACAAAGTCAATAGACGACGATAGGTCGACTGAGTCGACCTACTATAGAATAGCAACTATAATAGCGTAAAATGCGGCAGTTTGTGAACCGGATTCTTAACTAATGGTTGTAATGCTGTCAGTCATTATTTAAGGTATCTTACTTATAGCCTGTTATTCTATTTTTATTGACGTTTAGAGCATCAATAAAGCAGTTCACAATCGGTGACGATGTACTTACGGCAGCTTTGCGGCTCGCATGTTAATATTGAGTCTTTAGTCACATACTATAACAATAAAGGAAAAACTATGAGCCAAGCTTTATTTTCTGGGCAGCCTTTGCACACTCAAGCAAATGATAGTGGCATGGCTGACGATACCATAAACGCTATCAATGTCGATCCAAGCGAAGTTGAAAAATTTAATAAATTGGCGGGTGAGTGGTGGAATAAAACCGGTGCCTTTGCTACCTTACACGAAATCAATCCGCTGCGTCTAAACTGGATAGAGGAAAATGTGAAGCGTGGCTACGTGAGTGCTGATAGTCAAAAAACGGCAGAGATGGGCTTGGCGGGTAAAAAGGTTCTTGATGTCGGTTGTGGCGGTGGTATCTTATCAGAATCGATGGCACGTCGCGGCGCAGATGTGACAGGTATCGACCTTGGGACAGAAAATCTCAAAGCAGCAAGCCTCCATGCTGAACAAAGCAACTTACAAGATACCTTGCGCTATCAGCATATTCCGGTTGAAGCTTTAGCGGCTACCCATGCTGGTCAGTTTGATGTGGTTACCTGTATGGAGATGCTAGAGCATGTACCAGATCCAGCCGCTATTGTAGATGCTTGTTTTAAGCTGTTGGCGCCAGGCGGCGTATGTGTACTATCAACGATTAACCGTAATCCAAAATCTTATTTGTTTGCTATCGTGGGTGCAGAGTACGTATTGCGCTTGCTTGATCGCGGTACGCATGATTATGCCAAGTTTATTACGCCAGCTGAGCTCGATAAAATGGCAATTGATGCAGAGTTTGCGCGCCAAGATATTATTGGACTGCACTATAATCCATTGACCAAGCGTTACTGGCTAGCTCAAAACGTCGATGTCAACTATATGATAGCAGTACAGAAACCTCTCGCTTAATACCCTTTTATCACCTTAATTAAGAGCCTTCGTAATGAGCCAATTTGTAAAAGCGGTCTTATTTGACCTAGATGGGACATTGATAGATACTGCTGCCGATTTTGTACGTATTATTGGCAAAATGAGCCAAGAAAACGGCTGGCAAGCGCCGTCTGAGACAGAGATTCGTGAGCAAGTATCGGCAGGTGCTTCAGCGATGGTGCAGCTTATGCTACGTCATAATGAGCAAACAGACTTTAGCGAAGAGACGTTACTTGAGTTTCGTCAGCAGTTTTTAGACGATTATGAAGCGGATATTTGTGTGGATAGTCATGTTTTTGACACGCTTGAGGACGTTTTAAGTGCCCTTGAAGAAAAAGGTGTACCGTGGGGTATAGTGACCAATAAACCGCGCTATTTGTCAGAGCTGTTATTAGAAAAAATGCAGCTAGATACGCGCTGTGCGGTTTTGGTTTGTCCTGATGATGTGTCACGCCCTAAACCTGACCCAGAGCCTATGTATGCGGCGCTAGAGAAGCTTGGTATCCCTCGCGGTGCTGCTGCAAGTGTGATTTATGTTGGCGATCATATCCGTGATATCGAAGCTGGTAATGCCGCTGGTATGCCGACGATTTTGGCCGCTTATGGTTACATTCCGCCTGAAGATCAAAACAACCTGAAGAAATGGGGCGCAGATTATATTACGGAAACCCCTGAGCAGTTGAGTAAACTACTGCTTTCTTCTGGTAAATTCGACTATTTATAATTCAAATGTTATAACTCAAATGAGCCACAAGATCAGCGTGTTATCAGGCAATATTTAACAACATAGCATAATGGTTAACCATACCATTTATTAAACGATAAGTAGTGAGTAACGCCATGAGTGACAATATCAACCCATTAGCGAATCAGTCGGCAAACCATCCAGCCGACAATATAGCCAATAATATTGCAAGCCAGCAGACTGAATTGCAATCGTCTGCAACCGAATTAACCCACGGGAATATTCGTGACTTTGTACCCTCTGAAAACTGCTTAGATGGCAAGACCATTTTAGTCACAGGCGCAGGTGATGGCATTGGTCGGGTCGCTGCATTGACCTATGCACGCTATGGCGCAACGGTGCTGCTATTAGGACGTACCAGTAGCAAGCTTGAATATGTTTATGATGAAATCGAGAGCTTTGGTGGTAAGCAACCTGCTATGTTACCGATGAATCTAGAAGGGGCGACTTATGCAGAAATGCAAAAGCTAGAAAATTTGATTCATAGAGAAGTTGGTCAGCTAGATGGGATATTGCATAATGCTGGGATGCTTGGTCCATTGACGCCACTTGAGATGTACGATGTAGATATGTTTGCTCAAGTCATGAAGATTAACTTCACAGCGACCTTTATGCTTACCCAAGCGCTACTGCCGTTACTCAAAGATGCACCGCATGGTTCTATCGTATTTACATCTAGCAGCGTTGGTACGCATCCTCGCGCATTTTGGGGTGCTTACGCGCTGTCTAAGCAAGCGGTAGAAGGAATGAGCGATATCTTTACCCAAGAGACGCAAAACACCACCAATCTGCGTTTTAACTGTATCAATCCGGGTGGTACTCGCACCAATATGCGTGCTCACGCTTATCCAGGTGAAAATCCGATGAGTCTGAAAACTCCTGAAGATATTATGGCAGGTTATGTGTGCTTGATGAGTGATGAGAGTATCGGGGTACGTGGACAAGTGGTTGAGTTACAACCCAAGGATTGAGCGACAATTTGTCTGCGCAGGTAGATTGAAATTGCTGATATTTAACCCCATCTATTTGTTATCAAAGACATTTATGCTCGATTAAAGATACGCATAATGAATAAAAATAAATAGGATAATAATATGGCAGGTGGTTGGTCAAGAGATGGTGCTGAGCATGAGCAAATGGATGCGACCGTTAACGATGCGCTAGAGCGCGCACGCCGTGCATTACCGACAGGTAAAAGTGCAGAGTTTTGTGATGAATGTGGTAAGGCGATTCCAGAAGCTCGCCGTATCGCAGTACCGGGTGTGCAGCATTGTGTTGGCTGTCAATCTGAGCTTGAGCAAGAAGCAAAAGCTGCGGAATTGTTTAATCGCCGTGGCAGTAAAGACAGTCAGTTACGCTAATAAAACCAATGCTGCTTAATAAAAGAGCCCCCACTATCTAAATAGTGTGGGCTTTTTTATTGGTTCTATTTTTATCAACAATTTTTCTATCACTGCAATAGATGGCTATGCAATCATTAGCTATAGTATCAACAGCTATAGTATCAACGCCATGAGTTCATGGTCATAGGCTTCCCAATCTAGCTTAACTTCTATCGCATCTTCTTGCCCAGTACTTGTTTGCAAAATAATTTCTAGTCGGCTGTCGGCTTGTACGCTCACTGTCTTTGTAGACAAGCTATCAGGCGTAAAATTGATTTGTAGCCAGCCATTAGACGTATGCAATACGCCTTTGATGCGTTGCCAGTTTGGTAGCGTTAGCAGCCAATCCTGTAACTTATCAGCATTTAATATATAGTCCGCTGGTAGTCGCCAACCTGCAACCACGATATCTTGCTGTATTTCATGATAACGATAGGGCAGCTCGATGTCTTTGTCTGCCTGAATATTATTATCGTTTGTGGAAGGGTTGAATAATGACTTATTCGATAATGAATGACTCAGCGGCTGCAAGCTAATCACAGATTTTTTCGGCTGAGCAATATTAACTGTCCGCTGTTGTGAGATAGTCTGGCTAGGCTTGGTCAGCTGCGTGCTTAACACTGCTGAATAGTCATTTGATGTGCTTATATCGTTAATTGTGGTCTGATCATCAGATTCTGCCCAAATAATAGTAATTTGCGCATTTAACTCTGCTACCCAATCTTGTAATGCTTGCTTATCGTCAGTACTTAATTGGGCATAGCGATTAATGACCAAGACATCGGCATCACGAATATGCGCTTGGAACCCTTCGTGAGCACGATATTTTTCTCGTTGCCACTGCAAAGCGTTAAGTACAGTTATGACCGCTTGCATCTTTAGAGCCGTCTGCCAATGCGGCGCGCTAAGCTGCCGTATAAGCTCACGTGGATGAGCAAGCCCTGTTGGCTCAATAAGCAGACGTTGCGGATGATGGTCACTGAGCAGGCGACTAATAGCGATTTGTAGAGGTAACTGGCTGGTACAACAAATACAGCCGCCGCTAACTTCACGAATGGCGATATTATTTTGAGCGGAATCGCTATCTTGTGAGCTTGAAACCAAGGCTGCATCGATACCAATCCGACCAAACTCGTTAATCAATAATGCCCAACGCTCATCAGTGGATTTATCGGCAATCAATTGGTTAATAAGTGTGGTTTTGCCAGAACCCAAAAACCCTGTCACCAAAGTGCAGGGTATATTTTGATGAATAATAGAGGATTTCAATGTTGCGCCCGTTGTATTAATAGGATTACCCATTAATAGTATGATATATCAACGGACACAAGCAATACTTAGAAATTTAAAGTGATTCGCTCTTAGCTGCTTCGACTTCTGCTTCGTCAGGTACGAATACATAGCCTACGCCCCAGACAGTCTGGATATAACGTGCTTGTGAAGGATTGTCTTCAATTAAGCGGCGCAGACGTGATACTTGAACGTCAATTGAACGCTCCATCGCGCCCCATTCACGACCACGGGCAAGGTTCATCAGCTTATCACGGGTCAATGGCTCGCGTGGATGCTGAACCAATGCCTTTAGTACCGAGAATTCACCCGTCGTTAAGGTGACAACATTGCCGTCGCGTTTGAGCGTACGTGTCGATAAATCAAGTGTCCATGGACCAAATTCTACTACTTCAAGCTGATGACTTGGTGCCCCTGGTAGCTCACGATTTTGACGACGGAGTACTGCTTTGATACGTGCTAATAGCTCTTTTGGATTAAATGGCTTTGGTAGATAGTCATCCGCACCCGCTTCTAGACCTGCGATGCGATCAGCGTCGCCACCTTTAGCCGTGAGCATAATAATAGGGATGTCGCCATTGTCTTCGCGCAGACGCTTACAAATACTGATACCGTCTTCGCCTGGTAGCATCAAATCAAGTACCACTAATGAAAAAAGCTCACGCTGCAACAGCTTATCCATTTGACTGCCATCGTGGGCAGTACGGACAACAAAACCATCGTCTTCTAGAAAGCGCTGTAACAAAGAGCGCAATCGTGCATCGTCATCAACGACTAGAATACGCTGAGTTAAGGTATCGGGGCTGTTATTTTCAGACATACAGGCATCCTCTTATAAAAATTATTATTAGCAAAAATTATTGTTAAAACGCACCAGTCAGTATATTTACTCTCAATAAAAACAGTGTGAATACCACTTTTACCATTTATTAGTGCAACTATTTGAGCATCATTCCATTGATTGGCAAAAAATTATAAAAATGAGAACTATTGTTCAGTACGTTGGTACACAGCAATATTTGTGCTGATGAGACTTTAGTGTATAAGATTGCAGTCATAATTGCATCACTGATAAAGGCAAATGCTGTAGGTGTTTGTTTAATAAAGCGTCAAGAGTGTGCTCATTAAACGATTTTTGCGATAAATAACACGATAAATAACGAAAAGATAAAAAGGATTTCTATTCATGCAGCTTTTGCTATAATGCAAAACTACATTTCTCAACGATTGATACGTCTATGAGTAGCACTGATACCTTAACGCCATCTCAAACCTCGACAAATGCACAGGTTTTGGATGCAACCACACACGCGAATATTCACGACAAGCTTGCTCGCGCGCTTGGCATTAAGACTGCTCAAGTCAATGCGTTTGTCAAACTGTACGATGAAGGCGCGACCGTTCCGTTTATTGCCCGTTACCGCAAAGAAAAGACGCAGAATCTCGACGATGCGCAATTGCGCGCACTAGAGAAGTCTCTCAATTATGAACGTGATATGGCAACCCGTCGCCTTAAAATTATTGAATTACTGAGCACACAAGGCAATTTGACTGACGAGCTGCAGACACGTATTGATAATGCAACCTCAAAACTTGAGCTTGAAGACATCTACTTGCCATATCGTCCGCGCCGCCGTTCACCAGCTGCCAAAGCACGTGCTGCTGGTCTTGATATTGCTGCACAAGCAGTGTTGACGCAAAACGTGACGCCAACCGATGCATTAGCAGACTATCAAGTACAATCAAGCATTACTGATGAAAGCGGTAATGAGATTGAAGTTGATTTTAGTGATATCGAGAAGCAACTTGCTGGTGTACAAGCCATTATCGTAGATGAATGGACGCAAGCATTAGACTTGTTAGATCATTTACGTAGCAGTTTTGCCAAAACAGCCAGTATCGTATCGAGCGTTGCCAGTGAAGAAAAACGTGAAGTCGGTGAAAAATTCAAAGATTACTTTGAGCATAGCGAAAGCCTTGCACGTTTGCCAAATCATCGCTTATTAGCGATGCTACGTGGTCGTCAAGAAAACGTCTTGGGTCTAAAAATTGAAGGCGAAAATGCGCCTTTTATTGAAAAAATTATTAAGCATTTTGAGATTGATGCTAAAGCGCCAACTGAGCGTCAAGAATTTTTGACAGAAGCGGCGAGCAGCTTATGGAAAGACAAATGGCGTCCGCATATCGAGCATCGTTTATTGACTGAAAAGCGTCTGACTGCAGAAGCGGCTGCGATTGATGTTTTTGCCAATAATTTACAGCATTTACTGATGTCAGCACCTGCTGGTCGCAAAGTTATTTTGGGTGTTGATCCCGGTATCCGTCATGGCGTTAAGATGGCGATTGTTGATGCTCAAGGTCATGTGATGTTAGATGGCGAAGACAAGCCTGTTATCGCAACGGTTTATCCATTTGCGCCTGATAATAAAATGACTGAAGCCAAAGTGGTTATCGATGAGTTATTAAGTACTTATAATGTGGATCTAGTGGCTATCGGTAATGGTACGGCAAGCCGCGAAACAGACGCAATGATTAAAGAGATTTTGGCGGCGAACGAGTCATTAAAAGCTAAAGCAGTCATCGTGAATGAATCTGGCGCGTCAGTCTATTCTGCCAGTGAGCTTGCTACTGATGAGCTTGGTAATTTAGATGTCTCTGTACGTGGGGCAGTATCTATTGCTCGTCGTCTACAAGACCCATTGTCAGAGCTGGTCAAGGTAGATCCAAAAGCCATTGGTGTTGGTCAATATCAACATGATGTCAATCAAGCTCAGTTGGCAGATAGTCTTGATAAAGTCACACAAGACAGCGTTAACGCCGTTGGTGTTGATGTGAATACGGCAAGCCCCGCTATCTTGGCACACATTGCTGGCTTAAATAAGAATGTTGCGCAGCAAATCGTTACCTATCGCAAAGAGCATGGCGCTTTTGATAGCCGCGAGTCATTGAAAAATGTGCCGCGCTTAGGTGCTAAGACCTTTGAGCAAGCCGCAGGCTTCTTACGCATACATGATGGTAGCAATCCACTTGATGCAACTGGTGTACATCCAGAAAGCTATGCGCTGGTCGACAGCTTACTTGCCCAAACAGGTAAAGCCTTGCCAGAAGTTATCGGTAACGACGGTGTGTTAAACAGTATCGATACCACAGCGCTAGCTGCTAATGATGAAAATGTTAGCGTAAAAGCGATTTTAGATGAGCTTGCTAAGCCCGCTCGTGACCCACGTCCTGAGTTTAAGACGGCTAACTTCCGTGAAGATGTGAACAGCATTAAAGATTTGAGCGAAGGCATGACACTAGAAGGGGTTGTTACCAACGTGACTGCCTTTGGTTGCTTCATCGATGTTGGCGTGCATCAAGATGGTCTGGTTCATATCTCGCAAATGGCCAATGACTTTGTCGCAGACCCGATGAACCGCGTCAAGCCCGGTGATATCGTCTCGGTCCGTGTCATCTCTATTGACGAAAAACGCGGTCGTATTGGTTTTAGTATGAAACCTGAAGCTGAAAAACCTGCACGTCCAGCAGCGAAACCTGCAACGACAAATGTTACTAATAATGATGAGAATACCAGTCGTCCGCGCAGCAATCGTCCAGCTGGCGATAAGCGTCCGTCTAAGCCTAAGCGTCAACCTAGTAGCAGCAATAATAGCGACAGTCGCAGTAAGGCGCCTCGTGCAGAAAAAGCAGAATCGCCTAGCAAAATGGGTACTTTCGGCGCGCTATTGCAAGAAGCAGGTGTGACTAAAGTTAAGAAATAAGACGTCTTATTCTAAATAGAAACAAAAAAGGCAGCCTAATGGCTGCCTTTTTTATTAAATCAAATATATCAATGGTGCTTTTTAATCACTATATTTATTTCAAGAATCGCCTTAGTATAATTACTTAGGTATTTACTTATAGCTCATCTTCTTCTGAAACTTCTGCTAAGTCTTCTTCTACATCTTCAGAGATAATCTCAGTTGTTTGTAATTCCGAATTTTGTAAAGCTTCTGCTGGCACTTTTATTTCGGTAGTCATTGGTTGTGGACCGTTGGGTGCTTTTATCTCAGTAGTCATTGGCTGTTGACCAATATTACTATTGACGCGTGCGCGCGAAATCGTTTGAGTTTCGCTAATCACAAACGGCGTCATTTTGCTTGTTTTAGAAGTATTTGCATCAGTCTCATTGCCTGTGCTTTCAACTTTGGCTTCAACAGCCATCTCAGCAGTGGCATTCGTCTTTTTAGCGGCTTTAGTATCAGCTGGAGCTGCCATTGCCAATGTCGGAACAGTAAGTGCCGCGCCAATCAGTAATGATAAAGCTAGAGTATGGTTTTTCATTTATTTAATCCTCAATTTATATTTTTATAATGTCAGCTAAAATGCTCGTAGAGAAAACTTTGATTAAATGCGGTCTGATATGATACTTATCTATGTAGAATACAGAATCTATATATTTAAAATAACTAATATATAAGCTATAGAAAAAATAAAATCATGATAATCAATAGGCGACTATCATGATTGATTCGTATAAAAATTCTGGTCAGTGCATAACGTTATCTATAGATATAAAAGACGTCGTAAACACTAGGCGTAATAATAACAATTTAAATACTAATCATTCAGTGGTACATCCATGAAAAATCTAACAGACTCCTACTAATAAGTGATGTCGTGCAATTATTGTAGTGTTATTGTGAGATAAAAACCGCACCTTGTGACCAAAATACGGTTATTTTAATACTACTGATTGATATTCTAGAAACTGCTTTTTAAGACATAGGTTTAGCTATCAATCACATCAAAGCTCAGACCAGCGTGTTTCTCTAAACGAGCAAGTAGCTTGTCGCCCATTGCTGAAGCAGGTGTCCAAAAACCACCCTTCACTTCTTCTTTGCTGATATCTTGTGCTAGACATAATGCCGCTTGCGACAACATACGTGAAGTGCTGCCATAGCCTGGATCTTTATCACCCGTTACTTTGGTAGTAATACTGTCTTTGTTAGCTGTTTGTCCAAAGAGACGAATATCAAAATAGCCGTTTTCTTGCTCTTCTTTAGAAGGCCCTGAACCTGATTTAGGCAATACGTGCTTGGATAATAACTCGCGGCTTGGCGTAATCATCATGGCAGTGGCAAAGCCGAGCAAGCCTGCACTCAAGGCATAACTCGTAAGCTTACCTTTGAGACCATCTTTCATCCACATTGCTTCATCATATTTAAATTCGCGTCCATATTCATAACCAAGCAACTGATTACTGCGATGCACAATGCGCGTATTGATACTTGCCATCACAAAAGGTGCAAGCCAGCGCTTATGTTCGCTATCGTATTCTGGTTTACTGACATTGCTCTGACGTACGTTTGGCGCATTTTTATCATCGTTCAGCAAATAAGGATTTGCCACTTGCTTACGACGAGATTTATCTTGTCCAACTTCCTCAAAGATGGTTGCCATTGAGGCAATCGTACCGCCTGATAGTCCGCCTTTCGCGGCTTTCACGCGCATATGAATCACATCACAAGCACTGTCAAACTTCGCTTCAGCTTGCTTTTGCGTAAAGTAAACGCCTAAATCTGATGGAATAGAATCAAAGCCACAAGAGTTGACGATACGGGCGCCGCTTTGTTTTGCCGCCTCTTGATACTTATCCATCATGTCTTTGATAAATATTGCCTCACCAGTGAGATCAACATAATCTGTGCCATTATCAACACACGATTTGATAAGCGGTTCGCCGTATTTAAGATAAGGTCCAACGGTTGAGATAATGACTTGTGTTTGCTCGGTCATTGCATCAAGGCTTGCCGGATCGTCGCTATTGGCAATGATAATATCTACTTTGCTAGTAAGGTTAGACTGCAACTCGTTGAGCTTCTCTTGATCACGACCTGCTATCGCCCAATTAATTTCAGAGCCGCTCTTATCTTTGTTAGCAGACAAAAACTCTGCCAGATAATGAGCAGTGATTTGCCCAACAAAGCTGGTTGCCCCATATAAAACCACCGCATAAGCTCGTTTTTCACTATTAATTTTTTTGTTATCACCTGATGAGTTGGTACTCTTTGATATATCCGTATTCATCGCTATCTTCCTTGTTAGTGTGCTTTGTCAAATGATTGTTATAAGAAAATGATCGTTAAGTTCAATTGAGCTTAAAAAAGCATCATAAATAATATTTATAAAATCGAGCGTAAGATCTTTGAATAATTTTCTCATAGACTTAGTAATACTTAAGTGCTTATTTACCGTTTCCACACATAAGTACTGAAAATATCTTTAAATGGTAAGATTTGCTACAAAGTTTACATAACGTATCGACATTATTACCAAAATGAACCTTTTAGATTGAAAATCATTGCTACTCTATATTCCTAAGCACTATCTACAGCATTATCTATATTTTTAGACACTAAGAGCTGTAAAAAAATAAAAAGCAAAATATCGGATGACTGAGGTTGGTAATGTAAGAGTTAGTTGGTTAGCAATTACTATAGCAACCTTATTATTTGACTTTTCAATTACTATTTTAGGAGAATTATTATGTTTCGTTGGGCTATTATTTTCGCCGTAATCGCACTGTTAGCGAGTTTCTTAGGATTCGGTGGTGTTGCTGGATTGTCTGCAAACTTCGCCTATATCTTGTTAGCATTAGCAGTCATTCTATTCATCGTGGCATTTGTTAGCCGCCGTATGTAATAGGAAAAGTATACTCGTCCTATAAAGACATTAGCCAGTTAGAAAACTGGCTAGTAAAAAAGACCTCAGATACTATCTGAGGTCTTTTTTTATGGCTAGAACATAGCTATCTGCTAAGTGATAAGTAGTAAGCGCACAGCTTGATATTTATAAGCGTTTGCGCTGGACGATATGTTCCATGCGTTTTGCTAAACGAACATCATGACTGGTGATGCCGCCAGTATCGCCCGTAGTCAGGCGAACTTCTACCACATTATAGGTATTACTCCATTCAGGATGATGTTCTAAGGCCTCAGCATGAAAAGCAGCTTGATTCATAAAGCTCATAGCTTCAACAAAATCGCCAAAATGGTAAGTTTTTACGATCGCATTACCTTCGCGCTGCCAGCCTGGTAATTCTTCTAACTGCAAATCGACTTGTTGATTAGATAAACTACTCATGGTGATATCCTTTATTATTATGGTTGATAGAAAAATCATTATTAACGATAAAATAGTGTGGCAACTACTGTAATTTTTATTTGCCTTCACGAATGTAATAAACGCTTATAAAAAGTCATAGGACAAAAAACCCACCTGTCACTGATATTTTATTATATATTTGGCTAAAAAAATATAATAGAAGTATCAAGAAGATAGGAGGGCAACGACGTTATTAGTGAGAGTATATAGCGCTAGTATAACGGTTAATTGAGCAAACTATCCTAGCTATTTATCGTTAAACATACTTAGTCAATAGTTTGAACTATAGTAGATCTTTGTAGTCAGGATTTTTATCAATATACGAAGCAACAAACGAGCACTGCGGTACTACTTTCTTATTGTTTTCACGAGCATAGTCCAATGCATGTTTTACCAATGCTGAGCCAACCCCTCGACCACCTAACTCCTGTGGGACGATAGTATGATCATATACCAGCTTATCCTCACGCTCTTTGTAACTGATATAACCTGTCTGCCCATCGATTGAAGTCTCAAAGCGTCTCGCTGCCTCATTATAGACGATATTTATATCTGATTTTTTACCGACGTTACTCATAAAAACTTCCTATTTTTCAAATATTATAATTATTTCTACTCTTGTTATTGTGCAGATTTCTAGTTTACATCTCTAGGCTGTTAGCGTAAGAGTAGATAGGGCAAATGTTAATATTTTTAACAGGCTTCTATTCTAAAGGTTCTGTTGAAGCTTAAAAACTATGCCAGTCTCGTTAATAAAAAATCAGGCATAAAACATAGCTTGGCGCACAACCTGAGGGAGAAACCTTCTAAAACCACGTAATGTCTCAGTAGCGTTGTTAGAGGCATGGTTATTACTGCTTTTGTTGGTAATGCTTCTATCATTATTTGATATCGATTGTGTGTAAGCGCGCCATTCATCGCTACTTGGTTTACTAAAATGGCGAATGCGTCCAATTACTTGCTTAAATTGATGACTAAAGTGCCCAGTATTATAGGTTAAATCGTATTTATCGCAGATGGCTTGTACGTTTGGTGCAATCTGCGCATAGTGCCTAGCAGGCATATCCGGAAAGATATGGTGCTCAATCTGATGCGATAAATTACCAGTCAGAATATGAAACCATTTATTACCCTGAATATTACTAGAACCGAGAATTTGGCGTATGTACCAATCACCTTTGCTCTCATTGGCATCAAGCTGGGTATAAATATGCGCCTGCTCAGTAAAGTGACCACAAAATATCACCGCCCATGTCCATAGATTACGAGCAATATTGGCAGTGATATTACCGCTTAAGGTTGTCATTGCACTACTACGACCTAATGTCAGACCTGCCACCGCAGGAAAAGCCATATAATCTTTACCCGCTTGCCGGGCGATTTTACTGAATAGGGCACGAGCTTTTGGCTGCATTATTTCTGCCAGCTGCGGCCTATCTGCGTATTCGTCAACACTGATTTGGATATCATGGAAAGCGACTGCCCATTCAAAGCCTAATGCCAATATCATCGTCTTAAATAAGTTATAACGATCGCTTGGCGTCCAAGGCTGCTCATCAGTCACGCGAATCAAGTGATAGCCGACGTCATGGTCGCGACCGACGATATTGGTAAAAGTATGATGTAGATAGTTATGCGAATGCTGCCATAGCGGCGCAGGGCAAACGATATCCCAATCGAACTTTTGGCTGTTAAGATGAGGGTGCTGCATCCAGTCATACTGACCATGCATAACGTTATGGCCAAGTTCCATATTGTTTAAAATTTTACTAAAACTCAGTAAGGATGTGCCAAGTAGCCAAACGCCAAGTTTGCTGCGTTTTGATGATAATTGCCCAGAAAATGCCAGTAATGCCCGTGAAATTACCTCGCTATATACTACCGTCCCATAAACACGCTGAATATAGCGCGCATCCTCGCTGCCTAGTGAGTCCATCACGCTTTGATACAGTGTATTCAATTCATTAGCGAGCGCTTCGGTTTGCACTTTTGGTAACGGCGTACCCGTTAACGTCGGATATCGCGTGGTTTTGAATGGTGCATCGACTAACGAAGTTATAGTAGAGACTGCAGATTTAGCTTTAAATATAGGGAGTAACAAGCGCATAGATAGTCCTTATCCGAAGGTGCATCAATAAATCGTAAGCACAACGTTCGGTTTAATCATCGGTGTCAGTTTTAATAAACATTACAAATAAATGTTTATGCAAGGCTGTCTTATCCTTGATAGTATTTTTTAAATATCCAATATGACATCAGTCATTGGTACATTAATGCAGGTTTGAATAGACTCATATCCATCATTACTTATCTTACCGGTTTGAATGTTTTTGACTCTACCGCTGATCTTATTACAGCGACACAGCTGACAGATACCTTGTCTGCAGCCGTGGCTCATTCGAATACCAGCGCTCTCAGCACCTAATAGTAATGTCGTACTACTGTTATATTGTCGTTGCCGTCCACGTAAATAAATGGTTTTTTCTTCGCTAGTAACGGCTTCTTCGTCTGCTTTATCTATAGTAGAAAACATATAATCTAAGCTTTCTATGGCACTAAAGCTCTCTATCGTAATGTTGTCACACAGCTGCTTGTTATCTGGCAAATTAATCTCATCGCAAGCGCGGTACAAACCCGCTAACAACGCCGGCGAACCACAGGCAAATATCTGTGTATCCATCAGCGGTAATTTTAATGCTATTAAAGTTTCTACGCTCAAATGTCGCGAGCCGGCAAGATAAGTATTGGGGTCTTCCGTATTAATAAGATGATAAATGAACGTTGGATATTTAGTAGCTAACTGCTGCCATTGATCTTGCAATGGGGACTTATAGAAGGTTGTACAATTGTAATGTAGCAGCGTTACTGGATGTCCATTTTGCAGCGCCTGCGTAATCAAACCTAGCATTGGCGTAATACCACTGCCGCTAGCGATGAACAATAGTGGCAGTGGTGTAGAGGTAAGGGATAAGGGTTCGCTTATTTGACTTGCTTGCTGTGCTAACGCTGTATGAGCTAGAGTAAATTCGCCACTGGGTAAACTGCTATTAAATATAACACCCAGTGCTGCACGTTTACTTAGATAATCTGATACTAGACCTTGCGGCTTAACAGCAATAGTTATCGTAGAGACAATAGTTTGCGGTTGCGACTTTTCATCAAGGCGATCTCTATCAAAGCCGTTTTTATCAAGGCTATCTTGATTTCGATTAGAATTTTTATCGCCGTCCTCATGCCACCATAATGGTTGCTGCGCTAGACCAACCAATGAATAGTGGCGTTGATGATAAACACCATCAATCAGTATGCTTAAATTAATATGCTGTCCGCCATGCCAACCATTGTGTGAGCTATTACCTGAACTAAAAGCTTGCTGCTTAAAGGCGCGGTTAGGCTCAAATTGTAGCGCTATCAAGTCATTACTGAGTGTACGGCGTGCTATAAGACGCAATTTAGGCACAGTTAATGACCAAAAGGGGTGCAGCCGCGTACTGATGAAATCAATAAACACGCGTTGGATTAGTTCAGGGCGATAGCCAGTCGTCATGGAGTACCTTTTCTATCAAGCCGTTTTTACAAAGCTATTTTATTAAGATTAGCTAATATAATATCGTCTATTGATTAATTTTGCGAAATGTTTAATGCTGTTTTTTGTGGTTTTTATAAAACTGCCATGAATAAGAAAGATACATCAGTAAGCTGAATGATAATTTTAATAGAAGCTTTTATATAAAATGCGCTCAGCTTTGTGTCAAAAGGTATGAAACAAGCGGTAAAACAGCCAGTTAGCTTGCAGGGGCTTCATCACAATGCGATAATGACAGTCAATGAATACCCCTGATTTTGAGGTGCAGCTTACTTGGTAGTATTGCTAAGTCTGTTTGTTTGCCTCTTTTATGCAGTCTATCGGAGTGTTAATGGCTCAATATATTTACACGATGAACAACGTGTCAAAACTTGTTCCACCTAAGCGTGAAATCTTAAAGAACATCAACCTATCGTTTTTCCCTGGCGCCAAAATTGGTGTTTTGGGTATCAATGGTTCAGGTAAATCAACCTTGCTACGCATCATGGCGGGCGTGGATACTGAATTTAGTGGTGAAGCTCGTGCGCAAACGGGTACCAAAATTGGTTATTTGCCGCAGGAACCGCAGCTCGATGACAGCAAAGATGTCCGTGGTAACGTCGAAGACGGTATGCGTGAGGCGTTAGATGCGCTTGCTCGTCTTGATGCCATTTATGCGGAATATGCTGAACCTGATGCTGATTTTGACAAGCTTGCTGAAGAACAAGGTAAGATGGAAGACATCATCCAAGCATGGGATGCGCATAACTTAAATACCCAGCTTGAAAAAGCGGCTGATGCACTTCGTCTGCCACCTTGGGATGCGGATGTCAGTAAACTGTCTGGTGGTGAAAAACGCCGTGTGGCACTATGTCGTTTGCTCTTATCACGCCCTGATATGTTATTACTTGACGAACCAACCAACCATTTGGACGCTGAGTCCGTGGCATGGTTAGAGCAGTTCCTGCAGAACTATAGCGGTACTATCGTTGCCATTACCCATGACCGTTATTTCTTGGATAATGTCGCTCAGTGGATTTTGGAGCTTGACCGCGGTCATGGCTATCCGTATGAAGGCAACTATACTGAGTGGCTAGAGCAAAAGAACACTCGTCTAGAGCAGCAGAATAAGCAAGAAGAATCGTTTGCTAAAGCGTTGAAAAAAGAGCTGGATTGGATTCGTAAAAACCAAAAAGGTCAACAAGCTAAGTCCAAATCTCGCGTGCAGCGTTTTGAAGAATTGAACTCACAAGAGTTCCAGAAGCGTAATGAGACCTCTGAGATTTATATTCCACCGGGTCCTCGTTTGGGTAATAAAGTCATCGAAGTCAACGATATCTCCAAGTCATTTGGTGACCGTTTACTTTATGAAAACCTTAGCTTTAACGTCCCAGCTGGTGCCATTGTTGGTATTATTGGCCCAAATGGTGCGGGTAAAACCACCCTATTTAACATGATTACCGAACGCGATACGCCAGATACAGGCTCAGTCGATTTAGGTGAAAGTGTCAAAGTTGCTTATGTTGGTCAGGTACGCGACAATTTAGATGACAGCAAAACGGTTTGGGAAGAAATCTCTGACGGGCTTGATATTATTACCGTTGGCGACTATACGACGCCAAGCCGCGCTTATATTGGTCGCTTTAACTTCAAAGGTTCAGACCAGCAAAAGCACGTCGGTCAATTGTCTGGTGGTGAGCGTAACCGCTTGCAGTTAGCTAAGACCTTGAAGCAAGGCGCAAACGTATTGCTCCTTGATGAACCATCAAACGATTTGGACATCGAAACCTTACGTGCGTTAGAAGATGCGATTCAGGTCTTCCCAGGTACTGTCATGGTCGTATCGCATGATCGATGGTTCCTTGACCGTATCGCGACTCATATCTTGGCGTTTGAAGATGAAGGTCCAGTTTGGTTCGATGGTAACTATTCTGAGTTTGAAACGTATCGTAAAAAGACGATGGGTGATGATGCCAATCCTAAGCGTATGAAGTATAAAAAGATTTCAACTTAAGATAGCTACTCAGAAATTTCAAATGTAAAGTAATAAAAAGACCTCTAATTATTAGAGGTCTTTTTTATGCATCATAGAATTGATTAAAAGTTAACGCTTACGCCCAAATTTCCGCTGCTTTTTATTACTAATCTCAGTAATAGCATGGGCAATCTCTTCTTCATTCAGACTGGCAACTTGATGCAAGATTTGCATCATTTCAGGTCTCAGTACATATTTTGCATGATGAGCAATATCATTGATACGTTGATCAAAGGTTAAGATGCCAGTTTCTGCATCTTTTTGCAGATAATCCAAACGAGTCAATGCACCGAGGAAACTGGTGAATAATGCGCGATCAAAGAAGTCAGGAATATCATCAGCGTATAGCACTGATAAACGCTGACCAAGCAGATGACATAAATCAACTACTTCGTTTTCGGTCAAGTTGCCTGAGCCTTGCTGAGCGAGTAGAGCCAAGGTCATAAAGTAGCGTTCAAGGCTTTGTTCAACCGGCGTGGCAAGTACTTGTAGCTGTTGGTAGCATCTGCTATTAGCTTCAGGGACGCTGAGCATGCCATCGCCCAATTCTACAATCAAACCATGAGCAATCAGACTGTCAACTTTTTTGTTCAGGGTATCCGCCAAACCATGCGCAGGATAATATAAGAATAGCTCGCTTTGTAAAAATGGATAGAGCTGCATGGCGATATTGTCTAGACGGCTACGTTCGATACGACCATTACGGGCAACTAAAGCCGCTAAGAAAGACAGGAGAATAAAGACATGCAAGATATTATTACGGAAATAACTCAGCAGTGCTGCTTGTTTACCTGCAATCTGGATAATATCACCCAAGATATGAGGGATACGTTCAATAAGCTTAAGCTTAATACCGTAATCAATAATTTGCTGCGGTGACATGTCGGTAACGACCGTATCACTTGAATACGGCAGCTGTTGAGCCAAGCCTTGATAAAGGGCAATTTGCTCGCGGCAAATATCTTCATCGAGCGCCGATTTTGGTGCAGATAGTAACACCAGTGACAGCAAGGATACCGGAGTAACCACTGCTGCTTTATTGATATGCTGCATGACTTTGACACCGATATTATCAACCATGGCGCTGGCTTTATCATCGAGCGGCGTATCGGTGCGATCAGCAGGTAAGCTGTTTTCTGGTACATCAAATTTGGCCATAAAATCGGTTAGATGTAGCGGTGTACCAAAACTTAAGTGCACATTGCCAAAAATACGTTCAATCTTGCGACCGACTTTGAGGAGTCCAAGTAATGATTCAGACTCTTTTGGCTTACCTTTTAGCTCACCGATATAGGTGCCACCTTCCATGATGCGCTCATAACCGATATAAGTCGGAATAAAGACCACTGGCTTGTTACTCTGACGCAATTGGCTGTGCACTGTCATTGCTAGCATACCCATTTTCGGTGGTAGCAAACGTCCTGAGCGTGAGCGCCCGCCTTCGATAAAGTATTCAATCGGCGTATTACGAGTAATAAGCGTGTGCATGTACTCACGTAAAACTGCGGTATAAAGCGCATTACCACGGAAACTACGACGTATATAAAAAGCCACTGCACCGCGTAATATTGGACCTAAAACTGGCACATCTAAGTTGTCACCCGCAGCGACATAAGGAATACTCAAGCCGCGTTTATAAATGACATAAGACAGTAGTAGGTAGTCAACATGGCTACGATGACAAGGTACATATACCAGCTCATAATCTGCTGCCAGTTCACGTACACGCTCGAAGTGATGGACTTCTACACCATCATACAGTTGCGTCCATAACCACGTTAAAAATTTATAAAAACCGCGGATGATGGCATGTGAGTAATCATTGACCATCTCATTAGCGTAGCTCTTTGCAAGTAGTCGCGCTTCTCGAGGGCTAGTACCGGTCTCTGCTGCTTCTGCCTCTATTGCATGTTTAATGGCAGGTGAGTAAACCAGCTTATCTACTAAGTTACGTCTGTCTGATAAGTCAGGACCGAGCATACTGGCGCGTTGTTTGTCCAAATAAATATTAAGCTGCTGCTGCAATGAGCGTACAAGCTCACGATTGCCATCAGCCGCAGCTACCACAGTATAATTTGGCGCTACACCGATTGTATTTTCAGTGGCGCTATCTGTAGCATCACTGGCATTCGTATCAAGAGTAGTAGATTCAAAGATAACGGAATTTAAGTCAGTAGGCTCATCATCATCGCCCTGAAGGCTGTTATTAATAAGGGTTCGCAAATCTTGCGGAGGATGGAACTGTATAAAAGTATCGCGTCCCATCACACCGATATTAAATAACTGTTTGGTAATGCTAGGATCTTGCCAGTTATCAGCCGTTAGCAGTTTAAATAAAGAATCCTCTTTTTCAGGCGCGCGTCCCCAGAGGATAGATACTGGTACCAAGCGTACTTTTAATTCTGGATACTGCAAAACAGCAGAGACCAGACGTGATAGGCGCGGTGATAGTTGGTTTTCTTTAGCATGGGGGTGATGTAAAAATATAATGGCAGCATTTTCTTTGATATTATGAGCACTGTCATTTACCCCAACCAATGCTGGCGGTAATTTATGTTCTTGCGTTTGCAGGTCAATCAAAATACTGTTGGAGCGCGAATAATCTTGCAGCACATAAAATCTTAACGTCTGATCATCCTGATCAAACTCAGGTAACTCACCTAAAAGCTTTGGTTTTACCGCCACATCTAGCATCTGTCCCGAGATTTTACGGTACAATTGATTAATTGGGGCATTAGTATAAGGCGTGGGTACAATAGGGCTGCCATCAATTTGTGGCGTGTCTGACGGTTCAGTGGCTGGCGTATTACCGCTGACCACTGGTGCTTTAAAAATCCGTTTTTTTAAGAACTTCGGTATCATAATCGGTATCAAAATTAGTCAAATATATTGCCCTTATAATGCCATAAAAGCCATCAAAGCGATATATAGTGTCTGTAGATACTACCAATATTAATAAGCTCTGGTTACTGTGCAGTAAGATACGCGCTGCATAAGCTATTCAATGATTTGAAAAGTAAAGTATTTAGGGTAAAAATAGTTTTGTACAAGATATACTATATTGTATTTCTGCTTACTCATTAACGTCACTTAATTCAGTGAGAATATTATGACGCCAGCTATCAATCTCGCCAAACAACGTGGTCTTGATTATCGATTACATGAATATATTCATGACAGTAACGCTGCCTCTTTTGGGTTAGAAGCGGCCGAAAAGCTGGGTGTTGACGTGACACAGGTTTTTAAAACCTTGGTCGTATTGACCGATACAGATGTGCTCGCTGTTGCTATCTTGCCAGTGGATAAAACCTTAAACTTTAAAAAAATGGCTAAGGCGCTATCTGTTAATAAAATGCTGGCCTGCAAAAAAGTCCAAATGGCAGATCCTAAACAGGTCGAGCGTAGTACCGGCTATGTATTAGGCGGTGTCAGTCCATTGGGACAAAAAAAACGCTTGCCAACTGTTATAGATGAGTCAGCGCAAACACATTCAACCATCTATGTGAGCGGTGGTCGCCGTGGTCTAGAGATTGAACTGCCGCCAGCACAATTAGCGACGACACTTACGGCTCGCTTTGCCTCTATTACCGATGATTGAAAACGGCTGATTGTCAGATACATTAGCTTTGCGAAGCTATTCACTTTTCGTTTTTTACCCGTATTGTATAAGGATATAATCATGCCGCATTTAACCATTCAAGTGACACCCAATGTCAGTATTGCTCACGAAGAATCATTCCTCAAAGCATTGAATAAGATCCTGTGGGACAGTGGACACTTTGGTAAAGCAACAGATATTAAAGCGCGCATTATTCGTGTTGAAACGTTTTTAGTGGGCGTTGAAGATGATGAGCAAGTCAATGGCTTTATTTATGCACATCTGAAAATCATGAGCGGTCGTGATATAAGTATCCGTAATCAGCTTGCTGAGCAATTGGTGACTACTATAGAGCAAACGCTGGGTGCTGAGCAATCAGGACGCGCATCGTTACAAGTATGCGTAGAGGTTGAAGAGATTAGCGCGGTGTATCATAAGAAAATGTTAAATGCGTAACTGAATTTATTAGTTACTTGCTAATACAGTATAAAAAAGCGCCTAGTTATTTAACTAAGCGCTTTTTTATTTATAACAGTCTTAGACTAGCTTTTAATCAATTCTAGTCTAAGAAAGCAAAGTTATCAATGTCCATTGCTGTCATGCTGCTGCTTGGTGCAACCATGCCTTCGGCGTGACCTGAAGTACGTGGTAACAGCTTATCAAAATAGAATTCTGCCGTTTGGATTTTGGCTTTGTAAAACTCTGGTGATTCTGTACCGCCATTTTCAAGCTTGTCATACGCAACCGCTGCCATACGTGCCCAGTGGTAGCCCATCATCACATAGCCTGAGTACATTAAGAAATCATCAGATGCTGCTGAGATGATTTCACGGTCTTTACGTGCCATCAACATCAAGCGTACTGTCAGAGTGTTCCATTCAGCACACAGCTTAGTCAATGCCCAAACAAACTTGCGCATGTCTTTGTCTAAGGCATACTCGCCACACCATTTCATGATGCTTGAAGTGTAATCGCGAATGATTTTACCTTTAGACTGCAAGATAACTTTACGACCTAATAGATCCAATGCTTGGATACCAGTCGTACCTTCGTACATAGTCGCGATACGAGCATCACGAGCGATCAGCTCCATACCCCATTCTTTGATATAGCCATGACCGCCATAGACTTGCTGACCGTGTTTGGCTGCTTCAATACCTAGCTCAGTCAAGAAGCCTTTTAGGATAGGCGTATAGAAGCCAAGCTTATCATCCCATTTTTCAAACTCCTCATCATCGCCATTGATGATGCCTTGTGCCATTTTATCTGCATAGCGTGCTGAATGATAAATCATTGAGCGACCGCCTTCAGCAAAAGCTTTTTGGGTCAATAGCATACGGCGTACGTCAGCATGATGAATAATCGCATCAGCAACTTTTTCAGGATCTTTCGTGCCTGATAAAGTACGCATTGAACGACGATCTTTGGCATATGGTAGGGCGTTTTGGAATGACAATTCAGTGTGCGCCAGACCTTGGATACCAGTACCAATACGGGCAGTGTTCATAAAGGTGAACATGGCTTTTAGACCTTTGTTCGGCTCACCAATTAAGTAACCAACGGCATCATCAAAGTTTAGGACACAAGTCGCTGATGAGCTGATGCCCATTTTGTGTTCAATAGATCCACAAGAGACGCCATTGCGCTCGCCAATTTCGCCTTCAGCATTTGGCAAAAATTTCGGTACGATAAACAATGAAATACCGCGGGTGCCTTCTGGTGCATCCGGTAGACGGGCTAAAACGATATGAATAATGTTTTCAGTTAAGTCATGCTCGCCACTTGAGATGAAGATCTTAGTACCGCTAAGCTTATAGCTGGCGTCGTCTTGTGGAATAGCTTTTGACTTTACTTGACCCAAGTCTGTACCACATTGTGGCTCAGTTAGACACATAGTGCCTGCCCAAGAGCCTTCGACCAATTTATGTAGATACGTCTCTTTTTGCTCATCCGTACCATACTGCATAATGGTATTGATACAGCCGGTTGATAAACCAGGATACATTGCCCAAGGCCAGTTAGCCGTACCGATCATTTCAGCTTTGATAAGGTTCAATGAGGTCGGTAAGTTCATACCGCCATATTCTTCAGGGTAAGAAATACCTTGCCAGCCACCATCAACAAACTGCTGATATGCTTCTTTAAAGCCTTTAGGCGTAGTCACCACACCATTCTCAAAATGACAACCTTCTTCATCCGCTGGCTGATATAAAGGTGCCAAAACGTTTTCAGCAAAATCTGCCATCCCTTGAAGAATCATATCAACGGTTTCAGGATCTGCATTTTCGCCATTATCCAAATCTTTATAATGCGTTTGGTAGTCAAATACATCATTAATTAAAAACTTGATATCACGTAAAGGTGCTTTGTAAGTTAACATAGTCGTTCTCTTTAGTTGTTCGCTATCATAGACGGTTGACTTAGTTTTTAAGCCAGAGTTTATGGAAACGATTTTAATTATTTGGAATAAAAACAGAGAATATCTTGAGTCAATGGGTGGATATGTTAAGGCTAGCTTGTCTATTTTGGAAACTGTTAAGTTATCCTTGATAAAAAACAGTCGTTACGCATTGATGCAGTATAAATCTTATATAGCGACAAATATATAACTAATAACTAATATTCATAGTTTATTAGTATAATTACAACATTAAGTTATTATTGTGTCAATGAGCTTTTTAACCTCATATTTTGCTAAGCCATTATCTATAATAAGAATAACCGTATGATCAAGGCGAACGGTAAGCCCATTATTCTAATGCATTTACGATATAAGGAAGGCCTTGTATGAGCGCACCAAAGTCCAAGGCAAAGCGGGTGTATTGGCTGACACTATTATTGACTCGCCTGAAGTTTTTGATAGATGGTGAGCTTGCTCATTTGCTCACCGTCAATCAAAGCAAGAGACCATGGCATATGCCCATTATCGCTGCCATTACCATCAGTTTCCCCGTATTTGTGGGCGCTTACTTTGAGGCTTTGCCATCAGGTATCAAGGCGTCTTTGGGGGCAATGGTCATCTTGAATTTGCCTTTAATAGGCAAGCTGCCTTATCGTTTAGTGACTTTGATGGCATGGGGCTTTGCCATGTCGTTATGCTTTGCATTCGGCTTGGCAGCACAGCAAGTGCCTATTCTTAGGCTGCCAGTGTTTATGCTGATAGCCTTTGGTGTGGTTATGTTTGGACGTTATTATCGCCAGCCGCCGCCAGCTGGCTTGTTTGTGATGATGGCTGGGGCGCTAGCATTATTTATACCACTGCCATTAGAGAAAATCATGTCAGCCACTGGGCTTGTGATGCTGGGCAGTGGCTTTGCCTTAATCATGGGGCTGCTGTATTCACTATTTTTATTAGCGACGCGTCCTGCTACGCCGACACCAACTTATAGCTATGAGCCTGATACCATTAGTGAAAGCATTATTGTCGCGGGTTTTGTCAGTTTAGCGCTCTTGATTCCCTTAATGCTAAATATGTCTAATCCGTACTGGGCAGCGGTTAGCTGTTTTCTGATCATTCAGGGTATCCACTTACGGACGATGTGGATTAAGCAACTACATCGTTTACTAGGGACATTGGTGGGCGCGGGTCTGGCGAGTTGGATGCTATCTTGGGGTCTGTCGATATGGGGTATCGCTATTTCAATATTGGTTATGATGCTTTGTATTGAATCCTTGGTAGATCGTCATTATGGACTAGCCGTTGTATTTATCACACCACTGACGATATTCATTGCAGAATATGGCAGTGGGTTACCGCTTACGTCAGCGGTCTATCAAGAGGTCACGCACACACGCTTGTTGGATACACTACTTGGTTGTATGGTGGGTCTTGGTGGCGGGGTTGTCATGCATTCAACGAATTTGCGTGTACCGCTGCGCCGTATAGAAAAATGGCTGCTGACACGATTTGGCTAGTATAAAAACGTAGATCGTTTTTGTCATTTAGATAGATGATAGCTGCACTCGTGCACCGTTTATTATGTTGATACGTTTTCTAATGCGGTAGTCGCTTGCGCAACATCAATAGCGCGTCCTGTCCAACGCTCAAAACTTAACGCCGCTTGCCCGATTAGCATGCCGTAACCATCCGATGTCTGAGCACCACGGATAGAAAAATGTTGTAAAAATGGCAGCTCACGTCCATACATCATATCGTAAGCATATTGGCAGTTTAGCTTATCGGTTAGTGGCAAGGTTTCACCTGATAGTCCGATGGATGTGGCATTGATAATGATATCAAAGTCGCCACTTAAATCAGCCGTCGCATAGGTCTGAATAGTATGTTGATTTATCTTTTCGCTTGCGGTGCTAAGTTCATCGACTAAAATTTCTGCCTTACTCACTGTACGATTGGCGATACTCAGCGTTTCAATACCAGCCTCTATCAGCGGCAATACCACGCCGCGCGCTGCACCGCCTGCCCCAATGATTGCCACGCGTGCACCATTCAATGGCCAGCCTAAACGCTGCATATGATTGACCAATCCTTGACCATCAGTATTGTCACCAAATAACGCCTCTACTGGCGGTACACCTTTTGCTAGCAGAGCTTTATTTAATAATAATGTATTGACCGCGCCAGCGACTTTGGCATGCTCAGATAAGCCACCTCGCGCTGCACAGCACTCATAAGCGATCTGTTTAAAGGGTACAGTCACATTGGCACCGACGCCGCCACCATGAAAGAATGCCTCAATCACTGCTGTAAAGCTTGCTGCGTCATCAGGGCAATATTGACGCTGATAACAGATATCAAGCCCTGCTTGCGTACCAAATAACGTATGGATTTCAGGAGACTTGCTGTGGGCAATTGGATTACCAATAACAATAAAATGCTGGGTCATAAAGGCTCCACTGGCGGTACAGGGCATAAGTAAGGGTGATAGAGTAAGGGTATCAAAGCGTACTTATCATAAGGGATAACGCACCGTTTGACAAACCTGAAGCTATGGATATAACTAGCTGAGTCGGGATGAATTTTTATGACGTTAGCATCTTAACAAATCTGTACTCTCTGCGAGTGTTATCCGTAAGGTAAAGGGTGGTCAAGCGCTAAGCAGTTGGGTAAACTAGAGAGCATGAAAAAGTAACCATATTATTTTTCCCTGTGCTTTTTTAATGTGATTTATAGAATATTTAAATAGAAAAAGCGTATGTATAAAATTCAGTGATAGCAAGACTTCAATAACAGACACTATTCATTATCAGCGGCATACCTAGCTGCTTGTTAATACCATTTTCAGAACTATCTTAAAGTGTGAGTAAGTTGCCCATGTGGAATAACACCCTACAGACCCTTATGGTCAGTACGATAATGGCAGTTGGCGTGTCGTTAAGCGCCTGTGATAACAATAAAAGCAGCGAAGTATCAACAGAGGAAGTAAGTGCTGACAAGCAGACCGTCTCCGATACACCAAAACCAAAAGACCCTGCGCCAAATGCTGATTTAGATGGCGCTACCGCGCAAGAGGGCACCCCAGTCAAATATGATGTCGCGTCATGGGGTCCTAAGAAAGTTGAGCCGCTTCGTGTCGATCAACTAGACGATATCAAATCAACACTTGGTAAAGTGGTCAGCACCGATGAAAATAGCTTGGATTATGCCAGTAATCCTGCGTCCAAATACCGCTTTATGAATACCGAAGCACCTTATTTAGATCTTATCGATTCTGAAAAATATCTCGAGCTTGGTTGGTATTTTGCCAATCCTACCGACTCGGATAAAGAAAAAGAGCTGAGTCAAGGTCATGCCAAAAAATCCTACCAACTTGCTCGTCAATTAATGGGTGATGAGGGCGGTAAGCTGGTGGCTGATATGCTAAGCGGTCAAATTATCAAAAATAAAGTCATCGGTGGGCAAAAAGTAGAGCTGGCAAAATGTGAGTTTTATAGCTGTATGCTGGTTATCAATAAGTCTGCTAGCCAAAAAAATCAGTAAGCCATGCAGCCATCAAATAGCTGGGTTTGTTTAACGGCATTAGACAAGCAGACCACAGCCAGTACCGCCTCATTAGACAATCGCGGCTTGGCATACGCCGATGGTTTTTTTACCACCATGGGCGTTATCAATGGGCAGATACTGTGGGCGGAGTATCATCATCAGCGTCTCATCTCTCATGCCAAAGCCTTGCAGCTTGATTTAGACCACTGCTCTTTATTATCTATCTTGCAAATGCATGCGCAGCAGCTACAACAAGGTATGCTAAAGCTTGTCATCACACGCGCCGCGCAAGATATCCGTGGTTATGGCTATACGCCAAGTGAGTGCGGTAGCACATGTGAGATTTGGCTAAAATCCTTGGCGATGAAGGTTAGCACTACTGAGCCATTGCCGTTAGCTGATGGTATTTTTGTTCCGATGCAGCCTATGAGCACTGCTGTTTGTTTATCTTCGCAAATCGCTTGTCTGCCGTCGTCTCTTGCTGGACTCAAAAGTCTAAATCGTCTTGATAATGTGTTGGCGAGTGCAGAGTTGCAGGATATCAAAGCTCGTTCATTAAACTCTAATGGCTCGCAAGATATTGGTGAGGGCTTGTTACGTGATATGACTGGGTGCTGGGTTGAGGGCACGATGAGCAATATGTTTTATCAATTATCTGATTGCCGACTGGTAGAGTCGCCATCTTCAGAGATGATAAATACGGCTAATGATGATAAAGATAGTGCTGATAAAAACAAGGCTGCTAAAGGCAACGCAAATTATTTAACCCAAGGTCAATGGTATACGTCATCAATGGCACAATCGGGCGTCGCTGGGGTGATGCGGCAAGTAATTATTGATGAGTTATCTACGACGAAATATCCAGTTGTTGTGCGGTCATTACAAGATAAGGATTTGCCACAGCTTCAGCAGCTGTTCTTTTGCAATGCGTTACGCGGTATTATGCCAATGACCAGTCTGACGTTACTGTCGGGTGAAATAGTGAGTTTTAAGCGATTTAATCATATTTAAAAAGGGCAGCCTAGAGCTGAGCGTTATAACGAAAAGCGTTTAATATAATTTTTGATAATGACCACGACCCAAAAACTTAATAATGCCTCTATCGCGTAATATTTGTAATTGCTGACGGATTTTATCTTTAATGTGGTTGTTTTCAGGATATTTGAGTTTTAATAAGTCGGCAAACGCATAAACCTGATTGAGAGAAATTAGCCTCTAGCTTATCAATACATTGCAGTATATCTAGTGTCCAGCCGCGTGAGGCGATAGATTGTGTACGTAAAAATAAGGTTTTTTGAAATTGCTCAGTGACATTATCTCGTGGTATGACCTGCTGGTCTTTGACTAAAAATACTTTTCCTGATTCGGGCACTTTGCGCAAGTCAATATTACAGCCAACCCAGCCCGCACGTTTGGCAGTAACGGATAACGGTTTGCGTTTTATAATCATGTCGGGCTTGAAGAATTGTTTGGGAATGATTAAGAAGTTATTAACCCTATATTCTTGAGAGTAGGTCAAAAAGAAAAAGCTGGGATTATCCTTGCTATTGATACGTTCAATCATGGTGGCATAAGCGCCATCATTAATAATGTTACTTAATTTAGCCTTCTTACTTTTTAATTCGTATTGCTCATCACAGTTTGCACAATAAAAGTCAGCGACAGGTTTGCCGTTCGTAAATGCAGCCAATGGTTCGGTATTACAATTAGGACAATAACTTTGCTTAGCTACCCAATCTTCGCTAAGCACACGAATTTTTTGAGGTTCAGATTTATATTTTTTGGCAAGACTTTGATTAAAATTTAGGTTCATAGCCCGTTTTCTTATTAAAGGAAAGATTTGAAGTGATAAATAAGCGATATGAGTATTAAGCCATATAAATGAGCTTAAACGCTAAGTTAATGGATAAGCTAAGCAAATCCCATTGAAAAATAAGCGGTTCAGTGCTAAATTCTAGCAAACTTCTGCCTCGCGAGTGACCATGAGCACGCCAACCCCTGAAACGCCTCCTGAACGTCCTGATGATACGCTATCGAATGACCAAAAAGGTACTGCTGACGAGCGTATCGACGGGGTACCTTTGAATTCAAAGCCAGTCGATGAGACAGGTGTAGAGGAAGTTCCGCCTACAGATGTCTCGCTCATAAGTGGTAATAATAAACCACGTCATTATAAAGCCGATAACCCTTCATTCTTTATGCAGCGCGGTTATCAAGTGTTGTTGGTACTCGGGTTAATTGCTGCATTTTTCTTAGTCATGGTTTATCAGACCTTATTTGGTCGGATTGAACAGCCGCAGCAAATGGTGACGATTGAAAAGGGTCAGACCTATTACGGGTTGCTACCGCAGTGGCAACAGGAAATTCCGCTATTTTCTGCCACGATTGCCAAGCTTTATATGAAAACGCAAGTCGATGGTCCATTGCACGCAGGTATTTACCAATTACCGGAAAACCCTACTATTGCTGAAGCGCTACACGTGCTTGGGCAAGGGGTAAAAGCGGCGATGGTTAAAGTACAAATTATCGAGGGCAAAACCTCAAAAGATTTGTATCAGGCGCTACGTGATAACAAAGGCATCAAAAAAGAAGTGCTGACCGCTGACAGTACGAATGCTAGCATCGCAGAAGCGTTAGATTTGGTTGGCATATTGCCGGATGCAGTTGCCAATAGTAATGATCCTATTGTCAATCACAATCTTGAGGGCTGGTTTGCCCCTGATACTTATTATTATGGGGAAGGCACTACCGACAAGAAGGTATTGACCGACTTGTACAAACGCCAACAGCAAGCGCTGACCAAGGCATGGGAAAACCGTGCGCCAAATCTCCCTTATCAGACTCCTTATGAGGCACTGGTAATGGCATCTATTATCGAAAAAGAAACCAGTGTGGCAGCAGAGCGTCCTTTGGTCTCAGCCGTCTTTAATAATCGCTTGAACAAAAATATGCGTATGCAGACGGATCCTACCATTATCTATGGTATGGGCAGCCGCTATGAAGGCAATATTCGCCGTAAAGACATCGATGAAAAAACAGGCTATAACACTTATCAAATCGATGGTTTGCCGCCGACACCCATTGCACTGCCGTCAGCGGCTTCTATCGAAGCAACCTTACATCCTGCTGATAGCGCAGCGCTATATTTTGTGGCGACAGGCAATGGCGGGCATAAATTTACCAATAGCCTAGCTGAGCACAATCAAGCAGTTAAAGAGTATCTCGGTGTCATGCGTGAGAAGAAAGCTCAAACGCCGCAGCAGTAACACTATTTCATGTTGCTATTTATATTGCTTTAAAAAACCATCATTTATTGAGCATTATCGTTATAAAAATAAAAGTAATGATAACGCTCAACAATGACATAAGGTCATATCATGTCAGCATCCATACAAGCGTCGTTTTCTCAAACCACCACTACGCCCACTCAAGGGCGTTTTATTAGTTTTGAGGGCACTGAAGGCGTTGGTAAAACCACGGCGATTGAGCAACTATGTGCGCGTCTGCAAGCGCATGGCATTGATTATCTGCGCACCCGCGAGCCGGGTGGTAGTCCGTTTGCTGAACGCTTGCGCGAGATATTGTTAGACCCGAATACCGCTATCAATGATGATACAGAGTTGCTACTCATGTTTGCTGCGCGCTGTGATCATATGCAGCAAGTCATTTTGCCAGCGCTGCAACGTGGTACATGGGTAATATGTGACCGCTTTACCGACTCGACGGTTGCTTATCAAGGCTTTGGACGTGCAGATGGCGATGCGATTGTCCGTGCCAAAATTGACATGCTTATCGAGCAGTTTGTGATGCAGTTACCCGAGCTTACACTGTGGCTAGATCTACCAGTATTAGAAGGCATGGCACGTGCTAATAAACGCAGTGCCGCTGACCGCTTTGAACAGCAAGCGACGGAATTTTTTACCAGAGTACATCAAGGTTTTAGCGTCCTTGCTAGCGAGCAGCCTGAACGTATCCAGCGTATTGATGCCTCAGGCAGCGCTAATGAGGTCAGCGCACGAATATGGCAGACGATCGAAGAGAAGTTGGATATTTAATAGACATTTTCATAAAGAAATAAGCTTGCTCCAATAAAAAGCCCCAACTAACTAGTTGGGGCTTTGTTCATTGATAGGCATTTAATAAACACTATTTAAGCGTTGTTTATTTAGGTTTTAGCTATATGACCAGTATCTCAATCATTTTTACCTATATCTTTATTTAATATAACTTCAGCAGTATTACTCTTGGCCGCTTTATCTTGGCCTGAGTCCGGTAAACGGTTAGGGTCTAGAGAGCCGTTTTTATTTTTAGGCGCACTGCCATTACCGTTACCACTGTTTTTATTACTGCTGGCTGTTTTAGGTATTACTGGCGTATTAGGATTCGCAGGCAATACTTCGGGATTGACCTGACTAGTACTGGCAGATTCAGATGTTGCTATTTTTTCGTTAGCTGCTTCATCATTTAATGCTGTTGGCATGGTTGAAGATGGATTAGACGCTAAGCTAGCATCAGCTGACACATCATTAGGTAGATTTTGTTCAGCGTCTTTGTCGTTATCTATCAAAGATGCTTCCTCTACATCACTATCATCGTCCGCCAGCTCTATTTCTTGGCGTTTTTCAGGCGCTTTAGAGTCGGACTCAAAGCTTGCGTCAGCTGCAGCGCGCGCTTGCTCTTGTTGCGGCGTCACATCGACCGGTTTTGGCTGTACGTCATCATCGACGACCAATGAAACAAGCTTGCGATCACGCGGCACCGTACCATCGAATTTGTCAGTAATTACATGTAGCTTGCCTTCTTTATCGACCGTATAAAGCGGCACAAATTGCTTATTATCGGCTTTATATTGCTCAAAGCTATAGCTGTCGGTGATATTGGTGATTTTAATACGGGCTTTCTTGGACAGCATACTGGCAAGCTTGGTATAGGTCACATCTTTGCCAAATAGCCACTGCGAATGGAAGTTTCCTTGCTTGTCATCGCGCTCACTTTTGACTTTTTCATCGCTAAACTTTAAGCGGTACAGTTTGCGCTCACCGAACTCATGACGATAGTGAATCTCGGATAAAGTATTCAGCTCTTTATCCATACTCATGGCAAATAAACGTCCGATACCGATGAGATCCAAATGATGGTCAGCGTGGTCAGAGACAGGATTGCCAAAGTAAGTACGCAAGCCACTCATGCGCGCGCTAGCGATGTTGGTATAGTTATTATGAGCAACGATGACATCAAAGCCCTGATCCTTTAACGAAGTAGCAACCAACAAAGCGACAGGGTTTGAGCCAACGACCAAGATACCGTTGGTTTCAGGCTCACGGACACCCAAAAAGTTCCCTACCATTTTTGCGCCCAAGCCCTGAATCATCACCGTACCAATAATGACCAAAAACACCAAAGGCACTAGTAGCTCAACCCCTTGAATATCATACTCTTGTAAACGAATGGCAAAGAGTGATGAGATGGCAGCAGCAACGATACCGCGCGGACCAATCCAGCTGATCATCAGTTTTTCTTTGGTCTTTAGGTTAGAGCCGATAGACGACACCCAAACCGATAGGGGGCGGGCGACAAACATTACAATCGCTAGTAGCACGAGACCTGCAAAGCCGACACTCAATAAGCTTTCCAGCTCAACACGCGCTGCAAGAATAATAAATAAGACCGACACCAATAAGATGGTGAGCGATTCATTGAACTCTAAAATCGTATCACGTGGGAATTTTGGCCAATTAGCCAGCGCAACCCCAAGTACAGTCACCGTCAATAAACCGGATTCATGTTCCAGATGGTTGGAGATTGAAAACAACACCAGTACAAAAGCAAGGGTAAAAACATTGCGTAAAAATTCAGGAATCATATGGCGACGCATCAAAAATGCTAATGCCCACGCGCCAGCTAGCCCCATTGCTACTGCCAATACCACAATCTTAGCAAACAGCAAAATACTACTGGCTTCACCACCTGAGATAATATATTCATAGACCAATACCACCGCAATCGCGCCGATAGGGTCGATAATGATACCTTCCCATTTTAAGATATTGGAGATGGTTTTATTGGGTCGTACACTGCGCAGTAACGGCATAATGACCGTTGGACCAGTCACGCAGACCAGTGCCCCAAACAACAAGGCAATAATAGGGTCGATATCGAAGAGCAAATACGTCGACAGCGACACGATAGCGATAGTGATTAGCACACCGACGGAAACCAGCATCTGTACTACAGAGCCGTGTTGTTTAATCTCCTCAAACTCCAAGGTCAGCGATCCTTCAAATAAGATAATCGCTACGCCTAGTGAGATAAAGGGAAACATCAGTTCGCCGAGTACTAAGTCAGGATCGAAAACCCCTAATACTGGACCAACTATAATACCAATCAGTAATAAAAACAAAATGGACGGTTGCTTTAAATACCAAGCCAACCATTGGGCGGCAATGCCGATCCCAACCACGCCGGATAACAATAGGGCGGTATCCATAAATTAATCCTTTTATAATAATATAGTCATGCTGTAGAGCGATTCGAGGCTATAGCATTTAGCATAGACGGTTTTTTAGTTCATGATTCATTCACATCACTATTAAAAGTCGCTATCGACGGTTACCGCAAGAGTCACAGCAAGAGTCATGTATACTATATAGTAGCAAACACAGAATAATAGCAAAGATGAATACGCTTCTAGATAAAGTCGCGGAGCTTTAGAATATAAGATCTAATAGCCAGAAGTGCAAAAGAGAGAAGATACGGTAAAATAATAGCCAATTTAAACAATGAAGCATTAATAAGTTTCAGCGCTAACTTTTGTTTGTTTTCAATGTGTTTTACTGGTTATCATAACATGATTTTATTTTATATAACTGAGTGCTCACTGTCACCCAAAGCGTTACAAGACTCTTAAAAAGACAGACAGCATAAGTCATTTTGGTTATGAACTAGCGACTGAATGCTGCAACGATGTTGTTCACTAGCTATGGTTGATCAGTGGTTCTAATAGCTCGATGAAGTCCTTAAGTGACGTCGCAAGTCATAATCGTATTCAGATGATTCTGAGTTTGCAGTGTATGGTTTAGCGTATAGTGTAATTAGCATATTCAAGTTAACTTACCGTATTGAGATAGATGCTCAATAGATGACAAACTAAGCTGCAGTCAGCAAAAATACTCTATAAACTAAGATAAAAGTACTATTTATTAATCATGAATTAAAATGCCAAGCCGTGCTATAAGTTAATAGCATAGCCACTCACAAAAATTATAAAAATCACTTGGATGAGGGATAAGATGCCAATCGACATATCTAAATCGAAAATCACCATAGCTACCATGCAGCGCTTGCTTCAACGCAGCACCTTGGCAATCGCTGTCGCTACTACCATGGTTGTTGGTATTAATCTCAACACTATGCCAAGTGCGCAAGCTGCTGTCACCACAGCGGATTTTTCAGGATTGGTACAGCAAGTCACGCCAGCGGTGGCACGCGTCAATGTGACCAAAACTGTGAGTGAGGCTGAGCTTGCAAAAGCCCAAACGGCTGAGCTGTTACGGAAATTCTTTGGTGATCGCCTACGTATCCCTGATCAAGCTGCGACGCCAGCGATTGAGCATGCATATGGCACGGGATTTTTTGTGACCGATGATGGTTATATGCTAACCAATCACCATGTAGTGGCGGGCGCAGACAAAATTACAGTGACTCTCAATGACAGAACTGAACTGGATGCGACCTTAGTTGGCAGCGATGAGCGCTCGGATGTGGCAGTATTAAAGGTCACAGGCAAAAAATTCCCAGCGCTACCGATTGGCGATTCTAATAGCCTAAAAGTCGGTGAACCAGTACTGGCCATTGGCTCGCCATTTGGTTTCGATTATTCAGCATCAGCAGGTATTGTCAGCGCCAAATCACGTAACTTTTCGCGTGAAACCAGTGTGCCATTTATTCAAACCGATGTGGCATTGAATCCTGGTAACTCAGGCGGACCTTTATTTAACCAGCGCGGTGAAGTGATTGGCATTAACTCACGTATTTTTAGTGGCACCGGTGGTTATATGGGATTGTCGTTCTCCATCCCGATTGATGCGGCAATGGATGTTTATGAGCAGCTCAAAACCAATGGGAAGGTTGAGCGTGCTTATTTAGGTATTTATCCGCAAGATATCGATCGCAATCTCGCCGAAGCCTATAACCTAGCGCGTCCGCAAGGGGCGTTACTGACACGCGTGTCGCCTGATTCACCTGCCCAAAAAGCAGGACTAAAATCAGGGGATATTATTTTACGCTACAATGATGTCCAAATTATGGAAGCCTCTGATTTATTGAACCTGATCAATCGCGCGCGTCCCAATGATGGCTTTCGTATGCAAATCCAGCGTAATGGTAAGCAATCGCTTGTCACTGGCAAGCTGAGTGATGCCTCAAATGACATGCAATCACAAAGCCGTGGTCAGCAAAATAACGAGATAAGTCTGGGCTTAGCCTTACGTAATTTGACCCCAGAGGAACAAGCAGAGCTGGCGTCTGATAATAAAACTGGTGTCTTGGTCACAGCGATTGAACCAACTGGATTGGCAGCACGCTCAGGTATATTAGCAGGCGATATCATTACCAACCTACATCAAAAACCGATTAAAACCGTTAATGATGTTTCGAGTGCGGTGTCGGTATTGCCTAAAAAGGGAGTGGTGACGATCGAAGTTATGCGTCAAGGTATCCCTGGTATTATTGGATTACGGATAGAGTAGTTAAAGATATTGCTATTACTTGTGGCACAAAAGGACATAAGCGTTTGTTTGCTTGTATCGGCTAGCCAACGATGTGTTGACGATTGGTTAAAAGGCTTAAAAAGGTTTTATCGACCGTTGGCAATTACGCTAAACTGACGGTTTGGTTTAAAAGCTAGAGGTTATCCATTTTACTGTATATTAATGGCAAATGAGATTGAAGCAGCTGGGCAATTATTTTCAGAATGGCTTGCTTTGGCATTAATTGATTGATAGCGGTCAATCCAAAATATGCTACACTAGCAGGCGTTTTTATAGCGAGATAATCATCCTATTAATGTCAGATAAAATGGCGTCAAGGACGGTATAAGACATACGAACATTCAGTATTAACCTCGAGCAAGATCTTACCAATGATGTTTATGAGCATGCATATTATTTATAGTATCCATGCAGCTATTTGACAATGAATACTTCAAAATATGCATTGGTACTTGCAAACGACCTATCATGTGATAGCTTTAATCAAAGCTAGGATACGAGAGTAAGGCACAGTTATGAGCACAGCATACGACGATATTAAAACCCGACTACAAGGCTCAATGGTAGCTTTGATAACGCCCATGCTTCGTGACGGCACGGTCGATTATAAACGTCTGGCAGACCTCATAGATTGGCAGATTGAACAAGGCACACATTGCCTTGTCGCTGTTGGTACGACTGGCGAATCTGCAACCTTGTCAATGCAAGAGCATAGCGATGTCATTCGCTATTTTGTACAGCATGTTAAAGGTCGTGTGCCGGTGATTGCAGGTACTGGTGCGAACAATACGGTGGAAGCCATTAAGCTGACCCAAGATGCCGCAGATGCCGGTGCAGATTGTGCATTATTGGTCGCCCCTTATTATAATAAGCCGCCACAAGAAGGCTTATATCAACATTACAAAGCCATTGCTGAAGCTGTTAATATCCCGCAAATGCTGTATAACGTCCCTGGACGCACCGTCGTTGATATCGCGCAAGAAACAGTCGAGCGTTTAGCGGATATCGATAATATCGTTGCTATCAAAGACGCGACAGGTTCTGTTGCTCGTGGTGAGCAATTAATAAAAGCAGTGGGCGATCGTCTTGTTGTCTTGTCTGGTGATGATGGTAGTGCCCTTGAGCTGATGAAATTTGGTGGTAAAGGGAATATCTCTGTGACTGCCAACGTCGCACCAAAGGCCATGAGTGAAACCTTTACAGCAGCCTTGCGCGGTGATTTCGATACCGCAAGTCAAGTACATGATATCGTTAAACATTTACATCGTGACTTGTTTATCGAATCAAGCCCTATTCCAGCCAAGTACGCTTTGCACAAAATGGGTATGATAGATCAAGGTATTCGCCTGCCGCTGGTATGGCTAGCCGAGCAACATCACGCGACGATTGATAGTGCTTTGGTTCGTGCAAACTTATTATAAAATGATGCGTGTAAATGCTAACTCAGAGAGATAATATGATGAAAGTATCATCAATGACTGCAAAAATGTTCCCTGCTGTAATGACGGTCGTGTTGGGTAGTACGTTAGTATTAAGCGGCTGCCAAGCGACAAAAGAATTTATTGGTAAGCGTGACAATGGTAGCCTAGAGTATCAGCAAAGTAAAAAGTTGGCGCCGTTACAGCTGCCAGCTGCTCAAGAGACTGCACCTTTTGTACCGCTTTACCCAACCCCTAATGCAGGCGCCAATACGCTCACATTACAGAACGAGTCTGGTAAACAGTACCAGCTACCAAAACCGCAACGCGCTGTTGCGAGTCGTACTGAATAAAGTCTTTTTTAACCTTATCTATGCCGCTGATGCTTTTATCAATACTAATGTATCTCATTGGTTTTATAAGTTATCAGCGGTCGCTGCGCGTTTTTACCACATAAGCTTGAACGAACAGGAAACCTCCTAATGCAAAAGCAAGAACTGCTCTATAAAGGCAAAGCCAAATCTGTTTATGAAACAGAAGACAACGACCTGCTGATTTTACATTTCCGTGATGACACCTCAGCGCTTGATGGTAAGCGTATTGAACAACTTGCACGCAAAGGCGTGGTTAATAATCGCTTTAACGCGTTTATTATGCAAAAGCTTGCTGACGCTGGTATCGAGACGCATTTTGAAAAGCAATTGTCTGATGATGAAGTGTTGGTCAAGCGTTTGGATATGATTCCGGTTGAATGCGTTGTGCGTAACTTTGCTGCGGGCAGTTTGGTACGTCGTTTAGGGTTGGAAGAAGGTCAGGCTTTGACGCCACCGACTTACGAGCTATTCTATAAAGATGATGCGCTTGGCGATCCGATGGTTAATGAGTCAATCTCAATTTCTCTTGGCTGGGCAAATGACGCACAGCTTGTTAAAATGAAAGAGCTGAGTCATCAAGTAAATGAAGTTTTGACAGCGCTGTTTGATGCTGGTGATTTGATACTAGTAGATTTCAAACTAGAGTTTGGTGTATTTCATGACCGTATCGTCTTAGGTGATGAGTTCTCACCAGATGGCTGCCGCATTTGGGATAAAGCCACCAAGAAGAAGCTCGATAAAGACCGCTTCCGTCAGTCATTAGGTGATGTCATCGAAGCTTATGAAGAAGTGGCAAGCCGTATCGGTGTACCACTGAGCTAAATGTAGAAAAATTAAAACCGTCAAGACATAAAAAAACTGAGCCATGGCTCAGTTTTTTTTGCACTTAAATTTATTAGCTGTCTTTGCGAGCGTCTTTGATTTTCTTAGCAGCAAACTCCATGGCATCTGCCGCTTTATCTGCTAATGTACCGACCACTTCTTTTGCCTTTGTAGTAGCGGTATCAGCTAAAGAAGAGTCTTTATCGCCCTTACTTTTAGCATTTTTATCTGAAGACTTACTATCTTTACTATCGTCTTTATCTGATGCTTTGTTGTCTTTGTTGTCTTTGTTGTCTTTGTTGTCTTTGTTGTCTGAGCTATTATTTGAATTCTTACTATCAGAACCTTTATCAGTATTCTGATCTTTAGTGTCATTGGCAGTGTTGTTGTATTTTACATCATTTTTTTTGTCTTCTGCTTTATCACTACCATTTTGCTGCTTATTGCCTTGACTATTAGAGTTACTCATTGTTATATCCTTTTAATTTAATTATGTTTTTTAGTGTGGTATATCTGGGATCAAGATTACTATTATATTGAGTTAACTGTCTGTATAACATCAGTTGCAATAAGTAATGGTGGTCGCTATCAGACAGCCTTTGATGGCTTTTTATGTTAAATTTATGCTGCTGTGATAATAGAGTGTAAATACAAACCCTTATAAAAAGGTTATGACTGATGTTAGCGTCTCAAGTTGTATCGAGTGTTGTGAAGCCATCTTGGTTTGCCCGTCCCACTTGCGTGGTGGCTGCCGACTTAATTGGCAAGGTGTTGTGTCGAGAGCTGACAGACAGCGATGGTCAACAAAAAATCTTGCGTATGCGTATCTCAGAGACAGAAGCCTATATTGGCGAGGGGGATGCTGCGTGTCATGCGCATGCAGGCACACGTACGCCGCGTACAGAGATTATGTACCATATAGGCGGTGTTTTTTATGTATACCTGACTTATGGTATTCATCATATGCTCAATTTGGTCAGTGGACCAACAGAGTCGCCAGAAGCTGTTTTAATACGTGCTGGATTTTTAATAGAGGGTAGCGCTCGCTTAATGAATGAGCAATTATTAGACGTTAATAGACAACTTAATCATATCAAACAGCTGGCAGGTCCTGGCAAGCTGACCAAGGGCTTACAGATAGATAGAACGTTATACGGTAAGCCAATCACGCCTGCGTCAAAAGTTTGGGTGGAGGATGATGGTTGTCAGCCACTAGTATCATTACGCCCCCGTATTGGCATTGATTATGCTGGCGACGCAAAAGAGTGGTTGCTGCGTTATATATGGACTGATCACCCTTCTTTGTCAAAAAAGTAGAAAATTTTTTATAGTTTTAACTTAATTTTCAAGTATTTGATGAGGCAATTAATTTAATAAGGTTGCTATTTAATGGGGCTAGAACATGTATAAACTCACCTTTTTTGTACCAGACTCAGTATTAGAGCAGGTAAAGTCAGCGCTATTTGCAGCAGGTGCTGGCAAAATTGGCGATTATGAGCAATGTTGTTGGCAAGTGCAGGGGATAGGGCAATTCATGCCACTCGTAGGTAGCACGCCACATATTGGTACACAGGACAGTTTAGAGAAAGTCAATGAATGGCGGGTAGAGATGGTGGTTGCGAAGGTTAATATTGGTGATGTCATTATCGCATTAAAGCAGGCGCATCCTTATGAAACACCTGCTTATGATGTGATTGAAGTCTTAGATTTTTGATCGCAGTTTTCAATGCTTCTTAAAACAGACTATTAGTCTTCTTTTATTTTTAAGACATTATAGCCGGGATAGCCAAGCTCGATTTTATAATCTTCACCACCGCGGTATGCTTTTACTTTTATTTTGTTGTCGCCTTTTTTGTATTTAACGTCTTCAACACGGTAACCCATGCTACGGACTTTATTTGCTGCTCTTTGCTCGATAGCAGGACGGTAAATATCTTTATCAACGTTATTGATGGTTTCTTTATGTTTCTTATAGACGCTACTGTCTTTATAAATATCTTCATAAAGGTCGCCATAAGGGTTATATCCAGGTGTCGTAACACAACCTGTGGTTATCGTTAATAGCACTGCTGCCATACTGCCCGCTGCTGTGGTTTTTAGTAAAGAGTTAATGTTCATAAGATGATCTCAGTAATGATATGAAAATTGCGTATGAAACGACGATAAATAGATAGTATACGATAAACAAAAAAAAGCGATAAAAAATGGTCAAATAAACCAAGGGCTGGCTTATTTGACCGCGGACATCAAATACTAAATGATGCCAAAATTTGATAAATAATAGAACGAATAAATGTTATTTGGATGCTATGGCTTTAACATTAATCTTTTTTAATCTTGATTACATTCAAGTTTGGATAGCCAAGTGTAATCTCATACTCTTGTGAGCCGCGTTTGGCTTCAATCTCAAACACGCCACGATTGTTCTTTTGTTCAAACTCGATATCTTTGACTCGATAACCCATACCCTCAACTTTATTGATAGCACGGCGTTTAATCGCTGGATAACGTGATTCGTTTTTGATGCTATCTTCATTTTTATAATGTTTATCTTTATATTTGCCATTATCTTTATAGTCGTTTTTATCATCCCAGACATTAGACCAAGGTTTTTTGGTCGAGCTGATCAGCCTAAGATCTGGTGAGCTGTATTTTAGTTCATACGCTTGATTATTTTTCTTAGCAAGAACCGTCAGCACACGGTTACCGCGGTAGCTCTCTGTTCTGACGTCCATCACGTTATAACCTTTACGGCGTAAATCCTGACGCAGCTGCTGAATGGCACGGTTGTTTTCAGCGTGGTTATAACCGCTGTTGTCATTGTATATCGGATAATTGTCATAACCTGAACCGGCGACAGCGCAGCCAGCAGTAACGCCGACGAGTGAAAATGCAAGTGAGGCAGAAAGGACAGTTTTAAACGAGAAAGGTTTTAACGTTTTCATGATGGAATCTCCTAAGATATAAGTTGACTTAAAAAGTGCTTATATACAGTTGCAAAATTTTGTCAATATATAATGCAGAATAACGCTAACAATCATGAATAATACGCAAAATATGCTTATAAACTATGGATGTTTGTTCTTAATTATCGTTATTCTTGAAATATTTTCTTACATACACATAGTAAGACTTAAAGCTCATTAATACGTGTCGTTGGTGTTAAGAAGTTGTAAATTTTGCAAATAATTGCGTAAGCATTCGATACTTTGAGTGACTAAGGTGTTGCTTAGAACAGCAAGTATCGCTAACACTTAGGTAGTTTGTATTAATTTTTTCTAACTCAAACATAGTTATTTATGTTAAAAGCTATTAATATCATATGGTTAAGTTTGTTGATATTCTGAATTTGAGCTCACGTAAGCATATGCTTACACGCAATGACGTTTACGCGACTTAACAGTAGCTCAATAATTTGACACTATACACACACGGCATAAGGGAATGTGACTCAAGGATTGAGTTGACCGTATTAAGGATAATATTTCAACGGCTAGCATCAGGATGATAATAGCAATTGGATTAAGGACACATAACCCGTGTTGCAGGCAGATAATGCCACTAGTAGTAAAAAGGGCAGGATGCCCAACTGTCACAATATGCTCAATATCTTGCAAGGATGCAGCGATTAGAGCCGTGATGGGTAACAAGGATAGTTAACAATAAAACCGCATAACAATTAATTGCTATGCGGTTTTATCGTGTCTGAGGTTTGAGCTTTGTCCCTGATAAGTATCTGCTGATACGCTGAGCATAAAAAAACCGCATTAGTTTCTAATGCGGTTTTCGTTTAAATAATCTGCCTACAAAAATTTTATCTTAACTCTTGTTACAAGCAGCACTATTTACTAGTATTTATTTTCAGTACGCCATGCATCTACTTCACGCTCAGCATCGTCTTTACTATGACCATAACGCTCTTGTACTTTACCAACGAGCTTATCACGGCTACCTTCAACATGTAATAAATCGTCATCAGTAAGGTCAGCCCATTTCTGCTTTGCTGAGCCTTTTACTTGGTTCCACTCGCCTTTTAGAGTATGTTCATTCATTGCTATTTTCCTTGTTTTAGTTATTGCGTCTTTTGCAGTAGCTGTTATTTAAAAGTTAAATCAACAGGTTGCATCACGCTGTAGTATTCAAATTATTATTTATGATTCTTATTGCTAGTACAGTATTGCTGTTAAATAGCTTATTTCTTATATAGCGTATTTTAAATCACTTAACTATATTACAAATAGCCAATGGCTAACTTGTGCTACTAATATATGAATTTCAAAATGCTTTGTCTGTATGGACAATGTTGATACTGTTGCTCAATTATAAAAAAAATCGTGACTGTGTTATGAGCAGTCTAGTTATGTAATCATTAGGATGTTTTGTCAGTGAGGTACGTAACTAAGGTGCATAACTACAGTGCACACATTTGACTATGAGTTACAGCATCAGCGAGATATAGTAGAGAATAGACTGTCAGGAATCAAAGTCTTAAAAGGAATTCAGTATCTATTTATTGAGAACGACAATATAAAACAGGGAGCGTGACCGTGGCGACTGAACAAACCAAATCCAAAGAGCAGACGCATTTTAGAACCTGTACTCTGTGTGAGGCAATGTGTGGTATCGAGATAAAGCACGATGGCAAAAAGGTTTTATCGATTAAAGGGGATAAGAGCGATCCATTTTCTAAAGGGTATATTTGCCCAAAAGCGACTGCCTTGCAAGATTTGCATGAGGATACTGACCGCCTGCGTTATCCTGTTGAAAGAACGGCTAAAGGTTGGAAAGAAATTAGCTGGACTGAAGCGTTAGATAAAGTCGCAGCTGGTATTGGCGCAGTGCAAAAACAATATGGCAAAAATGCTTTTGGTGTTTATTTGGGCAATCCCAACGTACACAATCTGGGCGGTATGCTGACAATCAAGTATCTGCTAAACAGCCTCAAAACGCGCAGTCGCTTCTCTGCCACTTCAGTCGATCAATTACCGCACCATATCGTTAGCATGCATTTATTTGGGCATATGCTGCGTATTCCAGTACCTGATGTCAACCGTACTAATTATATGCTCATCATCGGTGGCAATCCGCTAGCGTCTAACGGCAGTATTATGACGGCACCAAATATGCGCCAAAAACTAAAAGACATTAAAGCACGTGGTGGCAAAGTCGTCGTCATCGATCCAAGACGTACCGAAACCGCTGATATCGCAAGCGAGCATCACTTTATTCGTCCAGCGACTGACGTGTTGCTATTATTAGCGATGCTCAATGAGATTTATTTGCAAGGCTATGCTGATAAAGCAAGTATCAATAATAGAGCAGCAGCACTCGCGCCAGAAATAGAGCGACTGGCAGATTTTGCCAAAGACTATAGTGCAGAGTCAGTTGCCGCTATTACGGGCATAGCTGCGGTTGACATCAAGCGACTGGTCACAGAATTTTGTGAAGCAAAAAGCTCGGTTTGCTATGGTCGGATGGGTATATCAGTGCAGGAATTCGGTTTATTAAGCCAGTATTTGTCTATGGTTATTAATATCGTGACGGGGCGCTTGGACGAAGTGGGTGGTTTGATGTTCCCGAATGCTGCAGTCGATGTGGTGAATAATTCTGGTCCGGGGTATTTGGGTAAGCGTCATAGTCGAGTCAGCAAGCTACCTGACTTTAATGGTGAATATCCCGTGGTTGCCATGAGTGATGAGATGTTGATCGAAGGTGAAGGGCAATTAAAAGGCTTTATGACGGTAGCGGGTAATCCTGTCTTGAGTACACCCAATGGCGAAAAATTAGATCAAGCCTTTGAACAGTTAGATTTTATGGTCGCCATTGATTATTTTGTTAATGAAACCAGTCGCCATGCTAATATTATTTTGCCACCAGTCTCACCGCTAGAGCGCGACCATTACGACGTTACCTTTAATAATTTTGCCGTACATAACGTCGCTAAATATTCAAAAGCGTTGTTTCGTAAAGATAAGGACGCCAAGCATGATTGGCAAATCTATCTAGAGCTGGCAAAGCGCTTGGATAAAAAAGCGTCTTTAGCAACCAAAGTCGAACGGTTGTTAATAAAGAGATTAGGACCGAAATTCATACTCGATCAAGGATTGCGGCGTGGACCTTATGCTGGCATGACACTGAACAAGCTCAAGAAAAATGCTCATGGACTTGATTTAGGACCGCTTAAAACCATGTTGCCGCAAGCTTTACGACACAAAGATAAGCAGATTCATCTGAATGTCGATTTTTACCAAGCAGATCTTGCCCGCGTGCAAGCGATGATGCAAAATTATGATGACAGCGAGATTTTATTGATAGGTCGTCGTCATGTCCGCAGTAATAATTCGTGGCTGCATAACAGCTATCGCTTGGTCAAAGGTAAGCCGCGCTGTACGCTCATGCTGCATCCAGATACTGCTGCGCAATATGGTATTGAGGATGGTCAAGACGTGAAAGTCACCTCGCGCGTCGGTAGCGTGATTGTTGCAGCAGAAATCACTGATGAGTTGATGGCGGGGGTAGTGAGTATTCCGCATGGCTTTGGTCACGGCCGTAAAGGCGTTAAGCAAAAAATCGCCCAAGCGCATGCAGGTGTCAGTGTGAATGATCTGACAGATGATACGTTGATTGATGAGTTAAGCGGTAATGCCGCTGTAAATGGCGTCCCTGTGCAATTGGAAGCTATACATGCAGGAACTATATTCTCAGAAGCTGCTGAGTCAAACAGTTCGAACTCTTCGTCACATTCAAAAGCCGAGTCGGGTAGCGCTGCATAAATACAATCAATCCTATAGTTAAGATTGGACTCGAAAGCGCTTATTTATAATGATAAGCGCTTTTTATTTACCTTATTAATTTGTCTTAGACTAAATCTAGATACCAATAAAATCAAAATCAACCTCAGATATCTCGCCTTGTATTAGTAAGCTAATCGCTTTAGCCGAACCACATGCATGCGTCCAGCCAAGCGTGCCATGACCAGTATTGAGCCATAAATTATCAAAAGTGGCATCAATATTTCGACTACCATGTCGGATTTTACCCATATGCGCGCGTCCTATTAAGGGGACATTTGAGGGCGTCATTGGTCGTAACCCTGTCCAATATTGTACAGAGTTGGCAATGATTCCTTTTGGAAATAATTGCTGCACGCGGCTAGTAATGGCTTCACAGCGTACGGTATTCAAATCTAAGTTGTAGCCGTTAAACTCTGCTGTCCCCGCCACTCGCAATTTATCACCGAGACGCGATGTGACCAGCTTAAACTCATCATCAATGAGACTGACAAAGGGTGCTAAATGGGGTGCTCGTGGGTTGATTTGATAAGTGGCCGAGTAGCCTTTGGCAGGGAAAATAGGCAGATGCATACTAAGCGGTTTCATTAAAGCGACGCTATGGCTACCAAGCGCCAGTACATGGCTATCTGCACTAAAGGTTTGTGCATTTTCGCCATTAGGTCGAATGGTAATGCTATGTACGTGCGGACGCGCAGAGTCAGCATCCATATTAATCGTTAAGATCTCAGTATCGTATAAAAACTTAACGCCAGCCTTTATACAGTGCTTAGCTAAACGCTGAGTAAATAGATGGGCATTGCCTGATTCGTCACGGCTAGTATATGTCGCGCCTTTGAGCTTATGCGCAATGGGGTAGAGTGCTGGCTCGAGACTAACGGCATTATTGATGTCAATCACATAACGCTCGCAGCCGAGCGCCTGCATACGCTCTGTAGGCGCTATTGCAGCATCAAACTCCGCTTGATTGGTATAAAAATGCATAATACCGCGCGTTTGCTGCTCGTAATTAATCCCAATATCCGTGCGTAATTGTTGTAAAGCATCGCGTGAGTACAATCCCAAACGTACCATTTGTACTAAATTTGCATCAGCACGATCTGCGCGGCACTCTTGCAAAAACTGCATCGCCCATTTAATTTGCGTCTTATCCGCACGCAATCGATAAAGCAACGGTGCATCCTCGCGAAACAACCATTTGAATGCTTTTATCGGTGCAGTAGGATTTGCCCAAGGGGTCGCATGCGAGACTGATATCTGTCCGCCATTGGCAAATGAGGTTTGCATACCTGCCGCTGACTCACGCTCAATCACGGTCACATCATAGCCTGCTTGGCGGAGATACCATGCGGTGGTCACGCCCACCACGCCTGCTCCGAGTACCGCAATATGGGTCATAGATTACTCTGCTGCGATTGATGAAATTAGATGAGAGCGTTGTTATCTGGTATTACTTAGGGCGAGCAACATCCGCTTGTAGCGCCAATGGTAAGTCCAATATGGTCAGACTACTTTCAGCCAACTGTTCTGGACGAGCCACGACCAATGCCTCAAAGCCTTCACTAGTAGTAATCGCATTGACGACTTGTACTTTATCCAGTTTTTCACCAGCGACAGGAGTCGTACCTGAGCCTTTTACACTTGTTCCTTTTACATAGTGCAAAAACGCTTTCGGCGCTGATTTAAAGTAAATACGGGCGATGACTTCTTGACCCAAATAACAGCCTTTATCGTAATCCATGCCGCCGCGCTGATGCAGACGCAACTCTTGTGGTTGGAATTCGCCTTGCGTTGCCGCTACTATCCAATAGTTACCAGTTGCGATACTAGACTGCATCCAAGCTTGAATATTCTTAGATGTATTGTGGTCGTCCTGATGGCTAAAAGTCGGCACTTCATCAATAACACAAGGATAAATAGGTGTCGGGGCACTAGTATCACACTTTGAAAAGGCACCGAATTTTTTTAAATGTCCTTGGAAAGCCTCAGCGCAATCTGCACTGATGACCATGTCAAAATGCTTTTCCGCTTGTTTTTTAATCCAAATACCGAATTCTATACGACCTTTTAAATTCCCAATGGCTGCGGCTTGATAGCTAAGACCGAGCTTAGTGACATCACAAGTTAATTGTCCTTGCAAAAATTTTTCGGCATCCTCGCCTTGGATAGATAATTGGGAAAACTGTGGCAATGCCGCCGTATTGATAGATTGAGTCATTGTTATTATCCTTCTGAAAAGAGGTTTTTTATAAAGCACTAAATGTTAAGAATAAGTATCAAAAAATGATAGCCCAGATTTTTATGCCAAGATAAACAATTATAAAATCAGATGAGGCTAAGAAGAGTACCACAAAAAACATCCTCATAAAAAAAGTCATCGTTAAGATAGCTATCAAGCGTTAAATTGGGCACAGTCAGCGGTTTTCAAGCGTACAAATTGGTTAAAGAGTGCGAGTTACGGTACAATGTGAGCTCTGGAATAAACCTAATATATGATGGCTGCCGAGGGAATTATGAGCTTACCAAATTGTCCGAAATGTGATGCTGAATATACGTATGAAGATGGCGCGCTGCTGGTATGCCCGATGTGTGCTCATGAATGGACAGTGGCAGAAACCGATGTAGCACAATCTGAAGATCAAGACGCGGTCATTCGCGATGCCGTTGGTAATGAGCTGCAAGACGGCGATGCCGTGACCGTGATTAAAGATTTGAAAGTCAAAGGCTCTTCAACCGTCATCAAAGTAGGAACAAAAGCAAAAAGTATTCGTCTATTGCCAGATGCGACCGATGGTCATGATATTGATTGTAAGCTTGATGGCTATGGTCCGATGAAGCTTAAATCATCGGTAGTTAAAAAAGCTTAAGCTATACATTTATTGTGAACAAAATAATACAAATTACTGAATAAATAATCCCTAAGTATAAAATCACTAAATAAAAAACGATTAAGTAGAGAATAACTATGAGCACTAAAAATGAACAACTATTCGCGCAAGCACGTAAGCATATCCCTGGCGGTGTAAATTCACCTGTCCGAGCTTTTGCTGGTGTCGGTGGTACGCCAATCTTTATGCACCGTGCCAATGGTAGCAAAATCTATGATACCGAAGACAATGCTTATATTGATTATGTTGGCTCTTGGGGTCCAATGATTTTGGGTCATGCCCATCCAAAAGTTATTGATGCGGTCAAAAAAGCGGCTGATGATGGTTTGAGCTTTGGTACGCCAACGCCATTTGAGACCACCGTTGCCGATAAAATTTGCGAAATCGTTCCGAGTGTTGAGATGATTCGTATGACCAGCTCAGGCACGGAAGCGACGATGAGTGCGATTCGTTTGGCACGTGGTTATACTCAGCGTGACAAAATCGTCAAGTTTGAAGGCTGCTACCATGGTCATTCAGACAGCCTATTAGTAAAAGCAGGCTCAGGCATGCTGGATATTGGTGAGCCTACCTCAAAAGGTGTACCAGCAGATTTTGCCAAGCATACTATTACGATTCCTTATAACGATCCACAAGCGATTAAAGACTGTTTCGAAAAGTGGGGCGAAGAGATTGCCTGCGTTATCTTAGAGCCTATCGCGGGCAACATGAACATGGTGATTCCAAGCCAAGAATTCCATGATACGTTGCGTGCAGAGTGTACTGCCAATGGCGCGGTATTAATCTTTGATGAAGTCATGACGGGCTTTCGCGTTGGACTTGGCGGTGCGCAAGCGCACTTCGGTATCGACCCTGATTTAACTTGCTTTGGCAAAATCATCGGTGCAGGTCTGCCAGTTGGTGCGTTCGGCGGTAAGAAAGACATCATGTCTTGCATTGCACCACTTGGTGGTGTCTATCAAGCGGGTACGTTATCCGGTAATCCGCTGGCGATGCGCGCTGGTATCGCCATGTTTGAGGATTTAACTGCTGAAGGCTTCTATGATGAGCTATCAGCGAAAGTAGACCATTTGGTTGATGGCTTCCAAGCGGCTGCTGACAAGCATGGCATCAATATGCGCACCAATAAATTGGGCGGTATGTTTGGAATGTTCTTTGTCAAAGACAGTGCGACGACTGTACCTCAAAACTTTGATGACGTGACTGAGTGTGATATGGAGTTATTTAATACTTTCTTCCACGGTATGCTTGATCGTGGTATTTATCTGGCACCGTCTGCTTATGAAGCAGGCTTTATGTCTATCAAGCATAGTAACGAAGATATTGAAGCGACTATTAAAGCCGCTGATGAAATATTTGCAGAAATGGCAAAAGCGTAACACAGTAGTTTTAGGCGTCTAAAAAAACCAGCATAGTGACAAGATTACTGTGCTGGTTTTTTTATGAATAATAAAGGAAGTTGTATTTATCGCACTTTATCAAACTTACGGTCTCTTAGACTTAAATTACCTCGCAGCACATCCGCATACATACGAAAATCACTAGCAAAGCTTTTTAAAGGAAATTTAAAAGAGGCGGGTTTATTCTTTTCAAAGAAGAAATGTCCGACCCAAGCGCAAGCGTATCCTGCGGCAATACCTTTAAGTAAGGGTTTTGCTGAGCGATTCTTAACAGATTTTGCCAGTCCAATTAACCCAAAGCTACTGCCTGCAAAATGCAATCGACGGCAAGCCATATTTTGATGCTCATCAAGATAAAAGTCATAAAATGACGGTTTGTCTGAGCTATCCATTTTTATCAGATTGTTCTGGCTGTCTTTTTCAGCAGTAATTTCTTTAGTTTGTGACGTTTGCGTAGGGGTGTTATTCATCGATTTGGCTTCCTTGTAGGTTATGTCTCATCTATCCGTAATGAGTCTTGTCAGTAGAATGAAATAGCTTGATACCATAAAGCTCATAGGTAAGTACTTGTTCTCTATTATAATATAGACAATAGTGGTGGTAGCAAGCCAATATTGAACAAATAATGGCTAAGGGTAGAAGATGTTTTTTGCTTCAAAAAGTATCTATCCTGTTTTTAGCCGCTGTTTAGCGGTTGTTTTCGCTTACTTGCCAGCGTTTGGCATAAATGTTTTAATGGCAAAACTTGCCATCATTTATGTGATTATTATCTTTTTTATATATGGTAGTCCTTACTTTAATCCAACGTACTTTCTATTTTAAAAGCCTAAACCCTTTTAATTATCTTTTGATCTGACACGGTAACGACCTTACTTATGCCCAAAGACAACCTAAAAAATCCACCACTCGCAGAAGATGAACTGATGGCAGCCATTGATATTGGCTCCAATAGTTTTCATTTAGCCATTGCTCGCCTCGATCATGGTGAAGTGCGAAAAGTGGTGTCTATGTCTGAAAAAGTTCAGTTAGCTGCAGGACTGGATGAGCATAATATTTTGGGTGCAGCAGCGGAGCAGCGCGGTTTAGACTGTCTCAGCCGCTTTGTGGCGCGTCTAGATTCGGTGCCTCCGGAGCGTATTCGTATTGTTGCGACCAACGCCTTACGCCAAGCCAAAAATGCCAATGATTTTATCAGCCGTGCCAATAAAATCTTACCCAAGCCTATTGAGATTATCGCGGGACGAGAAGAAGCGCGTTTGATTTATTTAGGAGTCTCGCATACCAATGCCAGTAGTGACAAGCGTCTGGTTATCGATATTGGTGGCGGCTCAACAGAGTTTATTATTGGCCAAGAGTTTGATCCATTATTGACCGAGAGCTTACAGATGGGCTGTGTTGCCTTTACGCAGAAGTATTTTGCTAATGGGCAAATTACCAAAGAAGCCTTTAACAACGCCATATCGGCTGCGCGCAAAGAAGTACTGGCGATCAATGGGCGCTACCAAAAAGTAGGCTGGAGCAGCGCCATTGGATCGAGTGGTACGATTAAAGCGGTACGTAACGTCCTTGTTTCAAAAGGCTGGGCAGACGAGCAAGAGCGCATCACTTATAAAGGTGTTAAAAAGTTAGAAAGATTATTGCTTAAAATTGGCAACGTTGATGACATTGATTTAGAAGGCGTCAAAGAGCACCGTAAAGCCGTATTTCCAGCAGGCGTTGCGGTATTACGAGCAGTCATGAAGGTGTTGGGCGTAGATGCTATTACTTACTCAGATGGCGCGCTACGCGAAGGTGTCATGTACGATATGCTTGGACGATTTGCCAGTGAAGACGTACGTGACCGCAGTGTATTGGCACTGATTAAGCGCTATTCAGGCGATAAAAAGCAGGCTAAGCAAGTAGTCAAAACCAGTCGACACCTTTTTGGGCAAGTGCAAACTAAACTTGGACTCAGTACGGAAGATGGCGATCTACTCAGGCGAGCTGCATTTTTACATGAGATAGGGCTGGCGATTGCTCATAGTAGCTATCACAAACACAGTGCGTATTTGATGGAACATTCTGATATTCCAGGTTTTTCACAAGTCGATCAAAAACGTATGGCACAGCTGATGTTAAATCATCGCCGTAAGCTCAAAGCAGATATGTTAGAGCAAACGTGTACTATCGGCGGTGATCAGCTCGTTTATCTGTGCTTGCTGCTACGTTTGGCAGTACTGGCACATCACAGTCGCAGTGATTATGAATTACCAACATTAGAATTAAAAGTAGATGATGACAATCATTGGCAAATCATGGTTGGTGATAGCAGCGAGCACTACGCTTTCTTATTATCTGATTTGCAGACTGAAATAGAACAATTTGCCAAATGGGGCGTCAAACTAAGCGTCATTGAGGTTTAATTTTTTATCAGCTAAAACTGTTAGTAGATTACTTGATTAATGTGGTTAGAAATAACATAACAAAAGCGGTGTTGTCGGTAATGTTATGGCATATAAGATGTGCTATTATAGTTTTTATTGAGTTTACAACTGTACTTTTATTATCCTAAAGCCGATAACGATGTTATTATTAAATATAACCATATTGAACATAGCTCTATTAAGTATAACTAAGAAAGGGAAGCGTCTATGAGTACCGTCTGGGATAGCGTTCAGCTTGCACGGCATGCCAAACGTCCATTGTTTATGGACTATGTAAATCAGCTGTTTACCGAATTTGATGAGTTGCATGGCGACCGCGCTTTTGCTGATGACAAGGCAATCCTTGGTGGACTTGCACGCCTAAACGGTATGCCAGTGATGGTTGTTGGTCAACACCGTGGTCGCAGCACACGCGAGCGTATTGAGCATAACTTTGGTATGGCAAACCCTGAGGGCTATCGAAAAATCATTCGTTTGGTCAAAATGGCTGAGCGCTTTAATATTCCGGTTATGACCTTTGTTGATACCCAAGGAGCTTATCCGGGTATTGGCGCGGAAGAGCGTGGACAAGCACAAGCCATTGCTGAAAGCATTGCTGTGTTTTCTAGTTTAAAAGTGCCTATCATCGTCACCATTATTGGTGAAGGCGGCTCAGGTGGCGCATTGGCGATTGGCGTTGGTGATAAAGTGAATATGCTACAAAATAGTATTTATTCAGTCATCTCTCCTGAAGGCTGCGCTTCTATTCTATGGAAAACTGCCGAAAAAGCGCAAGATGCCAGTGAAGCCTTAAAGTTAAATGCTATCAATCTGTATCAAATGGGCTTGATTGATGCGGTCATCGACGAAGGTGAGGGTGCTCATATTCAGCCACAGCCAGTAATGACGGCATTAAAAGCTCTATTGGTTGAGCAATTGGATGAGCTGAAAGATTTAGATACCCATACGCGTTGTGAGCTACGTTATGAGAAATTCAAATCGTTTAACTCAGAAGTCATGTTGCCTTGCTAGTATGTCCTGTGTCTAAATAGTTGACAATCAGCTTTTAGCACTAGAGGCTTACGCTTAATGTTAAAATAAAAACGTGTCATGTTATGGCGCGTTTTTTTTTGTCAATTAATTCATATACTAACTAATGAGATAAGGTCAATGATGAGCAGCAGTGCAATCCTACCACATCCTATTGAGCCAATAGCTGAACTGCCGATTGACGATAATTTGGCAAAGGCATTATTGACCAGTATGGCTGAGTATGGCGAGCAGCTACAGGGTCGGCGAATTTGGCTGGCCTGTAGTGGTGGGCGTGATTCATTGGCACTGGCAGCGCTATGTGTGCAACTCTATCAGCAAGGTCGACTGCCATTTTTGCCGCAACTATTGCATGTCAACCATGGCTTGCAAGCGGATAGCGCTATTTGGGCTGCGCATGTTGCTAACTGGGCAAAGGCTCAAAAGATACCATGCACTATTTTGCAGGCACACGTAAATGGACATGATGAGCAAGCCGCACGCCAAGCACGTTATGATGTGATGCGTGCGCAACTCAATCAAGATGATGTATTACTATTAGCCCATCATGCTGATGACCAAGCTGAAACTGTGTTGATGCGGTTGATTCAAGGCGCAGGAGTAAATGGTCTGTCGGGTATGCATCCGTGGCGTGTACAAACGCAGGACGCGCATCGCATCATAGTATGGCGACCTTGGCTCATTGTACAGCGCGCCAGTATTAGCTCATATGCTAAGCGCCTAAAGCTGCCTTATATCGATGATCCCACCAATGACGGCGGTGATAACGTCCGTAGTGGACTGCGCCGTGACATCATGCCAGTATTGGCAAAATACAATCCTAACGTTATTGATAACATAGCGCGTAGCGCGCAGCTACTAAGCGATGCGCAATTAACGGTTAAGGCACAAGCGGCAGAGGATTTAAAGCAGACAGAGGTAATATCATTACAGCTACCATCTGCCCAGCGTGTGCTAAATATAGATGAACTACAAAAACTACCACTTTATCGCCAACGACAACTATTGCATTATTGGCTTGGTCAAGATGAGCCATTACCTCCTGCTAAGCAGCTTGTCGATGATGTATTGAGCTTAAGCCAGCGTCATGATCATGATCATCAAACGGAACTGTTTTGGCAAGGACGCAAACAGTCATATACTATTCGCCGTTATCGTCAGCAGCTTTATCGTCTAAGTAGCGACTGGCTCAAATGGTTAGAGTTGCCGCTTGCCGAACAGACGCAGAGCTTGTTTACTCATACTGAGTCTAATCTTATCGGGGCAGATATTCATACAACTGGAAGACAACCCGTTCCAATTAATCTACGCAATGATGATAAATTCACTTGGCAATTACAGATTCTGCCAAATGAAGTAATGCCACTATTAGAAAGCTATAAAGTAGAAAGCGATAAAGATAAGCTTAGGATTACCTTTGCGCCATTAGATCGCAATCAGCGTGTGCAAACCGCATTGGCGTCGCGTCCACAATCGGGCAAAAAGCTCTATCAAACCTTAGGTATTCCATCATGGATGCGTGAGAGTTTGGTAGTCGTTAGCGTGACTTTGATAAATAAAGAAAGTAGTGAAAACGAGCTTTTAGAGAACGATTGCCCGATAGAACAACCTATTTTATTATTATCACCTCTTGAAAACTGGGTGTTAGCTTCTGATAAGTTGTTAGAAAGCAATCCTCATTATATAGAAAGTGCTATTAGCAGCTGTTTAACCGTACCTAGCTCGTTTTGATGTTTGTTACTCAAAGCCTTGAGTAGGGTAGATCTTCATTTTTTTTGATCATTTTGATATCTACTATTTGTATATCTTTATAGTGCTCTTCACTCTTTTCGCCATCATAGACAAAGCCAAATTTTTTATAAAAATGAATAGCAGACGCGTTATCCTCTAATACCCATAAATAAAAATTTGCATTGATATTAAAACTCAATATGGCTTGTAATGACCTTTTCATCAATTTACTGCCTATACCTAGCCCATGATATTCTGATAAAACATATAAAGTCGTGATTTCATAGCTATTATTTTTAGTAAAATATCCAATAAATCCCAGGCTCTTATGATTAGCATCATAGGCTATCCAAATGATGACATCCGGATGAGTGATCACTTCCTGCCACATTTTTGTTTTTTCACTAAGGTTGTTTTGATTATTGATATAAGACTTAGGTAGTAGACCCAAGTAGGCGTCATGCCAACTTTTGCAATGGATATGAGCAATATCCGCAAAATCTTTTGAATGAGCTTTACAAATGCAAAACATATTTTTCCCCTGTACCACTTTACCTAAACGACTTTTTAATCTAACAGGTAAGCTGTGTGATATTCGATGTTAATTTAGTATCTCAATTAAACGGTAGTACTATTAGTTAGCCTTTGAATTTCCCGAACAGCGCCAGTAGCAGTATGGTAAACTGAGTGTCATTTTACCTATCATTATGTTAGTTTGAATACCTTTGGTTTTTTGAATAGGAGACATGTATGTCAGTATTAGATAATAAGAAAATCAGCTTTATCGGCGGCGGAAATATGGCGCAGGCTTTGATTAGTGGGCTTGTCAGCTGCGGCATCAAGCCGAGTTTAATTACCGTTGCTGATCCTAGTAGTGAGGCGCGTGAGCAATTGGCTGCTAAAGGATTGAACACGGTTGATCCAACTGCTGATGCAAAAGCTGCCGTTATCGATGCTGACATTGTGGTGCTGGCGGTCAAACCGCAAGTGATGAAAGCGGTGGTCAGTAGCTTTGCGGATGTCTTAGACAAACAGCTGGTGATTTCAGTGGCAGCAGGTTTGTCGACTGAGCTTTTATCTGACATGTTGGGTGGCTGTGAAAATATCGTCCGTGCAATGCCAAATACCCCTGCAATGATTCAAATGGGTGCAACGGGTCTGTACGGTACTGATAATATTTCTGCTGAACAGAAGCAATTGGCAACGGCGGTCATGGAAGCATCAGGATTGGTCATGTGGGTCGATAATGAAGAACACATGCATGCGGTAACCGCCGTATCAGGGTCAGCACCAGCGTATATGTTTTACTTTATTGAAGCTATGGTTGATGGGGCAGTGGCTTTAGGTTTGGATAAAGAGCAGGCCTCCGCGCTTGCCATGCAAACCATGTTGGGCGCGGCAAAAATGGCAATGGGTAGCGAAGATGCGCCAAGCGAGCTACGTCGTAAAGTGACCTCACCAAACGGCACAACCCAAGCCGCCATTGAATCAATGCAAGCCAATGACATTGGTCGTCAAATTGGTGAAGCCATGCAAGCGTGCTATGATCGCAGCCAAGCCTTGAGTGAAGAGATGAGCAAATAATCATCTTTATAATAGAGGTAGTATTTTATAAAATGCGGCCTCTGACTGGTTATAATAAATGCCTGATAATGACATTCGTCATCCTCAAACCTGTTAATAATGTCACATTGAGTAGCGCTTCATGAACAACATGTTATTGCAAATTTTTGATTTGGTCACCACCTTCGCCATGATGTTGGTGTTTATTCGTTTTATGCTACAGTTTGCAGGGATGGATGCCAGCAATCCTATGATTGCGCCTGCCTATAAAGCGACCCATATCGTCGATGTCTTTGGACGTATTTTTCCAACCGTTGCACAAGGTCGTATTAGTATCGCTGCCATCGTCCTGATGTTTTTGATTCGTCTGATTGATATCGCAGGAAAAGCAGCATTAACACATAAGGGTATTGCGCCAGTCCCATTGTTTTTTACCGGTACTATCAGCTTGGTTTTAGACTTTTTACGCATGTGCCGCTACTTGGTGATAGGTTCTATCATCGTTAGCTGGATTGTGGTTTTTACACAGTCTCAGCATCCGCTTATCGGTATTATTGTAAATTTAGCAGAACCTATTTTGGCACCGTTTCGTCGTATTACGCCAAACTTAGGGATGATTGACCTATCACCGATGATTGCCTTTTTCGCCTTTTACCTACTCGAAATTTTTATCGGTGGTTTGGCATCAAGCTTTATGCCGATGTTAGGTTAAGCCAGTTAAGTTAAAAAGATTTTCGGGATAATAAAATTTCAAATAAAAAAGGCGCTCTATACAAGATAGAGTGCCTTTTTTATGTTCGTTATTTAGATAAAATTATATGATAAATACTAAGTGCTAAAAGCGCATAAAGCGGTTGGGTATCAATTGCGCTTTAGCATCCTCAGGGTGCGGTGCATCAGCGGCACGCAGCGTTTTGGTAATCCAGCTATCCGCCGCTTTTACTGCCTCGATAAGCGCATCACCCATCGCTAAGCGCCCAGCGATAAAGCTCGCTAGTGAACAGCCAGAGCCGTGAAATTCGCCTTTTAGGCGTGGCAAGATACTTTTATGTACCATCTCGCCTTTTATGTATAAATACTGCTCAATATCACCGCTATCGAAGTCGTGTGAGGTTTTGACCAGTACTGCATGAGTGCCTTGTGCACATAACTTCTGAGCACCTATATGTAAGTCTTGTTCACCACTCAAGGCGCGCAGCTCATGAGTGTTAGGGGTAATCAAGGTGGCATAGGGTAGCAGCTGTTTAAAGGCGCTGACTAGCGTCTGCTCATCGCCTAAGCTACCACCACTGTTGGCGACCAATACTGGGTCCAATACAAAAGGAGTACCCTTAACAATAATCTCGTCAGCAAATAATTGGCTTAGCATAGCAATATTGTCAGTCGTACCAAGCATGCCTGACTTGATGACGGCAACAGGCAAATCATCGAGCACTGCTACCGCTTGAGAGTTGACCAAACTTGCCGTACATGCTTCAAAGCCAAATACCTGTTGCGAGTTTTGTATGGTAATAGCCGTACAAGCGATAGCAGCATGAGCGCCTGCTTGACCGATGGCTTCTATATCCGCTTGTAATCCAGCACCGCCTGAGGGGTCTAAGCCTGAAAAGCACAATACGACTGGTCGCATAACACATCCTTTGATATCTTTTATAATAAGTGGTAAATACTATAGCCATCTACTGTCAAAAAAGCCATAAAGACCGATAAATCGATAATTATGCAAAAAGCATGATTAAAAGGACAGACAATGCTTGCAATTCGTTTTGGCTTTGCTATAATACTCGCCCACGGCATAAGACGTATTGTTAGCATCAATACTATGTTTAAAGAGGTGTTTTTATAAAAAATACTTTGATAAGTGTCTTAAATCGTTAGGTGAAGTGGGTGAGTGGCTGAAACCAGTTCCCTGCTAAGGAACCATACGTGTAAGCGTATCGAGGGTTCGAATCCCTCCTTCACCGCCATTTATTCGTTGTTATTAGAGTAATCACGCGAAAACAGCGTTAATTATCTTCTGTTTTGTTAAAACAAAAATTAATTTGATTTTAACGAAAAAAGATATTGACACAAGCGAAATTATCTATATAATGACCAACCTAATTTACTGTAATTGTTATTAACAAAGCAGTAAATGATGTGTAAAGTACGCGCTTGTAGCTCAGTTGGATAGAGCACTTGGCTACGAACTAAGGGGTCGGGAGTTCGAATCTCTCCAAGCGCACCATTTTACATCATCGCTTATTTACTAAATCAATCGCCTGTCTTATGACAATTTGGCGGTTTTTTTACGTCTGCGATTTCTTCATATCCAATCGACTATCCTGAGTATAGTGTACGATAAGTGCCTGAATTACGGTACAATAGCGCTATTATTCATTGCTTGCTATGAGCTGGTACCATGTCAAAGAGTTTATCCAAACGCCCGTCTAAATCCGCTGCTAAAGCCAAAAAATCTGCACCTCATACCTCTGAGGTTGAAGAGCTAGCGATTGCTAAACCCAGCACCCGCATGGCAGCGATTCTTTATGATGGTATGCTGATTTTAGCATTATTATTTTTGGTAGGGACGGTGCTGACGGTGATTGGCACCTTGTTGACGATGGAGACGGGTAGCGAGTCGTCACAAGCTCAATCACTGCCAACATGGTATCAAAACGTTATTATGACACCCTCTTTTATCCTGACGTTGGTAGGGTTTTATGGGTTGTTCTGGCGTCGTGGTGGGCAGACATTAGGTATGCAGACTTGGCGGCTTAAAACCGTTAATAACAACGGTCATCTGCTCACGTGGGGGCAATCCTTTAAGCGTGTTCTAGCAGCTAGTATCATGCCACTTATATTTGGCCTCATTGGTAGTGTCATCGGTGGCTCGCGCGCTATTTTATTGACCAGTGTCTTTCTGGGCTTTGTTTTTAATTATGCTTTTTGCCTATTCAACTCACGTGGTCTCGCAGTGCAAGATATGCTATCTAATACCATTACCTTAAAAATGCCAAAAACAGAGAATGAAGGACTATGGCGAGTGATTAGAAACCGCAAGCGAGGAAAATAAACCGCATTATCATTGCCATAGTCTGTCAACATATTTTAAACCTTACATGTTGGCTGTTTGCATCAACCATAAAGTATAGCCGACAAAGAATAAGACCAAAGTCGAGCCAGAAGCGCGACCGAATGGACGCTTACTCATAAAGGCAAAAACCGCCATAGCTACCAGTAAGAGCGTGACCAGACCCATCGCCAATATATCACGTGATAAGATAATTGGGCTGACTGTGATTGGCGCTATAAGCGCTGCGAGACCAACGACGCCCAAGGTGTTAAATATATTAGAGCCGATAATATTACCCAGTGCCATGTCGTGCTCACCTTTACGTGCGGCTGATAAGCTTGCGACCAATTCAGGCAGCGAGGTTCCAATAGCAACAATAGTCAGACCGATAATCAGCTCGCTCAATCCCCAAAACGTTGCCAGCTCAACGGCGCCCCAGACGATGGCTTGCGAGCTTGCTACCAGCATTGATAAGCCAATGACTAAACTGCCTAAACTGCCTAAACCGCGCATCAAGCTAGGATGGTTGTCCTCTGTACCGCTCAAATTTTCTGTGGTAGCTTCTTCATCATTTGATTTGCTTTCACGTAAACTAAGAATGATCTGAATTCCCAACACAATAACCAATGATGCCAATAGTACTAGACCATCAGTTAGGCTTAATAGCCCATCACGAAGCTGCCACGCTGCCAATGCAGTGATGACTACCAGTATTGGCAGATCGCGCTTGATGACACCTTTATGAATGATAATAGGGCTAATGAGTACCGTTGCACCCAAGACCAAAGCAATATTGATGATATTAGAGCCATACGCATTACCCAGTGCTAGCTCAGGGCTGCCTTCCAATGCTGCCAATGCAGACACGACCATCTCAGGGGCAGATGTGCCTACTCCTAATATGATAACCCCGATTAAGAAGCTGGGCGCATTAAACTTTTTTGCCAATGCTGTTGCGGCATCAATGAAGACATCGGCACTCCAAACAAGAATCGCAAGACCAATCAATATTGCAATAACTGCCAACCACATTTAGATAACTCCTTCGTTAGAGATAAAAAACAGATATTGGATTTTGAGCAAGCTTATGTCATATAAAAATGGCATAAAAAAAAGCTGAATCACAATCTGGATTCAGCTTCGATATAAGTACAAGTATTTTAATGGGATTTTGACAGAAATGGCAACCGTGTGACCATGTATTTACTCATGGTTTATGTAACAAGTTCTTAAATGATTTTCTTAGGCCACTTGTACTGGAATAATATTTGCGGTGTCTTTAACTGTATTGTCTTCATTGCAATACACCAGTCTTGGCTGATACGTTGACGCTTCAACTTCATCAAAATGTGCATAGGCACAGATGATAACGATATCGCCTAGGTCTGCCATATGAGCCGCTGCACCGTTTAAGGAGATAATACCAGAGCCCGCTTCAGCGCGAATAGCATAGGTGCGAAAGCGTTTGCCATTGGTGACGTTATAGATGTCGATAGATTCGTTTTCACGCAGACCGGCAAGGTCTAACAAATCACCGTCGATACCGCATGAGCCTTCATAGTGAAGTTCGGCATGAGTAACACGGGCACGATGTAATTTGCACTTGAGCATATTAAGTAGCATAGATTGCTTCCTTAGTGTAACGGATATAAATGAGTCAAATCAAAACGTTAATGGGGATTAACTTGCTAAAATAAAAGGCTATTATAATTGAAACACCATTCATTCAGGTAATTTAAAACCATTAATTTGCGAACGTGCTTTTTCGACATCACCGCCTAATAGCAAAGGCAGGGCGTCAAAAGCAGCAGATAATGCACTATCAATAGCAATCTGCTCATCTGGCGCAGCTTTTGAAAGCACATGACCACTGACTTTAGACTTGTGACCCGGATGACCAATACCCACACGCAGACGATGGAAGTCGTTACCAATATGGGGGGTTATGTCACGCAGACCATTATGACCGCCATGACCACCGTCAGTTTTGAGTTTGATGCTACCAGCAGGAATATCAAGCTCATCATGGGCGATTAACAGCTCGTCATTATCAATGCCATAAAATTTAACCATGGGCACGACCGACTGACCTGATTTATTCATAAAAGTCAGCGGCATCAATAGACGCACGTCATGCCCATGAATCTGCCCGCGTCCTGTCACTCCATGGAATTTTTTGTCGGGGGCGAGAGTGATATTAAACTGCTGAGCCAAATGAAGGACGAACCAAAATCCTGCATTATGGCGCGTAAACATATATTCCTGACCCGGATTACCAAGACCGACTATAAGCTTTATGGCCATAAAAACACCCTGCTTGACTATAATAAATGAGTGGTAAGGTCTGATTTCTCAAACCTTACTTACAAAAACAGCAGGAGATATTCATCACCTGCCGTTTTTTTGACTGAACAAACCTTACATTATATAGACAACAATAAGTCGCTATATAAAGCCGGTTTATTACTCGCCGTCTTTGCTTTCGTCAGTACCTTGCTCAGTCGCAGGTACGTCAGCGGCATCAACTTCAGCAGCTTCGTCAACTTCTTCAACCGTTGGTGGCTGCATGTTTACGATCGTACGGTCATGACCATCTTCTAATTCAAGCTCAGCAATAACCACGCCTTCAGGAAGAGTGATGTCTGATAGACGGAACAAATCGCCAATTTCCATACCAGATACATCTATTTCTAGATATTCAGGTAACTGTGATGGTATGCAAACGATTTCGATGTCAGTTACTAGTGTTGATAGAACACCACCAGCTTTAGTACCAGGCGCTTCTTCACGACCAGAAAAATGAACAGGAACATTCATGTTGATTTTCTGACCTTTCACAACGCGCTGGAAGTCAGCATGCATTGGGAAACCTTTAGCAGGATGGCGTTGCAAGTCTTTAATAACTACTTGATGCTCTTCGCCATCTACATTCAAAGTCAAGATGTGTGAGAAGAAAGCTTCAAATTCTAGTGATTTTACTAGCTCATTGATTTTGATAGAGATAGCTGTTGGCTGCTCACCACCACCATAGATGATAGCAGGAACTAGGTTCTGCTTACGTAGGCGGCGGCTCGCACCTTTACCTTGAAGCTCAGCAGAACGATCAACTGCGTTTAATGCAAAATGATTAATAGTCATGGATGTAATCCTATAAAAAAATGATGAAGTGTCTGGTCATAAAAAAGTGGATTTGCGACCAATCCACTAATACGTGATGATAGCTAGTATTTGTCGGGCGTGATAAACGCCGATAATCAAATCTAGCCATGTGCTTAACCTAATGATTGCCATCATAAAAATTATCAAGAAAATCATTATTTTAAACGTGATCAGCACTTTTAATAATACCGACTGTTTTAAATCATAAAAAACGGTCAGCACAGGCGCGCATTATACGTGATTAGCTAATAATAAGAAAGACCTACGTAAAATAGCTGGGCAAAACCCTTATGCAAGATCGTTATGAAAAACACCTATACGAACAACAGTGCAAAACTGTTAATTAAAATCATTAAATAAAAAAAGCGCCAAGTAATGAAACTTAGCGCTTTTTTCAATCTACGATAACTCTTAAGCGTCAAACATGGCGCTGATAGATTCTTCGTTATTAATACGGCGTAAGCTTTCAGCCAACATTGGCGCGATGCTCACTTGACGAATCTTGCTGCAAGCTTTGGCAGCATCAGACAATGGAATCGTATCAGTAACGACAATCTCATCCAATTCTGATTCACTGATGTTCTTAAGCGCATTACCAGATAGGACAGGGTGGGTGATATAAGCCACTACGCGGCGTGCGCCATTTGCTTTAAGCGCTTCGGCAGCTTTACATAGCGTGCCAGCCGTATCGACCATATCATCAACGATGACACAATCACGGTCACGGACGTCACCAATAATGTGCATCACTTGCGACTCATTGGCACGGGCACGACGTTTATCAATAATCGCCATGTCAGTATCGCCCAACTGCTTAGCCATCGCACGTGCACGAACCACGCCCCCAACGTCAGGAGAGACAACCATGATGTTGTCATAATCTTGTTTTTGTAGATCGTTAAGCAATACAGGCGTGCCGTAGATATTATCGACTGGGATGTCAAAGAAACCTTGAATCTGATCTGAGTGCAAATCAACGGTCATCACACGATCGATACTAACGATGTTCAACATGTCAGCAACGACTTTAGCAGAGATAGGCACACGAGCTGAACGAGGGCGACGGTCTTGACGGGCATAACCAAAATACGGCATGACTGCTGTAATACGACCAGCACTAGAGCGACGCAAAGCGTCTGCCATCATCATGATTTCCATCAAATTGTCGTTGGTCGGTGCACAAGTAGGCTGCATGATAAACACGTCTTTACCACGCACGTGCTCTTTGATTTCTACGGCAATTTCGCCATCAGAAAAACGCGTGATGTCAGCTTTACCAAGAGGTATATGGAGATGATCGGCTACGGTTTTTGCTAATTCTGGGTGGGCATTGCCCGTAAAAATCGCCAAATAAGGCATGACAGAAGTCCTATTGATTGACTCAAGCAGCGACCGCTAAGCAGTGTCAAACTGCTCAAATTCAGAAAAGAGTGGTGAAAAAGATTGATGACTACTATTACAGTAAAAAATGGCAGGGGTAGCTGGACTCGAACCAACGGATGTCAGGATCAAAACCTGATGCCTTACCAACTTGGCTATACCCCTGTAATGTCTAGGCTGTGTACGTCGATATCTAAAAGCAACTTTTTAACAGTCATTATTAGAATAGCGTCACGACCTGTTCGTTATCTCATAAACAGAAAAATCGTCTAAAACATAACTTTTCCCTAACGGTGTTCATTGCGAACTATACCGAAACTGGGATAACATTGTCAATGTCAATAAGATAAGCGACTGTCTATAAACTGCTTATAATAAGTACACATCTAATGCTTTGAGCTTAAAAATGGCAGGGGTAGCTGGACTCGAACCAACGGATGTCAGGATCAAAACCTGATGCCTTACCAACTTGGCTATACCCCTATTGAGGCGACCTATTATAATTAAATTTTCAGATTTTGCAAGTCATTTGCGCCTTTTTATAGCTTTTATTAAAAAATAGGTCAGAAATAAAACGGGTATTGAATCCATAAAACTTTTTACGCTGTATTTGTAGTCCTCTTATTTTCACACTATAGCTCAAATCTAACTCATAAATTACGAACTAAATAGGCAGGACAGGGCGCCTCTTCAATCCACTTTGCCAAACGCGCTTTATCAGATATCACACCTGCATCCAAAGGCAAAAATACTGCGCTACCTGAGCCAGTCATTCTTGCTGTGCTCAGTGCTTGAGTCTCTAACTCTTGCAAATAGCGTAGTGCTTCATCGACGGCAGGAGCAAGATTGGTGACCACTGGCGTAAAGACATTTTGATAAGGCGTGTTTAAATGTTGCACATAGTCATTGGAATGGTTTTGAATGGTCTTAATTGATAGCGGAGCGATATCTCGCTGTAGCTTGGAGTGCGCAAAAAGCTCGGCAGTATTAACGTGAGCTTTAGGGGTCAATACTAAATACTGTTGCTCAGGTAAATCAATCGCTGTCAGCTCTTCGCCAATGCCCATCGCAATAGCATCTTGTCCAAAAATAAATATCGGCACATCAGCGCCAATGCTTGCGCCAATTTTTATAAGCGTATCTTGATCAAAATTAATCTGCCATATTTTATTTAAGACTAATAATGTCGTCGCAGCATTGGATGAGCCACCACCTAAGCCTGCGCCCATCGGTAAGTGCTTATCTAACCTCACTGACACTTTCGGTAGATTCTTAGGTAGCGAATTTGAGTTTATGGCAGATGCCAGTAAGGCATTAGCCGCTTTAAAGATCAAATTGTCCTCTATGCTGCTGGTTATGGTGTCGGCACCACTTAGCGTAAGCAGCTGACCACACAGGCTACTATTATCTACAGCGCTATTGTCTGCTACGCTATCAATAGTAATTATTAATTCATCTGCTACTGAAAAATGCAAATAATCGCCCCAATCGAGCAGGCGAAACACCGTTTGCAAATTGTGATAACCATCAGCGCGCTTACCAGTAATATGCAAAAATAAATTAATCTTTGCTGGTGATAGGCGAGTAATAACCGATGCAGAAGTCGCGTTTTTAGTCATAAATGATGGTCACAATTCTTAAGTGCAATTTTTAAACGCAAACAGCCATTTATAGAAATGGCTGTTTGCAATAGCGATCAAATCTATTGGTGCTATTACTTTTGATGATCGATTGTCATGACAACTTTGTTGCCTTGCGATTGAACGGCACTGATCTTATTTGGTAATTTATCATTGCCTTTGTAGCTAAAGCTGGCACGCCATTCACCATTTACCGAGCTAATTAGACGATTTTGGGCATCAAGCTGTGGTGCGCTGTCTGAAGGCGCTGGGCGTCCAGAAATCCAGTAAGGCATCTGAGAGATAGGCGCTTGCCAGCCGGTGGCTTTTTTGAGCAGGGTTTCAGGGTCAGCCGCATTCAAAGTACCGGTTTTTTCGCTCACCAAAGTCGCAGATTGACCATTGTATTCGATATTGGTTTTACCAATGCCTAATGCACCAATGAGTTCAATGGCAAAGCGATCATTCTGTTGACCCCATGCATAAAATGCACTGCCGCCTTGAGCCCCTGTTGTATCACTCGCAGCCGCTGTAACACCAATCTTACCTGTAATATTAAAGCTCTCAAGTTTCTTTGGTTGCTCAGTATTTTGACCTTGAATGGTTGTGCTAGGCTGGTTGGTCGCGTTGGCGGTCTTCATAGACTGACAGCCAGAGGTAATTACCATTGCTGCTGTCATAGCGGCAAATAGGGCCAGTTTATTAGGTTTATAAAAAGATCGCAGGGTAGACATGATGTTTCCTCAAAAATGGACAAATTTGCAAAATTTTTGTTTCGAGAGCAGGTTAGCTTAAGTGTTATTTGTTACTCAGTTATGCGTGGCTGTTAGCTTCTTATACATGACTTGTAATAATAGGATGTCGTATTCGAGGACTTAGAAGCACTATGCCATTGCTTATTAATTATATCGTTTGTTATTAATACAATTGTATACGGTCATTGATATTGTGTTGCCCAAATGAGAAGCGCTGCTGCAAGTCGGCAAGTAAAGCGTCAACTTTTTCATTGTCGCCTAAGCCTTGATAAGCGCGTAATAGCAATGTCCCTGAGCGTAAAGTAGGGAGCACATCGTAAGGCGTTTGCAGATAGTCGATCACTTGCTGATAATTCTCGTTTGCCAGCGCATTACTTGCCAGTACATTGAGAGCTTGCAGGTGCAGCTCATTGTCATAGCGAGGGTCATCGTAGCGTATTTGTATGATCGCTGTCGCCAACGTCAATCCTTGCTCAGAACCACGCTCATTGGCCAGCAATAACTGGGCGTAACTCAGCTGATAAGCAGGATTGCTGGGGTCAAGCGCTTGCAAGTGATTAAGTAAGGTACGCTTGACGATATAGTCCTCTTTATCATCAAGGAGCTGGGCGCGTGCAAAAAGCAGCATCTCATTATCAGGGTATTTACGAGCAGCCTTAGTTAATAGGCGTAAGGCTTCTGCAGGTTCATTCTGTTGCCATAAGATATCCGCTTGTAGCACAAAGCTATCAGGAGCGAAGACGCTAAAGTCTTTACGCAGCTTTTCTAACGTTGCGATAGCGGCATCAACATTATTATTGAGTAAGTCTAATGCGACCACTTTTCGTCGAGCTTCCAATACCAAGTCCTCTTGCATGACAGCATTGAGGTAGTATTTGGCTTGTTCAAAGTTTTGCTGACGCTCGGCACTGATGCCCAGATAATAATAAGATTGATCTAAATAAGCGGGATTTTTGGCAAGCGTATTAAGCAATTGATCGGCACTAGTATATTTTTCGATATCTAAGCTAACCAGCGCCGCTAATAAGGTAATCTCAGCATCATCGGCAAAGCGCTGATGAGCGTCTAATAACAGCTGCCACGCTTGCTCATTCTGTTTTAAATCAAGCAAATAGCGAATCTCATACAAGTATAGATTCTTACTGTCAGCATTACGCAAGCGTGCTTGGCTGAGATACTCAATGACTGCTTCTGGCGTTTCGATTTTGCGCAGGATATCTGCTTTTAAGGTAATAAAAGGCACATAATCCGGCTGGCGCTCAACTGCTCGATTGATATGAACGATGGCAATCTCAGGTTCATTAAACTGATAAAGCAAGCCAGCTTTTAAGACTGACAGCGAGGCGTTTTGTTCACTTGCGATAGGTTGCAGAGCGGCGAGTAACTCTCGCTTATCATCATCGCTGTTTGGATAAATGCCAATCAGAATTTCGCTAAGGTCGGCGCGAGGATCATAGCTCAAGATGCGATTTAGAGTTTCGCCTGCCAACTCATAATCGTGCGCTCGCAGTGCCAAATGAGCGACATAAAACCAAGCCGGCACATGGTCTGGGTTTTCATCTTGCCATGCTTTGGCAAATTGTAAAGATTCTTCGACCCTGTCATTACGTAATGATAAGCTTAACGCTCTTTCAAATACGGCTGTGGCGTCTTGTTTAAATGATTGCTGCTTATAGATAATCAGCGCACGCTCGGTATCATCACGATTTGCAGAAAATTCTGCATCTAATAAGGCATACAAGCTTGGTTCATTGCTTATTTTATTGAGGTCAGATGACGGACTACCTTCGGTTATCGAGGCATCAGTTATCAAATTTTTATTAGCCATGCTTTTAGTCACTGGTGTGTGACTGTTAATAACTTGACTAGAGGCATTAATGGTTCTGGTAACGGTGGCACTACTAATGTTAGTAGGAGAGACTTTGGGCAAAGCTATGTTTGGTGAGACAATGGCATGGTCAGCATGGGCAGGGAATCCTAGGCACAAACAAACCGCCAACGAAAACGCTAGCTTATAACGTTGGCATAGCCGATCAATGAGAGCATGCAACAAAGCACTAAGGCTAGATTGAGCATTATGCATAGATTGTCGTCTAAATGAAGACCCAAAAAAGACCATAGCGTGCAGTATTTACCTATTCTGACCTTGTTTCTATGCCTAGTAAAAGGATTTGCAGCATAGAAGGCTGGGTTTATTAGAATCGTTTTAAAAACAGATATCTGTGACGAACAATGATGTCAAACATTATAAGAGTAGCATGAAGGGATACACAATAGCAGCCGTGTTACTTAGGCATCAGTAATAGTGTAAATTTATTCTATTGACAGTCCTAAATAAAAGAAATACAAATGTTATCAATAACTACTGGGGTTAATTTTTCTTGCTTGCTGTGCCTACGCAGACAGAGGCTGCGAATAATCAACCCCAGTAGTTCTGTATTCTTTTAAAAGTGGTGGATCAACTATAGTAGCACCCGAATTTAAGGGTAACATTGTTAGCTTTAAGTAAACCTATATGCAAATGTTAGAATATTAAACCAGTAATTACAGTTGATTTGTAAGCCATGCGCCCAGATACAGACAAAGTGCTGGCTTATAGAGGTGAGTGTTAAATAAAGCTATCAATAATGATATAATAAGCGCTTTTTATTATTTTACTTTCAAAGTTGCCTATTAAAAGCTATTTTTCAAAGATTTCTTGTCAAAAGCTGTCTTTGAAAAACGGGATTTTAATTTTTTAAAAACCGCTAAAGGTGTTTGGTTGGCGAGTGAATATCATATTTATGGTCTGTCAATAATGAGATTAGTGGTCATTGGGGTCAATCACAAAACTGCACCAGTCGCTCTACGAGAGCGCTTGGCGCTTGTCGGTGACGAGGTCAGTATCGCACTTGCGCAGCTACAAGGCTTTAGCGACGGTAGCGTGATAGTCTCCACCTGCAACCGGACAGAGATTTATGCATTGGTCCCAGAAAGCATATTATCACCACATACGTTATTGCCAAATTCAGCCTCAGCAGTTGTAGAGACTTCAGTTATAGAGTCTAGTATGACGGCTAACAATAGCGCCAACCTTTCATCGACTATCATCAGCGCTCACATCCTAAAAATTAAAACTTGGCTTGCAGGTTTTAAGCAATTATCACTGGATGAGATTGACCCTTATTTGTATGTCCATCGTAATACGCATGCCTTAACCCATTGGCTACGAGTAGCTGCAGGTCTTGACTCTATGATATTGGGTGAGCCGCAGATACTTGGGCAAATCAAGCGCGCTGTGCATATGGCGCAAGATCAAAAAGCGCTTAGCAATCAGCTAGGTTGGATTGTTGATCAGGTATTTGCAGCGGCAAAACGAGTACGTAATGAGACCCAAGTTGGCGCACAAGCCGTATCACTTAGCTATGCTGCTGCCAAACTGGTGACGCAAATCTTTGATGATTTGCCAAGTCGTACTTTGCTGGTGGTAGCCGCTGGCGAGATGAACCGCTTGGTAGCGACGCATATCGCAGGTCTTGGAGTCGGTCGCGTTATTATTTGCAACCGTAATCCTGAACGCGCAGAAGCGTTAGCGGCTGAGCTGCGCAATCCCAATCGCCGGATCGAAGTCAGAACGCTGCAAGAGCTGCCACAAGTATTGGCAGAAGCCGATATTGTGAGCAGCTGTAGCGGTAGCATGGACATATTGATTGATAAAACCATGACGCTGCGGGCACTGAAAAGCCGTCGCTATCAGCCGATGCTGATGATTGACTTGGCGGTGCCGCGTGATATTGATTCGACTGTCAGCCGGATAGACGACGTTTATCTATATTCTGTCGATGACTTACAACATGTGATAGCCGGTAATATCGAACAACGTCGGCAAGCAGCAGTAGATGCTGAGCTGTTGGTCAGTCAATTGGTGGTTGAGATGGATCGCCGCTTTCAAGTACGCCAAGTAGGCAAGGATATTCAGCAATATCGCACGCGTACTCATGAGCAGGTAAACAAACTATTGCAGGCGTCTATCGCAGAGCTGCATGGCGATAGTGCTAACCCTGAAGATATTATGATTGAGCTAACGCGGCGCTTAACGCAAAACTTGACCCATGCGCCCTCCAAGCTCATGCGTAAGGCGGCACGCGAAGGTGACAATGAATTACTCGATTTTGTGGTATCAGGTCTACAAGACGCCCATCGGAATCACTGATAGTTGCCTTTTATCATCAAAAATAAGAAATTGTATCAGTATGGTTTTAACGCAAACATAGCATTGTCAACCTGCATTATCAGTGCTAATATCGAGCTGTTATGACGATATTAAGTGATGATGCTTGATTGATGAATAGGGACTGTTTTTAGGATACTCGAGCGGTATTCGTTACAATACCAGCGTCTTTATACTATTTAACTTTTATCTATCCAATCAATCATTTTCAATCACTACTGTTATCAGCCTACTACCGCGTAGCAACGATAATGGTTTGCGTATCTTATGCGCTTTCACTCAATATCTGATGACATCAACGACGTAAAAGATACCACCGTCAACGGCAATAGCGCTAGGATAAAGTGCTACATCGTCCACCCTGCGTCATATTCTCAATTATTACTCGATATTCGTACTTAGTGAATGCTATCTATAAACGTATCTGGCTATCATATTACGTTGATTAAAATAATAGCTGACCTAAATTGACTAAGACAGTATCTAGATTTTGTTATCACTCATACTTAAAAAATATTACAACAGACAGGAGCGTCACATGACTGCATTACGTCAAGATATTGATCCAAACGGCTTATTAGAATATTCAGTGGTTTATACCGACCGCGCCCTTAATCATATGTCAAAAGCCTTCCAAGAGGTGATGAATGATTTGCTCAGCAACCTAAAAACAGTCTATAACGCTGAAGCCGCGGTTATTATTCCAGGTTCTGGTACCTACGGCATGGAAGCAGTCGCCCGTCAACTGACCATTGATGAAGATTGTCTCATTATCCGTAACGGTTGGTTTAGCTATCGCTGGACGCAAATATTAGAAAAAGGCAAATTTGCCAAATCATCTACGGTACTAACGGCTGAGCGTACAGAAGAGACGGAAGTGCCAAAACCATTTGCGCCAGTGGATATCGAAACGGCCGTTGCCAAAATTAAAGCAGACAAATCTGCTGTCGTTTATGCGCCGCACGTTGAAACATCGTCGGGCATTATCTTATCAGAAGACTACATCAAAGCATTAAGCGCGGCCGTACATAGTGTTGGCGGTTTATTGGTTATTGATTGTATCGCTTCAGGTTGTGTATGGTTAGATATGAAAAAATTGGGCATTGATGTGCTCATCAGTGCGCCGCAAAAAGGCTGGAGTAGCACACCATGTGCAGGTCTGGTTATGCTCAGTGACGCTGCTATCAAAAAGGTAGAAACCACGGAGTCTAACTGCTTTAGCCTTGATTTAAAGCAATGGTTAACCATCATGCGTGCGTACGAAAACGGCGGTCACGCTTATCATGCGACTATGCCAACCGATAGCTTGCGTCAATTCCGCGATACTATCTTGGAAGCAAAAGAGATTGGCTTTGATAAATTGTGTGATGCACAATGGGAGCTTGGCAACCGCGTCCGTAAGGTACTGGCAGATAAAGGTATTGAAAGCGTTGCTGCCAAAGGTTTTGAAGCACCAGGCGTTGTCGTATCTTATACCGACCGTGATGACATCCATAAAGGCAGTGCTTTTGCTGAAGCTGGATTGCAAATCGCTGCTGGCGTACCGTTAAAAGTGGGTGAGCCTGAGAACTTCAAAACGTTCCGTTTAGGTCTATTTGGTTTGGATAAATTGACCGATGTCGACGGCGCGGTAGAGCGTTTTGAAAAAGCGCTTGATGAAGTCTTAGCAAAATGATTTGAGAGGCTGACTCGTTTATTAACGACTATATTTATTAAGCCAGTCAGTCATCAAATGAAGAGATACTGAGCAATGCGTGACGCAATGTTCAGTATTTTTTTACTTTTTCATTATGTTTTATAATATAATGTATTTATATAAAATAATATGTAGTAAGATATAAACAATAAAAAATCGTTTATAGCAGTAGTACAATATCGTTGTTAAACTCAATTGAAGATATAAAACCATTTTTAATAAAAAATCAGCTTAGGTAATCATTATGGGTATACAAATAGACTGGCAAGCTTTTACGCCAATTTCCTTGGTAGGCGGGCTGATGCTAGGCGTTGCAACGGTTATCTTGCTGTTGGGCATTGGTCGTATTGCGGGTATTAGTGGTATTTTCTCAAGTCTTCTTAAACCCAAGCGCGTCGAGATGTGGCAGGTATTATTTATTGCAGGTCTGATCCTCTCGCCATTATTATATAGCTTATTTAGACCGTTACCTGATATCGAAATCAGTACCTCGATACCGTTATTAATCGGTGCAGGGCTATTGGTTGGTTTTGGGACGCGTTTAGGTTCAGGCTGTACCAGCGGACATGGTATTTGTGGTAATGCGCGACTGTCGCCACGGTCGATGGCGGCGACAGTGACCTTTATGTTATTTGGTATTGTGACGGTTTATATTGGTCGACATCTCTTGGGCTTAATTTAAACAACACATTGCTAAGACAACGTTGAATATGATTCATAAAAGCTTATATCCACGAATGAAGTGCGAGACATAATGATGCTAAAAAATATAATTGGGTTACTGGCAGGTCTGCTATTTGGTATTGGGTTATTAATCTCAGGTATGACTGATCCTGTTAAAGTACAGGGCTTTTTAGACGTCTTTGGTGCATGGGATATTTCCCTTGCCTTGGTGATGGGTGGCGGTCTAATGGTGGCGATAGTCGGTGTACAATTGGCTAAGCGTCAACAGACCAGCTGGATTGGCACCTTAATTGAGATGCCCAGCAAAACAGTGATTAATAAAAAACTGTTAATCGGCGCGATGCTATTCGGTATCGGCTGGGGCTTGGTAGGTATTTGCCCAGGTCCTGGTATTGTGCTGCTCGGCACAGGACAATGGCAGGCATATGTTTTTATCCCAGCGATGATAATCGGTATGCTGGTGTATCAATGGCTGGAGCCAAGGCTTAATTAGTTTTTTGATTAATAATAAGCTTGGTTTTTTTGGCTCAATAAAAGGGTCAGCCTACATTCATTAGGCTGACCTTTTTTATCAATGATGATTCATTAATATTAACGATACTTCCGTATTATTAAGGCTTAATGATAAACACTTACTTAGCACTAGCCGTTACTTTTGGCGTTTCATGTGCTAAGGATTTGGCCGCTTGACGCAGCTCAAACTTCTGCACTTTACCAGTGCTTGTCTTTGGGATTTCAGCAAAGACAATATATTTTGGTACTTTAAAACCAGCAAGGTGCTGTTTGCAATGTTCCATCACATGATCGCGCTGTAAAGTGCTGCCTTCATGAATCTCGATAAAGGCGACAGGTACTTCGCCCCATTTATCATGCGGCGCGGCGACGACCGCACAGCTTTGAATTTCTAGCATTTTATATAGGACGTTCTCGACTTCGATACTAGAGATGTTTTCACCGCCTGATATGATAATATCTTTAAGCCTGTCCATGATTTTGATATAGCCGTCAGGATATTTGACCCCTAAATCACCGGTGCGGAACCAGCCATCAGTCAAGGCTTCTTCGGTGGCTTTACGACTTTTTAGATAACCTTTCATTACCATATTACCGCGCAGTGCCAGCTCGCCCATCTCTTCGCCATCAGCGGCAACGGGTTCAGTCGTGCCTTGTTTGAACACGTCAAATCCCGTCATCAAATGCGACGTCACCCCTTGACGTGATTTTTTCTGCGCGCGGCCAGCGACATCAAGCGTATCCCATTCTTGCTGCTCAGCGCAGACGGTGACGGGCCCATAAACTTCAGTGAGACCATAAACGTGGGAGATGTGAAAGCCCATCGCTTCCATGGCTGCGAGCATGGTCTCAGATGGCGGCGCACCAGCGACCCAGCCTTTGACCGTATGAGTGATGGCTTCTTTATACTCAGGTTTGCCGCCCGCAATCATATTGTGCACCACAGGCGCTGAACAATAATGGCTGACTTGATGCTTGGCAATCAGCTGCAATATCAAGTCGGCATCAATGTTCCGCAAGCAGACATTGACCCCAGCGCGCTCAGCGATCGTCCACGGAAAGCACCAGCCATTACAATGAAATAATGGCAGCGTCCACAGATACATAGGGTGCTTGGGCATGTCCCAATCTAAAATGTTAGAGATTGCGTTGAGGGTGGCACCGCGATGATGATAGACCACGCCTTTGGGCTTGCCCGTGGTGCCAGAGGTATAGTTGAGCGCGATAGCATCCCATTCATCTAATGGTTTTTCCCAATTATCCAAACTGTCTGAGCTGGCGAGTAATGCTTCGTAGCTCATTTGTCCAAAACCTTCAATATCGAGCGCCGCATCTGTCGCATGAATCACGATTAGATTTGGAAAGGTTTCATCGATCATTTCAGCATGTTCAGCAAACTCGCTGTCTAAAATTAAGACCTTCGCTTCTGAATGCTGTAGACAAAAGGTCAGGGCATTGATGTCGAGGCGGGTGTTCAGCGTACAAAGCACGCCACCTGACATGGGTACACCAAAAGCGCATTCGACCATCGCTGGGGTGTTTGGCATCATGACTGCAACTGTGTCATTTTTATCAATGCCTAATTTACGCAGACCATCCGCCAGTTGTCTGCAACGATCATAAGTCTGTTGCCACGTTTGGGTGAGGTTATTATGTTCTAAGTCGTCATAGATGATAGCGGTTCTGTCAGGATAGACCTGAGCACTACGGATGATAAAATCAATAGGGGTAAGCGGTTGATGGTTGGCAGCATTTTTGCCGAGACCGGTATGGAAGTCTGTCATGCAGATAGTCCTTTATCATATGTTTTTGTAGTCGATGACGCAGTAATGGGGCTTTGCTGTCGCCAATCAACTGTATCAGGATCTGATTATTATAGACAGTCGCAGGCAAAATTTGGACAGGTTTTGTGGAGTTTATTTAACTATCTGCAAAAAACCTCACTATTAGAAAGCATCGTTCAGCGCCGCTATTAATTAGTGTTCACTCATCAGTCGCTTGTCTGCATAGCTGATGATAATAGCGGTGTGGTACGATACCGTAACGCTAAGTCCTATAGCACGAGCAATATAAGCACTCTTACAAAACATTCCTAAAAAATATTCTCATAAACCATTCATAAGGAAAATGATATGTCCGCCAGCCGTACTGCCAATTTTATTGAGACCGCCAGCACTAATGCACACTACCCACATTTATTTGAGCCATTAGATTTGGGCTTTACCACGCTTAAAAACCGCATGGTGATGGGTTCGATGCATACGGGGCTTGAAGACCGTTTTTATAACTACGGTAAACTGGCAGCATATTTTGCCGAACGTGCCAAAGGCGGCGTAGCGATGATGATTACGGGCGGTATTTCGCCCAATCGTGAAGGGTGGTTACTGCCTGCTGGTGGCACCATGAATACGCGTGCTGACGTGATTAACCATCAACGCGTGACCCGTGCTGCGCATAAGTATGACAGCAAAATAATCATGCAAATCTTGCACAGTGGTCGGTACGGCTATCATCCATTTGCCGTCTCATCAAGTCCGATTAAGTCACCAATCTCACCGTTTAAACCACGTAAGATGAGCATCAAAAACATTGAGCGGACGGTAAAAGATTATGCCCGTTCGGCTAAACTTGCCAAGCAAGCTGGTTATGACGGTGTGGAGATCATGGGCTCAGAAGGCTATTTGCTGAATCAGTTTTTATCCCGTCATGTGAATAAGCGTACTGATGAATATGGCGGTGATATTCAAAATCGCATGAAGTTTGCGGTCGACGTGGTCAAAGCCGTACGCGAAGCTGCCGGTGAAGATTTTATTATCTTATTCCGCTTGTCAGTGATCGATTTGGTCAAAGACGGTAACGTCATGGATGAAGTCATCACCGTTGCCAAAGCGCTAGAAGAAGCTGGCGTGACCATCATGAATACCGGTATCGGCTGGCATGAAGCGCGCGTACCAACGATTGTCACCAGTGTGCCGCGTGCGGCCTTTGTTGATTTCACTGCTGAAATTAAAAAGCATATCAGTATTCCAATGATGGCGGCAAACCGTATCAATATGCCAGAAACGGCAGAAGACATCGTCGCTAGTGGTCAAGCAGATATGATTCAGATGGCGCGTCCGTTCCTAGCTGATGCCCATTGGGTGAATAAAGCTAAAAATGGTCAGGCAGATCGTATTAATACCTGTATTGCCTGTAACCAAGCTTGTCTTGACCATACCTTTGAGAATAAGCGCTCAACCTGTTTGGTCAATCCACAAGCCTGCTATGAGACAGAATTGGTTTATAAGAAAACCAAAAAACCGAAAAAAGTAGCGGTCATCGGTGGTGGTGTCGCTGGTATGTCAGCCGCTCATGTTGCCGCGCTACGTGGTCATGATGTAACCTTATTTGAAGCAAAAGACATCTTGGGCGGGCAGTTTAACTATGCCAAGGTCATCCCTGGCAAAGAAGAATTCTTTGAGACCATTCGCTACTATATCAATGAGCTCGAGCACTTAGGTGTTGAGATCAAACTCAATACCAAAGTCGATAAAGCCATGCTTGAGAAAGCCAAGTTCCATCATGTTATCGTCGCAACTGGTGTTGTTCCACGAAGCCTCGCTGGTAAGCTGGAAGGCGCGGATTTGCCACAAGTAATGAGCTATGCTGAATTGCTCTCTGGTGAAAAATCAGTCGGTGATACGGTTGCCGTTATTGGCGCGGGTGGTATCGGTTTTGACGTTAGTGAATATTTGACCGCCAAACATGGTCAGCCGCTTGATGAGCTAGGGCCTGAATTGCTCAAAGACCCAAGCTATCGTCCAAAAGCCCAGTCTATTGAAGAGTGGCGTGAAGAATGGGGCGTCACCTCTGCGACTGACTATCAAACCGAGGGCGGACTAATCAAGCCTGAAGCCATTAAGCCTATCCGCCAAGTGTACTTGATGCAGCGTACCAAAGGTCGCTTGGGTAGTGGTCTCAATAAAACCTCTGGCTGGGTACATCGTGCTCATGTCAAATCACACGGCGTCATCCAAGTATCAGGTGCGAAGTACGATAAAATCACCAATGAAGGTATTTGGATCACCAATAACCAAGGTCAAAGCCAGTTACTACGTGTCGATAGCGTCGTCGTTTGTGCTGGTCAAGAGTCGGTCGTTGAGCTGATGCCAAACGTTGGTGATGCGCCAGATGCACAGTATCATCTCATTGGTGGGGCAAAACTGGCGGCTGAGCTGGATGCTAAACGTGCGATTCGTGATGGGGCTGAGGTTGCGGCAGCGATTTAAGGTCTAGTTAAAAGTCAGAAATTAAGAAACGGTAGGGAAGAGATTTCCTACCGTTTTTTATGGTTCAATTTATAATATTCAATATTTCTATAGTGTGAATTAAGGATAAAATAATTCACACTAAGCTCACTAAAAATATTCCATACACGAAATTATTATCAGTACTACGAGGGATGCTTATGAAACAAGAAAATCTCAATATTGAATTGGTGAAATTAGATAGATTAATTTCAGGACTTCCAGAACTAGGAAGAAAGACATTAATTGATAGTAGGGCTGACATGTATGTATTAGATCTTATTATGATAGCTGCTTTAAAGCGGACACTAAGCTTAGCAAGGGGATTTCAGGCTTTGGTAGTTAGCAAAAATATGACATGCATAAGGGCAATGATAAGGATGCAGTTAGATACTATAAGCCGTCTTTTAGCCTATACTTATGTATCAGAGCCATCAGAGCTTGCAAAAGAAGTTATTAGTGGCGTACCGCTAAACAAATTTAAGTGCAGAGATGGTCATAAACTACAAGATAGGTATCTTATTGAAAAAATGGCTAAACAATATCCGTGGGTAACGGAGGTCTATAAGTATACTTCAGGTTATGTACACTTTTCAGAAAAACAGCTTTTCGATTCTATCAAGTCTATGGGTGACGGAAGCTTAGGTAAAGTTAGCTTTGATATAAGAGCGGATGATTTATACTTTCCAGAAGAAAGTTGGATTGAAGCTGTTTCTTGTTTTAATGAAATGCTTAGTATCTTAGAAGAGACGCTATTAACATATAGTAATGAAGTTTTGTACCAGTCAAAAAAATGACTCAATTTTCAGGCCCAGCCTATATTATACAATCGCCACCTAGAAACCCCCTCCCAAGCCTCCCTATCCATGCTAAATTAAACCCTATCAACGATATTCATATCTATCAATCACACCATAAAAAAGGATTTTATAATGGTAGTGCTAAAAACACTGTTTAAATGGATCGTTTTGCCTATTTTAGCGCTACTCATTATTATCAGCTTGGGCTTAGTAGTGACCGGTAATGCTTATATCTTTCGCGGTTTACAGCTCACTTATTTGAAAGGTGAAGCCACTGCCAATATTGATGATTATATCGATTTTGACAATCGGACTATCCGTGCAAAAGACGCTATCGAATGGGAAAAAGATTCCAATTTTGAGCAAGTCAAACTCACCACAACGTTGCAGAATGCTTTAGATACAGACCAAACAGTGGCCTTTGCTATTATCAAAGACGGCAAGCTACTGTACGAAAACTACTGGCAAGGTTATGGCAGCGATTCGCACACCAACAGCTTTTCGATGGCAAAAACCGTCACGACTATGCTCTATCTCAAAGCGGTGGAGGACGGCTATATCGGTAGCGTTGATGAGCCGATTACCAAGTGGTTACCTGAATATGCGGACAAGCAATATGCGCAAAACTGTACCCTCGCGGATTTATCAGCGATGACCTCAGGCTATGATTGGACGGAGGATTACTACTTCCCAATTAATCCCACCGCAGAATCCTACTATGGTCATGACTTAGTTAAGCAAATGGTCAATCGAGATTTCGTAGAGGCGTGTGGCGGTCAGTTCGAATACTCATCAGGTGATACGCAAATGCTCGGTATTGCTCTATCACGTGCGTTAGAACCTCATGGCTATACACTTTCTAGCTATTTGGAAGAGAGGTTTTGGCAACCTTTAGGGATGCAAGGCGACGCCTATTGGTCGCTTGATGGCTCAGAGAGCATCGAAAAAGTATATTGCTGTCTAAACGCTAGTGCGCTGGATTTTGCTAAATTTGGGCAGTTATTATTGAACGGTGGCGAGTGGCAAGGTGAGCAACTGCTTAGCAAAGCGCATGTTGATTTTATGATTACGCCAAACGCGGGTGCATTTGCAGAAGGGCAGGCGCAAGTTTATGGACATTCAGTGTGGACGGATATGGAGAGTCCGATTCCGTTTTATGCAATGCTTGGTCATTTAGGTCAGAGAGTATTAGTGTTGCCTGAAGAGAATGCAATCATCGTCAGATTGGGCAAGCAGAAAGGTTTGCCCACACCAGTAGAGGGATTTCATTTAGAGCCAGATTTGGGTCAATATGTGACGGAGGTGAAAATGATTTTGGATGGCTTAGAATAAAAATAGGAGCGGTTGCAAATATTTATTTCACTTGCAACCGCAAGGCTTTAACCTTCCATCTCTCCAATTAGCCACTCCGACACATCGTCAATCTGCGCTGCCAATTCAGGATGCGCTCTGTTTAGCTCATCAAACTTAGCTTTAATATCATGCTTGTCGTACTTAACATCTGCCAGTGATTCTTTTAACAGATCAATCAACTCAACGTTTAGCGCATCAGAGAAGATGACCACTTCGCGTATCGCTGCTTGCTTCACATCAAGGTGCAAATCAATAATGCCCCAATTAAAGCGCGTCTCAATGTGATGGGTGAACTCAGGCGTCTTGCCAAAGCGCCAATCCCAATCTGCCATTTGTTGATAATATTTATTAAGGTTAGGTTGCTTGGCGAGACTGGCTTCATCCAATTCTTCGACTGGCGCGGTGTCGCCATAATCCGTGTCGCGATAGTATTCGCGAAACGCTTCGATAATTGCATCAGATAACGTCTCGTGATTGATGTCTTCATTAAACTCAACCAAATTAGCAACGCGCGCACGGACGGACTTAATGCCTTTGGCTTTCAGCTTTAGCGGATGCGGATTGAGATAATCGCCCAGCTTTTGCATATTGGCATTGACTAGTAATGTGCCATGATGAAAGCTGCGATCTGCTGTATGTTTAAAGGCGCTACCTGATATCTTCTTATCACCGACTTGCATGTCGTTACGCCCAGATAAATCCGCGTCTATGCCCAACTTCTTTAGCGCATTGATAATAATGGTAAAGTTCGCTGCTTGGTCGTAATCGTCTTTGGGTGATAAAAAGGTAAAGTTGGTATTGCCTAAATCATGAAATACCGCACCACCGCCACTCTGACGTCTTGCTAAAAACACATCGTCGGCTTCCATCTTATCGATTTTGCATTCCACCCATGGGTTTTGCGAGCGCCCAATGACCACGGTCTCGCTATTGCGCCATAAAAATAGCGTGTGCGAGTCGGGATTGAGGGTATTAAATATCCAATCTTCGGTCGCGAGGTTAAACCAAGGGTTAGTCACGGCAGACTTTAAGATGCGCAGTTTCATTATTTATCCTTTTTTTCGAATAGTTTTTATAGATTGAGTGTCATAAATAGATACTGTCATTGTTGCCGATGCGAGTTTGGAATTCAATGGCTGTGTGGTAGGGAGGATTGACGATTGAAGCTGACAACCATCAATGTACAGACTTGACCAAATAGGGAATTTCGCTTATCATCTTGTTTCAATGTACTAGAACGTAAATACATATAAAATATTTTTATCATCAAAAATGCTAAATAATTTGGCAAAAATATTAATGCTAATACTCATTTTAAAATAATAAGGCTTAACTATGACAACGCAAAATACCGCCACTGGCTACGGTTTACATCAATCAATTTTGCCCAATGACGATGGTCTATATGGTGAGTTCGGTGGCAAAATCGGTCATCCTGAGCTTGCCAAAGCCATGGCAGAAATCGAAGTGGGCTTTCGTGAAATCATTAAAAATGACGATTTTATCGCTGAGATGAAGCGCTTGCGTGAGACCTATGTTGGTCGTCCAAGTCCTATTTATCATGCACAGCGTTTGACCGAGCATTGCGGAGGCGCGCAGATTTATTTTAAGCGTGAAGATTTAAATCATACGGGTGCGCATAAGATTAATCACTGTTTGGGTGAAGTATTATTAGCCAAGAAATTAGGCAAAACCAAAGTGATTGCCGAAACGGGCGCGGGGCAACATGGCGTAGCATTGGCAACGGCAGCGGCATTGATGGGCTTGGAATGTGAGATTCACATGGGTGTGGTCGATATTAAAAAAGAGCATCCAAACGTCAGTCGTATGAAGATTTTGGGTGCCAATATCGTGCCAGTCTCGCGCGGTGCTGGTACGCTAAAAGAAGCGGTTGATAGTGCTTTTGAGACTTATTTGGATGAGCTTGATAGCAGTATGTTCGCGATTGGCTCGGCACTGGGACCTGCGCCCTACCCTGAAATGGTCAGCTATTTTCAGTCAGTGGTTGGTCATGAAGCGCGGGCGCAGTTCTTAGCGACGACGGGTAAGCTACCTAATAAAGTGGTTGCTTGTATTGGCGGCGGCTCTAATGCTATCGGTATGTTTAGCGGCTTTTTTGATGATAAAGATGTAGAAAAAATAGGCGTGGAACCCGCAGGCGAAGGTCTGGATACTCCTAATCATGCGGCGACAATGTCGCTCGGCGTGAAAGGTGAGATTCATGGTTTTAAATGCTATGTGCTGCTCGATGAAAAAGGCGAGCCAGCTCCCGTACATTCGATTGCCTCCGGTCTTGATTATCCTGGGGTTGGACCACAGCACTCACATCTGCGAGATTTAAAACTGGCCACTTATGAGTCGGCGACTGATGCTGAATGTCTAGAAGCGTTTATGGCATTGTCGCGCCTTGAGGGTATTATTCCTGCTTTAGAGTCGGCACATGCCATCGCTTATGCGATGAAAATCGCCAAGGATATGTCAGCGGATGAGACGATTTTGGTCAATTTGTCAGGGCGTGGCGATAAAGACATCGATTTTATTTTGGACAAGGTGGATTTATAAAATAAATCTGTGATAAGTACAGAAAATACAATACCTATTGAGCGCTGAACCAGTTATCATCGAGGTTTTTTTACTGTCTAATGCTCGATAGGATCATCTCATGTCTAACCGCGACCTCATTATTTTTATCACCTTATCTTTTATGTGGTCGCTGTCTTTCATTTTTTATCGTATTGGCGTGCCTGAATTTGGCTCGTTAGCTTTTGCCAGCCTACGTGTGGTCTTGGCTGGACTGACGATGTTGGTGTTTGTAATACTAAAAAAGAAAAACAGAGTAGGCATTCGTGAAAATTGGAAAGTATTAACGTTGGTTGGGCTTTTCTCCGCAGCAGTGCCCTTTATCCTGTTTGCATTTTCAGCGCGCTCGGTAAACGCTGGCGTATTGGCAGTACTTAATGCATCTGTGCCAATGATAAGCGGCTTTATTGCCAGTGTATTTTTTAAAGACAGACTGTCAAAAAAGCAAATTCTCGGTTTGGTGATCGGTGTGATCGGCGTGATGATTCTAATGAGCGAGAACTTATTTGGCGGGCAGGGCGCTGGGTCAGGTTCTGGTTTATTACCGATGGGCTACGCATTATTGGCCTGTGTTGGCTACGCGCTTGGGGCAAATATCACTCGAAATTACTTGGAAAATGTTTCACCAGTAGCGATTACCGCAGGCTCGCTTATCATTGCCAGTGTGATTATGTTGCCTGTGGCGGTTTATGAGTTTCCTTATGGTAAGAGCATCAGTCTCACCGCTTGGATTTCTGTCATTTGTATCGGTGTGTTTTCGACTGCCATCGCGCTGATTTTTATGAATCAGTTGATCAAAAGTATCGGGCCAGTACGAGCAACCAGTATTACTTTGGTGATTCCGATTTTTGCCATTATTTTAGGCTATCTGCTGCTTGGCGAGGCATTGGATACACCCGCGATCATTGGTTCAATAGTGATATTATTTGGTACTTATTTGTCTTTGAATTTGTCTTTTAAAAAGATGCTCAAATCATAAAATATTTACTATTTTTAAATTTCATATAAAAAAACCTGTGTAAAATAAAGTTTATTTTGGCAAAATAGCCCTTCTAAGCACTCCCTATTGTCGCCATCGGCACGCCAAATCGAAGAAAATCGCATTGCGATATACATCCAATAAAAATTTGGCTTTTTTTACCGCGTAGCCATTGGGATAACGTTGCCCATAATCTTCCCAAAATACCGCCCGTTCGACCAGCTCTTCAAAAGTAGTGGTAATGGGCAGCAGCGCTTCAAAAGATATCTTGATTGTCTGTTGCCATCCGCTGGATAAAGGCTTAATGAAATAATCAGTCAATCTGATTAAAGTCATTCGCTTAATATGCTAATAAGAGGCTTTGAATAATGAGTATTATCAATACCGATATCATGCCATATTGATATTTTTGTTTGTAATTTTTCCTTGGAATTACCGTATCTACGCCCTATAAAGAACACGGCTTATGAATAGCGTGCTTAATGCGTTTTAGACGTAATATTAAGTGTGAATTATTCATCATTAACAAATTCTATAACCGTATTTTTATAACAGCAAATAAGGCTTTTTATGGCACATGATAATTTATTCGAAACCGTCAAAATGGGCACCCAAACCCTAAAAAATCGCATTATTATGGCACCTTTGACGCGCTTGCGCTCTGTCGAGCCCGGTGATGTCCCTACAGCGCTTGCTGGCGAGTACTACTCACAGCGTAGCGGTGCTGGGCTTGTCATTGCTGAAGCGACACAGGTTTCTTTTCAGGCAAAAGGCTATGCGGGCGCGCCTGGTATCCATACCGAAGATCAGACGACAGCGTGGAAAACCATTGTCGACAATGTCCATGCAAAAGGCGGCAAGATAGTAGTACAGCTCTGGCACACTGGTCTGGTAGCGCACGAAAGCGTTCAGCCTGATGGTAAGGCGCCGATCTCTGCCTCCGATGTTCATGTGGGAGTACGTACTTCACTGCGCGATAGCAACAACCAAGCCATTCGAGTTGAAGCGACCACACCGCGTCCTGCGACACTGGAAGAGATAGAGCAAGTTATTGCTGATTTCGGTCTTGCGACCAAAAACGCTAAAGAGGCGGGTTTTGATGGAGTGGAAATTCATGGTGCACATGGCTATCTATTACATCAATTTTGGGCTGAGCATACCAATCAGCGCACTGATGAATATGGCGGTAGCCGTGAGAACCGTGCGCGCTTAATGCTGGCTGTGATTGATGCTTGTGTCGACGCATGGGATGCGGACCATGTCGGTATTCGTATTTCACCACTTGGTACGTTTAATAATGTGGAAGCTGGATATAACGAAGATGAAAACATTTGGCTGATTGAGCAAATCAATCAACGCGCTATTATGTATTTGCATTTATCTGAGCCTGATTGGGCAGGTGGAACGCCTTATAGCGATGCGTTCCGTCAGCGTGTTCGCGATGCCTTTGATCAGACAATCATTGCCGCAGGTGGTTATACAGCGGAAAAGGCTGAAAGAAACATCAAGTCAGGCTATATCGATGCCGTGGCGTTTGGCCGTGATTATATCGCCAATCCTGATTTGGCTGAGCGTATTCGTGAAGGCGCGCCGCTAAATGAACAACATCCAGAGAGCTTTTATGGTGGCGGCACAAAAGGCTATACCGATTATCCGTTTTTAAACCAAGCATAATGGTTTGACGGTCAATAAAAAAGCCACCTTGCTATGATTAGCAAGGTGGCTTTTTATGATTTGGTCAATATGATTTAAACTATCTCACCGCAGACAAAACCACTTGCCCACGCCCATTGGAAGTTATAACCACCGAGCCAGCCTGTGACATCCAGCACTTCACCAATAAAATACAGACCATCTTGATAATTACTTTGCATAGTCTTTGATGAGACTTCATCAGTCTTGATGCCGCCACGCGTGACCTCAGCAGTGCGATAGCCTTCGGTACCAGAGGGTTTAAGCTGCCAGCCATTGAGCGTTATGCCAAGTTCAATTAAACGCTCATCTTTAATATTGGCAAGCTCTTTGTCTTTAATATCATCCCAAAGAGTCGTTTGTAGCGCCACAAGCAATTTTTTGGGTAATGCATTGTCTGTATAATCCGTCAATACCGTACGGATAAGCTGTCTTGGATGCGTTTTTTTATGTGCAAGCAATAGGGTGGTTATATCGATATTGGGGAGGAGATTGATACTGATGGTTTCGCCTGTATGCCAGTAGTTGGACAGCTGCAACATGGCAGGACCAGAGAGTCCGCGATGGGTAAATAGTAGTGGTAATTTAAATGAGATGCGATCATTGCTGGCAATCACAGGGAGACTAATACCAGCAAGCGTGCGAATCAGCTCGCCAGTTTTATCAGTAAAAGTGAAAGGTACCAAGCTGGCATCAGTCGTTATTAGACTATGACCAAATTGCTGCGCCAACTCATAGCCCAAACCGCTTGCACCCATGGTAGGAATGGACAGTCCGCCCGTTGCCACGACCAGTGACTCACAGCGAAAGCCTGTTTGCATAGACTTAGCGTTCTCTAGAGCCTCTTTTTTCTCTTGCTTCTCTTTTTTGCTCAGCGCTTTACTGGTCAATAATTGAAAGCGTGCCTTCTTATCGTTTTCGAGTGCTTGCATGCTGTCGACTTGACTGTTGAGCCTGACTTGTACACCGACAGCGGCACATTCATCGAGCAGCATCGTCAAGATGTCTTGCGCCGAATCATCGCAGAATAGCTGACCATGCTCGCGCTCATGGTAGGGTATTTTATGCTGCTCAACCATACCGATAAACTCCCAACTCGGATATCGACTAAGCGCTGATTTACAAAAATGCGGGTTGCTACCGATAAAATGCTCAGGCTCCACAAAATAATTGGTAAAGTTACAGCGCCCGCCACCAGACATAAGGATTTTTTTGCCAGCTTTATTGGCGTGGTCCAATACCAATACACGGCGACCACGGCGACCGGCGGTTAATGCGCAATATAACCCTGACGCACCAGCACCAATGATGATGACATCATAATGCGAGTATTGTGAGGCAGTACAGTGCTTGTCCATGGTCGGTAGTTCCTGATTTTAAAAGAGCAAATAAGGCTCATAGAGCCTATTATCATATAAAGAATGGCGATATCAATTATAGCGCTTGATATCAGGTTGCTATTGTCCATGTTTTATAACAGGTTACAAGGATTAAATAGCATTGTTGCAACTGCATTTAAAAAAATAGCGGTAAAAAATACCAGCCATATAATCTGCAATCTTAAACATACTGGCGTGCTATACAATTGTTGTGATTAGTGGTTGATGCCTTGCAACCATTCAGCATATTTGTCAAACTGTCTTTGAGTGTCACCATTATGGAAGATGACCCTTATTGCCTGTGCCAATCCTCACTATCAGCGATGTTTGCTACAGGTCATAATAATTAAAAAAGGATGAAGCTCATGACTCAAAAATCATTTCCCATTGCGCCTGAATTCCTCGCCGCAGCCAATATTACCGCCGAACAGTATGCTGAACAATATAAGCAATCAATTGCGTCACCTGAGGCGACAGATGCCTTTTGGGCGGAGCGTGCCGAGCTGATTGATTGGATAAAAAAGCCCACCAAAATCAGCGACGTCAGCTACGACTTAGAAGACTTTCGCATTAAATGGTTTGAGGATGGCGAGCTGAATATTTCAGTCAACTGTCTGGATCGCCACGTCAGAAATAATCCCTATAAGCCTGCCATTATTTGGGAAGGCGATCATCCTTCCTTGCATAAAATCATATCATTTAAAGAACTGCATGAAGCCGTTTGTCGCTTAGGTAATGCCATGCGCAAGCTTGGGGTCAAAAAGGGCGACCGCGTTACCTTATATATGCCGATGATACCGGAAGCGATGGTTGCCATGCTGGCGTGTACGCGTATTGGCGCCGTGCATTCGGTGGTCTTTGGCGGTTTTTCCGCTGAGAGCTTGGGTAATCGTATCATTGATAGTCAGTCTAAGCTGGTCATTACCGCTGATGAAGGTATTCGTGGTAACAAGCGTACGCCACTCAAGGCTAATGTCGATCGCGCGCTAGATATGGATGGCACTGACAGTGTCAGTAATGTCATCGTCGTCCATCGTACAGGCAATTCAGTACCGATGAGTGGTCGCCGTGATATCTGGTATCACAGCTTGGTCGATGGTGAGTCGCAGCACTGCGAACCTGAAGTTATGAATGCAGAAGACCCACTGTTTTTATTATATACCTCTGGTTCAACAGGCAAGCCCAAAGGCGTGTTGCACACCACAGGCGGTTATATCACTTATGCGCTGTCCACGTTTCGTGATGTTTTTGATATCAAAGAGGATGATGTGTATTGGTGTACCGCAGACGTCGGTTGGGTGACAGGTCATACTTATGCCACTTACGCACCGCTTGCTAATGGCACCACGACCGTTATGTTTGAGGGCGTGCCAGAGTATCCGACATGGGCACGCATTGGGCATATCATCGATAAGCACCAAATTACTGTCTTGTATACTGCACCGACCGCTATCCGCGCCATGATGAAAGAGGGCGATACCTTTGTACGTGAATCGGATCGCTCAAGTTTGCGCTTACTTGGGACGGTTGGTGAGCCAATTAATCCTGAAGCATGGGACTGGTACTATCATGTCGTCGGTGGCAGCAAGTGTCCGGTTGTCGATACTTGGTGGCAGACAGAAACGGGCGGTATTATGCTCGCGCCAATACCGGGGACGGTCGCAATGAAGCCGGGCGCGGCGATGAATCCTCTATATGGTATCGTCCCTGAAGTCATTGATACTGACGGCGTTGCGCTTGAAGGTGCTGCTGAGGGTAATTTGGTAATTAATAGTAGCTGGCCCGGTCAGATGCGTACCATTTATCAAGACCACGCGCGCTTTTTAACGACGTATTTTACCGAATATCCCGGCTATTATTTTACCGGTGATGGGGTACAGCGTGATGAAGATGGTCACTATTGGATTACCGGTCGTGTCGACGATGTGCTCAATGTGTCAGGACATAGACTGGGCACAGCAGAAATTGAAAGCTCGATCGTTGCACACCCAGCGACGGCAGAGGCAGCTGTCGTAGGAATGCCACACGATATACGTGGCATGGGAATTTGCGCCTTTGTTATCTTAAAGTCGAGTGAGACGGCAACTGAATCACTAAAATCGGAGTTAAACCGCCATGTGCGCTCTGAGATTGGTCCGATTGCCAATCTAGATGCCATCTATATGGTTAATGTACTACCTAAAACCCGCTCTGGTAAAATCATGCGCCGTATTTTGCGTAGTCTAGCGGCAGGACAGTATGTTGGATTGGGTGATTTATCTACCCTAGCTGACAGCTCAGTTATTAACGAGCTGGTCGAAGTGGTTAAAACCGAACGGGCAAAATCACATTGATTGTTCAATATCAATAAAATTTGAATAGGGTCAATGCTTAAAAATGATTGGAAGCTGAGGTAAAAAGCCATGCTATAAAAGTAGCATGGCTTTTTACCGAGATATCATGGATATAGTCGGTCCTAAATAAAAGAAATACAAACATTATAAAGTACTACTGGGGTTAATTTTTCTTGCTTGCTGTGCCTGCGCAGACAGAGGCTGCAAATAATTAACCCTAGTAGTTCTGTACCCTTTTAAAAATGGATTAACTATATTAGCAGGCTTTAGAGGTTCAATATTTTTTAGAATAACCCCCTTACTTTCACCTGACTACTTACTATTTTGCTAAATATTTTATAAGGTTTATTGTCATTATGACTGATTCTACTTTGCATACGACTGAACAATCCATACCAAAAATTGCGATTATTGGCGGGGGTTTGACTGGCTTATTTACGGCTACGTTATTGGAGCGCATTTTTATTGAAGCAAACGGTAAATCAGTATCACCTAAAATTACTATTTTTGAGAAATCCCGTAGCGTTGGTCGTTTAGCGACACGCTATCGCATGGACAGCGCAACGCATAAAAACTGGCAATGGGCATTTGGCGCGCAGTTTTTTACTGCCAAAAGTGCTGACTTTCAGCAGTTTATCAAGCCTTGGATACAGAGCAAATTATTACAGCCGTGGTGTGCCAATGTGGTGGATTTAATACCTTCTGACGATGCCGCTCAGAATGCTGACATACAAGCCAAGGAGCAATGGAGCAGTACCCAAGCGCGTTATATCAGCACGCCCAAAATGACCAGTTGGGGTCGTGCCTTGGCTGATGAACTAAAGTATACAACTATAAACTTTAAAACTCGTGTGGCACCATTACACAAAGAAGGTTTTGTAGAACAAAATGAGACTAATAACAAAACTGAGCTGTTTGATGAGAATGGCAACAGCCTTGGCAGCTATGATTGGGTAATTTGTACAGCGCCCAATGGTCAAGCTGTAGAGCTGATGGCGGATAGCAATTTTAAAGAGCTTGCAAAAATTAGCGAAGCACAGATGCAGGCCTGTTATACCTTGATGCTTGGGTGGGATAAAGAGCAGCTTTTACCTCCTGCATTAAACACGTCACCCCCTTTATGGGATGTGGCTTATGTGCAGGATTCGGTGCTCGATCGTATCTTTATTGAACATCAAAAACCTGACCATAGCAGTCTATTACCCAGTATCACTATTCACGCTCGCAACGATTGGTCGGAGCAGCATGTCGATGACGATATAGAAACTGTAAAAGCAACCTTGCTACAAGCAGCAAAGCAAGCGTTGAGTTGGGATGAAAATAGTACGCCAAGCCAAATCGATTGTCATCGCTGGCGTTATGCTGCAACTCTTAAACAGCTTGATAATACAGAGTTTGGTATTTTAGTTGATGAGCCGCGTCAATGGATTGTCAGTGGCGACTGGTGTGGACAAGGTAACATCGAAAGCTGCTATCAGATGGCAAAACAAACCGTAGCAAAAATCTGCGCTGACCAAATCAGTTAAAAACGATGACTGAAAGTGTGTTTTTTAAAACGGTAAACAAGCTCATAACCAACACTAAAAATTAAAACGTTTATCGTTATAAGAGGAGGTAGAACGCTATGTCTGGATTTGATATCGATATGGAGCTGATGCAATTTCATTTTTTTCAATTAGGAATTGCCTTTATTCTTTCCTTACCGATTGCACTCAACCGCGAGATGAAAGACAACGGCGCAGGGCTTAGAACCTTTCCTTTAGTGACCATTGCTTCCTGTGCTTTTATGCTCGTTGGTATGGATATTTATGATGCGACTGGTGAGGCGAGAATCATGTATGCCATCATCACCGGCATGGGTTTTATCGGTGGCGGTGCGATATTTAAAAATGAACAAGGATCAAAAGGCACAGCAACGGCAGCAAGCCTTTGGAATACCGGCGCTATCGGTATTTCAGTAGCTTATGGGCGTTATGAAATTGCGATTATCTTGTCTGTGGTTGGTTTTTTGATCTTGCAATTCTCTGAGCCGTTTAAGTCAAAAGAAAAGCTGTAGAAACCAATAAAAATACTGCGAGGCGATGTATAAAGGACACCCAGCGAATAAAACGACTAAATAGCAGACAAAAAAAGAGCCCACGGAGGAGATACCGTGGACTGAGGAAAACTTATTATGCGATCAAATGAAAAATCATGAGCCACAAATAAATTGATACAAATTTATTATTACTAGGGGTTGTTCTTATTATTTATATTTGGTTGAAAAGAGACAGTTCAAGAGACTCTTACATCTGCTTACAATTTTTAGTGTACAAGTGTATCGATATCATCGGCTCATGATAACCGACATTCAGCTATTTTCCTAAGCTTGCTTACATGTTATTACGTTTTAGACGGTGTATGTATGGATATATCTAGGCATTCAACAGTATTGAGGTGTTTTTGCAAAAAATAGCGATAAAGAATAGTGATAAAAAACAGATATCACTCATTAAAGTGGCTAAATACGCCACATCTAGGATAAAAATTGCTCGATTAGAAAAATATACGCTTGGCATAAACGATACCTACATAGAGGGCATGACGACTTGGCTGAAAAATGCTAAGCTATCCGTCATTATTAGGTCAATATTAAACTGGGTTTGCCATGACTGAGAGCACGCATTTGCATCCGCAGGAGCCGTCAAGTACGCAGAATAACAAAAGTATTTTTAATTTGCCCAATAACCTGACGATTGCGCGTATCTTGATGATTCCGCTATTTGTTGCGATTGCCTATTGGCCACCTGCTATGGGGATCGGCATGCCCGCAATCTCTGATAACGTGATTGCAAAGGTTGGTATGAGTGACTTTAGCGACAGTCTATTGCGTCACTTGTTATTAACAGGCGTTTTTATCCTAGCAGCCATTACCGATTGGCTTGATGGCTATTTTGCCCGTAAGCTCAATGTGGTATCAGCCTTTGGTCGATTTTTAGACCCAGTCGCTGATAAGCTGATGGTAGCAGCCGCGCTTATTATCTTAGTGCAATGGCATCCCAATATCATCATGGCGATAGCAGCAATTGTGATTATCTCGCGTGAAATCGCCGTATCGGCATTGCGTGAATGGATGGCAGAACTGGGTAAAAGTACCAGTGTGGCGGTGTCTTATGTAGGTAAGCTCAAAACCACCTTTCAGATGATAGCGATTACGGTGCTTTTGTTAAATTGGGAATCGCTTGAAACCATCGGCTATGTATTGATGGTAGCGGCAGTGATTTTGACCTTATGGTCGATGATGATTTATCTTAAAGCTGCGTGGCCGTATTTAAAACAAAGTGGGTAAAAGGTAGCTAAGTAGATAGCGGTTAAATCTTATACTTTTATTCTAAAACTATAAAGCCCAGTCAACAAAAAACGCCAGTCGCATCAGCCACTGGCGTTTTTTATGATAAAAATTTTGTTTTTATCTACTTGATAGTTTAATAATAAATTATAAAGAAACGGAAAAGGTCTCGCCCATATCTTCAGCAGTTTTGCCGTCTTGTACGGCTGCCGCTGCCATCTTAAACATATTCACCACTGTACTACCGCTAAGCCAGCATTCTGCACCATGAGGAACTACTTTAATCAATTGTACGTTTTCATCTTCTTTACCATGCTCAAAAAAGGCATTGTAAACTGGCGACCAAAGCTCGTCCAATTTGGCTTTGTCTGTCGGTAATTCAGCGTTAGCACTGATAGAAACAAAATTCTTTTCATCTTGAGTGGCATAAGTCAGCCCGATTCTTGCATCATCCTGAATATCTTTGACGACATCTGATTTTTTATCGCCGATAAACCAGATCTCTTTATTATCAAGGTTGACTTCACTTGTGGTCATTGGCCACGCATGAATATCGCCTTTTTTATTGCTGGTACTCATCATGGCAAATTTCACGTCTTTGATGACGGCTTGGATTTTATCGAGATGCTCTTGGTTACTCATGGTGGATATCCTTTTTCATTATTGTAAATAAATTATGAATTTATAGTTGTTAGGGAAATAATTATTAACAGGTTAGTGTAGACAAACCGTTTATTTCATAAAAGCTGGCTTTATAAAAACTGGCTGGTCAAGAACTGCTATCTAGAATAGCGATTTCTGCTGGGCTATTTATATAGGTTGCCCGTAAGGCGATGTGAGGGTTTGTAAGGATTATAAGCTTTAGGTAAAAATTGTGACGCTGTGCCGTCAGCCTTGCTGTTTTGATAGCAAATCGTCAGTATTTGCTCGATGCTTTAGCATAATATTACCGAAGCAATTGGCAATTTATCTTGGTTTTGTCCTGCTTATTACAGGGCTTCTTGTTATAATACGCGAACCATTTACTTAGCATGGCAGAGATGCCTGTTATTGCCTATATCCTATGGAATATGCCTTTATGATGACCATCGCCGGACAACCGTTTCTTACCGATTTTCAGACGCAGCAACTCATCAGTCAGTTTCAGCAAAAAACCGAGCTAAATGTCAGCCAAATTCATACCCAGCAAGTGTATGTGTTATCACGAGAACTCGAAGGTGATGAGCATAAAAAAGCGCTAGACTTACTTGCTGTCGACAGTGGCACTGTCCTTGAAGCCCCAAATAGCAATCAACTACAAGTTATCGTTGGTCCACGTTTTGGTACGATATCGCCATGGGCAAGTAAAGCGACCGATATTTTTAATAACTGTGAAATTGCCATTAATCGTGTTGAGCGTGTCATTGTTTATACGCTAACCGTCGATGGAAAAGCAGACGGCGAAGTGAATGCAACGCTACCTAAAGCCGCTGAGCAACTATTATTTGACCGTATGACGCAAAGCTTGGTCTATGATTTAAATGACGTAAATAAACTGTTTGACGATGAAAAGCCGGCATCACTGAATCATATCGATGTGATTGGACAAGGTCAGTCGGCGCTAGAATCAGCTAATAAAGAATTTGGCTTTGCGTTATCGAGTGAAGATATCGATTATCTGATGAATGCCTATGTTAATGAGCTCAAGCGTAATCCAACGGACGTTGAGCTGATGATGTTTGCACAGGCAAACTCAGAGCATTGCCGTCATAAAATCTTTAACGCTGAATGGACGGTAGATGGTGCAGTTCAGCCAAAGTCACTGTTCCAAATGATTAAGAATACTTATAAAGCCAATCCGCAAGGCATCTTATCGGCTTATAAAGATAACGCGGCAGTGATGGCAGGCTCTAAAGGGATGCGTTTTTACCCGATTCCTGTTTCTAATACTGATAATGCCGCTGACGCCAACTCTGCTCATATTTACGATTTCCATCAAGAAGAAATCGATATCTTAATGAAGGTCGAAACTCATAACCATCCAACGGCTATTGCCCCGTATGCGGGTGCAGCGACAGGTGCGGGCGGTGAGATTCGTGACGAAGGTGCAACTGGTCGTGGCGGTAAGCCAAAAGCCGGTTTAACTGGCTTCCATGTGTCGCATCTTCACATTCCAGAGCTTGCAGAAAAATGGGAGCAGTCAGGTCAATTAAGTACACAGGATTATGGTACGCCAGATCGTATGGCAACCAGTCTTGAGATTATGACCGAAGCACCATTAGGCTCAGCTAATTTCTCTAACGAATTTGGTCGTCCAAATTTATGCGGTTATTTCCGTAGTTTCCAATTGGATACTTCAGCGGCAAAAGATGGCAGCCAAATGCGCGGCTATCATAAGCCAATCATGCTTGCCGGTGGTTACGGCAATATCAAACGCAACCTCATTGAAAAAAATGCCATTCAACAAGGTGATTTATTAATCGTCCTTGGTGGTCCTGCGATGCAAATCGGTTTAGGCGGCGGTGCGGCATCTTCTGTCGATAGTGGTTCACTCGATGAAGGCTTGGACTTTGCTTCTGTACAGCGTGATAACGCTGAGATGGAGCGTCGCTGTCAAGAAGTGATGGATCGCTGCTGGGCGCTAGCTGGTAATGACGTTGATGCAAGCAATAATGGTAAAGATGGCAACCCAATCGTCTCATTGCATGATGTCGGTGCAGGTGGTCTGTCTAATGCGATGCCAGAATTGGTCAATGACCATGAAATGGGCGCGGTGCTAAATCTACGTAAAATTCCGTCGCTAGAAGCTGGCATGTCGCCAATGGCTATCTGGTCAAACGAAGCGCAAGAGCGTTATGTGCTAGCGATTCGCCCTGAGAGCAAGGATCAATTCGATGCCATCTGTGCTCGTGAGCGCTGCCCGTATGCCATCTTAGGTGAAGCCACTGAAGTACGTCAGCTTGTTGTGAATGATGAATTGCTCCCTGAGCAACCAGTCGATATGCCGATGCAAGTATTGCTTGGCGGTACACCACAGATGAAGCGTAGTTTTGAGCGTCAAGAAATTATCTTACCAGCTTTAGAGTTAGGCGACGTCAATTTAGCTGAATCAATCAAAGATGTGCTACGTCATCCGACCGTTGCTAGCAAATCATTCCTCATTAGCATTGGTGACCGCTCTATTACGGGTATGGTCGTCCGTGATCAGTATGTGGGTCGCTACCAAGTTCCGGTTGCTGATTGCGCCGTTACAGCATCAGGCTTGGTTGCCCTAGATGGTCAGGCAATGAGCGGTGAAGCGATGAGTGTGGGTGAACGTACGCCAGTAGCTTTGATTAATCCAAAAGCCTCAGCACGCCTTGCCGTTGGTGAAGCGATTACTAACATCGCTGGCGCACGTATTGCTCAGTTATCTGATATCACGATGTCGGCAAACTGGATGGCAGCATGTGGCGAAGACGTAGAAGACGCGGCATTATTTGATGCCGTACATACTGTTGGCGAAGAATTATGTCCAGCACTTGGTATTGCTATCCCCGTTGGTAAAGACTCACTATCGATGCGCGCCAACTGGACGGACGAAGACGAGAACGGCAGCACGGATAAATCAGTCGTTTCACCAATGAGCTTGGTTATTACTGCTTTTGCACCTGTTGTTGATGTGGCAAAAACCTTAACACCTGAGCTAATCAATGGTGATAGCGCGTTTTATCGTATTGATTTATCTAAAGGTCAATTGCGTCTAGGCGGTTCAATCCTTGCACAAACGCTCAGCCAATTAGGTAATGACTGCCCAGATTTAGCGCAACCAAGCGACTTGGTCGACTTCTTTAACTTCATCCAAGCGGGTAATGCCCAAGGCGTCATTAGCGCTTATCACGATATCGGTGATGGTGGTTTGCTGGCGACGATTGCAGAGATGCAATTTACCAGCCGACAAGGTATCAAGCTGTCATTGGACGATAAAAACCTACTCGGTCAATTATTCAGTGAAGAGCTGGGCGCGGTCATTCAAGTCTTACCAGAAAACGTCGCTGCTCTCATGCAATTGGCAGAAGAATTTAACGTCAGCGAAATGATGAGCCTCGTCGGTCAAAGCTCAGAAGAAGACAGCTTAATCATTCAAACGCCTTTGCACATGGCTGATAGCACTCTACGCTTTGAGCGTTCTGAGCTACAACAAGAATGGAGTCAGGTCAGCTATCAGATCGCCCGTCGTCGTGACAACCCAGCGTGTGTACAGCAAGAATATGACTTGATTAGCGATGCTAGCCATAAAGGTCTTATCGCCGCACCAAACTTTGACCTCAATCAAAAGGTTGAAGAGCCGTACTTAAACAGCCGTGACACTAAACCAAGAGTCGCCATCCTGCGTGAGCAAGGCGTCAACGGTCAGACCGAAATGGCGGCAGGCTTTACCCAAGCTGGCTTTGAAGCGGTCGACGTCCACATGAGCGACCTGCTAGAAGGTCGCATTAATCTGCGTGACTTTGACGGTCTGGTCGCTTGTGGTGGCTTTAGTTACGGTGACGTACTCGGCGCAGGCTCGGGCTGGGCAAACTCTATCTTGTTCCATGACGAATTGCGCATGCAGTTTGTGCGCTTCTTTGCCCGTCCAGATACCTTCTCACTCGGTGTCTGTAACGGTTGTCAGATGATGGCCCAGTTAAAAGACCTCATCCCAGGCGCGGAAAACTTCCCACGCTTTATCGCCAATAAGTCGGCTCGTTTTGAAGCGCGTACGGTTAACGTCAAAGTTGAGCGTACCAAGTCTATCTTGTTCAAAGGTATGCAAGACAGTATCTTACCAATCGCTGTCGCGCACGGTGAAGGCTATGCCACGCTGGACAATACCGAGATCGACGGTATGGCAAAACACGGTCAGCTCGCCATGCGCTTCGTCGATAGCCAAGGTCATCCAACCGAGACTTATCCGCTCAATCCAAACGGTTCGCTCGGCGGTGTCACGGGTCTATGTAGCACCGACGGTCGCGTCACCATCATGATGCCGCACCCTGAGCGTACGCTACGTGCCTACAATCATAGCTGGAAGCCAGAAGAGTGGGACGAGGACGGCGCGTGGATGCGTATGTTCCGTAACGCTCGCGCTTGGTTGCGTTAAGATATAGGTTAAGCTGTTTTAAATCATTGTTTTAAACATAAAAAAAGGTGGGCTTCGGCTCACCTTTTTTGTATTTGGGGTTTGGGTTTTTAAGAAGTAGGGGAGCTAATCCCGCCTTACGCTTGTATCTGCCAGTCTGGGCGAGGCGGTGACACAAGTTGAGATGTTGCTGTTGCCTCGACACCACCTCAATCTCTAGCCACCGCAACTCGCCCAAACCAGCAGGATACCGCTACAGTCGGGGCTAAACCGCGCCTACCATTTAACTCAAATGCACTATTAGAAATTCATAAGTTTTCTAGTTCTCCACCTATTTCCATTTACCAACGATTCAAAGTCACCGTTCTCAAGAGCTAAGTTATCTACATGGTCAGTTACAATTATTTGAGGTGAAAATCCAAACTCTTCATTCAGAGAAATACAATAGCTATTTAGTTGATTGAAGATATTTGTAACAGATTTCATATCTTCGTCAAGCTTTTTATCTTCTAGTCCTTCAACCCTTTTAATATCTTCTGTTGAGAAGTTCTCCTTCGTGTCACGGCTAAAATTTGGGAAATAAACTTGAGTTGGTTGGTCTAAGAATAATATAGAAGGGATTAAGCAGTCTTCGCCTAAAGAGACAAAATATTTATGTAATGAAAGAAATAATGTTAAATGAGTATATAACCAATTAGCACCACTACCCATTGACCTCAAGTATATTTTTTTATTCTTATCAGTATCATCATGGTACAAGTCAAAACTATTCAAAGAGAATTTCAAATTTATTGGATCATAAGTTTTTTCGAAGTCAAACTCATTGCCGATATCATACATATATTCATTTATGGTTTTCTCCGCTTCTTCTATAAAGTTAATAATATTATATTTTTTAAGCTCGCCTGTTATAGCTTGCAAGTCTTTCCTAAGCTCTATAAGTTGCGAATCAATTTTGGTATCACTAGAAGGGTTAATTAAGTCAATAATACTAAATAGCTTGTATTTCTGATTATATATTGCTTCGGAAAAATCTTTTCTTTCTCTAATCACTTCATTAATACTTTCAAGTTCCTTCTTTTCTGCTTGTAAGCTTTTAACCTGTTTAGTAAGTTTTTCAGCGTGTCTTTCAGTATCTGCTAATAGTGTCTGAAGAGGAGCGCGCATTTTTTCTGTTAGTCTAAGTGTTTGGTTAAGTTTTTCAATCGCTGTTTTAAGCTGTATAGCCGATTTAGGTAACTCGCTATGCTTAGTCTCACATAAAGGACAGGTGGCATCAAAAACTTTAACCGCTTCTTGATCAACAAGTTTTTCTGAGGTTAGTAATTTATCCTCTTGATTTAATGAGTTTTTAATTGAAGTTATTTTATTCTTTGTATGGTTTAGTTCAACAATTTTTTCGGCATGAGATTCTGAAATAGCTACATAACGCTGATGGAATATATCTGATGAAGAGTCAAAGTTATCAGGATGCAATATGACATGAAGTCTATTTTTACTTTCTACAGGGTTAGATATAATACTTTTCAATTTAATAGGTTCTTTAGGAAACCTCATCAGTGCATACATGTTTTTCAGTTCGGGCTCTAGCTCTAGCTCTTGCTTTTCCTTGTAATAATTAAGCACTTCTTTCTCTTTTTTTAGTTTCTTTATTTCTATCTCAATAGCTTCTTTATTTTTCATCTGTAGAAAATAGTCTTGGTTTACAAATCCTAAAAAAAACTTAGTATGTTTAATAACTTGTTCACGCTTTTCTTTTTGATCAAACCGATAGAATAAAGCGTGCTTATTTGCTATTAAATTTTGATGTTGAAGTAAGAACGACATATAACTACGTATTGTTGGGCGACTCTCTTTTTGGCCTTTATAAAATGTATCTATTGTAGATTCGTCAATGCTATCTATATCTAAAAGCTCATTTCTCATATACTCCTTGAATTTACTGATAGCAAACCTATCTTCGAAAAATTCTATATTGATTATACTTTTTCTATGTTTCTCTATAGTTCTAGTATAAACCCTATTACTTTTAGGTTTTCTACCGAAAACATATATTTGATTCGAGATTGCCATACAAACATAGTAAATTTGAGCGTTGTCAGTAATTACACCTTCAGGAATAGTGTCTTCCGAGCTTCCTAAGCAATAGTCGAATATTTCGATTAACGCACTTTTACCTGTTGAAGATGCTCCTGTGACAATATTTAGTCCAGCTTTAAAATAAACTGGATGTTTTTTATCACTATCATCTATTATACCTATTTCATAAATCATTGATCTCATGGGTTCACCCTCAATCCTTTATAAATTTCAGTAATGGATAAACCACTAAATAATTTTCCTAAATTTGTAGCCTGCTTATGTATTTGTTTTTTATCGTAGTTTTCGTTAGCGATAATTCTTAAAGAAGATTCGTCAACAGTCATCCAATCATTAACTATGCAATAACTTAAGCTTTGTGCAGATAAACGTTTTAAAGCGTCAAATCGCTCTTGTAAATCATAAAATTCTTTGGGATTATCGAACTTGGTAAAAAAGGTTGAACGACTTTTGCCAGATAATCTCACCGTATCTAACTTTTTAGACAGTTCAGGATGACTACATATCGGTATAATAAGTGGAAGTAGTAATATGTTTTGCTCTACTTCTTCCAATGAGTTGTAGAATGATACAATGTGACTTCCATACTTGAAGGGGTTGTAGTAGTAGGTGTGAACGGCGTCAATCATATCCACTTAGTCTATCTCCCATTTTAACTCATCATTTTCATCATCCATAGAGTTATGAATTAAGCCGTTTTTATATGGTTTTGGAGTCATTTCACACTCTTGAACTTGTTCTGCTGGCTCGTCAATGAACTCATTATATAGAATTTTTGCACAATCTATCCTTGGGTGATTTGGATATAAAAGCGAAGCATTTTGATATTTCCTTTTAAATTTCCTTATCAAATCACTCTTATATGTTTTAGTTATTTCTCTATATTTAGGTGATCGTACTGACTCATCCAATAAGGTATTCGTAAATTCAGCGTAGTTTCCTACAGCTTCAGGAATTTCGTCATAATGCTCTATATCTTTTATCTTTTGAACGAAAAGTGATTCATTATGCTTTAATAAGTCAACGTCTGTTGCTAGTGCTCCAGTAAAGGGAGGAAAAGAAAACTTTCCTCTACTATATTTACTCGTTAAGTCTTCAAGCCTATCTTTAAAATCATGCTGATTTATGAACCAGCTATCTTTATCCATTTTTTCGTAAACCCAACCAACAATCCCTTCGAAGTATTGATCTATATTATCATCAGGAATCCCCACTAGTTTGTTAATTAGTTTCATCTTCAAACTATCTATATCATCTGCGCTGTCATTAATTAGCATCTTACCTAATATATCTTTGATTCTTGCACTATTAGAATCACTAAAGATAATTTGCTGAAATTTCAAAACACCTTTAGCGTCTTTCTTTATTTTTTCGGCACCAGTTCTTTTATCATAAATACTTCTTATGATAGCTAGTTTTTCATCAGGAGTTTTGGAGTTCCAACCATTGAGTTGGCTTGTTTTTGATGTAGGCTGAGTTGTATGAAGAATTAAAAAAGCATACTGTGTATGATCAAAATCATCTTTAAGCCAATTATTCAGTGTATTCCAAAAATTAGCGTGACCGTCAGTAAGAAAGTCCGTTTGATCGTAATGTTTACTTTCTATTTGTTCATTATTTTCTAATTCATTGCCACGTATACTTATATCACCATCACTTTCAAACCAAATTGACTGACCTTCATTCAACTCAAAACACTTTTTAATACCAAGTAAAATCTGATAGTGAAACCCTCGTAAAGTAGGTAGTACACTGTTTTTAGTTGAATTCATTATGATACCGCGTTTAAATTTAAATCATAAGTTTTAGATGAAATTAAGCTTAGCACTTAGATGTCATACTTTACAACTAATGTTTAGACTAACTTATAGTAGATGAATTTACTCAGTACATAAAATAGATAGAGCTTGCGACTTATAGAAATACTAAGGTGATAACTTGAATCAATAATGTACTGGGTCTCGTCCCTCGACACAGACCTACAATTTTTTATCGTCTACGTTTGGAATTAATATCTATAGATCTGTCCGCTCATAATCAAGATTATCTCAAATTATGCATAACTGCTATATAAATTAAATATCTGCTAATAGCATCGTCAACCATAATTTAAAAATGAGCGGAGGTATTAAAACTATTCACTCTTCAAAACCTCCTTAGCCTCAGCAATCAACTCATGAATCTTCGCGCTTTCTTTTAGTACACAAGCCTCATACGCAGAGAGCGGCTCGGCTTCCTGCTCTTTTTCTTGCTCCTGTTTGGCTTTTTCTTCTAGATACTTCTGTAGCTCGTCTTGCTCATTTTGCTCGTTGTATTGAGAGTTGCTCATGGCTTATGTCTCCTAATATTTTTTATCGATTAATAAAAGTCATCACGACCAGCATACTTCTTATTGAGTGCCTTTAATATTGCATAAGTTTCTAAATCTAGCTCGCCCGTTGGCTGCTGTGGTCTAAAATGCAATTGAAAAGCATACACGACATTGCGACTGGCTTTATCCCATGCGTCTGTGTCATTGATTTGATAACCGTAATCGCGAAACGCTTGCTTAATCTCAGGTATCGTTACCGCTGCAAACTCGTCTTGATTCATAAAGTATTGCTTATCAAATTCATCATACCAAGCGCCAATGCCGTAATCGAAATACAGTCGCTGCCAAGGAAATTTTGCACCGGAATCGATTTTACGCGAGGGTGCCATATCCGCATGACCGATTATATTCTTTGCTGAGATATTATATCTTTTTGCCAAGTCTTGCACCAGCTGCGCCACTTTCTTAATCTGTAATTCATTAAATTCAACATAATGCTCATAAGGATGATAGTCGAGCGCGCCGTTTTTTAAGGCGTCTCGATATTTAGGCTTAATGCCTGCATTGACAATCTCGATGCCGATAGAGGTATCGTTGAGTATCGTTCTACCAGCAAAGCCGCCCGCGCCAGCATGCCAAGCACGTTCGCTTTCAGGCACTAAGTTATAAATTTTATTATCGTTATTATCCAAGATCAGATAGTGGGCGCTCACATTTCCAGTGGTCAGTGTTTTTATAGATCTGGCATTATCTGAGACGGTGTAGTGCAGGACTATGGATTTAATCCGCTCGCTTTTGCCAGTGGCTTGATAGGTTTCGCTATCAATAACGAAGGGTTCAGTATTCGCTATTTGGGTGTTATTAGTGGTCACGCAGCCAACTAAAGGCAGCGTTAAGGCACATGCTAATGCTAAAAAGATATTTTTTGCCATGAAATGCTAACCCTTTTTAATCTTCTTTGCCAAAACCTTCTTCCAACTCTCTTCCAAACACTCAATCGCAAGCCAAGGTTCAATAACTTCTGCGGCAAATTTCTCTTTTGAGTTTGATAACTGCCACAGTTTCTCAAGTGTCGCAAAAGGATAGGGGCGTTCGATTAAATATACCGGTAAATCAGCGCTGATCATGCCATCACGAACGACTTGAAAATACCAACCAGCGATGCCTTGTTTGCTGACCCAAGACGCAATATTTGGCACTTTGGTAAATTGTCCGATTTGGTCATTGATTTTGTAGCAGGGGCGGCGCGGTTGGACGATACGTAATTGCACGCTGTCGCCACCATTCCCATCAATGCTTTCATCTTGACCATACTGAAAAACGTCACCAATACAAACTGTCGCTTCCGTCATTTCTAGCAAACCATTTACTGCTTCTGTAGTGAGGTTTTCACCCAATGTGCCAACACGCACTTTCAAGCTAAACTCTGCATTAATCTTGTCATAAGTCGCCGTCGCTAGTTGATGTACTGCTTTTAGTGGACCACCATGATGACGTCTATCGGCTTGCTCATCAGTTGTGAGACCCATAAAGTTGACAGCGACGTGTGCTTTGATTGGTGCTTTATCGATGGCGCTCATTTCTTCACGGGTAAATGGCATGGCTTTGCCAGCGCGAACGCAGGTGAGGGTAGCGATATGGAGCGGCAAGGTTTGGTTAAAGTCAGCAGTATTTTTTTGGCTAGAAGATGCTATCGTTTTTGAGTTTATAGGTTGTATGTTCATAGGTTCTAAGTTCATAAGTCATTCCTAATCTATAGGGATTTATTAGGGGAGAGGTTATATCGATATTGGTATTAATAATGCGTATTATCTTAGCTTAATCATTCCTCTAATGGTAAGAATTCAGCCGTTTAAAATTTAACCGTATTTTGAATTTTATTAGCACAGTAAATTTTAGACAAAAAAAGACCAGAATAGATATCTGGTCTTTTTCTTAAGCAGCTTTGGCAATAAATAAGATTATTTATTTTTATTACGACGACCAGCTGTTTTCTTCTCACGCGGTACAGCAACCAGCTCAGCCAATTGTTCAGGCGATGACCATAGACCTTCTAGGTCATAGAACTCACGGGCTTGTGGCGTCATCATATGCACGACAACAGCGCCCAAATCAATCAATGTCCAGTCAGAATCGATACCGCCTTCACGACCTAGTGGCATAAAGCCACCCAGTTTGGCTTCAGCGCCGACACTGTCAGCCATTGCACGTACATGGCGCTTTGAGGTACCGTCAGCGATGATGATACGCTCCATTACGTCTGTCAATGCTGCTACATCCATTACGGTGATGTTCTTAGCTTTCATATCGTCTAGCGCGGTTTGAACAAGGGTCAAACATTCTTGTAAACGTTCGTCAGTCATGGTGTTGGTCATAAATTTTAATCTCTTGAATCGTAAATATTAAAAATAAAATGGTAAATCGTCACAATGCATTCTCTAACGAGCCAGATAGAGGCAGACGTTTTTTGAGGAAAAATGATCAAAGTGGGCAAAATTAAAAGTATAAGGCGATTTTAACGGAATTGAGCAGCAGAATATAGCTGATGGGCGATAATATATTGATAAACAGCAGGATTTAGCCATTTAGCTAATGAATTGGGTGCAGTATTGCCTATGATATCATTTATTGGTTGTAAAGATGCAATTTGCATGTCAGTGCTGTGCGTTATATTTAATGATTGAGGTGCTTGCGGCAGTTGTTGATAAAGCTGCTGACGTATGTGTGTGCTTGATATTGCTGTCACAGGGCGTGGGTCGATATAAATATGACCTTGATGGCTATTTTTTACACAAAAGCTGTTTGTTAAAGATTGAGGGTTAGCGGCTAATAATTCAGTTATAGAATCGATGGTTAAAGGTTGTAGCAGTTTTGGAAGTTGGGATGTTAAAGAGTGGTGCAACTCAGTCTTAGAGACGTTTTTATCAATTTTGATATCAATATCTATATCGCTATCAAAATTTTCTTGACGGTCAAACACCCATAGACTGACATAATCAGTCAGTTGCAGCCCATTTTTCCAGTGTTCTAAACTACGCGCGCTGTCCATCCCCATGACAAATATCAGACTGTCATGCGGGTAGCGTGTGCGCAGTGTCTGCACACTATCGATAGTATAGACAGGCGGTGCTTGCCACAGCTCAAGCTCGTTAATGTATAAGGGCGACTGTTGCGTTGCCAGCTTTAGCATCGCCAGACGATGCTTAGGATCGGTGCTATCTTCTTTAAAAGGCGAGCGCGCATTGGGCAGCAACGATACGTACAGTTCGCGCTGTTGCTGCTGTGCTATTGGTAGCAAACTTTGATAAACGGTCATCGCCATTTGTAAATGACCCTGATGCACAGGATCAAATGAGCCGCCCAAATAAGCACGGATGGCAGACTTAGTATTTTGGCTTTGATAACTATCAGAAGTATTTGACATAAATGAGTGAGTAAAAACTCATGCAGATGAGCGTTGTAGTTGATTTATTTTAAATCGACTATAGCATGTGATTATTTACTTATCCCGACTATCGATTTTATTATGCTTAATTATACCGTTTAAAAGCCATAAAAAAGCCATAAACAAGCCATAAAAAAGCCGACCATCATTATGATAATCGGCTCAATAATACGTGTTTTGAATGAAGCTTTAGATGCTTAAATAACGTCGCTATGTGCTTGGATGGCAGTGAGGGCGATGGTATAGATAATATCATCGACCAAGGCACCACGTGACAAGTCATTGACTGGTTTGTTTAAGCCTTGCAACATCGGTCCAACACTGACCACATTGGCGCTACGTTGTACCGCTTTATAAGTCGTGTTACCGGTGTTTAGGTCTGGGAAAATAAAGACGTTTGCTTGCCCAGCAACAGGCGAATCCGGCGCTTTTTGCTTGCCGACGCTCATGACAGAAGCCGCGTCATACTGTAGCGGTCCGTCGACTTTTAGATTCGGCGCACGTTCACGGACGATTTGGGTCGCACGGGCGACTTTTTCGACATCAGCGCCAGTGCCTGACGAGCCCGTAGAGTAGCTAATCATTGCCACTTTTGGATCGATGCCAAAGGCGGCAGCAGACTGCGCAGACTGAATGGCAATCTCAGCCAATTCTTCTGCATTTGGATCAGGATTAATGGCGCAGTCACCGTAGACAACCACTTGCTCAGGCAACAGCATAAAGAAGACTGACGATACAAGTGAATACTCAGGAGCCGTTTTAATCAACTGAAACGCTGGGCGGACAGTATTCGCCGTGGTATGAATTGCCCCAGAGACCAGACCATCAACTTCGTCCATCTGTAGCATGGTCGTACCTAAATAAACGGTATCTTGCAGATATTCAGCAGCCACTTCTGCGCTGGTTTTACCTTTGCGACGCTCGACTACAGCGGCGATATATTTGCTCATATCTAAGCTGTCAGGATCGATGATTTCAAGCCCTTCAGGTAATACCAAATCGCGGTTTTTGGCGACTTGTTCAACATCAGCACGCTTAGCGAGTAGCACACAGTTGGCAATACCGCGGCTTTGACAGATACAAGCAGCTTCGACCGTACGCGGTTCAGAGCCTTCTGGCAGCACGATACGTTTTTTGGCGATTTGCGCTTTTTTGACCACTTGATGACGAAAAGCAGAAGGTGACAAGCGTGGCTCATGATTTTGGCTAAAATATGCTTTAATCCAGCTCAAATCTAAATGCGCCGCGACGTAACGAGCCACTTCTTCAGCACGTTCGGTGTCATCACTTGGAATCTCAGCACTCATGTGTAATAGGCTTTGTACCGTCTCAAAGCTGTCATCTTCGACACTCATCACAGGAATACCAGTTTTGAGTGCAGATTGCCAAAGCTCAGCAACGGTTGGACTAGGGACAACGCCGCCAGTCAATACCAATCCTGCTAGCGGAATACCATTGATACAGGCAAGACCCGCCGCCAATAATAAATCGTCACGGTCGCCCGGCACCACGATAAGCGTACCACGTTTGAACACTTCATCAACACGTGCAACTGAGCGTGCAGTCAAGCTGATGCGATTGATACGGCGCGATTTTGCCTCACCAACGTTGAGCCAAGTACCATCAAGTTCAGCAGCGATATCCCACGTACGAGGCACGGATAATGAGTCACTAAATGGTACGACACCAATTAAGCGGAATTGTTCGGTATTAAAGTGCGGCGATAAGCGTTGTACTTCTTGTATAAAGCCGCTATCCAAGCTCACAATCGCTTCACCAGGGGCAACGATTTGATTTTCTAAGGTGCTTTGCGTATTCGGCAAGTCATGCATACGCATCAAGATACAGCCAAGCGTACGATCACTTGCCATACCACCAAATTCACGCGCATGGACATCAAGCTTATCGGCTAAATAGGCAGGTTTACTGGTATCGGCGGTGCTAACAAAGATGATTCGGGCATCGAGTGCATGAGCAATTGCACGGTTGATCTGTGAGGCATAAGAAGTTTCAGTGGTCGGTACTAAGCCTTCGCAAATCACCACATCGTAATCATCACCAAGAGTATGGTAGTTAACAACCACTTCTTCCATCAAGTCATCAAGATTGTCATCACCAATCATACGCTCAACATGTTGACGGCTGATCGATTTAGGTGGCTTTAGTCCAAATGCATGCATGGCTAATGCGCTTGAGCTGTCTAGACTGTTTTGCTTATCCAGCGTATCGTCTTGTAAAAACGGCTTCATAAAACCCGCTTTGATACCGTTATAATCGAAAGCACGAATCAAGCCTAACGCCGCTGACGTCACACCGATACCGCGGCTAATGGGCACAAGTAAAATAGTTTGCATAATGTATCCTACTGTTTATTATATTTTTAGAGAGATTGTCATCCTTGAGCGTATAAGAATCAACTTGTGATTCTTATCGCAGGCATATGAGTCTTATTATAGACCTAGTTTTATTTTAGACCCAAGGCTGCACGAGTCTCTTGAGCGATACGGCATTCTTCATCAGTTGGGACAACCCACAGCTCAATACTGCTATCGTCAGCATGGAAACTGCCTTCATTGCCACCGACCAACCCAGCGTTCTTATCGGCATCTACTTTGATGCCAAAATGACGCATGACTTCTAAAATACGCGTCCGCGTGGTCACAGAGTTTTCGCCGATACCACCAGTAAAGACAATACCAGTAAAGTCAGGGAGCGCGCAGCTTAAGCTGGCAAGGTATTTACCAACACGATAGCAGAACATCTCGATAGCCAGCTTCGCGTCTTCATGACCTTCATTAGCCGCTTGCTCAATGGTACGCAAGTCATTCGATAAGCCTGAAATACCAAGTAAACCACTTTCACTATTGAGCATCTTGTCGATTTCTTCTAAGCTCATACCAAGTTGGCGCTTGAGATGAATATGTAAGCTTGGGTCAACATCACCACTACGCGTACCCATCATAAGACCTTCAAGCGGGGTCAGACCCATACTGGTATCAAGGCTTTTGCCGTCGTAGACAGCCGTTGCTGAACAGCCGTTGCCCAAATGCGCAGTTAACCAACCATGTGGTCCTGTTGCGCTGGTAATGTGGCTGGCGCGTTCTGATACATAAGCATGCGAGGTACCATGGAAGCCATAACGACGAATTTTGTGTTCTGAATAGAGTGCCTTTGGTAGCGGATAGCGGAAAGCAACAGGTGGCATGGTCTGATGGAAGGCAGTATCAAATACCACCACTTGCGGAATATCAGGATAGATTGCTTGTACGGCTTCGATACCCAGTGCGTTTGCCGGATTGTGTAATGGGGCGAGGACTTTTAGACGTTTGACTTCTGCTAACACATGCGCATCGACACGCACCGCTTCTGAGTATTCACGACCGCCATGTACCACTCGATGCCCAACAGCAATAAAGTGATACTGCTCAAGTAGCTCAAGGATTTTCTGTAAGGCAAGTTCATGACGACCACCAGCGATTGCAATTTCTAACTTTTCACCATTTAATGTGGTGTGTTTAATACGGGCAGTATCGAGACCTAAGTTTTCGGCAAGACCTGTGATACGAGTACCTTCATCCTCACTAATTAAGGCGTATTTGATTGAAGAGGAGCCGCAGTTCAATACTAAAGTAGGATTGGTCAGGGTCGATGCTTCAGAATGTTTGTCATCAAAAGTGGTGCTTACGCCAGCGCTCATACTCTATCCTTAGATTGTCTTTTATAAAAGGTGCCGCATCTTGACGATCACCTGTTGAATAAACGAAAACCAGCGATATCGGTGCTGGTATAGGTTGCACGGTTTGGAAACATAAACTATAGCCGCGCTGATTTTCGTTATGCTTGAGCCATCCCTATGTCTAACAGAGGTTCAATGTAAAGCAAACGCCTGCTAGCGTTGCCTTATAGCTACAAGGGTTGACTATAATGTATCATATTTTGGCAGTGACACCACGATAACTCTAAGGCTTTGATCAGCCAGTCCTTGATTGATGGTTACAGGTGTACACCGAAGACAGTAAGGGCTTATTAGATAAAATAAGTAAAAATTTGCCTTTATAAAAATTGTAAGTAAGTTTGTCTAGCTTTAGATCAATAAGATTATTTTATATTTATATTGGATTCACTATCACTACATTTCAGCAAATTTACTATGCAAACATATTCTATAGGCGCACAGCTTTATAGAATAATGCTATGATTAAAAAATCTTCCTATTTTCCCTATTGCAGCCTTGGTTGTTTTCGCTGATAGTGATTTTTATCGCGTACACCGTTGCAAGATTACAGGTTATCTACCCTATGTTTACAACACGATATACCTCAAAACCCAAGCACTCTCAGACAGTGGGCAGCGCCATTCGCCATAATATGTATAACATCATGCTTGGTACGTCGATCACGATAGCTTCAGCGGCATTGTTGGTTGGCTGCGGACAAAAAGGCGATCTATACCTTGTAGACGCTGGTAGTAAAGCAGTGCGAGATAGCACGGCAATATTAGATAGTGGCAGTAATCCACAAGATACCGCCTTTGCTAAGATTGACAGCGACCAACAAAATACAGAGAATTTTCAGCTGCCTGAACCGAGTAACGATCCTAACGATTACTAATAAGTAATCATGAATTCTTAAAATGTAAATGCTCAAACGATTTTTGAGCAAGCCCAATACTTTATTGTTACCTTGATTATATTAGAGATATTTATATGAGTCAGTCAGTCACGACCCAAACTGAGCAAGGCCTGTACATCAATCCTGAAGCCTTAACCGCCCATTTGCCTGAACTACATTATCAAAATAATACGCTACATATGGAGCAAGTCAGTATTACCGAAGTGGTTAAACACTATGGTACGCCTTGTTATGTGTACTCAAAGCAAGCCATTTTGGATGTCTATCAAGCTTATACCGATAGCTTTGCCAGCTTAACTCACCAGATTTGCTATGCGGTAAAAGCAAACTCAAACCTTGCGGTACTTGGCGTATTGGCGCAAGCAGGCGCAGGGTTTGATATCGTTTCACGTGGCGAGCTGATGCGGGTATTGGCGGCAGGGGGCGAAGCTACACGTGTGGTATTCTCAGGCGTCGGCAAAACCTATAGCGATATTGAATATGCGCTTAACCAAGGTATTGGTTGCTTTAATGTTGAGTCGATTAGCGAGCTGACTCTAATCAATGAAGTAGCCGCGCAGCTTGATAAATCAGCGCCGATATCACTACGTGTCAATCCTGATGTAGATGCCAAAACCCATCCGTATATTTCAACAGGTCTCAAAGACAATAAATTCGGTATTGCTCACGAGGATGCGCTGGTCGTTTATCAACAAGCCGCCAAATTGTCTCATATCGATATCGTTGGTATTGACTGTCATATCGGCTCGCAGTTGACTGAAGTTGCGCCATTCGTTGCGGCATTGGACAAAGTGATTGAGCTGGTGCATAGCTTACGTAAAGCAGGTATTGAGCTGCGTCATATCGATTTGGGTGGTGGTCTGGGTGTGCGTTATATTGATGAGACGCCTGTGTCTATTGATGAATTTGCCAATGCGTTATTACCAAAACTTAGTGAGCTTGGCTTGACGGTATTCTTTGAGCCGGGTCGTAGTATCGTGGCAAATGCTGGGGTATTATTGACCAAGGTTGACGTGCTCAAACCAACTGAGCATAAGAATTTTGCCATTGTTGACGCGGCAATGAACGACTTAATTCGCCCTGCTTTATATCAAGCAGAAATGGCAGTAATTCCAAACGTTTTGCCTAGTAATGGTATTAATACAGAAAGTACTGAGCCATGGGATATCGTCGGCGCTATCTGTGAAACGGGTGATTTCTTAGCAAAAGATCGTTTGTTGTCGCTCTCAACAGGCGATATCTTGGCGATCACGGGTGCTGGTGCTTATGGCTTTACTATGAGTAGCAACTATAATTCACGCCCGCGAGCTAGTGAAGTCATGGTAGCTGATGATCGCCACCAGCTGATTCGCAAACGCGAAACCGTTGAAGCGCTATATGCAGACGAAGTATTGTGGCAAGGTTAACGGCTAAGCAGCATAAAGTATCTCAAAAATCTAACCCATTATCATAATGCTAGTGGGTTTTTTTATGGCAAATTTTGATCAAACACCTGAATAATAAGTGTGGAATATAACTTGGCATTTGATAACGGTGATAGTTATGATTGTAACTGACAGCGTGCTAATATAAGACATACATAAAAATAGGATAGGATATCAGGGATATGCTAATAGAATTTACTAAGATGCATGGGTTGGGCAATGACTTTATGGTCATCGATTTGGTGACTCAGCGTTTGGACTTGACCAAGGATTTGGTGCAGTTACTGGGTGATCGTCATTTAGGTATTGGTTTTGATCAATTGCTCGTCGTTGAGCCGCCGATGCGCCCCGACGTTGATTTTAGTTATCGTATTTTTAATACGGATGGCACAGAAGTTGAGCAATGCGGTAATGGCGCCCGCTGTTTTGCCCGTTTTGTGCAAGCGCGCAAGTTATCCTTTAAACAACGTCTCCGTGTTGAGACGGCAAGCGGCATTATTTCGCTCACGACCGATCGTTATGGCTGGGTAGAGGTTGATATGGGCAAGCCCAAGTTTGAGCCAAGTGAGATTCCATTTACCCCAAGAGCCATCACCAAAATCCAAAATGCTTATCATCTGGACGTGAATGGTACGCCGGTGCAGCTTTATGTTGCCAATATGGGCAATCCGCATGCGGTGATAAAAGTTGACGATGTGCTTGATGCTGACGTTGAAACCTTGGGTAAAGCCATCGAATCGCATCCAGCGTTTCCAGAACGTGTCAATGTCGGTTTTATGCAAATAATGAATCAACGTCATATTCGTCTAAGAGTATTCGAACGTGGTGTCGGTGAGACGCAAGCCTGTGGTACGGGCGCTTGTGCAGCCGTTGCCATCGGTATACGCGAAGGTTGGCTTGACGAAGGTGAAGATGTGCGTGCTCAGCTCTATGGCGGCAGCATGGTAATTAAATGGCAGCCGGGCTATTCGGTCATGATGACCGGACCAACCGCATTTGTGTATGAAGGTGTCTTTAGTCCAGATGGCTTGATGGCACAAGCCGGTATCAAGCCCAATCCAGAAAGTTAATAGTAAAACATAAGTGACAGTTATTTTTACTGGATAAGTAATGGGGTTGTTTTCAATATGGTGATGTCTTATAAAAAATCTCAAGTGATAGACGCACGATCTGATAAACAATCCGTTTCACCGTCATGGCTATCAGCAGAATTGGCAATCACCATAGAAGCGGATGCCGCGTTAAGTGAATTATTAGCCCCTGTGCATCGTTGGCTAAATGTCTTATCTGTGCGCAATCACTCACCGCATACATTGACGGCTTATTTTGCTGGCTTAAACCAGTTGGCGTTATTCCTGCGAGGTAAACGCCTGACATGGACACGTTGTGATAAGCGCCAATTAGCCCAGCATATCAGCCAACGCCTTGATGAAGACAAACTATCCCTCGCCAGCGTTCAGCAAGAGTTATCAGCTATTCGTCATTTTTATGGCTGGCTGATAGAAGAGGATTTGGCACGTATTAATCCAACCACAGGCTATCAGCTTAAGCGTAGTCCTAGACCATTACCCTCTATCGCTGATGTGGATTTATTGACGCAATTGCTCGACCAAGAAATACCTGATACACCTGAACAAGCGCGATTATGGCTACGTGATAAGGCGATGTTTGAATTGCTTTATAGCAGTGGTCTACGTGTCGGTGAGCTCGTCGCGTTAGATATAGTAGATGTCGACTTAGCTGATCTGCGCGTACGCGTGACCGGCAAAGGTAATAAGACACGCCTAGTACCTTTAGGAATAAAAGCGGCTGACGCCATTCGTCGTTATTTACCGCACCGTAATCTGTGGGTAGAGCAGATGGACCAAGCATTATTTATTAGTGAAAAACTGGGTACGCGTTTATCAACACGGGCTGTGCAGCAGCGTCTTAAAGTTGCTGCTACTCGTGCTGGTATTGCTCAAAACATGTATCCGCATCTATTGCGCCATTGCTTTGCATCACATATGTTGTCAGGAAGTGGCGACTTGCGCGCTGTCCAAGAGATGCTTGGGCATAGCGATATCAGTACCACGCAAATTTATACCCATGTCGATTTTGCTAAATTGACCCAAGTCTATGACCGTGCCCATCCTCGAGCCACTCACGTATCCAAAGACAGCGATTCAACCCTTTAATTTTAAAAGTGTCTTTCATAGCAAATTGCTTTGATTAAAAAAACCTTTTATCAAGACGCTTTTATAAAAATTATTTTATGCCAAACGATGACAATCAAAGATAGGCATCTTTTGTCGTCCCTGATTTTGCGCTTGTCTATCTAACGTCGCTAAGACCAAAGCATAATTTTTATGGTCTTTATTCAAAGATGGGGTCAATTCGCTATTATTGTAGCTGCTCATTACAGTTCCATCATAAGCGCTAATCGTCGTATGTCCCCACGTCTGACGTGTATGACCGTCTTTATACGCATGCTCACCGCCTTGTGCTGCTCCAATTACCATACATTGACTGTCTAAAGCTCGCGCTTGCAGTAAGAGCGACCAATGGGCTTGTCCTGTTAGATACGTAAAAGCAGATGGCGCACTTAATAGTTCTGCGCCTGCTTGCCGCAGACGCTGCGCCAATGCAGGAAAGCGTAGATCAAAGCAAACCATCATACCGAGCTGATAAATATCATCATTTACTTCGAGCGCTGCCACGACCGTCTGCGTACCTGGCTCAAACGTCGCCGCTTCGTTATAACTGCCTTGCTTATCGGCGACGGTCGCGGTGAATAAGTGAATCTTGTCATAGCGCGCCACTTGTGTACCATCCGGCGCAAACAATAGGCTTACTTGGCGCAATCTACCATCAGGCACAATCATACCATCAGGGCGATACGGGCAGGGCAGAGAGCCTGCTAGCACGTATATACCATATGTACGTGCATACTCTGCTATCGTCGCTGACAGCGCATCAAAGCGCTCTGCTGTCGCAAACTGTCTACCCATGCTACAGCAGTTTTCTGGTAGTACGACAAGCTGCGCGCCTTGTGCACGAGCATCTATAATAGCAGATTTTATATCTGACAGATTGTCTTCAATGCTTTGCTGACTATTCATTTGGATGGCAGCAACGGTCAGCTGTATGTTATTTATATGTTCATTCATAGCAGGCTTCTCAATATTGTTAATATTATATATCTCTTATAAAACGTTTTCAGGTTTGTCATTATTAATGGTTTATTTGAACCTTACTCCGCAAGTCATTCTATGCAACTATGCAACTATGCACAGGTATAAATTTTTATTAAAGTATTCTTTAGAAGCTACCAGAAAGCTACGGACAGAGGTTTGTCATTCACTTATCTGGCAAGGGCATAAATTATCATAGCAAAATTGTCGCAAAAAATGCTATCGTCATGTCCTGTTAAGGGTAAACCGCTCATTAATCAGCATTACAAAGACAATATTACCAAGACTGGAGTGTAATAAACTGCCCATGAGTATGTCGTTCGGATTGGCGACCACGCTAAGCACCTCACAAAAACTGACCCCGCAAATGCAGCAAGCTATTAAATTGCTGCAGCTCTCTAGTCTTGAGCTGGCGCAAGAGGTTCAAGCGAAGCTGGACAGTAATCCATTACTAGAACGCATCGAAAACGATGAAGATGAGTACGAAAGTATGGATAAAGACGCATTAGATGAGTTTGGCGAGCCACTAACGTTAGACAGTTGGAATCAGAGTACTGCTTCTGATACGTTTTCTATATCTCCTCCATCAAATAATGAAGATGTATTTGACTATGATGACAGTACTAGCGATAGCCTTACTAATGATAGTCTAGATAAATTGCAGCAAGACGGTTTTGATACGGATGCCATCGACAGTTATACGCTTGAAGACTTTGAAGGCTCAAACTATGAAAGCTCAAACTATGAAAGCTCAAACTATGATAGCCCTAATGCAGATTATGACGGTTTTAACACCGCCAGTACTGGTTCAGGCAGCATATCAGCGCGTCCAGATTCTGAGGACTTTGATCGCTATGAGGGCAGTACCAATGCGACGATTCAAGACCATGTGCGTTGGCAGCTGAATTTTAAACGTCTCTCAGAGACAGATACTCTTATCGCTGAGTATTTGATGGATTCTATGGACGACATGGGTTTTGTACGGCTCGATATCGAGGAGTTGCTACAGAGCTTTGATACCATTGCGAGCTTTTATCAGTGGGATCAGCGCGTTGAGCAGGATGAAGTAATGGCAGTACTGCGCATGATTCAATCCTGTGATCCGCTTGGGGTTGGCGCACGAAATCTAAGTGAATGCTTAGCGATTCAGCTATCTAAGCTCGACACTGACACGCCTTATCTAAAACAAGCCCAAGCGCTCTTATCTGCCAGTGAGCATCTGGTCAGTAATAATATTAAAGCCTTAACTGAGCGCACAGGACTTGCGGCTCATGAGATTACCCCTGCGCTTACGCTGTTGCGTACTTTAAATCCTTCACCAGGATTGCTATTTCAAAGCCGCCAACCGGATTATACTCAGTCGCCCGACAGCTATGATATCCCTGATGTATTGGTGACGCCTATCCGTCGCCATGATGCTCATCAAAACACCACCATATCTACTCAAGAAGATGGCTGGCAGGTACGTCTAAACCCTGAAACCTTGCCAAAACTACGAGTCAACCAAGAATATGCCAACCTTGTTAAGCGCGGCGATAATAGCCCTGATAATCAATATCTGCGTGAAAATCTCACTGATGCGCGCTTATTTATTCGCAGTATCGAAGAGCGTAATCAGAACCTTTTAAAGGTAGCCACTAGTATCGTGCGCTACCAGCAATCTTTTTTGCAGTATGGCGCCACTGCTATGCAACCGCTTATTTTAAAGGTGATTGCAGACGAAGTTGATTTACATGAATCAACGGTCTCGCGCCTGACCACTAGCAAGACCATTTTGACACCGCAAGGACTGTTTTCGCTCAAGCATTTCTTTTCATCACATGTTAGCAGCAGCGATGGCGATATCTCATCAACTGCTATCAGTGCGATGATTAAGCAGCTTATCGCTGATGAAGAGCCCAAAAAGCCATTGTCTGATAGTAAGATAAAAGATTATTTGTTGGCAGAAGGTATCGATATTGCCAGAAGAACAGTCGCCAAATATCGTGAAGCAATGAATATTGGCTCATCTACACAGCGCAAACAAAAATATTAATGGTCTGAATTCAATAAGTTATCTAAAGAGGTGATTAATAATCAAAATATTCTATAGGAAATATAAAAAATAAAATTTTCTGATTATATAGAAACATTAAAGAAACAACCGATTTTATTACATTTAATTACAATATAAAACCTTGCTACTAGCGGGTTTTCATGACAAATTAGAGTCATACCAACAACAAAATCAAAGTGTCGATTTAGCAAATTTATGTAGTCAGTCATTAGGGATGAGATAAAAAAGACGATAAAAGGATACGTCGATATTTTATTAAAAGTGCTGCTATTAAAGACGTTGAGGATAAAGATACAAGATTATTTTGTGGTAAGGCAGGATGATAAGAGCAGCGATGCGACCTCATCTGTTGATTGTAAGTACTAATAAGAGGACAATAATATGAATGTTTCTATCAGTGGTCACCATATCAGTATTACCGATGCCATGGACACCGCAGTTCGCGAAAAACTTGAAAAAGTCGAGCGTCACTTTGATCAGATTCAAAGTATTCAAGTGATTCTATCGCTAGATAATAGCGGTGCTAAAAAGAGCCATAAGGCTGAAGCTATCATGCGAGTCTCGGGTAAAGAGATGTTTGTCCAAGCTCTTGATGATGATATGTATAAAGCCATAAATGAGATGGCAGACAAACTTGATAGACAAGTACGCAAGTATAAAACAAAAATGGAGAGCAAAAAAACACAGGGTGCAGGGCGTGATTCTCGCTATGAAGATTTGATGACGGCTGAAGCTGAGCCTGCAGTTTAATGATAGTTTGCTGTGTCATAAAATTTTAATAATTATTAGCCAATAAATAAATGCACAAATAGCACGGTTATTAAATTGAACAGTATTCCTGAGTAATTTGAATACGTGACATGCTCAAAAATGAGCAATTCAGCAAGCCTAAGACGCTAAGTAAAAAAAGACCTCAAACGAATAACCGTTTAGGTCTTTTTTATAATAAATTTTAAAAGGAAAGGGTTGTAAACATTAGGTTTTACAGTGTGATTTTCTAAAATTCTATGTATCAAAAACGACTATCTATTTCAATGGTTAAAAACCTTAGCCACCGCCTACAGCCTGTACTACTTCAATAGTCATGCCTTCAACAATATGTAGCTTATCAAGCTCACTTTTAGGAATCAGTTCACCATCGACTTCTACCGCATAACGACCGTTACTAAGCCCAAGCTCATTGACAACCAATTGTACCGTTTGATGAGTCGTCTGTAACTTCTTACCATTGACACTAATATTGCTCATAAATCGTACTCCCTAATAATCCAAAATTCCTATTTAGCCTTACTATTTTCACTACTACTAGCACTAACGTAGCTAAATAAAATAAGATTGTTTCTTACTAAAATCAATCAATCAGCTATTTGTTAAGCGTGCTGAAGATAGCGCAAGCCATAACCAACCTGCAATCATCAGCACACCGCCAATAGGCGTAATGGCACCGAACCAACGTGGCGCACCAAGTGTCATGGCGTATAAACTACCCGCAAAAATAATGACACCAATTTGTAATAACCATGCGGCGGTTTGGGTTGCATAGTTTAAGCGAATAAGGATACCAACAAGTAATAATCCAAGCGAATGGACGAACCAATATAGGGTTGCTGTCTGCCACCATTCTAGCTGTTGAGTGCTGACCATATCTTTGAGACCATGCGCGCCAAACGCGCCTAAAGCAACGGCGATAGCCATATTGATCGCCGCGATACTTATCCAATTGAACATGGTTGTACTCGTATTGTTGAATAAATGCTTACTAAGCAAAGACAGTTGTCTTATCGATAAGCAACTTATTGAATATCATCAGGTAAAATCACACTGTCGATGGTCATCGCTTCACGGATTTTATCCATGGCATTTTTCTCAATTTGGCGTACGCGCTCAGCAGAGATAGAGTAGACCGCTGCCAACTCATGCAAGGTTGATTTTTGCTCAGATAACCAGCGCTGCTCGACAATATCACGTGAGCGATCATCCAAGGTTTCCATTGCAGCAATCAAGGCTGATGAATTATTTTCTTCCCAGTCAGATTCTTCGACGATTTCGGCAGGGTCAATGCCATCTTCCAAAAATAGCTGTGGCGCATAACGTCCATCGTCATCGTCACTTGATTGCGCCTCAAATGACGCATCATAAGAGGTCAGGCGCGACTCCATCTCAAGCACTTGCTTACGAGTAACGTTTAAGTCATTGGCAATCGCATCGGCTTCTTCGAGGGTCAACTGATTGTTGGTCTTTTTTAAACTGCGTAAGTTAAAGAACAGTTTACGATGCGCCTTGGTTGTAGCAACTTTTACAATACGCCAGTTACGGATGACAAATTCATGAATCTCTGCTTTGATCCAATGCACTGCAAATGATACTAGACGTACGCCTTTGTTAGGATCAAAACGCTTTACCGCCTTCATAAGTCCCAAATTACCTTCTTGGATCAAATCTGCTTGCGGTAACCCATAGCCTGAATAGCTGCGGGCAATATGAATGACAAAACGCAAATGCGACATGACCAGTAAACGCGCCGCTTCTACATCGCCTTCATCATAATAGCGATGGGCAAGCTCTTGCTCTTGCGTCGGAGTCAAGATAGGGATTTGGTGCACGGTATTAATATAAGCACCCAAATTCACCCCAGGTGCGGACAAATGCGTCGGCATGGCAGGTACCAAATCACGGGTACTGGTATCGCCAAGCGCGCTGGCATCATAAGGCGGACGCTCAGCTGCCGCTTTCAGTGCTGCATCGCGCGCTTCGTTTATTTCAGGAACAGCGCTGTCTTTTTTACGGTTATTTGCAGCGTTAGTAGTGGTATTAGCCATATTCTTGACCTTGGTTAAATAGATAAGCAAACAGTCAGATAAAAATCTTTATAGTTGTAATTGTAAAGGATAGCGACGCTTAGTTGCTATCAGTTTTGGTAATGATAAAGTGATATATTGTATCAACAGAATATTTAGATTGGCTAGCGCTCAGTTCTCCACTGTCTGATACGGTGGCTTGATTAATACTAAGCAATAGCGGGTTCGTGGCTTTTGTTTGTAAGCTTTGCTGACAAAAAGCCATAATGTCAGCTTGAGAATTTGGGTCAGTTGCCACAACGTACAATGACTCCCCAGAGACGACACTGCGTAATGCGACCTTAGTTTTTAACAGTGGCATCGGGCAGGCAAGTCCGCGACCATCGACCATATCTTTGATAACAAGTACTGGTTTACTCAAATCTGTTTTATGATTTAAGTTGATGTCATCTGTTGGTAATAAGTCTAGGAGCTGCCTGATTGATTGCTGCTCGCTCTTAGACAAAGTCTCTCCCAGATATATTGGATAAGCGGCTCGTACCATGATGGATGGACTATCAGCAGACATAAAATAAACCTTTAACATGGCTAATATTAAACCTTGTGTTTCAGTCTAATGCTTAGCATTGCAATATTTATGGATAATACTATCTTAATACAATATGGCGATTGTGCTGCGACGCCGACGGTTTTATAAGCAACCATTATAGCAAATTGCCTGTATTCAATTGCAGTTGAATATAGTCATCATCGCGTTTGATCAATCAGAACAGCTGAGTAGTATTGATCTTCGTATTTTTATATTAGACTTATCTAATAGGTTCACATAACCATGTTGCGCAATAGTGACGCCCTGCGGAGTTATTGGTAGCGACAGGCAGACGGCAATTGACGTTCAATAGACAAGCTCGTATAGTCAAAGCACGTTATGATTATGCATATAGGGTACGCACTTGGATTATTCTAAAAGACAATCAATGCTTGATAAGCCGCTAATAAATGCACGGAATAAACGTGCTATCACTCACTATGTAAGCGTACAGACAGGGTTATTCTCTAAGCAGATAAACCATCATCTGTCGCGATCATTTGCAATAAAATTAGCACTGTCAACGATATTATTGGCCTGTACAAGCATCGCCTATAGCAAAAGCCAAGCGATGCCATTGAGCTATGATTCATGGCAAACCACTAACACAGAAGAGCTAAGTTTGCCCAGTTTACGCGGGCAAGGGCTGAGCTTTGATGAGCAATATCAAAATAAATTGCTGGGTGAATGGTCATTAAGAAACATCAATGGTCGTGTAAAGATGGAGCATGACCCTTGGATTCAAGAAACGGTCAAAGAACTAACATGGCGGCTCAATGCCCAAGCACGCCAGCAAGCACCGCTTGGTTTGGTCATTATCGATAACCCAAGTATTAATGCATTTGCGGCTCCAGGCGGCGTAATTGGTCTTAATACCGGCACTATATTGGCTGCAAACAGCATGGATGAGCTGGCAAGCGTTGTGGCTCATGAGGTTGCGCACATCAGTCAGCGTCATTATGAAAGCGGCGCTGATGAGCGCAAAAAAGCCTTGCTGATGCAAATAGGTGGCATGCTCGCCGCGATTGCTGCATCGACCGTCGATGGTGATGCGGCAGCAGCAGTGATGATGGGTAGCCAAACCGCCACTATGAATAGTAGTATGGCGTTTAGTCGTAATAATGAACGTGATGCTGATCGGGTCGGTATGCAAATCATGAACCAAGCTGGCTATGACCCACGGGCGATGCCGCGCTTCTTTGCGACCATGAATCAAAAAAGTCAGATGAATCAAACCGCCAATCAGTTTTTGCCAAGCTTTATCCGCTCTCATCCACTGAGCAATGAGCGCTTGAGTGAATCTCAAAGCCGTGCGCAGCGTTATAATACGCTGCCGTTAAATCAGCAACAGCGTCATCAAGCTTTGTTTGATCTGCTGTATTGGCGCGTACAAAGTACCGGCAAGCATGCTTCAGAGACCGCCTTGATGACTGCAGCAAAAAACAGCGTCGGGGCAAAGCTTGCACTGATGCATTGGTATGGCGAGCAGCAGCGCTTTAAAGAGGCAAATGATTTATTTGCCGAGCTGTCTGCATTGCCGGTCGCAAAGCGCCAAGTACTAGAGCCATTATTGTCCATTACCCAAAGCCAGATTTTGACGGAACAAAATAAATGGCAACAAGCTGCTGAAATATTAGAGAGCCAGCAGCGGCTCTATCCTGAGCGCCGTGACTTACGACTTTATCTGGCAGAAGCATTGACCAATAGCAATCAGCCAACTAAAGCCCAAGCATTGCTTAAGCCATTGACTGAACAGCAACCAAGCGACCGTTATGCTTGGCAAAGTTTGCAATTGGCCAATGAAAAATTGGCAAAGACCACCAATTCTGCACCGCTAAAAAGTATTGCTACTATTAATGCACTACGCTACCGCAGTCATGACCAACTATGGAGTGGAAGCTACGAGCGCGCGCTGACTTCTTTAACGCAAGCCAAAAAATTGACAGAAAATTTGCAAAATACGGCTCAAGCTAATAGCGCTCGCCCTCTACTTGCTAATATTAACGCCGAAATCAAAGCCGTAAAAACCGCCAAAGACTTTAAGCCTTAGGCGGTTCTCTGATAATTAACTGCTATAAAGCGCTATATAGAAAAAGCGTTGATTTTATCAATATGCTGTAGCGATTAACCTTGTAGCGCGTCTTTGACCAGCTTTGAGATTAAGGCAGGGTCAGCACGACCCGCAGTTTTCGTTTTTAATATACCCATCACGCTACCCATATCACGCATTGACGTTGCGCCTTGCTCGGCGATTTCTGCGTTTACCAAGGCAGTAATCTCCGCATCATCCATCTGTTTTGGCATATATTCATTGATAATATCAATCTCAAACTGCTCTTTGGTTGCCAAGTCATCACGACCGTTTTCGGTAAAAATAGTCAATGACTCATGGCGCTGTTTGAGCTGTTTTTGTAATATCTCCAAAACTTCGGCATCATCAAGCTCGATTCGACGGTCGATCTCAATTTGTTTGATAACCGCTTGTACGTTACGCAGTACTTTGACCCGTTCAATCTCACGTGCTTTCATAGAGACTTTGATGGTGTCAGTTAGCGTCTGTTTAATTTGGCTCATTGTTGTTATTCCTTATGATTATAGGTAAAAAGTTTGTGTAAAAAGTCTACTAATCAGAACAAGCTTTATAATAGAAAGTGTTAGAACCAATGATAGTAATAACAAAAATTGTAGCATAAAAAACGCCACTGATATCATCGGATAACAGTGGCGTTAGTGTAGCGCTGGTACTTAGCTAATCGACTTATCGATTAGTACATACGAGTGGTACGAATAGTTTCGCGTTGTAATTTTTTCTTATAACGCTTTACTGCAGCAGCTTTTTTGCGCTTGCGTACTTGCGTTGGTTTTTCATAAAATTCACGCTTACGTACATCTGACAATACGCCAGCTTTTTCACAAGCACGTTTAAAACGACGGATAGCGATATCAACTGGTTCGTTTTCTTTAACCTTAACTGCAGGCATGAAGACTCCTCGATTAGGATGAGATATAAGGGCATTAGTTTGGCTGTGTATTAGTATTTAGCCGTAATATCTCAAGATTACTGGCATCAGCTCAAACTAGGACAATCTTGCGCAATAGCACAAGGGCGCCTATTTTAATAAAAAATCGCAATAAAGTCAAAGGCTTTTACTTATTAATCTATAACTATCATTAAGTTGCAAACTGCTGCCAGTAATAAGGGTCGTAAGTCATTTATAGCTAAACGTTCTTTAGGAAGGATAAACGGGTTATTTAATAAATAGCATCAGTATAAATAAACCCCCTACTGTCTATAACGGTTTAGGCCAAGTTTATGCTATGATAATTTGCATAATATCAATCGTTTTATGTGCACTTTATTAAGGATGTTGGAATGAAAAAATCAGTACTCAATACGGCGCTAAGTACAGCATTTATCGTCGCTCTTGGTTTTGGTGTCAGTGCTTGTAGTAGTGAGAAAGAAGGTGAAGAGTCAGATCACATTTTAGCTGTCGATCGTGTTGATGAGGCAGCAGAGATTGCTCGCGCGAATGCACCTGCAGCAGAAAAGATAGATTTCCCAGCAACAGCGCCAATGCCAGCAGTTGATGCGACAACAGATGCGACGATGAGTACTGAAGAAGGGGCTGTCGCAGTAGAGGAAACAGCAGCTGATGCAACGGTAAGCGCCGATAGTTCTGATACCGCTGTGGCGACTGCCGATACTGCCAATAGTACTGAAGTGCCGGCGACAGATTCAGCTGAACCTGCAACCAATTAATCCTGCTTGAAGGCAGTATTCAATAATGAGCGGTGTCACTAACCATCTATAGATAAGGAAATAACCATGACTGTTAAACAAGCTGTAATAAAGAAAAAATCAGTTGTTAAGTTAGCGCTGTCTGGTCTAAGTCTTAGTGTGTTATTGACACTTAGCGCCTGTAGCGGTGGTGATAACGCTCCCACTGATGAGCCTGCGGTGGTTAATGAAACCGAAGCTGTGGTTGTGGAGCCAGCAGCGCCTGCTGAAGCTGAGCCTGTCGTTGAGGTAGAAACAGTTGAGGTGTCAGAAGTAAAAGCGGAAGAAGTAAGTGCTGCCGCTGCTGAGCCTGAAGTGTTGGCTGCTGATGCAGGTGCTGCATTGTATGAAAAACAATGTAAAGTCTGTCATGAAAAAGGTTTATTAGCCGCGCCAGTATTCGGTAATAAAGAAGCATGGGCACCACGAATCGCCAAAGGTATCGATACATTACATATGCACTCTGCCAAAGGCTTTAACAAAATGCCTGCGCAGGCAAGCGCTGAAGTCAGTGAGGCGCAAGTTCATGCGGCTGTTGATTATATGGTTGCTGCAGCTAGCTAAATATTATTGATTGAAATTTGCTAAACTGACCGTCATTGTAAGCTTACAGTGGCGGTTTTTTATTCACGCTACAAGGCAAAATATAAAGGCACATAGATGAAAGTATTGGGATTAGAAACCTCTTGCGATGAGACGGGTCTAGCGATTTTTGATAGCGAACAGGTAACGAGCGACAATAAAGGTCTACTTGGGCAAGTATTGTATTCACAAATAGAGCTGCACGCCCTTTATGGCGGCGTGGTGCCTGAGCTTGCTAGTCGCGATCATATCCGTAAGTTAGTGCCTTTATTTAATGAGCTTTTGCAGCAATGCAATATCACTAAAGATGAGATTGATGCCGTCGCTTATACCAAGGGTCCGGGGCTTATCGGCGCCTTGATGACAGGTGCATTGTTTGGTCGTAGCTTGGCTTATGGGTTAGATATTCCAGCGATTGGTGTTCATCATATGGAAGGGCATCTATTGGCACCGCTGATGGGTGCGAATCCACCAGCGTTTCCGTTTGTCTCCTTACTTGTTTCTGGTGGGCATACGCTACTCATTGCTGCGCATGGTATTGGTCAATATGAAATCCTTGGCGAATCCATTGATGATGCGGCAGGTGAGTGTTTTGACAAAGCGGCGAAGATGTTGGGCTTGCCATATCCGGGTGGTCCTAATATCGCTAAATTAGCGGAAAGTGGTAATTCGGACGCTTATAGTTTACCAAGACCAATGTTACATCGTGGTTTGGATTTCTCTTTTAGCGGTATGAAAACAGCCGTACATAATCTTATCAAGGACACCCCATGCTCAGGGGGTTCAGGAAATGGCTCTGATAGCGACCCGCAAGTCCGTGCTGATATTGCCGCCAGTTTTCAGCATGCCGTGGTCGATACCTTGGTGAAAAAATGCGTCAAAGCGCTTAAGCAAGTGAATATGAGCCGATTGGTTATCGCAGGCGGTGTCAGTGCCAATAGTCATTTGCGTAAAACTCTCGAGCGGGAGCTTGCTAAGATAAATGCGACCGTACATTATGCACCTCCTGCTTTATGTACCGATAATGGTGCGATGATTGCGTATGCGGGCTACGAGCGTTTGCAAGCGGGTCAAGCAGATGATTTGGCTGTCAGCTGCGTGCCACGTTGGCCAATGACCGAGTTGCCAGCGGTATAAGCGCTAGAAAGTCGCTTGTATCCAATTTATTAAACTTTATATCACTCAAGGATAACTTATGCAGTGGCTTGCGATTGGATTAGGTGCTGCCATTGGCGCTTGCCTGCGAGGGTGGTTGGCGCGTTTTAACCCGATGCACCACTGGATACCACTTGGGACGCTTGGCGCCAATGTTTTAGGTGGACTATTGATAGGGCTGGCCTTGGTGTGGTTTGAACGTGTGGGCAGCGGCTTGTCTCCCAATATTAGATTGTTTGTGATAACTGGCTTTTTGGGTGGTTTGACGACTTTTAGTACCTTTAGCGTCGAAGTATTTACCTTTATCCATAATGGTAAACTGCTTGCGGGCTTAGGACTGATTGGGCTACATGTGGGGCTGACGTTATTAGCAACGGCACTTGGATTTTATTTCTTTAAGTTGGTTTTATAATAATAAAAATGCAGCAATAAAAAAGAGCCATATTAATTTTTTAATACGGCTCTTTTTTTAGTGATAATTACTTCTAGACAGGTTTTACGATACCTTCTAATAAACTCGCAAACCCTTGCATATAGGCAATCTCTTGGCTCGAGGTGCGCGTTGCCGCATACAGCTGACAGTAGACGCCGCTACCTAATGGACGTGAAACTACCCAACCTTTTCTCTCATATTCAGCCACCACCCAGTCGGGGAGTGCTGCCACCCCGCGTTCACTAGCAACCAACTGAATAAGCATAGCGGTTAGCTCGGTGGTACGCATACTTTTAAAGCTGACCTGCTCTGGGGTCATAAAATTGGCAATAATATCAAGGCGCTTAGCTTCCACTGGATAAGCAATCAAGGTTTCATCGACTAAGTCTTTGGCATGAATAAATTGTTGCTCAGCCAAGTCATGAGTCGGCGACAGTACCAAACGACTTTCATACTCAAATAATGGCTGATAGCTGATACCTTCTATCGGTAAATTACTTGTAGTAATCAATAAATCAATATCACCTTCCATCAATAAATGATGCGGCTCGGGCTCAAAACCAGTAGCAAAATCTAGCTCCACATCTGACCACTCACGGCGATAATGATTGAGAATCGGCATCAGCCAATCAAAGCAGCTATGACATTCAGACGCCAAGCGCAATCTGCCTGCTTGACCATGGGCTAAGCGTTTTAAGTTTGACTTGGTGCGCGTGACCTGAGGTAAAATGCTGTCAGCGAGTGCCAATACCGTTTTGCCAGCTGGCGTAAAAGTTAGCGGACGTGTGCGCCTATTGACCAAACTAATATCGTAATAATTCTCTAGCTCTTTTAACTGATGGGAGACCGCAGAGGCGGTGACATGCAGCTCATCGGCGGCAGCAGCCAATGAGCCATGTGCTCGCAGCGCAGTTAGCGTATTAAGATGACGAAGCTCTAGCATAAAATGACCTAACCACTGAAGTTAAAGAAATAAAAAGTTGCGACTTATAAAGGCCTAAAAATAAAGGCTGAAAAATTGTTAAAAACTTTTTATCTAATATGATGTTAAAGCTGTTATTAAAGTAAAATTAACATCAGCGCCGACGTAGGAGCAATTGCGAGATAACCACCAAAATTAACGAAGCGACGAGTAAAATCGTCCCAATGGCATTGACCTCGGGTTTAAGACCCACACGTACCATAGAATAAATACGTAGCGGCAATATCTCATAGCTAGGACCGGTGACAAAGGTCGATACCACCACATCATCGAGCGATAAGGTAAAAGCAAGGAGCCAACCTGCCATCACCGCAGGGAAAATCACCGGAATCAATACTGTCCGTACCATTGTTGATTCGCTAGCACCCAAATCTCGCGCCGCTTCCATTAAACGCTCATCCAAACTACTTAAGCGCGCAAAGACAGTTATAACGACAAACGGCAAGCAAAACGTAATGTGCGCCAATAATAGCGAGACAAAACCCAGCTGTAGCCCAATTAATAAAAACAGTGCCAGGAGCGATATCGCTAAGACAATCTCAGGCGACATCATTAGCACAAATAACAAGCCATTTAGCAGCCCTTTACCACGAAAGTCATAGCGATGTAACGCCAGTGCGGTCAGTGTACCGATGATGGTTGAGACTGTAGCGGCAACCAAACCTAATAAAATCGAATGCCAAAAAGCATCTAACATCGCCTGATTATTGAGTAATGACTCATACCACTTTAAACTAAAGCCGCCCCAATTATAGCCAATTTTTGACTTATTAAATGACATCACTACCAATACTATGATGGGTAGATATAATAAAGTATAAATCAGCCCAAGGTAGCCTTTGGCGACGATATTGCCAAACCTTATGGGATTTTTGTTTTTCGGCGATTTGTTATTTGTTGAGCCATTTAGTGAACTATCAGACATTAGGCCACCTCGCTAAAGTCAGTCTTGCCGATACGGCGACTACTAGCGCGATAGGCAAGCAATAATACCGCCATAGCAAGCGTCAATAGCACACTGGCGGCCGCGCCAAATGGCCAATCACGGGCATCTAAAAACTGGTTTTTGATAATATTACCAACGAGTAAGTTGCGTGAACCGCCCAAAATATCGGCAACATAAAACATACCCATTGCTGGCAATAGTACCAACAGCACCCCTGAGATAATACCAGGTGTGGTTAAGGGTAGTACCACATGCCAAAAGGTTTGCGGTTTCGATGCGCCCAAATCCTGCGAGGCAAGCAGCATATCATTGCGCAAATCGCTAAACACGGCATATAGCGGCAGCACCATAAACGGAAACAATAAATACGTTAAACCAGCAATCACTGCGCCTTGGGTATACAAAATATCAATGGGCGCATCAATGATGCCGATTGCTAATAAGGATTTGTTAATCAAACCGTTACTAGCAAATAAGAGTTTTAGCGCATAAGTTCGTACCAAAGAGTTGGTCCAAAATGGCAATATTAGCATGAGCATCAACAGTGGCTGCCAGCGTTTACTGACTCGAGATACAAACCAAGCAAAGGGGTAGCCGAGTAATAAGCAGATGACCGTAGTGATGCCCGCCATCCATAATGAATGCACAAAGACATCAAAATAAAGCGGGTCAATCATGCGCACGTAGCTGTCGATAGTGACCGGCAAACTAATAAAAGCTGTGCTATCACGGGTCAGAAAACTGACGGCAATGACCAATATATTGGGTAATAGCGCAAAGATAAGAAGCCAACCCCAAATCAGCCATAGCGTTGCCGTACGAAAAGGGCTTTTATTGCTGATGCCAGTATGTGCCATTAGTGGATATCCTCTTCTGGCAATACCCATTCCCAACCATCGACCCACGACACTTTTACACCTTCATTAAGCTTATAGTCAAAACTTGGGTCATCTTCATCAAAGAATTCTGATGCTTTAATAATATGACCGTTCGTTAGCTCAATAATCGAGTCTAAGGTGCTGCCTTTATAATTACTTTCAATTACCCGCCCCAGTAGGCCGCCATGCTCTTTATCATTGGGATCATAAATGCGCAAATCTTCCGGACGTAGCAATAAATTGACGATATCGCCGACTTGGACATCGTTGGCAAAATCGGGTCGACGCAGATTACGCACAGGCGTTGGTCCGTCTTGAACTTGTGCTTCGCAGACTTCAACCTCAATACGACCATTGGTCACGCGACCATCACGATCTGGCTGCTCAGGATAAACACCTTTGACTTCCGCTTTAAATAAATTGGTCTCGCCAATAAACTTAGCAGTAAATAAATTGGCAGGGGTTTCGTAAATCTCAATAGGCGTACCAATTTGTTGGAATCTGCCGTCTTTCATCACTGCAATGCGGTCTGACATCGACAGCGCTTCTTCTTGATCATGGGTAACGAAGACAAAAGTAATGCCAAGCTCACGTTGCAGGCGTTTGAGCTCAGACTGCATTTGTAGACGCAGCTTATGATCGAGCGCCGATAAAGGCTCATCGAGCAATAGTAATTTAGGACGATTGATGACTGCACGTGCAATCGCAACGCGCTGCTGCTGCCCACCGGATAAATCCTGCGGGCGACGATTGGCTAAATGTTCTAGCTGTACCATCGCTAGCATCTCACGTACCCGCGTTTGAATCTCAACTTTAGGGACTTTTCGTAGCTTTAGACCATACGCCACATTTTGCGCGACGGTCATATGCGGAAACAGCGCATATTGCTGAAACACGGTATTGACTGGACGTTTATCAGCGGGCAAGCCTGCCATCTGTACGCCATCCAAATAAATCGCCCCTGCACTTGGCTGCTCAAATCCTGCAATCAGTCGTAGTAAGGTAGTTTTACCGCAGCCTGAAGGACCGAGTAAGGTAATAAACTCGCCATGCTTGATATCAAGATTGATGTCTTTTAAGACCTCAGTATTATCATAGGTTTTCTTTAGACCGGTCAGTTGTAGCAATACCTTATCAGTGTTTGCTGATGCAGGAGTAGTCAGTGGCGTTAAAAGTGATTCGGTCATAATGATTCCTAGATTACCGACATACATACTAAAATATCAGTGTCAGTCTGAACGCTGTATACGTTAGACATGATGATTTAGTATGTTAAAGCGATGAGTTTAACAGGGGTTGGTCGCAGGCTATTATAACAAACCTTCACTATAAGTTAGCGCAAGTTCCTTGTTGGTTGGTTGACCCTATAGCTATCTTGAAATAGCGATTAGAGATGAGTCTATGCTTTGTTAAATAGACCAAGTAACCACCCTTAAATTAAATAATTTTTACCATTTTTTTGAATTTATTCCTATACAATTGGTTTGCGTATGATAAATATAGAGTGATTTATAAAAGTAAGAACTTAAGTGAGGTTTGCTGAAAGCGCCAAACGATATCGAAGACTTAGACTCTATGACAGGATAGTTATAGAGCAATTTACTATGTTAACCCGTTAAATTATCAAGGATTTCTTATGCCTAACAATACACGCCCTAAAACAGGTCAGGAAGCACTGGAGCTGCTTAAGCAAGGTAATATACGCTATGTAGACAGCTTGACCAATACCGATCCCTGTATGCAAAGGCGTCCAGAATTAATCAAAGATCAAGACCCTTTAGCGATTATTTTGGGTTGTTCGGACGCACGGGTACCGGTTGAGATCGTTTTTGATCAAGGTTTAGGTGATTTATTTGTCATACGCGTCGCAGGTAACGTAGTAGCTCCTTCACAAATTGGTTCGATAGAATTTGCTGCCGAAAAATTCAATACTAAACTGGTCGTGGTGCTTGGACATTCGCACTGCGGCGCTGTCACCGCCTGTGTTGAAACATTAATCAATCCTGAGCAAAACTACTCACCCAATCTACAATCTATCGTCGACCGTATCCGTCCAAGTGTCTATAATCTGCATGAACTTGCGACCGCCAATGGGCAAGATGTGGATGCAGACGAGCTGGTTGATCGCTCTATACGTGCAAATGTGCGTATGTCGGTCAGTCAATTAAAGCATGGCTCGCGTGCGTTAGAGGATTTAACCAGTAGTGGTCAGCTATTGATCGTTGGTGCCGAGTACGACTTAGAAACAGGTAAAGTGCGGTTTTTAGATACTTAATAGTGTTCTATAGAGGCTATGCTAGAAAGACTAAGTGTTATAGGTATGATCATTTAATCTATTAGTGATTAAAAATATTTACATATAGGAATAATCATGAGTAATGATACTTTTAACAACGACCATTCAATACAAGAGCAACCTGAAAGCAGCGTAAAGGCTAATGGCGTACAGCCTATCTCAGCGCAGACGACAGGTTATACCTTTAACCATACGATGCTGCGTGTTAAAGATCCTGTGAAGTCTTTAGCGTTTTATACTGGTGTCTTAGGTATGACGTTACTGGCAGTCAAAAAATTCCCAGCCATGGGTTTTGATTTGTACTTTTTAGCCAAGCTGACTGAGAGTGAACGTGAAAACTTGCCGTCAGGTAATGATTTAGAGATTTTTGCCTTCCGTCAGCGTGGCATTTTGGAATTGACTCATAACTATGGTACCGAAACAAAAGTGGACTTTAGCTATCATGATGGCAATCAAGAACCACAAGGGTTTGGTCATATTTGTTTTAATGTGCCTGATCTCAATGCAGCGGTAGCTTGGTTTGATGAAAACAATGTCGAATTCAAAAAACGTCCAGATGAAGGCAGCATGAAAAATATTGTCTTTATTAAAGATGTTGATGGTTATTGGATTGAAATCGTACAAGCAGACTTGATGGCTTAATTGATTCATAAGTTAAGCGAATAAAAAAGCCACCTTATTGTTTGATAGGGTGGCTTTTTATATTGCTAAAGGATTCTTATTTAGTCTTTTTCGACTTGGAAATCCGTATGGCAAGATTTACAGCTGTCGCCAACAGGTTTAAAAGCTGGCATCACATCGTCAATGCTAGTTGCTGTCTGTGCAGCAGCGCTTAGCTCAGCAGTGACCTTTTGGAAATTCTCTGCTTCAGCTTTAAAGCCATCAACATTTGACCAAACCTCTGCTTTGGCATTGCCAGCGGCGTCTTTATTATTAAAATGGCTCCAAGGATTTTTAGACTCTTCTGCTAAAAATGCCGCCTGCTCTTTGAAAACGTCAGCATCAAAAGTATCCGGCTCTTTTGCCATGCCACCCATAACCTTCATTGCATCACCGAAGTTCTTCATGATGTCCTGACGAGCTTTGACATCAGGGTCTACTGGTGTACTACAAGCCGTCAGTCCTAAAGTGGCTGCCATCAAAGTAATAGCAAAGATAGATTTTAATGATTTTTGATTCGATACCTGAGTCATGAGTAGTGCTCCTTTTTACGTTGCTAATAAAAAGGTGGCGTAGCATATGCATGCTCGTCACCTGATTAAATGGCTACTATTAAAATAAATTTTATCCGATATTTTTAATATATTTTCTTTATTAACATTCGAAAATATTGTTTTTCATGATGCTTAAATTACGTACTATCCTATATTAAACAGCAAGCAGCTTAAGTAGCATAGGGCGAAACCGTGAGTTTTTGTAAAATAGATTAAATATTCTCATAAATTGGTTTTAAATAATCGCTTTCGTTAAGCTATAGTAGATACACTTTTAAAAGAATACAGTGCTACTGGGATTAATTATTCGCAGCCTCTGTCTACATAGGCACAGTAAGCAAGAAAAATTGATACCAGTAGTACCTTATAATTTTTGTATTTCTTTTATTCAAGACTGACTATATAAATTGCCGTCCTAAAAATTATCATTACTTATTTTGAATAATGCTTTATTTAAAATAAAAAAGGTCAGCATGATTAGCTGACCTTTTGAACAATAAAATGATTTATATCAAAACCAATAAATACTAGTAAGTTATTATGCCAATCCCGATTATAAAGTCAACCAATCACGCGGTTTTAGGTAGAAGTCAGTCAACTCAAACTCAGGCGTGCCCTGATCTGGTTCAAAGCGATAGTGCCAACTGGCAAGCGGCGGCATACTGACCAAGATAGATTCAATACGCCCATTACTTTGTAGACCAAATAGAGTGCCGCGGTCATAAACGAGGTTGTATTCAACATAGCGACCTCGGCGATAGAGCTGAAATTCACGCTCTGCTTCAGTATAGGACAGATTTTTACGCTGCTCAAAAATTGGTAGCATACCTTCAAGATAGCCATTACCGACCGCTTGCATAAATTTAAAGCAGGTTTCAAAATCCCAACCGCGACTTTCAGTATTGACGTCATCATAAAATAAGCCGCCGATACCGCGCTGCTCATCACGATGACGCAAATGGAAATACTCGTCGCACCATTGCTTGAAATCAGGATAAATACTGTCGCCAAAAGGTGCACAGAGGTCATGACAGACTTGATGCCAATGCACGCAGTCAGCAAGCACAGGATAAAATGGCGTTAAATCAAAACCGCCACCAAACCACCAAATAGGGTCTTTGCCTTCTGCTTCGGCAATAAACAAGCGTACATTGGCATGACTAGTGGGAACGTGAGGGTTTTTGGGGTGCACAACAAGAGATACGCCCATTGCCTGTGCTTTACGACCAGCAATGTCAGGATGACGCGCAGTTGCTGAAGCAGGCAGGTTTTGGACGTGTATATGACTAAACATAACGCCGGCTTTTTCTATCACTTCGCCGTCTGCCAACACGCACGAGCGACCACCACCACCTTCAGGGCGCTCCCAATCGTCAGGGACAAAGGTAGTGGCTTTCTGTGCATCAGTGCAGCCATCACTTTCTTGCGCTTCTAGGGCTTGGCAGATACGCGCTTGCAAATCGACTAGAAATTCACGCACGCGCATGATGTCATGATGGCTTGGTGTTGTTGTTGTATCGGTCGCCGACACATTGATATCGTTATCTATATTTGGAATGCTCATAAAATATCTGATTATTTGCTATTTATTAAGGTGTAGGGTGGTATTAAAATCTGTGTCTAATAGATGACCCATACGATCGCGCTTGGTCGCTAGATATTCAGCATTCATATCATTCACCCCAACGACTAATGGCACCCGCTCAATGACATCGATACCATGCTCGGTTAAGTAAGCGACTTTACTAGGATTATTGGTGATAAGGCGCACAGCATTAACGCCTACATGAGCAAGCATCGGTCCGCACATATCATAGATACGCGCATCAGCAGGCAACCCCAACATAAGGTTGGCATCTAGAGTATCGTGACCTTGATCTTGTAAGGCGTAAGCACGGATTTTATTGGTCAGACCGATGCCGCGCCCTTCTTGGCGCAGATATAAAATCGCCCCGCAGCCCGTTTTTTGTATCGCATCCATAGCGGTATTTAGCTGTGGGCCGCAATCACATTTTAAGGAGCTAAAAGCGTCACCAGTTAAGCACTCAGAATGAATTCTTATTAAAGGAATAGGGCGTTCTGATAAAGCATCATCTTTTTGATTTAAGCTGCTGTCGGCAATATCCGTTTGATCAAACACAGGCAGACCTACCGTCAGCATCACATGCTCTTGACCCTCATCATTCTCAAAGATATGAATATCAAACTCGCCGTGACGAGTAGGCAATTTGGCGCTAGTAATAAATTGATATGACATTAATGCCCTGCATAAGCTGATCATCGTGGCGCTCACTGTCTGACATAGCTTTATTATAATAGCTAAGTTCTTGTAAGCTAGCGGGTTTGCAAGATAGTATGCTAATTATATTTATTATAAAAACCACAAATTATAAAAACACACAAAGTTCACAGACGGCGCACGATGATTAAAGCGACAATTAAAAATAAATGCTATTATGCCATACTATTTTGACGGATACAGTGACAAGTCTTTGCCCTTACATTACTATGTCGTCACTAACGTCCGGTATGGATACAAAATAATAAGGCATAATAGCCATTATTATGACCTTTGAGGCAGCTATTAGAGCAGTCTTTAGGGTTGTCATTGAACGTTATTATCTTTATATCAAATAGCGTATTTTGGGTTATTGCAGCGATAAAAGCTGTATCACTAATTGTATAGTCGATGCCATCCCTTGTATTAGCAATGATACAAAGGATGGCATGGCTATTATTAACGCCACTTAGACTATTGCTATTGCTAGACCTTGTCTAAGGTAGCATCTGGTCAGCAGATTGGTAGGTATCGTACGTTTTATGCAGCAGTCACCTCATTCCCCACAGTCTCAGTCATTATCTGCGTCAGCTGTTGATTCTGCTGTACCGCTATCAAAACTGCAACAAACGTATGCAGTGATTCCACGTGAGCGTCCGCAGACGCCATTGCTCGACAGTGTGGATAGTCCTGCTGATCTCAAGACTTTTAGCAGTGCTGAGCTGATTACTTTAGCCGATGAGCTAAGGCTGTTTGTATTGTATTCAGCGGGTCAAAGCGGTGGTCATTTCGGTGCCAATTTAGGCGTGATTGAATTGACTATTGCGCTACATTATTTGCTAGACACCCCACAAGATCAGATCGTTTGGGATGTGGGTCACCAAGCGTATGCGCACAAAGTACTGACAGGTCGCCGTGATCAGTTAGGTACTATCCGCTCTAAAACTGGCTTAACGGCTTTTCCCGAACGTGCCGAATCTGTCTATGATACCTTTGGGGTTGGGCATTCATCAACGTCCATCTCAGCCGGTTTAGGCATGAGCTTAGCGCTACGCTATCAAGGGCGCGCGCAGACGGTTGCCTGTATTATCGGCGATGGGGCGATGACAGGTGGCATGGCGTTTGAAGCGATGAATGACGCGGTGCAACAAGACGCTGATTTGATGGTGATTTTGAATGACAATGACATGTCTATATCCTGCTCGATCGGTGGCTTTTCACGGCATTTAGCAATGCTTTGGGAGTCAGGGTATCAAGTTGATATCTCTGATGCAGGCGAGCCAATATTATGTCAACGCCCTGATATGCAAGCCTTTGACCGACGTAAGCGTCATAAAGAGCAGCGCGATGTACCGCAACTAGAAGACAATCTATTTAAGGCGATAGGCTTTACCTATTTTGGTCCTTTTGATGGTCATAATATTCCTGAGCTGCTACGTGTATTGTCGCTTGCCAAGCAAGTCAAAGGTCCAGTTCTGGTCCATATTTATACTACCAAAGGTAAAGGCTTTGCGCCTGCTGAATTAGACCCAGTCGGCTATCATGCTATTAGTAGCTTACCTGCTGAAGATAACGCACCAAAAACTGAAAAAGCAGCGATTAAACCTTCCTTAAAGTACTCGCAAGTATTTGGACAGTTTTTATGTGACAAAGCGGCACAAGATAAGAAGCTGCTCGCCATTACCCCAGCGATGGAAGAAGGCTCAGGGATGATTGAGTTTGCTCGTCAATTTCCAGAGCGTTTCTTTGATGTAGCGATTGCTGAGCAACACGCTGTGACGTTGGCGGGTGGCATGGCAACACAAGGTGTAAAGCCGATTGTGGCGATTTATTCGACGTTTTTACAGCGTGGGTACGATCAGCTGATACATGATGTTGCTTTGCAAAATCTTGATGTGATGTTCGCCATTGATCGCGCCGGCCTAGTTGGTGAAGATGGCGCTACGCATGCAGGGGTGTTTGATTTTGCCTTTTTACGCTGCGTGCCCAATATGCTGATTGCAGCGCCAAAAGATGAAAACGAATGCTATCATTTGCTCAATACTTGTTATGAATACCAAGGTTGTACCGCAGTGCGCTATCCGCGCGGTGTTGGCACTGGTGCAACTATTATACAACCAGCGCAAATTTACAACATTGGTGAGGCGGTTATAGAGTCGGTACTTGGTACAGACGATGCACCCAAGAAACTGGCATTATTGGCATTTGGTACGATGGTCGAAACGGCTCAGAAAGCCGCAGAAATGATTGCGAAATCCCCTTTATTAGCATCAAGCTGTCAGCTGCATGTGGTCAATATGCGTTGGGTGAAGCCTTTAGATACTAACTTGCTTGAAACCCTAGTCGAGCAAGGTGTTACTCATATAGCGACTTTAGAAGAGCATATGATCATGGGCGGCGCGGGTAGTGCGGTCAATGAATACCTATTAAATGAATCGGCTGCTTTTAAAATCCATCGTCCAACTATCTGCAATATAGGTATCCCTGATCGGTTTGTTGCGCATGGCTCTCAAGCAGAACAGCTAGCAGATTGTGGTCTAGATGTGGAAGGTGTGTTCAATCAGCTCCAAAACTTATTATCTTAACTAATGTGGCTTAAGGTTTAAAAGACGATTAATCATCTATCTGCTACATTATAAAAATAATAAATACCCATAGTCCGTAAAAAGTTGATAAAATAGCTGTGTAAAAAATAAAGCTGTATTTTTGTGCCAAGATATCGCCTGCTTGCCGTAGGTGTGAACTATTTGACAACTTGAGCGGTGCGACTAATAACAACCATATATTGTGGTTTGCTATGTGGCTTTATTTTTCATTGATTTTATAAGTAGTGTTGGTGCTATAAGTATCTCTTACTTTATATATTTTCTTTATTAATAAGTATCTATCGATTGGTACTTATCAATTAATATTTATCTAGTAATATCCATTTATCAAACAAGCAGGTTATTGTATGGAACCCATGGTCGTCATCGCAGCGCGTGCTGCTGAAAAAGTCGGTAAAGAAATTTTGTACGCGCATCAAAACCGTCACAAAATTGAGTTGGATATCGAGTCAAAAGGACTAGATGGTTTGGTTACTCGTATTGATCGCTTTAGTGAAGAGCTGACGATTGAGACGCTAAAAGCCAGCTATCCAAATCATTCGTATTTGGGTGAAGAGTTTGGTATGCAGGAAGGTCGCGGCGAAGATGCTGACTGGTGCTGGATTATCGATCCACTAGATGGCACTAAAAACTTCGTTCATGGCGTACCACAGTTCTGTGTGTCTATCGCCGTACAGCATAAAGGCGTGACTCAGCATGGTGTTATCTATGATCCCGTCCGTGATGAGATGTTCTCGGCTAGCCGTGGTAAAGGCGCGCGTTTAAACCAACGCCGTATCAGTGTCAGTGAGCGTAAAACGATCGATGGTGGTTTATTTACTACTGGGCATCCTCTTGAGCGTAAGCGCAATGGCGAAGTTATCTCATATGCCAAAGAGCACTACGAAAGCCTACAAAAAATCACTGAAGCGGGTGGTCAAATCCGTCGTTTAGGCTCAGCTGCTCTTGATTTATGTTATGTGGCTGCTGGTCGTTTTGATGGCTACTTTGAGATGTCAATCAAGCCTTGGGATATCGCAGCAGGCGAGCTTATTGTCACCGAAGCACGTGGCGTGGTCGTTGATCATACTGGCGCACACAATTCGATGACATCAGGCTCTATCTTTGCTTGTAATATAAAACTGTTAAAACCTTTGATGCAAGTGGTTGTGCCAGCATGGGGCGATGCGCTTTAATCGTCCCCTTTTAGATAGCTAAATATGACAAATAAAGAGCTGGTTCCGTTACGGAGCTAGCTTTTTTGTTTTACCATTACCTTTATAGCCACTTTTATCTTCAACTGTAATACCATTGAATTCAAGCTCTTTACTAACCTTTTCAAGCAGCTGCAACTCTTCTTCTATCAGCATCAGCATATCTTGCACATGAGGTAAGGCCTTGCTACAGGCAGTAATACCAAATTCAATCTTATCCAAATAACTTGCCAGCGTAATATTCATCGCTTGCCCGTTGAAGACAATCGAGGCAGGGTACAAAGATTGTAGGCGCGCGCCATTCCAATACAATGATTTTTCGGAGCCTGGTACATTTGAGATAATCAGGTTGAAGGCTTGTTTTTTAGGAAACAAACCAGTCGCCAGATTAATCCCTTCCCATGCATAAGACACCACACTGTAGTTAATAACTTGCGCTTGATTCATACGTCTAAAACGGCGTTTTCCATTGTTCATACTGCGATGAATTAGCTTGATTCTACTCAATGGATCATCCAGATGAGTACCCAGATTGGCAAGGACAAATGACAGCTGATTGCCCGCGACACTATCGTCAGTTCGTAAAGACATGGGCACGAACGCAATCAGAGGCTTGCTAGGTAGTGCATCCATCGAAATCAAATAACGCCGGATAGCACCAGCACAAACGGCTAGTACTACATCGTTTTTGCTAATATTAATACGCTCAGCAATATCGTTGAAGCGCTTAATATCATAAGATTGTGCCGCTATGCGCCTCGATGCTGAGATGCGTCTGTTTAGAATACTTCTCGGGGCATCAAAGGTACTGACATAGCTGTCGTCATTATAATTTTTAAAATTATCCAGTAATTCTGTGAACACAGGCTTAATGGTAGATACTTGCTCTTTCAGGATGCGTAAAGCGGAGCGCTCTTTGGGCAAGATAGCATCGATCTGATTGCGATGGCGTGCCATTAATGACCAAATAGGCAAAGTAACTGGCTCATTGGGCGATTGTGACAAGGATTTTTTGACCAAACGCATGGCAGCGATGCCATCAACCAGCGAGTGATGGATTTTGAAATACAGCGCAAAGCGCTCTGGGCTACCTTCGCTCTCTGGCTGAATGCCTTCAATCACATGGCATTCCCACAGGGGCATAGCACGGTCTAATAGACGACCATGCTCTCTTGAAACATACATCAAAAGTTCGCGCACACGGGCGGGCTTGGGTAGGGCGACATGATGCAAGTGGTGCTCGACATCAAAATTTTTGTCTTTTTTCCAAAATACCATATGCTCAAGCACTTGGTTGAACGGAAACGTTGGCGGTACATGAGAGTCTTGCATCTGCTTTACAAGCTGATGAACAAAACTGATATCGGCATCCTCTGGTAATTCAAATAAAAATAGACCTCCAACATGCATGGGTTGTTTACGCGACTCAAGAAGTAAAAACAACTGGTCGACTGCTGTAAGAAGTCGCATAATAAATCCTTTTATAATGAAAAATATAATCACCTAACCTTTAATACTACTGAAAAAAGTATCCCGTCTGTGGTGAGCTGGCAGTTGCCATTTTGCGCATCGGCATACGACCCGCCAAGAAAGCCTGACGACCTGCCCATACCGCATGTTTCATTGCTTGAGCCATCATCACAGGATTTTGCGCATTAGCAATGGCTGAATTCATCAGTACGCCATCACAGCCAAGTTCCATGGCAATCGCGGCATCAGAAGCTGTACCGACACCAGCATCAACCAATACGGGTACTTTCGCATTTTCAATAATCAAGCTTAATGTATGGCGATTGAGCAAACCAAGACCAGAGCCAATCAGACTACCAAGTGGCATAATTGCCACGCAGCCCATACTCTCTAATTCTTGAGCAACGATAGGGTCGTCTGACGTATATACCATGACCTCAAAACCGTCATCAATCAACACTTTGGCAGCTTTGAGTGTTTCCATCACATTAGGGTATAAGGTTTTTTCGTCCCCTAATACTTCAAGCTTAACCAGATTATGCCCGCCTAATAGCTCGCGAGCAAGCTTACAAGTACGAATCGCCGTTTCTGCATCAAAACAACCCGCTGTATTTGGCAAAATAGTGTATTTATCTGGTGAAATGACATCAAGCAAATTGGGCTCATTGCTATTTTGACCGATATTGGTACGACGAATAGCGACCGTCACTATCTCTGCTGCTGACGCGCCGATGGCGGCACCCGTTTCAGTCATATCTTTATACTTACCCGTACCGACCAATAATCGAGAAGAAAAAGTACGACTGCCTACCGTAAAAGTATCTTGCAAAAGGGGTGTCGATTGAGTGGCAGTGCTAGTGTTATCTGACATAACTGAAAATCCTAATGGCGAGTAAAACAAAATGCTATTATAACAAAATCATGCAATCTTACTTGCAGTCTTTTTGAGTTGAGCCAGTTAAGAATAATACATTTACCATGCTTTGATACAAGTTTTTTTCTGAGTTTTTCTTTATCTATTAGGTCGTTTTTATGATGCAACTGCCGTACAGTTTTGCAAAACGCCATCAGATTTTGGTTATTCTAGCCATTGATCCTGAGCTGCCACCGACATTGCTATTGACCAAGGTGACGCCGCTTTCAGCAATCAATGAAGCGGTGCGATTTTTACAGCAGCAAGGCATACGCGGTGTGCCAATATATGAAAGTGTCAGCTCGGACGATTTTGAGAAACGCATGAATGCCGCTTATGCAGGTAATACTGGCGAGTCACAGCATATCGCCGCTGGCCTTGAAGACCATCCTGATCTTGATAGCTTGGCAGATAGCGTGCCTGAAACTGAAGACTTGATGGACCAACAAGACGATGCACCTATTATCCGTCTGATTAATGCATTATTGTCCGAGGCGATACGTCTAAACGCCTCAGATATCCATATTGAAACCTTTGAAAAACGCTTGGTCGTTCGATTCCGCGTCGATGGTGAGCTTAAAGAAATCATCACACCAAAACGTCAATTAGCGCCGTTATTAGTATCGCGTATTAAAGTGATGGCAAAACTGGATATCGCTGAAAAGCGCGTGCCGCAAGATGGGCGTATTAGCTTGCGCTTAGCGGGGCGCGAGGTTGATGTGCGGGTATCGACATTGCCGTCAAGTTTTGGTGAGCGTGTGGTCATGCGCTTACTAGATAAGCAAGCAGGTCGCCTGAATATGACCTATTTGGGTCTATCTGATAATGATTATAGTGAGCTTAAGCGCTTAATCCATCGCCCGCATGGCATTATTTTAGTGACAGGACCGACAGGCTCGGGTAAAACCACCACGCTATATTCCGCATTGACTGATTTAAATGATCAAACCCGTAATATCTTGACGGCTGAAGATCCAATTGAATTTCAGCTCGATGGTATTGGGCAAACGCAGGTCAATAATAAAGTCGATATGACCTTTGCTAAGAGCTTGCGTGCAATGTTGCGTCAAGACCCAGACGTGGTCATGGTGGGTGAAATTCGCGATTTAGAGACAGCAGAAATCGCTGTGCAAGCATCTTTAACAGGGCATTTGGTCTTATCAACCCTACATACCAACACCGCTATTGGAGCGGTTACGCGCTTGCAAGATATGGGTGTTGAGCCGTTTTTATTATCATCATCATTGATAGGCGTGGTCGCCCAGCGTTTGGTACGTACGTTATGTACACATTGTCATGATTGGCAAATAGCTGACCCTGAACAAGCCAAATTGTTTACTGAGATTGGTATTCAATCAATGTCTGACAATATTGCAGCTAACAATGCTGCTGATAATCTGACAGATAAAGCTATCAAGCTACCTAGAGCAGTCGGCTGCGATAAGTGTAACCAATCAGGCTTCAAAGGGCGAACAGCGATATATGAAGTGGTGCCCGTTGATGATGCGCTGCGACGCATGATTCATAGCAATACCGCCGAGTATGAGCTAGAAGAGTACGCCCGCCAAAAGACACCATCAATTCGTGCTGATGGTTTGCGTAAGGTAATCGCGGGACGTACGACATTAGAAGAAGTGCTACGCGTGACCAAAGAAAGCGCCCTACTTGAGGACGCTTTGATTGTTTAGAGTAATATTTTAAGAGACATTTTTATTTGACAGCGATACATTCAACTTCAACGCTGGCACCTGCCGCCAATTCAGCTACGCCAAAAGCTGAACGGACGGGATAAGGCTTTGCCAGTTCAGCCTTATAGATTTTATTGAAGTCATTAAAATCGTCCATATCGGTGAGCATCACCATACACTTAACGATATCTGACTTTTGGTAACCATATTTCAATAACGTAGTATTGATATTATCCATTGTCTGTTTGGCTTCGGCTTTAACACCGCCTTTGACCAGCTTGCCATCTTTAAAGCCAATCTGACCAGACATATACAAAGTATCGCCGACACGGACTGCTTCTGAGAAAGGATAATTGCCGCCGTCACCTAAAAACACAGGGCTAGACTTAGTGATAGTTGCTCCATGATGTGTATGAGTTGAAGTTTTTTCGGGCGCAGCAGTGGCACTAACGGTAAATCCTAATGCACAGATACTGATAAGAAAAGCCTTGGATAAATTAGTAAGCGCTGTTTTAGAAATAGCTTTGGAAATCATTTTGGACATCATTGTCTCCTTATTATAAGTTTATAAATCACTGCTATACGAAGTGCGCTATAAAAATGCTTGAACATGGATAGCGCACTACTTTACGTATTCTTAATATATTAGTTATCTTAAACAGCCTCATCATTATCAGCTGATTGATTGTCTTACTTAGTTTCTACTTTTGCGTCTGTTTCTACTTCTACTACTTTGGTATGAGACTCAGTATCAGCCTCTGCCGACTTTTCATTAGCTTTGCCTTGACGACGCGCTTCTAACTCAGACTTAGGTATCCAAGCCCATGTCATCTCGACTACGATTGGGTCGCGATCACTGTCCGACTCACGGTCATGAATGACACATGGAATAATCATTTCGCCTTTCGGAGTATTTAAAATATCTAAACGCTGCTCATCAGATAAGCTTGCGATGGCAGCCATTTGTCCTTTTTTAATCGGTCGATAGAAATTCACTGAATAAGACTTAATCAATAGTACACGATCAGCAGGTAAGTTTAAGCCTAAAATGAATCCCGTTGCCGTTTCAGCAAGCAAAGTAATGGCAACTGCATGGACGGAGCCGATATGGTTTTGCACCGCTTTGGTATTATTTAAACTGACCACCACTTGGTTTGGCTCGACCGTTTCATAGTAGATACCCGTTGTGCCCACATAAGGTACTACCTTACCAAATGCTTTCGATAAAATGCTCGAACGTGCACCAGCAGGTAAATATTTGGTGATAGATAACAGTTTGGTAAATTGATTGCTGATTGGTTTAAGTGTGCTATTGGTTTTTTCGACTGCAGGTTTTGTGTTCTCAGAGACTTTGGCTGGCAGTTTATTGGTCCGTTTGATCGGGAGTTTTTTTAATAATCCTGACATACAATATTCCTCATTTAAGTGGGATTTACAATGCTAATGATACTAGGGTTAAAAGGCTCATGGTATAAATGAGTCACCGAATAGGCTTTATGCTAGCAGCTATTTTAGTTATGGTACATTAACTGCTCAGTCGCTACTATTATTACCATGTACTGCTGCGCTTACAAAATAACAGTGACGTAACGGCATCTTAGGCGTTAGTAATTTAAGCACTGATACCCTGTAGAGCGAGTAACTATAATGATAAAATGTTAGCGCTTTTTCATACTTTTTTGTTGGATAATGTTATGCCTGATATGTGTGATGATAAGCCGACCAATATTATTTATACGGGCGTCGCGGGTACTGGTAAAACCTACCGATTGCTCCAAATTTCTAAAGAATATACGGACTATCTGCCTAAATCCAATAATGAGGATTTACTCAAGCAGTTATTGCAAGAATTGAACTGGCGTGATGTGGTGTGTTTAATATTTTTAGATTTTCAGTCGCAAAAACAGGACTTAGTAAAAGTACCTGAAATCGTTAATCATGAGTTTTTTATCGCCAAAGCATTACAAAACGCACGTGAGAAAAATTTAAGTAATACAGCGTGGTCTGTACTGCAAATGCACAGTCCAACCAGCTCACAGACGGTTGCGTATAAAAATAGAGCCAGCCAAGCGTATTTTGATAAAGACCCTAGCGGTGCGTGGTATTTACTGCCTGACAGCCTGATGCTATTAAGCGAATTGTCAGAGCAATTGTCAGAATTTCAGCAGGCGCAACGTGATAATAGTGCCAGCCAAACTCAACGCTTTAGCCAACAGCGCTTTAGTATGGTCAGTTTCCATCAGGCATATGGCTATGAAGAGTTTGTCGAGGGCATTCGCCCGGTAATGGCAGCTTCTAATCAGTCGAATAACAGCTCATCTCAAATGAGCTATGCCATTACTGATGGCGCCTTTTTAAAGCTCTGTCAGCGCGCGGCAAATGATCCTCAGCAGCGTTATGCGATGCTGATTGACGAGATTAATCGTGCCAACGTCTCACGCGTTTTTGGTGAATTGCTCAGCCTTATTGAACCTGATAAACGAGCAGGTACGCCCAATGCGATGACAGTAAGTTTGGCATACTCTGGGCGAGCGTTTAGCGTGCCTGCCAATGTTGATATCTATGCGACCATGAATACCCAAGATCATTCGTTAGCGCCACTAGATATGGCACTGCGTCGTCGTTTTCGCTTTATTAACTGTCCGCCGCAGCCTGAGCTATTACCGATTATCAACCTCAATAAAGGATTAGAAATAGTCGACGAAGCGGAGTGCATCAATTTAGCCAAAGTATTAACGGGTTTAAATCATCGTATTAGCCAAACGTTAGGGATTGAGGCGCAAATGGGTCATGCGTTTTTATTCTCCGTGCATAGTCTTGAGCAGTTACAAATGGCACTTACTGAGCAAATTATTCCACAATTAGCCCAAGCAGCTGGCGGGCAAGTGGCTGTCTTGCAGTATATTTTTAGAGATGAACAGCAGCCAATATCGGCACAATTTATTCATGATAGTCAAACGTCAATACATAACGGTATGTCCACTCAAATGGCTAGCGAGAATGGTATAGCTTCTCAGAACTCCATGTTTGCAGGACAGCAATCCTATTTTACTCAATCTATAAATGCCGGCAGTTATGCAATTAATACTGACCTTATTGCCAATACTGGCAAGTTCACCCAGCTTGCCGTCTATCAGCGCTTATATCCATGAGGATGTTAATCGATGATAAATACGCATAAGCACACTCAAAGCTCTGAAATGAATATCATGACGGTATTTGAACATCAGCGTTTAATAGCGTCTAATTTCTTGTACGACTCTGATTTTCAGTGGCTGATAACCCAAGAGCTGTCAGTATTTAGTATTAAACGCAAGCAAGGACAGTGGCAACTCAAGGTTGGACATTATATTGGCGTGATTGTACTGCCTAGTGGCATGACTCTTGAGATACTGCCAAAATTTATCGCAAACACTGCTAGCAACTCTATTAAGCAGCCATATCAGTCAAATGAATCACCAGTAGATGCGGATATTGTACAAACCCGTCACTGGGTACAAAATATGCTGTCAGACCTAATGAACAGTAATGATAACAAATCGCCTCACAGCAAAAATTTTAGGCAATTCAGCCGCCAGTTGACAGCGCTGCCAGTCACCACATTGCCTTTATCAGATTGGCTCAGTATGCAGCTTTTGCAGCGTTTAACGAATTATCAACCGACCAAACAGTATCAAACCCAAATCCATAACCAAGCAGCAATTCAAGGACGTTTACTCATAAAAGAGCAATTACGCCATAACAGTATGCAGCCACATAAATTTGTGTGTGAGCGCAGTGTGCTGAACCAAGACATGCTAGGCAATCGAGTCATTAAGAGCGCATTAACACTGCTGAGGCCTTTGTTGCCCCAATCAAATCTGCTTTTACATTTACAGCCATGGCAGCAAGTGTCTGTCCTACATCAGCATGAAATACGCCAGCTAGAGTCGATATACTTTCAAGCAAAGCGTGAACTTGCCATTCAGCCGCTGCAAGCAAAGCAATTACAAGCCGCCTTGCAACTGGTAGATTTCGCTTATTGGCTGCTTAGTCAATCAAATATGGAAATCGGTCATAGTATTAATGCACCAAAACCATTTGGTAGTAGATCTACACCGCCACGCTTATGCTTACTGATAGATATGAATCAAGCGTTTGAGCAATGGGCAGGCCAGCGTATCGCTTTGTCTTTTCAGCAATTAAGCGACGACTATAAACCATTATTCCAAGCGCAACGTGTTTGGCTTAATGATGCAGAAGGGCAGGCGTGTTTGTCTATTCGCCCTGATTTATTGATTTATCGCCAGATGCGTTCGAATACTAAAAATAAAGAGAAGCATGATGATACTTTACCAATAAAGAATTTACGAGCAAATCCATCACCAGAAAAACAAGCAGGTCAATATAGTCACGTGATCGATATTAAATGGAAGCCTTTAGCGCATGCCAGCGCCATTAGTGCCAGCGACGCTTATCAACTGAGCAGCTATGCGCAGGCTTATCAAGCAGAGCAAGTCTGGCTGGTATATCCAGTGCAAGATAATCAAAGACGAGCGGTTGTATTAAAGCAAGATACTCAGGACATATACAATAGTGAAAATGCACCCTATGCTCAGTTATGGCTGATACCTTTTAATGTGCTCACAGGTACGATAAACATTGACTTGCTTCCGACATAAGATTTAGCATAATATGCGCTTAGCTCATAAGGCACTATGTTGAGTAGCGCTTGTTGTCGACGCTTAGTTTATAAGAAATAAGCCTTTTTTAAATAATTTAGCAGTTATTTCAAATTAATTAAAAATAGGTGTTGACACCATCGGCGTTTCCCCTTAATATGTGCACCTCGATAGCAAGGAACGTTAGCCAGTTAGTGGCATTGCCAATAACCAGTTAATCAACAAACTATCGTGTTAATAGAGAATTTCGGAGTGTGGCGCAGTTTGGTAGCGCATCTGGTTTGGGACCAGAGGGTCGTAGGTTCGAATCCTATCACTCCGACCATCTATTTAAGAGCCTTACAGGCTTTTTTTTATGTATAATGGTTTGGTTTCTTGTATATCAAGCGGACCAAAATATGTAAAAGTCCTCTAAGAGCGCCTGTAGCTCAGTTGGATAGAGCATCTCCCTTCTAAGGAGGTGGCCGCAGGTTCGAATCCTGCCAGGCGCACCATTTAGCCTGCATATATTGCCGAATTTTGGCAACAGTTATGGCGGTTGTAGCTCAGTTGGTAGAGCCCCGGGTTGTGATCTCGGTTGTCGTGGGTTCGAGTCCCATCAGTCGCCCCATTTTTTGCTGTATCCCTTCTATTTATATCTATATTAAAATCATTTAAAAAAAGCCGCTGCCATTTTTGGCATTTTTTTGTACCTGTCTGTTTTATATCTTTTTGCCTCTGTGATAGTCCTAAACCTTTTAAGTCGCTCATGATCTAACGGTCTACTGGCGTTTTGTATCATTTTTTCTTATGATACATATTGTGTCGTAAGGGCTTTATAAAGGTACATTAGCTGTACTGTCAAAGAAAAATTTATCTCAGTAGTACTATATTTTTAAATAAAATCGATCCTCATATTAATGCGATTTTTTTATTAAAGTGGCGCGTTATTGAGCAGCTGTTATTGAGGAAATGGTTAATGGACGCATTAAGCGTGTTACTACAAAATGTACATTTATTCGATACGAAATACTATCGCTTAAATGGTACAGGCAATTGGTCTTACTCACTCACTAGACAAGATACGATTGTGTTTTATTTGGTGATGTCTGGTAGCTTTTGTATTGATATGGGCAGTGGACTCAGAGAAGCGCATGCTGGCGACATTATTATGATTCCTAGCGCGCACAATCATGTCAGTTACGCGCTCAACCATCATGGTGAGAGTGCCAAACCTTTGGATGAGTTGCTTACTAATTGCACGGAACAAGTGCTTGATATTCAGGGCGATGGTGATGCCCAATCATCTTTGATACTGATTGAATGCAAGTACGATAAAGAGATGATTCGTCCTTTATTATCAGTGCTACCAACGATATTGCCTGAAATTAACGATGAATCTGATGGTCGGTTCGAGGTGATTGATGTTGAGATTCGACTGCTGACGTTAGAAGCTGAGCATGAGCGGATGGGTAAGACGGCGATTATCAATCATTGGGCAAGTATTATGATGATTGAGTGTTTGCGGGTTTATATCGAAAGTTTGCCTGAAGCCACGGACAGTTGGCTAAAAGCCATGAAAGACCCGTTTTTAACCAAGGCATTGGTCGCCATGCACGAAAATCCAAGCCAGAACTGGAGCATTCATGAGCTTGCTGAAGTTGCAGGTATGTCACGCTCGAGTTTTGCGCAGCGTTTCAAAGACGTGGTTGGTATGCCGCCGTTGACCTATCTGATTGACTACCGTTTGCGTCTGGCGGCACGTTATTTGCGCTTGCAGCAAAATAGTATCAGCCGTATTAGTGAGCTAGTGGGCTATGCCTCAGACTCAACCTTTAGCCAAGCCTTTAAGCGCGTGTATGGCATATCGCCAAAAGCGTACCGCCAGCAATATCAAAAACAAAACCTTGCTTAGCTGCTACTTCACACATAAATAGTCATCCAAGCTGTGTGATATTTTCTAAACTGAGTCAGTGATATAATAGCGTCTATCTGATAATAATTTTTCATCATTAGCATTTCGATCTTGCACAGCTGACAATGAGTGTAGGTTAAGGTACTATGGAATGACAATGAAGTAATAAGTCGCCTAGTTGCGACAGTGTTTTAGCGACCTATATTTTATGCTTATATATTACGGTCTATCCAGAATATAGTATGACTTAGGTGATGTTTATTTTTGCAGCTGATGGTGTTTTATGACTGAACCGACCGCAAAACCAAGCGTAAAATCAAATGATCTACAAGATTCTTCTGCGTCTATTAATCATAAAGACAAACTTAATAGCAGAGTCAAAGCTAACAATAATCAGCATGACTCAAATCTTCAGCAGGAAAATAGCGCACAGGCAGGTATGGCTACTCGGCTTGATAAAGCGGCATTATTAGCATTATTTGTTTTGCCAAATGCGGATGGCAGCTTGACAGAGACTAGTTCCGCTAATATAAATACTGCTAATCATACTCTAATAAACCAAAGCTTATCTATCTCTGCAAGTGACAGTAGTATTGCTACTCAGCGCGTAGCACTTTATCGGGCGCAGCATGAACGCACGCAGCAATTATATTTGGCTTCTGCTGCTATCCGTCCGACTTACCTTGTACATACCCTCAAAAGACAATTTGCCGAATACCAGCAATATTTGCTTGCACAGCAGCTGGATAAACGCGGTTTGATGGATACGGATGCCATTGAGCGCTTATGGCAGCAGCTGCATGTGGTCGATGACATCATCGAAGATATTGTACGCCATATGCCAGCTCAGCAACCTGCAGGTTGGCAGTTGACAATACAGGATGGACATAATCCATTATGCTTTGCCACCGTCGGCAAGCTAAAGCATAATAAACCTATCTTTGATCAAGGCAGTTTGAACAGCTATGTGCTCGGGCACTTTGGCGTCAGTAGCTTTACTTACGATCGTGGCTATTATATAGGACATGTGGTTGGCTATTTATTCAGCTGTTATTTTTGCGCCCATTTATCTATTACCTATGGCGTGACAGCACTTGGTCAGGATGTGGTGAGTGATTATGATTATGCCAGCCTTGAAACCCCGCACATGGTCAGATTGCTACAAGGTTTAGACGGTTACTGTAAAAAACGTATTTATCAATTGGCGGTCATTTGTGCACGTCTCAGTGTGTTTGCCAGTGATAAGCGCATTGAGCGTATGCTGATCGCTGAAGTCAATGATTTTGATAAAAAGCTACAACAACAGCATTTAGATGTTCTATTATTGCAAGGCTTGATGCCGGATAGTAACGATTCTACGCCGCTTCTTTAAGTCGTCTATTCTTTTAATGAGCCAACTTTTCAAATCTTGATCTATCCTCTTTTATTCTTGACCGTCTTAGGATATCCGCTGCTATGCCCGCTTATCATTATAAAGCGCTTGACGATCGTGGCGGCATCCAAAAAGGCTTGCTTGAAGGTGATTCTGCGCGGCAAGTACGCCAGCAGCTGCGTGATAAACAATGGACGCCTGTCGAAGTCAACGCCGTCAATGATAGGCAAAGTCAACATAAAAGCCGCTATAAAAAACCCTCTGCTTATGAGTTGGCACTGCTTACCCGCCAGTTATCTGTGTTACTTGCTGCTGGTATTCCGTTAGAGGAAACCTTGGCAGCTGTCGCCAAACAATCGCCAAAAACCCATATCAAATCTTTGATACTTGCCGTGCGCTCGCATGTCCTAGAAGGTCTCAGTTTGGCGCGCGCTTTGCAGCAAGCGGCGAGCTTTCCCCCACTATATATCGCTACCATTGCAGCTGGAGAAAAATCTGGTCATTTGGATTTGATCTTAAATCAGCTTGCCGATTACACGGAAAATCGCTTTGCCTTACAGAAAAAAATACAAGGCGCTATGGTTTATCCCATCGTGCTGATGGTGATGGCAGTTGGCGTAATTATGGGGTTAATGAGCTTTGTAGTACCAAAAATTGTCAAAGTGTTTGAGCAGTCCGAACAAGCTCTGCCTTTAATTACCCAAATTGTCCTTAGCTTATCAAATATTATTACCCAGTGGTGGTGGCTGATGCTGCTGGTGTTGGCAGGAACGGCATTTTTATTCTATCGCTTTGCTCAGACGCAAGCGGGCAAGCTGGCCATAGATAGTGCTGTGCTAAGATTGCCTATACTGGCACGCTTATCGAAAGGGTTGAATGCGGCGCGCTTTGCCAGTACGCTTGCGATATTGGTGCGCTCTGGTGTGCCATTGATTGAGGCGCTCCATATTGGCGCTGCGGTCACCACCAATTTGCATATTCAAAAAACCATCATTACTGCTGCGGATAGAGTAACAGAGGGTTCAAGTCTGTCGAGTCAATTAGACAAATCGCCCTATTTTCCGCCGATGATGGTACAAATGATTAAAAGTGGTGAAAACTCGGGCGAGCTTGAAAATATGCTTAGCCGTGCTGCCAATATGCAGGAGGCAGAAGCCACCAATTTCATTAGTACTTTATTGTCATTACTTGAGCCTTTAATGCTGGTGCTGATGGGTGTGGTCGTCATGATTATCGTAATGGCGGTGATGCTGCCAATTGTGAATATGAATGACTTGGCTGGCTAGTTTTTATTAACCTTAAATATACGCTCCTGTTAGTAATAGTTGTTTTATCACCCGCATACTTAACTGCATTTCTGTTTCCATATTTTCTATTTCTAAATACAGCTTCTATACTTCTGATGCTTTGGTTCATTTTTTTACTTATATTCTAATAATTTGACTTCAAATTTGGTTACGTTTCTTGAGTTTTGCTTACTGTTGTATATTATTGACCGACCAACGCTTTTACTGTTGTCAAATCTAACCTTGCGTTATAGTAAGTATCAGTTATAAGTAACAGTCAAACGCTATTTCAAAAGGTTAGCCATCATAGATTACTAATAACACATTGATCCAAATGACAACCTGCCTTCAATGCTGGATAAAAGTAAAACCATGGTTTATAGTAATAATCGTTTCAGTGCTTCTTAAGACACTGTAAATATGCCTATTATGAATGTGACGATAAAGGTAAATTAAACGCCATTTTCATGATTTATATCACCTTGACGCGAAAAGCGATGCCAGAAGCGATGACTATGACTGATAATATTCGAGTAAGTACGATTTCACCAAGTGATATGGATGATACGCCAGAGTGTTTAGCGGCAGCGCAAAGTCAGAAAGCTGTTGCTTTATCAAGCACTCAGCGCTTTAGCAATCTCCAATCAGGATTTACCTTGATTGAAATCATGGTGGTGATTGTGATTTTGGCCATTCTTGCTGGTCTAGTGGTGCCAAAGGTGGTCGGACAAAGTGATAAAGCACGGGTTAAAACCACTGAAACAGCGCTATCAACAGTATCAAATGCGCTAGATATGTATAAAGTAGATAATTCGCGCTATCCAACGACGGCTCAAGGCTTAGAAGCACTCACCACGCCACCAGCTGAAGCTAAGAACTATCCTGACGGTGGTTATATTAAAGGCGGGTATCCAACGGATGGTTGGGAAAACGAGCTGCAATACGTTGCCCCGGGTAGTGAAGGTCGACCTTATGATTTATTTTCTCTAGGGGCTGATGGCGAACAGGGCGGAGAAGGGCAGGATGCTGATCTTTATGCTCAGCTATAAGCTCTAGCCTACTCAGTTATTTAGGTATTGTTTGCAAGCGATACCATGATAAATACCTTGGCGCTAAAAGCATCTTTAATGAGACTAATGTATCAACCAATAAGAGGTTATTGGTTGATATTTTTTATGACTATCGCTAACTATAAATATCACTATAGTCAGGGAAAAGTAATATCGATACATCAAGTACTGCTGATATTCATTTTTCTTGCTTGCTGTGCCTACGCAGACAGAGGCTGCAAAAAATTTATATCAGCAGCACTGTAGCGCTTTTGAGATATTTTAACTATAACTTTAAATTCAGATAAACGGAATCTTAACCCTGCTATTTATTATTAAAACGAGTGACTATTTTCTATTGATTGTAAAAAAACAGCTGTTCTTCTAGTAATCTGAGGTAATCATATGTCTATCGAAACATCAAAATCGAAATCAATTATCATGAATAAACAATTAACTAAAAAGCCTTATTTGCTTGCTATAACAGCCACTGCTTTGATGACTACTTTGTCAATGACGTCTGTTGCGACTCAAGCTGCAGGTCTGGGGGAATTGTTTAGTAATAATAGTGCTCAGCAATCAAAATTTTTGCCCGTTGATAAGGCATTTCAAGTGACTAGCAGTACCAAGGCGACCACTAAAGGCACGCAGTTATCGATCGCTTTTGATATCACACCAGGTCATTACGTTTATAAAGATAAGCTGACCTTGAGTTTTCCAAAAGGTATCAATGCGTCGCCATTTACCTTTAGCCAATCGCCTGTCTCTATTGATGATCCAACCTTTGGCAAGGTACCCGTATTTACGCAAAAAACTGTGATAGCAACGACTATGATGACGACCAAAAACGGTAAAGCGGCAAAGAATGTGCCGGTTGTGATTGGCTGGCAAGGTTGTGCTCAAGCTGGACTATGCTATCCGCCAGAAAAGGTCAAAACCACGTTAAACATTGCAGTCAAACGTTAGTCACTAATATATAGCACAAGTAGGTTGATTTATATAGTCGTTATAACAGGTAGTCCTTTATGTCCATCAAGACAGTAAAAAGCATTTCGTCATTTAAAGCGGTATCCACCAGAAATCAGTCTTCAAAAAATTTGCCATCAGTTGTAAATAAAGTGCCAAAGAAGTCTTATTTACTGGCACTAACTATAGCGAGTAGCTCGTTATTTGTAGGATTGACTGCGACGACTATGACGACGCAGGCAGCAGGATTGGGCGATCTTTTTAGTAGCAATCAAAGCGCTGGACAATCGAAATTTCTGTCAGTGGATAAAGCCTTCCAAGTCACGAGTAACAGTAAAGCTGTTAAAGCTGGCACTCAGTTATCGATTAATTTTGATATCACTCCAGAGCATTATGTTTACAAGAATCAGCTTAAACTCACTTTGCCTGCTGGGGTTACAGCGGCACCGTTTACTTTTAGTCAAACGCCTGTCTTAATTGATGATCCAACTTTTGGTAAAGTGCCAGTATTTGATCAAAAAAATATGGTAGCCACTACTACTCTGAGTACTAGTGGCAAGAGCATTGACAATGCAGCGGTGGTGATTGGTTGGCAAGGCTGCGCCAAAGCAGGACTTTGCTACCCGCCTGAGAAAATAAAAACCAATGTCGATATCGTTGCAAGCGCGCCGCAAGCGGTGGTTAATACGATAAGTAATGTCACTGGTGTTGCTAAAAGCGATGTCAATCAAGAGACTACTAATGCAAATTCGGTAAATAATAGCAATAGCGTCACAATATCAGAGGCGCCAAATGCCACAAGTATAGACAGTACTGAGGCAATGAGTCCTGAAGCAGAGCAAGCGCTTGCAGAAGAAGATGAAGTCATTGATTATGCGTTGTTGGATGATGAGGCTTTAGATGGAGAGCTTGGCGCCACCAATACGATTTCTGGCGCTGATACACCGTTAGCAGATAATGCTGCTCCGACAAATGATACGCTAGCTACCGCAGATAATTTGGCTGATGGCGATCCGTTTGGCTTAGCCAAGCATCCTTGGTTGGCATTAGGGTTACTATTCTTGGCAGGGCTTGGCTTAGCGCTTACGCCGTGCGTACTACCTATGTTACCTATCGTCGCAAATATTGTCGCCCGTCAGCAAAATCCAACGGTTAAAAAAGGTGTCATTTTAACGACAAGTTATGCGATTGGAGTGTCGATTGCTTACGGGATACTTGGTGCTGTCATTGCTGTATTTGGTGAGTCACTCGGCATTATCGGCTGGCTACAAAACCCAATCATCCTGATCAGTTTTGCAGTAATATTTGTTTTGTTGGCCCTTTACATGCTTGAAGTATTTACCATTCGTTTGCCGCATTTTATCAGTAGTAAGATGCAGGGCTTAAGCCAAGCAGGCGATAGTAAGCTCGGTAGCGCTGGTGGCAGTTTAGCTGCTGGATTTTTATCAGCATTGGTAGTATCACCTTGTGTTTCTGCACCATTATTTGGCGCTTTACTTGCTGTCTCAACGATTGGTAATCCGCTATTGGGTTTTGCTGCCCTATTTATGCTAGGCTTTGGCTTGTCAGCGCCACTGATTTTGATTGGTGCTACCCAAGGCAAAATTATGCCAAAAGCGGGCGAGTGGATGAACTGGGTCAAGCAAGGTTTTGCCTTATTGTTATTTGCCGTAGCGTTACTATTAATAGAGCGCGTCTTTATATCGTCAGTAATGTTACTGGTATGGGCATTATGGTTTATGGTTGTGGCAACATGGGCATGGAGCTGGCGTGGTAAAGGTAGAATGCTATCGCAAGCCATCGGTTTGATAGCTGGTATTTGGGCTGCTACTTTAGTGATTGGCGCCGCACTTGGTAATGATGATAGCTTACATCCGTTAGCTTCATTAAGTGCCACCCCTATGTTAGTACAGTCAGCTAACGGTCAAGCTGGCGCTCAAAATAATGCGACGAATAACTCAGATGAGCATATCACTACGTTGGCAGAATTAGATGTTATCACTGCTGCCAATCCTAAAGTTTTGGTCGATTTAACCGCTGATTGGTGTATTGAATGTCGCATTATGGATAAGAATTTATTTACCAATCGTCCCGCACAAATGCAAGACTGGGAATTGGTACGACTCGATATTACGGAAACCACAGCGGATTCTAAGGCAATTTTAGCGCGTTATAAATTATTTGGACCACCAACTTTATTGTATTACCAAGATGGTCAATTGGTACAAAAACAAGTGGGTGAGATTGGTCGTGCAGAGTTTGAGCAGACTTTGACGGCATTAAATAAATAATAGTCGTATCGGAAATATTTTTTTATCCTCTTAAATGCCTTAATATAATTCCTATAAAAAAGCCAACGTACTGTCATAGTATGTTGGCTCTTTTATTTTTTCTCAGAAGAAGGCTTGCAGCACTCGATTAGTTGTATTTCGTGCTAAATAAAGCAACATTACTTTGAAAGCGTCATTAGCAAGATACTGGTTAAAGGGTCCTTTTTTTATTCTGTACTCATTATAAGCATTTGGTTTTATGCTACTTATATTCATTTAGCGCTACATTATGCAGCAATAAAGCTAGTATAGTGTGTACGTTTTCATTACAATAAAGCAACATTGCTAAATGCGCATTATTCAGCGTAATAGCAACCCTTTATCTCCAAGTTGTATTGATTTTTTATGCCAGTTTAGCGTCAATGCTAATTGTTATATCAATCACCTCATATATTCTATTGACAGTAATGATCAGTTGAATAAAGGATGCTTATGTTTTCCCATATTACTTCGCAGCGCCCCTCTGTAAATAAACTTGAAACGCCAAAAAAAATGATGCTTCGAACGACTAAATGCTCTCTACACATCGCTGTTGGTATAGCGCTCACTTGTTTCACAGTACAAGCTCAGGCTGCTGATACAGCTCAGACTAAGAGCTTACAGCCTATAAATACCAGTATCGCTGTGCAAAATAGCAATGCAGTAAGCGAAGATTTTATCGCTCAGCAAGCTGCTCTGTTCTTTGAATGTACTCAAGTACAGACCAGTTCTGCCCGTTTGGCATGCTTTGATAAGGTTGCAGAACAAGGCAAAACGCCAAGTTATGTCACAACCAAACAGCCAGTAGATTTGGCAAAAACGGTTATAAGTACGCTGTCAGGCAACCCTCAAGTGATACTGGCTGAAGAAACCAGTACCATTACTGCCAATGGCAATGTCATTGCTAAAAAGGTTTCGAGCAATTATCCTCAAGATATTGAAACAAAACTGCCCGCTGAGACTGAAAGTTTAGATACGGTTGGACTGACGCAAAGAGAAGCAGAGGTATTGGAAAGTGTCGGCGTGACTCAAGCAGATATTGAAAAATATACGCCGCTAAGCTTAGCATATGATCTTGATAAAAACAGTGAACGCGGTACATGGACAGTCAGACCTTACCGTCCAACCTATGTTATGCCACTGTTTTATACCTTTGATCCCAATTTAAGCCCAAGTACACCCACTCGACCTCAACCAGAGAAGCCTTTTACGTCTAACGACACTCGTAATACGGATCTAAAGTTTCAACTATCATTAAAGACTAAAGTTGCAGAAGATTTGTTTAATACCAATGCTGATTTGTGGTTTGGTTATACTCAAGAGTCGCATTGGCAAGTTTATAATGAAGACAATTCACGACCATTTCGTGCAACCGATTATCAGCCAGAAATATTTTTGACCCAGCCTGTGACAGCAAATCTGCCTTTTGGTGGACGACTGCGCATGCTCGGAGCAGGTGCTATTCACCACTCAAATGGTCAAGATGATCCATTATCGCGCTCGTGGAACCGTGCTTATGTGATGGCAGGGGCAGAATGGGGCAAGTTATCTGTCATACCGCGATTCTGGTTACGAGTGAACAATGAAAATGATAGCAGTGAAGACAATCCAGATATTGAAGATTTTATGGGTTATGGTGATATCAAGTTCTTATATGATTTACCAAATCAACAAAGCCTAAGCGGTACGTTGCGCTACAATCCAGGCACTAATAAAGGCGCTGCGCAAATCGATTATATTTATCCGTTATCTAAAAACGTTAATGGCTTTGTACAGCTGTTCCAAGGGTATGGCGAATCTATTGTTGATTATAACCATGAAAATACGGCTATCGGCTTTGGTATCGTACTCAATGATTGGAAAGGGCTGTAACATTAGCGCTTTAAATATCGGTGCCTATAGTGACAGCAAGTCATGCGTCACTTAGCGCCTTATCAAGCCGGACTATGGCTGGCAGAGTATATAAACTTACGCTGCCAGTTATGTGCGGTTTATCGTAGTACTCCACAATCACAGCTGTTACAAAATCCCTCCTCGTCAAACGCTCCATTATTCAGTCAAAAAAGCTCATTAGCTGAAAACGCGTCGAGCTCTTTATCAAGTAGCCATTCTTCTTTTAGCAAAATCCGAAAGCAACTCTATAGCCGTTTTAGTAATGGACTATTATGCGCCAGCTGCCATAGCAGTATTGCGTGGTTGCCCAAGCCATTTGAAGTCGATATTACTGCTGGCATGACGCTCGCCATTCAAGCAGCAACTTACTATGACTATCCCATGCGCCAAGCTATTAGAGCCTTCAAGCATCATGAGGATATGACAAAGCTGCCGTTATTGTTACATGTGATACGTCAACTACCACGACCTCATGGTTGCCATCATGATAATAGTGTGATTGTCGCTATGCCAACGACCGATGTGCGTCTCATTAAACGTGGCTTTGATCCTGTCAGTATTTTGGCCGCGCATTTATCTAAGCATTGGGACATTCCTTTATGGCAAGGTATCAAGCGTATTGATAATACGGTCAGTCAGCAAGGACTCACCCGTGCCGAACGCTTGAGCAATCTAGACAATGCCTTTACTTTACTAGAGCCTTCTCCCGTTAAACGCCTTATCTTATTTGATGATGTGGCAACTACGGGAGCAAGTTTACAAGCCTTAGCTCGCATTCTATCAATTTACCCTTCAACAACTCCTAACTCCAATAATAAATACTATCTGTGTGCCTATGCATTAGCGCATGGTAGCCAGTCATAGATGCTAATAAAACTTGTTGGCAACTACTATTATGTTGCTATTATGTTGCTAATATTTTAATCCCACGCTATATTGACAATAACATAGACTATAAACATATGCTGCTAATAGCCAATAGCTAGCCTGCTTTACATATAGAGAAGTAAAGTGTTTAAGCTGATTAGATAACTTGTTTTATGGAACAAAAATTGCATGGCTATAGTTGACTATTTTATATTAAAGCCTGTTTACATATTAGGTATTCACTACGACTGTAAAGCCAGTCCTGCTTGAATATGCCAGCAGCTATATAGGAATTTAACGTGAAAGCATCGGCTAACAATCGACCACAGAAATTGCATATGACCAGCTCAGGATTTACCCTGATTGAGCTGATGGTAACGATTGCCGTGCTTGCTATTATTGTCGGTATTGCTGCGCCTAGTATCAGTACTCAGCTTGCCAATCAAAGGGTTAAGTCGACTGCGGCTACATTGGCAAATGCTTTAACAGAAGCAAAGGTAGAAAGCGTCCTACGCCGTCAGAATATAAGGGTTATATATGCTAATAGTAGCGCGCCTAAAACGATCAAGTTGCAAGCTAATGGTAACGAAATATCTAGCTATAATATTAGTGATAAAAGTACTGTTACCCAAATGATTACTCCCTCTACAGTAACCAATATCGTTTTTCAACCAAATAAGAGAATAGCTAACAATGCCACAGTATTATATACCATCTGTGATAGTGGCTCTAATAGTGAAACGCCCAGACAAGTAAGCCTTACTAACATTGCTAACGTTAATACTATAAATGCTGGGATCTGTTAATGAATATACAAGACACACAGTCAGGCATAGGGTTAATAGAAGTGATGGTCGCATTGCTATTATTAGCAGTGGCTGTATTAGGGTTCAGCGCCATGCAAATGTCCGCTATAAAAGCGACAGACGAAAGTTTAATGCGTACTCGTTCTTTAGCTATTATGCGAGGCGGTGCAGAGACAATGCGTACTAATCCTAGCGGTATTGCTGCTTTTAAGACGGCAATAAACGGATCTTCAGACACTGTTAGTGTTGATAGTAAGAGCATAACTAAAGACAGTTGTCTGACAAGTGGTAATACCGCACCTGCAGCATCAGCCAGTTGTACTATTGACCAACTTGCGACACGTGACGGATTGTTATTAAAGTCATATGCAAGCGCCAATGACATTAATATTGGTATGGTTCCAAATGGCTGTCCTGGTACATCAGGTAATCAAGAACTCCAGTGTTTTGTAGCAAGTTGGGGAGACACCACAGTTGGTTTAAGTGATACTGAAGCTAAAGCTTGTGCCAACGCAAATGGCAGTTATAAAAACGGCGCAGAGTGCTTTATTATGGAGGCTTACTGATGTCATATAGCCATAAAAATAAGTATATGAATGATTATCAAGCAGGCTTTACGTTAATAGAGCTGATGATTTCTTTAGTGCTTGGCTTGATCGTATCTGCAGCCGCTATTCAAGTATATCTTATCAATGTAAAAACAAGCAGTATTCAGGCAAGTGGTAGTGAGCTACAGGATGCCAGTGTGTTCGGATTACAACAATTAGAAAAAAGTATTCGCCTAGCAAACCTTGGTAATCCAACCACCAGAATTGATGGTACCACTCCCAATGGCGGAATTGTCTTAACGGGTCTTAATATTGGCGTTCCGAATCCGAATGAACCGAATCCTTATCCTAATACGGGATATCTGACAAGACGTGCAGGAGATAGTGCCGTTGGTGCGAATGGGTGGACAGGCATATCAAATACTAATACCAATAGCGATCAGTTGACGATTCAATATATCAACATAACAGGCGCTCCAATGACAGATTGTGAAGGAGCGGTTGCTGCTGTCAATGATATCGTTATTGAGCGTTATTTTGTACGTCAGGCAACAGGGGATACCAGTACTGGCGCTATCAAAAAATTAGTATTGGCTTGTGATGCAGGACGCGTTAAAAAGACTGGTAGTATAGATACTGTGACACCATCAAGTGATTCAAGAAACTTTGGTCAGGCTGGCCAAGAATTTATTGTCAATATCGATCAATTCAAGGTGTTATTAGGTGCTCAGTACACGACTGGTACTAATGCAGGACAAATCATTTATCTTCCGAGCAGTGCCTATTCATTGATAACAACTGGTAATCCAGTACTTACCGCTGTCAAGATCGGTTTAATTGTTCATGGTAGTACACCTATTATAGGAAGTGCTGAACAGTCAGAATTTGCTTTGTTAGGGCAATCGTCAACAGAGAATAAATTAAAGGCAGATACTAGTAGCAAAAAGAAAGTCCGTAGCACTTATGAAACCACAACGTTGTTACGTAATGCTCGTGTAGTCAATATAAATACCAGCCTATAACCTATTGGTAAGGAGACTAAAAGTGATTCACTATCGTGACTTATCAAGTTCGACACAAAAACATATCAATATGGGTTTGGCATACGGGAGAGCGGAGCAAGGAGCAACGCTAATAGTGGTGTTATTGTTTTTAGTGCTGATTATGTTGGCAGGGGCTATTGCAGTTAGACAAAGTACGACAGATCTTAAAATTGCGACAAGTGATCAGATCAATACAGTATTACTGCAATCAGCAGATAGTGCTAATCAAAAAATAGAGACCATGGTAAATGGGAGCCCAACATCTAATGGATACCAAGATGTAACAAGTGCGACAGGGGCACTCGGTCATTTTTTATTATTTGAAGATAATAAAGCTAATGAATTTATTTATTGTTTTAATCCACGTACCCAGAGATATTTAACCAATAGTGCAACAGTCAGGGTGCCTGCTGGTGGGTATGTAGATGGTATTAATAACGGTGTCTGTAATTATGCAAATGCTGCTGATTACACTAGTGCTAGGCAGGCAGTTATGACACAGGTGAGTATTGCGATTACTCCTCCTAGTGCAAATATAGAAGCGTTTGAACATGTTGTCATTGGTAAAGAAGTTGAAGACAGAACAAGCAAAAAGTTTAAATTTGATATTCGACCAACATCTTCATTGCCCGCTTATAATGAGCCCAAATTAGGGACTGAAAAGTGCTTCGAGCAGACCAGTATTCCTAACAATGTAGCAACTGGCAAAAAATCATTAGATGAGTGCCTATTAGCGGCTAGCACACCGAGCAAAATGCTGTATGAGCAAGCAGATGTTGAAAACGTTTCTTCTTCTACCAAATGTTATCCCTTTGGTAAAGGAACACTAAATTCCAAGTGTGTACTTTCAACAGCGCCCTAGTCTGCTTACTCATTGCACTGAAACAATATAAGGATAGATGTCATGAAGCGATTTGACAACATACCGACAATAAATAACATGATTGCAGTACCACTAAAGTATTTGGTCGTTGCCATGGCATCAATGATAGCAATGCCAATCTCACAGGCAGATGTGGCAGATAAAAAAATCGGTGATTTAGAGATTTATAAAGCGGCAGAAAGTGGTAAAACTACTATTACTATGATGTTAGATACCTCCGGTAGTATGACGTTAAATCAAGTAAATTATGCCTGTGATCTTCCAGGAGGGGCAACTTTTTCTGCAGTTGGAGCAGAATGGTCAAATACTAACCCTCAATATATAAGAAACTTCTGTAGTAATAATGCTCGATATTTTTATCGTTTAGATGTAAATGATAAAAACCAATGGTACCGTTGTGGTGGTAGCAATGGCTCTGGATCTAGTAATTATAGCTTTAACGATTGTGATAGCAAGCTTAGTAAAGCACCATCGACTGTAGGATATGACTATATAACCTCTAGTAGTGGCAATCAGTATTATTTTACAGGTGAAAAAGTATACGATCGCCTTACTCGTCTTAAAGATGCAATCTTTACTCTAATGAATAGCACACAGTTAGATCCTAAAAAAGTCGCCATTGGCATTGGCCAGTTTTCTTCACAAAGCGGCAGTGATAATATTGTAGAGTTTAATGCAAATGGGACTGCTAAGAATGCTGATGGCAGTAGTGGTAAAATACTTTTACCTGCAGCATTATTAGATGAAACACAGCGTCAAAAGATTCGCCAAGTTGTAGCTGCTGCAGCTGGAGGAGGCGGTACACCGACAGCGAATGCTTATGCAGAGGTTGGCGCCTATATGCTGGGTACCAAAACCAGTGGTACTGGTAGTGGTTTTAGCAAATCCACTATATCTTCTAAAAGTAATAGTGGTAGCAATTATATCAGTCCACTTTTAAAGCCTTCTAGCTGCGACGGACGAGGCATCTACTTCTTGACTGATGGAGCACCAAATAACTCTGAAAAGCCTTTAGATCTAATGAAGCTGGCTTTAAACCGCAGTAATTTTAGCAAATCTAACGACACATTGCCGAGTGGCAGTGGTAATAATAACGGTATGCCCGAAGTTGGTTCGTTTGCCAAAGCCTTACGTGACTCGACGGTTAGCCCATTAGGTACAGATCAAGAAATCTATACCGCAGTGGTTGGCTTTGGTTCAGATTTCGATGTCGATAGAGTGGAAGATGCAGCGAAGCCGGAATCGCAGCGAGTTATTCGTAACTTACCTTATACCAATCCAAAAACTGGTGTTATATCAAATCGTGATTTTTATAACTGTGCAAATATAGTTGGTAAAGATAATGACGCTACTAAAGATGCAAGAAATGCTTGTAACTGGGGAGAAAAGGCGCATCCTTCATTACCAGGGGTTGGAGGCTTTGGGGAAGGTGGATTCTACTCAGCGCAGTCTACAAATGATATTGTCAATAGTATTATATCTTTTGTAACCGATTTGGATAACACCTTACCTTCGACACCTTCAGGAACTATCATTATACCTGACGACCCTTATCGAGCGGATAGTCAACTAGCAGTTGCATATTACCCAACTTTACAACCCAAAGTCGGTGATAATTCCGTAGTTTGGGAAGGTAATATGAAAAAGTATAAATTAAATGAAGGTACGCTATTTGGTAAGGGTGGTTCTAAACTATTTAAAAATATAGCAGGTGAGCTAAATCCAGTAACGCCAGATTTCTGGTCAGATCAAGATTATCTTAACAAAAATGATAAAGTAGAGTCGGGTGGTTTTTACGCTCAGTTAAAGACACCTGTTAATGGTGTTACTTCGGTCAGAGCATTGTATGTCGAAGATTGGAAAAGTGCGACTGATCAATCTACAGTTTTAAGAAAGGTAGGAGTAAATATTGCTGGAAAAATGACTGTAGATAATAATGTCTTAACTGATACTACCTTTAAAGATACAAATACCTATAGCCCAGCAACCCTGAGAAAACTACTAAATTTTTTAGGATTTGATGTGCTTCCAGCTACAGGCACGGCTGTAAAAGATATGACGCTTAGCACCGCTAATGTATCAAAAGCCATTAAGGTGCTAGGTGCTACTATTCACTCTACACCAGCGGCAGTTTCCTATTCAGCGACTCTCGATCCTACTACTGGTAGAGTCACGGACACACGCGATGACTATGTATTATTTGGCTCATCCGAAGGTGGCTTACATTTAGTAGATGCAGGTGATCAAGGCACTGGTGATGGTGGCAAAGAAAAGTTTGTTATTATACCAAGAGAGATGTTAAGAGATGCCAGTAAGTCTGATGCGCTTATTAAAGACGCAAAAAAAGCTGAAATAGGATCTCCAAACTTTGGTATAGACGCCCCTTGGTTAGTCACTGCTGACTATAAGTATGATTTGTCTAATAATAGGGTAAACGTTAATAAGACAGGTGGTAAAGGTGTATTCGCTTATGGTGGGCTGCGTATGGGCGGTGAAGCATTTTACGGGCTAAACCTCAATGATAGTGATAATCCGAGTATGATGTTTACGATAACGCCAGCCACTGCAGGCTTTAGTCGTATGGGTCAGATATGGTCAAAACCTACTAAGGCCAAAATAAAAACCAGCAATACTGATACAGGTACCGATGTATTAGTGTTCGGTGGTGGCTATGATATGTGTTATGAAAAAGAAACCTTCCAAGTTGGCGTGATAGATGCACAATTATTAAGTAGTTGTTCAAACATATCGTCTACCAAAGGTAACTCGGTATATATCATTAACGCCAAAACAGGCGCTCTAATATGGTCGGCTTCTAACGTTTCTAATTCCACAGGTGCATCCAATACTGTATCTGCTATGACTAATAGCGTTGTCGCTGGTGTGACTACCTTAGACCGTGATAATGATGGCTTTATGGATCATATGTATTTCGCAGACTTGGGTGGTCAGATATTCCGTGCTGACTTTACCAATGCAGGTTTTATAAAGCCAGTCACGACAGGAACCGCATCAGCAGAAACTTCTTTTACCAATACTAGGGTCACTCGTGTACTCAAAAGTGCCTATACAGGCACTGATAAAAAGTATAACTACCGTTTTTATGAACGCCCAGTTGTCAGTTTCTATCGTAACGATACGACTAATAGACTATTCGCATTGGTTAATGCCATCTCAGGTGATCGTAGCTCACCTTTATCAAAAATACGTGATAATACCAAAGCTGATCGGCTATATGGCATTATAGACAGTGATGTGACTAAGGCCAACAGTGTTTTTTATGCTAGTAATTTCACGACTACGGGAACATCTGGTGGTCAAGAAATCATGGATTTGGAAGCTAACAATACTGCCTCAAGTCATTTAGCTGAGTTGCCTTCAACCCTTGGAAGTTCTACAGCTACGGAGTATACTTTAGCTCAAAAAAATGCAGCCATTAATATCCAAAAAGCTGGCACAAAAAAGGGTTGGTACTATCCTCTGACTCGTTTTGACGGCTACGGTAATGTGAGATATGGCAAAGGCATTGGTAAATCTGAAGTGGTTGACAGCTTTATATATACCACGGTTTATAACCCAGATATGAGCTATGGTGACGTAGATTCTTGCTCTGCAAAAGTGACAGGCGGTTCAGAAAGACAGCTCTATTGCTTACCTTATGGTATCTGTACCGATGACGCCTCTAAGAATGGTACTGGTGGATATGTGCAGGCAGGCAAAGGTATTCAAGAGTTGACGCTCGGACCACGTAGCTCCAGCCTCTCCAACCAACGTCTCCTTATTGGGACACGTACATTGACGGAACGTGCTAATGATCGCGTAAACTTTGGGTCTGATAATGGCAAGGGACTTTTCAATGCTCTTACGAACCCTAAAGGGCTGAACCAAAGCAATTTAGTAGCAACTGATAGCAGCATTGGTAATGGTACAGCGCCTGATATGATATTTAACGAGCGCTTTACGCTACAGCCGAAAACGTGGTACGAAGTAGACTGATAGGATGGTCGTATGAATATGAAGACGTTAAAACAACAAGTAGGCTTTACGCTTATAGAGCTGATGATAGTCATCATAATCGTGGCTATCTTAGCGGCGATTGCGATACCGTCTTATCGGCAGTTTGTGGTGCGTAATGCTGAATCACAAGCACAGGCACGAATGCAAGAGCTTGATATAGAGCTGAACCGCTGGCGTGCTAGTGCTTTAACTTATAAAGGCTTTAAGCCCAAAAAAATAGCAAGTAATGGCGATATCAGCTATGCATATGATGCAACTGACAATAAAACTATCTATGTCCCTAAAGGTAGCGATAGCACGAATTACCGTTATATGATTGCGTTAGTAGATGGCAGTACAGGTAACACCTTAGCTCCTACAGGCACTGGTTATTCCACCGCAGGCAGCTCATGGCGCATGTTAGCAGAGCCAAATACTTCATTTAAAAATTCAAATGCTCATATTTTGATGATAAATAGTACGGGTGTGAAATGTAAAAGTAAGGATAGGGCAGTCACCATTGCTTCTATCAATTGCGGCACTGGAAATGAGGACTGGTAATGTCATATTTTAATGAATTATCTAAAAAAATATCAAAAAATGATCAGGGCTTTACGCTGATTGAGATGATGATAGTGGTTGCCATCATCGGCATTTTGGCAGCAATTGCTTATCCTAGTTATCAAAACTACGTTATTAAAACCAAACGTACTGACATGATGAGTGAGATGCAGAACATTGCTTCAGAGATTGAAAGCCGCAAGCTAGCACAAGGTAGCTATAGTGCTATTAGTGCAAGTGTCAAAACAGATTTTGCTACCGCCTATCCAAGGCAGGGCACTCAGCTATATGATATAACTATCAATCCAATAACATTAACGCCTCCTGATAATATATTGACCAATAAATGGATAATTACAGCCACGCCAAATACGGGGATGCAAATGGTAGGTGATGGTAATCTTAGTCTGAATTATCAAGGTGTGAAATGTCGAGTCAGTATCTGTGGTACTGGTGAAGAATGGACAAAATAAGATAAATAAAATAGAAAAGTTGAGAATTTGACAAAAAACGTCAGTTATCTTTACCTTTCGTGACTCATGATAGGCAGACTGACAATTTTTAGTGGCTTGGGCGTAACATTCGAACTTGATTAAGATAAAAAAAGAGAAGCGTTAATAATAAATGGCGATGATAATTAAGTATTTAGATAAAAAGATAAAGGTGACCATAACTTTGGCACGCTAAATGCAGCATCTATAATAAGAGAAAAACATATTATATCCCTAAAGATAAAAAGCGCTATTAGCCAATTATCTTTATATACCCCCTAAGGAGTTCATATGAACACTGCACAAAAAGGTTTTACCTTAATCGAACTAATGATCGTAATCGCCATTATCGGTATCTTGGCTGCGATCGCTATCCCTGCTTATCAGGACTATATTGCTCGTTCACAAGTAGCTGAAGCTTTTGCTCTTACTGCTGGACAAAAAACTGCTATTGCAGAATATGCGCAAACTAATGGTGTTTATCCGGGTACAGCTACAGCGCCGACAAATGGTTCTTTGACAGCTGCTGGAACTTACGCTGATGCTACAGTAGCAGCGGGTACTGGTGTTATTACTGTGACTATGAAACCGGCTGGTACTGTAAATGCTAATATCGCTGGTAAAACAATTACTTTAACGCCACCTGCACTTACAGGCTCTAATACTACTTTCAACTTTAGCTGTACTACAACTGGTGGTACTAAGATGGATCAAAAATACCTACCTAAGTCTTGTGTAGCTAGCTAATAATTAATGCTTAACTTTTTTCAAATAAATAAAAATAAAGAGCTATTAATAGCTCTTTATTTTTTGCCTTTTTTTTTAGGTTGGAGTGTAGGGTTTAATACTAGTTTTTATAATGAATTCAGGGTTATGCAGGTCATTCTACTACTATTCTTTGGATTAGTATCTTGGGTAGACCGCTCATTTATAATTACAAAGATAGAGCTAATATTCTTTACTTATTTAGTGATTGGTTTTTTTGTGTGGGATCAGCCTTCCTTTGTAATCACAGAGATGCTGCTTGTTTATTTAATATATAAAAATTTTAGAATTTTAAATTATAATAATTCGGTTACTAAAATAGTCTTATTATCAAGCTTTTTACTATTTATGTTACTGCCTTTATCGCTATGGGAGTATATAAATACGGGCATTTACGATGCTAATTGGTATCCCTTCCCATGGAATATTCGTGTTTATGATAGTTGCATTTTAGTACTGTCTATCTTTGGCACTTGGTTCTATATAAGTGAAAAGCAGCATAAAAATCTATATCTACTATTCTTATTTTTAGCATTTTTGGCTGTTCTGTTAGATGCTGGTCGTTCAGCTACATTAGCGTATACCGTATTTATTATTATAATCGCTTTATACTGTAAACCTTTAAAATTGCCACTGATCCTAACTTATATATCTTCTTGGCTCGTGTATCTTCTCATTACTTATATAGTCAGTTCTGGCTCTAGTAGTATGGCTATAGCTAGAGAATCTTCTAGTGGACGTATAGATTTATGGGTAAATGGTCTGAGCTGCTGGTTACAAAAGCCTATATTTGGCTGCGGTTTTTATCAATTAGAGCAATTTCCTCATCTATCTGCTCATCCCCATAATTTATTTATACAAATATTGACCGAAGTAGGGTTGGTAGGTTTTATATTCCTATCTTTTATCGTATTTAAAATAGCCCGTCATATCAGCTGGAATATAAAGCAAAACTACTTTGTTATAGCAGCGTTATTTGCTATCAGTATTGATATTTCTTTATCTGGTATTTACGTTTATCCAATAACACAGATGGCACTTTTATGGCTATTCGTTTTTCTATTGAAAAACTCAGCGTTTAATCATGCCCAGGATTTTACTCAAAAGAGGGTAGTAATATCTTATTATCAGTACATATTAGCATTAGCGGTATACGTAATGATAGCCGCTTGGTTTGTGTATATAATTATTCAGTCTTTCGGGTTTGCTGCTAACATGCCTATAACACCTCCAAGATTTTGGGGGTATGGTTATCTCTTATTTTGATTAGATTCGCCTTTTTTTATTATATTTAGGGCAATGATGGCATAAGCTGTGCACTATCCAAGTAACCTTAATAATATGATATGACAGCCATGACTATGAGCGAAACGACCCAAAATCGTCATTTAGTGACTCAATCTGGCTTTACACTGATTGAATTGTTAATTGTCGTGGCTATCATCGGAATATTAGCTGCGATATCTACACTCAGTTATCAGACTCAGATTAGAAAAACACATATAATGATAGTTTATAAAGAGATAAATCACTTTCGTCTGCCATATCAAACCTTAATAGCAGAGGGTGCAGGAGTAATAGGGTTCAGTCCAAGTGGACTCAATATCCCAGCACAGACTAAATATTGTCAGTTTAGTGTCACTGCACCTGCTGTAAGTGGAGTTACTACTGACGCAGTTAAATGCACTATTCAAAACTTACCCTATATAGAAGGGCAGTCAATCAGTCTTGACCGAGCTGCTAATGGTTCATGGAAGTGCCGGGCATCCGAAGGTATTCCAACAGCTTATTTACCGCGAACTTGTCAATAAAGTAATGTAATTTATCATAGATAATATCTGATAAAAAACCACCTATTAGCATATCGCTATTAGATGGTTTTTCATTATTTTAATATATTGAGCGGTTTTAAAACACCAGCTACTTCTCTAAATACTGAATCTTACCTTCCACGCCATCCCACTTTTCAGCTTCTGGCATCTGCCCTTTCATCTCAGTGATATTTGGCCATTTTTGTGCCAGCTCTTCATTTAGCTGAGTGAATATTTCTTGCCCTTTTGGCACTTCATCTTCTGAGAAGATCGCATTAGCAGGGCATTCAGGTTCGCATAGAGCACAATCGATGCACTCATCAGGGTCGATGACGAGGAAGTTCGGTCCTTCATAAAAGCAGTCGACAGGACAGACTTCCACACAGTCGGTGTATTTGCAAAGAATGCAGTTCTCTGTAACGACAAAGGTCATAGTACTGTCTACCTGTTATTGGATTGAGCGAAATAGAATAGATGAAAAATAAGGCACATTTTAGCGCTTTTGAGATAATTTAACAATTCCCTTTAATAACTAATGATTTCCTTCAGATGATATAGTAAATCATGTGCCTGCTTTGGCGTGAGGCTGTCAGGGTCGATAGCCTGTAGTTCGTCTTGTAGGCTAAATAGCTGATTTTGTTGTGGAATATCTATATTTTTTTGTTTTTTATCGAGATTCCTGATGTTTGATTTCTCTATATTACTATCATAAGTCTGCTGGCGTTTATCCTTTACCGACTTAGCTAATTCATTTTTGTCATCATCAATACTTTCGTTATCTGGTTTTAGATTGTCTATGCTTAAGTTATCTACTAAATAACGCTTGGCATCATTAAGCACTTGAATTGGGATACCCGCCATTTTTGCCACATGTAACCCAAAGCTGGAGCTTGCTGCACCATCTTTGATTTGATGCAGCAGTAACAGTTGACCGTCGATCTCACTGGCGGCGACATGGACATTACGGATAAACTTATCATTACTGCCACTACTTTCTTTAGGGTTTTGCGCCAATTTTGTCAGCTCAAAATAATGAGTGGCAAATAATGTCAGGCAGCCAATCTCTACCAATCGATTAACGCAAGCATGAGCGATTGCCAAGCCATCAGTGGTGGCTGTACCGCGTCCCACTTCATCCATCAGCACTAGCGATTTATTGGTCGCTTGATTGAGAATATTAGCGGTTTCAATCATTTCCACCATAAAGGTTGATTTGCCACCTGCCAAATCATCAGCCGAACCAATACGGGTAAAGATACGGTCAATATCACCAATATGAGCACGCGCTGCTGGGACAAAGCTACCGCAATGCGCCAGTAGAACAATCAGGGCGGTTTGGCGCATATAGGTCGATTTGCCACCCATATTAGGGCCAGTAATCATTAACAGTCTTTCAGGATTTTCATAACTGCCCAATACACAATCATTGGCGACAAAATGACTGCTATGTTTGGCAGGATTATTTTGATGAGTATGAATAGGATTTAGTACAGCTTCTACAACAACATGACGACCTTCTTTAATATTGATACTGGTTTGGCTGTTATTATTCAAGCCATTTTCTGAGTGACTGTTTTCTAAGCTATTATCTAAGATGCTGCTCTTTTTCGATTCGTTACTCATGACTGGACGCTGCCAGTTATAAGTGATAGCAAGCTGTGCCCAGTTATTGAGGACATCTATTTGGGCGATAGCAGCGCTAAGCTGTTGTAATTCAGCTAAATGGCTACCTAATCGTATCAATAGCTCATTATAAAGCTGCTTTTCGCGAGTCAATGCTAAGCTTTGCGCGCTTAGATACTCAGTTTCGACTGTCTTTAGCTCGTTAGTGATGAATCGCTCGCTACTTTTCAGCGTTTGCCGCCGGATAAAATGTGCAGGGGCATTTTTTGCCTGCATTTTAGGCAATTCAAAATAAAAGCCGCTCACTTTATTAAAGCCTACCTTTAGACTGGGTAATTGGCTCTCTTGACGCGCGCGTTCCACCATCTCATCCAATGTCACTTGGATATTGTCATGCAAATGGGTAAGGCGATCAAACTCTGCATCATAGCCTGCGGCTAACATGCCACCATCACGAATATGCGCCGGTGGCTCTACGATAATAGCTCGCTCAATAAGCTCGGCGACGGATTGTACGGCAGGTAACTGCGCAGGCAATTGCTGCATTAACATCGGCAACAGTCCTGCCTGCTCATGGCTGATACCCGCATTCGTCAGTAGCGTCGTAAGCTGGGCGCTACTAGCAATACCGTCTGCAAGCTTACGTAAATCGCGTGGCTTGGCGCTCATCAGACCGATACGGCTACTGATACGTTCAATATCGCCGATAGCATTTAAGGTTTCGCGCAAGCTGGTAACTAATGAGATATTTCCCGAGCATTGCTCAGACTGTTTATCAGTATCTAACAAGCTAGTTATCGCATCTAAACGCAAGTTAATACGCGAATGCTGACGCAGTGGGCGTTTCATTTGCTGCACGAGTAAGCGTCGACCCATCGGCGTTTGACAATGGTTGAGGACAGATATTAATGACGTACCATTGCTGCTAACGGGCGTAAATAGCTCAAGATTTTGCTGACTATTGGCATCAATGATTAAATAGTCATCATTATATTCAACGATCAGCTGATTAAGTTGTGGCACATGGCGTTGTTGGGTTTGCCGTGCATAATGTATTAGCGCCGCACAGCTAGACTGGGCAAGTGGTGCACCGCTAATACCAAGCCCATCAAGACGCTGAACCTCAAACTGTTGGCAAAGGGTTGCGCTGGCATGCTCACGGTGGAAGTCATTAGCCGCAACTTCAATAATAGGGCAATTAAGATGTTGACGTAGCCATAGCAGCCACTCTTCGCTGATATCACCATTACTGTCACTCAGCGCTTCACTAATAATACATTCGCTTGGCGCAAAGCGTGCCAGCACCGTGAGCATTTGGGTTTGTAAAGATTCAATATCATCTTGATTAGCGCTGATCGTTTGCGTCGTCAAAGTCCCAGCGGCTAAATCCATTTGGCTAACGGCAGCTTGCACAGGTTGTTTGCTGTTCGATTTAGGAGTCTCGATATCAATAGCGACGACAGTCGGGGTGTGATTGGGCGCAATGAGTGCATCGTCAGTAATAGTCCCTGCGGTCAGCGTTTTGACCACTTCACGGCGCATAATAGTGCCAGCAGTAGATTTGCTCTTATCTTTCTTCTGCTTATCGCCCATCGTCGGAGCATTGGACGGGTTATTTGCATTGTCAGTGCCAGTAGCTGATTCATCAATTTGTTCACAGACAACGACGGTTTGCCCAGCAGCGATCAATCTTGCCATATAACTATCTGCAGCATGAAAAGGGACACCTGCCATCGCAATCGTATTACCTGCTTTATCTGTACCTCGACGGGTTAAAGTAATGTCCAATATCTGTGCCGCGCGTTTGGCATCCTCAAAAAATAACTCGTAAAAATCACCCATCCGATATAACAGCAAAGCTTGAGGATAGTTAACCTTCATATTGAGATATTGCACCATCATCGGCGTATGATCTGCCAAGTGATAGATGGCATCACCTATGACCAATGAGTCAGAGTCAACTGGCACAGATTTTGAAGTGGGTTTACTAGGACTGTTATTTTGAGCAGAAGGTTTAACTGGCATGCAGAATCTCTTAAGTTGTCTTTTTTATTTATTAAATAGGGGTGTTTAAATAAGTTTGGTTAGATAGAAGGCTTTAGATATAAAGGCTAATAATAATCGGTTCAAAATAAAATAGATCATCTAAAAAGTGTGCTGGCAATAAGCAAAAAAATTGAAAAACATAGGTTTATAAGTGTTATTTTAACACGTCCTATCACCTTTTTACGTCGGCAAATATCTGCTAACTGCCCTTGTATCCATCGCCGTCATAACCATATATAATGACGTCACACTTAATTGGGCGATATTTTATTGGACTGTCTTAAATTGGACAGTAACCAGCCAAATAATTAAAAAAACAGCGAGTAAAGCGTTGTCATGCGCACTAATTATCGAATATTTCCATAGGTCAAAAAATTATGTTATCAAAGATTATAGGCAGTGTCGTTGGCACCAAAAATGAGCGTGAGCTTAAACGCATGCGCAAAGTGGTCAGCAAAATCAACGCATACGAGGCTGCGATACAAGCCCTGTCTGATGAGCAATTACAACAAAAAACTGAAGAATTTAAAGCAAGACACCAAGGCGGCGAAAGTCTAGATGCGTTATTGCCAGAAGCGTTTGCGATTTGTCGTGAAGCGTCGCTACGGGTTAACGGTATGCGTCACTATGACGTGCAGCTGATCGGTGGTATTACCTTGCACGAAGGCAAAATCGCTGAGATGAAAACTGGTGAGGGTAAAACCTTGATGGGCACCTTGGCCATGTACCTCAATGCCATCAGTGGCAAAGGCGTACATTTGGTGACGGTTAATGATTATTTGGCGGCACGTGATGCGGAATTAAACCGTCCCTTATTTGGCTTTTTGGGCATGACGGTTGGCGTGATTTACTCGCAGCAACCACCACAAGAAAAAGTCGATGCTTATCAAGCGGATATCACTTACGGTACCAATAACGAGTACGGTTTTGATTATTTGCGCGATAACATGGTCTTTAGTTTAAAAGAGAAAAAGCAGCGCCCGCTAAACTTCTGTATTATCGATGAAATTGACTCTATTTTAATCGATGAAGCTCGTACGCCGTTGATTATCTCGGGTCAAGCGGAAGATTCATCACGCATGTATGCGCTGATTAATACCATTATTCCCGTGCTGATTCGCTCAAAAGACGAAGAAGCCAATAAGAATAATGAAGAAGAAGATTTTTGGATTGATGAGAAAAATCGCCAGATTGAGATTAGTGAAAAAGGCTATGAGAAAATTGAGCGCTTCTTAATCCAAGTCGGCGAGCTTGGCGAAAACGAAAGTCTTTACAGCCCAAGCCGTTTGCCATTATTGGCTCACGTACAAGCGGCGATTCGCGCCCATCATGTCTTTGTGAAAAATATCCATTATATTGTTGATGACGGCGAAGTGGTTATCGTTGATGAAAACACTGGTCGTACCATGCCTGGTCGCCGCTGGTCAGAAGGTCTGCATCAAGCCGTTGAAGCCAAAGAAAACGTCGAGATTCAAGCCGAAAATCAAACCCTTGCAACCACTACATTCCAGAATTTTTTCCGTCTGTATGACAAACTGTCTGGTATGACGGGTACCGCTGATACTGAAGCAGCAGAATTTAAATCAACCTATGACTTAGATGTCATTGTGATTCCAACGCATGAGCCGATTGCTCGTGTCGATATGGATGACCAAATTTTCTTAACCAAGTTAGGCAAATACAAAGGCATTATCCGCGAGATTCAAGAGATTCAAGCAAAAGGCGCGCCAGTATTGGTTGGTACGGCAACGATTGAAGCCAGTGAAGAATTGTCTTATCTGCTCGATCAAGAAGGTGTTAAGCATAATGTGCTAAACGCTAAGCAGCATGAGCGTGAAGCTGAAATCATTGCGCAGGCAGGTAGTCCAAAATCGGTCACGATTGCTACCAATATGGCAGGTCGTGGTACCGATATTATCCTTGGCGGTAACTGGCAATCGTTTATTGAAGATATTGATGCGGTTAGCCCTGAAGAAATGGCGCGTCTAAAAGCCCAATGGCAAATCAAGCATGACCAAGTCGTTGCGGCTGGTGGTTTGCATATTATTGGTTCTGAACGTCATGAATCACGCCGTATTGATAATCAGCTGCGTGGTCGTGCGGGTCGTCAAGGTGATCCTGGGATGTCACGTTTCTTCTTATCACTTGAAGATGACTTAATGCGTATCTTCGCCGGTGACCGTGTCGTGAATATGATGCGTGCCATGGGGCTAAAAGAAGATGAAGCCATTGAACATAAAATGGTTTCAAAGTCGATTGAAAACGCCCAAGGTAAAGTAGAGAGTCGCGATTTTGATGCGCGTAAAAACCTACTGAAATACGATGATGTGGCCAATGATCAACGTAAAGTCATCTATGGTCAGCGTGATGATTTGTTGGCTGAGATGGATTTATTAGAGGCCATTAAAATCATGCATCAGGAAGTCTATAATGCCATGATTAACCAGTTTATTCCGCCAGGCTCTATCGATGATCAGTGGAATGTCGATGGGTTAGAGGATGAGCTTGAGAACGAATTTAAGATTGCAATGCCCATTAACGATTGGCTTGATGAAGATCGTCGCCTAGATGAAGAAGGCTTACGAGCCAAGATCATCGAAACAGCATTGGATCGTTATCACAGTCGCCGTGAACAAATGGGCGAAAAAGATGCGGCTCAGCTTGAGCGTCATTTTATGCTGCAAAGTTTAGATAAGCATTGGAAAGAGCATTTAACCCAGATGGATCAGCTGCGTAAAGGTATTCATCTGCGTGGTTATGCACAGAAAAACCCTGAGCAGGAATATAAGCGTGAATCATTTGAGCTGTTCCAGATGATGCTTGGCGCGATCAAGTCTGAAACAGTACAAGACTTATCACGTGTGCATATCCCAACCAAAGAAGAGCTAGAGGCGTTAGAAATACAGCAACGTGAAAATGCAGCCCATATGCAAATGCAGTTTGAGCATAGTGATATCGATAATATGGACGGCGGTGTGGAAAGAGCAGCAGTGCAAAGCCGCAATGTCGTTGGCGGTGCTACGGGCGCTAGCGTAGCAGGTGCTATGGCGGGCAGTAGCGATGATGCAGACCCATATGCTGGTATGAATATCAGCCGTAACGCCCCATGTCCATGTGGTTCAGCACTTAAGTATAAGCAATGTCATGGCAAAATCTAAACCTAGCTAACATTTCTTGATTAAAAAGTCCTTATCGAATAGATAGGGACTTTTTTTATGCCCTGAGGAGTGATGGTTGAATAAAAATATCATCTACATTGTATTGATTACTTACAAATTCAATGTAGGCGCGCATTTGTGGACAGGCTATAGTGTTTAGCATAATTATTTGGGAGAGCATGATGAATGTAGCATTATTAAAACAGTGGCGTCACTCTTTGGTTGTTACGGCATTATTGGCAGGAGCCTTGTCTGTGACTGCCTGTCAGCCAAAGCAAGAAACAGAGCCAAGTCTAGAAGAGAGTATCAGTGAAGAGCAGGCTGTGCCTATGTCTGCTGAACCTGCCGAGCCAAGTGATGTGGTCGTAGATGCCTCTGCTAGCGAAGTCGCAGACGATACCGTAGCTACAGTAAATACTGGCGTCAATCAAATAACGTACTTGTGCTCTCCTGAACTCGAGGTCGAAGCGACCTATAAAGATGCGGATAGCCAAGTGGTGCTTGCGACTGCTAAAGGGTCAGTCACTTTGACAAAAACCAATGAAGCCAGCAATCCTGAAGTATTTGAGGGCGCAACGGCTATCGATGGGACGACAGGCTTTGTACAATGGCGCGTAGCCCATAAAGATCGCGAAACAGGTGTAATGCGTACCGCTGGCACTGACGCCACTAACGTCACTACTTATGAATGTAAAAAGACTCAATAATGGCTAGAACGTTAATGGATAATTTAAAATAAAAAAAGCAACGTTCGCGTTGCTTTTCTGCTTTTGATTTCCACCAACTTTGAAACTCGACAGCTTATCTCTTATGAGCCGTATTTTGCTCATGTGCCAAAAACCCTTCTTCAGTAACATCGAGTTCCTCATGTTTGAGTTCGACTTCGATGCTGTCAGTATGCGTATGTGTGGTTTTTTCAATGGCTATTTCTTGGATGACGTAAGTGTCCTTAGTAATGGTTGCGATTTGACGTGATAAAATAATCTCAATAGGCGCATCGCCAATCTCAACTTGTGTGCCATTAATAGTAACAACGGCTTTACTATCTAATGAAGGCTCCACATGACGCAAGATGTCTTTATCATCATAGTTTTCTGACAATAGATCCTGACTTTCGGCATCCTGATAATCGGTACGTACCGTGATATATTCTTCTACCAGCTCAATAGGTACTTGAATAGTTTTGGTGCGAAAATGCTTGGTGACAGTTACTTTACCAACATCCAAGCGCTCTTTATTGACTACTGGGCGCTCTTCTAATAATTCTAGATAACCACCGTTATTGTTATTAGTATCAGGTAGATTTTCTGAAATACTTTCTTGTTGATTGCTTATTATTGTTTGCTTCTGACTATGATCAGATGATAACAAGTCAGATGAGGTTAAATCATCTTGCGTGCCACTAGCGGTATTATTGGTAAAGTCAGGATAGTTGGTATTGGGATAGTTATTTTCATTATTAGGATTCATGGTTATTGTCCTTATTATTGTATATAAAAAAAGACCAGAGACGAGCTCTGGTCTTATCTACTGAGCAAATCACTCAGTGGCTAATGGCTGTCGTATAGTATTGATTTAAATAGTATATAACAATATCACAAATACTATTTAGATTATAAAGCCATACGAATGGCTAGCCTATTACATACCACGAGCGCGGCGTACATCTTCAGCAGTGATATCATCACGAGTAAACAAATTGCCATCACGATCAATCACGTTACCATTATTATCGACATCTAGCTCTTCACGTTGAATGGTATCTACGATAGTCTCAGTATGACGTTCTGTCGTTTTACCAACATTCACTTCTTCTGTGACATAGGTCTCTTTATTGACATGAGCACGCTCAGCTTCTAGCTCAACTTCGATCGTCTCATTGCCATCGATATCACCGATACGGCGTTCAGTTGGGCGATTAACATTGGTACGTTCAATATTGGCATGCTCTTCTTCCAAGTCAACATTGACGTTACGCTCTTCAGTCACGACATGCTTACCGACTTTTACCAAACCTGCCACAATACGATCTTTATTAACAGTCAGACGTTCTTCTAATAGATCTAACGTATTTGGTGCATCGTAATTGTGATCGGCAATTTCCATACGCTCAGCTTCTGGGATACTGTCAGCGACAAACGCCTGACGGTCTCTTTCATACTGTTCTTTATAGCTATATTGATAATCATGGTCATAGACTTCCATCGCTTCGACCTGCGATTTGGTTAAGCTATCAAAGAATACGTCATCACCAACGATACGTGCCAAACCTGCTGGTACCAATACTTCTTTTGAGCTAAACCAGCCACCTGCATCGACGATTAAGTAACGAATGCGACCAGTCGTATCTTCTACCAATGCGCCTTCGATTTTACCGATTTTTTCTTCATTAACACCAAAAGCAGTCTTGCCAGTTGGGTCATAATAATCATCACCGATCAGATCACGGTGAGTTGCTTGGATATCTCTTAAACGAATAAGTTGGCTCATTATTATCTTCCTTTTGTATGAGTAAATTTCTTTTTATAAAATGGTTTATTGATATTCTTATATGAACTGTTATTAGATAAACGGTTCAAGCAATAGTATTTATTATAGCCAGTCGCTATCTCGACTTGTTGATATCGTAACAGGACGATTTGGCATGAGATATATAAGCAAGGTAGCAAAGTGTGCGCTTGACGTAAGGGTGTGTAATAGGCTGTAAAGAGCATAATCACTATATAACTTTTAAGTTAAGGCTTTCCTACGCTAATACGTTTAAGCAGACGGGTGTTAATATTTTGACATAAAAAAACCGCATTGCTCAAAGCAATGCGGTTTTAGATTCTAATAATAAGCTAAAGATTTACAGCATACCGATCATTTTAAAATAACTTAAGCCAATTCGATTGCTACTGCTACTGCTTCGCCGCCACCGATACATAGTGTAGCAACGCCTTTTTTGCCACCAGTACGCTTTAGAGAGTTAATAAGCGTCACTAGGATACGAGCGCCTGAACAGCCCACTGGATGACCAAGGGCACAAGCACCGCCTTCTATGTTTACTTTAGCATGTTCGATGTTTAGCTCATCCATTGCTGCCATCGTAACCATGGCAAATGCTTCATTGATTTCCCATAAATCGACATCAGCGACTGACCAGCTAGCACTTGCCAATACTTTTTCAATTGCGCCAACAGGGGCAATAGTGAACTCGCTTGGATGACGAGAATTAGAGGCAGTCGCGATGATACGCGCTTGATACTCTAGACCTTCTTCTTTGGCTTGTGACTCTTTCATCAATACAACAGCTGCAGCACCGTCTGAGATAGAGCTAGCGTTTGCTGCGGTGATGGTACCGTCTTTTGCAAAGGCAGGACGCAAAGTAGGGATGCGCTCAGCATTAGCAAGGGCAGGCTGCTCATCGGTATCAACCGTTTGCTCGCCTTTACGAGTTTTGAACGTAACTGGTTCAATTTCATCTTTGAAATGATTGTCTTTGATCGCTGTTAGTGCACGATTTAGCGACTCAATAGCAAAATCATCCATTTGTTCGCGCGTATAGCCTTTTTCATCCGCCATTTCTTGTGCAAATTGACCCATTAGCTTGCCAGTATCGGCATCTTCTAGACCGTCTAAGAACATATGATCTTTGACTTCTTTATGTCCCATGCGATAGCCACCACGCGACCCTGGCATGATATAAGGCGCATTGGTCATCGACTCCATACCGCCAGCAACAGCAACCTTAAAGCTTCCGGCTTTGATACCGTCATGAGCTTGCATAACTGCTTTTAGACCTGAGCCGCACAGCTTATTGATGGTAACCGCACCCGTTGCATCAGACAAGCCAGCTTTGCGCATCGCTTGACGCGCAGGACCTTGACCCAAACCTGCGGTTAAGATACAGCCCATAATAACTTCATCAATATTATCAACATTAACGCCTGAACGCGCAACAGCTGCTTTGATAGCCGCTGCGCCCAAATCTGTGGCGCTTATGTCTGTCAATGCGCCTTGGAAGCCGCCCATCGGGGTGCGAGCGCCGTTTAAGATTACAATTGCATCATGTGACATTGTTATTTCCTTTTTTGAGTATTTTAATCCAACATATTTGATTGATTAAAGTATATTTTTACGCCAGCTCATCTAAGCGTATGCGTACTACTTTATCAATAATGGTGTCTAACTTCTCGATTTTTTCGATGGCAAGATTCATCTGACTCTCACCCACTGGCAGCGTTAAAATAATCACTGGCACTTGCCCGAGCTTATGCGCCGGTTTTTGTAAAATAGCATCGATATTGATACCGGCATCACTCAAGATACGGGTAATATCTGCCAACACACCAGGGCTATCGTACGCATGTACACGTAAATAATATCCAGTAATCATTTGTTCAGCACGCAATATCGGCGTATCTGACAATTTTTCAGGGATAAAGGCTAAGTGCGGTACATGATGACCATTGCTGTTTTGTTGGTCAGCATCTTTACATCCTAACACACGCACTAAATCCATCACATCTGCCATCACTGCAGAAGCCGTTGCGCCTGCACCCGCGCCGTCACCGCAATATAACGTCTGACCGAGAGGGTGAGAGTTCACCAGTACGGCATTCTTTACGCCATTAACATTAGCAAGCAGGGCGTTCTGTGGAATCAGTGTTGGGTGTACACGCAGCTCAATACCAGCGCTGTCGTCCCCACTGCCATTTCCTGCACGGCGAACTGCAAAGCCCAAGTGCTTGATACGATAGCCAAGCTCTTCAGCGTAATTGACATCCTGCAAAGTAATACCGGTAATACCTTCACAATAGACTTTGTCAAACTGCAATGGAATACCAAAGGCGATAGAGGCAAGTAGCGCCAGCTTGTGCGCCGCATCGATACCTTCTACGTCAAAAGTAGGGTCGGCCTCAGCATAACCAAGTGCTTGCGCCTCGTTCAGTACATCGGCAAACGGACGACCTTTATCGCGCATCTCTGTCATGATAAAGTTGCCCGTACCATTAATGATACCCGCTAGCCAATCAATTTTATTGGCAGCTAAACCTTCACGCATGACCTTAATAATTGGAATACCACCTGCTACGGCTGCTTCATAGGCGACATGAACATTATGCTGTTCAGCAAAAGCAAAAATCTCATTACCATGCTCAGCCAATAACGCTTTATTGGCGGTCACCACATGCTTGCCATTTTTGATGGCGTGCATAATAACGTCTTTTGCAAGGGTCGTACCGCCAATCAATTCGATGACAATATCGACATTGTCACTGGCAGCGGTTGCCATCAGATCACTGTTTTGCATAATATTGGGATTAATGTCATCACGCTGACGACGAATACCAACTTCGGTAATCACAATGTCGCGTCCGCTACGACGTTTTAGTTCATCTAAATTATCATTGATTAGATTGACCACGCCCGTTCCGACGGTGCCTAAACCAAGTATCGCTAGTTTGATGGATTTGCTCACAGGATCCTCAAGAGATTAAATAGTGGGATAAAAAACGCTGCTATGAAAGATCTTGAAACTACAAGAATCACTAACATAAATAAGCGCTTATATAGAAATTATATGGCTAAGTTTGCCTAGCGCTTTATCCTATCATACCGATAAGCAGTTGTGACGTCTACACAATGTCGCCACCGTCATACATATCACAAATACTTAAAGCATATAACCGTCTTTAGTTAGCGCCAACTGCTTCTGCCAATTGAGCTGCAGGTAGATAGCCGCCTACTTGCTGTCCTGCTTCAGTAAAGATAGCGGGCGTACCTCGCACACCAAGTTTTGCCCCTAATGCCATCTGTTCTTGTACAGGATTGGCACAGCTAGGCGCTTGCACATCGGCGCCAGCTTTCCCTTGATTCATTGCCGCCTTACGATCTTGACTACACCAAATAGCTTCCATTTTTGGCACTGATTCTTGGCTACGTGGCCATGCCAAATAACGTACCTCGATGCCACGTGTATTAATATCATCCATCTCTTCATGCAATTTACGGCAATAACCACAATCTGCATCTGTAAAGGCGTAAACCACAGCTTTAGTCGCGCCCTTTGCTGGATAAATAACCATGTCTTTTTTGTCGACTGCTTTTAACGCTTCTTGGGCAGTACTGGCCAACAACGCGGCACTAATATCTACAGGCGCTTCTGCACCAACCGCGATGATTTGCCCTTGAATAATATGCTTGCCCGTCTTATCCGTAAAAAAAGAAGGCAATCCTTCAGCTGTCACCCAATAAATACCAGTCATATCGGTTGGTACAGCTGAGAGGATAGTCTCTTCAATACCAGAAGCCTTTAAATTGGCTTGCAAAGATTTTACTACTTTAGCATCGCTATCCTTAGAAACCGCAGCAGTACTCGTTTTGGCTTTGCTGCTATTGACAAGATCTGTATTGTTGGTCGCATCTGCTGCATTGTTAGAGCAGCCAGCTGCAACGATAACCAGCAAGGCAGCACTCATAACACGAGTAAGAGGACTGCGAGAAAACGTATCACGGTTGGGATTGGTTTTAGAAAAAGGCGCTAAGAACATAGGATGTTTCCTTTAGGCAGTCATGCCTAATCAAGATTTTGATAGCAAAAGGTAATGAAGATCTTTTGGAATTTTGATCTAACATGATGACTAGATCGATCTATAAGAGGTAATAAATTTTTACAGTTTATTGATAACAAAAGATAACTAATAATCAGCCTCATATTAGCATATTTTTATAAATAACCGCGAAAGCCTGTATAACGGTCTTATTAAATACACAATTTGTAGCTATTCGTTAAGAAAATATAAATAAAATACATTTGTGCTATTTCATATCATTTTATGTCTAGGTAGGCTACTGCTTATAACTGTGTTTTATGACTGACCATATTTTACGACAGAGTCATCTGTTATTTGAAAATTTACTTATTGAAGCAATTTAGCTTAAGGAGCGACTATGGCAGGTGCCAGTTTATTAACCTTACTTGATGATATCAGTGTGATCTTGGATGACGTTTCGGTCATGACCAAAATCGCCGCCAAAAAAACAGCAGGGGTGTTGGGTGATGACTTAGCGCTTAACGCTGAGCAAGTTACAGGCGTCAAAGCAAACCGTGAGCTTCCCGTTGTCTGGGCGGTTGCCAAAGGCTCATTTATTAATAAGCTCATTTTGGTGCCAGCGGCCATACTTATCAGCGCTATTTACCCGCCATTAATTACGTTTTTATTGATGTGTGGTGGGTTGTTTTTGGTTTATGAAGGTGCCGAAAAAGTCATCCACCGCTTTTGGCCACATGCTTTACCGCATGATGAAGAGCAAGAAGCTCGTCGCAAAGCCAATGCTGATGAAACAGTAGACTTGGTTGCTTTTGAAAAAGAGAAAATCAAAGGAGCAATACGTACCGATTTTATTTTATCAGCAGAAATCATTGTGATTGCATTGGGTGCCACTGCTAGCGCAACTTTGCTAGAGCGCAGTTTGGTACTTTCTATTTTAGCGATTAGTATTACCGTTGGTATTTATGGTCTGGTTGCCGGTATTGTCAAGATTGATGATGTTGGTTTACATATGATGGAAAAAGAAGGCGCATTTACCCAAAAGGTCGGTAAGATTCTATTTGCTGCAGCGCCCAAATTAATGAAATTTCTATCTATCGCTGGTACCTTAGCGATGTTCTTAGTCGGTGGTGGTATCTTAGTTCATGGTATTAATTTCTTATATCATGGTGTTGAAGATATTGCGCATTTGACCGGTATCTTTGAAAGTTTCACTACCGCCTTATTGAATGGTGTTATTGGCTTTATTATTGGTGCGATCATCGTTGCACTCTTGACGGTTGTTGGTAAAATACGCAACAAGGATGAATCTGCTGCTCATTAATAGCTTTGGTTATTAATCGAAAATATTAAATAAGCTCTTATATTCAATCAAATAGAAAATGAAAAAAGCCCCAAAGTTGCTGACAACTTTGGGGCTTTTGCTTTTTAGATAGGGTAACTTACGATTAGCTCTCTCTATCTAAGTTGTCTGAATCATCTGACTCAAGTTTTTCAGCTTGCGTCGGCTTTTTATGATCAGCTTTTGGCTTACGGGCACGAGCCTTTGGTACTTTAGGCGTTGTTAAGTTGAACATGCCTTTTTGTGGTAGTAATTGCTCTGCCACATTTTCAATCATGTTTTTATAACTGGCTATGGTCGTTTTTGACTTGGCTGCTTGACTGTCGTCTTTCAGAGAAGGCGCTACTATTGATTCAGCATCTTGTACAGTCTCACTTTGCTCGACAGTAATGTTTGCAACCTCAGCAGCGTCGACGTCGGTCATTTTGATTTCAGATACATCATTTTCGACACTTCTGATACTTTCAATATCAGTGCTTTCGATATGAGCTTGCACTGCATCTACTTCTGCTAACGTTTGCTCAGCATCTAATAACTGCTTGCTTTGATCACTAACAGCATCTGCTTGAGCTTGATTGGCCAGAGCATCAGCTTCTACTTCATGCGCATCAATATCGATGCCCGTTTGAACGGGCTCGTTATTTGCCGCATCAGTAACCGCCAATACCGCTGATTCTTTATAATCAGGATGCTGACCACGTGGATCGTTGCTAGCACGTTTACTGATAGCACGGGGTTCTACTGAGGTTTTACCTTGGGACGCTGCAAACTGACTGACGGCTTTTGTCATTGACTCAAAACGTGCAATGTAGTCCGCTGCTAAAGGCTGATAGCCGTAGTTACTAAAGTCAAAGTCGCTATGAGCAACTGGTTTAATAGCCACTTGCTTGTCAGCGCTGTCTTTAACTAGCGTCTGCTCTAGATGCTTAGCGATAGCAGCATTAAAGCAGCTGATGACACCGTCTGTCGCTAAGCGATTTTCTGCCTCTGCTAAGGTTGCACGGATAAATTCACCAACCGTACCACGAATGGTAGGAGCGCGCTCACTAGCTTGCGCATCCTGCTCATTTGCGTGAGACGCTTTAGCAAATGATGCTTGCACCTGTTGAAGACGTACGACGCGTGGGTCATTACTGGCTTGACCAAACTTATTTGCCGCAACGTAGCGTTCAGCAAATAAAGAATCACGGCTAAGCTCAAGTACTGCCTGACTGCTACTATCCTCGGCAGCAACTTCGTTAGAATCCACGACCACATTTTCTTCGGCAGTATTTTCAGCAACATGAGCCTTCTGAGTGGTTTCGATTGGCGCTGCCTTTTCTACTTGTACCGCTACCACTTCTTGAGTTGATGCAGTATTCTCGGCTTCACTGTCCATGCTAATTTTTGTATTAGCTCGTTCATCTACAGCAGGTTTGTGGCTACTAATTTTATCGCCGCTTTTATCGTCTTCTTTCGAAGTGGGTTGATTCGCTTTGTCGGGATTAGCGCTTTTTTCTACTTGATCGATCTGAGTAGTATTGACGTGTGCAGAGACTTTTTCAGAAGTTTTAGCTTGGACGCTACTTTGTTGTGTGTTATCAGATGCAACGCTACTGGTATCAATCGTTTTAGAAGTTTTTTGAGCTGGTTTGTTATCGACTGGCTTTTGCTTATCCGCACGCTGCTCATTATTATTCTCTGAATGCTCTTTTTCAGCATCAGCATCAGTATCACTTTCAATTACTGCTTGCTTGTGAGTCGCTTGGCGTGATGTAGTAGACTTGCTATCATCTAATGACAAATGTACCACTTCTGGTGATTTGAGCTCACTAGTAGCTTCATTTACCTGTAATACTACTTCATTAGGGTCTTGGTTGCGACGCGCATTAGAATGGTGTTTGTTGCTGTTAGCATTTTTAGAGGCTTGCTGATTGTTTTGCTTAGAGTCAGCTGCCGTTAAAGTTTCACCGCGCTCAAGCTTGCCACGTGATCCACGTTGACTGTTCGATTTGCGCTTAGTACGAGTTTGCTCTTCTACTACATTATCAGAGCTGTCAGAACGACTGCTGTCGCTGACACTGGTTGCATTAACACTGGTCGGATTAGCGTTGTCTTCATTTGTATTACGATTATTGTCTTGGCGATTGTTGCGATTACGATCGTTATGACGTCTATTATCCTGCTGACGTTTATCTTGATTGTTAGCTTTGTCATCAGTGCTAGCGCTGCTGTCAGTCGTATTGCTAGTGGCGCTATTCTCAGTTTCATCTGCCTGCTCTTTTCTTTGACGCGGCTTAGATGGTCTTGATTTGCGTGGTTTACGTCTTCTTCTTTCTTCAGCGTCGCTGCTATCATCAGTACTACTCTCAGCAGAACGTGTCAGTTGACGATTCTGCTCATTACTACTTTGCTGATTAGTTGCTGGCTGAGGCGTTGCAGTATTTTGACTATTATTATTGTTCGCTAAAGCCGTATTATCCACTTGGCCAAACGAGCCTAGACTTTGTGCTCCGGTATTAACCAATGCTTCAATAGCTTCAGCAGCATCTCGACTACTAACACTCGATGTGGTTTGAGCTTGCGGTGCTTGCGCAAATAAATTAGATAACCAAGCAACTGCTTGCGGCTGTGCAGCGGCAATAGCAGTAGGTTGTGGTGCTACTGGCGCTGATGGGGTCACAATGTTTTGAGAGCTCTGAGGGTTTTGAGCGCTTGGAGTCTCTTGAGCCTGTGGCGCACGTGCTGATGTCACATTGCTACTATTGTTATTACTGCGATGTTCATTGCTATGACTGGTGCTATTCTGTTGCTGCTGCGTAGGCGTACTTTGCTGGGCATTAGGACGAGCCTGCGCTTGATCGCTGCTATTTTTATCCGCAGCTTGACGAGGCTGTCGAGTTGGCTGCTGCTCAGGGCGCTCTTTTTCAGCCGTTTGCCAGTCAACGTTGTAGCCAAGCTCGCTATGTTCTTGCAGCTGAGTATCGGTGATACGCTCGTAGCTTGACGGGGCAAAGCCATCGCGATTAAAGTGAAGTTTAAAGTTTGGCGACTCTAAATGCGCATGCGGCAAAATAGTGATACGTGTACCACTGTCTTGCTCAAGATAGACCAAGCTGTCGCGTTTTTCATTCAGCAAAAACGCTGCGATATCAGTCGGTACTTCTGCTTGAACTTCACCTTGACGCTCTTTTAGCGCGATTTGTTCGATCTGACGCATGATAGATAATGACAATGAACGCAGGTCGCGAATCATGCCATTACCATGACAGCGTGGGCAGATATAACCAGTCGACTCTTCTAATGACGGACGCAGACGCTGACGGCTCATTTCCATCAGACCAAACTTAGAAATATCACCAAATTGCACACGTGCACGGTCATATTTGGTGGCATCAATCAGACGTTTTTCAACTTCTTTTTGATGCTTATTGTCATTCATGTCAATAAAATCAATGACAATCAAACCACCCATATCACGCAAACGTAGCTGACGAGCAATTTCATCGGCGGCTTCTAGATTGGTATGGTAAGCGGTTTCAGCAACGTCTGAACCTTTGGTAGACTTAGCAGAGTTGATGTCGATAGATACCAATGCTTCTGTCTGATCGATAACAATTGAGCCACCTGATGGTAGGCGAACTTCACGCTGATAGGCAGTTTCAATTTGTTTTTCAATATTAAAGCGCGAAAACATCGGCTCATAATCGGTATATTTGCGTAGTTTTTCAGCCTGTTTTGGCATCACAGCATCGATAAAGCCCGCTGCTTCAATATAAGCGTTTTCGTTATCAATCCAAATCTCAGAGATGTCATCACGTAGATAGTCACGGACAGCACGCGTAACGACGCCCGCTTCTTGATGCACTAGGCGCGGTGATGGATATTTTTGGTTTTGTTCTTGAATGGCTTGCCAGATGTTTAGCAAATGATTTAAATCGTGCTGCAAGTCTTCTTGGGTTTTACCAATACCAGCAGTACGTATGATGACACTCATGCCTTTTGGCAGATCTAAACTGCCAAGCATACGTTTCATATCTTCACGCAATTTGCCTGAGATTTGACGCGAGATGCCACCGCCGCGAGGATTGTTTGGCATTAATACCAGATAACGACCAGCCAATGACACATAAGTTGAAAGGGCAGCGCCTTTATTGCCGCGCTCTTCTTTTTCAACTTGGACGATGAGCTCGTCACCTTCTTTGATCAGCTTTTTGATGTTTTCATCACGTGGATTGCCGCTTAAGTATTCGGCAGAGATTTCACGAATCGGCAAAAAACCTTGACGCTGTGAGCCATATTCGACAAATACCGCTTCAAGCGAGGGCTCGACACGGGTCACATGACCTTTATAGATATTAGATTTTTTTTGTTCGCGGGTACGGTTTTCGAGATCGAAATCGTATAGATGATTGCCTTTACAGAGGGCAACACGAATCTCTTCGTTTTGGGTGGCGTTGATTAAAATGCGTTTCATAATAGTATCCTATGAGTACGCATAATAACGAAAAGACAGGCTCTAGGGTAAAGTGGCAAGTACTTGCTAATAACAAAATCAGCATAAGCAGATATAAATTAACGAAAGAACGTAAATAAAGCGCGAAAACACTCTTCAAAAGCTTAACTTTGGACCAGTGATAGTAACTTCAATATAGAAGGTATAGGGTGTAAGTCTATGTCTATATCTTAATATAAGCAGGCTTGTTATAGCGATTAATGCATAAGCAGGTTAGTGATCGTTTATTATCAGTATTTTGAACCATATTGGTGGTCAGCGCACTTTGTCATTTCGTCATAGTGGCGGATGGTTACTGATATATAAAGGTATTACTGATGCCAAAAAAGCATCGTGCTGTCACATAATCAATCAAGGTCTAGCAATCATATCGCTGTTGACTGTATAAATTACAATTCAGCGGTTATCCGTCCAGATTAAGCAATTAGTCATTCTTTATTTATCGTTCTTTTGGATATAACGTTAATAATATCTTGGGCGTCTCAAAGCGAGTTCTTGCTGCGTTAGTCATCAGCGGGGCGTACTTGGCAAACAGAATAAATGACCGGCTTATCGGCACGGTGTCTCATGTCTATTCTACTTATCGTCCTCTGTTTGACCACCAATACTCAGGCAGTTATCGAGGTTTACAGGGTAATACTCGATTGCACTCTCAACGACCCATACTTGCTCAACTGCACGCGGCTAAAGGACTGTTAGATAATAAATCATCAAATCAAGTCGTTATCATGCGGGTAGTGAGTAAAGGGTGTATGGTTGGTTATCGCTTAATAAAAGGCTAATGCCATATTTATAAAGTCGATACTATCTATTGTCATAATATCCTGCAAGAAATGCTTCATAAGAATAAATAGTTTTTACTAAAAAATAATTTTTTACTGATAAATATCAGTCATGTTCTTTCAATTTATTAGGTATTATAAAGTATATCTGTTGCTATAACACCCTTAAAATCAGATGAAGCGCCGAGCTTGCATAAGTTGTATGAGTCAGCCGATTATATTGACAAGTGATTAGCCAGTCATAAAATCGATATTTTCCACCTAAAACAACAATCAATTAGCAATGAATTATTGTCTCAGCCTCTGCTTAATTGGCGCTCAACATGTTAAACTATAGCAAATCTTTATGTAATTGCCTAACTAAAAATGACAAACTCAAAAATGACAAACGACGAACCTATCCACGAAGCGCCAGCTATCTTTAATAGCAAAACGCGCCCACAAAGTGCTGACGATGAGATTAGCAACTTCGGCAAGGTCAATTACCTTGAAGTCACGCGTCATCAGCACGACCAGCGCTTGGATAACTTTTTGCTTAATCGCTTAAAAGGTTTGCCAAAACCGCATATCTATAAAATGATTCGCTCAGATGAGATTCGCGTCAATAACAAGCGCTGCAAGGCTCATGACAGAGTGCAGCGTGAAGACGTGGTACGTATTGCGCCAGTGGTACTTGCCACTCGTGAAAAACCTATCATCAGTACCGAATTTGCCAAAAGCTTATTGGCGCGTGTGGTCTATGAGGATGAAGGTTTGATCGTGCTTAATAAACCATCCGGTATTGCGGTTCATGGCGGTAGTGGTCTTGCATTTGGTGTCATTGAAGCCATGCGTGAAGTCACAGGCAAGAAGTATTTAGAGCTGGTGCATCGTATCGATAAAGATACTTCAGGTTTATTAATGATCTCTAAAAAACGCTCTGCACTTAAAGTATTGCAGCAACATCTGGTCGACAAAACCATTCAAAAGCATTATTTATGTATTGCAAAAGGTCAGCCTGCACTTAACGAACAACGTATCGATGCGTCATTGTTGCGTTATACACTGGCAAGCGGTGAGCGCCGCGTTAAGGTAGATACACAAGACCCGCAAACCAAAGAGAGTCAGACTGATATCGTCGTTCATGGTCGTTTTATGATTGCTGAGCAGCCCGTTAGCTTGATTGAAGCCAAGCCGCTCACCGGACGTACCCATCAAATTCGTGTACATTTGGCGCACATTGGTCATGCTATCTTGGGCGATGATAAGTACCATGTACATGATAAATCTGGTGTGCATCGTCTATGCTTACATGCGTGGCGTCTAGATATACCTGGTTATGAGACTATCACTGCGCCTTTACCAGAAGAGATGCTCGACTGGATGCCAGAAGAGATTAAAGCCAATTTGCCTAAATAATCTGATGCTTAAACAAGCTTTGATTAGATGCTATGTTAAGCATCAGATTTAAACGTCACGATAGCTTATGAAACATAAGTCGCCGTGACGTTTTGCTATCTGCCATTTATTATGATTATTCATAAAGGTCTATTTATGAGCCAAACTACTACAATGATTCCTGCTCAGAGTTCTCAGTCAGCCAACCCGCATCATTTAGCCGATAAGACCTTAATCATATTTGATTGGGACGGTACGCTAATGGATTCGATTGGCTTGATTGTTGAAGCTATGCATATAGCAGGTGAGGCACATGGCTTCAAGACAACTGATAAGGCCGTCAAAGATATTATTGGGTTAAGTTTAATGAAGGGCATTGAGCTTTTATATCCGTATTCAAGCGATAAGCAAAAACTGTTAATTCAACAAAGTTACGCAGATTATTATATTGCTAACAGCCAGCGTACACCGTTCTTTGCGCCGATAGAAAATATGCTACAAACCTTGCAGCGGCAAAATCGTCAGCTTGCAGTTGCGACAGGTAAAAAACGTAAGGGTCTAGATCGTGTTTTGGACGCTTCAGATAGCCATCATTATTTTGTTATGACGCGCTGTGCGGATGAAGCAGGCTCCAAACCTGACCCACAAATGCTGACGGATATTTTGCAATATACCGAACAGCAAATCTCTGACGCCGTATTTATCGGTGATAGCATTTATGATATTCAAATGGCAAACAGTCTGGGCATGACCAGTATTGCAGTTAATTATGGTACCGCCAGCAGCGACGAGCTTGCCGCACAGCAGCCCACGTATCAGGTGAACACGCCCCAAGCGTTGGCACAATTATTATGTGCTTAAATATAAATCGGTGTAAATGGTAATCTGCTTAAATGATAAAAATGATAACAAAAAAAGGGTTTATCGATAATAACGATAAACCCTTTTTCATTGAAGGATATGAGATTTATTTGCTGTCTTGTTGAGAGCTGTCTTTTTGAAGCGCATCCTGTTCGATTGCGTCTTCTAGCTCATCACCTTCTAGCAACGCAAAAGAGGACTCAATAATTTTGTCTGCATCCAGCTGATACTCATACCAGTTACCCATAACGCCTGCTAATTCATCCAGACCTTCTTTTCTTAAGGCTGAAAATAGCTGAATACTACAGTTCAGACCCAGTTCTTTCAGTCTTTTACGAGTATTAAGCAACGCATTTTTAGAGGCACCATACTTTAGCTTATCTGCTTTCGTTAACAAGATATGAACGGGCAGCTCACCATCTTTTGCCCAACGTAGCATTTGCTCATCAAAGAACTTCAATGGATGACGGATATCGCTCATCAGAACCAGACCTGCAAGGCTTGAGCGCGATACCAAATATTCTTCTAGCTCAACCTGCCATTCTTTTTTCATCTCAAGCGGTACAGCGGCATAGCCATAACCTGGCAAATCTACCAATCGTCTATCAGCATCACCAACATTAAAAAAGTTAATCATCTGCGTACGACCAGGCGTTTTAGATGAGCGTGCCAATTGGCGCTGGTTGGTAAGCGCATTAATGGCAGAAGACTTACCAGCGTTTGAGCGACCAGCAAATGCCACCTCTAAGCCTATATCTGCAGGACACAGACGAAAGGTTGGTGCTGACATCATAAATTCAGTTTGCTGAATACGCTGACGGGCTTTGGTATTAAAAGCCGCATGCTTGGCGGCGACATCGTTGAACGGGGTACTCATAAATGACTCATTACGGTTAAAATTTAGATACTTAAATTTAGATAAAATAGTAAAAGATTTTGCAATTGCTCGGTTAATAGCACAGCATCTTTGGCTACTAATAACCAACTATCAATCTTTCATAAAATAAGGGCATTAAATTACTGACTATTCTATACTATTAATGCGCTTAGTTATTGAAATAACGGTTATTAGCCGCATATTAATTACATCTCTACTGTAATTAATATGCGGCTAATAACTCATTTTTCGATTCCTTATCCAAGCGTATTAACAAAGTTAAACTATATTCATATATATTAATTTGACATATATTGTTACAATCTCTAGCAGAATAGGTTTATTCACAGATGTTAAGGCACAGAAGCAATGAAGCAAACGTCTGGACGGATGAGCCAATGGAGGTGTCTTATGTTATCGATGACCATGATTTTTGCCAAAGGCAATCGCTTTTTAGCCAGCAGTGTTAGCGCGCTTATCATTAGTGCAGCTATGATAACTGGTGCAGGGGCGGCTAGTACTGCAACGACTTATAATGAGTCCTGCGCTGCGTGCCACGACAGCGGTGCCTTGAATGCGATTAAAAAAGGCGATAGTGCCAAGTGGCAGCAGCTAATAAAACAAAAAGGCATGCCTGCACTTATTAGTTCGGTCAAAAATGGTATGATTCAGATGCCAGCTGGTGGGTTGTGCGAAGATTGTAGCAATGATGACTATCGTAAGCTGATTGAGTATATGAGCAAATAAATATCTATTAAATCATTATTAGCTATTTGCTAAGAGATATAAATAAGGCGCAAGGGTCTAGAACCTTTTGCGCTTTTTGCTCTTTATAAACCAAAGATTGAGTGAGTGAGGGGGAAAACTATCCAATGCTACGATTAAGTAGGCAAATAGTAAAAAGTCTTGCTATAATAATCCAAAATAAACCCTGATATTAGTAAGTACTTTCGTGCTGCTTGTGATAAAGACGATAGAATATACGGCTTAGCGACTAAATAATGGCTTTGTGAATATAATACGTCTACATAATGCAATCACTCTAAACAATGCTTACATCGAGTTAGTAGGATTTGTATCAATGAAAAAGTTAATCGCTGCCGCCAGCTTATGTGTTGCAAGTTTCAGCGTACAAGCTGCTATCACTGTTCCTGAATATGATCTTAATGCCGGCAAACAAATTGCAGAAACTGTCTGTGCTGCTTGTCATGGTGTTGATGGTGTGAGCCCTGTGCCTGCCCAGCCAAATCTTGGTGGTCAAAACGTTAAGTATTTATATAAGCAATTGGTCAATTTTAAAGCAGGCTACCGCAAAAACGGTATCATGCAGTCGCAAGTGGCCAATTTGTCGCAGCAAGATTTAGCCAACGTTGCAGGTTATTACTCAAGCCAGAAACCTTGGGGTGTGGCGTTCGGTAATCCTGCAACTACGCAAGAAGCCAGCAAGTTGTTTTTAGGTGGTGATAAGTCACGCGGTGTCATCGGTTGTGCGGGCTGTCATGGTCCAGACGCAGCGGGTAACGTATGGGCAGCATTTCCACGTTTAGGTGGACAGCATGCTGAATATATTGCCACCCAGTTAAAGCTTTTCCGTGCCGCTGGTCGTGTAGATGATATCGATAGCGACGAGCAAAAGCGTGTCAATGATGCTGCAAAAGAAGGCGAGATGGGCATGATGCAGACCGTTGCTTCTAAACTGTCAGATCGTGATATCCGTATCTTGTCAGATTATGTGAGTGCTATTCACTAATATCAGATAAAGTCGGTGTTCTTCATTGCTATTCTTAAGAAAAGTGCCTTCTACATTGGTTTTAACTGAGTTATTAAACCCCGATTTCGGGGTTTTTTTATAACTGTCAGTCCTTATATAATGGCATATTAGTAGTACTTTACTTTATAAAAATAAATTGCCTATATATCAATTTGACGATTAAAAGCTTAAAAGCTTAAAAGCTATTTATGCTTAACTAATATTACTCAATGTTACTCACCTTGAATCGCTTGGATATAAATTATGATGATTCGCTATGCTTCTTATTTTATTGCAGCGCTGCTACCATTATTGCTTTTTCGCTGGTTTGCACCGGCGTCAATAGGAGAGATTGATTTTTGGCTGTTGTGGCTATTGGCCATGGTGCTGGTCTCGCTACCGGTCATTTATGCTGAGATAGCATTGGCTTATCGTAGTGCTGAAGCACCTTTGGCGGGTATGCAAAAGCTCACTCGAGAGGCAGATGCCAGCGCCTTGTGGCGTGGCTTTGGTTGGCTTGCTGCCCTCGTAGCCATAATCATTGCAGCGCTTGTGATATCAGGTGCTAGCACTGGTATATTGACTGCACTTACAGACTTAAATAGCACACCTGAAGTGCCAAGCTTTGCGGTTGCCGCAGGCTTGATGGTCATTGCCGCATTGTTAAGCTTGTTGGGTGTGACACCCTTACCAATTGGTTTGGGATTAATGCTTATTGGATTGATATTTGGGGTAGCAAACGGTTTGCCAAATATTACCTTTGCGATGACCAATATTAGCTTGGGAGAATGGGCACGAGCAGTTGCACTAGCACTTGTCAGTGTTGGCGCAGGTACAGGCTTATATTGGTTTGGTCAAAACCGTATCACTAAGCAAGCGGTAACAGCGGTGGGCGTAGACAATCACTATGCTCAAAATCCCTCTCGTGCTCAGGCGTCAAGCGAATATCGAGCAACTAAGCTGGTGCTACCGATTTGGATATTACAGTTATTGGTAGGGATGGTGGCTTTATTTATCAGTGGTATGACGCTACCACCAATCGGACAGCTACTGTATTGGGCAGGGGTGATTTTTGTCGCCAGTTACTTGCTACATTATAGTACGCAGCAGCTCGCACATAAGTTTGGACTGCTGGCCAGTTTGGTCATAACGGCTGTCATAGCGATAGTGTTGGTCGTTGTCATACCGACTATTTGGCTGTTAGGTATACTGGTTATCGTCAGTACGATAGCCGTATTGTTATTGTCAGTTTTTGCAGGATGGCAAATGAAAATCAGTCATTTGCGCAAGTCTTTAAACTTTGGCAATGAAGCTTTTTATAATTTATGGCGTGTGGCGATACGTTTGATTGTGCCCGTAGCACTCTTATTAGCCTTGATAGGTTGGGTGATGCAGTGGTTAAGCTAACAGCTGATGAGGTTCAAGTTAATAAACTGAATAGTGCTCAACAAGACAACGTTCAGCAAGGCACTGTTCCACAAGCTATTATGATAACGGTATACTTAGCCTATGCTGAAGATGCACAGAGTCAGCATTATCTAACCTTGTCAGTAGCTGATGGCACAACCTTATATGCAGCATTGAAGCAAGCGGGTTGGTTGATACAGTTTGAAGGGCTAGCAAAATGGTGCGATGAGGTGATTGATGTGGCAGTGCCGACAGCCAAACGTTGGCATGTTGGCATCTATGCGCAAAAACAGCCACTTAACTATCAATTGCAGCCTTTTGATCGGATAGAGGTATATAGAAGCTTAAGCGCTGATCCTATGTCTCAGCGCAAAAGTAAATCTCGAGTCTGAGGATTAAAGCTCGCTATCGAAGCGATTATTTAGGTAGAGACTCTAAACCCTGAATGCGAGTCACTATGCCATTATTATCAAAGTATACTTTTAGATGCTGACTGGCGTTTTTAACGTCAGCGATACCTCTACGTTGACCTTCAGTCCCTGCTTGATAGTCATAAATATAGTCCCAACGGTTCGGCTCTAGGGTATCTCTAATGGCTGGACTACCAAGAAGATATAGTACCTGATTTTGATTCATACCCACTTGTAATTTTTGTGCTTGGGTTTGAGTAATAGGCGTCCCTTGTGGCAAATCAATCTTATAAACACTCAGTAACGAGCAGCCAGACATGGTAACAGCGGCGCCCAATATGCTGGTAATGACAATCTTGCGTAATGCGCTTGAAGAATGAAACGGACGTAAATTTAGGGTCTTTATCATGGTAAGATGACTCATAAAAAATGGGTTAGGTACGGCTAAGCACAGTAGATGCTGGTCTTACCGACAATCTTGGATAAATGATACGTCATTTACTTGCAATTGCCTACCACTTACGACATTATTTACCAAATGTGCGCTTGCATCATTTATTATTAATATTTTAAATTCATATACTTATAATCATATTTTTTAGAAAAAATGTACTGGAAATACATTTGATAGTGACTGATTTTGTATGAGGATGATTTTTTGCAATTACCCATTCATCACTACTGATGATTATTTACCTTATGTTTTTTGAACTTATTTGCTAAGACTTTCATAGTCAGAAGGGATATTATGGCTTCTTTTACCAATCAAGACTTACGTAGAGCGGGTCTAAAAGTAACGTTACCGCGTATCAAAATTCTAGAGCTGCTTGAGAGTGCAAAGCTGCATCATATGAGCGCAGAGGAGGTTTACAAGGCGCTAATTGAGCAAGGCGAGGATGTAGGTTTAGCGACCGTTTATCGCGTGCTGACTCAGTTTGAGCAGGCAGGTATTGTCGAGCGTCACAACTTTGAAAACAATTTATCCGTGTTTGAGATTACTCAAGAAGAGCATCACGACCATCTGGTTTGTGATAATTGCGGTAAGATTGTCGAATTTCATAATGAAGTGATTGAAGAAGAACAGCTTAAAGTAGCAGCAGAGCATGGCTTTAAGTTATCAGGTCACTCATTGGTACTATATGGTATCTGTGATGACCAAGCCTGTAAGGACAGCGTCAAGTAAGCATCAACTTATCGATGAGATAAAATTAAAAAAGCCCTTATATATGATGAGGGCTTTTTTATAACGGTTTCTTAGGCATAAAAAATAATAACTATGGTTAAAAATACATTATTAAGTAATGTCTAACGATAAACTATCCGCGCCTTCATCTAAGTTTGCCACGCCATTTTTGCTGCTGAGTTTGATTTTTAAGCGCAGATCATTAGGCGAGTCTGCATGAAGAATCGCTTCTTTATAAGTAATCTCACCGTTTTCATATAGATCAAACAGTGCTTGGTCAAATGTCTGCATACCGCTATCACGTGAGCGTGTCATGACATCTTTTATTTCGTGCACCTCACCTTTGCGGATATAGTCGCTGATCAGCTGTGAGTTTAGCAAGATTTCGATAGCAGCCCGGCGTCCCTTGCCGTCAGGCGTTGGAATCAACTGCTGGGCGATAATGGCTTGTAAGTTAAGCGATAAATCCATAAACAATTGATTATGGCGACTGGTCTCAAAAAAGTGAATAATGCGGTCGATTGCTTGGTTGGCATTATTGGCGTGCAACGTTGCAAATACCAAATGCCCCGTTTCAGCATATTGAATCGCGTAACTCATGACTTCACGATTGCGAATCTCACCAATCAAAATCACATCTGGCGCTTGGCGCAAGGTGTTTTTTAGACCGGCTTCAAAAGAGTGGGTATCGATACCGACTTCGCGCTGGGTAATAATACAGCCACGATGCTTATGGACAAACTCGATAGGATCTTCTATGGTAATAATATGACCGTGAGAGTTTTGATTGCGATGTCCTATCATTGCTGCAAGGGTGGTTGATTTACCCGTACCAGTTGCACCAACCAGCAAAATAATACCGCGCTTCTTCATTGCCAGCTCTTTTAATGCTGGTGGCAGGCGCAGCTCTTCAACCGTTGGGATTTTGTTTTCGATTTTCCGTAAAATCATCCCTGCCATATCACGTTGTATAAAGGCACTGACCCTAAAACGTGCTTGTTGCGCCTGATCAGTAATCGCAAACTGGCACTCGTTGGTCTCATCAAACTCTTTTTGCTGATTGACTGTCATGACACCTTTAACCAGCCTCATAGTCTGCTCAGCAGTTAAAGGCGTTTTACCAACCGGCAGTATTTTGCCATTGATTTTCATGGAAGGGGCGACATCAGCAGTGATAAAAAGGTCAGAGCCGTTTTTGTTAATCATCAATTGTAAAAGTTTATCAATGTCCATAACGTACCTATATGTGCGAGAAAATGTGCAATGAATAGAGTGAAACCTGCTTCAATAAACTTTTTTGCGAAAAATGACAGTTAACTTAAAGGATGATTGCTTAGATAGCTGCAATGATTAGTCTATTACTTTAGTCAGAATGCCTGATAATATTTATATTATAAGAATGCTTCAGGCTGTTTAGCGTAAGGTCGTGCAACGTCTTTACTAATTGTGCCTCTCGCTACAAGATTTTTAAGAGTTTGATCAAGAGTAATCATGCCATCACCAGCACCAGTTTGGATAGAAGAGTACATTTGAGCGATTTTATTTTCTCGTATTAAGTTACGAATAGCGGGCGTACCTAACATAATCTCATGGGCGGCAATTCGCCCGCCTGTTTGACGACGTAACAATGTTTGCGAGATAACGGCTTGTAGTGACTCTGATAGCATCGCTCGAATCATGTCTTTTTCAGCAGCAGGGAAGACGTCAATAACACGGTCAATGGTTTTGGCAGCGGAACTGGTGTGCAAAGTGCCGAAAACTAAGTGACCGGTTTCAGCGGCAGTGAGCGCTAAGCGTATGGTCTCAAGATCTCGTAGCTCACCAACCAGAATAACGTCCGGATCTTCACGTAACGCTGAGCGCAATGCTGGCTCGAACCCCAAGGTATCGCGATGGACTTCACGCTGGTTAATCAAACTCTTTTTGGACTCATGAACAAATTCAATCGGGTCTTCGATAGTCAAAATATGCTCTTTACGGGTTTCATTGATATAATCAATCATGGCAGCTAGCGTGGTCGACTTACCTGAGCCGGTTGGACCAGTGACCAACACCACGCCACGTTTAAAGTCTGAAACACGCTTAAACACTTCGCCCATACCTAGATCTTCCATCGTTAGAACTTTGGAAGGAATTGTACGAAAGACGGCGCCTGCACCGCGATTTTGATTAAATGCGTTTACCCGAAAACGGGCTAGATTTGGAATCTCAAAAGAAAAATCCGTTTCAAAAAACTCTTCAAAGTCGGCACGTTGTCTATCATTCATGATGTCATAAATGAGCTGATGAACTACCTTATGGCTCATATCTGGCATATTAATCCGAGTCATCTCACCATCAACTCGAATCATCGCAGGCATACCGGCTGAAATATGTAAATCTGAAGCCTTATGCTTGACAGTAAAACGCAGCAAGTCTTCAATGCTTAAATTTTGTTCAGCCATAATCGGATATTCCTATTAATAAATAAAGTGTGCCAAAATCAACATAGAAAGCAGGCGATAAACAAGGTTCTATGACATTGTTTGAGCCAACCTCATTAAAATAGGTTAGGCGTCACTATAATTGTTACTATTACTAGAGCTTTTAGTAGCATATGTTAAACCATGTAACAATATCATAACAAGACTGTACTGATTTAACCATCTACTAACTGCATAAAATGCAAAAATAGATTGACTGGTTTTTCGCATGCATAGTGGTAAAGGATCGATACAATCAGCTCTCTTTGATTTCGAACTCACTATATCAACAAGAGTTTTTATGAATATGTCTTCTCAGCAAGTAATTAAAAATGTCGCAATCGATCTTAGCAATAATGATGAAGCAGAAGTTCAACATCTAACTGAGAACTGGCAGCAGGTAAAGACGCAAGTGGTACAGGCATGCGAACAAACGTTGCGAGCGCCGAGCAGTGTAACTTTGCTTGCGGTGTCCAAAACCAAATCTGCTGAGATGGTGGCAACATTGGCGCGTCAAGGTCAGCATGATTTTGGTGAAAATTATCTACAAGAAGCGATTGAAAAAATACAGTTGCTACGTGAGCAGGTAGGATGTAAGCATATTGTCTGGCACTATATTGGAAGCATTCAGCGTAATAAAACCCGTGATATTGCTGAGCATTTTGATTGGGTACAAACGCTTGAGCGTGACATTATTGCCAAGCGTCTTAACGACCAACGTCCTGCTGAACTGCCACCTTTAAACGTCTTGATCCAAATTAATATTGATAATGAAGACAGTAAGTCGGGATGTCTGCCAGAGCAGCTTCCAGAATTGTTAACAGCAATTAAAAATTATGAGCGTTTGCAATTGCGCGGATTGATGATTATTCCTGCTAAGGCAAATACAGATGCTTTTAAGCGCACCAAACAACTATTTGACGACATTAAGCGTACCCATCCTGAGCTGAGTCAATGGGATACGCTGAGTATGGGTATGAGTGATGATATGACTGATGCGATTGCTAGTGGCACGACCATGGTACGTGTTGGCACGGCGATATTTGGTGCGCGTGCTTGATGTAATAGTGAATTCAGTATTAAAACGATACAGTAGGACTGGGATGAATTTTATGCAGCCTCTGTCAGCGTAGTCACAGCACGCTAGAAAAATTTATACCAGTACTGCGTTGGAATATAACGTATCTGTTTTATTTGAAATTGACTATAGTACGCACGCTTGAGGATAAAAATTATCATAAAGCCAACCCTGACAGTACTCATAAATTACATTACGTATTAAATCACATCATCAAACTTTGTCACTAGTAGCTGAGTTATTTTAAGATTGTCAGTGGCGATAATCTCAAAACGATAATTGGCATACTCGACACAGTCTGTCTTTTTAGGAATTTTACGCAGCATATACATCATAAAACCGCTAATGGTTTCGTAATTTTGGCTATGCGGTAAATTGACCATGCCCAATGAGCGAATCACATCTTCAATGGGCGTCATGCCATCAATTAGCCAAGAGTTATCTGTACGCTGGACAATCGGTTGCTCCTCTAAGGTGACCAGCTCGCCCATCACGATGCTCATTACGTCTTTAAGCGTGATCACCCCAACCACTAATGCATACTCATTTACAATGACGGCAAAATCTGCACCCGTTGATTTAAATGTTTCCAATACTTCAAACAAGGATAATGTATCGGGAATAAACAAAGCAGGTTTTAGCAACGCTTTGTCTGTTAAACACACTTCTTGCTGCTCAAGTACTGAGGCTAAAAAGCTGCGCGACTCTACATAACCGATGATATGTTCTAAGTCATCGTCATTACAGACCAAGAATTTATTATGCGGCTGCTTAATCATCACAGCAACCACTTCTTCGGTGCTGGCTTTAGTATCAAAATAGACAATATGCTCGCGCGGATTCATGACTGAGGTTACGGTTCGCTCTTGCATCTCAAAGATATTTTCGATCAAATGATGCTCTTGACGCTTAATAACACCAGCTTCCGCACCTGCATCCATCACCGCATAAATATCCTCTGACGTCATTTCATCTTGGCGTACGGTTGACACGCCTATGAGTTTAAATAGTAAATTTGCCGCCCCATCAAACACCCAAATAATCGGCTTAAAGATAAAAATAAAGAAAATCATCGGTCGAACCATCTTGACCGCGATAGGTTCAGCGTTGGACATGGCCAAACGCTTGGGCATCAAGTCTGCAAACAACACAAACACACTGGTGACTAAGATAAATGACACCACCGACGCGGCAGTCTCATTGCCAAAAAGCTGCTGTAAATATGGACTAATGGCTGACTCGCCAATGACCCCTGCTAAGATAGCCACTGCATTGAGCGCCACTTGTACCACGGTAATAAAGCTGCCGGGTTGCTCTTGCATATTGAGTACATCGAGTGCTCGTACTTCGCCTTCTTTGGCCATGACTTGCAACTTGATTTTGCGGGCGGAGGCAAGCGCCAGCTCCGAACTAGAAACGATAGCGCTTAGCGCAATTAATATAAAAATAAACACACCAGCGGTTAGCAAGCTCATGACATACTCGGATAGAAATAGATAAGGTAGATAGATTTACAGTAATGATTGAAGATAATAATCGGTAGGTTTTGAGGTAAAAGGCATTTAGTTATTAGCATTTAGTTATTAGCATTTAGTTAGGCACAAAAACTAAAAAAGCTGGGCAAGCACCCAGCTAATTATAAAACAATTTTATGATATTAGATAAAAACTTAAATTTATCAAGCCTTTAAAAAATGGCTCTAAAAGGTTTTTGATAAATTCAGTATCAAGGCTTAGCCTTTTATTGACCATTTATTGACGAGCGGGTAACGGCGCTCACGACCAAAGGCTTTATGGCTAATCTTAGTACCAATTGGTGCCTGCGAGCGCTTGTATTCACTATTGTCGACCATTTGGATAACCTTGGCGACCAAATCAGCATCAAACCCTTTATTAATAATATCTTGATAGCCCATATCTTCATCGATATATGACATTAAGATACCGTCTAAAACATCATAATCAGGCAAGCTGTCTTGGTCTTTTTGATCGGGACGTAGCTCAGCAGATGGTGGACGAGTAATGACGCGCTCAGGAATAACAGGCGTATCTTCTAAACGGTTACGATAGCTGGCCAATTTATAAACTTGTGACTTATACACGTCTTTTAAAACGTCAAAACCGCCTGCCATATCGCCATATAAGGTCGAATAGCCAACAGCTAGCTCTGATTTATTACCAGTCGTGATGACCAAATGCCCAAATTTATTAGACAATGCCATAAGTACCACACCGCGTGCACGTGCTTGGATGTTCTCTTCGGTGGTATCAGCAGGTGACTTGTTAAATAGTGGCGCAAGCGTATGACGGATACCTTCGACTGCATCAAAGATAGGACAAACGGTATAAGAGACATTGAGACGGCGTGCTTGGGCTTGCGCGTCCTCTAAACTGATTTGCGAGGTATATTCGTAAGGCATCATGACTGCATAGACCTTGTCAGCACCCAGTGCGTCGACCGCGATACATAGTGTCAATGCTGAATCAATACCGCCTGATAAACCAACGATGATGCCAGTAAACCCTGAAAGATTGACATAATCACGCAACCCTACGACCAATGCTTGGTACATCTCTGATTCACGGCTTAATGATAAAGGTGCCTTTGCTTGTGTATCAAATTTTGCTGTTTTTGCATCAAAGCTTGCCAGTAGTAACTGATTCATAAAGCGTGAGGCTTCATGTGCGACGCTGCCGTCTGCTTGAATGGCCATAGAGCCACCGTCAAATACCAAATCATCTTGACCGCCAACGGCATTAAGATAAACGATAGGTAAGTTGTTTTCACGGCTACGCTTGGCCAGCATTGTTTTGCGAGTATCTTGTTTTTCGATCTCAAATGGTGAAGCGTTTAAGCTCACAATAAGGTCAGCGCCTTGCTTTTTGAGCTCGGCAATAGGACCTTTTTCCCATAAATCTTCACAGATCAGCAGACCAATGGTGATACCTTTATAATCAAATAAGACTTGATTACGTCCTTTATCAAAGTAACGGCGCTCATCAAATACGCCATAGTTTGGCAAAATTTGCTTATGATAAAAGCCCTTTTGATGACCATTATGCAAGATAGCGGCTGAGTTAAAGGTGCCATGATGATCAACATGCGGATAGCCAACAATCATGACGATATCATCGATGTCGCTTAGGGTAGACAACGCGCTTTTGATACGTCCTGAAAGACTAGGACGTAGCAACAAATCTTGCGGCGGATAGCCCAATAAGGCCAGCTCTGGGAAAATAATGACATCAGCACCTTGCTCGCGTGCTTGCAGTGCTAGGGTGCGCATTTTTTCAGCATTGGCTTTGATATCGCCAACTAAAAAGTGAGATTGGGCTAGGGCAAACGTAACGCTATCTTGCGATTTTGAAGCTTGGTTGCCCTTATTGGAAGCGGTAAGGTTGGGGTTATCAGTATCTTTTGCAGTGTCTTTTGACATTGTTATTGTTCCTATCAATAGGTTATTTAAATCTGTTATATATTTCTTGGTTTCAAATAAAACCAAATGAAAATATGTTTCCGAAAACGACTCAAAATATGTATTTAAAATCATTCACTCAAAATAAGATGCTTAAATAGTGCATCAATATCATGAGCATCAAACATATATAGGCATGAATGTCATGCAAATGTGCCCTCTCAATTTATGCAGAACTGCTCTAAAAATAATGCTAAATACCATCTAGAGTAAGATCACAGACGAGAGGTGTTTTATAGACGCTAAGGGCTTACCTCAATGAAAGTAATAAAGCCAAACCAACAGAGCGTCATTTAAAAGCGTAAATCAATCCCTTTAGTATAACATCAATTGATGTTACTAATAGAACCAGCCAGTGATTTAGCCCTTTAGATGGCAGATATAAAAGTGCTTAAAAAGCGCATATTGATGATGTTTTTGTTAAGATAATTATGTTCCATAGGTTTTAGCAATCAACATCAATGACGATACAGCCACTAACAAATTTGCTCCCAAGAAAGTTGTAAGTAAAGGTTACAACATAGCGTTATTTATTTGGATAATCTTGTTGCATAATAGTTTTTTGCTGTTAGCCTAATTAACCTTATAAAAGCAGATATTTTATCCAAATCTGTACTGCTCAAAATCTTCGCTAATGGATGAAAATTACAAACATAATCTGTGATTTAAACAACCCATTTATAAATTTTATAGTAGAACCGTATTAGGTTTCTGCTGGTCACCCTTGGTTTGCACGCTATGATTGAAAACTGGACAAAAGAATTTATTATTCAGCGTTTGCTGGCAATCACCTTATTGGTCGTGCTGTTTGTGCTGTGTTTTCAAGTGGTGCAGTTTTTTATTGTACCGGCACTGTGGGCAGCGATTTTGGCGTATGTGACTTTTCCTATTTATAACTTTTTTCATCAAAGAGTCAGATTTAGCTCAAATTTTAGTGCAGCGATTATGACCGTCAGTATTACTTTGATGATAGGCGTGCCCTTGGTAGCCGGTATTTTTATCTTACAGCAAGAAGCGTTAAGCCTGATCAGTAATTTGGTCTATCGTATTAAAGTGGGTTATCTGGACGTGCCTGATTCTGTCAAAGATTTGCCGATAATAGGACAGCAGGTCAAAGATGTGCTTTGGCGCATCAATAAAAACCCTGAAGGGACGCTAGAGGCGTTTCGTCTTTGGGTACAGTCACATCTGTACTACGGAAAAATTGCCTTTGACGTCGTGTTCAGCAGTCTTGCCAAACTTGGTATGGCGCTTATGACGTTGTTCTTCTTTTATCGCGATGGCACCAGTTTGGTTCGCCAAATTCGACAAGCGCTGCGTAATATTATCGGTAATCGTATCGACGGTTATATTGACTCTGTCGGTACTACCACGCGTGCGGTGGTTTACGGTATCGGTCTGACAGCATTAGCACAGGCATTGCTTGCTGGTATCGGCTATTATTTTGCCAGTGCACCGAGTCCTATTTTAATGACGATTGTAACGTTTATCATTGCTCTCATTCCATTTGGTACGCCATTTGTTTGGGGCGGTGTCTCACTTTGGTTATTGAGCCAAGGGCATACGGTTGAAGGTATCGGCTTAGCACTGTGGGGTATTTTAGTGATTAGCTGGGTTGATAACCTTATACGTCCGATTGTTATTAGCGGTGCGACCAAAATTCCTTTTATTATTATCTTTATTGGGGTGTTGGGCGGTCTGACGGCTTTTGGTTTTGTGGGTTTATTTATTGGTCCTGTGGTACTAGCAATCGGACTTGCGGTATGGCGTGAATGGATATCACAGCATAAAAATGATCTGTTTGCCCAACAAGAAGAGCTGGATCAAGGTAAAAGTTTGATTAAAGTGGATCAGCCGAGCCAAGACACACTTTTATAAGCGCTTTTATAGTAAAGAATCATCTAAAGCGCTTCAAGTCATATATAAGATTATCTATATTCAATGAGACGGTAGCGAATACGATGAAAAACAAGGTAGATACGATGAAAAATCTCACTATTGTGGCTGATAGTAATATCGCAAGCCTTGATGAGTTCTTTAATCCTGTAGCGCTGGGTCAAAATACTGAGCAACAGGTGCAGGTCATACGTGTTGCTGGTCGTGATATCAATGCACAATTAATGGCAGATGTGCAGCCTGACGTTTTGTTGATACGCTCTGTCACTTCAATAAATGAATCACTATTAAGTGATAATAATAGCGTCAAATTCGTTGGTTCTGCGACCATTGGTACTGACCATGTCGATCAAGAATATTTGGCAGAACGCAATATTACCTTTGCCAATGCCGCTGGCTGTAGCAAGCATTCAGTCGCACAATACGTAGTGACTGCTATATTAACTTTACGCCCACAGTATTGGCAGCAATCCACGAAGCCATTAACAGTGGGCATCATCGGACTTGGTAATATCGGTAGTACGCTAGCTCAGTATGCCAATGATTTAGGCTGGAAAATATTGGGTTATGACCCTTTATTAGCCACATCCGATATCAATAACGCTAGTCTTGAGCAGGTATTGAGCCAAAGCGACATAGTAAGTTTACATGTTCCTTTAACGGATAAAAAAGATACGGATGCGCAAGATGCAGTTAGCAACAGCATTAGCAATAATGTCAGCGATTATCCAACGCGTCATTTAATTAATGCAGAAACTTTGACACTGATGTCGCCGCATACTATGCTGATTAATAGTGCGCGCGGACCTGTGATTGATGCCGCTGCCCTCGAAGCCGATATCGATGCGACTGAACGCCAAGTGGTATTGGATGTGTTTGAACATGAGCCGCAGATTTCTGAGAGTTTGCTATCAAAGCTTGCTATTGCCACTCCGCATATTGCTGGTTATACCTTAGAAGGTAAGCTGCGTGGCACGCAAATTATTTATGATGCCTTATGTGAAAAATTGGCAGTACTACCTGTATTATCGATGCATCAGTTACTACCACTCAATACTTATCTATGGTTTGAGCTAAAAGAACATCCAGACAGATTGCAAAAGTTTTATGACATTAAAAAAGACGATGCGGCATTAAGAAATAAAATAACCAACGGTAAAGTTAAAGGTTCAGATTTTGATCAGTTACGCCGTGATTACCATCTGCGCCGTGAATGGCAAGCACAAACAATCAGTGTGACTATTTAATTATCTGTTTTTACGATTTATGAGGCACTGTCACCAGTCATGAGTAAAGCCAATAGTCAGCCTTTATCTAATCTAAGCTATGCCCCAACGATGACCTTTGCAATGGCGCAGCAGCGTGCAAAATTAATGAGTGTCATTCGTCAGTTTTTTGCTATGCGTCAAGTATTAGAAGTGCAGACGCCGCTATTATCGCAAGCAGGCAATACCGATACCTTTTTGCAATCCGTAGCCGCACAGGTCACGTATCAAGACAAACCTTGTACTTATTATCTGCATACGTCACCTGAGTTTGCCATGAAGCGTTTGCTTGCCAGCTGGCAGGTGCCCATTTATCAAATCTGTCCGGTCTTTCGAGATAATGAGATCGGGGCGCGCCACAATATCGAATTCACCATGCTTGAATGGTATCAGCCAAATTATAGTCTGGATGGTCTGGCAGCAGAGCTTGGTGAATTATTAGAGATGGTCTATGGTCATCCGATAATCATGAGTCATTATCGCTACGTTGATGCTTTTATGGATTTTGTTGGTATTCACCCGCTGACCGCCAGTCTAGCAGCATTACAAGCCGTGGCAGAAGACAAAGATCTGATAGGATTTGATTTTAATAGTGCAGAGAGCTGCGATAGCGAACAAGACCGTCGTCAAAGCTGGCTGGATTTACTATTTAGCCATGCTGTTGAGCCAAATTTGGGTCACGATTTGCCGACATTGATTATTGAATATCCGCCTGCAACAGCTGCTTTAGCAAAAACCGCTATTGATAAAGAGGGGAATAAAGTCGCCAAACGTTTTGAGCTGTATATCAAAGGAATCGAGATTGCCAACGCTTATGATGAGTTAGCAGACGGGCAGGCGTTAAGGGAACGGTTTGAACAGGACAACAAATTGAGAGGGCGTCATAACTTGCCACAAATGCCTATTGATGAGCACTTAATAGCAGCGTCTGATGATTTGATACCTTGTAGCGGGATTGCTGTCGGTTTAGATAGGCTGCTGATGGTATTGACAGATGCAACGAGCTTAGAAGAAGTTATCTCATTTCCTAGTGGTTCGGCTTAGTCGCTCTTTGATAGATTCAACATAGTCGCCACTTATTTAACAAGACTATTAGAAAAAAGCGAGTAAGCCTTTTGACTTACTCGCTTTTTTGTCTGTCCTTTTATTTAGAACTAACTAGTACGGGGCGCCATTATAATTTTGCAATAGCCTCAGCAATGTTTGTCTCACCATTATGCATACTAAATACGGTGTTAATGCTATTGTCTGCATTAAGTACAGCCGCTAGCGTAGTTGCGACATCTTCGATTGAGTTCTCACCAGAATTATCATCATTGATGGTAATTTTTCCAGTAGCGGCTCGCTCTTTTAACGCTCCTGCTTGTACGATGGTGTAATCCAGACTGCTATTATGGATTAACCACTGATCAGCATAATGCTTGCAGATATAGTATTCTTTTAAATTTTCAATAGCTAAACTGTCCCATTTACTGGTGTCTAATGAAAAGACAGTACTTAGCATGATATAGCGCTTAATGCCTTTGTCATCTGCGGCTTGCATGGTTTTGACCGCCCCATGTAAATCTACTTCTAAGACGTCTTTGCCGCCAGAACCGGCGACGAAATATACGGCATCGATATCTTGCTCAATTTGCTGTTGAATTGCATCCTTGTTTGCAGTGATATCCAAATCTAATTGGCTATAATTATCGTCATTAAACAATCTTTCTTCCTGACGGGTGGTACCGATCACTTGGTGGTTATCTGCTAATAGTTGCTTAACCAAATCAGTACCCACTCGACCACTTGCGCCAATTACTAAAATTTTCATAATCATTCCTGTTGTTATCTGCTTTATCGTAATTTTAAAACGTATTGTCTTAAACGTTGAATATAGCGTAACAAGAAAAATCGGCACGCTTCGTTATGAAGCGTGCCGATTGCATAGTGTTTGGTTATAGAGTGTATACGGTTTGCAAGGAAGCAAAGCGCGTATAGTGGTTTTGAAATAATAGAGAGAACGTTATTTATAAAAGATTAGCGTACCAATTTGTTTAGCCCATCGGCAAAGGCTTTTTTATCACGATCGCCATAAGGTTTTTGTCCGCTCATCTCTTGCAGCTCAAGCACGCCAGTACCACGCATGGTGTCCATAAAATCACGCATATTGAGCTTTTGCTTAATATTGTTTTTGTCATAGACCACACCGCGTGTTGTCAGTACCATGCCACCTTTGTCCAAAATGTCATTGGCCAAAGGGATGTCACTGGTAATCGCCAAATCACCCGGCTGAATCTGCTCAACGATATAATCATCGGCTTTATCAAAGCCAGAGGGCACGACAGTCATCACCAGTAGAGGCGATTTACGCAGTTTGATTGGCTGATTGGCGACAAATATCGCCATCGTTTGTGTACGCTCAGCGGTCTTAATAATCAAGTCTTTGGCAATCAAAGGCACTGAATCTGCATCTACCCAAATCTGCATTATTTCTTAGCCTTCTCTGCTTTAGAGTTGGTTGACTCAAAATTTTGTTGCTCATTATCATCATTTGCTAAGCTTTCTCTATTTTCAGCGTCAGCCTTTACTTTAGCAGTAATTAGATCATCTTCCGCTGTTATCGGGTTATTGATAGACGTTACCTTTTTATCAAGACCAACTTTATTAGGCAGTACGGCGACCAGCTTTGCCAATGCAGGCTCTAAGTCAGCTACATCATTGGGCATCAAGGTAATATGGGCAATTTTACGGTCATCGCGCTCCGCTTTATGATAGCTGTGATAATGCACGCCGTCGATATTGAGCACTTCGCTGATATCAGGATATTGCCCCAAGACATTAATCATAATTGCTGGATAGACATTGTCAGTATCGCCTAGTGGCAGATTGACTACGGCACGAATATGATTCTCAAATTGGCTGGTGACAGCACCTTCAATACTCCAATGACCAGAATTGTGCACGCGTGGCGCTATCTCGTTGGCAAGTAGAGTATCATTGCCGCGAGCGTCTTTGGTCACAAATAGCTCAAGCGCCATAACCCCAACATAGCCCAAATGATTCATGACGTTGGTAATAGCATCAGTTGCTTGTTTGAATAAATGACTGGTACCAATAGCTGGTGCTTGGGTTTTGGCCAAGATACCCTGATGATGATGGTTTTCGACCAAATCATAACAGCGTACCTGACCGTTTTGACCTCGTGCGGCGATGATAGAAAGCTCCCGACTAAAGTGAATAAAACCTTCAGCAATCAATGGCGCTGGCGTTTGCGTCAGTGAGCCTGTACCCGTAACTGCATCCTTTAGCTCTTGCCAAGCGGCTTTGATATCACTGTCTTGTCTGATCACAAACTGACCTTTGCCATCATAACCGCCGCGACTGGTTTTAAGTACGATAGGTAATCCAAGCTTATGACAAGCTTGCTGTAATTCCGCCTCTGAACTAACAGACACGAAAGGTACGGTTGCGATATCAAGCGTATTAAACATCTGCTTTTCTTTTAAGCGATCTTGCGCAATATCTAGGGCAATCGTTGGCGGAAACATGCCTTGTTTGCTGCCAGATTTTGATAGATTTGCTAGTTGCTGAACGGTAGCAGTTGGGGTATTTTCAAACTCCAAAGTGAAGACGTCAGCTGCTTCAATAAAAGCATCTAATTGCTCGCTGCTAAAAACGCGCCCATATAGACTGGCCGGACAGTCAGCGCTGTCTTCCAAAAACACACAGTGATAGCCCAATGGCATAGCCGCTTGTGCCAGCATCATGCCAAGCTGACCACCGCCTAAAATACCAATGGTGCGGATAGTTTGAGTAACAGGGTAAGCGTTCGCTATGGTCATGGCAGGCTCTTTGATTCAAATAAACAAGGGGTTAAATGCTTCAATATATAAAAATATAAATGCATATGGCTATAAAGGCTATAAAAGTCTAACGAGTTAAAATAGGAAAAGGTGCATTGTATGCACCTTGTATTTAGTAAAACTTATCTAAAAATAAATATCAAGTAAACCCGCTTATATTTAAAATTAACGATAAAAATGGTAAATATAATAATTATTTACCATTCACTTAAGCTAAATACTAAGGATTGATAATACCGGGTGTTGGACTGGCAAGGATAGTATTGGTTTGGGTATTACGCAGATGGTCAAGTTTAGTAGCAATCGACTCATCATGCAAGGCAAGCACTTGAATAGCAAGCAGCGCAGCATTATAAGCGCCAGCGGATCCAATAGCTAATGTGCCAACTGCAACGCCTTTGGGCATCTGAACGATAGATAGTAAGCTGTCCCAACCACTCAGCATAGAGGATTTTACAGGGACACCAAAGACAGGTAGCGGCGTTTGACTGGCACACATACCGGGCAGATGAGCTGCTCCGCCAGCGCCAGCGATAATCACTTGCAAGCCGTTGCCTTTTGCGCTTTTAGCATAATCGAATAATCTGTCAGGCGTACGATGTGCTGAAACCACTTCACATTCAAAGGCGATATCAAAGTCTGCAAGCAATTGTGCTGCTGCGCTCATGGTTGCCCAATCAGACTGCGAACCCATGATAATGCCAACTTTTGGTTGACCAACAGGGGAGGTGATAGGTGCGTTCTGATCAGTAGCGTTAATCGTCGCTGAGATAATGCTCATGCTTTGATATCCTCAAAAAGACCATCATACAAAAATTTTGCTGTATTCGTAAAGCCAAGTTTGTGCTTTAATGCCAAATCACGCGTATAAAACATCATACATCTCAAAGATAGCCAAGTATGCGAGCCTCTTAATCATGATGATATTGGATAAAACGACTGGTCTTCAACGGTAAAGGCTGCTCACTATCGAGCTGATAACAGGTCAGATAACCGCTATCGACGGCTGCCGAATAATCGGTACAGACAACTTGCGGACTAAGCGGTTCAGGCTCGCCCGTTAGCCAATAATGTCCGACAAAGACAGGTTTGTGAGTTTTCAGAGTGAAATCAATATTTTCAGCCAATACATCTTTAGGAATTTGTGCCAATGCCGATAAAGGTGCACGCGCTACTTCATAAAGACTGCGTGTATTCAACTTATCAAGCCACCAGCGTACTCGTACGCGCGTGCGCTTGGCGCCTTCTTTATCGACCATCACTAAGCCTTTAGGCAGCGGCGTTTCAACGCCTTTTAATACGCGCTCTAATGCATCAAATTCTACAGTACCTTCTCTAGAAGTGGCAATAAGCCCATGGGTTGTCAGGCAATTATTCTCTGTCAATAACGGCTGCAATATTTCCATACTATCGAAATCCCAACAAGCATGTACAAAGCAGGCATAGTCGGTTTCAAGCCACAAAGGAATCTCACACAAGCGTCGTAGCCAATATTGATGTGTCTCTGAACCAAAGGGTACTTCTGCTAAAAACGCCTCATGCTGGCGGGTATGTATCTTATTATGTGAGCGCAGATATTGACTGCTATTATCAGGATCGAGGGTGGCAAAGGCGAGAGCATTATATTCATGATTGCCCATCACCGCATCAGCGACATCGGCATCGAGCATAGCAAAAACGATTTCTAACGTCGCTACCTGCTGTGAGCCGCGATCAATCAAATCCCCAATAAATAGCGCACGATGACCAAATGGCGGTACAAAGTACTGACCATTATGCACATAACCCAGTTGCTGTAACAATCCAACCAGCTTGTCTGCATAGCCGTGAATATCGCCGATAACATCTATAATCATAATAAAGTTTCAAATCTTAAATATAAAAGGGCGTAAAAAGTGGTTTTGTGAAAATAATACTCACTGTTATTCGTTTTTTTCTTGGTTCGTTACTGTTATTTTCAGTCATGTATTTTTAAAACCCCGGCGACAACAGCGCATTTAGAAAATGCGGCAGGACTTGTGGCTCTAAAATGATGGTGGCTATCACCCCAAATGCGCCGCCCCACATATGGGCCATATGATTGATGTTTGAGCCGCCGCGTTTATCAGAATAGATACTGTAAGCGACATAGGCCACTGCAAATAAGATAGCGGGAATAGGAATGATCGCAAACAGATAGATTTTTTCCCAAGGAGCAAGCAATATAAACGCAAACAATACAGCAGAGACACCGCCTGATGCGCCAAGGCTTAAATAGCTGGCACTTTGCTTGTGCTTAATATAACTTGGAATCATCGCAACAATAATAGCCAGTACATAGAAAAGCAGAAAGCCATAACCGAACAAAAACTTTTGGTATAAGCCCTCAATAGCACGACCAAAAAAGTATAAAGTGAACATATTAAAGAGCAAGTGCATGCTGTCAGCATGGATAAATCCATGAGTCACAAAGCGATCCCATTGACCATTGTTCACTGCTGGGGGATAAAAAATCAGTCGATTAAACACTGCTTTGTTTTGCCACGCCAATAGACTGACAATAACCGTAATAATAATGATAAGCGTCGTCTGGTTAAACAAAGGATAGTCCTTAGGTTGAGTCTGATAGATAGCAGTGATAAGTAAGGCAATACTTATAACATAGGTTGTGTTGGTTATTGTCATCCAAATATGAATAATAAACAGTTACGTATTCATCTTAATAATAGTAGCAGCGATTATCATGCAAAAACCAATATGGGACAAAATTGTGCTTTAATGCTTGTTTATATTGAATAATATAACATCGTACGAGTGACAGTGAGTAATGCTTCGTATACTGACAGTAACGACTGATGCTATGACCAATCAAAATATATTGACTATATATGTAACATTAACGCTGACAGAGGCAGTAACTTATGAGTATCATCGATCAACTAGAGCAAACGGTGACCCCAGCTATATTGGGTAACAATGGTAGCGTCTCCCATGTCAGCTTATTGGAACAATTTTATGCGATTTTGGCATCGCGTTTGGCATTGCCACATATCTACTCACAGTTATTGCGTGACGATGCCATCGTTACCAATGGCAATGTCGCACAACCACCGTTATTTGAGCAACTTTGGCAAACCGCAAGCTTACGTCGGTTGATGATTCAAGAGCTGGCATCGACCCATCATATTGATGAGTTTACGACGATGCAGCTGCTGATAAATGCCGCGCCACTGGCCTATCAAGAGTTAAAAATACTGGCTAATGGACAATTTTTGCCAGCCTTTTTGCAAGGTGAACAAGCCTCATTGCGCCCTTATTTGCCGATATGGTCCGCACCTATCATTGGCGCACCGCAGCATACTGATGATGAGCTGTTTCAGAGCCAGAGAGTATTGGCAGGGACTGTGATACCAGCTATTGCTTTAAATAACTACAAGCCCGCCGCTGTCGATATTATCGCTTCACCGAGTTTCACAGCAGAATCGCCGATACCAACTTTAGATGAGCGTCTCAGCACTGATTCGATTCATGTCAGTCCAGCAGAGCATCATTTGGCAGAAAATAGCAGCCTACGCCGAGAAAAAACACGTACCCGTAATCAACGCAATGATATGTTGCTATGGACATTTGTATTACTAGGGGCAGTGACCGCTATTGGACTTGTGTGGGCATTATTAGTCAAGCCAAATGACACGCCGCCAGTAGAAGCTGCGGTGACAACGCCAGTTGTCGTGTCGCCTGTGATTGAACCGCCAGTACAAGTGGTAACGCCAATTGAGCTCATAGTTGGGGTGGATAACAATGGCAGTCTTTATACTTGTAGTGGGTCAGTGGGCGATGTCGCGCTACAAAGCCTATTACAACAGGCGCTCAATACCAGCTTTGGTGAGCAGGCAGGGATGTGTCAGTTAACTGTCAAAGAAGGCGTTGCAAGCAGCGTTGCCAATATGCCAATAGAGATATTACCTAATGTGCTTACATTATTGAGAGCAGCGCCGTTTGCGCGCTTACAATTACAGAATGATCGCATCACGGTAGAGGCGCCAGATGCTATGCAGCTACAGCGCTTAATGACAGATATGCGTACATTGCTACCATCGATGATGATTGAGAGTACTGCGCCACTACCACTACCTAGCAACCCTAATGATATGAATAATGGTATCGTGGAGCAACAAGGTATGGCGACTAATAATTTTAATAATCAATTTGAGAATGCGCCTGCCAATAACAATGCTAACAACAGCGCTAATAATGTGGAATATCAAGCACCAGACGATGAGACCAACGATAGTGTGATGCCAGCGCCTGTCAGAAATAATAATACTAATAATTTTAATAGCGTGCCTTCAGGTTCAAATGGCTCTATCTCTTTATCTGAAGTTGATGACATGGCAAACAATGTTATTGTGGTTGAACCTGCTCAAGTCAGAAGATAAGTCACTAACATTTTTAAAGACTATAAAAGTGTCTTATATTCTATAAGGCACTTTTTTGTTTCTACTAATAAGCAGTTTTTTAGGCAATATTTGATTGGCACTGTTTTAATATTGCAATTTAATGTTGAGCTGAATATAGATTCGCAATTTTTACTTTATAGGCATCATAGTTACGAGTAACAACTGAAATATTACTTATTGTAGCATTTGCACAACAGCGCGTTGATTGTGAACGCCTTCTTAATACTTTTATAATGACGAAAGCTGAATCTGGTCATTGCCCACTTTATAGCGTGGCTAGGTGTTATTTCAGACGATTAAATTTTAGATTACTACTGTTATAGATTAGCACTGACATAACGCGCTTTTTTTTGAGCGCGTAAACGATATAAAACAAGTCACATAAAATAATGATGAATTGAGGAAGGATGCTATGGATATTATCAGTCATTTGACACGGACAGTCAGTCCAGCGGTACTTGGAGACGATCACAATCCCGCCAAGAAAAATTTACTTGAACAGTTCTATGCTATTTTTGCGGCGCGTCTAGCAAACAATCAGACCCATGACCGTTTTGCCAATGAAACGATTGCTCGTGATGATCAAGGTTTTTATGATCGTGTATGGACAGAAGACGCACATCGCGATCAAATCGCTCGCGAGCTTGCTGGTAAGCATAACGTCGATGTTACGGCTGCTCGTGGCTTAATTGCCATGGCAGCACCGCTTGCTTATCATGAAATCAAAAGTTTGGCGGGCACGACGCCAGTACCGCAATTTTTAAACGAAAATATTGACAGTTATCAGCGTCATATTCCCGTATGGGCAACGGCTGTATTGCCTGTTGGCGTGATTGCTGCTGCTCCTGTTTCTACTGGTACACATATATCAGATACTGTGAGCACCGCGCCGCTACAGCGCGAAGCAGAAAAAGATGGCAGCTTTATGAAGGCGCTGTTACCTATTATTGGATTGATTATTTTAGGGGCTTTAGCTTGGGCGCTATTAAGAGGCTGTCAAGATAAGCCTGAGCCGGTCGGCAAGCCTGTTGTGACAGAGCAACAAGCCGCGGATAGTGATGGGCAGGCAGTTGCAGGTGATATTACACCAGCATCCTTGCGTATTGCTACTGGTGAAGATAGTGAGCTATATGCATGTCGTATGGATGTGGGTAATGACACGCTACAGAGCAATGTCATGACTGCGCTGACTGGCGTGTTTGGTGATGCCGCCAATAATTGCCGTGCAGATGTCGATGATAATTTCTCCATTGATATGCCAGCGACTGCGCAGCTTGCCACTATTTTACCTATTTTTAAAAATGTCCCAAATGCCAGTATGTTGGTCAAAGGCGATACGATTACGGTCAATGCTGCTGATACTGCCGCTTTAACCAAATTGGTATCTGATTTACAAGCTGCTGCGCCAGCGATGACAGTTATTGCTGAAGGTCCACTGAATGAGCAAACTGAGATTGCTGATAGCTTAACAGCGTCTGAGGCGGCAATGGATAACTTGGGTCAGAACCCCGATCCTCGTGATGTCGCGCGCGCCTTAAGTCTACAAGTGGTCAATTTCGAAGTAGATAAAGCGGTGATTCCTGACGCCAATAAAGCGCTATTAGATCGCGCTGTGAAGCTAATGGAGCAAGTGCCCAATATGACACTGATGATTATTGGTCACACTGACAAAACAGCAGATGCTGCTTATAATCTAAAGCTATCAGAAGAGCGTGCGCAGGCTATGAAGGCGTATTTGGTCGCGCAAGGTGTTGATCCCAGCAAGCTTATGACCAAAGGTATGGGTGAGACCGATCCTATAGCGGACAATACGACAGACCAAGGTCGTTTCCGTAACCGCCGTATCGAGTTTGTGGTCTATGACGAAACGGCTACGGCCAATGATGGCTTAGCGATTAATAGTGATGCGCTTGATCCAGACCTAAATCCATTAGACAGCGACAACGATGATTTAATGCCAGATGCTGATGATGCTAGCCGTGGTACAGCATTGGATCCAGCTGCAACCAATTAAGCGAAGCGTTAAGATACATTGAATTAAACTATAAATTAGAAAAACCGCATCTTAATCAAGGTGCGGTTTTTGTTCTGTATATTCTTCTATATTAAATTAACTTGATTGCCACTTATTAGATGTAACTTGTTGGGTCTCTTAGCTCAAGATTAGCGGATGCCTTAGAGTCTAATGCAGTAGGAAAGAACGTCTGCGAGATATTTTCTTTTGCTTGTTGCCAATAGTCAAACTGCTGACAAGTCGATTCAAGGTCGCCTTGCCAAGCGGGTATCTGTCCACACATGGTTTTGATGCGTTTTTGATTGGGATAGGGCAGCTCTTGCGCCGCTTTTGCTGCTTCATGAGCCGCGACGCGATCATTACAAACCAAAGCAATATCGCAGCCAGCTTCGATCGCTGCTTTGACGCGCGCACTGACATCACCCGCAGCTTTTGCCCCTGCCATAGACAAGTCATCAGAAAACAATACCCCGTCAAAATTTAGCTGCTCACGAATAATGTCTTTGAGCCAAATCTTAGAAAAACCCGCTGGTTTATTATCTACTTGCGAAAAAATCACATGTGCTGGCATCAAAGCATCAAGCCAAGGCAACGTTTGCGCAAATGGCTGCATATCACTGTTCATAATCTCATCTAAGCTACGATCATCGATGGCTTCAGCAACATGCGAGTCGGGGGCTATTGCACCGTGACCAGGGAAATGCTTGCCCGTCGTTGCCATCCCAGCGGCTTTCATACCGCGCATAAATTGTGCTGCCAAAGCAGTGATAGCTTGCGGCTCATGGTGGAAGCTGCGATCACCGATAACTTGGCTGATACCATCTCTATCGAGCACCGGTGCAAAGCTTAAATCAATGCCCGCTGCTAATACTTCTGATGCCATCAAATAACCACAATCATATGCACAGTCTAGAGCGCGATTGGGGTCTTGGTTAAATAATTCACCAAGTCTTCCCATTGCTGGCAGTGGCGTAAAACCGTTACGCAATCTGGCAACGCGTCCGCCTTCTTGATCGACCCCAATCAGAATGTCAGCATTGTGACAACGTATATCGTCACACAGCGCGCGCACTTGGGCGGCATCGGTGACGTTTCTGGCGAATAATATGACCCCACCAACTTGTGCTTGTCTAATTAAGCTGACATCTTCAGCCGTCAGCGCGGTACTATCGATATCAATCATTAAAACGCCATACATTGCGTGATCCTTATGAGGTTATATATTGTTATATGCTACGGTAAACTAAAAAATCATGAGAAATGACATCTATTATTCATCGCTATCAGGGGCTTATTATGACAGTAATTACGAGTCCAGCATAATGTATCACGGGAATCCATTGGAAGACATTTTAATACATTGACCGATATTCGTTAAATGGATACGTTTGGTTTATGTAGTAGGAAACTTGGTATGAGCGCGCGCAGCGTGTAAGATTGTTTATACAGTTTGAGACAGAGCTATATTCATGCCCATGCTAGTATTGATTGGTTTTTTAACGATAAACCCAACATAATCCTTATGCAGATATAAGCTTTTAGTGCTAGCGTAACGCATGGTTTAGTGTTAAATATAAGAGAGTAAAAATAGCTAGCTTTTATGGACAGCCATTTATAGATATTTTTTGATTTTGCTAAAAACAGAGCATACTTTTCACTTAAAATAATTAGGTAGATATGATGAAAAAACAACCAGCACAGTGGTTACTCAGTGCAGCGTCAGTGGGCATCGCAGGTTTAATTCTTACCCAGAGCTACGGCACTGCAGTAGCTGATACCAATACCGAAGGTTTTAAACAGACGCCTGAGCAACAGGTTACCACGCGCCAAGTAGCGGCATTGCTGGATCGCAGTCATTATCTTAATCAGCCACTGGATACAGCGACTGGTAGCGAGATTTTGTCTATGTATATCGATAGTCTCGATCCAAACCATACGTTGTTTTTGCAATCTGATGTTGATGAGTTTAAGAAAAAGTATGCCGATGAATTTGGTGCGCGTTTAAAGCGTGGTGATTTGTCTACTGGGGTAGAAGTATTTGAGCGCTATCGTAAACGCTCAAATGAGTATTTTGCCATGGCAAAAAAGATGCTAAAAACGGATATCAATTTGACCAGCAAGGATAACATTGTCCTTGACCGTGAAAAACTCAATCATTTTAAAACCAAAAAAGAGCAGCGCGACTATTGGGCAAGTCAGTTAAAGTTTCAGTTGATGAGTATTACTTTGGGTAAGGAAGATGAAAAAGCAAAAGAAAAAGTCTTTTTAGACAACCCAGATATCACGCGTGGTCAAGATTTGGTCCGTAATGATGAGCGCACGCCAAGTGAGATTTTACTAAACCGATTGTCTCGTCAGCAAGAGCAGTTTACCCGTCTCAAAGATGATGAGATTATGGAAACCATCTTAAACACGGCGATGCTGACCTACGATCCTCACAGTAATTATTACGCGCCAATTCAAGCCAATGAGCTGCAAATACAATCTAGCCTACAGTTAGAAGGGATTGGGGTATCTATCCGCCCTGACCGCAAAAACCCAGACTATACCCGTATTGTTACCTTAGTCGATGGCGGTCCGGCAGCAAAATCCGGTCAAATTAAGCCCAACGATTTAATTATTGGTATTGCCAAAGACGGCGAGACCATGACCGATGTGGTTGGTTGGTCAACGCGAGAAATCGTCAGTCTGATTCGTGGTAAGCGCGGTACATCGGTGACGATTAAAGTTCGTCAGCCTAATACCCCTGATGCCAGCGCCCGTAATGTAACCGTGGTTCGAGATATTATTGCACAAGAAGAATCAGGCGTCACTCAGCGTGTTGTTGAAGTTCAGCGTCCAAATATCGATAAAACTCCGAAACGTATCGGTGTTCTTGAAATACCAAGCTTTTATTTGAACTACCGAGCCCGCCGTAATGGTGAGGATTATCGTAGTGTCAGTATCGATACCGAAAAAGCATTGAAAGAGTTAAATAAAAAGAATATCGATGGCTTGGTCGTTGATTTGCGCAATAATCCAGGTGGCTCACTAGATGAAGTTGCCAAGATGCTTGGCTTCTTTATTAAGAGTGGTCCGCTAGTACAGATTCGTGATAATCGTGGCAATATTCAAGTCTACCGTGATGATGACGGTGGTGAGCAGCTATATGATGGTAAGGTAGTCGTTTTGACCAATCTTGCATCTGCGTCAGCAAGTGAGATTTTTGCTGCCGCTATCCAAGACTATGGACGTGGCTTGATAGTCGGTAGTACTACAACAGGTAAAGGCTCAGCGCAAATCCAATTAGACAGCTTGGCGCTTGGTTCTGCGACATTAACGCAGCGTAAATTCTATCGTATCACCGGTGGTAGTACGCAGAATAAAGGCGTGGTCCCTGATATTGAATTGGTCAACATCTATGACGATGCAACCTTTGGCGAGCGCGCACAGAAAAAGGCGCTGCCTTGGGATACAATTAAGACTGCACCGTATAAGCCTGAAGGTAACTTCACGTCGAATACCTTGGCGACGCTAAACCAACAGTCGAAAATCCGCCAACAAAAAAATCCGCAGTTCGTTTATTTATCAACGCTCAATGATATCCGTAATATGGAAGATGAGAAAAAACCAGTTGCGCTCGATATCAATAAACGCCGTGCCAAAATGCAGCTAATAGAAAAACGCTCCCTAGAGGCTGAGAACAAGCGTCAGATTGCAACTGGTGAGCGTCCTTATGCCAACTGGAATACTTATCAAGCGGCAATGGATGCAAAGTTTGAAGAGCGCAGTCAGATGAAGGCTGCTGAACGTCCAGAGCTACTAGAAGATGAAGCTTTCATTAATGAAGCGGCTTATATTATGCTCAGTGCTGAGCCAACAAAGCTGAGCAGTCCTGAAGAAAAGCTATAAAAATTATTGTAAACTATTATCTATTCAGCTGCCCAAACTCTACGAAAAATACACGTAAGCATATGCTTACAAGGATTGACGTTTAGACCTCTTACTTAGTATGGGTCAATCTGCGATTATACATCTACGGCACGATTGAACTGAAAGGTTCAGAGGTACTAGGGATTGGTATCTGGAAAGTCGCATAAGGGATAGGTAGTTTGCTGATTAGGGATGATAGGGCTGGATGCCCGACCGTTATAAAATACTTCGGGATTAAGTATTGAATGACAGTAACATGGATGGTTGGTAATAAAAGCCGCATAATGCTAGTCATTATGCGGCTTTGTTACGTCTGGGCTTCGTGATATTTTAAAGGTCTTAATTTCAAGTAAGTGCAAATAAAAACCTTTGAATTTGCTCATAAAAAAGGGTCAATAGAAAAATCTACTGACCCCTTGCAACAAAGGATGGGCTTCATCACTCATTGCTTATGCATCTAGCACAATAATCTATAAGAGATTAGTGTTCAACGCCACCTGCGCCATGTACATGACCGTGGTTTAGTTCATCTTCAGTAGCAGCACGTACTTCTTGGATTTCAACATCAAAAGTCAAACGCTTGCCAGCTAGTGGATGGTTTGCATCAACAGTCACTTCTTTGTCACTGACGGCAGTCACAGTAACTAGCATCACTTGACCACCAGCTTCTGACTGAAACTGCATACCAGGCTGGATATCTTCAACGCCTTGGAAGTTGTCACGTGGTACATGTTGTACCGCTTGTTCTTGGTATTCGCCGTAACCATCAGCAGGCTCAACAACAGCATTAACTCTTTCGCCAGCAGATTTACCTTCTAGTTGTTGCTCTAGACCTGGGATGATATTACTGTGACCATGCAAATAAGCAAGTGGTTGACCTTCTGGAGATTGGTCAAGGATATTACCTTCGTCGTCTTTTAGCGTGTAGTTGAACTTGACGGCAGTGTCTTTTGCGATAGTAGTCATAAATTATCCTAAATATGTTGATATTAAAAATTAAATACGGTTGCAATAAACCTAAAAAAGCCAATCAGCCAGCCAAATAGCCACGTCATCAGTTAATTATCATCAGTTTATTAGGGTAACTTTAGCAGTTAGCCTCTTTAATTGCGATAACTCCCATCACTTTCAAGGTTAAAACAACAAAAAATGCCAATTAATCGTGTAATTGAGCAGAATAATCCATGTTTTTAGCATATTAACCAAATACTGCGTTGCTGGTTTTAGGTTCGCCAGTTGCGTTTTTGAGCAATGACTTCTACCATAGCAATAATTATAAGGATAAAAAAATATGACTTCACTCTCTCATGCTGCCGATAATCAGCCATCTAATATTAACTACCAATTCGACTTTGAGCGTTTTTTAGAGCATCTGGTTGATGTCACGCTTAGGTTTACAACAGATACAGACGCGCCAAGCTTATGGCTACCAGCATGGATACCGGGTAGTTATTTGATGCGTGAATTTGCTCGAAATATCACCGCTGTACATTACGAGATATTGGATAAAGAGTTATCGGATAACCAGATTGCGAATAATAAAAATCCTAAGTGTTATCGCGCGCAAAAAACTGATAAGCACACATGGCAATTGCCACATGCAAAAGCAGGGCAAACGATAAGTGTATATTACGAAGTATATTGTTATGATTTATCGGTACGCACGGCTTATGTCGATCAGCAGCGCTTGTACGGCAATTTTACCTCACTGGCATTGGCAGTTGCTGGGCAAGAGCAATCACCAATCCAAGTTAGCTTGATGGTACCCGAAGCCTTTTTTATTGATAAAAATAAAGATCAAGTATTACTAGCGTGTGGACTTAAAGCCACACATTTACAAAGCGATCAGCAATATTTATATGGTGTGCAAGCGGACAGCTATCACGAACTGATTGATTATCCGTTTGAGATTGCGATACAAGAGAAATTTGATTTTATCATTCAAGATAATCAGCATCAGACGCTGAGCCATCAATTTTTCCTCGCAGGTAAGCATAATGCCAATATGGGACGATTGCAGCAAGACCTAACTCGGATCTGCCAGATGTATCTCAATTGGTTGGGTGACGCGCCATTTAATGATTATACTTTTATGACTTATGCTAGTGGGCAAGATTATGGCGGCTTGGAGCACATCAATTCGACCAGTTTGATTATCCCACGCCGTGATTTACCTCGTATCAATGAGCCAGCACTACCAAGTAGCGATTACCAACGATTTTTAGGCTTGTGTAGTCATGAGTATTTTCATGCGTGGTGGGTCAAGACAGTTCGTCCCGATGTGATGCTAGATGTGGATTTACGCTGCGAAGCTTTTACACCTTTGCTATGGGTATTTGAAGGCTTTACCTCCTATATCGACGATTTTATGCTGCAAGCCTCAGGGGTTATTGATAAGGCAAGCTATCTAAAGTTATTGGCAGAACAAATTAATCGCTATCACCAAACGCCGGGTCGCGCACAGCAAAGTGTGGCAGAATCGAGCTTTGATGCGTGGATTAAGCTGTATCGCAACGATGAAAATACTGGCAATGCGGGTATCAGTTACTACAATAAAGGAGCTTTAGTGGCGTTATGTCTTGATTTAACGCTACTAGAAAAAAGCGCGGGACATTATCGTTTATTTGATGTGGTCAAAGCTTTTTATAAACAAGCGAAGCAAAATGACAATCAGCGCGTCGGGATTAGTAGTGCCGATATGGGGACTGTCATTGGGCAGTTTATGCCAGTAGCGGATTGGGAAGAGTTTGAGCGCTGCTATGTTAATGGTGTTAAAGAGTTGCCTCTGAAACCGTTGTTAGCCGCTAACGGTATTCAGTTACATAGTAATACCAAAGAGACCGCTGATAAACATGTACCGTGGGGTATGAGATGTACTGAAACGCCAATGGGACTCAAGGTCAGTAAGGTAGCGCGCGCGAGCGCCGCGGCAAAAGCTGGACTCTCAGCACATGATGTTATTATCGCAATTGATGGTATCAAAGCAGATAACAAACAACTAGCGCTATTCAATGATGCATCACACGACATTGAATGCCATTTGTTTCGCCGTGATGAGCTGATGACGGTTAAGGTTGTACCGAAAATCGATACAGATGAGTGTGATGGTTTAGATAAAGTCTTTCCACATAGTATTAGCTTGCGTTTAGCAAAGGCTAATACAGATGATGAAAATAAGATAAATGAATTAAAAACAGAAAGTGCTTGGTTAGATGTGATGAAGGGTGCCCAGTCATAGTGATTTGGCTATCACACGTAGTTGAGTGCTCTACAAAGATAGTGGCTACTATAAAATTAGCAGCTATTAAAAAGCCCATACTAAACAATGATGCTTAGTATGGGCTTTATGTTATACGCTTAAAATTTAAGCATTAGGTTTTGTGGTTTTTGCAATCCACTCTTGTAACCATATAATTTCAGGCTGCTGGGCATCAATGATGTCTTGTGCCAATTTACGCATTTCTTTATCAGCACCATATTGGAGCTGTATCATTGCCATATCTACCGCGCCGCGATGATGAGGCAGCATACCACTTGCAAATGCCATGTCTGGCACAGGGTTTGCGATGCCAGTCATCATGTTGTCATGCATGGCTTGCATGCCTACCGTATAAGCTTGTTGCATTGCTTGGGTATCGGGCTTCGGCTTGGGCGCATCAGGGTGGCTAGCAAGCCATTTATTTATAATATCAATCTCAAGCTGCTGTGAGTCAATGATGTCTTTTGCCAGCTTACGCATCGTCTCATCAGTACCGTATTTAAGCTCAATCTTTGCCATATCTACTGCACCATGATGATGCCCAAGCATACTTTTTGCAAAGGCTGTATCAGGATCATTATAAGCCATACCTACCATCATCTCATTATGCATATCAGTCATAGACTTCGTATAGTCTTTAAATATGTCCGTCATTGGCATCTCATCTGGCGTAGTATCAGCAGTCATCATATCGTGAGCATCCATATCTTCATGGTTGTCAACTTGCTCTGCTACGACCGGTGCATCGTCTTGCACTGCATTCACCTCAACATCATCTGATGCTGGCTGGCAAGCACTTATTAATAGCGTAGCAGACACGCCAGTAGCAAACAAGGCAAAACGATGAAAAGCAGTCATGACATATCCTTACCATAAATTGAACAAGAAGCTTAGCAAAAAAGCATATGAATCATATAGAGCACATAGCTAAATGTTAACAGATAAATCTTACTCTTTCGAGACGCTATGTTTAAGATGTCGTAATATAGTGATCTTAAATAAAAAAGCTATCTTAAGTACAGCTTTACTCAGGTATTATTATAGCTAACCTATGACGCCAAGTTTTCGGCATTGCTCACTATTTAAATGAATGCGTACAAACTCACCAACGCCCAACTCTCCAAGCTCAAATCCTGCCACTGACCAGCGTATCAAGCGTAAGCAAGGCAGCCCTACATGCGCAGTCATACGCCTCACTTGGCGATTTTTGCCTTCATAAATAGTCAGCATCAACCATGACGTTGGGATATTTTTACGCTCACGAATAGGCGGCTCACGCTCCCATAATGTAATCGGCAAGTCGACTTCATCCACCAATACTGCAGAGGCAGGCAATGTCTTACCGTCTTTCAAGACCACGCCTGACGCCAGCGCCTTTAATTGGACAGAAGTGACCATGCCTTCTACTTGCACCAAGTAAGTCTTACCTTGTTTTTGTTTGTTTTGCGCAAAACCCTTTGCAGATGGTGGCTGCGTGATGGCTTTATTAATGCGTCCATCACTGGTCAAAATCAGTAGCCCCTCTGAGGTAGCATCAAGTCGACCAGCGATACGGAGTGACTTGTCCGTAAAATATTCTGATAGAGTAGTATGGTCATTATTGCTTTCATCACGGAATTGACTTTGTACTCCGTAAGGCTTATTAAACAAAATCAGGCTAGAGCTGGACATAAAATAGCGTTTCCCAAAAATAAAATGGCGGATAGCAGGACATATACTATAAGAATTAATATACGAGTAAAGCCTAAAGGTAGAGGCATGTTTTACCTTAAGTTTATCGTATTGTACAAACATTTATAATGCTGTCATCACCATGATAAAACAGCTAGCATAACAGAATGCCAAGGACGCTTAAAACACATAATACATATCAAGGAGTATCACCTCATGTCATATAACAAGGTTATCGTACCAATAAACGGCGAAAAAATAACCGTAAATGCTGATTTATCCTTCAATATTCCAAATCATCCGATCATTCCCTTTATCGAAGGCGATGGCATCGGCGTTGATATCACACCTGTCATGATTGAAGTGATTGATGCGGCAGTTGAAAAAGCTTATAAAGGCAAAAAGTCCATCGTTTGGATGGAGACCTATTGCGGTGAAAAAGCCTCTAAAATTTATGACGGCGAATTTATGCCAGAAGAGACGCTTGATGTGTTGTGTGATTATGTCATCAGTATAAAAGGTCCGCTGACCACGCCAGTTGGCGGTGGTATGCGCTCGCTGAACGTGGCAATGCGACAAGAGCTTGATTTGTACGTTTGTCAGCGTCCTGTACGTTGGTTCGAAGGCGTTCCAAGTCCTGTCCAACATCCTGAGTTGACTGATATGATTATTTTCCGCGAAAACTCAGAAGATATCTATGCCGGTATCGAGTGGAAAGCAGGCAGTGAGGATGCCAAAAAAGTCATTAAGTTTTTAAAAGAAGAGATGGGCGTGACACAGATTCGCTTTTCAGAAGATTGTGGCATTGGTATCAAGCCAGTATCAAAAGAGGGCTCACAGCGTTTGATTTGTAAAGCGATTCAGCACGCCATCGACAATGACTTGCCCAATGTGACGCTTGTGCATAAAGGCAATATTATGAAGTTCACTGAAGGCGCTTTTAAAGAGTGGGGATATGAAGTTGCTACTGAGTGCTTTGGTGCTCAATTACTAGATGGTGGCCCTTGGATGACGATAACAAATCCTAAGACGGGTCATAAGATTGTGATTAAAGATGTGATTGCGGATGCGTTTTTGCAGCAAATCCTGATGCGTCCAGCTGACTACTCAGTGATTGCGACATTAAACCTAAACGGCGACTACATCTCTGACGCGTTAGCCGCGCAAGTCGGTGGTATCGGTATTGCTCCGGGTGCTAATAAAGGAGTTGCTATTGCCGTATATGAGGCAACCCATGGTACAGCTCCAAAGTACGCCGGACAAAACAAAGTCAATCCGGGTTCGCTTATTTTGTCAGCTGAGATGATGTTACGTGATATGGGCTGGACAAAGGCCGCTGACTTGGTCATCGAAGGTATCCAAGGTGCTATCAAAAATAAGACCGTGACCTACGATTTTGAACGCTTGATGCCGGATGCCACCTTACTGAGTACCTCTGAGTTTGGTAAAGCAATCATCAAACATATGAATGCGTAAGAAAATGATGTCTTTTACACAATGTCTTGTAAATAGTCTCTGACATAAAAATCACTCATTAATAAAAGACAAAAAAACACCCCAAAATCTAAGATATTTGGGGTGTTTTTTTTACGCTAATGTCACTTCTATAAATTAACTTTTATAAGATGGGTTAATTATAATGAAGCAATGGCGTTATTGAACAAAGTGCTAGGACGCATTGCTTGCTCAGCCAATGCTTCATCCGCTAGGTAATAGCCTTTAAGATCCATAGGCTTACCTTGAGCATCATTTAGCTCTTTGATAATAGCTGCTTCATTGCTCTCAAGATTCTGCGCAAGTGCGGTAAATTGTGCTTTTAGCTCGCCGTCTTGCTCTTGAGCGGCAAGCTCTTGTGCCCAATACATCGCAAGATAGAAGTGACTGCCACGATTGTCAAGCTCACCAGTTTTGCGTGATGGAGACTTGTCATTCAATAACAGCTTTTCAGTTGCTCTATCTAAGGTATCAGCCAATACCTGAGCTTTAGGGTTGTTGTCATTCTGTGCTAAATGCTCTAGCGACACAGTCAATGCCAAGAACTCACCCAAAGAATCCCAACGTAAGTGGTTTTCTTCAACCAATTGTTGTACATGCTTTGGTGCTGAACCGCCAGCGCCTGTTTCAAACAAACCGCCGCCCTTCATTAATGGAACCACTGACAACATCTTAGCACTGGTGCCCAATTCTAAAATCGGGAATAAGTCAGTGAGATAATCACGTAAGATATTACCAGTAGCAGAAATCGTATCAAGACCACGAGCAACGCGCTCTAAGGTATAACGCATGGCACGAACTTGTGACATGGTTTCGATATGTAGACCAGTGGTATCATGATCTTTTAAATACATTTTTACCTTTTTGATCAGCTCGTTTTCGTGTGGACGATACGGGTCTAACCAAAAGATAACTGGTGTATTCGATTCGCGTGCACGGCGTACTGCAAGCTTGACCCAATCTTGGATAGGCTCATCTTTAACCTGACACATGCGCCAGATATCACCTTTTTCAACACGCTGCTCAAGCAAGATTTCATTTGTTTCTTCGTCAACAATACGAGCAATACCGTTATCGCTCGCTTCAAAAGTCTTGTCGTGTGAGCCATATTCTTCCGCTTTTTGAGCCATTAGACCGACGTTAGGTACTGTACCCATCGTTGTTGGATCAAAGTTGCCATGCCATTTGCAGAAATTGATCATTTCTTGATAAATGCGGGCAAAGGTAGATTCTGGCATGACAGCTTTACAGTCATATAGTTTACCATCAGCACCCCACATTTTTCCGCCGTTACGAATCATAGCTGGCATGGATGCATCAACGATGATGTCACTTGGCGAATGGAAGTTGGTGATGCCTTTTGATGAATCAACCATCGCCAAACGTGGGCGGTGGACTTGGCAAGCATGTAGATCACGCTCAATCTCTTCACGCAAACTGGCTGGCAACTCGGCAATTTTTTCATACAAACTTGCCATGCCGTTATTAACATTGACACCTAGCTCGTCAAATAATGCGCCATGCTTTTGGAAAGCATCTTTATAGTAGATTCTGACCGCATGACCGAAGACGATAGGGTGTGATACTTTCATCATGGTCGCTTTTACGTGCAACGAGAATAAGATACCAGCTTCACGGCAGTCTTCCATTTCACGCTCATAAAAATCAAGCAGTGATTTTTTGCTCATAAACATAAGATCGATGACTTCTTTATCAAGCAAAGCGATGCCTGTTTTGAATACATTTACAGTGCCATCGTCCGCTAAGCGTTCCATACGTACAGTACGCGCTTTATCTAAAGTGATAGATTGCTCGCCATCATAGAAGTCGCCGCTGTGCATATGTGATACATGCGTTTGTGACCATTGTTTCCATTCACCCATAGAATGCGGATGTTTGCGTGCGTAGTTTTTGACCGCTTTTGGTGCGCGGCGATCTGAGTTACCTTCACGAAGTACAGGGTTTACCGAGCTGCCTAGACTTTTGCCATAACGCAGACGAATCGATTTTTCTTCGTCAGTTTTTGGGTCATCTGGAAAATCAGGAATAGCGTAGCCTTTACCTTGTAGCTCTTTAATAGCTGCTTTCAACTGTTGAACAGAAGCACTGATATTTGGCAGTTTAATGATGTTGGTGTTTGGATCTTGTGTCAGACGACCTAGCTCAGCTAAGTTATCAGGAACGCGTTGCTCTTCACTTAAAAACTCAGGGAATTCAGCCAATACACGCGCAGCAACTGAGATATCACTGGTGTCAACTTCAATGCCTGCTGTGTGAGTAAATGCTTTGACAATAGGCAAGAATGATACGGTTGCAAGCGCTGGGGCTTCGTCGGTTTTTGTATAAATAATTTTTGACATTGTAGTAGAGTATTCCTTTATGTTGTCATTAATAAGGGGAGTAAGGCTTGGATCTTATTTAATCGCTTTATATAGCCTTCATACCATAATGAGTGATGGCGCTAAATTAAGCACATCAAGTGTCACTTTTGCAATCATACAAAAATATATTTAAACAGTTTGACGCATTTAAATAGTTTTGAGACTGCTTGTTGACCTTATTTTGCAAAACTATCTTTTGGAAGCTGTTTTAACCTTTATGACAAACTTACCGCCAAAAGAGGGGTTGAACGATTGGGTAACACTGCCTGACGATACATGAAAGTCGATATATTATAGTTCATCCACTATAAATCCGATATGATGTCAATCTCGTATGTTGAACTAAGTATACTATTTCGCTCATATCTCATCTATATGAATTATATTAAGCTAATAATACTCTTATTCTATCAGTCATCAAGATTGATATCATCTTTTCCATGTAATTTGCCTGTTTTTAATGGCAGTTTTTATTACGTATGGCATCAAAGTTTTGTTTCTATCACACTAGTACGGCATCATTTCTTAAATGGTATCAATAATCCTATAACGGTTATATAAAATTCTTGCAAATTGTGACAGCAAAAAAATGCCAAGTTGATAGGCTATATGATCAAGAAAAGTCATCAAAATAAACAGTGTACTGATTATGAATTTACAATATGCGTTACTGAACGATACCAGTTGGCAAAGCCTTGGCAATTGGCAAACGCCAGACACCCCTTTTATGTCATTTGCCTTTTGGCAAGCGCTTAGTGACACTGGCGCGATTGGCGAAGAGGCTGGCTGGTTACCTATTTATATATTGGTGCACCGTGTAGATGCCGATGATGATTTTGTAGTACAGCAAAATTTGTCTTCTGTAGAAGCTTCTATAAAGGTGAAGCAGCCGGTTGCCGTGATGCCCGTATTTATTAAAGGTCATCACCAAGGGGAATTTGTATTTGACCATTCATGGGCGCAAGCTTATGCGCAGCATGGTCTCGACTATTATCCGCGTTTGGTAACTAGCGCCCCTTATACGCCTATTACTGGGCAGCGCTTATGGCTGGCAGCAGGTGAGACGCTCGATGCTGACATTATAAAGACCGTTATTGCAGGGGTGGATGATATTGCGCAGCAAGTAGATGCCTCTGGCTGGCATGGGCTATTTGTCACGCCTGAGATGGCTGCTATCGCTAACGCATCGCTGCCGACTGATATTGATATAGAAATGGCGCTTAAAACCCAAGCAAATGGTGTAGCGGCAAAACCGATTGAGCTACCGATACTTGAGCGTCAAGGTTGCCAATTTTTATGGCAAAATAAAAATCTAACTCAAGATGAACAGCCATTTACAGATTTTGAAGCATTTTTGACTACGCTCAAAGCCAAAAAACGTAAAACCATTCGGGCTGAGCGCAGAAAAGTTGCTGAGCAAGGTATTACGTGCCAGCGAAAATGCGGTGATGACATTACCGAGTCCGACTGGAAGACTTTTTATCATTGTTATGTAATGACTTATGCGGTACGTGGGCAGCAGCCTTATTTGACCATGGATTTTTTTAAAGCATTAGCGCAACATATGGCTGAGCATTTAATGCTCGCACAAGCACTTGATGCCAACGGTGAGATTATCGCGAGCAGTCTGTTTTTATACGATAAGCCTGACAATAAAACGGCAACTTTGTACGGTCGTTATTGGGGAGCGCTTGGTAAGTATGATAGCTTGCATTTTGAGCTGTGCTATTATCAAGGTATTGAGTTTGCCATCGAGCAAGGCTTGCATTATTTCGACCCAGGAACGCAAGGCGAGCATAAGCTGATTCGTGGCTTTGTTCCAACAGCTACCCACTCACTGCACCGTATTTATGATGCGCGTTTTGTGCCAGCGATTGCTGATTTTTGCCGCAAAGATCGGCTACATATGTCGCAATATCGAGAGCAAGCGTTTGAAGCTTTGCCGTTTAATATTGATAATATGCCAATGTTTGATAACAATGAATAACCTTATCTTTTAACCATATTCTACTTAATAAAGTACACATTAGCCGTAAACTATGATCTCTCATCTTTCTTGCATAACCAATTCATTACCTCCAACTGAGCTATTACCTTGGCTAAATATCGAAGGCTCTCTTACTGCCTTGCTAGAGGTAAAAGCTGGGCGGCCATTACTCGTAGAACGCAGATTTGAGGGCTATCGGTTATTGTCTTTAGCACAAAAAAAACAATTGGGTATCAAAGGGGCAGCGCTTAGTCATCCACGGCTGGCATGGGTCCGTGAGGTATATCTATACGGTAATGACGAGCTACCATGGGTACAGGCGCAAAGCCTGTTTCCGTTATCAAGTCTAAAAGGCAGTGCCAGACGTCTACAGCAATTAAAAAGCACACCCATAGGCTATGTATTGTTTAATCGCAGTCGTACCTTGCCCAATCAGCGCTCTATCAAACATACGGCAGATGGCTGGCAACGGCAGACGCTTTATGATTGGCATGGTCGTTCTTTACTTATTAGTGAGACCTTTTTGCCACGGTTCTGTGAAAAACAATTGGATATTTAAGTACTTCATCAGAAAATTAAAACAACCAATTAATTAGCCAACTATTTTCCACTTTATTATTCAGATAAGTTTTTAGTGAATAAATTTTAATGAATTTACTGCTTCTATTTAGATGATATATTGATAAGTTACTGAAAAAAATAGATTTAAATATAGAGAATTTTGCCCTGTCGTCTACTCAAAATAAGCTGATATTTTTTTGCGCTCGCAACATAAAGTTTCATGTTACACTTAAACTTTAGCGAGAATATCGATGCAAAAGAGTATCGAATTTATCCTTAAAACTGCAAGCTAATGATAAGCTCATGCCTTTTGCTTGCCTAGTTCAAACTTCTTTTGCTACTCGCTTCTTTCAACGACCGTTATTACTAATAAACGTCACCACTTAGGACTTTACTATGTTTAAAGATATCTCTATCAAAGATTTTGATCCAGTACTTGCTGAAGCTATGGCTGCTGAAAGCGTTCGTCAAGAGAACCATATTGAGCTTATCGCTTCAGAAAACTACTGCTCACAAGCAGTGATGGAAGCGCAGGGTACTGATTTGACCAACAAATACGCTGAAGGCTATCCTGGTAAGCGCTATTACGGTGGTTGTGAGCATGTTGACGTCGTTGAGCAACTAGCTATTGACCGTGCAAAAGAATTGTTTGGTGCAGAATATGTGAACGTACAGCCACACTCTGGTAGCCAAGCAAACTCTGCTGTCTTTTTAGCATTGCTTGAAGCCAATGATACTGTGCTTGGCATGAGTTTAGATGCTGGTGGTCACTTAACGCATGGCGCACATATCAACTTCTCAGGTCTAAACTACAATGCAGTACAGTATGGTTTGGTCGAAGGCACTGGTCTTATCGATTATGACCAAGTTGAGAGCTTGGCAAAAGAGCATAAGCCTAAAATGATCATCGCTGGTTTTTCAGCGTATTCACAAGTAGTTGATTGGGCGCGTTTCCGTGAAATCGCTGACGAAGTAGGCGCTTACTTACTAGTCGATATGGCTCACGTTGCTGGTCTTATCGCTGGCGGCGTTTACCCAAGCCCAGTACCATTTGCTGATGTAGTGACCACGACTACGCACAAAACCTTACGTGGCCCACGTTCAGGTATGATTCTTGCTCGTGATGAAGTACTTGCTAAAAAGCTCAATTCTGCCGTATTCCCAGGTAACCAAGGTGGCCCGTTGATGCATGTCATCGCGGCAAAAGCAGTTTGCTTTAAAGAAGCATTAGAAGAGAACTTCAAAACCTATCAGCAGCAAGTGGTTAAAAACGCTCAAGCCATGGCGAAAGTCATTCAAGATCGCGGCTACGAAATTATCTCTGGTGGCACTGAAAACCATCTGATGCTTATCAGCTTAGTTAAGCAAGAGATGACCGGTAAAGAAGCGGATAAATGGTTGGGTGACGCACACATTACGGTCAATAAAAACGCCGTACCAAACGATCCAAAATCTCCGTTTGTGACTTCTGGTATCCGTATTGGTACACCAGCGATTACCACTCGCGGCTTCAACGAAGCACAAGCAGGTGATTTGGCAGGTTGGATTTGTGATGTTCTTGACAGCCGTGGCGATGAAGCAGTGACTGCTGAAGTACGTGGCAAAGTAGAAGCGATCTGTAAAGAGCTTCCTGTCTATGCTAAAAACCAGTAATTTCTAATTAATTGGTTTTATAAGTCAGAAATAAAAAAACCGCTTAGCTTTTGCTAGGCGGTTTTTTTGTGAGTATATGAATCAGCTTTTTATTTCATCAAATCACATAAATGGCAATTTGGTGAATATCTGCAAGATCGTCGCGTTAACGATATCAACGAAGAATGCACCAACCATAGGTACAATTAAAAATGCCTTATGTGATGGTAGGTAACGATCGGTGACCGCCTGCATATTGGCAATGGCTGTAGGAGTTGCACCCATACCGAAACCACAGTGTCCTGCTGACAAGACAGCTGCATCATAGTCTTTGCCCATGAGTTTGAAGGTCACAAAGTAAGCATAGCCAATCATTAGAACAGTTTGTGACAATAAGATGATCAATACCGGACCTGCCAAATCTGTCAATTGCCACAGCTTTAATGACAATAATGCCATCGCTAAGAAAAGACTCAAAGAAGCGTTACCGATGACGTCAATCGCACGGTCAAACATATCAAAGTTAAATACCATGGTTAAGGTATTGCGCAAAATCACACCACCTGCTAATGCCCATACGAAGGTCGGTAACTCAAACCATGTATCCTGTGCTACCAAAGTCATGAGATCAGCAAATGCCAATGCTGCGGCAAACAGTGCCAATGATTCAATGGTAGACGATGCCGTAATCAGACGGATATTATCCGGTTTTTCAAACATCTCCTTATTGCTGTGAACTTCCTCTTCGCTGTGCTTGGTGCTATAGAGCGACTGCTCACTTGCCAGTTTTTCAACATCACTTGGGTTTGGATTGTCTGCTGTAGGCTTGAGACCAAGCTTTTTAATCAAGCGACGGGCAACAGGACCACCGATAATACCACCTGCTACTAAACCATAAGTGGCAACTGCGATACCCAGCGTCGTCGCGCCAACCACACCATACTGCTCCTCCAAAGTAATGCCCCAAGCACCAGCAGTACCATGTCCACCAGTCAAAGCGATTGAACCGGTCACCAAGCCAAGCAAAGGATCAAGCCCAAGTGCGCTTGCCATTGCAACACCAAGGATGTCTTGCAAAATGATAAAAACAGACACGATAATGGTGAAAATCAGCAAGGGTGAGCCACCTGCTTTTAACCGACCAAAATCAGCGCTAAGCCCGATAGAGGCAAAAAACATCAGCATGGTCGCTGTTTGCAGTCCTTGATGGAAATTAAAGCTATAGCCCCAAACAATATTAAGAATATAAACGACAATCGCTGCGACCAAACCGCCTGCGACTGGTTCTGGAATATTGAAGTCTTCTAAAAACTTAATTCTTTTGACTAAGAAGCGTCCAAGCAAAAGTACTAATGTGGCTAATATCAGGGTGTAATAGCCGTTTAGGGTGATTTCCATATGTTAATCCTTTCTATAAATATAAATTAACCTGAATTCGGGATAAATCTGTTTTTATCTCGAATTTAGATTCTTCTCTTACTAGCGACTAAGACAAATCATCAGACGCCACGACAATCCACAGCTGTGGTTTGCCAAATTCTTTAAAAGCATCTTCTATAATACTTTTGAAGACATTAAAATCTTCGGTGTTAATATTTTTAACCGCTGTTAAATCAAGTACCAAATGCTCTATATCACTGTCTGTTAAGCAGTCCCACGCTGCATCCCAGTTATGACCAAACCAACTTGGGAAATCGCAGGCTTTCGCTAAGCTACTTAAGAGTGTTTCTTTATCTAATCGCTCTTCTATAGGTATAGCGATTGCTTGTTCAGGAATAGTAGCAAACGTTCTGCTGCTTTTACCTTTAACAAGGTTTTGATCAATGCTGCTTTGATTTACATAGTAAATAGCTTGAGGCATGTTATTTCACCTCCAGTTTTTGAAAGCTGTCGTAATGATCAAGGGTTAAATAATAAATGGTTGGTGGGTGACCACCAGTGACAATACGCCGTGCGCCGCGATGCGAAACGGCAGGTGTGGGTACAGTATATTCGCGATAGTAGCCTTGCGACTGCGCCGGTAACTTGCCTTCGCGATTATAGAAAGTGGTTCCGTCTTTGTTAGGATAAGGAAAGGGTCCACCTTGCTTGATAAGCACAAGCGTCTGATCTATTTGCGCATCACCAGTGATAGCCGCTGCATTTGAATTACTGGCAGATTCAATATGATTTTGCGATAGAGTAATAGATGGCGCGCTATCGGCAAAAAAACTGGATTTCAAATCAGCAAAGAAATAGACCGCAACAGCGATAATGGCAATCAAACTGAATAGGGTAGAGAAGCTGCTTTTCTTATTCTGGCTGCTACGATTATTTTTGCTAATGTGGTTTTGATTGTTTTTCTGACTAACATTATCTGAGCTGCGATGCATTGAATTTGCCACTGAATTGGACGCTGGCGTCTCTAAAATACTCAATTCATCCGATGTGACTTCGGTGGCGCGCAATTGGTTTTTGTCATTGCGTTCACTATTAAAATAGACACGTTGCCCTTTGCTGATAGGCTGCGCCATTCGCACGGATTTTATGTGAAAAAACACATCTTCACTCTGATTGTCGACATCGATAAAGCCATAGCCTTTATCAGAATTCCAATGCTTAATTTTGCCACTTTGCATGGGCATCCTCGTCCTATCGATAGATTTTTATCACGTAAAATAATGGCTTTATGTCATACATAATATAGTTATTAATAATAAAAAAACGCCAGCAATTAAGCTGACGTTCTGTAACAATTATACTGCAGACGACATTATAAATTGTAGTGAAGACGTAATAAATTAGGCACGCGTTTCGCCATGACCATAAACAATCCACTTTTGTGAAGTTAAGCCTTCAAGTCCGACAGGTCCACGCGCATGAATCTTGTCAGTTGAGATACCAATTTCGGCACCAAGACCATATTCAAAACCATCGGCAAAACGGCTAGAGGCGTTAATCATCACGCTTGCTGAGTCGACTTCGCGGATAAATCGCTGTGACTTGGTATAGTTATCTGTAATGATAACATCGGTATGATGACTGCCATGGGTGTTGATATGCTCAATCGCCTCATCAATGCCGGATAATATTTTAATCGCGAGGATAGGGGCGAGATATTCGGTATCCCAATCTTCAGCGGTGGCGGCTGATAAATGGCCTTTAAGGATAGTGTTATCGTTCAGAATAGCCTGCGCTTTATCATCAAGGCGTAGTTGCATCGCATTATCGGCTTCGACGATGGCTTCGGCAATTTTTGGTAACAGCTCATCAGCGATGGCTTCATCGACCAACAAGGTTTCCATGGTATTACAAGTACCATAGCGATGGGTTTTGGCATTGACACTCACGTTAATGGCAATCTCAGGATCAGCATCACTGTCGATAAAGGTATGACAGTTGCCATCTAAGTGCTTAATAACAGGCACGCGTGCATCGCGGCTGATACGTTCAATCAGCCCTTTACCGCCGCGTGGTACGATAACATCAACATACTCTGTCATAGTGATAAGCTCACCGACGGCAGCACGGTCAGTGGTCTCTAGTACTTGGACACTATACTCAGACATACCAACGTTTTTTAGTCCTTCTAAAATACATTTGGCAATCGCTTGATTGGACTCAAATGCTTCAGAGCCGCCACGTAAAATGATGGCATTACCTGACTTTAGTGCGAGCGAGGCTGCTTCCAAAGTGACATTGGGACGCGACTCATAAATCATACCGACCACACCAAGTGGCACGCGCATTTTGCCCAGATGAATACCCGACGGACGATACGTCATGTCTGTAACCTCACCAATAGGGTCAGGCAATGCCGCAACGTCTTTTAGACCTTGTAACATGCCATCAAAGCGGGCGTCATTTAACTCCAAGCGATCAAGCAGCGCAGCATCTAGGTCGTTCTTTTGTCCATTGTCCATATCAACTGTATTGGCGGCTAAAATATCTTGCTTAGCGTTCTTTAATACATCGTGAATCGCCATCAGTGCAGCATTTTTGTCACCCGTATTGGCAGCAGCCAGTGCTCTGGATGCAGCGCGCGCTTCTTTACCAACATTTTGCATATAAGCGGTTACGTCTGTGGTATTGGTTTGACTCATAAATATTCTTCCTTATAGTTATAAATAGAAAACAATCAGTGTTCTTTAGCGCTCTAATGGCACTCTGCTATTTAACATAGAGGAGATTAGTTCGATAGTAAAGCCGATTTTGTGAATAGAAGTCACTTGTCTTTATATGATAGTCATGATTGGGCATTAGATTGATGGTTACGTATTTTTAACAGAAATAGTCCGCAATTACTAAGGTAGTCGCTATGAATCGTCCGTATAGTGAGCGCTAAGCAGTAAAAGATTCATTTTAGCTTTAACACGTTATTTTTAAACTCGCTCGGCTACATGATAGCTATTCATAGTGGAAATTAATGATAGTAAATAAAAATATTGGAGAATAAACATGACCATTGATCAACAACAAATTCAAAAATCTGGCGCGTACAAAAACTGGTTGGGCGTTGGATTGGTTGCAGCGGCATTGACGCTAAGTGCCTGTGGTAAGAAAGATGAGCCACCGGTAGAGACGGCGCCAGCAGTCGATGCGCAGACTGCGGTAGAAGATGAAGCAACGGGTATGGCTACTGCCGGCAGTGCTGACGATGTTGCGGTAGCATCTGCTGACAATGATATGGATGTCAGTAGCACGGATGATGTGGCCGTAGCAACTGCGGATGATGCAGAGATGATGGACGGTACTGAAAGCGAAGAGCACGTCTCAAGCTACTAATGTGGCAGATAAAACAGCGCTCACGCTATTAAGATGATAAAATAAGGCCCATAATTGACTGTATATTATGGGCCTTATTTTATAAAGGTAATTTATTGCCAAACGCCTTTTTAATGCTAAGCACCTTTTTACGTCATGTTTTCATTCATATTTATTGGAAGTCTGCTAAACCATGCTTGATACTGCAAATAATCCGACTCGACCTATCGCTTTAGATTTACAAGATATCCATAAAAGTTTCGGCTCATTGGCCGTACTGAAAGGCGTATCTCTAACTGCCTATGACGGCGATGTTATCTCTATTTTAGGCTCGTCTGGCTCAGGTAAGTCGACCCTGCTGCGCTGTATCAATCTGCTCGAAAAGCCCAATCAAGGTCGCATTATTATCGGTAAAGATGAGCTGATGCTAAAGCCAGCTAAGTCAGGCGAATTGCAAGCGGCTGATATCAAACAGCTAGAACACTTGCGCGCACGCGTGGGTTTTGTCTTTCAGAATTTCAACCTATGGCCACATAAAACGATTATTGACAATATCATTGAAGGGCCAATACAAGTCTTAAAAATAAAAAAAGACCAAGCCATTAGCGATGCTGAGAAGCTGCTTGATAAAGTGGGTTTGCTTGATAAAAAAGACGCTTATCCTGCTAATCTGTCTGGTGGTCAGCGTCAGCGTGTTGCTATTGCACGCGCGCTTGCTATGCAGCCACAGGTATTATTATTTGATGAACCGACTTCTGCTTTAGACCCTGAGCTGGTCAATGAAGTGCTTGCCGTTATGCGAGAGCTAGCCGCAGAGGGACGCACGATGTTGATTGTGACCCATGAAATGCGTTTTGCTCGTGACGTTTCTAGTAAAGTGGTGTTTTTACACCAAGGCGTTATTGAAGAGATTGGTACACCTGAGCAAGTCTTTGATAACCCTAAGTCTGAGCGCGTTAGAGACTTTATGGCTTCACATCGTCAAAATTAATCCATTGCTTAAATCTAGTAAAATCGCAATCTTAGCAATAATTGTTTAAAACGCTAAGATTGCACATCAGTAAATCTATTCGTGCCTTTATTACTCAATAATCACAGTCGGTATGCAAAACGTTTGTTTTTGATATTCCACTCAGGTATTATCAAAAGACTTGTGAGCGGGTATGCATAGCACTTATCCATATACCTAAACATCTCACAGCCTGAATATCCAGTTGCCTGAATCCGAGTGACTTATCTGGCAGGGACGTCAGAGAAAATATACCAGAACGCTGTATTAAAAATTAGAGATTAAAAATCATCTTAAAAATCCATCAGAATTTAAGGAACGTATGATGTCGAATTCTCGCCTATTATGGTCATCGATTACCGTTACTGCCGCGCTCATGTTAGGTGCGTGTAGCCAACCTGCCAATGACGCTGCTGATACCAATGCAGATGCACCGGCAGCAGGAACCACTGGCAAGACCATTCGTATTGCGACTGAAGGCGCATACCCTCCTTTTAACTATACCAATGCCGATGGCAGTTTGGCGGGTTTCGATATCGACGTTGCCAATGCTCTATGTGAGCAGATGCAAGCCAAATGTGAAATTGTCGCTCAAGATTGGGACGGTATTATTCCGGGTTTATTGGCGCAAAAATACGATGCGGTTATCGCTGGTATGTCTATTACCGCTGAACGTCAAGAAAAAGTCGATTTTAGTGAGCCTTACTTTGCCAATACGATGGTTTGGCTGACCGATACCAAAGGCAGCTTTGATCCTAAAGTCATCAAAAATCTGACGCTTGGTGGTCAACGTTCAACGACACCAGGTGCTTATTTACAAGACAATTATGAAGGCAAAGATGGCAATACCGTTAAGCTTTATGACAATTATGACAATGCTTATTTGGACCTGAAGTCTGGTCGTAGTGATGTTGTATTGGCTGAAAAAGTATCAGCAAAATCATGGTTAGCAGACAACCCTGAAGGCTTCGGTATCGTGGGTGATGAGATTGACAATGATGACAATATTGCGATTGCTGTCCGTAAAGGCGATGCCATTAAAGAAGACTTTAATAAAGCGCTGAATGAAATTCGCAGTAACGGTGAGCTTGCCCGTCTTGAGCAGCAAAACTTTGGTCAATAATCTGTAATCATTAGCGTCGATTGTTTATATCCGTTTTAAGCAGCGGATATATATACGGCTGGTAAATATATTAAGGAATAACCACTATGATCATTTCAATGACCTCGTCAATGACCAAAAAAGCCTTGTGGTTAGCGCCACTAAGCGCTGCTATGCTGATGCTAGCTGGCTGTAATAACAGCTCTACACCAACAGAAAGCACTGAAACAGCTGCAGCAACTGATACGCCTTTAAATATCAAAATCGCGACGGAATCAAGCTATAAACCTTTTAGTTATACCGATGCTGATGGCAAGTTAATCGGCTATGAGATTGAATTGGTTGACGCACTATGTGCGCAAATGAAAGCCAAATGCGAAGTGATCTCCCAGGATTGGGATGGCTTGATTCCAGGCTTAAATGCGCAGAAGTTTGATGCTGCCATCGCTGGTATGTCAATCACCCCTGAGCGCAAAGAAGTGGTCGAATTTAGCGAACCTTACTTTCATAGCGGCATTATCTTAATCGGTAAAAAAGGCGACGATGTTAGTGTTGACGCTCTAAAAGGTCAGCCAATTGCCTCACAGCGTTCAACTGTTGCCTCGCAATATCTACAAGATAAACATGCTGATGCTGATATCAAACTTTATGATACCCAAGACAATGCGTATCTGGATCTAACGTCAGGTCGTGTGCGGGCGATGATGTCTGATAAAGTGACTGGTATTGACTGGCTAAAAACAGAAGCTGGTAAAGACTATGAGGTCAAAGGTCAAGAAATCAGCACCAATGATGATGCGATGGGTATCGCTTTCCGTAAAGGCGATCCATTGGTTGCCAAATTTAATAAAGCCTTGGCTGAGCTAAAAGACAATGGCACTTATGATCAAATCACGGGTAGCTATTTTGGTACTAGCTCAACCACTGCTGCTCAAAAAGCAGTCGCTACTAGTGATATCAAAGAAGTAGTAGTCATGGATAAAGCTAGTGTCGATGCTGATACGGCGATTGCTAAAGAAGAGCAAGCGACAGCAAACTAATACCTGTGATGACAAATATGTATTGATCCTAAGTTTTGAGGAATGCATATTTGCCAGCACTTATCAAAATTTCACGACGTAATAAACTCAAGGATGATTATGAGTAACTATCTTGTCATAGGCTCAAATTCAGTGACCAGTCAGCGGTTTTCAAAACCTATGCTAGCAGTGGCAGCATTTTTAGCTTTAGTCGGTTGTAGTAACGGTCAAGATAAAGGGGCTGAAAGGACTAACTCAGACGCTAATAATACTGCGGAGACAGCTGAGAAAAAAGCAGATGCGACAGAGGGTAATGTGCTGCGTATCGGTACTGAGGGTGCTTATGCGCCCTTTAACTATACCAATGCAGATGGCACGCTCGGCGGTTTTGATATCGAAATTGCCAATGCTATCTGTGCTGATATGCAAGTAACTTGTGAGATTGTGGCGCAAGATTGGGACGGTATCATCCCCGGTCTCAAGGCTGGTAAATATGACGCTATCGTCGCTGCGATGTCAGTCACCCCTGAGCGCGCTCAACAAGTTGCTTTTACGGATCCGTATTTTAGCAATGCGCTAGTGTTTTTAGCCAAAAAAGATAGCACCTTTGACCCTGCTAAGGTGACTGATATTAATGCCCACTCTATCGCCGCTCAGCGCTCCACCATCTCATCACAGTGGCTAGAAAACACTTATCCAAAAGCGGATATGAAGCTATATGATACATTAAGTAATGCGTTTTTAGATTTGGGTGCTGGTCGCGTCGATGCCATGATATCGGATAAACTGCCAGCGATTGAATGGCTCAGCTCGACGTCCGGTAATAATTATGTGTTAAAGGGCGCGGAGATTGATATCAATGATAACTTTGCGATTGCCGTCCGTCCGAATGATGAAGCTCTACAAGCAAAAATTAATACCTCATTGAGCAATATTAAAGCCAACGGCACTTATGATAAGATCAATCAAAAATACTTTGCTGTGCCAGCAAGTGCGACACTAACAGAAGCACCAGCTATAGATAGTGCTACACAGTAAAGGCTCAGTAGTATTACGGTTTTCACGACTGCATTAATATTGTGTTAATAAGCATGAGGACATCACCATTATGGTGATGTCCTTTTTCTTGCGTACTTATTTACAGTCACGCTATTATTGTAGACATTATTAACCAACAGATTTGCTGTTATTTAACTAAATCATCGGCCTTTTAAAGAGATAGATATCTATTTAGGCGATGCTTTTACACGTCAGTATTAACATAGCGGCGAATGAATATGATAAAATCAGCGCTCATTTCTACTGTGTCAATTATCGCGGCAATAACCGTATTAATCTAGCGTCAGTATATGACGCAAATGACTCATATTTCTTGGGTCTAAAGTACGTTTATTAACTGTATTCAGCTATTGATGCTGATTTTTTTAACTCATATTTTGCAATTTGCTAATATAAAGAGACTGAGTGGATAATCGTGTTTGACTTACAAGGATTTGGCGCGCTTTTATTGAGCGGCGCTACCGTCACCATACAGCTTGCCATGACCAGTCTGATCATCGGCATGGTCTTAGGTTTGCTCGGTGCCACAGCAAAGCTGTCTAATATCTGGCTGCTGCGCAAAATTGCGACTGTCTATACCGCCACGATGCGCGGTATTCCTGAGCTACTATTGGTACTGTTTATCTACTATGGTGGCTCTATACTGCTAATGAGCATCCTCAAAAAGTTTGGCTATAACGACTATGTCGAGATTAGTGCTTTTTGGGGCGGCGTGATGGCACTTTCTATTGCTTTCGGTGCTTATGCGACTGAAATCTTCCGTATGTCGATTCAAGAGATTCCTATAGGACAGCGAGAAGCGGCGCAAGCGATTGGTATGCGTCCTTTTCAGACTTTTTATCGCATAACCTTACCTCAAGTATGGCAGATTGCATTGCCAGGTTTGGGTAATCTATTTTTGGTTTTGCTTAAAGATACGGCACTGGTGTCGGTCGTAGGTCTCAAAGATATCATGTATCAGTCCTCGCGCGCCGCGCAATCAACACAGCAGCCATTTACCTTTTATATGGCAGCGGCAATAATTTATTTAGGTTTGACCATGCTGATTACTGGCTTTATGATGTGGCTTGAATGGCGTGCCAATCCGGCAGCGCGTTATGCTAAAAAGCTCAGCCGTCAAACCACTCACCGTCAATCGACCATAGGATAAAGGGGAAGACACTATGGATTGGAATTGGCAGGTTATTTTTGATCATATCCCAGACTTACTCGGTGGCGCGGTATTGACCGTACAGCTGGTTTTGTTCTCGGGTATTATTGGCTTATTTTTTGGTTTGGTTTTGGCGCTGTTACGGCTGTCTAAAAATTGGGTGGTACAGATATTCCCTTTTCTATATATCTTCTTTTTCCGTGGCACGCCATTACTGGTACAGATATTTTTGATTTACTATGGTCTTGGGCAGTTCGAAGCGGTACGTAATTCGTTCCTGTGGGAGCCAGTTCTTAGCCAAGCTTACTGGTGTGCTATCATTGCCTTTACCCTAAATACCAGTGCTTATTTAGCCGAGATTATCCGCGGTGCTATTCAAAATATTCCGGTCGGTGAGCTTGAAGCTGCCGATGCAATCGGGATGTCAAAGTGGCAGAAGCTGACCCGTATTACGTTACCGCGTGCCTTTGGTATTGTAATTCCGGCATACAGCAACGAAGTAATCTTTATGCTAAAGGGCAGTGCACTCGCTTCAACGATTGCTTTGATGGATATCACGGGCGTTGCCCGTACTATTAGTGCGCGGACCTATACCTTGATGGAGCTGTTCTTCGCTGCCGGTATCGTTTATCTGTTGTTATCGTGGGTTATTCTGTTTAGCTTTAGAATGTTTGAAAAGCGCATGAATCGTCACGCAAGCTATGTGCCACCAGATGTGACTACGCATACCGTCGGCTAATGATTTGTTATGAATAAAACCTATCATAAACGTTGTGATAAATAGTGCAGTATGTTTCGCTTTTTAAAATATCAATCATCTGTTGTGAGTGCCTAGTATGAGCCAATCACCATCTATATCCTTAGTCGATACAATTGCTGCCAGCGTCAAGGATGACGCGAGTATTGCCACCATTAACGATAGCGTACGAGAATCCATTGGCAAGGTCATTTGCGTTGGCCGTAACTATGCAGAACACGCGCGTGAGCTTGGCAATGAGATACCAAAATCGCCTATCTTATTCATGAAGCCAGCATCATCAGTGGTCAGTGTGCATAATGATATTGTCCGTCCAAATCCAGCGCTATATGGCGACACTCATTATGAAGCAGAGCTGTGTATTCAGCTGGCAGCCGACTTATCGGCAGCAACGATTGAACAAGCAAAGCAAGCGATAGGTGGCGTGACTTTGGGGCTTGATTTGACCCTACGTGACTTGCAAAGCAAGCTCAAAGAAAAAGGTCATCCATGGGAGCGTGCTAAATGTTTCGATGGTGCTTGTGTGCTTGCCGATTGGATTGATCCGCAAGCGTTTGGTGATTTTTGCCATGTTGAATATCAGCTCTATATCAATGACGAGCTGAAGCAAGATGGTGACAGTGCCTTGATGCTATTTCCAGTGTATGAGCTACTAGCAGAGATTAGCCATGCCTTTAGCTTACAAGCAGGCGATGTGATTATGACAGGTACGCCAAGCGGCGTTGGTGTATTGCAAGCAGCTGATACGCTAACATTCAAGCTTCGCACTCATGAATGGCAGGTGCAAGTTCGATAATTTCTTATCGCAGCAGTATCATATAAGTTTTTAAATGCATTAACGCTATCAAAAAATCCCAAGTTCACACTTGGGATTTTTTTGGTTTATCAGTGGTAATAGCCATTTGTCATGAGGTTATCGTCACATTACTATCAAATTGGCATTTGGTTTTCAACATACTGTCATAAACACTCAGTAGACTTAGGCATAATTCGTATTTTGGTGATTGCAATTACAAGACTGCAATCAACTCTCTCATGCCAATCAAGCCTAACAGCAAGGTGACTGATAATGACATTATTGAATAGCAAACAACCACTTGCCCATGAAGTCGTTGAAGATTCTAATCCGACCAACAATATCGATTTTCAAACCATTATTAGTCGTCGTTTAAATCGGCGTAGTATCCTAAAAGGTGGCACAGGATTAACAGCGGCGGCGTTTTTTGGCGCGCTACCTTTAGTCGGCTGTAGCGATGACGATGATAGTATTCCTGCCAAAAATAATGGCAATGATGCTGCTGTCCCTGCACAAGGTGATCTCAAACGTCCCGAAACTTTGAAGTTTACAGCAGTGGCGCATTCGACTACCGAAACGATGAGCGTGGCAGCAGGCTATAAAGCCGAGATGATATTACCACTTGGCACGCCGCTAATATCTGGTATTGATGACTGGAAAGACAATCGAGAGCAGTCGGCTGAGTCATTCGAATGGCGCATGGGTGATAATCATGATGGCATGTGGTTCTTTGGCAAAAAGGGCAGCGCCTATGACCCTAAAGCGTCAGAGAATGGGCTGCTGGTAATGAATCATGAGTATGTAAACAGTAGTGAGCTGAGTCCGTTTGGCTATCATGTTATCCAAGATAACAACGCCGCGCCCATCTTTCAAAATCGTCGACTTGCTAGCGACGTGCGCCGTGAGGTTAATTGTCATGGGGTGGCGGTGGTCGAGATGAAACGCCGCGCTGATGGCATGGGCTATGAGATGGTGGCTGATTCGAAATATAATCGCCGTCTCACGAGTAGTAGTACGGCGCAGTTGACAGGACCCGTTGCGGGTTCTGATTTGGTCAAGACTAAGTTTGATCCGACAGGCTTTCAGACTCGCGGTATCAATAATAACTGCGGTGCAGGTTTGTCACCTTGGGGCACCTATCTGACCACCGAAGAGAACTTTTTAGGGGTATTTGCCCGTGGGCAAGACGCTAGCCAATTAAGTGCTGGGCATAACTATGGTCGCGAACGCTACGGCGCAACGGAAAACTTCCCTGGTTGGGAATACTTATGGCATACCCCTGATGCTAAAGATGCCAAGATAAGCGACGAGTTTTCACGCTGGGATATGACCGCCGCTAGTGCTAGCGCTGCTGACGATTATAGAAATGGCTTTAATACCTTTGGCTATATCACCGAAATTGATCCTTTTGATCAAAATTCCATACCGCAAAAGCGCACAGCACTAGGACGTTTTGCTCATGAAAATTGTGCCTATGCCCCTGTTGAACAAGGCAAACCGGTGGTCTTTTATATGGGTGATGATGCTCGAGGGGAATATATCTATAAGTTCGTCTCCAAAGCCACATGGTCAAATGCTGATATCGGCGGTGGATTAAAAGCAGGTGACAAGTATTTGAATGAGGGTACGCTCTATGTTGCTATCTTTAATGAAAATGGCCGGGGTGAATGGAAAGCGTTGATTCACGGTCAAAATGGACTGGATGTCTCCAATACGGTCTTGCCTTTTCATGGACAAGATGAGGTGTTGGTCTTTGCTCGTGCAGCAGCAGATGTGGTCGGTGCCACCAAAATGGATCGACCAGAGTGGGTGTCGGTCAGTCCCATAACGGGCGATGTATATGTGACATTGACCAATAATAAATATCGCGGCGTACGTGATGATCAGCCACTTTCAGCGCCCAATCCGCGCAGCTATAATACTGGCGGCAAAGCGCGTGGTAATGACAATGGTCATATTATTCGCTGGGCAGAAGCAAGGGGCGATCATGCGGCAACCAGTTTTGAATGGGATATTTATTTATTTGCTGCGCCGAGTGATTTATCAGCAGAAAACTTATCACAATTAAATGACAATAATGACTTTTCTTCCCCCGACGGCTTATACTTTGATCCACGTGGCGTCTTATGGATTCAAACAGATGACGGTGCTTATACCGATACCAGCAGCTGTATGTTGCTAGCAGCGCTACCGGGCAATATCAGCGATGGAACCCTCACTACTACGTCAGCGGGGCAACAAACCCGAGTCGGCATGCCTGCCACTAATGACAATATCAAACGTTTCTTCGTCGGTCCGGAGGGCTGTGAAGTCACAGGTATTACGATGGCCCCAGACTTTAAAACCTTATTTATTAATATTCAGCATCCGGGTAATACGTGGGGCGCTATTGCTGGAGGTAGTACACCACGCTCAGCCACCGTCATGATTACTCGCGAAGATGGTGATGTCATACTGGCAGAGTCATTTGTCTAGTTAAACATTTGCATTAGTAATGATGCGTCTTAACAAACATAAAAATCCTAAGTCATGGCTTTGGGATTTTTGTGTTTTAGGCGGTAGTTACTAGTATGCAATTTTTGATATTGAATAATTACATGGCTTTTTGACAATAAAGATACTTGATAGTTAAATCATTCTCTTCTGTTTATGACCATTACAGGATAGTATGGAAAATTCCTTTAACTGTTTGATATGTCAACATTATGCTCAGTCCAAAACCTTTAGAAACTATCCATGATTTATTTGCAACGACTCGGCGTCCTTCTGATGAGCAATCTGCTATCGATATAGGATTTCAAGGCGATGTCTATGAGGAACTGGATAAGCTTGACTATATCTATGTGGATGAGCTGACTGAAAAAAGCGTGAATCATACTGATATTCAACCGTATCAACCGCTCTCATTGGTTGGTTTTTTTGAAGGATTGGCACAGCTTGCGACTATGGGTGTGGTCGAGGTGACTGACATTGTGGAAGCCATCCACCGTGAGATATTACTGCGTCCTTTAGGGCGGTTTAATAAAGGAAATGTCGAGCGCTGGCAACAGGGTATCACGGGGCGCATTTATGGTACGGTACGTCAGGCGATGCAGCTGATTGGTAATAATTTAGCCTCAGGTCTGCACCTTTATAATACTGTTTTAAAGCCCAAAAAGGTCAGACTATTACCAAAGAACTTGCGGCGCATGGTCAATATCCTAAACGGAGTGATGGGTGATCATCTGATTACGCATCAAAATCCATTAGCAGTATCGATGGTGCTGTATGATACCAATAATCGGGTGCAAAGCGCTGTATTGTCAGGGCGCGTTATTATTCTATGCCATGGACTTTGTTTAAGCCACTTAAGCTGGAAAGTATCTGGTGAGAATAATCTGGCAAAAACGCTCATGTATAGCTTGCCGTCATCGACTGTCTTGTATTTAAATTATAATACAGGTCGACGTATCTCAAGTAATGGACGTAGCTTTGCTCAAGTGTTGCAAGATTTGGTTGAGAATAACCCAGACATCACCCAGATTGATTTGGTCGGTCATAGTATGGGCGGTTTGGTAAGCCGTAGCGCGCTGTTTTATGGCAAAGAGCAAGGTTTTAGCTGGGTCAAAAGGGTGAGTAATCTGGTGACTTTAGGGTCACCGCATCATGGCGCAAGTTTGGAGCAGATTGGGCATTTTGTCCAAGATAAAATCGCTAAATTGCCCTTTGCTGGGTCATTGGCAAAGCTTGGTGATATGCGCAGTGCGGGTATCATTGATCTGCGTTACGGTAGTATTCGAGATGCCGACTGGCAAGCGTTAGAGGGACGTAGTGTGCTACCAGCAGATTTTCGTCATCCTACTCACTTGCCATTGCATGTGAATACCTATCTGGTAGCAGCAGTGATGGTCGAGACCCATTTTGAATTTAAGACCACAAGTTTATTGGGCGATGGGCTGGTTTCGGTAGAGTCAGCACTGGGTGAGCATACCGAAGAGCATACGCTGGCAGTACCAGAGGGACACAAAGCTATTTTTTATGGGATAAACCATATGAACTTAATCTACAGCGATAGAGTACATCAGCAAATCATTGCTTGGCTCTTGGATGATAGATTAGGCGATGCACATGAAGCAAAGTATGCGCTGAACCCGCGTATTTATTCTTATCCAGAAACCTATGAGGTTTAGAATAAGAGATACAAAATAATAAGACTAATGCTAAAAACCCTCAAGCATCATACTTGAGGGTTTTTTTATGAGTGACTATAGTGAATTCAGTATTAAAACGATACAGTAGGACTGAGATGAATTGTACGCAGCCTCTGTCAGCGTAGTCACAGCATGCCAGAAAAATTTATACCAGTACTGCGTTGGAATATAAAGTATCTGTTTTATTTGGAATTGACTATACTTAAATCAATGAGATAAAAGACTACTCAGCAAAAATCGCTGCCACATCGTCTTCATTAAATTTATAAATCTCACCGCAGAATCCGCAATCCATCTCAAAGGTACCGTTTTGCTCTGCAACGATATCCAATGCTTCTGTTTCGCCGATTTGCTCGATTGCCATTTCACACTTTTCACGTGAACACGTACAACCAAACGATAGCGAGATAGGCTCAGGAGCAACGACTTTTTCTTCATGATATAAGCGATACAAAATCTCATTGGTATCAAGCGTGGTCAATTCTTCCGCTTTCAGTGTACGCGTCAATACAGACAATCGTGTCCACAAGTCATCATCAATACCAGCATCTTCATTTTGCTCAACTTCGTAGGTTTCTTGAGCGGTACGCGGCAGCATTTGCACCAAGATGCCACCCGCTTGTAAACCATCAGATGCCAAATTAATCAGCGTTGGAATCTGTGCCGATTGCTTTTGATAATGCGCCAAGCAATCTGCCAGATTGTCATGGCTACGTTCAACAATACCTTGATACGGCTCGCCGCCATCCGGTTGGATATTAATAAATAATACGCCTTGACCAGTAGCGCCCAGTTCAGCAAACGCTTCTTTAGCATGCAGCATATTATTCCACGCTTGCACGTGCTCGTCAGTATCAGCTTTCCAGCTGGCAAGAGCGCGGATAATACCGTTTTGATCACATTCAGCCATCGCCCAATTCAGCAAACTATCGCTATCTGATGATTGCAATTGAATCGACAAGCGACCATTGATTTTAACAGTACCAATCAGCAAACTTGCAGCCGTCAACATCTCACCGAGTAAGCGTTTTAGTGCTTCAGGATAAGGCTTTTGCGCAATGGTCGTCGCATAGCTACGCGATAAGCGCACCACATCACCGCGCACCGGAGAGTCTTCAATAAAAAAGCGTTGGCGAATGTCGTTATCTTGCATCAGATCAGTATTTTGTTCAGGAGCATTCGGAGTTTGGGTATCTTGGGTCATAGGTCATGTATAAGATTAAGAAGTTGCTAGCTTTATGGGGATAGGTTCGGATTTATCAATCGTATCTATAGTAGATACACTTTTTAAAAAATACAGTGCCACTGGGATTAATTATTCGCAGCCTCTGTCTGCGTAGGCACAGTCAGCAAGCAAAATTGATACCAGTAGCACCTTATAATTTTTGTATTTCTTTTATTTAGGACTGACTATAGTAGATTGTTGACGTAAGAAATGCCGTTTATAAAAAATGAATTTCTCTATTAGCTTTATCAAATATGTACCTATATTAATGACGTTAGAGCTTGTTTTATTTAGGGATTATTATCTCCAACAAATTAAAAACCAAAAATAGTCAGCTGAGTAAAAAAAGTTTACCCTCGTCAGTCAATTTGTTGTACAGTAACATTAAGTTGCATAGTGATAAACAACAGCAACAGCACGGATGCATAGCAATAGGGCCCATAAACGCAAATTTATAGCGTTTTTCTACGGTTTCTATCGCACTTAAATGTCATTCCAATCTTGTGGCAATGTGATAAAAGGACATATCTCATGACTTACTTACTTTCTACCTCTATATCCAAACCATTAACGTTAGTTGCCTTTATGGCACTAGCTCTAGCAGGCTGTAACAACAATAGCCAAACCAGTAATGAGGCGACGCCAGCAGATGGAGCAACCACCGAGGCGACGGCAAATACCAACGGCACCTTAGATAAAATTAAAGAATCAGGCACCATCGTCGTCGGTCACCGTGACTCTTCCATTCCGTTCTCATACATCGCTGATGATCCAAATCAGCCGATCGGCTATGCTCATGATTTAGAGATGAAAGTGGTAGAAGCTGTCAAACAAAAGCTCAATATGCCAGATCTAAAAATCCGCTATAACCTTATTACCTCACAAACACGCATCCCATTAGTACAAAATGGTACAGTAGATTTTGAGTGTGGTTCAACAACCAATAATGAAGAGCGTCAGAAACAAGTCGCTTTTTCTAACGGCTTCTTTGAAATCGGTACGCGTTTATTGACCAAAAAAGATTCAGGTATCCAAGGTTTCGATGATTTAAAGGGTAAAACCTTAGTCACGACTGCAGGTACAACTTCAGAGCGTTATATTCGTGAATACAACGACGATAAAAAGATGAATATCAATGTCATCTCAGCAAAAGACCATGGCGAAGGTTTCTTGATGCTAGAGAATGGTCGTGCCGATGCCTTTATGATGGATGATGTATTGCTAGCAGGCGAAAAAGCCAAAGCCAAAAATCCCGATGAATGGGTCATTGTTGGTGAGCCACAATCGTTTGAGATTTATGGTTGTATGATGCGTAAAGACGATCCAGAATTTAAAGCCGTGGTCGATGAAGCACTAGCCAATGTCTTTAAGTCAGGCGAGATCAATAGCATCTATGACAAATGGTTCTTAAATCCAATTCCACCAAAAAATGTCAATCTAAAGTTTGAGATGTCAGATAACTTAAAAGCGTTGATTGCCAATCCACATGATAGCGATCAGCCAAAAGTAGCGACTGCGCAATAACGCTTCTTGTCCCTCAACATAGCATGCTTACGCGTTCAGATTGTTTGTCAAATAGTTTGATAGCAGTCTGAAAGCGTGGGCTTTTTAACCGTTGCTCGGAGAGACAATTATGAATTATAGCTGGAACTGGGGTGTGCTGTTTGAGCAGACCGGTATCGGTAGCGAGCTGTATATCCATTGGATGATTACTGGTCTTGGCTGGTTGTTATTGATTGGCAGTATTGCATGGGCAATCGCCATGGTGGTTGGTACTATTTTTGGCATCATGCGTACCTTGCCGAATAAAGGCGCACGTGCTATCGGTACTGCTTATGTGACGTTTTTCCGCAATATCCCTTTATTGGTACAATTATTTTTCTGGTTTTATATCGCCCCAGGTTGGCTCACGCCATCCATACAAGAGTGGTGGTATAAAGACTTGTCTCCCAATACCTCAGCCATGCTGTCAGCCAGTATCGGTCTTGGTTTATTTACCGCAGCTCGTATTGTTGAACAAGTACGTACTGGTATCGAGTCACTACCTCAAGGGCAGATCAATGCTGCCTACGCGCTTGGCTTTAGTATCCCGCAAGCCTATAAAGAAGTACTGCTGCCACAAGCGTTTCGGATTATCTTACCGCCACTGAGCTCAGAGCTGACCAACTGCTTTAAAAACGCCTCAGTTGCGTCTTTGGTTGGGGTAATGGAGCTGATCAGTCAGACCAAAACCATCAGTGAATATACTCAAAACAGTCTTGAGATTTATACCTATGCGACCATTATTTATCTGGTGTTTAATCTGTCTTTAATTGCCATTATGGGGCTAATTGAACGTAAATTGCGTGTGCCTGGGCTAATTGCAGGGAGTCAAAAATGAATATGACCGAACTTGCAACTGCCTATCCCGGTTTGATGGGTGGCATGCTGACGACTTTAAAAGTATTATTTTTAGCAATCTTAGGCGGTCTCAGCTTAGGGACGGTATTGGCTTTGATGCGTTTGTCTGGTATCAAAGCACTTGAGATACCTGCAAAGCTATACGTCAATTATTTCCGTTCTGTGCCATTGCTGCTCGTACTTCTCTGGTTTTATTTTGCCGTACCGATGATTTATTTTTGGGTCGCTGGTAAATATCTGCAACTCGATACAGCTTTTACCTCGTGTGTAGTCGCCTTTATGATGTTTGAAGCGGCATATTTTTCAGAGGTGGTACGTGCGGGTATCCAATCTATCGGCAGTGGACAGGTTAACGCTGCCAAAGCGCTCGGTATGACCTATGGGCAAACGATGCGCTTGATTATTTTGCCGCAGGCGTTTCGCAAGATGCTACCGCTGATTTTGCAGCAATGTATTATTTTATTCCAAGATACGACATTGGTTTTTGCAATTGGCTTGACGGATTTTTTCCGCGCCGCTTATGTACGCGGTGAGCTGATGGGTTTATTAACGCCCTATATATTAGGAGCAGGCGCTGTTTATTTTATTATCAGTTTGAGTGCCTCTATTGGCGTACAACAAGTACAAAAGCGTTTAAGATTCTAATGATCTTTAATAAATTCATATCGGAAGCTGTACGTTAAGAGCTATATTTAATAATGATGAAAATAATGTGGTTAGGAGCCAGTGATGAATGAGCCAGTAATGAATAATACTGACACGTATATAAATGAATTTGGCGGACTGGTCACTAACACTGGTCATGCAAGCGATGAAATCGTCATCCAAATGAGTGATGTGAGCAAATGGTATGGTGACTTTCAAGTATTGTCTGGCTGTAGTGCCCATGTGCATAAAGGCGATGTCGTCGTCGTTTGTGGTCCATCGGGCAGCGGCAAGTCGACCTTAATAAAAACGGTTAATGGACTAGAGCCTTTTCAAAAAGGCGAGATTATGGTCAGCGGTATCTCCGTTGGCGCGCCAAAAACCAACTTGCCAAAATTACGTAGTAGTGTCGGTATGGTCTTTCAGCACTTTGAGCTGTTCCCGCATCTGACGATTGTTGATAATTTGACTGTCGCGCAAATCAAAGTATTGGGACGTAAAGAAGCGGAAGCCAAGCAAAAAGCCATGGCATATCTAGACCGCGTCGGACTAACGGCGCAAGCAGCAAAGTATCCAGCTGAGCTGTCCGGTGGGCAGCAGCAGCGTGTCGCGATTGCACGTGCGTTAGCAATGGATCCAGTGGCGATGCTCTTTGATGAGCCAACTTCAGCACTTGACCCTGAGATGATTCAAGAAGTGCTTGATGTCATGGTTGAGCTAACCCGTGAGGGCATGACGATGATGTGTGTTACCCATGAGATGGGCTTTGCCAGTCAAGTTGCCAATCGGATTATCTTTATGGATGAAGGTCATATCGTTGAAAACTGTAGCAAGGATGAGTTTTTTGAAAGCGCGAAAAGTGACCGCGCGCAAATGTTCTTATCAAAGATTCTCAATCATTAAGGCAGTCATTTAGAGTTGATTTATTTAGAGCGCCTATTAATAGGCGCTTTTTTTATTGTAAGCGACTTTATAAACGCCTACGTGAGTGAATACCTGTTTACTGATACAATGGCAGCCACTATCATAAACAGCCACTATCATAAAAACAATATAATCTCTCATCTATCATGGAGTCAATATGAGCACAGAAACTACATTTCCTATTACTACAGCAACAGACGCCAAAGGTATTGTCATCATTGGTGCAGGTTTGGCTGGCTGGCACGTGATTGATGCCATTCGTGCCAAAGACAAAGATGTGTCGATTACTCTAATCACCATAGACAATGGCGATCGTTATCATAAGCCGATGCTTACCATGGCAATCAGCCAAAACAAGCAGGCATCAGACTTGGTACGCGCGACTGGCGCTGATGCGGCAGAAGCGGCACAAGTGACCTTACTTGCCAATACACAAGTCACGGATATTGATGCTGCTGCGCAAACGGTACAGCTTATCTCAGCGCTGCGCTCAGATCCTGTTTATACCAATTATGCAACCATCAGCTATGACAAGCTGGTCTTAGCGATGGGTGCTCATCCTATTTTCCCTAAGAGTTTGCCGCAAGATTTGGTATGGCATGTCAATCATATTGAGCGTTTTGGGCAATTGCAAGAAAAGCTTGCCATTGGTAGTCAGCACGTGGCGATTGTCGGTGCGGGTATGGTAGGCACTGAGATTGCTGAGGACTTGCTCAAGGCAGGTCATGAGGTGACCTTAATTGATTTAAATGATGCGCCGCTATCGCAAATGCTACCGCCAAAAGCGACAGCTCGTATTGCCAAAGCAGTGCAATCGCAGGGTATTAATTTTTTAGGCGGTTATCAAGTATCCGATGTCATACGTAATGATGACGGCAAGCTGCAAGTTAGCTATGAGCCATTTGCTCCTAATGGAGAAGATACAGATGCTCAGTCATCTGAGATATTAATCGTCGACCATGTGATTGCCAGCACGGGTCTGACCGTTGATGGTAAATTACCAACTGCAGCTGGAGTTGAGTTCAACCATCGCACTGGTATCGTGGTAGATGCGCCAACACTACGAACCAATACCAATAATATCTATGCGATTGGTGATTGTATGTCTATCAATGGTGTTGCCTGCCGTTATGTAGCGCCACTACGTGCGCAAGCAGCAACGATTGCTGATGATGTATTAGGTTTAGAGCATAGCGGTTATGAGCATAAGCCACCGATGATTCGCTTAAAAAACAAAGCCATCTCAGTGATGGCCACGGGCGTGCCGCAAGCAAACGGCAACTGGCAAGTAACCACTGAAACTGAAGATGAGCTTATTATGAATTTACTCAATGATAATAATGAAGTCAGCGCAACTGTTACTATTAAGGCGCCGCCAATTGTATCAGTGTAGTAATTAGCAAATTGCCTGTAGTTTATGGTTTTAGTTTGTTAAACATGCATCATGTTTTTAAGTTGAGGATACTCTAAAATTTAGTGCTAAAAAAAAGCCAGCCACCTATACATAGCGTGACTGGCTTTTTTGTGTCAAATATCTGCCATATTTTTATGCTATCTTTAATAAAGCATTACTATTGGATTCTAATTAAATGATACATATTGTATTACTATTATTGACAGCATTCGATTTAAGGCGGTATAGTAGCTAACGCTCGTCAAGACCTGTTCAAGGAACAATGAATGGGTGACAGGCGACTCATTAGCACCATAAAAAGTAAAACGAAAGGACTCGTTATGACTCAAGTTTCTGACTTCGATACCATTCTAAATAATATCCCCAGCATCAATATGGGTGCACGCTCAGCAAATGCGCCACTTACCCAAAGCTATGATAAAGGTCCTGATGTGCCGCTGATTGAAGCGACCATTGGTGATTTTTTTGATGCTATTGTCTCCAAATATCCTGAGCGCGAAGCACTGGTCGTCCGCCATCAAAATATCCGCTGGACATATCAACAGCTGCAACAGCATGTCAATCAGCTGGCTAGTAGCATGATTGAGATGGGTCTTGAGATTGGTGATCGCATCGGTATCTGGTCGCACAACAATGCTGAATGGCTCTTGATGCAACTAGCAACCGCGAAAGTCGGCGTTATCCTCGTCAATATCAATCCTGCTTACCGTACCTTTGAGCTGCAATATGCTTTAAATAAACTTGGCTGCTCGGCATTGGTATTGATGCGCCATTTCAAAAGCAGTGATTATGCCAGTCTAATCCGTGAGCTGTGTCCTGAGATTTATCATAAAGATTATACTCAGCTTGATTTGGTCGAGATTCCAACCATTGAGCGCATCATTTGGATTGATGAGCCAGACTCTGATGAAGAATTTGGTTTTATGCAGAAGTTCTCTGCTTGGATGGCGGAAGGCGATGCCAATGATCCACGGGTTGCTGAGCGTCAAGCGCAGCTTAAAAACACCGATGCTATTAACGTCCAATTTACCAGTGGCACGACAGGGACGCCAAAAGGCGCGACGTTAAGCCATCGCAATATCTTAAATAACGGCTACTTTATCGGTGAGGCTATGAATCTCACTGAAGAAGACAGACTGTGTATTCCAGTACCGCTATACCATTGCTTCGGTATGGTGCTCGGTAATTTAGCGATTCTGACGCATGGCGGCTGTATCGTCTATCCGAACGATGGTTTTGAGCCATTGTCAGTCCTGCAAGCAGTCGAAGAAGAAAAATGTACTGGTCTGCATGGCGTACCGACGATGTTTATCGCCGAGCTTGACCACCCTGAATTTGAAAACTTTGATTTATCGACTTTGCGTACTGGCATTATGGCAGGCTCTAGTTGTCCGATTGAGATCATGCGCCGTGTCATCGATGAGATGCACATGAAAGAGGTCACCATTGCTTATGGCATGACTGAAACCAGCCCAGTATCCTGTCAAACCAATGAACATACGCCACTTGATAAGCAAGTCTCGACCGTAGGACTCGTGCAGCCAGCGCTTGAAGTCAAAGTAATTGATACCGAAACAGGTGAAATTGTGCGCTTAGGCGAAACTGGCGAGTTACTCACCCGTGGTTATTCGGTGATGAAAGGCTATTGGGGCAGTCGCTTTAAAACGCGTGAAGCCATTCAAGATGGCTGGATGCACACCGGTGACTTGGCGACCATGGACGAAGATGGCTATGTCAAAATCGTCGGTCGTAGTAAAGATATGGTTATCCGTGGCGGTGAAAACATCTATCCGGTTGAAATCGAAAACTATCTATATCGTCATCCTAAAATCCGTGATGTGCAAATTGTTGGCGTTCCTGATGAAAAGTATGGTGAAGTGTTGGCTGCTTGGATTATACCTAAAGAAGCTGGCAGCTTAACGGAAGAAGAAGTACGTCAATTCTGTAGTGAGCATATTGCTCATTATAAAGTGCCAGCCTATTATCGCTTTGTGACTGAATACCCAATGACCATCACTGGTAAAATTCAGAAATATAAAATTATTGAGCAGATGAAAGAAGAGTTAGGATTATAAAAAATTGAGCCGTTTTACTTCTTATTTTACTAATAAATTTTTCAGTAAATATTAAAATAACCAGTAGTTAAAAAAATTCGCATAAAAAAGCTACTCGCATTTACGCATTAAAGAAAAGGGATATCATGAGCGCTATCATAACCAGTAAACTGAGTCCAAATGCCGCTGAATTTCAGCAGAACAGTGCTGCAATGCAAGAGGTCGTCGATGACTTGTATCAGCATCTGCGTAAAGTCGCCCAAGGTGGTTCAGAGCGTGCACGCGCCAAGCATTTAGCACGTGGTAAGCTACTACCTCGTGAGCGTGTCGAGCGTTTGCTTGATGTTGGTACGCCATTTTTAGAAGTAGCTCCGATGGCAGCGCACGATATGTATGGCGAAGATATTCCAGCGGCGGGCGTGATTGCTGGTATCGGTCGTATCAATGGCATCGAGTGTATGATTGTCTGTAATGATGCCACGGTAAAGGGTGGTACTTATTATCCAATGACGGTCAAAAAACATCTACGTGCCCAAGAAATTGCCCAAGAAAACAACTTGCCTTGTGTCTACTTAGTCGATTCTGGCGGTGCAAACTTGCCCAATCAGGATGAAGTATTCCCTGATAAAGAGCACTTCGGACGTATATTTTTTAATCAGGCGAATATGAGTGCCGCTGGCATTCCACAGATTGCGGTGGTCATGGGCAGCTGTACGGCTGGTGGAGCTTATGTACCAGCGATGAGTGACGAGTCTATTATTGTTAAAGAACAAGGAACTATTTTTTTAGGTGGTCCGCCACTGGTCAAAGCGGCAACAGGTGAAGAGGTCACAGCAGAAGATTTGGGCGGCGGTGATGTACATACCCGTCTGTCGGGGGTGGTCGATCATTTGGCGCAAAACGATACCCATGCGTTATCAATCGCGCGTAATATCGTTAGCCACTTAAACCGTTCTGCTAAACAGATCCCAAATCAAATAAAACCACGTCCACCGCGCTATGATGCTAAAGAGCTATATGGCGTCATTCCAACCGATAAACGTAAGCCATTTGATATTAGAGAAATCATTGCTCGTATCGTCGATGACAGTGCCTTTGATGAATTTAAGGCGCGCTTTGGTACGACGCTGGTTTGTGGTTTTGCTCATATTGAAGGTATGCCAGTTGGCATTATTGCCAATAATGGCATCTTATTTAGTGAATCGGCGCAAAAAGGTACGCACTTTATTGAGCTGTGCTGTAAACGCAAAATTCCTTTAATATTCCTACAAAACATCACCGGCTTTATGGTCGGGCGAAAATACGAAAACGAAGGTATTGCCCGTCATGGTGCCAAGATGGTGATGGCGGTAGCGAATGCCAAAGTACCAAAATTCACCGTTATCGTTGGTGGCTCATTCGGTGCGGGTAACTACGGTATGTGTGGACGTGCTTATAGCCCGCGCTTCTTATGGATGTGGCCAAATGCGCGCATTTCTGTGATGGGCGGCGAGCAAGCAGCGTCGGTACTAGCAACGGTTAAGCGCGATAACTTTGACCGCAAAGGCGAAGCGTGGAGCGATGAAGACGAAGCAGCATTTAAAGCGCCGATTCGTGAGATGTACGAAGAGCAAGGTCATCCTTATTATGCTACCGCTCGTTTATGGGATGATGGCGTGATTGACCCTGCTGATACCCGTAATGTGTTGGCATTAGCGCTTAGCGCGGCTCATAACGCACCGATTGAAGAGACAAAATTTGGTGTCTTTAGAATGTAGCAATGAACGGTATATTGACAGTCATTTAGTGCTCATCAATACATAAAATATAGAGAAAGATATGCAACAAAATTTGAATCATTATAAAAGTCTATTGGTTAACGTTGAGCAGCACGTTGCAACAGTAACCTTGAATCGCCCTGAGATACGTAACGCCTTTAATGATGAAATGATTGCTGAGTTGACCCATGCTTTCAAGACGCTTGGCGAGGATGAGCAAGTACGCGTTATCGTTTTAGCAGCGGCCGGTAAAGCGTTCTGTGCGGGTGCCGATTTGAATTGGATGCGCGCCATGGCGGATTATAGCTATGAGGAAAACCTAGCGGATGCGGACAAATTGGCACAAATGCTTAAGACTATTTATGAATGCCCAAAACCAACGATAGCGGCGGTACAAGGGGATGTTTATGCAGGCGGCATGGGTTTGGTTGCTGTCTGTGATGTAGCTATCGCGGTGAGAATTGCCAATTTCTGTCTTAGCGAAGTGCGTCTGGGCTTAGCACCAGCAACCATTAGCCCTTATGTGATTAGAGCTTTAGGTGCCAGAGCCTCACAGCGTTATTTTCTCAGTGCGGAAGTATTTGATAGCAAAAAAGCCCGTCAGCTTGGCTTTATCCATGAACGCGTCAGTGAAGAGTCGCTTGATGATGCAGTTGCAGAATTTTGTGCCAAAGTCGTTAAAAATAGCCCTGAGGCTATGAAAACCTGCAAGCGCTTATTGCATGAAGTCGCGGGCGCACCGATTACCGATGAACTAATTGCCGATACAGTCAAAGGCATCGCTGATATTCGCTCATCAGAGCAAGGTAAAGAGGGTGTGCAAGCATTTTTGCAAAAGCGCCAACCTGATTGGCTAGTAGCAAAATAGCCATGTATCAATAAAAAATATTTTTGCTAAATTGCCAATGAATACTAAAACCAGTTTAGCGTAAATAGTCATACGTGAATATCATCCTACCGTTTGATTATTTATCAACGATAAAACGACAAGATACAGGGATAGTTATGTTTTCTAAAATTTTGATCGCCAACCGTGGTGAAATTGCTTGCCGAGTTGCCGCGACTGCCAAGCGTTTGGGTGTAAGTACCGTTGCGGTTTATTCTGATGCTGACCGTGAGGCTAAGCATGTGGCTGTCTGTGATGAAGCCGTATATCTAGGTGGTTCGGCTCCCAAAGACAGCTACCTAAAAGGCGATGCTATCATTGCCATTGCAAAAGAGACCGGCGCACAAGCGATTCACCCAGGTTACGGGTTTTTAAGTGAAAACGCGGACTTTGCCCAAGCTTGTCAAGATGCTGACTTGGTCTTCATCGGTCCATCAGCTGACGCTATCCGTGCTATGGGTGGTAAGTCTGAATCAAAGCGGTTGATGGAAACGGCTGGCGTGCCACTAATACCCGGCTATCATGGTGAAAATCAAGATGGTGCATTCTTAAAGCAGCAAGCCGATAGCATTGGCTATCCTGTACTGATTAAAGCCAGTGCTGGTGGTGGTGGTAAAGGTATGCGTATCGTTGAGCAGTCCAGTGACTTTATTGATTTATTAGAATCTTGCCGCCGTGAAGCGATTACCAGCTTCGGTAACGACCAAGTATTGGTCGAAAAATACGCATTGAAACCTCGCCATATCGAAATCCAAGTATTCGGTGATACGCATGGCAACTATGTGCATCTGTTTGAGCGTGATTGTTCCGTACAGCGCCGCCACCAAAAGGTATTAGAAGAAGCGCCGGCACCGGGTGTCGATGCAGCGATGCGTGAAGCAATGGGAACAGCGGCAATCGAAGCGGCACGTGCGGTCAATTATTTTGGCGCAGGTACGGTTGAGTTTATCGTTGAGCAGCGCGAAGGCTCGATGAATTTTTATTTTATGGAGATGAATACCCGTCTGCAAGTCGAGCATCCGGTCAGTGAAGCTATCTCTGGTGTCGACTTGGTTGAATGGCAGCTATTGGTTGCGGCAGGTTTACCATTGCCGAAAAAACAAGAAGAGCTGACTATCAACGGACATGCGATTGAAGCGCGTATTTGTGCTGAAAATCCTGATAATGGTTTTTTACCAGCCACAGGTACTTTATTCACTTATCAAAAGCCTGAGCATAGTACGTTTGTCATCAATAAAGATGGTACAGGTGTGCGTATCGATGACGGTGTACGCGAAGGTGATGTGATTAGCCCGTTTTATGACTCTATGATTGCTAAGCTGATTGTGCATGCACCCACTCGCGAGCAAGCGTTAGCCAAGCTCGACCGTGCACTGGCTCAAACACGCATTGTAGGTCTGCCAAATAACGTCGCATTTTTGCGCTATATTCTTAATACGGAATCGTTTAGCCAAGCCAATCTTGATACTGCGTTGATTGAGCGTGAGCGTGAGCAGCTGTTTGATCAGCATCCGCTTGAGTTATCGACGCTTGCGGTTACTGCTATTGCGCAGCAGCTTGCCAGTGAATCGACGACGCAAGGGTCAGATCCTTTTAGCAAGCCTACGGGTTTCCGTGCCTTTAGCGATTATACGCGCTCGTTTAGCTTGGTTTATAATGAGCAATCTTATAAAGCTCTTATTAGCAACTGGCACAATGCAAGTTGTTCAGATAACAAAAAGGGCAGCGATAACCTCAGTAGCTTTACGCTAGTTATTGGGAAAGAAGTTGCTAAGACTCAAGATAATAGCAACGCTAATATAGCCGCCCAGACAGAAAGTGTCTATGAAGGTGAGGTTAGCTACGCCAGTATTGACGCACACAATCATACTCTATGGTTAGATGGTGCTCGTATCAACGCCCAAAGCTGGACAAACCATGAGACCGTCTATGTCTTTACTGATAACGGGCGTGATGAAATCACCCTTGTTGATATCATGGCGCACGTCGGCGAAGAGAATGCGGCGGTCGGTAGCTTAAAGTCGCCAATGCCAGGGCAAGTCGTGGCCTTTAAAGTCGCCATCGGTGATAGCGTGAAAAAGGGCGAGCCATTGGCTGTCATTGAAGCGATGAAAATCGAACATACCATTACTGCACCGACAGATGGCGTGGTGGCAGAATTGTTATTTGGCGCGGGTGACTTGGTTGCTGATGGTGATGAGCTGCTGCGTATTGATAGCCAAGAGAATCAGTAAAAAGGACAATCTGTATGAGTATCTCGTACCCAAAACACGTCACCATCGTCGATGTCAGTCCACGTGATGGCTTGCAAAATGAAGCCATGACCGTGCCGACTGCGGTTAAGCAAAGGCTTATAAGTGACTTGATTGCCGCAGGGGTTAAAAAGCTCGAGGCTACTAGCTTTGTCTCGCCAAAGTGGGTACCGCAAATGGGCGACAATAGCACGCTGTTAGAGGCACTTGCAGCGACACGCCACAGTGATGTGAGCTATTCGGTATTGGTTCCAAACATGCGCGGTTTTGAAAATGCTATCGTGCATCGTCCTGATGAGATCGTCATCTTTGGCTCAGCAAGCGAAACCTTTAGCCAAAAAAATATCAATTGTAGTATTGATGAAAGTATTGAGCGTTTTGCGCCCGTTGCCGCTGCTGCAAAAGCGCAAGGTATCAAAGTACGCGGCGTTATCTCTTGCACGGTCGGTTGCCCCTATGAAGGCGAAATTGACCCACGCCAAGTGGCTTATGTCACCAAGCGTTTGGTTGAGATAGGCTCGGAGCAGATTGGCATTGCTGATACCATCGGCGTTGGTACGCCGCTCAAAGTACAGCGTGCGTTACAAGCAGCGTTAGAGTACGCTGATATCAGTATGCTATCGGGACATTTTCACGATACTTACGGTCAAGCCCTCAGCAACACATTAGCGGCACTACAAATAGGTGTTAGCGAATTTGATACCTCCGTCGCTGGACTTGGTGGTTGTCCTTATGCCAAAGGCGCAACGGGCAATGTCGCTACTGAAGATGTGGTTTATATGCTGCATGGTATGGGTATCAGTACTGGTATTGATTTGGATAAATTGGTCGTGGCAGGTGAGCGTATCAGTGAATTTTTAGGTCGTCCTAATGGCTCAAACGTGGCACGTGCTTTAATTAACAAACGTCAGTCTTAACTAATTTCATTAAGAATATAGTTAGTCATAAGCTAAATGAATAGATAGATAGGTTTATGGCTGGGACAAATTTTTTGAAGCCTCTGGAGTGACGAAGTCGCACAGCAAGCGAGGAAAATTTGTCCCAGCTATATCATCTATTTTTAAATTGACACAGCGCTAGTAAAAAATTAAACATCAAAATACAAGGAATGGCTATGAGTTTACCTGGATTGAATTTTCAGCTTGGCGAAGATATCGATGCCTTACGTGATATGGTACAACAGTTTGCGGCTAATGAAATAGCCCCACGTGCTGCCGAGATTGACAGTAGCGATGAGTTCCCAATGGATTTATGGCAAAAGATGGGTGATATTGGCCTACACGGTATTACCGTTCCTGAAGAGTACGGTGGCTCTAATATGGGCTACGTCGCACATATGGTGGCGATGGAAGAGATTAGCCGCGCTTCTGCCTCTGTAGCGCTGAGCTATGGCGCGCACTCAAACCTATGTATCAACCAAATCAAACGTAATGGCTCTGAGGCACAAAAGCAAAAGTACCTGCCAAAACTCATTAGTGGCGAATTCATCGGTGCATTGGCAATGAGTGAGACAGGCGCTGGCTCAGATGTCGTTAGTATGAAGCTAAAAGCCGAAGAAAAAGATGGCAGTTACGTGTTGAATGGTAGCAAAATGTGGATTACCAATGGTCCTGATGCGGACGTTATGGTTGTTTATGCTAAGACCAATCCTGAGCTGGGTGCTAAAGGCATGACGGCTTTTATCGTTGAAAAAGGCATGGAAGGCTTTGGCACCGCTCAAAAGCTTGATAAGCTTGGCATGCGTGGTAGCCATACTGGTGAGATGACTTTTAAAAATGTAGAAGTACCAAGCGAAAATATTTTGGGCGGTCTAAACGAAGGCGTTAAGGTATTGATGAGCGGGCTGGATTATGAGCGTGCGGTATTGGCCGCAGGTCCTATCGGTATTATGCAAGCCGTGATGGACAATGTCGTGCCTTATATTCATGATCGTAAGCAGTTTGGTCAAGCTATCGGTGAGTTTCAGCTTATTCAAGGTAAAGTTGCAGACATGTATACGATACTGCAAGCAGGTCGTAGCTTCTTATATACGGTCGGGAAAAACCTCGATATGTTGGACGCGCGCGGTGCCGGTCATAGTCGAGAAGTACGTAAAGATTGTGCCAGTGTGATTTTATGGTGTGCTGAAAAAGCCACTTGGATGGCAGGCGAGGGCATTCAAATATTTGGTGGTAATGGCTATACCAACGAGTATCCACTTGGTCGTTACTGGCGCGATGCCAAGCTTTATGAGATTGGCGCGGGTACCAGTGAGATTCGCCGCATGCTAGTCGGTCGTGAGTTGTTTAACGAGACTAAGTAAGAATTATTGAGTGTTCATTAGATATTAAGTTCAAAATAAAATCGATACATTAATATCCTCCTGCTAATGGGCTAAATTTTTCTTGCGTGCTGTTCGCAGGCGTAACAGAGTCTGCGAACAGCTCATCCCTTTAGCACTCTGTATTGCTCTCAAATCAAATAGACATAAAAAAGCAGGACGTTTTAAGCGTCCTGCTTTTTTAATTTCTAGCTTATAAAATTTTTTCAGTCATCATGCCTGTTTACTATGATCAAAATAGCGCGCCAAGCCATTTAATAATAAATCATCGCGTAGGCGTACAGGGCGATTGACGTGTTGGGCGATAATAGCTGCATCACCGCCAGTCATGATCACTTCAAAGTTGGGATGACGTGTGCTAATCTCGTTAATAGCACCGACGATAGATAGTAGTATCCCGCGATGTACCGCGTCTTGCGTGGTGAGACCTTGGCTAACATTATCAAAAGTACCGTTCGAGATGGTAATTTGCTTGGTACCAGAAAATAGCGACTCGCGCTGAAGATAAATACTAGGGAAAATGTAACCGCCCAAATGCTCAGCATGGTCAATCAAATCAATGGTCACCGCCGTGCCGCAACCTATCACACATTGACGTTTGGTTCTATCCACCGCGCCGAGCATTTGTAGCCAGCGGTCACAGCCGAGCTGCTCATCATTATAAGCGCTTTTCATCAGCGGATAATTGGCATCGACGTGGACAAATTCAAACGGAATATTAAGGCGACTGAGTGTCTCTGAGACTTTGATATTAAGATCATCACCGAGCACCGATGAGATACCGATAAAGTCAGGGGCATAACGCTCAAAGCGGTCGATCAGACCCATGAGTAATTCGGCAGGTGCTTGCAAATGTTGCTTGGCGTCATGTGAGACTATCTGTCCGATATCATCGGTCAGCCAGTATTTAAGGCGAGTGTTGCCGAGATCAAGCCAGAGCATAAAATTCCCTTTAGATAGAGCGCATTCAGTAAATGCTTTAAGCGTTATCAATAACGTCGATGCGTCCGGTAAAAAGCGCAGAAATATTACCGTTATCTTGGCGTAATTGCAAACATCCATGTGTATCAATACCGCAAGCATAGCCAGTGAGCGTCTCTGTTTGACCATTGTGCTCTTGGCTAATACGTAAGCGCCGTCCTGCTAGTGCATCCATTGAGTCAAATTGCTGTAAGAAGCTGTCTAAATTATAGGTTTGACCGGTTGGTTTCTCTAACCCTAAATGCTCAAAGCGTGTCATTGCTGCCATCAGTGCTTTGCTCATTTGTTGATAAAGCTCTCGTAGACTTGGCAGCGTACTTGCTGGTTTATCTGGCGCTAGCAGCTGCTCGATATCTTGTAAGCTAATGGCTTGGTAGCTCATACCTTCGCAGGTTTGGGCAGTAAGCTTGGGAGTTGCTTGTACATTAAGACCAACTCCCATCACCACGCCGACCAATTTGCCCGCTTGGGTAACCGGCTCAATCAATATACCAGCAAGTTTGCTAAATTGAATAATTTGCGTGCCTGATACGGCTTCATCTGCTTCAGAGAGAGATTGATAAAATCCCAAGTCATTCGCCCATTTTACCCCTATAGGTGTTAAACCTTGGTTAGCTAGTTGTTCATTTAATGTTTGAATAACAGGCATTTTTGCCAGCTCAATACCGATTATTAACGACAATAAACCGCTAATCGGCATATGTACTGGATAATATAACGACAGATAAACATTGCCACGTGGTGATTGCCATGAGCGCCCGTGTTGTCCGCGACCTGCGCTTTGGGTTTCAGCAGTCAGTAAATGCATATCATGGGCATTGAGCGTGCCATCCTGTACTGCTGCTATGAGCTCACTATTAGTCGAGACGCTGCTAAGTAGGTGCCGATGGTTAAGCTCTGGTAAATGAGTAAGCAGGTGTGACTTAGAGGCGCAAGCAGATAAAGAGTCGAGTGGCAGCATACGTTTTTTCGCTTTGGTTAATAGAGCAAATGTGATAAATGTGGCAAGGGAAATTTTTGATATACTGAGCGATGGTCACAAATAGGCAGTATAGAGTAGATAGAATAAAGGTCAGTATACGATTTGGCAAATGCAATTAAGCGTATGATCAATAAGTGCTGAAAAGATAAAGTAATCTAGTAAAAAGAAGCAGGATAAAAGGCTGATTCAATGATGTTATATGTATGGTTTGTGATTGCAGGGGCGTTTGCTGGCGTCAGCGCAGGCTTGTTTGGCGTCGGTGGCGGTATGATTATCGTACCAGCATTGGTGTGGATTTTTGCGGCTTATAATTTTCCTCCTGAAGTGGTGACCCATTTGGCGATTGGCACTTCCTTGGCGACCATCGTTGTGACTTCGATCAGCTCATTAACTGCGCATAATAAACGCGGCGGTGTACGTTGGGAAGTATGGCGCAAGATGGCGTTGGGCTTGGTCATCGGCAGTCTGGTTGGGGCAGGCATTGCCGATATGATTGACGGTAAGGTATTGCAAGCGATTATCGGTGTCGGTGCTTTATTGGTCGCTTTAAAGATGTTCTTCTTCTCCAATAAAGAGCAGTTGGGCAAACCATTACCGTCGGTTGGTGTGCAGTTTGGCGCGGGTACGGGCATTGGCATGGCGTCCTCTATCTTTGGTATTGGCGGCGGTAGCTTGACCGTGCCATTTTTAAACTGGGCAGGGCTACCGATGAAGCAATCGGTCGGTACGTCTGCCGCTTGTGGTTTACCTATTGCATTGGCTGGCGCAGCAGGGTTTGCATGGTTTGGTCAAGATGTGGTTAATATGCCCGAAGGTACGATAGGCTTTGTCCATATCACAGGATTCTTATGTATTTCCGTTGCTAGCTTTGCGATGGCAAAGGTCGGTGCCAAACTTGCCCACATACTGCCTGCGCTCACGCTTAAGCGAGCTTTTGGCATATTATTGTTATTTGCCGGTGGGCAGTTATTGTTAAGTGGGATTGGGATAATTTAGGTTTTACTTTTTATCAATCGCATCTAGCCCCAAACGCATCCATTTTCTTGCCAGCTCATCATGGTCGCTGAGCATACTCCATAGCGCATCTTCACTAAAGATAGAGTGCTCTTTACCTGAGTGCTCAATTGGCAGATCCGCTTCACGATCCGCCATCCATTGTGGATTAAGATAGTAATCTTTCAACTTGTTTAGCAATGCTTCAGCTTGCAAAAACTGCTGTTGCGCTTTGAGCTGCCAGCGGTATAGTTCGCACCATTGCTCATATTTTTGCTGTAGTTCTTGTGGATTATAGTTAGTCATTTTAATTCTCTTAATTTTTAGTGTTTAAATTAATGATATTGATTTTAAGCCATATTATAGCGTCCCTCATAAACCCTAAAAATTTAGCACAATTTGAGGTAGAATAGCCGCCTGTTTTTGCTAAGTTTACTGATTATTCATGCGTCTAAAATCTCTCAAGCTGGCAGGCTTTAAATCCTTTGCCAATCCTACGACTTTTACCTTTCGTCATGGTATTACTGCCATTGTCGGGCCAAACGGCTGCGGCAAATCCAACGTCATTGATGCCATTCGCTGGGTGCTGGGCGAGACCTCTGCCAAGCAATTACGCGGCGGGGCGATGAGTGACGTTATCTTTGCTGGTACGCAAGATAAAGCCGCCAAAAGTGCCGCCAGCGTTGAGCTGACTTTTGAGCATACGCAAGACGAGCAGACGGGTATTCGCCATGAGTTTAATTTATATCAAGAGTTGTCCGTTCGCCGTCAGGTAAATTTGGAAGGACGCTCAGATTATTTTATCAATGGCACGCGCTGCCGTCGTCGTGATGTAATCGATGTATTCTTGGGTACGGGTCTTGGTGCGCGCAGTTATGCCGTTATCGAGCAGGGTATGATTGGGCGTATTGTTGAATCTAGCCCACTGCAGCTACGTGAATTTATCGAAGAGGCGGCAGGGGTTTCGCGCTATCAAGCCCGCCGTGAAGAGACGCAAAAGAAGTTAGAAAAAACTAAAGACAATTTGGCACGTCTGCATGATATGCAAAGCGAGCTGGTCAGCCAACAAAAACGCTTGTCTAAGCAAGCCGCCAGTGCTGAGCGTTATGAAGAGCTGGCGTTAACGCTTGCTGATATTAAACAACAACTTGCCATTCAACAGTTATATCAAGCCAAACATAATCAGCAGCAGCAGAAAATCGCTCATGAGCGTAGTGCCACTGAGGTTGCAACCTTACAAGCCGACTATGAGACTCTAAAAGCCAAACAAGATAAGCTTGCGACATATATCAATCAGGAGCAGTGGCTCAAAGACGATGCCCAAAGCAGCCATTATCAGCAGCAGCTAAGCTATCAACAAGCAGAGCACCAGCTCAGTGATGCAAAGTCACAGCTGACCACCATTGAGCAGCAACTAGCCAGTTTAGAGCAGCAGCGTCAGCAAGCAGTCGATGAAATTGAGCGCTTAAAATCTGATGAAGTTGATCAGCAGAAGGTGCTAGAATTATTGCGTCCGAAGCTCATTGAATTAACGAATAAACGTGAAGCGCATAAACGCAACGAGCAACCGTTGCAGCGCGCCTACCATGATGCGCAAAATCAGCTATCAAGGCTACAAGATACTGCGCGTACGCTTGAACAGCAGCAAGCGATTAATAGCCAAGCACAAAAACGTTATCAGCAAAACCATAATAAGTGGCAGCGCCGCCAGCAAAATTGGCAAAATCTCTGGCAGCAATTACAACAATCTGTATCTCTAAATAATTGTGCTGACGAGCAAGAGCCAGCTGAGGCGAACAATTTACAGCACACATTAGATACGCAAGTGACTGAGCTAAATAAACAGCTGCAACAAATTGAGCGTCAACAAGATAGCGTTGATGAACGTCTGTCAGAGCTACAACCGCAAGCGCATGATTTACAGCAGCGTTTAAACATGCAGCAGCGCGAGTTAAGTGAATTTGAAAAACGTCATGCCGTATTGGCAAGTGAGTACGATACTTTACATCAAATATTGCATCCTAAACCTATTCCAAAATCGCAACCGCTTGTTCATGCAAAAACTGCTGATGTTAAAGGTGAGTTAGGAAGCGAAATAGTCAGCGATTATAAAGAGCTGTCCATATCAACCTTGCGCGAGCAGATTGAGCTAAGCGAGACAGGCAAACAACATGCGCAACTACTCGATAGCGTATTGGCGTTGTGGTTGGATAGTCATGTATTGATTGATAAAGCATCTAATCAACAACACACCAGAGGTTTTCAAGAAGCGAAAAGTTTATGGCAAGCGCTTGAACACGATTTGGATAGTCTGTTTATTTATCAAATGGCACAAAACCAGCCTATTTCTAATAAAGATAAATCGTCAGTAGGTATGGGTCACAGCTTATGGTTATCTGCTACGCAAAATGAGTTAGCTACAAAGCCATTTATCAGTAAATTTCCAGATACTCTAAGTGATAAAGTACTACCTCTATCAGAGCTGATTAGCGCACCGAACTTAGCGCTTTGGCAGGAATGCTATTTATATATTGCGCAACCTGAGACAAATAATAAGCAAACGTTAGAGGTGCTTGCTGAGATTTTAAAGGCATTGCCGCCAGTAGCCATTTTGCTAACTTCTGATGGTTGGCTTATTAGTCGTCAGGGGACGATTAATCTAAGCAAGTATGCTGGCGCGAAAAATGGTCAAAACGATAGCAATAGTCAATTTTTAACTCAGCGTTTACAGCAGCGCAGCCGTCTGCAAGTGTTAGAAGATCTGCTTGATGAGTTTGAAGCCAAAATCCAAAATCAGCAAAAGGCTATTGCTAATAATCAGCGTAACTATGATGCACTAACGGTCAGCTTAGAAGAAACCCGTGCGCAAGCTGAGCAATTGACCCGTGACCAGCATAAATATCAGCAGCAGCTCACCACTCAACGCGCTAATGCTGAGCGTCTACAAGCGGACAGCCAACGCTTAAGCGCTGATAAAATAGCCCTTGAGCAAGAGCAGCAAGAGCTTAAGCAAGAACAACAAACGCTTAATAATGAGCTACAGGATATCCAAAGCGAAATAGCGGCGCTAACGCCACAAATCACTGATGCTCGAGCGACAACGCAGCAATTACAAGCTGAGCGCGGTGAGTTAAGTCGCACCCGTCAGGCAGACGATGATGAGTGGCAAGCATTGCAGCTGCGTATCCAGCAGAGCGAGATACGTGTAGAACATGGCGTAAGCAGCCTTATGCGTGTGACCGAGCAACACGATAAGTCACTGCAAAGCGAGAAAATTTTACAGACAAATTATGAACAGCAGCAAAGTAAGCTGCCAGCACTGCAAGCAGCCCTGCAAACAGTGCAAACGGCGCGTGATGAGCAGCAGACGTTATTAACAAGGCGTGAGACAGCATTAACGGCGCTTAAGCAAGAGTATAATCAGCAGCAGGTCAAGCTAGATACGCTGCAACATACATTGCAAACTCAGCAGTCTGAACTTGCACGTCTCGCCACCGAGTTGGCATTAAGCGCTGCAAAATTAGAGGATGCTAGCAGCCATACGCAAGAAGCGCTAGATACGTACTCTAATATGAGTCATAAATATAAAGCGCAGTCGGATATATCTCAGCGGCCACAGCATCAGCAACAAGTGATGAGTGTCTCAAACTTATTGGCAGATTTTATCGCTCATGATCGCTGTGTGCGTCCAGACAAAATCGCAGAATTAGAATCTGAGCGTAACAAGCTTGAGCAGCAATTAAGCAAAATTGGCGCAGTTAATCTTGCAGCCGTGGCAGAGTTGGCAGAAGTTAATGAGCGCTTAAAGCCACTGGCGCAGCAGACCGCAGATATTGCTGCCAGTATGCAGACATTGACTGAAGCAATTGCCTCGATTGATGAAACTACCAAGACATTATTTATGCAGACACTTGATGCGGTCAATAACGAGCTTGCTAACTTATTTGCCAAAGTCTTCGGCGGTGGTCAAGCCAGTTTGACGTTGAATACAGACGATATGCCAGCCAATATCCCCGCTGACAAATACAAGTCAGAGCAGTGGCGGGCAGGGCTTACCTTGATGGCACAGCCTAAAGGCAAGCGTAATAGTCGCCTAGCTGTACTGTCGGGTGGTGAAAAAACCCTCACCGCGCTGAGCTTAATTTTTGCGATATTTAAGCAGCATCCAGCTCCATTTTGCGTGCTTGATGAGGTTGATGCGCCGCTTGATGATGCTAATGTCGCTCGTTTTACCAGTCTCATTCATGAATTAGCAGACGATTTGCAGTTTATCTTTATTAGCCATAATAAATTAACCATGCAAATTGCTGATGAATTAAAAGGTGTTACCATGCCAAGCGCAGGGATTTCTACCTTGGTCAGCGTATCGCTCGATGAAGCCGCACTTTATATTGCTGAATAGCAAAAATAGTGATAACTGGCAGCGATTGTCAGTGGTATAGTTAGGGGTCAGGGCAGAAGGTCACGCAAGTGTGTCAGCCTCACGGTAAACGATGACTATATGGTGACGATGTTAATTAGCCATGCTAGACTATTGCCATTTATTCCCTCTTATGTATTCTCTTTTGTCGTAGATTAGGATTATTTCTCATGACCGCTATTCAGTTTATATTGATCGCCATTGCTGCATTGATTGTGCTTGCCGGGCTAATTATGGTCATGCGTAGCTTTAAGCGTCGCAAAAATGCAGAAGCTGCCGCGGTCAATTATGATAAAAACGGTATTCCTATCATACCGCGTCATGAGCGCAATATCGTCGACCAGCCAGATTTAGACGACACGATCGCTGGCGAAACCAGTATCACGCCTGACCGCAGTTATCTGAATGCAGTCGTTGAAGATGCACCTTTGAGCCAAGCGCGTCAGCAAGACGATGCACAGCTGATGTCTGGATACGATAATGTTAGTAGTGATGTAAACGATAGCTATAGCCAAGTAAATGATGAAGATTATGCGCGCTGGCAGGCAGAGCAGCATAACGATAATAGCGAATTTACCTCTGCTGCTGAGCAAATGCATATTGAACAAGAGCCTGATGCGTTTTCAAGCTTGGTATCGGCAACTGACAGCCTGATGCCATCTATTGATACGGCAGAAGAGCCAAGTTTCAATGATAATAGCCCGATACTTGATCAGCATTTATCAGAGCCGGTCGATGATACGCAAAATGCACCACTTATCAATGCCAAAGACAATATCAATATCACCATCTTGCCGCACCAATATCGTGACCGTCCAGCAGCGTTGATTCGCGGTCGTGATTTATTGGCATTGATCGATAAATATGGTCTGCGTTATGGCGCGATGAATATGTTCCATCGCTATGAGCAAAAAGACGGCACCGGTATGCTATGGTTTAGTATGATGGGCATCACCGATAGTGGTATCGCCCCTTTTGATCCGCATAGCGTGGCGACCAATAACTATAACGGCGTGGTGGTATTTTTGTCTTTGCCGCATCCGCAAGCGCTGCGCAGTTTTGATAGTATGATGAGCATCGCTTATATGATGGCAAGCGATTTGGACGCTGTGATGCTAGATGAAGAGAACGACCCAATCACGCCTGAATACAAGCAACAATTACGCAACCAAGTGCGCGATTATGAAGGTTGATCGCTACCAAAGTTGATTACAATTGATAAATAGTATCAGTACTAAAAAAGGCAAATAGCGATGACGTTATTTGCCTTTTTACTTTTGCAAACCAGTCATTTTCATTAAAAGTTTATCCGAGTATCTTGCAAACTTGTTATCATATCGACATCTTGAATTGCAAAGAAAAAACACCGACTATGACTGACCCTATCGCACCGCTTACCTCTAAAGACATCAATACTGCAAAATCTGCAGCAAACGAAGATGCTATCGTGGCTCAAATGCGCACGTTTATTGATGCCCTTAAGAAGCACAATTATGCCTATTATGTGCTCGACAATCCCATCTTAGAAGACAGCGAATACGATCAGTTGCGTCGCTCTTTATTGGAGCTTGAAGAAGAATATCCCGATTTAATACAGCCGGATAGCCCAATCAATCAAGTTGGCGATATGCCGCTATCGGCATTTACGCAAGTCACCCATGATATTCCGATGCTGTCGCTTGGCAACGTCTTTGAATACGATGATTTGCGTGATTTTATGCGCCGCGTTAATGACCGCTTAAGCGTGGCTCAGCAAAGCCCTGAATACGAGATGGAGCTAAAGCTAGATGGCTTGGCGGTATCGCTCAAATATGCTTATGGCAAGTTTGTCCAAGCGGTGACACGCGGTGATGGACAAACGGGCGAGGATATTACCCAAAATGCCAAAACTATCCGTAACTTGCCGCTATGGATTCCTGCTGCAAGCGATATTGAGCTATTAGAAGTACGCGGTGAAGTGCTGATGCCGAAAGCGGGCTTTGAGCGTTTGAACCGCCTTGCTGAAGAAAAGGGCGACAAAACTTTTGCCAATCCACGCAATGCTGCCGCTGGAAGTTTAAGACAACTTGATCCCGCCATTGCCGCTAGCCGTCCGCTCGCGTTTTATTGCTATTCTGTCAATCAAGGGTTACCTGAGCATATCAAAACCCAATCAGCAGCGCTTGCTTGGCTAAAAACCATTGGCTTTACCGTCAGTGCAGTTGAGGTAGTACAAAATCCACGCGAGGCTCAAGCCTATTATGAATCGGTAAAGGAGACACGTGGCGATCTGCCGTTCGAGATTGATGGTATGGTCATCAAGGTCAATAGCTTGGCGTTGCAGCAACAGCTTGGTTTTTTATCGCGTGAGCCGCGCTGGGCAACCGCTTATAAATTCCCTGCCGAAACCGTCATGACACGCTTGCATGCTATCGAGTGGCAAGTCGGACGCACTGGCGCGATTACTCCAGTCGGTAAATTAGAACCCGTGAAAGTCGGTGGCGTCACGGTCAGCAATGTCACGCTGCATAACTTTGGTGAGATTCAGCGATTGGATGTGCGTGCAGGCGATATGGTCAGCGTCCATCGTGCAGGGGATGTGATACCTAAAGTCACCCGCGTTTGGACAGATCAGCGTCCAGAAAACTCTGAACCCGTTAAGTTGCCATCGACTTGCCCAGTATGCGACTCGCCAGTGGTGCTGCCCAAAGATGAAGCATTGGCGCGTTGCACCGGTGGGCTATTTTGTCCCGCGCAGCAGGTCGAGGCGCTCATTCACTTTGTCTCGCGTCGGGCGATGGATATCGATGGCTTAGGCGCAAGTTGGCTGATTAGCTTTTTTGAGCACGGTTTGGTCAAGACCGTTGCCGATATCTATCAGTTGCACAATCATCAAGAGGAGCTGATTACGCTTGAGAAACTGGGCGAAAAATCTGTTCAAAATATCCTCAGCGCTATCGAAGCCAGTAAGCAGACGACGCTCGCACGCTTTATCTATGCGCTGGGTATTCGCGGTGTCGGTGAGACGACGGCGCAAAACCTCGCTCAACAATTTGGCGATCTTGATGCCTTAATGTCTGCCAGTATCGAAAAACTGCTACTCACGCCAGATGTGGGTGCTATTACCGCTGAACTTACTTATAAATTCTTTCGCGCACCGCATAATATCGAAGTCATCAATGCATTACGCGAGGCAGGCGTGCATTGGGATAAGGTTGAGCAGGTCGCGTCAGAAGGATTGCCGCTCGATGGTCAAACATGGGTGATTACTGGCGCGCTTGATAGCATGGCACGCGATGAAGCCAAAGCCAAACTGCAAGCGCTTGGTGCCAAAGTATCTGGTAGCATCTCTGCAAAAACCACGGCGTTACTGGCAGGTGATAAGGCTGGCTCAAAAATGGCAAAAGCTGAAAAACTGGGCGTTAAAGTAGTGGGTGAAGAAGAGTTTTTGGTGTTGGTTGGGGAGTAGAGTATGAGTGTCGACAATATGGAAAATTTAGACGAAGAAACTCGTAAAAAAATTGAAAAGTTACTTAAGGTGACGCGTGAGAAAGATGGTAATGAGAGTTATGCCAGTGCACAAATTGATAAGGGTTTGATTTATTACAATCTTAATCAGCGTAAACAATCTTATGAATCTTTCAATAATATTAATAAGTCTGATAGCTTGACTCGTTATATGATGGCACAATTTGGTATGGGGGGTATGTTAGCTGGAGACAGTAAGTTTAATGAGGCGTTAAAAGTTTGGAGTAATATAAAAGGGTTAGGAGACTCTTTAGAGACTGCTGGTTTAAAGTTTAGAGTAGGTGTTGCTCTTTTAGAAGATAGTTTTTCTGAGTATGATGAAGCGAAGCAGTATTTTATCGAAGCGATAGAATATTATCCATATGAGTCATATTGTTACCAAAAAATATGTAATTTACTTTCAGATTCACGATTGAAGGTAGCTGGTAAAAAATCTTTGCAGCTATTAAATAAGACGTTGGAAATTGTGGAGATATTAAAGTTAGATTTTGAACCAGATTCTAGTGACAATAAATCCCCTGAGAGAAAACTTGCTCATTATACAAACACTAGTATTACTAACCTTTTATTAGAAAAGAATGAAGATGGTAGCCTACCAAGTTTTTTTCGTCTTAATACTATTAATAATGTTAATGATCCAAGCGAGGGACATTTATTAGTAAACTATTTGAAAGGTATAAGAGAAAATTCTTTCTATGCACCAGATTTTGATAAAGATTTACATGCATTCATTAGCTGCTTTACATTCAATCATGATAGCCTTAATCAATTTCGACTATATGGAAAAGAAGCTGATAAAGAAGCTTCAGGTGTCAGTCTTGTATTTAAAAAGGAGTTTTTTCAGCTAGATAATTCTTTAGGAGGGCTATCTTTCCTATCCTTTGAAAGTAACATCCAGAGTGCAAATAGAGATATTTCTACTTTAGTAATTAATAAACATTCAAGTATGAAGGAAAGCTTGAGTAGTAAAACTAGAGTTAGCAAACAACCAGTAATGAGGTGTGTGTATATAGACCCCACTTCTAGTTATATCCAACTAGCTCAGCGAAATCGTATAACTTTTTTTCGTGAATTCGGTAATGAAACTGTAGTAGTACAAAATAGAGAAAAAAGTAAGGCAGAATATGAGTGGGAAGAGTATAAAAAATATATAGATGAGAAAACTGTTGCCTTTAGTGACGCTTTTCGTACTCTAAAAAGTACTTATGAATCTATAATAAAGGAGAAGAAAGCGATAGCAAATGATGATTTGGAGTCGTCCAATAAAATCGATATATTGATAAACGAGATTCTTCTACCTTTAAAGTACTTAATCAAGCATTCTGCTTTTCAAGAAGAGCAAGAGTGTCGAATGGTATATGTGACCTCAATAAATGCGCCTGAAGTTAATATTGCACATAAAAAGCTTCTATTTGTTGAGTACGAAGCTGAAGTAAAAGAGACTCTTAACAAAGTATATATTGCGCCCGCCGCAACTGAATATCAGCTTTACTTAGCTTGGCTACTCCGTAATACTGATGTCAAAATCGAACTCTCAAATAACCCTTATCGCCAAATTTAATATCTTTTAATGGCGTGTGATACGAAATAAAAAACACGCTATTAACTTCTACTCCGCCATCTCACCATGCGCCTTCACTTCACCTTTCTTACCATCTGGCTGTATCACGATAGGTAATACCAACCCTTTAGCAAATTCCCCAACCAACACATAATCATAGCTGCTGGCAGCGATATCAGGCGTGGTATGGATGATTAGCTTCATTTCTTTATCATCGGTCAATTCATGTGAGACATAGCTTTCACTCAGCTGATCCAAGGCTTTCGATAGCGCCTCGTTACTTGCCATACTTACGGTCAGATTATGCTGAGCCGTAGCATTATCGACTTTGAAATACTCTGCATAATCGCGGACATTTTGGCTATCGAGCGCAAACGGATATTGATAATTAGCGAGATCGGCTGGCTTTTCGCCGCTATCCATAACTGACCAATCTATCGTATTTGCTACCGCTGAGCCCGTTGTCGATACTGATGTATCCATTTTTTTAGCCGTAGTATCCGTACTATTATCGCAGCCTGACAGCGCCCACATACTGGCAGTCGTAATGATGAGCATGGTTATAAGACGCTTTGGCATCGAGGTATCCTCTTTATGATAAGTCATGAGATGTTTTGATAGAGGCGCTATTTTGACAGCTTTCTGTGTGCTTCTCTAGCGAAATGCAAAAAAGGATGCTTTTCACTCTAGCAATTTCTTATTCTAGTAAGTCAGATAAGAAGACGAGTTTTCTATAAACCGTTTAACAGAGCAGCCATAAAAAAACAGCCATCTTTCGATGACTGTTTGTGCTAATACTCAGTTTAATAATGATACATTTATGATTATAAATGAATGATTAAACCGAAATAACTATCTACCTACTTGGCAGTTTACTTGGTATTCTTTACCATTTGCCCATTTCATAGCGAAGATACCTTTGTCGTCTTTCATGTGCCATGCATAGACCACTTCTGGGTTTGACTCATTCACATAGCTTGCTGTATCGCCTTGAACAGCGCCATTCAAGATAATTGGCTGGTTTGCCCAGTTTACTTTAGGCAAAGTGGCGTTTAGCATTACTTGCTTCTTATTGATTGACTGCTTTGCCAAGATTTTGCTGCCATCAGTACAGGTATAAGGTGCTGGTGCCATACGGTCATAAGCGGCGTCAGTGACGCTTTCTGAAGCAGGTGTATTTGGCGTAGTAGGAGCAGTAGTCGCACAAGCGCTTAATAGGGCAAGTGCAGGTAGAGCAGTAGCAAGTTTGGTTAGGGTATTCATGGCATTCTCCAAAAGTACAAAAGTCATCGTGTATTTGTTATTAACTATGCGTTAAGCATATAGCGCATATAGTATCCAAAACTCACTTTATAGAATGTTAGAAATTGTTTGTTACGTGTTCACTTGGTTACTTAAACACTGATTACTGTAACGATTGATTTAAGGATGCTTAATGAATTTCTGATTTGCTTACTTTCAGCAAGCAGCATAATCAATTTCAAGATCAAATAAAAAAGCGCCTATCAACGTGTGGCTGATAGGCGCTTATCTAATTAGGTATTAGCCAATAGATATTATTGATCCACTGTATGACAGCAGATTAATAATGATTTGATTACTTGGTTTTACGTGGTGGTAGACCGGTATGCTGAGTTTGGAAGTTGCCTTTACTCACTGGCTTTTTGCCGCCAGTATTTTTGCCCGCAGCACCTTTATTTGACCAGCTGTCAGCTGTTTTATTGCTACGTTTCACCGAGTCATTACCCAGACGGCTGTTTTTCTTACGCGCTGATTGATAGCTGTCTTGCGCCGCATCACGACCTTCTAAGCTGGCATTAAATGGCGGGATTAAGCAGCCGCGATTTTTACCAATCAAATCACCGCGCCCCATATCTTGCAGGGCTTTACGCAGCATTACCCAGTTTTTTGGATCATGATAGCGTAAGAAAGCTTTGTGCAATTTGCGCTGCTTACCTGATTTGACGATATCCATATCACCTTCGTCACGGCTGATTTTATGCAGTGGGTCTTTATGCGTGTGATACATGGTGGTCGCGGTCGCCATTGGGCTTGGGTAAAACGCTTGTACTTGGTCAGCGCGGTAGCCATTGCCTTTTAGCCATAGCGCAAGATTCATCATATCTTCATCTTTGGTACCCGGATGGGCGGCGATAAAGTAAGGAATCAAATACTGCTCTTTGCCCGCTTCTTGGCTGTATTGCTCAAACATGGCTTTAAATTTGTCATAATTACCCATGCCCGGTTTCATCATTTTCGACAAAACGTTTTCTTCTGAATGCTCAGGGGCGATCTTGAGATAACCACCGACATGATGGCTGACCAATTCTTTGACATATTCAGGATCTTTAATCGCCAAATCATAACGTAGACCAGAGGCAATAAGGATTTTTTTCACGCCTTTAATATCGCGAGCTTTACGATACAACTGTGTCAAATTGCTGTGATCGGTAATCAGATTTTCACAAATATCAGGATAAACGCAAGACGGTTTACGGCAATTTTTCTCAATAGTTTCATCTTTACAGTTTAGACGATACATATTGGCAGTTGGACCACCAAGATCAGAGATAACGCCGGTAAAGTTCGGCGCAGTATCACGAATGGCTTCGACTTCACGTAGGATAGATTCTTCTGAGCGATTTTGGATAATGCGTCCTTCGTGCTCGGTGATAGAGCAAAAAGTACAACCGCCAAAACAGCCACGCATAATGTTGACCGAAAACTTAATCATGTCATAAGCAGGGATACGCGCATCGCCATAACTTGGATGCGGCAGGCGAGCGTAGGGCAAGTCAAACACGTAATCCATCTCTTCCGTCGATAAAGGAATCGGTGGCGGATTGAGCCACACATCGATAGAGGTATGTGAGTTACCGGCGCCACTGCTATGACGCTGTACCAACGCGCGTGCATTACCCGGATTGGTCTCAAGATGCAAGATACGGCTAGCATGAGCATAAAGCACAGGGTCAGATTTGACATGCTCATAATCAGGCAGACGAATGACGGTTTTCTCACGCGGCGGCATTTTAATTTTATGCTTACGTGCTGTCATCGGTTTAGTAAAGCCACGCATTTGTACGACTTGTGTCTCTTCATCGACTTGGTCAGTATTCAAGATTTTATTGGTCACTGGTTCAGACACAAATCCTGGATATTGCCCTGACATTGATTGTCCAACAGGAGAGGCGCTAGGCTTATCTTGTTCGATTGAGCATTGGTCAAGATCTTCGGTCATCACATATGGGTTGATAATCGGATCAACACGACCAACGGTATCGACATCATTACTGGCAACTTCGGTCATGCCTGCTTGCCAATGACGGCGCGTCGGCGTGAGCAAGTACGCTGTACCGCGCAAATTGCTCATTTGCTCAAAGCTATAGCCTTTTGATAGACCATGTACCACATCGACGATGGCGCGCTCAGCATTACCATATAATAAGACATCAGCACGGGCATCAAGCAAAATACTACGGCGTACTTTATCTGACCAATAATCATAATGCGCGATACGGCGTAGACTGCCTTCGATACCGCCTAAAATAATCGGCACATCAGGATAGGCTTCACGGCAACGCTGACTATAGACGATAGCCGCGCGGTCAGGACGTTTGTCCGCGACGTTGCCAGGAGAGTAGGCGTCATCACTACGGATCTTACGATCAGCCGTATAACGGTTAATCATGCTGTCCATGTTGCCCGCCGTCACGCCATAAGCGTAGACAGGTTTGCCAAGTTCCATAAAGGCATCTTTACTCTTCCAATCTGGCTGAGCAATGATACCGACACGGAAACCTTGTGATTCTAGCAAGCGCCCGATAATCGCCATACCAAAGCTTGGGTGATCGACATAAGCATCGCCCGAGATAATGATGACGTCACAGGCATCCCAGCCAAGCTCATCCATCTCTTTGCGGCTCATTGGCAAATAAGGCGCAGGCTCGTAGCAGCTTGCCCAATGTTTGTCGTAGTCGTAAAGGGGTTTGGTGCCTTGTTTAAAGGCGGTGCGGGCGATGGTATCGGCAGACATGGGATAACCTTAATCAGAAAAAATGCATATATATAATAGCCATTATAGATAACGGTAGTTGATGGCTAATTTAAAGGCGCTCATTTTAACATGAATAACGTTCATGATGTAATAAACGTATTAGCGATAAGTTATTGATAGCGCAGAGTAATCTATGGATAGCTATTAGGCAAAAAGCAGCTATCAATCTAAATAAATCTTCGTACCACTCTTGGTAAAGTTCATCACAAATTGACTCTTAAAATTACGTACATTATTTTCGTAAGTGAGCAAATTGCGAGTGAACTGATGATAATCCTTCATATTTTTAGCACTCACCATGAGCATAAAGTCAGCATCGCCAGATACTTCATAGCAGCTCATCACTTGCGACTGGGCATTCATCAAACGCTCAAATCGATGCTGCATAGAGTTATTGGAGCGCTCCATCTCTACCATCACCACCGCCGTCAAGCTATAACCAACCTTGTGAGGGTCTACTATAGCCACTTGCTTAGTAATCACCCCATTGTCTATCAGCGCTTGCACACGCCGTTGAGCCGTAGCGATAGACACGTTGACGTGTTCTGCAAGGGTTTTTAAAGGCAATGTCGCATCATCTTGCATCAAATTCAAAATGGACTTGTCGGTCTTATCTAGTGGTTGATTCATAGGGTTTCGCTTTAAGGTGAAGACATTAACAGAGGATGATTACAACTCACTTATTATAGAAGTACTGTCACTATAAATCATAAAGTAATAAATTATTAATAATTTAGGTAACTATAAGATAAATATATTCATATTAAGATGAATATAGAGATTTTTTCACAACCACTGGCTATAAACTAAGCTTTATATATTAGAAAATAATAATCTCTATCAAATAGTGTTCTCACTGCTCATGCAAATAAAGGTGCTTTATGTCTACTTCAATCCTAACCAATACTGTAGCATCGACTTTGTCGCGTTTCCCGATGCCAGCAATGTGGACCAAAGGCAGCGTGCAGCAGCGCACTTTAATGATGGGTGTAGCACTAGCAGTCCTATCCAACGTATTGTTTGGCGTGCTATATGCTTATAGCAGTTTTTTAGCACCGTTATCAGGGACACAAGTATTTATCTGGCGGATGCTGGCAATGTGGGCGGCATTGGTGGGATATTTGCTGATCAGTGGGCGCTTAGGTTTTCACATCGATAAACTCAAAGCATTAGGCTCTGTTAAACAATGGGCATGGTTGCTATTGCCCACACCAATATTCTTAAGCCAGTTTTGGTTATTTATGTGGGCGCCAGTCAATGGGCAGGGCGTACAGACCGCGATGGGTTATTTTTTATTTCCGCTCATGATGGTGGTGTTTGGATGCGTATTGTTCGGTGAAAAGTTAAGCCGTTTGCAATGGTTGGCGGTTGCTTTTGCCGCAGTTGGAGTCGGCAGTGAGATTGTACGTACGCAAAGCGTCTCGTGGGCAACACTATGGGTCTGCGGTACTTATCCTGTTTATTATATTTTGCGCCGTTTGCAAGGTATTGGCGCAGTTACTGGGTTATTGATTGATTTAACCATATTCGCACCATTTGCTTTGGCGTACTTATTTTTTATTGCCCCAAGTAGTTTAAGCTTAGTCAGCGGCTCTGGGTTCTTTATTGCGATGCTGGTAGGACTCGGCGTTATGAGCGTGCTGGCCATGAAAACCAACGTCGATGCTAGTCAAATGCTGCCAATGAACGTTTATGGTATGATGAGTTATTTGGAGCCCGCATTACTATTTATCTTAGCAATAACCGTTTTGGGCAATCCTTTTGAATCGGCGATGATTTATAGCTATGGTCTTATTTGGGTCGGGATAGCTTGTCTGATTGTGCATGGTGTACGTCAATTACGCCGCGCCCATCAACAATCGCAAACGACAGAAATTGCACCAGTTATTTGAAAATTAATCAATAAGAGTAATCGAATAAATAAAAACGGACGATTCAACATTATGCTGAATCGTCCGTTTTCAAAAGATTAACCCCAATCTTTTGAAAGAGGGCTTTAATCTAAATCCTTCTTAAAACCACGCTGCTTATCACGTTCCCAATCACGGTCTTTAAGCGTTTTACGTTTGTCATGCTGTTTTTTACCCAGTGCCAAGCCAATTTGACATTTTACCAGCGAGTTTTTCCAATAGCAGGATAATGGCACGCAGGCATAGCCTTTTTGGTTGACTGCACCCATTAGCTTTTCAATTTCGCGGCGATTAAGCAGCAGCTTACGGGTACGGATACTGTCAGGGCTGACATGCGTCGAGCTGGATAGCAGCGGCTGAATATGCGCGCCAAATAGGAATGCCTCATTATTACGAAAAATAATATAAGCTTCCGTAATGGTCATTTTGCCCGCGCGAATGGCTTTAACTTCCCAACCTTGTAACGACAGACCTGCCTCAAATGTCTCTTCAATAAAGTACTCATGACGAGCCTTTTTATTGGCACAAATTTGATTTTCCGGTTTTTTTGATTTTTTTGACATAATGTCTCCATAAGGACTGCTTAAATATATCTTGTCCCTATATTTCTAGTCTTACTAATTCCTCATCCTAACCCTTAAATGCGGGTTATTTTTTATAAATGCTAAACAGATGAGTCGAACTGGCTATTGTAACAAAGCTTCCGCTGCAAATGTAGCCGCGCTGTTAGGACAAATGTAGCAGATAAGTATTAAGTTTGGATAAAATTTGCTAGCATATAGCTTATTATTTTATCACCAACCACATTGGTCCTGCTATGAGCTCTTCTGCTACTTCTTCAAAATTGCATACCAAGATTCTATACCCTGGCACCTTTGACCCCATTACCAATGGTCATGTGGACTTAGTGACGCGCGCGACCAAATTATTTGACGAGGTGGTGATTGCAGTGGCATCTGGTCACCATAAAAAGCCGTTATTTAACTTTGAAGAGCGTGTGGCTTTGGTCGAGACCGTATTTGTTGATTTGCCGCAGGTATCCGTTATAGGCTTTGAGGGCTTGCTAGTCGATTTTATGCGTGAAAAAAATGCCACTGCTGTCTTGCGTGGTTTGCGTGCGATGTCAGATTTTGAATATGAGTTTCAACTCGCCAATATGAACCGCGAGCTTGATGAAAATTTTGAAGCCGTATTTTTGACGCCTTCGCAGAATTACTCATTCATCTCGTCGACCATGATTCGCGAAATTGCTAAGCTCGGCGGTGACGTGACAAAATTTGTGCCGCCTTGTGTCTCTGCAGCTTTTATTCAAAAGCTCGGTAATAAATAGGTCGCGTATCTGTGTTAGATTGCGTATTTCTTAATAAATAGAAATGCCTGATAGAAAAAAAGGAGCAGTCTATGGCGTTGTTAATTACGGATGAATGCATCAACTGCGATGTGTGTGAGCCTGCCTGCCCAAACGAAGCCATCTCAGAGGGCGATGATATCTATGTCATCGATCCTGACTTGTGTACCGAATGCGTCGGTCATTTCGATGAGCCGCAATGCGTGGTTATTTGCCCTGTCGATTGTATTCCTCATGATCCCAATCATATCGAAACCGAAAGTGATTTGATGTCTAAATACAAACGCATTACTGGTCAATAAAATATGACAACTGTATCAACCAACGATTTTGACCAGCAGCACCTTTGGCACCCGTATGCCAGCCTACCACCGACTTATCCCAATATCGTGATTGACCGTGCCGAAGGTATTTATATCGTTACTGAAGATGGTACGCGCCTGATTGATGGTATGTCGTCATGGTGGGCAAGCGTGCACGGTTATAATCATCCTAAGTTAAATGCGGCGATGATTGAACAATTGGGCAAAATGGCGCACGTCATGTTTGGTGGTTTAACCCATCAGCCAGCGATAGACTTGGGCAAAAAACTACTCTCAATCGTGCCCGCTGGACTAGACGCAATATTTTATGCTGATAGTGGCAGCATTGCCGTAGAAGTCGCATTAAAAATGGCGCTGCAATATCAGATTGCCGCCAAGCGTCCTAGTAAATGTCAATTTGCCTCGACTCATTCTGGCTATTATGGCGATACGTGGCATGCGATGAGTGTCTGCGATCCTATTAACGGCATGCATAGCCTTTATGGCAAGCAGTTGCCGATGCAGCATTTTGTCGCAGCACCACCAATGGGATTTGAGCGTGATTTAACCCAAAGTGAGCGTGAGGCATTAACTGAGTTTTTTGTCAAAAATAGCGATAAGCTTGCTGGATTTATCATCGAGCCGATTATTCAAGGCGCAGGCGGCATGCGCTTTTATAGTCCTCAGTATTTGCAACTGTTACGTAAGCTGTGTGATGAATATGATGTGCTGTTGATTGCCGATGAAATTGCCACCGGTTTTGGGCGTAGTGGCAAGTTATTTGCTTGTGAGCATGCCGCTATTAGCCCTGATATTATGACAATTGGTAAGGCACTGACTGGCGGTTATATGACTTTTGCCGCGACCCTGTCTACACGAGAAATAGCTGACACCATTAGCCAAAGTGATTACCCGGCACTGATGCACGGTCCCACCTTTATGGGTAATCCGCTGGCATGTGCCGTTGCTTGTGCCTCAATTGACTTAATAGTGTCCTATGATATTGAAGCGCGTACCGAAAATATGCAAGCCATTATGAATGAGCAACTTGCGCCAGCTGTGAGTTTAGAAGGTGTTAAGGAAGTGCGTTGTTTAGGCGCAGTTGCCGTCATTGAGCTAAATGAAGCGGTTGATATGCCTATCTTTCAAACGTTGCTCATTAATAATGGCATCTGGGTCAGACCCTTTGGGAAATTAGTTTATATTATGCCGCCCTATGTGATTACCGATGATGAACTTACCACTCTTTGCCAAGCGTTATTAAAAGTGGTCAGTAGTTATTTAACGCGAAAGGATTAATGATGAGCGTGCTCTTTATATCTGGTATCGATACCGACATTGGCAAAACTTATGCTACCGGTATGATTGCCAAAGCGCTGATGCAGCACGGTGTTAATGTTATTACTCAAAAGCTGGTGCAAACGGGCGTCGCAAGAGATTTAATTAGCGGAAAAATAGGAATTGCTGACGATATTATTACCCATCGTCAGCTGATGGGCATTCCGCTACAGCCGTGTGATATTGATAATACCACTTGCCCGTATCGTTATGAGAAACCTGCGTCACCGCATTTATCCGCCGCACTTGCTAATGATATTCTTAATACTGATGTGATTACAAGCGTTACAAAAATTCTGCAAGCGGATTATGAGGTAGTGCTTTTAGAAGGGGCAGGTGGCTTATTAGTGCCCATCACTGAGCAATTATTAACCTTAGATTATATTGCTGAGCAAGGTTATCCCCTTATTCTGGTCACATCAGGTCGGCTTGGCAGCATCAACCATACGTTGCTAAGTTTAGAAGCCATAAAATCTCGTGGTCTAGACGTTCATAGCGTTATTTATAATCATATTCACGACAATGCTGCTCAGACGGATGAACAGATAGCCGCTAGTACGATAAAATTTTTGCAAAACTACTTAGCTGAGTATCATCCAACGGCGCATTGGTTAGCCTTACCTGTACAAGAGGATAATGGGTTTAGTCATACAGATTTTATACTCCCTCAAAACTTTGTATAAATCACCGCTAAAAATAAGCCAAAAAAAATCTCCGAAAGCAATATGAATTTTGCTATAATAGCGCGCTTGGTAGACTAGGCAATCGCCGCTGCACACTGGCAACAGACATGCAGGGGAGGAAAGTCCGGGCTACATAGGGCAGCGTGCCAGCTAACGGCTGGGCAGGGTAACTTGACGACCAGTGCAGCAGAGAGTAGACCGCCTTTAGTGTCTGACACTATCGGTAAGGGTGAAAGGGTGCGGTAAGAGCGCACCGCGTGGCTGGCAACAGTTCACGGCATGGTAAACTCCACGCGTAGCAAGACCAAATAGGCATCGGCATGGCGCGGCCCGCGTTCGATGCGGGTAGGTTGCTTGAGCGTATTAGCGATGATACGCCTAGAGGAATGATTGTCCACGACAGAACCCGGCTTATCGGTTTACCAACCTTTTTAGCAATGTTTTAAACATGTTTCTTTATTAGCTAATCTTTAAAGAAGCACAGCAGTACCGGTTTGGTGTTTTAAAATTGCGCTTATTTTGAATTTAAATCAATTTTTTTGCAAAAAGAGCCAATTAGGGGTTGACGCAAGTCACTCATATCGGCATAATACCGAGCCTAAAATGGCGATGTAGCTCAGCTGGTTAGAGCGCATGACTCATAATCGTGAGGTCAAGAGTTCAAGTCTCTTCATCGCCACCATTTTTAGCAAGACCTGTAACATTAAAAATGCCAATCATTATTTGATTGGTTTTTTTTTGCCTATTTTATGGCTAAAAATAAATAGCTACTCACAGAATCTATATCAGATCTAACGAAGTAAATATTCTTGATTTAAAGCTTGCTTGTTTACCTTCATTTATAAAACCAAGGCTTGCTGACAAAATCCACTTACTTTACAGTGGAAAACTGCTAGAATAGCCTCACGTGCCTGCGCGTAGTTATAACTAATAATCAGCGCTGTAGGCACTTCACTTGCTACAATACGGTTTGCTTAATGTAGTGATATTGGTGTATTGACCAATATCAGCTATGAATAAGTATTCTATTGTTGCCATCTGACAGTATTTATATTCGTTATTCAATCCTCCATTATTTAGTAGGCGCTTTGTGACTGCATTAGCCAATATTCGTAACTTTTCTATTATTGCCCACATTGATCATGGTAAGTCGACCCTTGCCGATCGTTTTATTCAAATGTGTGGCGCGCTGCAAGATCGCGAGATGCAGGCGCAAGTCCTCGATTCGATGGATATTGAGCGTGAGCGTGGTATCACGATCAAAGCGCAGTCGGTGACGCTGTATTATGACCATCCAAATGGTGAGCGCTATCAGCTCAACTTTATTGATACGCCTGGTCACGTGGATTTCTCTTATGAAGTTTCACGTTCCTTAGCGGCTTGTGAAGGCGCGCTATTGGTGGTTGATGCGGCACAAGGTGTTGAAGCACAGTCGGTTGCTAACTGTTATACCGCAGTAGATCAAGGTCTTGAGGTCATGGCAGTTTTAAATAAAATTGACTTGCCACAAGTTGAGCCTGAGCGCGTCATTCAAGAGATTGAAGACATCATTGGTATTGATGCCGTTGATGCGCCACGCGTGTCGGCAAAATCTGGTCTCGGCGTTGATAAACTGCTTGAGGCGTTGGTTGAATTTATTCCTGCGCCAACGGGTGATCGTGATGCACCGCTGCAAGCGTTGATTATTGACTCATGGTTTGATAATTATTTAGGCGTGGTTTCATTAGTCCGTGTACGCCAAGGTACGATAAAAAAAGGTGATAAACTTTATATTAAATCGACCAAAGATGCGCATTTAGTCGGATCAATTGGTGTCTTTACCCCGAAGCCGTTAGATACGGGTATCTTAGAAGCGGGTGAAGTGGGCTTTATTATTGCGGGTATTAAAGATATTGCAGGCGCGCCAGTTGGTGATACGATTACGCATGCCAGTACGCCTGACGTCGATCGTATTCCTGGATTTAAACAGATTACGCCGCAAGTGTATGCTGGTATGTTTCCTGTAGAATCTACCGACTTTGAAAAGTTCCGTGAAGCACTACAAAAACTGCAGATTAACGATGCATCGCTATTTTTTGAGCCGGATACCTCAGACGCGTTAGGTTTTGGTTTCCGTTGTGGCTTCCTCGGTATGCTGCATATGGAGATTATCCAAGAGCGCCTAGAACGCGAGTATGACTTGGATCTGATTACTACCGCGCCTTCAGTTATCTACGAGATTGTAAAAAAAGATGGCAGCATTATCTATGTTGATAACCCATCAAGACTGCCTGAACCGAATAATATCGAAGAATTCCGTGAGCCGATTGCTCGTTGTCAGATTTTAGTACCGCAGGATTATCTCGGTAACGTGATGACGCTTTGCATTGAGCGCCGCGGAGTGCAAGTCGATATGCGCTTTATGGGTCGTCAAGTGCAGCTCATTTTTGATATTCCGATGGGTGAAGTGGTCATGGACTTCTTTGACCGTCTAAAATCAGTGTCACGTGGTTTTGCGTCACTTGATTATAATTTTGAGCGTTATCAAGTTGATAAATTGGTTAAAGTTGATGTGCTGATTAACGGTGACAAAGTCGATGCGCTTGCTATGATTGTCCATGAAACTCAGTCGCGCTACCGTGGTAACGCACTGGTGACCAAAATGAAAGAGCTGATTCCGCGTCAAATGTTTGATGTCGCTATTCAAGCGGCAATTGGCAGCCAAATTATCGGGCGTAGTACTGTGAAAGCCATGCGTAAAGATGTCTTGGCTAAGTGTTATGGCGGTGACGTCTCGCGTAAGAAAAAGCTACTGTCTAAGCAAAAAGCCGGTAAAAAACGCATGAAGCAAGTGGGTAACGTCGAGATTCCACAAGAAGCCTTCTTAGCCGTATTGCAGGTAGATTAGATTATTAATAAATGAATCATCATTGCTGTTTTTACGGATGTCATCATTGGATAAGTAGCTCGCTAATAGGCAATTAAGTATGGATTTTGATTTCAATTTGATTTTAGTGCCATTAACCATAGGTTTGGGTATTATTTGGCTATTAGATAAGCTGACACTGAAACAGCGTAAAACACGGGGTCGCGGTAAAGAGAGCTTGCTGGTACGCTGGGCATATGATTTTTTCCCCGTGCTGGCGGTAGTATTAATTGTGCGCTCGTTTTTAATTGAGCCGTTTAATATTCCGTCGTCCTCGATGGTGCCAACGCTATATACGGGTGACTTTATTGCCGTCAATAAGTATGCTTATGGTGTTCGTTTGCCACTGACTTATAATAAAGTAATCGATACTGGCACGCCTGAACATGGCGATGTTGCCGTTTTTCGTTATCCAGAGAACCCAAGTATTTATTATATTAAGCGCGTCATTGGTCTGCCGGGTGATACGGTTAGTTATAATCAAGGCACAATTGCGATTAATGACGTGCCTGTTGCTACTCAAGCCATTGATTTTGACCCCAATGCAGAGCTGACGTCACAGTTATATTCGTCAGGGGAAGTTGCTCCGGGTCAAATGCTGACAGAAGAGAATGCTGCTGTGATGGGTCAGCAAGAAGAAAGCGACGCAAAATATTTTAAAGAAACTCAAGGTAAGCATGAGTATGTTGTTCGTTATTTGAATGGTATGAACAGCTCGCAATATGCGCCATTTTTACAGCAACAGTCACCAGAAGTGGTGAGCTCAGAAGGCAATGAATGGCGTATTAATGTGCCTGAAGGTCAATATTTTGTGATGGGCGATAACCGTGATCGCAGTGCAGATGGACGCTTTTGGGGCTTTGTACCTGATGATAATTTAGCAGGAAAAGCAGTATATATTTGGATGCATAAGCCACCAGGTCTACAGCTACCTACTTTTAAACGTAATGGTGCTATCGATTAATGACATCAATGTTCTATAGATATATTTACCGACAAACGTTTTGTGCTAATATTATGGCTATTCAATGCAATGATATTTAGCTTATAAACATGCATTAAGAAATAGTGTTTTCTAAGCTGGATACATTACAAATATAGCTATTTTTCGTTGAGAGGTATTATGGTGCAACAGTTATCTGGCTTATCTACACAGCGCGGTGCTAGTGTCACGAGTATCGTTTTTATTATCATCGCTTTGGGTGTTGCTGTTAAATTGATTGTTGCCATTGTGCCAGCACAAATTGGCGATTATCAACTGACTAAAACCTTGAGTGCGCAGCTTCAAGAGTCTAATAACAAGAAAGAGACTGCCAAGCAGTTCGTCGAGCGTGTTGATAAGCAGTTGTCTATCAATGCTGATTACGATACCAAAGCAGAGGATGTATTTACCTTTAAAGATAAAAAAACAGGTCAGTTGGCTATCTATAAAAAATATGAAAAAACCAATACGCTCTTTGGAAATATTGATATTGTGAATCGCTTCGAAGGCGATATCGATCCTACAATAGCAGAGTAATCGGATTTTTTAAAATACGAGCAGCAACGATCTAACAAGCCAGTACTCTAGAAAACAGTTCTTTATGAGCTGGTTTTTTGTATTTAATATTTTTAAACGTTACTATTTAATGACCTTAAATAGTACAACAAAAGGGATAATCATAAGCCACGCATGAAACCAACTTCGCAGTATCCTCAGGCGGTTCCTAATCCACCAAAAAATAGCCTGTCTGATGACACGCTTATTATTAGCTCAGAATTTATTCAACGCTTAGCAGTATTAACGCGCAAGTTGGGTTATGTGTTTAATGATTTAAGTCTACCTAAGCTGGCACTCACGCATCGCTCGTTTGATAGTAAAAAGAACTATGAACGCTTAGAGTTTTTGGGTGATGCATTGCTAGGTATGATAGTCGGTGAAGCGCTATATCATCGTTATCCAACCCAAAATGAAGGTCGTCTGACCCGTATGCGAGCGACGCTCGTGAGGCAAGAATCCTTGGTCATTATCGCTCAAAATCTAGAGCTGTCTAATCAGCTAATATTGGGTGTGGGTGAGCGTAAAGGTGGCGGACGCAATCGTGCTTCTATATTGGCGGACGCCGTCGAATCCTTGATTGGTGCTATTTATCTAGACAGTCAAGATATGAATATCACACGAGAATGTGTATTGTCTTGGTATGGTGATTTAATTGATAATGTCAATGATCAAAAAGCCCTAAAAGATGCCAAGAGCCGTTTACAAGAATGGCTGCAGTCGAAGCAATTTGACTTACCACATTATGAGTTGATGGAAACACGCGGTAATGCCCCGCATCAAATATTTGTGGTACGCTGTCAGGTAAACATTCTTAACTGTCCTGATATTACCGAATCTGGTGAAAGCCGCCGTATTGCTGAGCAAAAAGCAGCAGAATTGATGATTAACCAACTTCATAAGCTACCAAGTGTGCCCAAAAAACGCAGCTAATGGCTTTTGTAATATTACCCTGATTTTATATTGATGACTTGATAGTAATGCCTTTAAGACTATCATTTCTATATTATAAAAATGCTCATTCTTTAACGAATTAGTATTGCAACATCAAATATTCTTAACTTGATAACAGTGCTGCTATTTATGTCATATGCGCATACAGCAGTTTAACTGATGACAAACCCCACAGGATTACCCTATGAGCAATCATACTGACTTGCCATTAAACAATGAAGATAATGCCACAAATATGACCGAAAATACTGACCTAAATACAAGTACAAATAATGCAGTAGAAATGAGTGAAGTAGAAATCAATGAAACAGAAAACAATGCAGTAGATAACGATTCAGCAATCGAAGATTTCTTTTCACCAAATAATGGCGCGCTTGCTGCTGAAGGTTTTAAAACTGGCTATGTCGCCATTGTTGGTCGTCCAAATGTCGGCAAATCAACGCTGATGAACCATTTATTGGGTCAAAAGCTGTCCATCACCTCACGTAAACCACAAACGACGCGCCATCGTATCCATGGTATTTTGTCTAATGATGAGATGCAGGCAGTATTTGTTGATACCCCCGGCATTCATCGCAACGAAGTACGTGCTATCAATGAACGCATGAATAAAGCGGCCGTCTCTGCATTGGTAGATGTAGACTTGGTATTGTTTGTCGTTGATTCTGATCAATGGCGTGACGATGATTTACTGGTTCTACAAAAGCTTGGCGATACCAATTTAAATGTGGTTTTAGTGATTAATAAAGCGGATACCTTAAAAGATAAAGGCAGCGTTTTACCGTTAATGGAAACCTTTAACGACAGTTTTGATTTTGCCGATATCGTCCCCGTTTCTGCATTAAAGAATCAAAACTTAGATCGTCTGCAAGAAGTGATCGCATCACATTTACCAGTCGCTGCGCCAATTTATGATACGGAACAAATCACCGATCGCTCAGAGCGTTTCTTAGCCAGTGAAATCATTCGTGAAAAAATCATGCGTAGTGCTGGTGATGAAGTACCGTACGATTTAACGGTACAAATTGACGGCTTTAAAGATGAAGCGGCTCATACTGACCCAAAAACTGGTCGTCCACGTAAAGCCTGTACCTTTATCGATGCCACTATTTATGTTGAACGTAGCGGGCAAAAAGCGATTGTGATTGGTGACAAAGGGCAACGTATCAAACAAGTCGGTATGGATGCTCGTAAAGATATGGAGCAGCTGTTTGATAAAAAAATCATGTTAACGCTGTGGGTAAAAGTTAAGCGCGGTTGGTCGGATGATGAAAGAGCCTTGACCAGTTTAGGCTATTAAAAATATTAATAGCGACTCTCTTTTATATTGAGTGAACTATAGCTGAGGTAATAATCATGCGTAACGAAGCGTTAATCGGTTATTTATTACATCAGCGCCCTTATCAAGAAAAGCGCGCCTTATATTATTTATTTTCTCAGCAGCATGGGGTGATACATGGTATTGGTAAAAAAGGCGCGCCACTATTTATGCCTTTACAACTCTTTGCTACTGGCAAACGTGATCTCAAAACATTCAGTCAAATCAATATAGCCTCTTTTAGTTCAGTTCATACACAAGCTGTCCAAGATGATAATGCCGCAAATGTAGATATACGACATCAAGAAAGCATTACAGGCCAGCATCAATATGCAGCCTTGTATTTGAACGAGATATTGTGGCGATTGTTGCCTACTGAAGATCCTATGCCCATATTATGGCAGCATTATCAAAACAGCCTAGATGCGCTCAAAAAACCCCTAACCGCTGACGAGCTACGTCTGTGCTTGCGCCAGTTTGAGAGCTATCTATTTAATGAGTTGGGATTTTCACTGACGTTACATCAAGACAGCCTTGAAAACCCTATTGAGCCTGAACAGGTTTACCGATTCTTACCCGATATGGGCTTAGTGCCGACTTTGCACACAGAGGATGTAGAAAGTATGGTTGGTCATGCGGTTTTTAAAGGGAATGATATTTTGCTCATGATAGAGCAAGGGTTGTCCGTTAGTACGCTGAACGCATGGTCGCGTTTACATCGGCAGTTGATTGATCATATGCTTGATTATCAACCGCTGCAAAGTCGTCTGCTTTGGCAGCAGCAACAGCGTTATCAACTATAAAGCGTATTTAACAATAGAATATGTTCACAACTACTTATCATCAATAAGCTATTTTTAGTAAATGATCTAACTATTAATAAAAGGATTTTTATGACGGATACAGCGCAGATTTTGCCGACTACATTAGAGCAAAATCCACAAAATACTTCAAAAAAACCACTCTTAGGTGTCAACGTTGACCATGTGGCAACCTTACGTCAAGCACGCGGTGTGGGATATCCAAGCCCACTAGCTGCAGCACTTTTATGTGAGAAAGCAGGTGCTGACGGTATCACTATTCATTTGCGTGAAGATCGCCGTCATATTCAAGATGCCGATGTGTATGAGATGGCAGGGCAGTTGACTACGAGAATGAATCTAGAGATGGCAGCAACGACTGAGATGCTAGACATAGCCTGTCAAGTCAAACCATATTGGGTATGCCTAGTGCCGGAAAAACGTGCTGAACTGACTACAGAAGGGGGGCTTGATGTGGCAGGGCAGCTAGCTTCATTGACAGATTATGTCAGTCAGTTACAAGCAGCAGGTATCAAAGTCTCTTTGTTTATTGATCCAGAAGATAAGCAGATCGAGGCAGCAGTTAATTGTAGCGCTGACGCAATCGAATTACACACAGGTTCTTATGCTGAAGCAGGTCTGGCAGGTAAAACAGATAGGGTAAATGTAGAGCTTGAACGTATTAAAAATGCAGTGATTACCGCTAAACGACTTGATAGTAAGCTGTTGGTCAATGCTGGTCACGGTCTAACACGTGATAATGTTCATGCGATTGCCCAAATTGACGGTATATATGAGCTAAATATTGGTCATGCTTTGATAGCGGATGCGCTATTTGTGGGGATAGAGCAGGCGGTTATTATGATGAAAACAGCGATGCACCGATAGCTACGACAGTTTATTCTTAGCTTATATTGATATATCATTATGTACCACATCCGGTCGGATGGTTTTCGTTAGGTTTGTAGGTAATACCTCCTGTCTGATTAAAAGAGATTTGGTACATGGTATGATTATAGGTTGAGGTTGGACAGTATTTAATATGTCCGAAATGCCCACGAGGACTGCCGCTATCGCCCCAAAATTTAGTGTAGTGACGGTTATTACCGACCCGTAAATATAAAGTACTGTATTTTGGGTTCAGCGCTTGGTCTTCTAACAAATCATCAATACCAACATCAAAATTGTTATTATTATTTTTATCCGAGAATAATAATAACTTTTTAAAGCTGTCTCTATGGCAAAGACCACCCCCATTAGATAAGCAAACCAGTAAATCTTGTCTTCTAATATGACTCTCAGCTTTTGCTAAAGTCAAGGTAGTGTCTATTTGGCTTGCAATACGTCTGGCTTCCATACTTGCCAACTGAGTCAAAATATAAGGTGTGGCAATCGTTAATATAATAGCTAAGATAGCAATGGTTACGATTAATTCTACTAAATTAAACCCATGTTCATCATAGTGTCTAGAATCCTTCGAGCATATTGAAAGTGTTCTATATGGTATAGCCATAATGGACTGCCACCTGTATGAAAGGGATAACTAAGATGGTTTCAAATGTTCATTGTATTTTTAAATCTATTGTTCGTGTCACCATTTGTTTTATCAAGTTGCATTACTAATATAATGAATAGCAAAAAAAGCCATTAATCAAAATAAGTAGAATATTGTTTGTTTATATAATCGTAAATATAAACCAAATATATGTCTACTGTCAAAGAATGTTTCAATTCGTGAATAGAGGCTTTTAATAATAGAGAAAATTAACTACTTGTATTAAAATGAGTTGCAACAATAGGTAGGAATCGTTTCATCATCTATTGCGACCTAACATACAAAAGATAAAGAGTGTAAAGTGTGTTAGCTCTCAGTAAGTTAAGCGGGCTAATGTGTTTTAGTTATGACATTATCGTGTAATAATGTGTAGCTGGTTTACGAAAAAAGTTGTAAACTGAATTGATAATCGCTAAGCTACGTCTTAATTGGTTTTGCTTTGTAATTTTAAGTTCGTAAATGATGTTTGTTTTTGAGCAATAGTTTTGCTTAATGCACTACTAAAATTATCCTTTGGAGGAAGTTTCATGAAATTAAATAAAATTGCTTTGGCTTTGTTTGCCATCACAGCAGCCCCACTAGCAGCTAACGCTGGCGTAACTATCAGCCCATTATTACTTGGTTATCATTACAGCGAAGGTGCTGACGATGAGCAAGCTGAAATCATGGGTGATGGTAATGGAAATGGCTTCTATCAAGAGAACGGTCTATATACTGGTGCTGCACTAGGTATTGAAATTACTCCTTCTACTCAGTTCCAAGTAGAATATGGTGTATCAAATACTGATGCCGTTCGTCAAGATGGAAATACTGACTTTGATGCAGAACAAGAAACTATCTCTGGTAACTTCTTGATCGGTACTGAGCAATTCACTGGTTATACTGATAGTGCATTAAAGCCATATGTATTAGTTGGTGCTGGTCGCTCTAAGATTGAAGTTGAAGATGCTGCTGGTAACTTCGTTACTGGTTCTAAAGATACTATCGGTAACCTAGGTCTAGGTGCTATGTACCGTATTAACGACGCTTTAAGCCTACGTGGTGAAGCTCGTGCGATTCATAACTTTGATAACAACTGGTGGGAAGGCATGGCTTTGGCCGGTCTAGAAGTAGTACTAGGTGGTCACTTAGCACCAGCAGTAGCTGTTCCACCGATGCAAGAGCCTAACGTTCAGACTCCACCAATCGTTGTTGTTGAATCTGATCTTGATTCAGACGGCGATGGCGTACCTGATAGCATCGATGCTTGCCCAGGCACTCCAATGAATGTTGTTGTAGATGAGCGCGGTTGCCCAGTACCAGTAGATATTACTGATGAATTGAAAATGGAACTACGTGTATTCTTTGATAACGATAAATCAGCTATCAAAACTCAGTACAAACCTGAAATCGCTAAAGTAGCAGAGAAGATGCGCGAGTATCCTAACTCTACCGCTCGTGTTGAAGGTCATGCTTCTAAAACTGGTCCATCAGCACGTTATAACCAACGTTTGTCTGAAGCCCGTGCTGTTGCTGTGAAATCTATGTTGACTAACGAATTTGGTATTGCTCCAAACCGTCTATCAACCGTTGGTTATGGTTATGATCAACCAATCGCTGACAACAACACTGAAGAAGGTCGTGCTATGAACCGTCGTGTTTATGCCATCATCACTGGTGACAAAACAATGACTGTTGAACAAACTAAAGATATGGTTGTTCAATAAGTACTAGCTACTAATTGTGTAATAAGCTAATTAGTTACAAAAAAAGTCATCCAATGGGTGGCTTTTTTTTATTTATGTATCGAGAAAAGTAAGTTATTACATAAATTTATGATTTAATAATGCTATACTAGCCACCCAAACACTTTGTAAATTGACAAAGTGTACATTAGCATAGCTATCTGTACGATGGATTCATCACCATAAGTCTATGTTTTACTTCTATTAATTATCTAGCTGTACCTATTGTATGGTTACTTAATCATAGCGTAATACTACTTATCTGGTTAATGGCAAAAGTTTATCCAGCGGTGCTTACTGCTACTGCATTTTTTTAAGACGAAACGAGCATTTTATATGGCGAACGATATCAAACACCTGCGTAACATTGCAATTATTGCCCACGTTGATCACGGTAAAACAACTTTGGTTGATAAGCTATTACATCAGTCTGGTACTTTTGGCGACCGTGCAAATATTGCTGAGCGTGCAATGGATTCAGGTGATATTGAGCAAGAACGTGGTATTACTATTTTGGCGAAAAATACAGCCATTCGTTGGACAGATAACACTGACGGTACTGAGTATCGTATTAATATTGTGGATACCCCTGGTCACGCCGATTTCGGTGGTGAAGTTGAACGTGTAATGTCTATGGTTGACTGCGTACTTCTAGTAGTTGATGCTGTTGATGGTCCAATGCCACAAACTCGTTTCGTAACGCAAAAAGCGTTCGAGCAAGGTCTAAAGCCTATTGTTGTTATCAACAAAATTGACCGTCCTGGTTCACGTCCTGATTGGGTAATGGATCAAATTTTTGATTTGTTCGATAACCTAGGTGCGACTGATGAGCAGCTTGATTTCCCAGTTGTTTATGCCTCAGCATTGAATGGTATTGCAGGTTTAGAAGCTGATGATTTAGCTGATGACATGACGCCACTGTTCAAAACTATCGTTGATGTTGTACAGGCTCCACAGGTTGATGCAGATGCACCATTCCGTATGCAAATCTCAAGTCTTGACTACAATAGTTTCGTTGGTGTTATCGGTATTGGTCGTATTCAGCGTGGTAAAGTAAAAACCAATACACAAGTAACTGTCATTGATAAAAATGGCAATACCCGCAATGGCCGTATTTTGAAAATTATGGGTTATCATGGTCTTGACCGTATTGATGTTGAAGATGCACAAGCTGGTGACATCGTTTGTATTACTGGTATTGATTCGCTTAATATCTCAGATACGATTTGTGATCCTAGTGCTGTCGAAGCATTACCAGCATTAACAGTTGATGAACCTACCGTTTCTATGAACTTCCAAGTAAATAACTCACCTTTTGCTGGTCGTGATGGTAAGTTTGTGACCTCACGTAATATTCGCGAGCGTCTTGAGCGTGAATTGATTCATAACGTAGCATTACGTGTCGAAGATACAGAATCTCCTGATAAATTTAAAGTGTCAGGTCGTGGTGAGCTGCATTTATCTGTATTAATCGAAAACATGCGCCGTGAAGGTTTCGAGATGGGCGTTTCGGGTCCAGAAGTTATCGTCAAAGAAGTGGATGGTAAGCTACAAGAGCCGTATGAAAACGTTGTCTTCGATATCGAAGATGCGCATCAAGGCCCTATCATGGAGCAGGTTGGCTTGCGTAAAGGCGAGATGACCAATATGGAGCTTGATGGTAAAGGTCGTATGCGTATCGAAGCGACAATGCCTGCCCGTGGTTTGATTGGTTTCCGCTCTGAGTTCTTAACCCTGACTTCAGGTACAGGTATCATGACTTCAAGCTTTTCACATTATGGTCCACAGAAAGTTGGTGAGGTTGGTGCTCGCTCAAACGGTGTCTTGGTTTCCATGGCGAAAGGTGTTTGCTTAGGTTTTGCTTTATTTAACCTACAAAAACGCGGTAAATTATTTGCTGAGCCACAGCTTGAAGTTTACGAAGGTATGATTATTGGTCTTAATTCACGTAATGATGACATGGCAGTGAACCCGACGACTGGTAAGCAGTTAACCAACGTTCGCGCTAGTGGTACTGATGAAGCATTGACACTGACTCCAGCAGTTAAGTTTACGCTTGAGCAAGCACTTGAATTCATTCAAGATGATGAATTGGTAGAAGTAACGCCAAAAGCGATACGTATTCGTAAACGCTACTTGACTGAAAGTGAGCGTAAACGTTATGGTCGTAAGAAAGGTGCGTAATATTGAACAATAAATAGTGGTTATCCATTATTTGGTTCCGCATTAAAGATATCTAGTGAGCAGCATAGAATAGTTGGTATACCACTATTCTATGCTGCTTTTTTTTATGTTGCATTTTACATAGAATAAAAAGACAATAGTCGGATATCACTTACTAAAAAAACGAGTAATCTTACGGTTATTATTAAAATCCCAAGTTGGATGCATCATTTATACGCTTATCTTATGGTCAATAAGATTTTTGAGGAGATAAATCATGAGTATGGTATCTGAGTTTAAAGAATTTGCTTTAAAAGGTAATGTGATGGATCTGGCCGTCGGTGTGATCATCGGTGGAGCATTCGCTACGATCACAAAGTCTTTAGTAGAAGACGTGATCATGCCCATTGTTGCTTTTATCGTCGGCGGCGAAATTAATTTCAAGAATATGTTTTTGATATTGGGCGATGCGCCAGAAGGTGTGGCACGAACCAATGATGCCCTCAAAGCTGCTGGCATTCCTGTATTGGCTTATGGTAGTTTCATTACGGTGCTAATTAACTTTCTAATCTTGGCGTTTATTATTTTTATGATGGTAAAAATGGTCAATAGATTGCGCCGTGCAGATGAGGTAGAAGAAGCAATAGAAGAAGCAATAGAAGAGCCGTCAGAAGAAGTGCAATTGCTTCGTGAAATTAGCGCTAAGCTTGGCAATATTAATAAGTAAACACATTTTACTGACCGTCAGATTAAAAAATAAAAAAAGCTAACGTAATGTTAGCCTCTTTTTATTGGATTTCTTATAATTACTTAATGGTAGTTATGTTTAGGGTCTAACGACAACATAGTCATTGGTATTAATAATAATTTCTGATGGTTGATCAACGACGATACGCACAACGTTACTATCAACGATTTGCGATTTGTAATAGTTGTCTTCAGCAACCGTACAGCCTAAACAGCGACTCATGGCATTCCATGGTTCAACAAAGAGCTTCTGCTGTGCTTGGTCAGCATTACCGCCGATCAAAGAGAAGGGCAAACTGACGATGTAAGCGGCTGTACCTGCGACAGCTGCTATCAACTGTAATGGCTTGCCGACAACGGTATCTACAGCCATAGTCTCATAAGAGGGACCAAAATCTGTTTCATCAATTTCTATCGCTGCCAAAGCAGGTTGCATACTTGCAAAAGTTAAGCTGGCACTTATCAATACAGTTAATAGCTTATACTTTGCGGTGCATTTGGTGTTAGCTTGAGCAGTCATAATGATATCCTAAAACTCATAAATAGAATGATAAATGGCTGTTGCTATTTCTCCACAGAAATAGAGATATCGCGGCAACGAGAAATAGCCTATATATTACAGGTAAATAAATGGTTTGCATTATTTATGTAAGTGCAAGCACTATTAAAGCAATATGTGGATCAATAAGCAACAAAAATGCGCAGCATATAAGGATATGTTTATTAATTGCTCTATTTTAATGACAAGTAGTTAAAGAGTGGCGAACTGGTCTATTTAAGTGAATATTGAATAAAAAAATTAATATTGGGAAATCCAGATCTAATTAATTGGCTGACAAACAGGGCAGTAGACACTGGCACGTCCATTGAGCTTGATATTCTCTAAAACTGAATCACAGTGCGGACAAGTTTCACCTTGTCTACCATAGACATTCAAGGTTTGCTGGAAATAACCTGTTTGACCATCAGCAACCGTAAAGTCACGTAGTGTTGAACCACCTAGCTTGATAGCTTTCTGTAAAATAGTTTTGATATGGGCGACTAAAATTACTATTTGATCATATGATATCTTATTTGCTGGAGTAGCAGGATGGATGCCTGAGAGGTATAAGCTCTCAGTGGCATAAATATTACCAACGCCGACCACAGCTTGCTGCTCCATAATGACTGACTTGATGGCTCGTTTGATAGGCTGCTTTTTAATCACTTTGCTGCTTTGAGTCTGGATGGACTGTTCGCTACGTTGGATAAGATAATACAAATAGTCTGCCGTAAAATCATCTGATAGTGGCTCAGGTCCTAAATGGTTTAGTAGTTTATCCCCGTAATCCTCAAGCCATAAGATAGAGCCGAAACGTCTAGGGTCATAATAATGTAGCTGAGTTTGAGTGTCGTCAGCGCCGATAAAACTCATGATCAAATGATCATGTTTGCGCTTATCGCTAGTATGATGATGTTGTTGCAAGCTACCTGACATCCCAAGATGAATCAGAAGCTGTTTCGGCTGTAAATTCCTAGGTTCAACAGAAGATGAAATGCCATCATCAGCTAGCGGTATAAAATTGAGGATTAAATACTTTGCCCGTCGCTCAACGCTGTCCAATGTATAATCAATCAAATCTGATAAATTATCAGGCATCGACCAACGAAGCTTTGGTTGAAAGACTTGTACGTTGGTGACTTTTTGTCCTAATAAAGGCGTCAGACTGGTTTTTGTCGTTTCTACTTCTGGTAACTCAGGCATAGTATTTTATAAAATCTCTATTAAGAATTAAAGGTATTATCAGGCAACAGCGCGGCGAGCATGTAAGATACCATGCTGTTGTTCAAGCTTAGCAAGTAACTTGGATAAATGTGCTAGCCCCGACACTTCAATATGAAACTTTAAAAAGGCAATATTATCATCATTGCTCAGGGTTTGAACTTGACGAATATTGACGTTTTCTTTATCAATGATTTGGGTTAAATCGCGCAATAAACCACGTCTATCATAAGCTTCTATATGAATATCAACTGGCTGATAGCGACCAGATTTAATCTTCCAAGCAGCCTTGATTTCGCGTTCAGGATCACGTTCAATCAGGCGCAGATATTCAGGGCAACCACGATTGTGAACACTGACACCGCGCGATAAAGTAATGTAGCCCGCGATAGGCTCACCGTGCACAGGGTGACAGCAGCCTGCCAAACCAACTTCAATGTTATCTAAGCCATCGATTTGGATTTTGTAAGCATCAAGCTTACCTGAATCTCTTTTATCGATAATAGGGGCAAAATCTTCTTCAGATCTTTCAGGCTCTAAATGCAGCTGACGAGAGATATGACTGGTAAGCTGATTTAGACCAATTTCACCCGTCACCAAACCAACCACAATATCGTCGGTATTGTTGACATTAAAATGTTGCGTATAATCGTTTAAATCGATGCTATTCGGATGCACCGATAGACGTTCAAGCTCTTTACTGAGCATCTGACGCCCGATTTCGATATTCTTATCACGATCTTGTTTGTTAAACCATTGACGCAGTTTTGAGCGGGCACGATTGGTATGAATATAGCCTAGTGAAGCCACTAGCCAGTCGCGATTGGGCTCACGTGAAGATTTGGTAATAATCTCAACTTGCTCGCCCGTTTTGAGCTGATAAGTTAATGGTACATAACGCTGATTGACACGCGCTGCTTGGGCGCGGTTACCGACCTGCGTATGAACATAATAGGCAAAATCCAGCACAGTCGCGCCTTTTGGCAACTCCGTAATATCGCCATCACGACTAAATATGTAAATGCGTTCGAGTTCATCAAAATCAACCAATTGCTCTTCATCATCATATTCAACTTCCTCTAATTCATCACCAGTTGATAAAGATGAGCGCGGCTGATTATTGATAGACAGCAGTTGACGTAAAGAACTGATTCGCTGATTAAGGTAATTGTCCTTTTTGTTTTTGAGCCCTTCTTTGTAGTTGACATGGGCACACATGCCAAGCTCAGCTTCAAAGTGCATCTCTTGAGTACGAATCTGTACTTCAAGCGATTTGTTTTCAGCGATGACCGCAGTATGGAGTGAGCGATAACCGTTAGATTTTGGATTGGTAATATAATCGTCAAATTGCTCAGGAATATAACGCCATAACCCGTGTACCAATCCTAGCACGTGGTAACAGTCTGAAGGAGTGGTCACCAATACTCGCAGCGCACGGATATCGTACAGCTGATCAAAAGACAATCCTTTAAGCTTCATTTTTCGATAAATAGAATAAATGTGCTTTACGCGTCCTGAAACTTCGCCCTCAATACCAGATTCTGCTAAAGACTCGTTCAGTCTATCTTGTACACGCTGGATATAAGACTCACGCTCGCTACGCTTTTCTGATAATAGTTTGGCAATTTCTTTATAACGATCAGGGGCAAGGTAGCGAAAGGCTAAATCTTCAAGCTCCCATTTCAGCTGGGCAATACCCAAGCGATGTGCCAATGGGGCATAAATAGTCATGACTTCACGCGCCACGCGAGCTTGTCGAACTTCATTGGAAAAGGTCAGCTCGCGCATAGCAAAAGTGCGTTCAGCAAGTTTAATCAGTACTACTCGGACATCGTTGGTGACTGAGATCAGCATGCTATAAATATTTGATAATTGATCCCGCTGATTATTTACGAAGTGATCTTCTAAGCGCTTATTGCTTTCGATAATCTCAGACAGTTGTCCCATCGCCAAGGTATCTTTAACCAAGGTTGAGATATCGGTGCCAAACTTTTTTTCGATTTCACTAAGACTAATAATCGATTTGCGAGCACTACGATAGAGCATGGCAGCGACAAGGGCATCTTCATCCTGATAAAGGTAAGTTAAGATATCAGTCATGCCGATACCAGTCACGTAAGCGCCCGAACGCTCCGATTCACTGGTATTCATGTGATTACGGACGAATGTACAGGCAGCGCTAAGATTGGGTACTGAATCTTGCCCAATACGCTTTGCAACATTATCAAGCCAAGTAGGTACATCAATATTGATTTGATTTAAATCTAACGCTTCAAGCTCTTGCTGTGAAAACGCCTCGGATTCATCAAGGATGTTATCCCTTAAATAGTCATTTTCAAGATTTGAGTCATGACTGTAGTAGGCGTAATTAACAGAGCGATCAAAGGTAGTATGGAGTTTATGAGTGGCAAGTTGATACTTGATATCTAGTGGGATTTGAGCATAGCTATTGGCAGACTGGTGCGAGCGTTGACTCGCGACCAGTTGCGCTGCCAAAGTTGCACTGTCGGCTTGCGTGGTTTGTCCATCTACCAGCGGTAATCCTTCACGAATTTTTACCATTGCCCACTCCTCTTAGCTATTTTGACTTGATAATAACGCCATCTACAATGCTAGAGCTAAACATGAGCTTGCTATCGATAAATGGTCAGTTATAAATCAATACAGCCGCTAAAAAATCCATTTTTTAGCAGCTATAAAATCAATTATAGGGATCTTGCATAGAATTATGAGCGCTTAGACTCACTATGTTTTATAAATAATAAAAACAGTGACTATTATTATCGCATGTTGCGATGACAAATCAAGCAAGGCTCTGTAATGATAGCGTTAGCCGCATATGCGAGTAACGCAGATATCATTCTTAAATTGCAGCTATTAACGCCTCTAAAAATCATAGGTTAATACCATACTCTGCCATTACATACGGTTTAAGCAGATATTTTTTCAAAGCGCGCGATGGATTCAACGTGACCAGTATGACAAAACATATCCATGACGCCAGCGTGAGTCAAACGATAACCTTGTTCAAGCAATGCTTTGGTATCGCGAGCAAGTGTAGCAGGATTACAGGAGACATAGACAATCCGCTCGGCGTTAAACTTAGGCAAATATTGCATAATCTCCCACGCGCCAGAACGCGGTGGATCGATAAGCAGCGCATCAAACCCTTGGTTAGCCCACGGTTTGTCCGTACAGTCATGCGTCAAATCTTGGCTATAAAACTCAGTGTTATTAATGCCATTGCGGCGCGCGTTATCAGCGGCGCGTGCAGTCATAGCTTCACTGCCTTCAACACCAACGACCGAGCCGGTTTCACCAACCAAACGCGCGAGAGGCAGGCTAAAATTGCCTAAACCGCTAAATAAATCTAGAACGCGTTCACCTGCTTTTAAATCAAGCAAGTCACAAGCCAGCTTGGTCATCTGACGATTCACCGACAGATTAACTTGGGTAAAATCGGTAGGAATAAATTCAAACGTCAAATCATACTCTGGTAATTGATAATACAAACGTCCAAACTGCTCGCTTAAATCATCTGTATCCCTCAAGGCAATACGTTGGATGCTATCGGCACCCTTTGATTGTAGATACAGCTGCCAATTACGTGCTGCAAAAAATACTTTTAGCTTATCAATATCGCCATCTGATAACGGTTCAAGATTACGCACAATTAGCGCGACTGGCTGATCGCCATCAGGCAGCTCTGGTAAATGCTCGCCCATTGCCAACTCAAGCTGAGCAATCTTGTCACGGCTATCTAAAGTACTAATAAGGGTTTTTAAGTTTTCAATCTCAAAGCCAATACGCGGATCTAAGATATGACACTCATTTAACTCTGCTAAGAAATTACTTGAACGCTCGCGAAAGCCGACCAAAGCCGTTTCTTTTTTGACCACATAACGTACGCCCAGTCGGGCTTTGGTACGATAGCCAAGGCGATCACCGACTACCGGCTCAAGCCAGTGATCAGGTGCCACATTGGCTTGATGGACCAACATCTCAGCAAGGACAGATTGCTTAAATGTAATTTGTGCATCTGGCTGCCAATGCTGCAAATTACAGCCACCGCAAACACCAAAATGTGGGCAGGGTGGTACCACGCGCTCAGGGTTTGGATTGGCAGTGATTCTAACGGCATCACCCTCTTCAAAGCTGGTGCGGCTATTGGTAATTTTGACCAACGCACTTTCACCTGGCAGGGCAAAGCTGACAAAGATTTTTTTGCCATGCTTGTCTGTGATATGACCATCAGTTTCACCAAAGCCATTACCGTATACCGCAACGCCGCGCCCATCATGTGACAAGCCATCGATGGTAAAGGGGAGTGGCTCAGCATCTTTTAGACGACGACGCGTCTTTGATGATGGCTTAGATTTTTTCTTATTAGGCGGAATCGTAATGGTTTGCGTCTCATTTGCCTGTTCGGTTGCATCTACGTTGGTAAGCGTCTTTGAATCGGTGGGTTGCATAAACCTGCCTATAAAATGAAGGTGTTAAAAATAATAGCAATTTTAACATATAAAGCGACTAAGGTATTAGGCGCTCACAAAGTAAAAAAAGCGGTGATTATAAAACTATAATCACCGCTTACATGTATCGTTCATCAATATATCAACTGGCTAAAATTGCTAGCTGATAAGCCAGTCATTCAAAAACGCCTGATGACGTGGCGTGCCATCTACTTGGGAAAATTTGGTTAAATAATCACGGCTTTGCTGCTGCCAAATGGCAAAATCTGACAAGGATAGCTGACCGGTCAGGCGCAGCCAACGCAGATATATTAGCCAAGTATTCATCACATCAGACTCGCAATATATTGACAGCGTTTGCCAGTCATTATTGCTGACAAGCTCGCCGACCATACTGCCATCAACATCTGTTTTACCGGGTAAACCATATAGACTAGCAACGACATCCATAGCCTCGCGGCGGCTGGCACCGTATTGGCTAAATCGATCCATCAAGTCAATATGGCGGGTATGAAAGCGATTGACATAATTATCAAAACGCATGTTTTTGATACGCTCACCTTCTTCAAATAACCAAGGCGCTGCCAAGTCATATTGCATGGCACGATAAATAAGTACAGGAATGTCAAAACCTGAACCATTCCAGCTAATCAATTTAGGCAGTTTTGCAATATCATTAAAGGCGCGAAAAAACTTGGCAAGAATCTCTTCTTCGCTAAATTTGTCTGCAGTAAGGGAAAATAATGAAAATGTGCCATCTTTAATATATAGAGCAGAGATACAGACAATGCGCTGTAATGGCAAACGCATAAAATCATGCCCGGCTTCTTGTATACGAATGGCAGTTAACGCACTGAGTGTATCTGCATCGTTGAGCTTAGCCAATTGCGGATAGATACGGCGGGCAGCATCGGTATCTGCAACCGTTTCAATATCAAAGACCAAAATAGGGTCAGACGAAAAAGCTTGTGACATAGAGGTTTCTACCTGATTATTGTCTTACTACACTGCATTAAACGCACTGACCGCATAAACGGCATTGTCAGCGATTTATAAATTATCTTAGTTTACATTATCTAAGCTATCATCAACATTATATAAGCCGGTCGATAAATAACGATCCCCACGGTCACAGACGATAAAGGCAATGACGGCATCAGGATTTGCCTTAGCAACTTGTGTAGCCGCCCATGCTGCTGCACCTGATGAGACACCCGCAAAAATCCCTTCGGTTTTAGCAAGCTTACGCATATAAACCTCAGCGACGCGCTGATCAATATCCATAATCTCATCGACTAAGTCGGCATCAAAAATCCCTGGCATATAAGCGGCAGGCCAGCGGCGGATACCAGCGATAGCTGCATCCTCATCAGGCTGTAAACCGATGATTTGTATATCAGGGTTTTGCTCTTTTAAATATTGTGCCACGCCGGTAATGGTGCCTGTGGTACCCATAGAGCTGATAAAATGGGTAATTTTACCGTCTGTTTGCGCCCACAGCTCAGGACCTGTAGTCAGATAATGCGCCTGTTTATTATCAGGGTTATTAAACTGATCTAAGACAATACCTTTACCGTCCGTTTGCATTTGTAGCGCCATGTCGCGCGCGGCTTCTATCCCTTCTTCTACCTCAATCAGCGTCGCACCATAAGCCGTCATGGCGTCTTTACGCTCTTGGGTTGAGTTGCTTGGCATAAACAAGGTAATCGGATAGCCACGCATCGCCGCTACCATGGCTAGTGCAATACCAGTATTGCCACTGGTTGCCTCAATCAACATGTCACCTGGCTTAATATCACCGCGTAGCTCCGCTTGATAAATCATATTAAAAGCAGGGCGGTCTTTGACAGAACCAGCAGGATTATTACCTTCAAGCTTGGCAAGCATGATAGCACCATTGTCAATCTGCTCTTGTTCAGGTAAGCGCTGCAATTTGACTAACGGCGTTTGACCGACGCAATCAGCAAGGTCAGTAATTTGAGTAATAAAATTGGTGTTTGACTGAGCTGTAGCGGACATAAAGTATCCTTAATAGTATCTATTTTTAAAGTAGTTTAACGCTATAGTAAAGTGCTATATATTCGGCAATACTTTGAGGTAACAGCAGCGTTTTTATTATTTGATAAGATTATGGTATTAAATAACCATGTCTTTATAAATGCGTCAATAATAAGTCAATACATCGTGACTGTCAGGTATTTATTATGGAAAATAAAATTTGCGACATTGTATCATCTTGTTTTTGATGGCGCTTAACGCAGATAGCTTTATCGATGATTGTCTAACAGCGGCTAATGGAATCCTGTTAAGATAATCATAAGCTATATAGTCGTTAATAGATGATACCTAAGCGGTCAGTCAAAGCATTGTAAAATGCCAGTAACAAAAACAGTAGTGGAGATGGTGCCCAGTATGGCTCACAAAAAACGTTTTGATACCAGTAGTGCTTATGGTCAGCTGGTCATATTGGTATTTTTGCCCATCTGTTTACTCGCAGCAGTGGGCGGTATCTTGGTGTTTTATGAAACCATGCGTGCCAGTAATTCAGAGCAAGCAGTGTTGGCTGAGGCGGTACTTATCCGCTATTCACCTACGATTGCAGAGATAATACCTGAGCTATTAGAGCAAGATGCTGCCAAGATACAGATTTCAGAAAATAATAATGAAAACGCTGATGACAATAATAATAAAGTCTCGCAAGCTGCGATTGCAAAGTTAGAAGGCATCCAAGATAAACTCAGGCGTATGCGGGCAGAGCAACATGTTCAGCGTATCGCTATTATCAATCAGAGCAACGACATACTTGCGACAGTTGGCTATGGTACGGAAGAGGCGTGGCCTGTAATCGATCCATCAGAGCGTTTTTTAGCGCAAAAATCCACTCCTATCGGTACCGCTTACGGCAGTATATTAGGTGAATTTGAGGGTCAAACACTGTGGTTATTAGTCGATATGGATAGTGAGCCGCTTTATATTGCGCGCTATCGTATCGCTATGGCATTGGTGATTACCGGTTTGTTTACATTATTAATTCTACTACTAAGTTTAAACATTTATTCAAAACGTTGGATTGCGCCGATTTATGAGCTGCGGCTGCAATTACAGCGTACTCACGTAGATAATCTTTATCAGCCTATCCCCGTTGAATCGAATGGTGAGCTAAATCTATTACAACAAGACTTGGTGAGAACATTACGTCGTTTGTATGTCAGTTTTCAAGAGCTGAAAGAACATGCGGAGCAGACCGAAGATGATTTGCGTCTTGCTTTTGATGAAATGGAGATGCAAAACATCTCTATTCGTAATGCGCGTGATGCGGCAATCTCAACCAGCCAAGCCAAATCAGCGTTTTTAGCCAATATCAGTCATGAGCTGCGTACACCGCTCAATAGTATTGATGGTTTTATTAATTTGCTCGCGCGTCACGGTGAGCTCAATCCTGAGCAAGACTTGTATGTACAAACCATTCGCAAATCGTCTGCGCACTTATTGGCATTAGTCAATGATGTGCTTGATTTCTCTAAAATCGAAGCGGGCAAGTTGGTACTAGATCGCCATGAGTTTGATCTTTATGACACTATCTATGATGTGGTCGATATGCTGTCGCCAGTGTCTGCAGAAAAAGGTCTGCGCATGGCGGTACTGTTTTACAACGATGTGCCAATGCGTATCAATGGTGATGCGCTACGCCTCAAACAAGTACTAACCAATATTGTTGGCAATGCGATTAAATTTACTGATAGCGGTGACGTGGTGGTGCGCGTCAGTTTAGATGACTATCAAGACAATTATTTGATGATTAGCGTGCAAGACAGTGGTAAAGGCATCTCGCTGTCTGATCAAAAAATGCTCTTTCAAAGCTTTAGTCAAGGAGACCCATCCATCACGCGTCAGTATGGTGGTACAGGACTGGGACTGGTCATCTCTAAACAATTAACACGGCTGATGGGCGGCGATATTGGTTTTTATGACAATATGCAAGAGAATATTTCCAATCAAGGCGCGACGTTTTGGTTTCGTATGCCAGCCCATGTTGATGTGGTAGAGGCAGCGACAGGACAAACCATTGAGCTGCCTGTATTGGCACCATTGGCAAGTGCGACTGATGAATTTAACGTTCTTATTTGGATTAATCATACCGCGTCTATACAAGTACTGAAAGCTAGTCTGCATCATTTGCCTATTAAGCTAACCCAAGCCAATTCTTTGCCAGGTTTGCTTGAATCGTTAAAAGAGCGTGGTAATTATTGGGACTGGGTCATCGTTGATGATGATACCCAAGACGATATGATGGCGCTGCTTAAGCAAATCCGTTTACATTATCAAGGTAAACTGGCCGTCTTTGGTTATCAAGTTGCCGCCGATCAAGCACTACTCAATCGTTACCATGCCAATATCTTGTATGAGCCATTAGACAAGAGACAGTTATATGCCATGCTAGATACGCAAAAGCGTAGTGTACCTACTGGTATTGCAGAACCACGTTGGAAAGGCGTTACCGTATTGGCAGTTGACGATCATTTGCCAAACTTACTGGTGCTTGATGCGCTGCTGAGCGAGCTTGGTATTCATGTTATTACGGCCAGTAATGGATTTGATGCGATAGAGCTAATCAGTAAACAACAAGCGAAAAATATCAAAGCTACCAAAACTGAAAAACAAAGCCTGTCGAAAAAAACTCAAATCTCAAAAGCGGTCACGCGAGATGATGTCAGTAAATCAGTGGTTAGCACGTTACATATCGAAGACGTAACGACAGAAGAAAAGGGTAACGCACAACCTAAAGATAGGATCGATCTTATCTTTATGGATATTCAAATGCCACGTATGTCAGGGCATGAGGCGGCGAGACAAATCCGTAAGATTGAAGCCGCAGATAGTCATATTCCCATTATTGCACTGACTGCACATGGGCTAGCAGACGAGCGGGATAAATTAGTCGCTAGTGGTATCAATGATTATGTTGGTAAGCCTATTAGCCAGCCGCAGCTGCTACAAGTATTACAAAAATGGCTTGGACGTAATGCCTCGTCATCACCATTAACGGCAGAAAATGATGAGCATCCACAAGGTCTTGGCATAGCAGGTGACTTACAAGTATTAGACTCAAAAACCATTGACGCTCAAAATTCTGATGTACCAAATATGATGCTACAACCTTCATCATCTGCGCCTAAAAATGCAGCGCCGCCTACCTATCAAATGATTCGAAGCGAGCAGGTTCAGAGTTATAAACCTACCAAGATGAGCAATGAGAAAAGAGTGAAGCGACCTCTGTCACTGAAAAAAATCCGTGATGACTACCTGCGTGACAGTCAACCACGTGAAGACTATCGGCGTGAAAACCTGCGCGAAACGCAGCCACGCTATGAAAATTTGCGTTTTCAAGAACAAGGGCAAGCAGCATTTGGCACGCGTTCTATTCAAACGCTCGATGATAATAAAGATGAACTATCAGTCAGTACTGTTTATTTGCAAAACGACAATAACTTAAATGCCTCTGTATTTAATACCTTGGATATTCTAGATTGGCAAGATGCATTGACGCGATCAGCCAATAAGCCAGATCTTGCTGCCAAGCTAATCATTATGATGCTTGATACAATTAATGAGGAAAAACAAGCATTGACGCAAGCATGGGAGGCACACAATCGCAGTATGCTCGCGCAAATCGCTCATCGGATATTGGGTGGCAGTCGTTATACGGGCGTGCCACAACTGCGCCAAGCCAGCCAAGATTTAGAAGATAAGTGCCTATTAAATATCCAACATACCACGCCTGCACAGTTTGCGATGTTAGAGCCTTATTATGAGGCTTTATTAACCGCTTTGAATAATTTGCAAACGCTTGATTTGTCTGCTTATCCGCAGCTTAATTACCATCGTCTAAGTGAAAACGATATGACTTGGAAAATGATTTAAGGAAAAGTTTTATGATACTAAGAGCTAACGATATCGTGGCAGTCAGTTATTGATAAGGTAGGAGATAGGCAAGGCTGTTAATATCACTCTATATATAAGCTATTATTTCAATTATTAAGGATGATTATGCACACTATCGCCACCTACCAATATGAAACACTGCAAGTTAGCGCGACCGACGATATTTTAACCGTGACAATCAATCGACCTGAGAAAAAAAATGCCATGAGCTTTAAAGTGGTCGAAGAGTTGATTGCGGTAGCCGGTCGCATCAGTAAAGACAAAACAATACGTGCGGTGATTTTAAATGGCGCTGAAGGAACCTTCTGCGCAGGGATTGACTTGGGCGACTTAAATCACCCCAAAAACCAAGTTTTTGCGCTATGGGAGTTGATCAAACCTTGGCAAAGCTCATTTCAGCGCGTGTGCTTAGTATGGCGTGATGTCCCAGTACCTGTCATTGCAGTACTGGAAGGATATTGTATCGGTGCAGGCTTACAGCTAGCGCTAGCATGTGATATTCGTATCAGCCATCCTGATTGTAAATTGGCTATTATGGAGGCCAAATGGGGACTAGTACCAGATATGGGCTTGACGCAATCTGGTTTTGGCGTGGTACGCGCTGATATCCTAAAAGAGCTGGCAATGACAGCCCGTATCGTTAGTGCAGAGCAGGGCAAAGAGCTAGGATTGGTCAGTCATTGCAGTGAGACGCCACTTGAGCAAGCGCAGCAACTTGCTGCTGAATTTGCTGAACGGTCACCAGATGCCGTGCTGGCAAGTAAACGCGTTATCAATGCCATGTTTGAACAATCTGCAACTACTTTATATATAGAAAAAGTCTGGCAATTAAAGATGATGTTCGGGCGCAATCGTAAACTTGCCCTTAGAAAAGCGAAGCAAGCCAGTACTGTATTTGGCAAGCGCCAGTTCCGTTAATACAGTTTAGATAGCTTATTGTTTTAAATGACTTCATCTTATTTCAAACGAACCATTGTTTTATTGATTAAAGTTTGTTTTATTAACGTGATACCTCTATTGAAATATAGGCAGACAGTGCGATATAAGACTGTCTGCTTGCGTAGCGGTTCGTCGATAAAAATAAAATAACAATCACTAGATCAAATGGTTTAACTATGTCTGCTCCAAAATCCCCCCTTCCTAATAAACCGCTTGCTGCTGACCGCGTGCGCTCTGCCGATTTACCTGTCGCATGGATTATGATGCTGGGTCTTATCGTTGCGGTAGGACCTTTATCTATTGATATGTATCTGCCAGCATTACCATCGATGGCGGATGACTTTGGTGTCTCGACTGCCTTTATGGCAAACTCCGTACCTGCTTACTTTGTCGGATTGGTATTTGGTCAATTGTTTTATGGTCCCTTTAGTGACCGCGTTGGCCGCGTCAAGCCTTTATATATAGGCATGGTCTTATATGTGATTGCCTCTATTATTTGTGCAACCACCAACAATGAATACGTATTGTTCGCTGGTCGTACCTTGCAAGCGCTCGGTGCTTGCGTAGGGGCAGTGGTTACCCGTGCTGCGATTCGAGACCGTCTAACCGCTAAGCAAACGGCAAAAGCGTTTTCTATCATGATTTTGGTAATGGGCTTAGCGCCGATATTAGCGCCATCACTTGGCGCAGTGTTTTTGCAGTATTTTAGCTGGCATTCTATCTTTTGGTTTTTGGCGGCTTTTGGCACGTTAAATTTATTACTGACCAAATTTTTCTTTTTTGAGACCCTTAGCGAAGAAAACCGCAATGTGCGTCCTGCCAAAGAGATACTCAGTCAATATTGGGATTTGCTGAGAGATCCCACCTTTAACTATCCGGCGATTGGCGGCGGGTTATTGATGGGCGCAATGTTCGTTTATATCAGCTCAGCCTCTGAACTTATCATGGATACCTATGGTATGTCAGCCACACATTTTGGCTGGCTCTTTGGTATGAATGCCGCAGGCTTTGTGGCATTGACGCAGCTTAACCAATGGCTGACCAATCGCTTCCGTATTTTGAGTATTTTACGTTTTGGTGCGATGATGCAGGTCATCTCAGCAGGGGCTCTATTTATCCTCGGTATTGTATTTGGCACTGATGCTTGGTTGCCATTGGTCTTAGTCTGTATTTTCTTTTGTATCTCAGGTCTAGGTTTGACACAGCCCAACGCTTCAGCGATTGCGCTTGCTTTTCAAAAGCGCCGTGCTGGTATGGCCAGTGCGCTACAAGGCTCGCTTATGTTCTCAGTAGGTATCTTTGGTGGATTGTTATTAAACTTATTCCCCGTCAATCCAGTACTGAAAATCGGTATCGCAATGTTTGCACTGATGAGTCTTGGTTGCTATTTAATTTGGCAGATAGACCGTAATTTGGATTTAGATAATGCAGATTAATTAACTGACAAATTCTATTTATTAATATTCATCAGTAAAAAAGCATTCAGTACGTATTCATCGTCTGAATGCTTTTTTTTATGCTTTTTTTATTCATTGTTAATAATATCTATTTTTGGTACAAGCCTCAGTACGCTTAGCTTTATAAATAAAAATCTCGAACCTGCTTTATATATTGTATATACATTTCTAGTTATATATAAACAATTGTTTGCCTTGATAAAACAAAGTGATTGCAATGACTGAGTTGCTCAATTATTATCTAAGGTAATTTTCTGTAATTAAGTGTTTTTTATACCTTTCTTAAACTTACAGAATTGTTTTTAAAATTGATTTTTTGAATAAAATTGAGGCTTAAGGATAAGAGATGAAACTATTATATCGAGCGTTACCGATTATATTGAGTGTAGGCTTATTTGGGTGTGGAAATTCTTCTACCCAAGACAACGCTAATGCAGCTGGCGCAACAGTAACGGAACATAAAGACAATTTTGTCAGTAAACTTCCTGCTACAGCACCGACATTAAAGGTGGCAATGACTGGTGATTTACCGCCTTTCTCATTTCAAGATGATTATGGCAACATGCAAGGCACTGATGTCGATTCGATTAGAGCCATTGGGGAAGAGCAAGGCTTTAAAGTCGAATTCTACAAAGAGTCATGGCAGGATATGTTCGATAGTGTGGAATCGGGAAAGCGTGATTTAGCTATTTCTGGTATTTCTTATAAAGATGATCGTGCAATTAGATATGGTCTATCAACGCCTTACTTTTTTAATCCAGCTACTATTATGTATTTGGAAGGAAAGTTTGATATCAAAGATTTAAACGATATCAAAGGTCTAAAAACAGGTACTTTAGAGGGTTCTAAAGAAGAAGACACTCTAAAAGAGATGGGCAGCTCAGTTGAGCTGGTTTCAAGATCTACTGCATTTTTGGCTTATCAGGACTTAGTTCAAGGTAATACTGATGTGTTCTTATATGATATGCCAGTTTTGCAATACATTATAAAAGGTTATCCAGAACATAAAGTTAAGATTGTCCCTTATGAAGCAGCGGATGCGCCTTCAGCACAGCAAGTCGTGTTGATGGCAAAAGAAAATACCAAGCTGATCAAGAGTGTAAATGAAGGCATTACCAAGCTAAAAGCAAAAGGCACATTTAAAGAGATTGAAGAGAAATGGCTGGGTGCGACTGAGCCTGCGACCAAAAGTACTTCAAATAATCAGCAATCGAGCTAAGGGACTATAAAGATGGCAACCACACACAATGTCGATAATAAGCGCTATCGCAGTCTGATTATTTCGATTGCATTATTTTTATCTTTGATTGGCGCCTTGCTAGCGTTTACTTTTTATACCTCAAGCTTGCTTGAAAGAAATACAGTTTTAATTGATAAAACCAACCAAGTTGCTAATAGCGCCCAAGCGGTAATTAAAGACTTATTCGACTTGGACAGCAGTTACGGTGAAGACACCAACTCGCCGCATATACAACGAGTATTAGAGCGTTTGGAGCAAAATACAGCGCTTATTACTAGCTCTATCACTGCTATTGAACAGGGTGGTGAAATTACCGATGTCGATGGTAAAAGCTATGACTTACCGAAGATTAATAATAACTCTCAAACCAAAGTCGCTGCGGCGAATGAGCAGTGGTTACTTTTAGAGCCTAAGATTCAGACTTACCTTAAAGACGCTGACAACATCATGGTCGATTCATCTGATGAATTGATTCAAGCGGTTGAACAGGCAAAAACATCGAGTCTACTAATTAACGATTCGTTAGACCAGCTCACCGATGAAGTGTTTATCAACGCTGAACGCCAAGCAGACACTATCCGCCTAATTCAGATATTAGGGGTTGCAGCTATTTTTGCTTACTTCCTAATCTTCGTATTTTTCTTTGTACGTCGTCTGCGTGATACCGATGCTGAAGCGTTGGCCGCTCGTCGTGAAACGCAAGAAATTATGGAAACGGTTAATACCGGCCTGTTCTTGTTGGATAAGGACTTGAATATTGGTCAGCAGCATTCTCGCGCGCTTAACGGCATTATTGGTGAGGATAGGTTGGCAGGAGAAAACTTTGCTGATGTACTGCGTGGCCGTATTTCAGACAAGGATTTGAGAACCACCCGTCAGTTTATCGAGCAGTTATACAATCCACGTGTCAAAGAAAAGCTGGTTGATTCTTTGAATCCTTTGCATAAAGTCATGCTACACAATGCGTCTGGAGAGGAGAGTACGACCAGTCGCTTCTTAGACTTTAAGTTTTCACGTGTTTATGAAGATAAAGACATTGCCCGTATTTTGGTCAACGTCAATGACGTCTCAGATGCAGTATATTTAGAGCAGCGCCTAGAAAAAGAACGCTCGCAAAATGATATGCAGATTGAGATGTTGACGACCATCTTAAACGTGAATCCAAAAATTATTAATGAGTTTATTAGTAATACCAAAGCTCACATCGATAAGATGAACAATATCTTGAAAAATCCTGGTAGCTCGCAATTTGAATTAGAAGGGAAGCTAAAAGCGATTTATCGTGAAATGCATAGCCTAAAAGGTGAGGCATCTGCGCTTAAACTGCATAGCTTTACCAAAATCGCATCAGACGCTGAAGACAAGCTTGATGCGCTGCAAAATCAAGGCAAGCTGTCGGGTAATAACTTCTTACCGCTCGCCGTGCATTTGGATGACTTATTGAGCCTATCGAATACCATTGAAACGCTAGGTGAACGTATCAATCAGGCAGCGCCAAAAGCTAACAATAATGCAAAACCTGTAATGTCAGTAAAGACTGCAACACAACCAAGTGTTGTCCAAGCTCAAGTAGCAGACGTTGCTACCATTAACATAAATGTCGATGGCGGTAATGAAATCGATTTGAGCGATGAGTCAGATGACGAGCATCTATCTTATTACCAAGATTTTGCTAAAGATATTGCTATTAGACAGGGCAAGAAAATACAGCTTAACGGTCATAATTTAGCACATATAAACATCCCTGAACGCCTCAAACAACCGATCAAAGAAATCAGTATTCAGTTGCTACGTAATGCAGTGGTACATGGTATCGAATCACCTGAAGCGCGTCAGTCAGCGGGCAAGTCTGCCATCGGTAGTATCGACTTAGAAATGCAACGTGACAGTCAAAACTTAATCATCGCACTGCAAGATGATGGTCAAGGTATTGATTATGAAGGCATTCGTTATAAGCTGATTGCTGATGGTCGTTTCACGCAAGAAGAGGCGAGTCAGATGACTCATGGTGATCTGCTCAAAACCTTGTTTGCTTCTGGTTTCTCGACCAAAGAACATGCCGATGAAGATGGTGGTCGCGGTGTGGGCTTAGACGTTATCAAGGCGTTGGTCAAAGAGCACAACGGTAAGCTGAATGTAAATACTGAGCTTGGAAAAATGACCCGTTTTGTCATCACCTTGCCTGCTGCGTAATTAAGGACAATAAAAAATCTATGTATAAATTAATGATCGTCGATGATTCAAATATCATTCGAAACCGTATTCAGCGCGCTTATGACTCGGGTCAATTCATGTTGGTTGCTACAGCAACCAGTGGGGTTCAAGCGCTTGAAAAGTTCAATATTCATCGTCCAGATGTGGTGACCATGGATTTGACCATGCCGCAAATGGACGGTCTTGAGTGTATTGAAAAAATCATTGCTATCGACCCTGACGTTCGTATCTTGGTTGTCTCAGCCTTGTCTGACAAATCTACTGGCATTGAAGCGTTATCATTGGGCGCGAGTGGGTTCTTGTGCAAGCCTTTTTCAGAAGAAGAGCTGGTAGAGTCTTTGTATGAGTTGGTACAAGACTAATATTGTCCAATAATTTTAATAAATACCTTATTAAAGAACACACATTATGAAAGAGCAAAATTTACAAATTTTTGTGAGTATTATTACCAACTATTTTACTCAGTTTGGTAATGATGAGTTGGTGGTCGATACGCCTTACTTGTTAGAAAACCAACAGCCAAAAGTCCATGATTATACGGGCGTCATCGGTATATCAGGGGTGCAAAAAGGGGTGGTTTATTTTACGGCGACCACGGCGCTATTGAGCAGTATTCTAGACAGTATGGGCGAGATAGATAAAAGTGAGGACAATCTAGTCGATTTAGCAGGCGAGGTTGCCAATACGGTTTCGGGTAATGCCCGTCACGAGTTTGGTCCAGAATTTCATATCTCTGTCCCGTTTGTCTTTAAAGGCTCGCCGCAAAGTATCATTTTGCCTAAAAGTGGACGTTCTTTTATCATTCCAGTGAGTTGGCGCAGTCAAATCGGAGAGATTGTGGTTTGTTTGCAAGATTGATTACACAACCCCGTGATGATAACTATGGACGATGAACAATTATGGTTAATGTAGAAAAGTTAGGCGTCTTTTTAAGTTCAATCAGTGCATTTTTTGCGCAGATTGATGCTGAGGCAGTGGTCATTGATACGCCTTACCTAAACAGTAATAAAAATGCTGTTGGTTATGATTATAGTGGCATGATTAAAATATCTGGACCGCTTGAAGGCTGTGTCTATGTCAGTGCTCCAAGCACTATGTTGCGTGAAGTTATCAAAGTGATGGGCGAGCCTGACTCCTCTATGACGATGATGAAAGACTTGCTTGGTGAGATGGCAAATACCATCTCTGGCAACGCTCGTACCGAGTTTGGTGCCGATTTTATTATCTCACCGCCCAAGATTATTGAAGGGGTACCCAGTATTCCTTATCTGCCAAAAGACCGCCAAAGCTATGTCACGCCATTTACGTGGCGAGGCTATAAAGCAGTTATCGGTATCAGTATTGCTTAATCTTATTCTAAATTGATTAAAAAAACGACGTTTCACCGTCGTTTTTTTATGCATTATCATCCACTTAAACCTTATAATAGCGCTAGCAGTCGCTAAGCGTTATATGATAAAATACAGCCCAGCTATTTTTTATCATATAGTATTCTGTACGTTCAAATCGTAGCTCAGTTTTTTCAACCAACCCATCAACCAATGACACACACATCATGGCAAAGAATTGCTGGGTGTTTGGCGACTTGATTAATTTGCTTCACGGCTAGGTACTTTATTGATATACCTAACTCATAGCAGATGCGTGTCGCTAGATAGGCAGTTTTTGTGATGTGGAGGCATAACCCAACCAACAGGACATTTAACATGGCTACAAAGAATCCAACCAAAATCGAAATGCGCGACTTATTACAAGCCGGCGCTCACTTTGGTCACCAAACACGTTTTTGGAATCCAAAAATGGGTCCATATATTTTTGGTGCCCGTAACAAGATTCACATCATCAACTTAGAGCACACGGTAAAAGCGTTTAACGAAGCATTGACTTACGTTAACGGCTTAGCTGCTAAGAAAAACAAAGTATTATTTGTTGGTACTAAGCGCGCAGCTAGCGGCGTTATCGCTGAGCAAGCAGCACGTGCTGGCATGCCATACGTTGACCATCGCTGGTTAGGTGGTATGTTGACTAACTGGAAAACACTACGCCAATCAATCAATCGTCTAAAAGAGCTAGAAAAACAAGCTGAAGACGGTACTTTCGCTAAGCTTACTAAGCGTGAAGCGTTAGAGCGTACTCGCGATATGGAAAAACTTGAGCGTTCATTGGGCGGTATCAAAGACATGGGCGGTCTACCTGACGCAATCTTCGTTGTAGACGTAGATCATGAAGCAATCGCTATCAAAGAAGCTAAGAACCTAGGTATCCCAGTCATCGGTATCGTTGATACTAACTCTAATCCTGATAACGTTGATTACATCATCCCAGCAAACGATGATGCTATCCGTGCTGTAACTTTGTACGTAACTTCTATGGCTGATGCAATCATCGCTGGTAAAGAATACGCACAAACTCAAGCTGGTGGTAAAGCTGAGCAAGAAGCACCTGCTACTGAAGAAGCGGCTGATGCTCAAACTGAAGAAGCTGCTACTCCAGCAGAATAAATCGCTGAGTGATATGGTTTAATGTTGTAAGGCTGCCTTGATAGTTTGTCTATTGGCAGCCATATAACATGACTTATAGTATAGACAGCATAAAGACAAACAATAGGCATGATGTAGTATTACTCGTCATGCCTTATTGTTAAAGCGGATTTGTTAAAGTGGCGTTGTTAAGCCGCTATACAGAATTCAAGTGCGTTTAGATATTGTGCACTCCTATATATAATAATGCTCACCTACATAATAAAAGGTAACTCTTATGTCAGAAGTAAAAGTATCTGCCAAAATGGTAAAAGAATTGCGTGACCGTACTGGTCTTGGCATGATGGAATGTAAAAAAGCGTTAGAAGAATCAAACGGTGATGTCGAAACTGCCATTGATAACCTACGTAAATCTGGTCAAGCAAAAGCGGCTAAAAAAGCGGGTAACATCGCAGCTGACGGCGCTATCATCATCGCTCAAGGCGACAGCAAAGCATTCTTGCTAGAAGTGAACTGCCAAACTGACTTCGTTGCAAAAGATGAAAACTTCGCAGCCTTTGCAGAAACAGTTGCAAACCTTGCATTAGAAAACAATGTGACTGACGTAGCTGCTATCGCTGAATTGCCATATGGCAATGGTCAAACAGTTGAAGAAGCACGTGTATCTCTAGTACAAAAAATCGGTGAGAATATCCAAATCCGCCGTGTTGAAGTACTTGAAGGCGCTAACATTGCTGCATACCGCCATGGTCTACGTATCGGCGTAGTGGTATCTTATGAAGGCGGCAGTGCAGAAACTGGTAAAAATCTTGCTATGCACATCGCTGCGTTCAACCCAGTTGCTGTTGCTGATGAAGACGTCGCTGCTGATCTATTAGCGCGCGAAAAAGACATCATTGAAGCAAAAGCACGTGAGTCTGGCAAGCCTGACAACATCGTTGAAAAAATGATCGAAGGTGGTCTACGTAAGTACCTAGAAGAAGTTACTTTATTACGTCAGCCATACGTTATGGACAATGAGAAAAAAGTTGGTGACGTACTAAAAGCTGAAGGCGTAAAAGTACTTGGTTTCAAACGTCTAGAAGTCGGTGAAGGCATTGAGAAAAAGCAAGAAGACTTCGCTGCTGAAGTTGCTGCTACTCAAGCACTAGCTAACAAGTAAGTTTTAAAATGCAGTAAGTACTGAGTTTGTTTTTGCTCAGTACTTATAGATTGTTTGACATAAGAAGCAATCAAGCATAAAAAAGCCCGTTATTTATTTGAACTGACCCCCATAAGTTGGACACAACTTTTGGGGGTTATTTTATGAAGTATGACATCGACTTTAAACTAGGGGTGATAGCCTATTATCAACAAGGACATTCAGGCCTTGCTACCGCAAAGCATTTTAATATTAATGATAAAGATGTTTTTAAGTGGGTAAACCAGTATTTAAAAGACGGTATACTTGCAATCAAACCTAAAACTAGCAAAGCCATCTACAGTAGCGAGTTCAAGCTTCAAGTCCTGACTACAATGGCAGGTGAAGGTTTAAGTCAATCGCAAGCCGCCTTGAGGTTTAACATTAGCTCACCTGTGCTGATTAGTGTATGGCGCACAGCCTATGCCCGTCATGGTATGCTAGGCTTAACTGCCAAAGCTAAAGGACGACCCACTGTGAAGCACCCTTATCTCACTGACAAACCTGATCATGAAAAGAGTATAGAAGAGATCAAACGCGAGAATGAGTATCTACGCGCGGAGAACGCCTATTTAAAAAAGCTCGATGCCTTGCTCAAAGAGAGGAAAGCCAATCAGACAAAGCAAGGCTCGTCAAAGGACTAAGAGATCAGCATCCGCTAGCTTTACTATTACTCATTGCAGATATAGCAAGAAGCAGCTTTTACTATCATGTGCATGCATTAAAAGCTGATGATAAGTATGCCGATCTTAAACAGCGTATCAGTGACATCTATCATTACCATAAAGGTCGATATGGCTATCGTAGAATCACTCAAACGCTTAAGAACGAAGGAATAAGATACAACCACAAGCTCATCGCACGGCTTATGAACGAGCTTAAACTTACCGCGAGAATCAGACGACAGAAGTATCGATCCTATAAAGGTCAGTGTGGCGTCATTGCCAAGAATAGAGTCAAACGCAGGTTCAGAGCGAAAGCGCCCAATCGCAGGTGGTTTACTGACATCACAGAGTTTAAAGTCGGTGATGAGAAGTTGTATCTGTCTCCTATACTAGACTGCTTCAACAATGAGATCATCAGTTATACGCTCTCAAGACGACCCGTATATGACTTGGTGAAACAGATGCTAGATAGTGCACTTAAGGGCATACCTACAAAGCGCAAGGAGACACTGACGCTGCATTCAGATCAAGGGTGGCACTATCAGATAAAACCGTTTGCGACAACGCTTGAAACGCATAAAATTAAACAGAGTATGAGTAGAAAAGGCAACTGCTTAGACAATGCGCTGATGGAGAGCTTCTTCGGTACGCTAAAATGTGAAACTATTTATATTGAAAAGCCATCGAGTATTGAGGCTTTAGAGAAACAGATTCATAACTTTATGCTCTACTACAATCATGAGAGAATTCAGATGAAACTAAAAGGACTAAGCCCTGTACAATACAGAACTCAGTCCTTGATTTAATTAAACTGTCCAAGTTTAGGGGGTCAGTTCAATTTAACGGGTTTTTTTATGTCTGTGATTTCTATTTTGGATTAACGCAATGCCAAATAAGCAGAGTTGGCATAGCTTGCGCTATTACTGTTGCTACTCGTGCCATAACTAACGTTTTGCATGCCACCGCCATTACTGGTATTGGCAGTATTGCTATTATTAGCATTCATCGTATTACCAGATAGCCCTGAATCGTTTTTATACAGGCTATGATATCGGCTCATCACACTTTTGACATAGTTACGCGTTTCTTTAAACGGTGGAATGCCATTATATTTATCGACGTTACCTTCACCTGCATTATAACCCGCGACCGCAAACTCGACGTTGTTGTTAAAGCGGCGCATCAGCCAAGCGATATATTTGGCAGAACCTTCAATATTATCAGCAGGATTCCAAGGATTGCTCACTTTAAATCGACGTGCTGTAGCTGGCATCAGCTGCATTAAACCCTGCGCACCGACTGGTGAGCGAGCATTGGGATTAAAGGCTGACTCAGTATGCATCATGGCTTTCATAAGTCCTGGATCGACACCGTGGCGCTGCGCTGAAGCCAGAATATAGCTATCATAAGAGTTACGAGTACCGCTGCTGCTTGCAGAGCTGCTCCCATAGTCATTGCTATTACTGCTGCTACCACCATCATACAGACTAGAATCTTTATAATAAGTGACTTTTACTTTTTTAGTAAATTTATCAAAATTACCACTGGGATTGACGTTGGTGAGAAGTACTTGTCCGCCTTTGTCTTTATAGATATACATATTGCCTGCTTGAGCAGCGATAGGTAGGCTAGATAGGGCAACGGCGGTGAGTAAAACGGGAGACAAGCAGCGGGTTATGAAAGGTGCAACATTTATCATAGGGTTATCACTTTTTATCGAGTAGTAGCAAATTGCCTTGCTTATGGACGCATTGGTTTGCGCAATAAAGCGGTTATCCTGTCTGCAATATTTCATAGTCACTAAGCTTAAGTACTACAACGCAGAACCACGGTTAACAAAACCAATTGCAATAGATACAAAAAATAATAGTTGCTTACTATAACATATAATAACTTTTTACTACATCTGATTGACCTGACAAGCTGGTCAAACAAACATTTAAATTGTAAAAATTTTTAATAAAATCAATATGGTATTGCAGTGTACCTTATTAAGTACGAGGTCAGAAGTAGCCACAGACCATTTACAGTAAAGGCAAAATAGAGGAGGGCTATTATCACTAATATTTGCCAAAAAGCATTGAAATGCACGATGAATCTAAATATTCGCAGCTGTACTATAGTGAATTCAGTATTAAAGCGATACAGCAAGCAGGACTGGGATGAATTTTACGCAGCCTCTGTCGGCGTAGGCACAGCACGCCAGAAAAATTTATACCAGTACTGCGTTGGAACATAACGTATCTGTTTTATTTGGAATTGACTATAGAATAGCAGTGCTATATTAAAGGACAATTAAGCAGACAGTGCTGTGATAAATATAGGTACCCAGACAGCAGTGACCAAACCATTCACTGCCAAGCCAAACGCGGCATATCTGCCCGCTGTATGACTGATTTGCCATGCTTCTACGGTGCCGAACGCATGAGCAACTAAGCCAAGCGCTAAGCCTTTAGCACGGTCATCTTCAATGCCAATAAATAAGAAACGCGCTAATGTCCCGCCAATGAGGCCTGAAACGATAATAATCAGGTTTGCCATCGCTAGAGGTGCTTTGATTAAATCTGCGATGCTCAGACCAATCGGCGTGGTCACTGAACGACTGGCAAATGCTAATATCGTATCGTGACTGAGTGAAAATAGATAGGCTAATGACATCGGTAATAATGCGCCAATCAAACTCGCCATCGCCACAATTAAGACAAGTTTCTTGATAGGTAAACCTTTGAAATTCATGGCAGCCAAAGGTATTGCCAATAAGACAGTGACATAACCTAATAGATGGTCAAAAACGGGTTTGGCTACGGCATAATAATGATTGTAATCCCATTGGAAAATGAATAGAAATATAACGACCAATACTAGTGCGGTAATGACCATCGGTAACCATGAAAGTTTGCGTGCCAATATGCGAGCAATTACATGGGCTGCTAAAGTCAGTAATATCGCGGTAAAGGTTGCCACAAACACATTATCAAAACTCATAAAATTCCTTTATCCATACCGCTCAAGGCTGTCATTTTTGCTCATTAATGGTAGTGTTGCCGTTCATATCATTATTACGGTTCAGCCAACGATTGGATAACACGGCAAATCCCCAAATCGGTATCAGCGTACTAATCAGTATGGTAAGCATAAAGCCCCATAGCTCATCTCCTAAAGCAAATAACAGCAAGCCTGCACCGGCTGAAACTGGCAAAAAAGCAAAGCCACTATCGACAAGTAAAGTATTACTCGCTTGGGTAAGCCAGCCTGGAATACCTTTGATAAATCGCCAAATCATCAGAATAAAAAACATGGTCAGTAAGCCGACGATATTGGCCGCTTTTTCAATACCCGCCAACTGACAGACAAATACTGCCGACTCACGCACAGTAACGACAATGGTGAGCGTCAGGAGTAATGCCATCCATAAGGGCATTTTTGAAGAATGGGTAGACTTCATAAGCAAGTGGACCACGTCAGGGATAGATAAAAGAGTAAAAAGATGAGTGAGAGGAGATTCACGAGTGCAGTATATAAAAGATTATATATATAGTATCGCAACTAATAAAGCGTATCGGTCAATAGTGACCATATAGTCTGTAAGTAATAAAATCGATACATCGATATATAGCTGTTGCTAATACGAGTTTCTCTTGTACGCTATGTTGATTCAGCATTAAAAAGGACACTATTAATAAATAGCGTCCTTTTTAATTTTATTCAAAGTATGTTAAGTAAATGACTTATTTTTGCAAGTCGGATGTTTGAGTATCTTCTATCAGCAAGTCTTCCGCTACTCTCTCAGCTTCAGCATTTAACGCCTCAAATTCAGCAAACGCTTTTTCTTCAGCATCCGTCATCGTTTGTTCTTCCACATCATCAGGCTGCTCAAACTCTTCAAGTATCGGCATCAGCAATGTTGCTTGCGCTAATGGCAATACATCTAGAGGCTCTAAGTTGGCTTGACCAAGTAACTGTCTCAGTCTATCGCTTGGCAAGCGAATCGTTAAGCACTCATGACCACTGTCATCATAGCTTTCTTCTTGAATAACGCCGAGCTCATACAAAGCATTTTTTAACTGCCCTGCGCTATAAGGTAGGGTCAAATCAAAGGTGGTCAGTGTGCCAGTTAGTAATTGCTGCACGGCCAATGACAACTCTTCCATGCCTAAGTTTTCTCTAGAAGAAACATAGACGCGGTTGGGTTGACCTTCGCTAGCATAACCGATACGTGCAGGCTCATCGGTCACATCAATCTTGTTGTAGACATTAAGCACAGGCACATCATTATCAATTTCAGCCAGTACATCTTTCACCGCCTGAATTTGCTCATGCATGTCTTCGCTCGAAGAATCGATGACATGGAGCAATAGGTCTGCTTCAAGTGTCTCTTCTAAGGTCGCATGGAAAGATTCAACCAATTCATGTGGAAGATGACGGACAAAACCTACTGTGTCGACCAGTACCACACGTCCTACACCTTGCCAATCTAAGCGGCGTAACGTCGGATCGAGTGTCGCAAACAGTTTGTCGGCCGCATAAATGTTTTCATCGACCAAGCGATTAAACAAAGTAGACTTACCAGCATTGGTATAACCCACAAGCGAAATAGTCGGTACATCTGATTTTTGACGGCGAGCTCGACCTTGCGCACGCGTCTGTCTGACTTTTTCGATTCTACTTTTGAGCTGCATGACTCGCACTTGTAGCAAGCGACGATCCGTCTCAAGCTGGGTTTCACCGGGTCCACGTAGACCAATACCCCCTTTTTGACGTTCCAAATGCGTCCAACCACGTACCAAACGTGTCGACAAATGGTTAAGCTGTGCCAGCTCTACTTGTAGCTTACCTTCGTAAGTACGTGCACGCTGCGCGAAAATGTCCAAAATCAGACCCGTGCGATCAAGTACGCGGCATTGTACCAAGGCTTCAATGTTACGCTCTTGTGAAGGCGATAAGCTGTGGTTAAAAAGCACGATGTCCGCATCATGCTCGCGCACCAGTTCTGCTATCTCTTCTGCTTTGCCGCTACCAACAAAATATCTGGCGTCAGGGCGTGCACGTGAGCCTGTGACCAGTGCCAAGCGGTCTGCGCCTGCTGAGTCTGCCAATAATTCAAATTCCCCTAAATCATCAGGATCTTGAATTTGGCGGATGTCTAAATGTACAATGATGGCGCGCTCGCCACCGGTATGTCTTTCAAAATATTCCAAAGAGTATCACCTATCCATAAAGTAAATAAATCGCAACGCTGCCTATTCTAAATACCAGTTCTAAATATCACTTCTAAATATTTGGGTTTTATTCAATACATTGAGTAAATTACCAAGCTTATCTAAATAGAATATCCATCATAGTCGCGTTCAGATAACCATTTATATGTGGTCTTATCAGTTGATATTAAAGCGTATTCACACAATTAGCGATGATTTTATGTTACAGCGTTCATTAAGTAGGATTTCATCTTTGCAGCGCAATATTCTTTCTAAAATGAATCAGTTAGAGACATTAGCAGCAAATTACTCACAAAACCTATTCATAAATCAGTGAACAAGTAGTCACTGACTGCATAAACTTTGTTATACTCATTGCGTTTGTTTACCATATATAATCATAAGTTTTAATTACGAGGGACACAGATGAGCCAACCCAAGCCAGGCTTTTCAATCAAACAGCAATTGGGGCGCGGCAAACAGATTGCTGGTATGACCACCACAATTGCTGGTGGGCTACGGGCCGCCCAACGTATCGGGGCATTTAAACAGCCACCACGCGAAACACTGCCGCGCTACATTCAAGCTTTTTGTCGCAAAATGGCAGGCTCTTTTGGCGTCAAGGTTATCGCCGTTGAGCGCGTAGAGCAACATCACGGGCTATGGGTTTCTAACCATGTATCGTGGATGGATATCCCTGTGGTCGGTACAGTGAGCCCTGCTTTTTTCTTATCCAAAGCCGAAATAGGTGAATGGCCTATCTTTGGTAAGCTGGCACACGCGGCAGGTACAGTATTTATCGAGCGTGGTTCCGGTGATGTCGGCTCAGTTGCGTCGCAAATTGCTAACTTTTTAACCAAAGGCTTCTCGGTTATCTTTTTCCCTGAAGCGACTACCACAGATGGCAAAAAAATCAAACGTATCCATGGCACCTTGCTACAAGCGGCGATAGACGCTGATGTACCTGTGCGCCCGCTGGTGATTGCGTATGTCAATAAAGACGGTACCTTAAGTGAAGAATTGCCTTATTACGGCAAGCTGACGATGAAAGACAGTTTGAAAAAGGTTTTAGATAGTAAAGATGTCACCGCTTACGTCTTACCACTAGAAGCAATCGATCCTAAAGGTTTGAGTAAAAGTCAGCTGACAGATTTATTACAATTACGTATGCAAGAAGGCTTAGCTGAATTACATTCGCGTGTATTGACAAAAATAGCGAAAGTTTAATTCTATATGCTTTAAATTGGTTAGTTAAACGTGTATAAAAAAGGCGCAAATCGCAGTAATAATACTTGCGATTTGCGCCTTTTTTTAACTGATAGATACTTGTATCTTTTTTGAAGAAAATAGAATGACTCTATTTATAAAAAGTCTAATAAGCATCAACTATGGTGAAGGATTAGGTTGTTGAGTATGTACCGCTTCGATAGCGTCTAGTACATCTGAGTCTAAGGTTAAGTTAATGCTATCAATGTTAGATTTTAGCTGCTCAATGGTGGTCGCGCCAATGATATTGCTGGTTACAAACGAGCGTGAGTTAACAAAGGCTAATGCCATTTGCGCCATATCTAAACCGGTATCATCTGCGATTTTGGCATATTGGGCGGTGGCTGATAGTGCTTCTTCATTAGTATAACGGGCAAAGCGATCATACATGGTCAAGCGCGCGCCAGTAGGACGTTTACCATCGAGATACTTACCAGATAGCACACCAAAGCCTAGTGGTGAATAAGCAAGTAAACCCACATTTTCACGATGCGCAATCTCTGCCATAGCCACTTCATATAAGCGGTTAAGCAAACTATAAGGGTTTTGCACCGTAATAGGTGCGATCAAACCATTCTTATCCGCTTCCCATAAGTAGCGCATCAATCCCCAAGCAGTATCGTTTGATAATCCATAAGCACGGATACGACCTTTTTTAATCTCGTCATTTAACGCTTGGATGGTTTCTAAAAAAGGCGTCAAATCATCGAGCGGCTGTGCTGCCATTGCTTTGGTATAACCGAGCTGACTGAAATAGTTCGTTTGACGTTCAGGCCAGTGTAGTTGGTAGATATCAATATAATCGGTCTGCAAACGCTCAAGATTGCCATCAATAGCACTGCTGATATGCGCGGCATTAAAACGCGTTTGCCCATCACGTAAAAAATCCATTGGCGATATCTTACTGGCAAGAACGACTTTATCGCGTTGTTTGGTCTTTTGGAACCATGTGCCCATAAAGCGCTCAGTATCGCCTTGCTTATCTTTATCTGGCGGTGAGGGATACATCTCAGCAGTATCCCAAAAATTTACGCCTTCACTGAGTGCTAGGTCCATCTGCTCATGTGCATCGCTTTCGCTATTTTGCTGTCCCCACGTCATCGTTCCCAAGCAGATTTTGGAGACTTTTTCATTGAGTTGCGGCAGTGTTTGATATTGCATATGTTCTTCCTTTTTTATTTTATTCTAAAGCAATTTTTATATTACATGAGCTTGATGCCTGTGACACCCGGCGGCGTCACTTGAAAGATTTTAATTTTAAACTGCACAGATTGTCCAGCAAGCGGATGGTTAAAGTCTACTTCTACTTCGTCATCAGTGATGGCGCTAATCGTACCGGGTAGAGTGTTTTTACCTTTGTCTTCAAATTCTACTAGCATGCCAATTTCAGGATTGTCAGCGATAAGCGCAAACTGAGTAGGGCTAAAGCGTTGGATGTTGTCAGGATTCCATTCACCAAATGCTTGCTCTGGCTCAAGATGAGCGGAACGCGTATCGCCTGCACGCAGATTCATCAGCACTTGCTCAAAGCCAGGTAACAAGCTCTCATCACCTATAGTTAAAGTAACGGGTGTATCACGGCTAAAGGTTGAATCAATTACGGTGCCATTCTCGAGCGATACTTCAAAATGCAGCTTAACTAGGCTGCCAAAGGTGATACGTACATCTTCATTGGGTGTAATAAATTGCGAGTCGGTCATGGAAAATTTACCTATTACTGGAGTAGGAAGTTAGGTGGACATCAATATAAGAAATGATAAGTCATTTAGAAAAGGTTGTAAGCGCCAATAGTGTAACGTAAATAGTGTAATATATTTGGCGAATCTAAAAGTGAGCGCAACATTATGGCAAAACCGATGGCAACTAAACAACAAGGTCGAGTCACAAAATGGCAAGACGATAAAGGCTTTGGTTTTATTGAAACCGAAGCAGGCGAGTCGGTATTTTTTCATGTCAGCGCGTTTAAAGCGCAGCGTCGTCCTGTTATCGGCGAAGAGGTTGTTTTTATCGTTGGATATGATAATCAAAGACGATTGCAAGCAAAAGAGGTGCAAGAGCTGAGCTTTGTACAACAAAAGATGGCGCAAAAAAATAAGCAAATTCGTCAGCGTAATCACAAACGTAACGCCCAAGCAGAGTTTGAAGCAGGACAAAAGAAACGCTTGTTTCTTGGTGTTGGATTTTATGGTGTATTGATATTACTGGCGGTCATGAATAAGCTTAGCTGGCTAGTCGTTGGGTGGTATGCTGTATTGGGTATGATAACCTATACCATGTATGCCAAAGACAAAGCGGCTGCTCAAAATAATGACTGGCGAACACCTGAGATGACATTACATATTTTAAGTGCGCTTGGTGGCTGGGTAGGGGCAATGGTCGCACAAACCTACTTGCGTCATAAGTCACAAAAGCCTGAATTTCGTATTGCGTATTATTTGACTGTCATCATTAACATGGCAGGGTTACTATTTATATTGGCGGATGGCGGTTTGGATTTTCTGGAAGAATTGTTATAGGTTTTAGATAGTGAGAATAAAAGCCAAAGAAAAGGTGGATTTACAAAAATGCAATCCACCTTTTCTATTAATAAAGCGATATGCCTTGAGACGCGTTAAACTTCACGCTTTTTTTCCAAAAACAGCATATCGATGACAATCAATAATACACCGATAGAAATGCCAATATCAGCAATATTAAAAATGGGATAATGCCAAACATCAGCATAATGCACATGTATAAAATCAATGACGTGACCATGTAATAAGCGATCGATTAAATTGCCCACGGCACCGCCTAATACCAATGCCAAACCTAGTGATAACAGCTTAGCTTGACGGGGCGCTTTAGCTAGATAGCCTATCAAGAATAGCGACATCAATAGTGCCAGCCCTGAAAAAAACCACTTTTGCCAACCGCCTGCATCTGCCAAAAAGCTAAAAGCAGCACCGTAGTTGTAAGCGAGCGTCCAGTTTAAAAACGGCTCAATCACAGGCACAGGTTCAAGGAAGGTCAGATTGGTTTCTGCGAGCCATTTTGTCCATTGATCAAGGATAATCACGACCAGTGACAACAGATACCAGTTAAGCGCAAGACGACCATTAGCGATCATCTTTGGCGTCTTGTTCAATCGACTCTTCGGCGTCGATGAGCTACCCGTAGTGGCATGAGCCGGTTTAGGTGAACTGTCGACGTCGATAGGCACTTGCTTATCGTCAGGCAAATTTGTTGGATTAGGCGTTGGATTGGGTGTTGTATTAGGCATAGTGGCGCACCTCTCCATCACCGCTGACGTTGGTTACACAGCGCGCACATAATTCTGGATGTGCGCTATCTGTGCCAATGTCATCACGGATATGCCAACAGCGCACACACTTGGTGCCCGCTGCAGCATTCACTTCGACGACTAAATCTGCCGCTGCACTATTACTATCCGCTTGCTCATCTGTGCTTGCTACATTAGCAGGGGCAGTGTTCAAAGGCTTTAAAGTTGCGCTACTGGTAATAAGGACAAAACGCAGCTCTTCGCCAAGCTTAGCTAGGCTTTCATGCATAGCGCCATCAGCATATAGACTGACGTCAGCAGATAAGTTGGCATTGATGATTTTCTCACCACGTGCAGTTTCGATATGTTTATTAACCATATCTTTTGCGAGCATGATACGTTGCCAGTCATCATTGCTAATAGCGCTCAGCTCAAACTCTGGGAAGGTGTACCATTCTTCAGTGAATACATAGCTATCAGTGCCATGCAATACTTCCCATGCTTCTTGCGCCGTAAAGGATAAAATCGGTGTAATCCAGCGAATCAATGCTTCAGCAATATGGTAAATCGCTGTTTGTGCAGATCGGCGCGGCTGCCCGTCAGTTTGTGTGGTGTATTGACGGTCTTTGATAATATCCAAATAGAAGCTGCCCAAGTCTTGCGAGCAAAACGCTGCAATAAGTTGAGTGACTTGGTGGAAGTCCATCGCATCATAAGCACTGATGATTTGTGCTTGTACCGTTTGCGTACGCTCAATGATAAACTTATCGAGGCTGACCAGCTCATTAATATCAATGCTGTTGGTCATTGGATCGAAGTCATCGGTATTGGCAAGCAAGAAGCGCAAGGTATTTCGGATACGGCGATACATGTCGATTGCGCCTTTAAAGACGGTTTTACCAGCGCTCATCTCATAACGGTAGTCGCTTGATGCAATCCACAAACGCAACATATCCGCGCCTGTTTTGTTGATCTCTTCTTGCGGCGTGATGATATTACCCAGTGATTTACTCATCTTGCGACCATTTTCATCAACCACAAAGCCATGAGTCAGGACTTGTTTAAACGGTGGACGCTCGTACATGGCTTCCGAGGTCAGCAACGACGTCTGGAACCATCCACGATGTTGGTCGGAGCCTTCTAAGTACATATCAGCAGGGTTGGTCAGCTCGTCCCGTTGATCAAGTACGGCAAAATGTGTCGTGCCAGAGTCAAACCAAACGTCTAAGGTATCAGTCGCTTTATCATAATCAGCAGCTTCCGCGCCCAAGAAATCCTCACAGCTGGCATCAAACCATGCTTCTACGCCACCTTCGTTGATTTTTTGTGCTGCCGTTTCCATCAGTTCAAGTGTATTTGGGTGTAGTTCACCCGTTTCTTTATGGGTAAAGAAAGTAATCGGTACGCCCCACGTACGCTGGCGAGAGATGCACCAATCTGGGCGACCTGTCATCATAGATTCAATACGGTTTTGACCCCACGCTGGTGTCCATTGAACCGCTGGAATATCAGCAAGTGCGCGCTCACGCAAACCTTGTGTTTCCATGCTGATAAACCACTGCGGCGTGGCACGGAAAATGATTGGCGATTTATGACGCCAGCAGTGCGGATAGCTGTGCTCAATTTTGGTATGGCTAACCAGATGACCGTTTTCGTGTAGGGCAGAGATGATTTGTGGATTGGCTTTATATATGTGCTCACCGGCAAATACCGCCGCGCTTTCTAAATAAACGCCCGTACCACTCACTGGATTTTCAACAGGCAAATTATATTTTAGACCAACGATATAATCGTCAAGACCGTGACCTGGTGCCGTGTGTACCAAGCCAGTACCGCTGTCAGTCGTTACGTGATCGCCCAAGATTAATGGCACTTGGCGAGCTTCGATAAGCGGATGCTGAGCATGTAGACCTTCAAGCTCACGACCTGATACGGTCGCTAAGACACCTTTATTCTCGAGCTTAAACTCACTTAACGCCGACTCAACCAAATCAGTCGCCAGTAGTAAGTTGCCGTTTTCCGTAGCGACCACACTATAGTCGTGCTCAGGATGGACTGCAATAGCTTGGTTAGCAGGCAATGTCCAAGGCGTCGTCGTCCAGATAACGGCAGCGATATTGCTGTCTATTTCAGCCAATGCCGCAACTTTGTCACTGTCTACAATATCAAAGCTGACATAAATGGCGTCTGAGACTTTATCTTGATATTCAACTTCGGCTTCAGCCAATGCTGAACTACAGTCCAAGCACCAGTTGACCGGCTTCATACCGCGAGTTACGTGACCATTGTCATAAATTTTGGCAAGGGCGCGCACGATATTGGCTTCTTGATGGAAGTTCATAGTCAGATAAGGATTGTCCCAATCACCAAACACACCCAGACGCTTAAAATCCGCCTTTTGTAATTCGATCTGTGTGCTGGCATATTCACGACATAGACCACGGAATTCGGTTGCAGAAACCTTTTGACCGACTTTACCATGTTTGGCTTCGACTTTTTGCTCGATAGGCAGACCGTGACAGTCCCAACCGGGCACATAAGGCGCATCAAAACCAGATAGAGTTTTTGATTTTACGATAATGTCTTTGAGTACTTTATTGACTGCATGACCCAAGTGAATCTGACCGTTGGCGTATGGAGGACCATCATGCAAAATGTATTTGGTTGCCCCAGCACGTGCCGCACGAATTTTACCGTAAACATCATCTGCTTCCCAAGCTGCTAGCCAATCTGGCTCACGTTTGGCAAGGTTTGCACGCATCGCAAACGGCGTGTCTGCAAGGTTTAGGGTGTCTTTATAGTCTTGGCTTGGCATATCAGTACTTTTATCAGTCATAGAAGGCGTCTTTTAGAATGGTGATGAAAATGTAAATTGAATTAAAAAGTGCGTGTAAAGCTGGCTACAAAAGCTAAAGTAATAATTTGATTGAAAGTAGATAACACTCGCTATTATATGACAAAAAGAGTGGGGTAAGAAGAGCTGCCGAGTATCGTTTCTATGTCCGTCAAAACCGTCACAAAATTCATTTAACGAGCGATTGGTTGTTACTTTATATCTGCTAGGATAATAAAGGTGATAATAAATTGAGCAATCAATGTCCATGCTGTCTTCATGTGCAAGACAGCATCATATCACTATCGTCAGACAATCCCTACTTTCAGTAGTTGATGGTCGTTATTGATTTAACTGTTTTTATTCATTGATTTCAATCTGCATCACATATCATATCCGATTCAATTCGATTTAAAGAAATGAAACATACACTTACTAATATGGGTTTATTAAGGTGTGAATACCACGCAAGCTCATATGACGTATAAAGCCGTAGCAGAAGCGCTAGATTATCAGTATAGAGAAATAGATGCTTTAGTTGGCTAGTTTTTATCTCAGCTGATTGTTTTAAATAAAAAACCTGCCAGTCAAATGATTGGCAGGTTTTTTAATGTAAACGGCTTTAGAGGGTGCTACAAGTGCATTTCTATTACCAATACTCAAGCAGGCACGATAGTCAGCTGCTCGGCTAAGCTAAAGAAAGGTTTTGCTGCGCATTTGAAGTCTAGGCTAGATTCTAAGTGATTCAAGTGTTGATTAATCAGCAATAACAGACCTTCTTCATCCCTGTTTTCAATGGCATTTACCATGCCAAGATGTTCGTCTTCAGCGCAGTTAGATGAGCCAACTTTGTTATATAGCCCAATGATTAGCGTGGTACGTAAGGTAAGTTCACTCAAAAACCGCTCTAAAACTGTATTGCCTGAAATCATTGCCAACTGCATATGGAAAGTGCGAGATAGGCGTAGCTCCGCGGGCTTATCACCTTGCGCCCGCGCGTCAGCTTCGGCAGCTATCGTAGCACGCATGTCAGCAATGTCTTGCAGCCTGGCATTTTTGATTACTTTACGGGCGAGTGTACGCTCAATCGTGCGCCGTGCTTCAAACACATCACCTGCTTCTTTCGGTGACGGAGTTGAAACAAAAGCGCCTCGGTTGGGCTGTAATTGCACCACATGCATCGTTGCAAGGGTAGAGAGTGCTCGCCTCACATTGGCTCTATTGCAGTTAAACAAGTCACTCAGCATCTGCTCGCCAAGCTTTGTTCCAGCGGGCAAGCGTTGCTCTGACACCGCAGCGGTGATGGAGTTAATAATGGTTTGCTCGGGTATTTCATCAAGCACAGGAACTGTTTTTTTGGTTTTCTCTATTTTCATAGACGCAATTATAGTGTGCGACTGTTATCGCTACAACAAATATTAAAAAAATAGATTGTTTTGTTAACAATAATAGTTAACAATGATTGTTAACAAATATGAGATACTGCTGATCTGTGAATAATGACGATAACCTATGAATAGCGAGGCTCTATGAAAATTCTAGTGATGAACCCAAATTCGACCACTTCTATGACCGATAAAATCGTTGAAAGCGCGCGTCAAAAAGCCAGTGCAGGTACGACCATTATTGGCGCTTCTGGAACGGATTCGCCTGCATCTATTCAAGGGCATCATGATGAAGCGCTCTCTGTCCCTGGTTTGATTAAACGCTTACAACAAGCGGAACAAGAAGGAATTGATGGTGTGGTCGTTGCCTGCTTTGATGACCCAGGTATTGGTGCTTGCCGCGAAGTGTTTTCAGGTCCAGTTATTGGAATTTGTGAAGCAGCGGTCAAAGCCGCTAGTATGATTTCAACCTCTTTTAGTGTAGTCACCACTTTGCCACGTTCCGTACCTGTGATTGAAGATTTGATTCATGGTTATGGTTTATCTCATCGCTGTAGAAAAGTACGCTCTGCTGCCATACCCGTGCTTGCTCTTGAGGAAGCTGACTCTGGTGCCCGTGAAAAAGTTCGTGATGAAATTTTACGTGCAGTACGTGAAGACAACTGCGAAGCGGTGGTTTTGGGCTGTGCTGGGATGGCAGACCTAACAGAATGGCTGACTGCAGAAACGGGTGTGCCTGTGATTGATGGTGTGACTGTGGCTACTCGTATGATTGAGGCACTGGTTGGCTGTGGTCTAAAAACCAGTAAAATTGGCGCCTATGCAACACCTATCCAGCATTAAATAAATAGAGATGGACGAAACAGCTATTAACCAATAAATATTCAACATTCTCAAGGAAGGAGAAGGTGATGGACAATATTCAAGGAGCCGTTGCTACGGCAGGCGTAAAAACAATAGAGCATAAAGGGGTTGGTGAAGAGAGCCTAGCGCCGCAAACCACACGAATTATGGGCTCTTGGTCTTATTTATTTACTTGGTTAGGTGGGTGTGTCTCTATTGGTACCTTCACCGTTGGGTCAGGTTTGGTTGGTACCCTTAACTTATTACAAGTAGTGCTAGCAATCGCCATTGGTTGTACGGTTATTGGTGCAGCGCTCATGATTAACGGTCGCGCAGGTCATAAATATGGCATCCCGTTTATGGTGCAAAGTCGTTCATCTTTTGGTTTCACTGGTAGTCGCATACCAGCACTGGTGCGCTCTGTACCTGCGATTGTCTGGTTTGGCTTTCAGAGCTGGATTGGTGCTGGTGCATTAAATTTGGTGTCTGATGCTTTGTTTGGCTACAGCAATATAGTCGTCTTCTTTGTTGGTTTTCAGTTTTTACAAATTGGTCTGTCCGTTTTGGGTTTTCATGGTATCAAATGGCTTGAAAACATTGGCTCAATTTTTATTATTGGTTCACTGATTTACATGTTTATTAGTGTGATTAATAAATATGGTGATGTGATTTCAACCAATCTTATCAATACAGAAGGGACTTGGGGAGCGCCATTTTGGGGCGCAACCATGCTGTTTTTAGGCGTTTACAGTACGATGATGCTTAACGTCTCCGACTATTCGCGTGAACTAAAAGAAGATGTTGGTCTTTTTCGTCAAGTAGCCATCTATGCCAACTCTATCCTACCTGCAACATTGTTTATGGGTCTAATTGGTGTGATGGTGACCAGTGCGACTGGTGAAGTTGATCCTATCAAGGTATTTTCTAGCGCCGTTGATAACAAACCTTTATTAATCATTACGATGCTTTTCATTGCTTTTGCGCAGGTCACTACCAATATCTTAAACAACGTCGTACCGCCTGCTTATGCATTAATGGATATCTTCAAAATTAAGTATAAAACCGCTGCAGTTATTGTTGGGTTGCTTGCCTTTGGAACATTCCCTTGGGAGCTAGTAAAAGATGAATCTGCTGCGGGATTAAACTTATTTATTCAAACTTACTCAGCATTTTTAGGTCCTATATTTGCCATCTTAGTCGTTGACTACTATTTCTTACGTAAGCAAAAGCTGGATCTTGACAAGCTATATGATGAGAACGGTCCCTATAAGGGCGTCAACATGGCAGCTGTTATCGCTATGGTAGTGGGGATTGTAGTCGCTCTACTATTCTCAAGTATCTCTTGGTATGCAAGCTTAATTCCAGCAGGCGCTATCTATTGGATCTTGATGTTAAAGATGCCGGCTGCACAGCGTTTTATGTCATAATTTTTTCAAATGTTTAGACAAAAACCCTATAGCAGTGAGCTCTGCTATAGGGTTTTTGCGTGAGGTGCTAGACTAAGACTATTTAATTTCAGCCCTAAAAAACTGACGACAGCCACAGTCTTAGTTTTAATGACCATAATGGTTGAATGCCTGTAAGCCCTTGGCTCATCTCGCCATTTTTTAATATGACATAAGAGGGTGTGACTTGCCCTTGCCAATCATCAAAGATAGCGCCTTCTTTATCGTTTACAGTATTAAAACTATAGTTGTTTTGCTTAAGATAGCTGTGTAACTCTTGGTCAGAGCCGGACTTGATAGCAACAGTAACGACTGGATAGTTATTTTCTGCAGCCAACGCATTAATATTCGGTGAGGTCACGCTACATATCGGACACCACGTACCCCAAAAATAGACCAGCGTGGGTTTATCCGCACTCATTGCTGCCAAATCAATACTATGCCCTTGATAATCCATCAATTGCAACTGTGGATCGGCTGGCATGACCGGCTGTCGCCACCAGTTAACAGCAGTATAAATAATGGCAAATACCAAGCCGTAGAGCAGCACAGTTTTAATAAGTGACAGTGCTTTTTGCTTGGGTGTCTTTTTAGATCTCTCAGTCGTCTTGTCGATATCAGTCGTCATAGTGGCTGCTTTTTTGCTCGGTGGCTTTTATAAGTACAGTGAATTCAGTATTAAAGCGATACAGTAGGACTGGGATGAATTTTACGCAGCCTCTGTCGGCGTAAGCACAGCATGCCAGAAAAATTTATACCAGTACTGTGTTGGAACACAACGTATCTGTTTTATTTGGAATTGACTATAGTTTTTAATAGATAAAAATATACGGCTGAATAGTCAGCCGTATGATTAAAATATTAAGAGTCTCATTAATTAAGTATGCTATTAATTAACGGTTGGATAGTCCTCACTTAAGGCTTTTGCGCACGGTTTTGTAATGGATCGCCTAAAAGTACGCTACCAGAGTTTTCACGGCGCTCTTCATCACTCAACTTGCTCGCTGGAATTTTGGATTTTCGCTTCCATTTTAAGCTAAATAAGTCATCACGGCGATCAAGCAAATTGTGGACCGAACCTTCGTTACGGACGTGAGTGAGCTTGTCTAAATTCACATCTGAAAAGAAAACCATCTCAGTGTTGGCCGTCGTTTCTGCCATAATCGCGTCATGCGGGAATGCAAAATCTGACGGTGAAAAAATAGACGACTGCGCGTACTGAATGTCTAAGCTCTCAACTTGCGGTAAGTTACCCACTGATCCACAAATCATCACATAACATTCGTTTTCAATGGCTCGCGCTTGAGCACAGTGGCGCACACGTAAGTAGCCGTTTTTGGTATCTGTCCAAAAAGGCACGAACAAAATATCCATATCGTCGAGCGCCAACAAGCGGGCAAGCTCAGGGAATTCAACATCATAACAGACCAAGATACCAATACGACCAGCATCCGTATCAAATACTTTGACCTCATCACCGCCTTCGATGACCCAAGCGCTACGCTCATGAGGGGTAATATGGATTTTGCGTTGCTCTTCTACCGTACCGTCGCGGCGACACAGATAGCTGACATTGTACAGCGTGTCGTCTTCATCTAGTAATGGCATGGAGCCCATAATAACGTTAACGTTATAGCTGACCGCTAAATGCGATATTTCGTTTTTAAACCACTCGGTATAACCTGCCAAAAAGCGAATCGCAATGTTTTGATCCGTCGACTCACACAAACCCATCAATGGCGCGTTAAAAAATTCTGGCAAGCAGGCAAAGTCTGAGTTGTAATCAGCCATAACGTCGACAAAGAATTCAACTTGCTGCAACAGCTCTTCTGGCGACTCAACTTCACGCATCTGCCACTGGATACCGCCGATACGCACTTCAGATTTGCGCGTATTGGGCTTATAGTCTTTTGGCTCATAATAAATATTTGCCCACTCAAGTAAGGTCGCAAAGCCTTTAGACTGTTTGTCATCTGGCAAATAAGCGGTCAAAATACGCTTGACGATAAAACCATTCGATAACTGGAAAGAAAGCGCAGAATCATGAATTTCGCGTGAGGCAACCGCATCGATATAGTCACCGGGCGTTAAATCTTGATGGTTGTGGTAGTTTGGAATACGACCACCAGCTAAAATAGCTCGGAAGTTCAACTGACGACAAAGCTCTTTACGGGCATCATACAGCCTGCGACCCAAGCGATAACCACGATATTCAGGGTCAATGAGAGCGTCTAAACCATAGATAGCATCGCCTTCAGGGTTGTCTCTGATAATCTCTTTATGACCAATCAAGTCATCATAGGTATGTGGATTAGAGAACTTTGCATAATCAACGCGCATAGATAATACGATACCAATCAGCTCGTCGTGATCAAATAAAGCAATCTGCCCTTCTGGGAAAGCGTCAATCAAAGTATGAATTGTATTCTTTGACCATGCACCGCCTAAATTGACATAGACTCGATCCATTAACGCTTTAAGTTGCGGGTAGTCTTTTTTCTTAATCTCAGCAATCGTTAAATGAAAGTCTTCTGGTTTTTCTATCTTACTCATAAAATTCCTGTCTGTTGTTTCTGTATGCGGGTGTTAATAAGTGATATTGATAAATGAAGGTACGACACATCTTGCGATTAATTTTTATATAAGTGGGATAAATAACGGTAAATTTAAGTCTCAACTTAATGACAAGGTTTCGGCATAACAATGTTGAGAAAAATATACCAATAGGCTGTGAGAATCGTTACAATCATTTATCTGTGTATTTACAATAAGTTATAAGGATCGTTTCTCATATGATCTATTTTAATGAGGTATTTTTATAAGTTTGCAAGTGGCTCTATCGCACTTCAAGGGTGCTTTGACTACCTTTTGACGTACATTGACTGCTGATTATAGTATTCTTGAAGTAAATGTCGACTGGTATGATATCAAGCTCGTCAGCTAATGACAGTCAAACGTCGTAAAGATTTGCTAGGTTTTTGTGAGTCTTTCTGCCTCGTCGAGACATCATTTGATAAATTTATATTTAATTTTATTTGGTTATTTTTCCTTGCTCATATTTGATATTAACCCGTTAGGAATTTTTAATGACGCCTGAAATTCATACTGCTGTTTTTAGAACATTAGATGACATTGAAGATACTGCACTGGTGCAATTGGTGTACGTCAGTAGCATGACGCTTAGTTCGCGTTTTAGTACGACGATATTCGAAGAAGTAGAAAGTCATGCGCGTAATTATAATCAGCAACAGGGTATTACAGGCACGTTATGCTATGGCAATGGGCATTTTTTGCAGTGCATTGAGGGTGAAAAGGCCAGAGTACTGACGCTAATTCAACGTATATATGTCGATACCCGTCATAAAAACATTCAAGTGCTATTAGTGCAAGTCATCAAGCAGCGCAGTTTTTCTGATTGGCGTATGCGCTTACTGTTTTTGGAACGTTGGTTATGGTCACCTGCGACCAAAAAACAAGCGGCACAGCTATCACCGTTTTTGCCATTTTCGCCCCACGATTGGAGACCTGATCATACCGAATTATTCTTACAAGTGATCAAAAATTTTGATACGCCGCCTCATATCAATGCAGCGGGCATCACTTACAATGCGCTAGGTAATATGGTGCGCCATGTCGCTGCGCCGCATCAGGCTTTTTTAGTTGTCCAGGGTTTTTTGAGTGTGCTGCTCGTCGCAGGTTTAGCGCTGCTATATGTATAATTTATGCCACTTTAGAAAGATATAGGCGATTCACTCAAATATATCGTACTAGTGTTATTTGAGCATAAAAAAAGACGCTAATCTTATCAATTGCGCGTCTTTCTATTTATCTTTAATAATTAAAGATATATCAGGAGTAAAAACGCCTTACATATCAAAAATCTTACCACGGTTCATAATATTATTGGGATCAAAGACCTTTTTGACTTCGCGTAAATAATCAATCTCAATCTCACTGCGGCTATAATGTAGATACGGCTTTTTAGTCATACCAACGCCATGCTCAGCAGAGACTGAACCGCCATATCTTTGCACTGTTTCAAACACGTGTTTGTTGACGACTTGACACTCGCTGAAGAAATCGTCTTTACTCATGTTTTCAGGCTTTAAGATATTCAGATGCAAGTTACCATCACCGATATGACCGAACCAACAGACTTCAAAGTCAGGGTAGTTGCTACTGACGATATGATCAATCTCAGCGATAAACTCAGGGACATGACTGATAAGTACCGAGACATCGTTTTTATACGGGGTAAATACTGAGATAGTCTCAGAGATATATTCGCGTAGTTTCCATAGCTCTTCCGCTTGCGCGAGACTTTGACTCATCACCCCATCGATGACCCAACCTTGCTCCATGCAATCTTCAAATATCGCCATGGCTTTATCCATGATCGGCTCGTACGGTGCTTCAAACTCTAATAGCGTATAAAATTTGGTACGCGACTCAAATGGCTCTTGCACTTGACCGTGTGCCATCAGCTTATCAATTGCCACATCATCAAAGAATTCGAAGGCTGTTAAATCAATCTGTGCTTGAAAGGCAGATAGCACATTCATTACATCATTAAAACTGTCCATGCCAAGCACCATGACGTTTAAGTCTTGCGGCTGACGCTCAAGCTTGATTTGTGCCTGAGTGACAAAGCCAAGTGTGCCTTCGCTACCGATAAACAATTGACGTAAGTCATAGCCAGTAGCATTTTTGACCATACCGCGGTTCAATTGCAAGATATCACCTTTACCAGTTACTACTGTCAGCCCCATAATCCATTGACGGGTCATGCCATAGCGGATAACTTTGATGCCGCCAGCATTGGTGCCAATATTGCCACCGATTTGACTGGAGCCTGCTGAGGCAAAGTCGACAGGGTAGTAGAGGTCTTTCGATTCAGCAAACTGTTGCAACTGCTGCGTGACCACACCGGATTCAATCTCAACCATACGATCGGCAGGATAAAATTGTCCGATATGGTTCATCTTATCCATACTGACCACAATCTCACCATTGGCAGCGACTGCACCCGCAGACAATCCCGTACGACCGCCACTTGGCGTCAATACCACATCATGCTCATTGGCAAGCAGTACAATCGCTTGCACTTGCTCGGTGGTTTTTGGAAAGACGATGGCAGCAGGTGCGGGTGCAAAGTGCTTGGTCCAGTCTTTACCCCAATGCTCTAAACTTTCACTATCAGTTTTAATTTGGCTGGCATCAAACTGATGGGCGTCAAGCAGAGCGCTGAGGATGGTTTGAACAGCAGCTGCATGGGTTTCAGATAGGGTTTGGCTAGATAAAGAAGTCATGGTCAAATCTCGGTATCAACGTGAGTGCTATGCATAGAGGGGATTATTATGGGAATTATCATATAACCAAATGGCTATAACTGAACGTGTTTAATGGTGTATGTTATTAAGGGAATATTAACGATGTATATTATTGCAATTTAATAGTCGTCGCAATCGTAGAGTGTTATTAGTTTGCCTCTGTATATGCGTACATAGCATAAAGAAGGGGTGCTTGCTCATTTGGATAGCAGGATTCACTATAGCATAAAAATTTTTCAGGATTGATAACCAATAATTCATCTAATCTGCTAACATCGCCGCCCAATTTTGTGTAAGATATCCAGACTCTTTTCGTTTCATTCATCCAAGCTTATCCCTCAGATGATTTTTATAAGACAATTATAGGACAGTTCTCACATGGCGTTATCACTCCAAAAAGACAAAATCCGGTTTTTATTGCTTGAAGGTCTGCACGACAATGCTTTAAAAGTATTAAAAGATGCTGGTTATCAAAACATTGAAAATATCAGTCATGCATTGGATCAAGATGAGCTGATTGAAAAGATTAAAGATGCTCATTTTATTGGTATTCGCTCGCGCACGCAGCTGACACGTGAAGTGCTTCAGCATGCACATAAGCTTATCGGCATTGGTTGCTTTTGTATTGGTACCAACCAAGTAGACCTAGATGCTGCTCGTGAATTCGGTATTCCGGTCTTCAATGCGCCATTCTCGAACACCCGTTCGGTCGCTGAGTTGGTACTTGCTGAAGCCATCATGCTCTATCGCGGTATCCCTGAAAAGAGTGCCACTGTACATCGCGGTGGTTGGGGTAAGTCTGCGACTAACTCACATGAAGTACGCGGCAAAACCATCGGTATCGTCGGTTACGGCTCTATTGGCTCGCAGCTGTCTGTATTGGCTGAAAGCTTTGGTATGAAAGTTATCTATCATGATGTCTTGACCAAACTGCCACTAGGTAATGCAGTGCAAGTAGCTAGCTTAGAAGAGCTGTTATCTACTGCTGATATCGTGACTTTGCATGTACCTGATCTGCCAAGCACACGCTACATGATGGGCGCGGCGCAGTTTGCGCATATGAAAGACGGCAGCTACTTTATCAATGCTGCGCGTGGTACTTGTGTCGAGATTGATGACCTTGCTGCCGTGCTTGAATCTGGCAAAATCTTGGGCGCTGCAATTGATGTGTTCCCAAAAGAGCCAAAATCTGCTGATGAAGAGTTTGAGTCACCACTGCGTAAGTTCGATAATGTTATCTTGACGCCGCATATCGGTGGCTCAACGCAAGAAGCACAGGCAAATATTGGACTGGAAGTTGCAGATAAATTTGTGCGATATTCTGACCAAGGCGATACAGCAACGGCGGTCAACTTCCCAGAAGTATCGATTCCGTTTAAAGAAGGCACGCATCGCCTGCTACATATCCACAAAAACGTACCAGGCGTCCTGTCACAGATTAACCGTCTGTTTGCTGAAGCAAATATCAATATCTTGGCGCAGAGCTTGATGACGGAAGGCGATGTCGGCTATCTCGTTATGGATGTCGATTATAACGACTCAACCGCGGCTTTAGATCAGCTAAAAGACGTTCAAGAGACAATTCGTGTGCGTATTTTGTTTTAAGTTTTGTAATAACAGTTTAAATTTATAGTTAGCGCTATAAATAGCGAATAACAAAAAAGAGAGGCTCTATTCATAAGAGCCTCTCTTTTTTTATCGCATTTTCCATGTCCCTAAGGCATAAATTTAGCCAGCTTTAGTTTTATTGGCTGCGTCTGCTTGACGGCGAGCTTCGATCTTAGCTGCTTTGCGCTTCTCAATGACATCAATGACGTCACTACCGATATGGGCTTCACCACGTTTTTGTGCCAATTGCATTTGATGCTCACGCTCACGAAAGCGTGCTTTTTGCTCATCGGTCGCTTTATCGATACAGTGCGGACATGACTCACCCTTTATATAGGCAGGACTTTGCATCTCAGCTTGCGTAATCGGCATACGACAGGCAAAACACTGCTCATAACTGCCTTTTTCTAAGTTATGATTGACTGAGACACGGTTATCAAAGACGAAGCAATCGCCTTCCCACATAGAATCGCTGGCAGGTACTTCTTCTAGATATTTTAAAATGCCGCCCTCTAAATGATAAACCTCTTCAAAACCTTGCTCGCGCATAAATGCCGTTGATTTTTCGCAGCGGATACCGCCCGTACAGAACATGGCGACTTTTTTATGCTTGCTTGGGTCTAGCTCTTTTGCCACGTATTCTGGGAATTCACGAAACGTTTCGGTATTAGGATTGACCGCATTTTGGAACGTGCCAATTTTTACTTCATAATCATTACGCGTATCAATCAGGATGACATCAGGGTCTGAGATTAGGGCATTCCAGTCGCTTGGCTTGACATAGCGACCTACCGACTGCAATGGATCGATATTCTCCACACCCATCGTGACAATTTCCTTTTTAAGCTTTACTTTGGTGCGATAAAAAGGCTGGGCATCAGTATAAGATTCTTTAAAAGTAAAACTGCCAATTTCTTCGATACTACGCAGATAGTCTAGGACATTATCGATACCTTGGCGTGTGCCAGAAATGGTCCCGTTAATACCTTCACTAGCGATTAGCAACGTACCTTTGACGTCATTGTCGAGCATAGTATTTAGAATTGGGTCGCGGTACTTTTCAAAGTCAGCAAAGCGAGTGAATTTATATAGGGCAGCGACGACAATATTATTGGTCACGCTGTCGTATTCGGTCGCATGGGTTGATGCTTTTACGTTATCAGTCTGTGAGGTACTCATGTTTTTCTCCTGCTGGCTAGGTCGCAAACCTAGTGCATTGGGTTAAGGTGCTTTTTATCATTAACGGTTAGAATGAGTTGGTAAGATTCATAACACTAGCACGATTGTGGAATTGGCTAATGCGGGCGCAGTGTAACAAATTTTAGGGAAGTTTTGGGTGTTTTATCCTTCTTAAGCCAGATATAGGCGATGATAAAAATAGTCAATAAAAAAGCCCAGTAAAATACTGAGCTTTTTGCATATTCATTGTATAAAGTAAATTATAGCTTATTTACTCTGAAACCAAGTATCTGCTTTGCTGCGAGCACTAGCGATATCAGCACTGGATAAGTTTAATGCCAATTGACCAATTTTGCCACGGGCTTTATTACGGACTTTTTCATCGAGCATGCCATCACGGGCAGCCAAATCATACCATTTATAAGCATCGACTAGATTTTTTTGCTTTTCATCTAACAAGGCAAGCGTATAGCTAGCACGGTTATCACCACGCATAGCGGCTTTTTCTAACCAACCACGTGCTTGTTGTAGGTTTGGTTGTACACCTTCACCACGCAAGTACATGATGGCTAAGTTAAGCTGAGCAGGGGCAACGCCTTGCTGAGCCGCTTTGGTATACCACTGAACCGCTTGTTTGGTATTTTGAGCAATGCCTTCGCCTTTTTGCAAACGCTTGGCCAGATAAAATTGAGCATGATCATTACCTTGAGCCGCGCGATTAGATAGCTCGCTAATAGGCATTAGCTCAAAACGTGACGTATCAAGTGGTACGTTTGATATTAACTCAGCGTTGGCAAAACCTGCACAAGAAAAAATGGCAGTAAACAACGCAGCTTTTAATAATTTCATAGCAGCTCCAAAATTAGGCAGTTAATAAGCAAAAAAAATTGTCCCGCTAAACATTGTCTCGCTAAAGACAGTTAGACGGCGATAACAATTAGGCGACATCTTACAAGACCAACTTACCTAATTATTAGCAATATAATTAATCGTTATCATGTGCCAATAGATTCCAATAAAGCCGACAAACGGTATTAATCGGGGTGCAGTTGACACTATTTCGCTAGCTTAACACCCAAACTTACGAAACTCAAATATTAATTACACGATTTACTGCCTATCTATACCTCGTTGTCCTCAATAAAATCATAGAGTTACTTAGGTGTAAGAATAGATTAAGACTCTATTAAGGTTAAAAATGTACTTATGGGTGTCAATATTATTTTTAATAAGAGCTAGCAGTAGCAAATATCATTTAGGTTTTTGTTTGGTGACGCGATAAATAGCGACATCTGCCAATAGGTTTGGCGCTTGTCTTATCAATGCTGTCATCAACGGTGAATGCCCTTTTTCAGAATCACTGACGGCAAAACGATTGATAATATGAATATCATGCTGCGCGCACAGTTTCTCAAAATCTTTAAAGGTGCATAGATGAATATTTGGGGTGTTATACCACTCATAAGGCAGCGCTTCTGAGACTGGCATAATACCTTTCAAACCCAAATGTATTCGGTTCTGCCAATGGGCAAAATTAGGAAAAGTAATAACTGCTTCACGAGCGACGCGCAGCATATCAAGCAACAGTATATCAGGCGATTTGACGGCTTGTAGTGCACGTGCCATTACTACAGTATCAAAACTATTATCAGCGAAACGTGCCAAGCCGTCATTCAAGTCTTGCTCAACAATGGATAAACCATTAGCGATGGCTTCATTGATTTTGTCCTCGTCAATCTCAAGTCCATAACCAGTTACGCCGCGATTTTGCTGTAAATGCGCGAGCAGCTCGCCATTACCACAGCCTAAGTCAAGCACATGTGAGTGTGGGGCAATCCAACGCTCAGCCAATTGATGATCCATTCTCATGAGCGCGCTCCTAATGTTTTTTGACTGTTTTGGTCTCGGTTATCAGTCATAAATGGTGCGTTTAGGAAGCCTTTGACAGCGCCCATATAACGCGGAATATCAAATAAGAAAGAATCATGCCCATGCGGCGCATCGACATTGATATAGCTGACCGGTTTACCAGTCGCCATCAGCGCATCGACAATCTCTTGTGAGCGCTCGGGAGCAAAACGCCAATCCGTGGTAAATGACACAATCAGATACTGGCATTCAGTATGGGCAAAGGCGGCTTTCAATGCGGTCAGCTCTTGATGATTGGTTGCACTTATGTTGTCGATATCCGCACTGTCCGCTAAAGTATTTGCTAGCTCGTTTTCGCTACTATCTGCTTTTACAGACTCAGCAAGAGACGAGGCTAAAGATTCTGGCGACGAATCTATAGCAGACTCTAATGGATAATCCCGTGTCGGGTCAAAATAATCTAGCGCTTTGGTCATAAGCAAATAGGTATTGGCATCGAAATTTTCGCTAAAGCGCTCACCTTGATAGCGCAGATAGCTTTCGACTTGGAACTCAACATCATAGCCATACATAAACTTGCCGGACTTTAAATCACGGCCAAACTTGGCTTTCATCGCATCGTCAGTCAGATAGGTAATGTGTCCTACCATTCGCGCAAGGATAAGCCCTCGGCGAGGGTAAGTACCTGCTAGCAGATAGCGTCCGTCTTTAAAGTCAGGATCAGATAAAATAGACTGGCGTGCCACCTCATTAAAGGCAATATTTTGCGCAGACAGCTTGGGCGTACTGGCAATAACCACGCAACGTTTTAAACGGTTTGGGTAATCTACTGACCATTGCAGAGCTTGCATACCGCCCATTGAACCACCGACGACGGCATGCCAGACGTCAATGCCCAAGCGATCTGAAAGCATGGCTTGGGTCTTGACCCAGTCTTTGATAGTGACCAGAGGAAAGTCAGGTCCATATACTTGTGCTTGACTGCTATCTGGATTTATTGTCGTGGGACCAGTAGAGCCAAAGCAGCTACCGATATTATTAACGCAGACCACAAAGAATCTATTGGTATCGATGGACTTATTGGGTCCGATCATATTGTCCCACCAACCAGCTTTTTGATCTTCATCGCTATGAAAGCCTGCTGCGTGATGACTGCCTGATAGGGCATGGCAAATAAGCACAGCGTTTGACTTGTCGCTATTAAGCGTACCATAGGTTTCGATAATCAAATCGAATGATGGTAAAGTGCGATTACACTCTAGAGTTAATGGCTCAGCGAAATGAAGAGTCTGGGGCGTGACGACTCCGACTGAGTTCAATAATTCCTCAGTGTTGATTGAGCTTTTAGCATTGCCTTTAGCATTGCTTTTATCTGTGGCGGACTGGTCACTGGTATTATCAGGGCGTGCGTTCAAAGCTACCTCACAAGACAACAATCATCAATAAAATAAGAAGGACACTGTATCGACAACTCGTTTTGCCGATATTTTTAAATGGTTTACTAAAAGCGTTTTATCTACACTGTTTTTTTGACCATGTGCTTGCCTATTGTAGGGCGATGCGCATATGAGTACAACCTTCAAGCGCAGCCTTTCATACTTAGTTTTTATGTTATTAAGCCAATCGAAAAAAAGGCTGGGTCATTGCTACAGGTTTTAGGCGCTATCGACGTAGGCGAGTAGTGATAACTGCGTGTCAAATTGTACAAGGACACTTTTTCCATGCGTTATAAAGGGTTAAAATGCTACACTAACGGCGTGCTCATTGAATACTGTCTTAACAATCTTTTGTAGAGCTTCCTTCATCAACTTAACCATAAAACAGTGCTGCTATGAAACCTGACCTGCCTCCCCGTATTGCCGTTTTACTTGTCAACCTTGGTACGCCAGATGAACCGACCGCGCCAGCTGTCCGTCGTTATCTCAAACAGTTTTTGTCCGATCCGCGCGTGATTGAAATCCCAAAATTCTTATGGGCGATTATCCTCAATCTGTTTGTGCTGCCAAGTCGCCCGAAACGGGTAGCAGAAGCATATGCCAGTATTTGGGATGGCGATTCGCCGATGCGCAATATTCTTAACGCGCAAGTTGAGATGTTAGACAAGCGTTTGGCTGACCGTGCTGCGCCATTTCGCGTGTCTGTTCATGCCGCGATGAGCTACGGTAATCCGGGTTTGCCTGATGTCATGGATCAATTGCGTAGCGAAGGGGTTGACCATTTCGTCATGTTACCCGTGTTTCCGCAGTATTCGGCGACTTCAACAGGTGCGGTTTATGATGCGATTACTAAGTGGTCGCTGAAGCAGCGTAATTTGCCCAATATAACGATAGTCAAAGATTACTTTGCTCATCCTTTATATATTAAAGCATTAGCAGATAGCATCCGTCGTTTTCAAGCGGTACATGGCAAGCCTGAAAAGCTCATGTTTAGCTTTCACGGTATTCCGCAGCCTTATGCTGATAAAGGCGACCCGTACCCCAAACGCTGTAAATGTACGGCGGCACAAGTGGCTCATGAGCTTGGGCTAAAACCAGATGAATGGATTATCAGTTTCCAGTCACGCTTTGGTAAGCAAGAATGGATTAAGCCCTATACCGATGTGGTACTCAAAGAGTGGGGCAGCTCAGGTGTGCGCTCGGTACAAATTCTGAGTCCTGCGTTTTCGGCAGATTGCCTAGAAACCTTGGAAGAATTGGCTATCGAAAACCGCGAGACTTTCCTGCATGCTGGCGGGCAAGAATACCATTATATTCCAGCGCTCAACGCTGATGAAGCACATATAGACTTGTTAGAGGCAATGAGTGCACCATTGGTAAAAGGTTGGGCAGGGACTCTGGATGGTTGGGCATAAACGTTTTTAATATCAAATGAATATTCAAAAAAATACCGAACATCATGTTCGGTATTTTTTTATCAATAATTTTCTAAAAGTACTATTTAAAAGTCATTGTCATGGCTTAGTTTTGCCGCGTCTTTGTCAGCAATGTCGGCAATACTGGGGTAGTGGCTATCATCTAAATTCTCTTCAACCAGCAACTCATCAATACGTGATTCATCGATATTTTGATGATGGACGAGGGTAAGACCTTGGGTTGCATCACTTCCGACTTGCGAATTATTAAATCCTGCATCATCGTCAAAGTCATCATTGTCGATAACATGCAGCATAGGATTGTCTAAATCGACCTCTTGGCTACCTTGGTTATCTTGACCTTCATCGATATCATTATCAATATTTTCATCACCTTCGATGTGATTCATCTCTTCTGGTAGCGGGGTTTTTGAGTGTTCCATACTGTCTTCCTTAGTTTTTATAGTTAACAAGCCTAGTAGGGTTTAAAGGGGGTCGTATAGCTATTTTGTCCGCTTATCATCATTGCCTCTAGTAGTAAGGTGTCACAGGATGTTAAAAATATGTACGAAGGTTGCTTATTTAACCGTAAAAAAACGGCTGCCAAATCTTGGTAGCCGTTTAAATATTGTCATGTTACTTTTGAATTTTTATAGTCTAAATTTATTTAGTACCGATTTTACTATTGATAAAGCGCATTAATGAGTCAGGTGCGACTTGCGAGGCTGTATGCAGCATTTTCGCAGGAAAGCCAATAGGATAGTGAGTCCGTGACAGTTTACGATTCGGCTGAGCGCTTAATTTACACAAGGTCTTAGCCACATCGTCAACGGTTAGATTGATGCCCAAACGGTCGATACTGGTGACCTTGATGTCTTTCGTCATGTCGGATTTTACCCACAATGGCATGACATCAATCACTTTGATGCCTAGCTCAACATATTCAATGTTTAGCCCTTCGGTTAAACCGCGGACAAAGAATTTACTGGCAGAATAAGGTGCCACTTCAGATTGACCATATATCGCTGAGGCAGATGAGAGATTGATGATTTTGGCGTTTTTGCTGTCGGCTAAATGCGGCGCTAGCTTATGACAGCCGATGAGCACACCTTTACAATTGATATCAATCAATGACAATTGCTTGTCCAAGTCAGTATGGGGCAACGCGCCACTCACCAATACGCCAGCATTATTAATCAAGACATCAATACCACCAAAATTCTCCAGCATATGATCGATTGCCGTATCCCATGCTTCAGGGTCAATGACATCTAGATGACCATGGACGAGACGATTGCCTTTTAGCGCTTTTTTAAAAGTTTTATCATCAATCGCACGCTCAAGCTCAACCGTGTCAATATCAAAAAGACCGACGCTATGACCTTTTGCGAGCAATCGTTTTGCTGTCGCTAGACCGATACCGCGTGATGCACCCGTAATGAATATATTCATAATGACTCGCTTAATGATTGATGATAAATGATGCCTAAAAAAATGCGCTAATTTTTAGTATAGCAAACTCTCTATTAAAAGTTAGCGCTAAGACAAATGCTATCATGACCAGTGATTGCTACGCTTGGCATGATGAATAGCGCTTATTAAGTGGCAAGCGTCTTTCAAACATAAGCGGTTTGAAACGCCATATATAGGTCAATGCAATCGTGTAAACGCCAGTTTCTGCCATTTCTTCAACGATCTCTCCCCAACCTTGAGGAATCATAATCGCGTTTTCGCCCATATATTCTAATAACGCCAACCCCACTATCATAAGATATAAATAAACCGGCACCGATTTTAATACTGCCCAGAGATAACGCCAGGTATACGCTAATAAACCCACGATAAGCAGATAAACTATAAGAAGCACCGCATCTTCCCACCAGTCATAGGACTGATTTAACAGTGAAAAATCGCTAGCAATAAACAACTCGGGTAAATAGTTTAACTCGCGACGGATCACTGCAAAAAACGTCAATACTGATGCCAGCCAAAAATAAAGACTTTGCTTGCTTTCACTCTGCACTACATATTGCACGCAACGTAATATACAGGCTATCAGTAAGATAATGCCGGGGATTTCGATAATGCCATCTGCAGCCAAAATAAGCGCTCCTGATTTTTAGAATAAAAAAAGTGAGCGCTAAGGCTCACTTTAGACTAAAAAATAATTTGGGGAAAAATAAGATAGGTTTATTATACCGACAATGATGATACGCGACTGTTTTTTTTAGTTTACGCTGCGAGTGTCAAGTATCTTAAATAGCATTAAACCTACTTAAAATCTCCTTAAGAATCAATGCGCCTCATCCCAATTCTGACCACTATCCGTCTCAACCAATAGCGGCACTGCAAAATTGACGTTCCAGCCTTTTTCAACTGCTGTTGCTGTCAAGACATCTTGCATAGCATTAGTAATCAATTGGCTTATCTCATCGACCTTGTCAGCATCGACTTCGAACACTAGCTCATCATGTACTTGCAGTAGCATTTTTGCCTGCTCTTTAGGTAATACTTTGTCGACGGCAATCATTGCAAGCTTAATCAAGTCAGCTGCAGAACCTTGTAATGGCGCGTTAATCGCTGCCCGTTCAGCGCCTTGTTTGACCATGCGATTGCTGTGATTGATATCAGGGGTATAAAGCTTACGACCCAATATCGTCTCGATATAGCCATGCTCATAAGCGCTGGCACGAGTATTGATCATATAGTCTTTGACGCCAGGATAGCGCTCAAAATACATGTCAATGTAGTCTTGCGCCTCACTACGGCTCATCTGTAACTGTTTGGCTAGTCCAAAGGCGCTCATGCCATATAGCAGACCAAAGTTAATGGCTTTGGCATTACGGCGCTCGGTTGCTGTAACCTCTGCGACCTCTTTTCCTAGTACTTCGGCGGCAGTGGCGGCATGAATATCTAGCCCTTCATTAAAGGCATGAGTTAGATTTTTATCACCTGAGAAATGCGCCATCAAACGCAGCTCAATTTGCGAATAATCCGCCGCTAATATGACTCGACCTTCTGGCGCAATAAATGCTTGACGAATCAAGCGACCAGTAGCGGTACGAATAGGAATATTTTGTAAATTGGGATCAGTCGAAGATAAGCGCCCAGTACTGGTCAATGCTTGATGATAGCTGGTATGCACACGGTCAGTCTTGGCATCTGCTACATTATCAAGCGCATCGGTATAGGTGCTCTTAAGTTTAGAGAGTCCGCGATACTCTAGGGTGATATCGACCAAAGGATGGTCGATTTTTGATAAGACGGCTTCACCGGTAGAATATTGACCAGTTTTGGTTTTTTTGCCACCCACGACGCCAAGTTTATCGAATAACATCTCGCCAAGCTGCTTAGGAGAGCCAAGATTAAACTCTTCACCGGCGACTTCGTACGCACGTTTTTCTAGGGCAATGATTTCTTCATCAAAGCGTTTAGATAGCTCGTTTAAAAACGGACGCCTAATTAAGATACCGTTTGCTTCCATTTGGCACAGTATTTCCGCTGTTGGGATTTCTAGCTCGTGTAGCAGCTTAGCGTTATTGGTATCATCAGCAAGTTTTTTGCTAAACAAATCAAACAACTGATAAGTAATATCGGCATCTTCACACGCATAGTCGCTAGCAATATCAATCGCTACTTGATCGAAACTCACTTGCTTAGCGCCTTTACCAGCGACATCTTCAAAGCTGATGGTCTGCGTTTGCAGGTAATGCCGTGCTAAATCATCCATACCATGACGGGTAATGGCAGCATTAATCACATAGCTGGCAAGCATAGTATCCATCGCCCAATTGTTGGGCTTGTCATGAATATTGCCTAAGAGGTTTATATCATAAAGGCTAAGAATATGGGCATCATACTTTAAATGTTGACCAATTTTACCGATGTTTGGGTTTTCTAAAATAGGCTTTAAACGCGCCAAAACGGTATCGCGGTCGAGCTGTTTTGCTATTAATTCATCGCCTTCTAGCGCATGAGTCAGCGGAATATAATAAGCTTCGTGTGCTTGCACAGCAAAAGACAAGCCAACCAATTCAGCCTGACGCCAATAGACACTCGTGGTTTCGGTATCGATAACGAAATGCGGCGCAGATGCTAACAATTGAACTAAGTTGTCAAAGGCAGACTCGTCTAAAATAGTATGCCATGCTCTATCATGAATTTTGCTATCGGTAATATCACCGATGGTGCTTGATTGTAGGGATTTAGCGATTTGCGCTTGTGACTCAGCATCAGCCTGACTATGAGCAACACTTTGCGTGCCATGCCCATTACCATTGGCAGGATGATTAGGGTGATCAAGTGACGCTAACTCATTTCTAAATTCGAGCTCACTATATAGCTCACGTAGCTCATTGATGTGGGCGCAAGGATCAGTGTTTATTTTTAAATCTTGCCAGTCTTGCCCCACTTCTAAATCAGTAACAATGGTTGCCAGCTGCGCGTTCATCGGAATATCATCGGCATATTCGAGCAAGTTTTTGCCAGCACGCCCTTTGATATTGGCGACATTTTTGAGCATATTATCGATATTGCCATATTCATTGAGCAAATCTTTGGCGGTCTTTTTACCAATACCGGGTACGCCTTTGATACCGTCAGAGGAATCGCCCATCAAAGTTAAAAAATCAATCATCTGTTCAGGATTGATACCGAATTTTTCAACCACGCCAGCGCTATCAGTCATCTTGCCTGTGAAGCTATCTTCTAGTATTACGCAGTCATTAATCAGCTGCATCATATCTTTATCTCCAGTTGAGATAACCACATGATGCCCTTCGGCAACTGCACGATAGGCGAGCGTACCGATAATATCGTCCGCTTCTGCGCCTTCGATACGTAACAGTGGAATCCCAAGCGCAGTGACCAAACGATGAATATAAGGAATCTGCTCGGCAAGCTCGATATCCATTTTTGGACGATTGGCTTTGTACTCTTCTGACATAGCATGACGAAAGGTCGGTGACTTGGTATCAAAACAAACGGCCATATGGGTTGGGTGATAACGGCGCATCAGCTTTAAAAGTGCATTGAGCGTGCCACGTATTGCATTGGTGACTAGCCCTTGCGAATTCTGCATGGTTTTTGGCAGCGCATGATAGGTACGAAACAGATAGTAAGAGCCATCGACCAAGATAAAAGGTGGCTGGTTTTTGTCCACATGCGTGGTGTCCATTGTCGCCACATTGGGCATCGTTGCAAAATTCGGTAGCGTATTGGGATTAATAGGCGAGTGGGAGTTGTGATCGTTGGCAGTCATAGAGAGTCACTTATCAGGTTTTGGGTCGCAAGTATTGGTCAGTAAATATTTTGCAGTAAGTATGGAGTAAAAATATACCCTCATTATAACGATAAAAGCGCTGCGTGCCGAATAGATGATGGACGAATAGAATGCATAAACAGTTACGATGTGTATGACCTAAAATGATAATTCATAAAAAAAGAACCCAGATCAACTGAGTTCTTTTTATCATTGTAACTATTGTAGTTACTAGAAATTTATTTTACTTCTGAGGTTACTTCGCTATCGACATTACCATGGGTCGCTTTAGAATACGGGCAGACCTTATTGGCTTTCTCAACCAATTGCTGAAACTCATCCGCTGATAGCTCTGTATTTTCACCGATAACATGAATTTTAACGGCCAATTTAAAGTCTAGACCTTCGCCTTTCTTTAAATCTACTGAGACTTCAGTAGTAGAATCAAACTTTGCTTTTTCTGCCCCTTTGACGGCACCAAGTGCACCATCAAAACAAGCAGCATAACCCATAGCGAACAGTTGCTCTGGGTTATTACCGTCTTTACCAGAACCAGGTGCAACCATATTGATGGTTAAATCGCTGTCTTGTACGCTAGCTTTACCTGCACGGCCACCAGTGACAGATGCTTTGGTCGAATATAGGGTTTCCATAATGTATCCTTTTATATAAATTGTTTTCCATCATTTCTAGGTAGTATTTTTGAGTCTTGTTATAGCTAGTTATAAAATAGCCCATCTAGCATACCAGAGGACAAGGCAAGCTTTATATAGCGGCAGTAAAAGTATGATATGAATTTGTAAGTTAGTTTTCTCAGTAAAATCAGATTATAACTAGCTCTCTATAAGTAGTCGTTGCAATAAAGTGAAGGCGATAAGACTGATTTAGTCAAAACAAATCGTTGCTCATAAAAACAGCTTGTATCTATAGATTTATTTATGAGCTGCTTGCCATGCGCCCATCGAACCAAGATAAATATCGATGTTTTCAAAACCTTGGCTTGCAAGCCATCCTGCGGCTATTGTGGCCCGTGCTCCGCTAGCACACATCAAGGTGTAATGATGTCTCTTATCAAGTTCACGCCAACATTTGTTAAGATGTCCAACGTAAATGTGTTGTGACCCCTCGATTGCGACAGTATCTCGTTCGTCGGCATCACGGACATCGAGTAGGGTCCAGCCCTCAGTGTCATTCTTTAGACGAGCTTCAACCTCGCTAGTATCAATCATAGGGGTTTGCTGCATTTTTTCACCTTTCGCAGCAGCGGAAACCACGCCGATATAGCCACCTAATACGTTATCAAGGGCAATCCGAACCAGATGCTCCATAGCCGTGGCGAGTTGTGCCTCATCAGAGGCAATTAATGCCAAGCTTTCGCCTTCATGGATGTACCACCCGGCAAAGGCGGAAATCATGCTCACGGGTAGGCTCATCGCTCCAGGTAAATGACCGGAAGCATAAGCCATCGGCTCACGAATATCAATCAGATGATCGGCACCGCAGCTTTTCAACTGCTGTAGCGAAAAGCTGCGCGGTCGAATAACAGACGGAGGTGCAGTACCGCCCTCCATGTTCAAGCGCTCCATTAGTCTGAAATAAGGCGGCTGATAATGGTTTTCGCTGACCTTAAAGCGGATAAAGGCGTCGCGATCTGTGAATTGTAAACGTGGGTTATTCAATCTTTCATGACCGACGCTAGAGAATTCACGCTTTGCCATACCTGATCCGCAGACAGAGCCCGCGCCGTGTGCAGGATGTATAATGGCCTGATCACCTAGTGCTAAGATTTTTTGTAGCGAATCATAGAGTAGACCTGCGACTTCCTCAGCTCTATCAGGATAGAAGTCAGTACGGCCGACGTCACCGACGAATAGGGCATCTCCGGTGAAGACCGCCACAGCTTTATCGGGGTAAGCTGTGTCAAATAGAGCATAGGCAAGATGGTCATCAGTATGACCGGGCGTTTCTAAAACGCGTATTTCAAGCTGACCGATGGTAAAACAATCACCATCGCGCACCGTTTGAGCATAGACGATAGGCTGTTCTGGGTTCGGACCGTGAAGAATACTGGCGCCGGTCATTTCTGCTAGAATCGGAGCACCGGAAACAAGGTCTTCGTTGCGATGAGTTTCGAAAATATGTGTGATTTCTAACCCTTGTGCCCGTGCCTTTTCTACATAAATCGCGCAGTCACGGCGAGGATCTATCACTGCAGCTTGACCACCTGACCCCACCAGATAAGATAGATGGGCAAGCCCAGGTGTCTTAATCTTTTCAAGCAACATAACTGTCTCCTTCTAATAATTTTACAATGACTAACATATGATTGTTTTTATCTCTTTTAATAAAAATCTTTGAATAATCAATGTTGTATGATGATGTTTTGATTGTCAAACAGGTTTCTTATACAATTAAATGAGTGTTTTGTAAAAATCATGGATCTAGATAAGTGGTGTAAATAAGGCTGTTGCAAGCTAAGGGATGAATAGTATCTTAACCATAAATCCGCTACAATACGCGCACCAAAATCCATCACATTTACTGTTAGACCTTTTCTAAATTCTTGTTTTTTTCTTCCAAAATTTAACGATAAGTTATTCATTATGAGCGTAGATCCAAAGAAATTAAATAAAGAAGTGGCCAAGCGCCGCACTTTTGCCATCATCTCGCATCCTGATGCTGGTAAGACGACGATGACCGAAAAGCTGCTGCTATGGGGTAAAGCGATTCAAGTAGTGGGCGAGGTCAAAGGTCGTAAAACCGACCGCCATGCGACATCTGATTGGATGAGTATGGAGCAGGAGCGTGGTATTTCTATTACCACTTCGGTCATGCAGTTCCCTTATAAAGAACATATGGTCAACCTGCTAGATACACCGGGTCACGCTGACTTTAGTGAAGATACCTATCGTACTCTGACCGCTGTAGACAGTGCGCTGATGATGGTCGATGGCGCAAAAGGTGTCGAAGAACGTACCATCAAATTGATGGAAGTTTGCCGGATGCGTGATACACCCATCATCTCATTCGTCAATAAACTTGACCGCCAGATTCGTGAGCCGCTTGAGCTATTGAGTGAAATCGAAGCGGTATTAAAGATTAAATGTATTCCTGTCACTTGGCCTATCGGTATGGGACAGGATTTTGTTGGTGTCTATCATTTAACCGAAAACAAAACCTATTTTTATGAGAAAGGTCATGGCGGTGATATGACGGTCGCTGAGACGCGCGAAGGCTATGATTATCCTGATATCCGTGAGCGCTTGGGCGCTTTGATGTTCGCCTCATTTGAAGAGTCATTAGAATTGGTACAAATGGCGCTAGAAGATTTCGATGTTGACGAGTTTTTAGCCGGTGAGATGACACCCGTATTGTTCGGTACAGCGCTAGGTAACTTTGGCGTCAATATGGTACTTGATACTTTAATCAAATATGCGCCGCCACCAAAAGCGCATCCGACCAATGAACGTGAAGTAGCGGCGACTGAGACAACGTTTAGTGGTTTTGTCTTTAAGATTCAGGCAAACATGGATCCGCGTCATCGTGATCGCATTGCATTTTTACGTGTCTGCTCAGGTAAGTACGAAAAAGGTATGAAATTAAAGCATGTACGCTTGGGTAAAGACGTACGTATTGCTGATGCTTTGACCTTTTTAGCAGGTGACCGCGAAGCGTTAGAAGAAGCCTATCCGGGTGATATTATTGGTTTACACAATCATGGCACCATCTCTATCGGCGATAGTTTCACTGAAGGCGAAGAGCTCAACTTTACCGGTATCCCGCATTTCGCCCCTGAGCTATTCCGTCGTGTCATTCTAAAAGATCCGCTCAAATCAAAAGCGCTGCAAAAAGGTCTACAGCAGTTGAGTGAAGAGGGCGCAACGCAGGTCTTTATGCCGCAGATTAATAATGATTTAATCTTGGGTGCGGTCGGTGTACTACAGTTCGAAGTGGTCGCCCATCGTCTCAAAGAAGAGTACAAAGTACAGTGTATCTTTGAGCCGGTATCGATTGCGACCGTTCGCTGGATTCATTGCGATGACGAAGTGGCGTTAGCCAAGTTTAAGCGCAAAGCCCATGACCAACTATCGCTAGATGGCGGTGGTCATCTGACTTATCTTGCGCCATCACGGGTGAACTTGCAGCTGATGCAAGATCGCTATCCAGAAGTGACGTTTAGCAATACGCGTGAGCACTAAAATCCATTATGCCACTTTGCTTAATCTTAAAAGACACGTTATCGTGTCTTTTTTATTAGCTTATCAAACAGCGTATTATTGATTTTAATCCCTATGGTTCTAGAAAAAACACGAACAGTGTTCCTACAATATAGGACAAAGGTTACGGTAGAATATCAGTAAATCTTATAGATATATTAAAGAGGCTATATGAAAACTGCTAATCAACGTCCTATTATTGAGTCACAATCAGTCCAGCAATCTTCTACGGATGCGGGTAGGCTGCGTTTATTGTCAATAGTAAGTAGTGGGTTGCTGTTTGGCACGTTAAGCTTCTCAGCATATGCCGGTAGCCTTTTTAGTAGCACAGAGTATCTCGATTATCAGTTACCCAAAAAACTACAAGAAACCTGCACGGCGCGTGATAACTGTCCGGAGATTGAAGTTAAATATCTTAAAACCAATCACAAATGGATAAACGATATCACCAATCAGCGTATCAATACGCTGGTTGTAAATAGTAAACCCTCTGAATCTGCGCCTATCACTACCAAAGCCACTCCAGCTGCTGTCAAAAACGCGCTTGATGGTTTTGCTGCCTCGCAATTGAATGAGCTACCGAGTGACAGTGCGTTTGCTTACAGCCTAACGGTGACACCTGAATATGTGGGTCATATTAATGATTTTGAGACGTTCGAGATAAGCTCATATGTCTTTACTGGCGGCGCACATGGAATGCCGTATAGCGAATATCTAGTGTTTGACCAGAAGACGAAAAAACAAATTAAACTGGCTGATATGCTGCAAAGCGGTAAAAAGCCACAGTTTAATGCGCTTGTCTATAATGCTTATAAAGACTGGGTGAAAACGGTCGATAAAGATGTGAAAAACTACGAAAAAAATTGGCCATTTACCTTAAGTGATAACGTCACATTGACGGATAAAGGGATTGATATTCGTTATCAGCATTATGCTATCGCTCCCTATGCCTATGGTATGCCAGTGCTTAGCATTCCTTATAATAAGCTTAGCGGTATCATACAACCGCGCTTTATCCCTAAATAATATAGCTATAAACGTCAGATACAATAGGATGGATCAGCTAATGACCATCATGAATATTTAATAATAAATAAGGAGTCATCGCATGACAAACGATATCGATAATATGAATGCCGCAACGACCAATACATGGCAGTTGAATGCCTTGACAGAGGCACTTGGCGATCTGACATTAACGGTCACTGACAGCCTCTCTGTGGGCCGTGGTAGTGATAATGATCTGGTACTAGGTAGCAAGCAAATTTCACGCAATCATGCACAACTGAGTGTCTTAAACGGTCAGCTATACGTAAAAGATCTAGAGTCGTCAAATGGCACTTTTATTAATGATGAGCGTATCGCTGCCAATGAATCGAAGCAGTTATCAGCAGAGGATACGCTTGGGTTTGCAAGCTTTATTTTTCAGGTAAGTAAGCCAGTGGCTGCTACTGTTATTCATGAGCAAGCAGTTGCAGATAAACCAACGTTAATGTTGAGTCCTGATACTGAGATAGCACCTATCGTTGAAGCAGAGCCAGTCGTCAAAGAAACGATAATCGAAGAGATATTACCTGTCGAAAATTCTTTAGAAGCAATGCCTATTGCTGCTGTGCAAGCAGAACAGATTGTTAGCGCTGCTCAAACAGATGAGCCAGTGATTAAAGAAACAGGCATCACTGATATCTTAGCCGCCGCAGATAAAGCCGAACCTGTATTGAGCGAAGTAGAATATAGTCCTACTGAAACCTCAAGTGTCCCTATTGTGGCTGCTGAGCCCGAAGTAATAGAGTCTATCTCAACCGAAACTACATCAACGCCTTCTGCTCATCAAGAATCACTTTTAGAGCAGCCCGTCTTAGCTGATGAGCCTTTGCTACATAAAGACGCTGTATCCGAAACCCTTTCAGAAACGTCTCCTGTAAGTGAGGCGCCAGTCATTGAAGCAGCTATTGAGCCAGAGCATGACAAAACCACTAAGACGGCCTTGCAAGAAGAAGCAGATCCAGATGTACTGCGTGCTAAACAGGCAGCCACTTCACAGTTTTCGGGCACAGCCAATCTAGGTCAATCTCGCGATTTGGGTACTACAGGCAATAATGCGATGGATCAAGCACTGGATAACCCTGCCACTACTGGAGCAGTTGAAAAGAAACCGAGTGGTAGTTGGTTTATATGGGTGTTTGTCGCGATTATTATTATTGGCTTAGCACTATGGTTGTTTAATACAGGAATGGTATAGCCAATTTTTAACAAGAGAGCTATCTTTGTTTATTTAAATAATAAATTGGCCAACTGGTAAAAGTTGTAGTTGATTGGCTTTAAGATATTTTTGCTTTAAGAGATTAGTACTATGTTAGGATAAATTTTGCATCGCTTTAAATAGTAATTTTATAGCGAACAAGTTTTATCTTAGCATCGTAGGAATCACAAGTTTTAACGGTATCTTTTCAAAATTCTGCCGCTGATAAGTATTAGCGCTTGGCAGGTTTACATAATTATTGAATATTTCTAGCAATGAATAACCAATCTAAAGAAGTTAAGTGTCTAGGTTTTTTGGCTAAAAGATAGACCGTTGAAATAAGAGTAGTAAAAGTAGCTATTTCCAAAAAATAAAAACCCTTTTATAATCAGTTGTTTGAGATTTTTTATTAAAATAAAGTCAAAAATACTAAAAAAGGGCTTGCGCATCTCAAAATATTTGATAGAATAGCCACCACTTTGAGAGAACAAGCCGACTTAGCTCAGTTGGTAGAGCAACTGACTTGTAATCAGTAGGTCGCCAGTTCGATCCCGGCAGTCGGCACCATCTCTCTCAAAGTAGCTTTTTATGAATATGTCTTAAACTAAAGCCATTTTTGTTTAAAGCAACCTAAGGTGGGATTGGGGAGCGGTCAAACCCAACAGACTGTAAATCTGTCGCGAAAGCTTCGAAGGTTCGAATCCTTCTCCCACCACCATATTTTTCTAAGTTCGTCTTAGCGCCAAGCATACTCTATATCAATCCATGATTCTTTATCAGAGTCAACCCAGATAAGAGTAAATGCGGGTGTGGTATAATGGTAACACCTTAGCCTTCCAAGCTAATGACGCGGGTTCGATTCCCGCCACCCGCTCCATATATGTACCATTGCACAAATCATCAATACTCATCACGACAGTCAGTTAATATTGCTGTATCGTGATATTTTTTTTAGTGCAACTTAGTGGTTGGCTACTGTAGTTGTTAAAAGCACGCTCATATAGCTCAGCGGTAGAGCACTCCCTTGGTAAGGGAGAGGTCTTGAGTTCAATTCTCAATATGAGCTCCATTTATTGTTCCATTATTTATATTCGCTTTGCTAGTGCTTGTCCATAGCTCAGTATTGGTATCAAAATTATAAAATATCGAAAATTATACATACAGTGTGGCAGAGAATAATTCAAAGGTGACACTGAGGTGTTGCCTTTTTGCGCTGTCAGTTTATTAGTAGGTGTTATCTTTATCTAATAAATGAGCTGTATAAAGAATTAAATGAATAAGAGTTAGATAAAGTAGTGCAATAGCAGTACTGTATATTAACTTGTCATGTTCAACAGATTGAAAAGCACGTATAATGCCCCTATTTATACGCTTAACAGCTAAAATATCGAACACAAAGATAGTATAGCGTTAGAGCTAGTATTTTAATAAATATTGGTTTAATAGAAAAAACACAGTGTCAACGGTTTGATGGTCATACATCATAAGCCGTCAAACAGTTATTTACCGATCTTTGATTGATAAATATTCACCAAAAAAAGAGGAAATACCCATGGCAAAGGCCAAGTTTGAACGTCTAAAACCACATGTTAACGTCGGTACCATCGGACACGTTGACCACGGTAAAACCACCCTTACCGCTGCAATCGCAACCGTAGCTGCAATCACCTCTGGTGGCGAAGCCAAAGACTACGCGTCTATTGACTCAGCACCAGAAGAAAAAGCACGTGGCATCACCATCAACACCTCACACGTAGAATATGACACCCCATCACGTCATTACGCTCACGTTGATTGCCCAGGTCACGCCGATTATGTTAAAAACATGATCACCGGTGCAGCCCAGATGGACGGCGCAATCCTAGTAGTATCAGCAACTGACGGCCCTATGCCACAAACCCGTGAGCACATCCTGCTTTCACGTCAGGTTGGCGTACCGTACATCGTCGTATTCATGAACAAGTGCGACGTTGTTGATGACGAAGAATTGCTTGAACTCGTAGAAATGGAAGTTCGTGAATTATTAAGCGACTATGACTTCCCAGGTGATGACACCCCAATCATCCATGGTTCTGCCACTGAAGCCCTAAAAGGCTCACAAGAAAAATATGGTCAACCAGCCGTTGTAGAACTATTAAACGTTCTTGACACCTACATCCCAGAGCCAGAGCGTGACATCGACAAAGCATTCCTAATGCCAATCGAAGACGTATTCTCAATCTCAGGTCGTGGTACTGTTGTAACTGGCCGTGTTGAATCTGGTATCGTACGCGTTGGCGACGAAATCGAAATCGTTGGTATCCGTGACACTCAAAAAACCACCTGTACTGGTGTAGAGATGTTCCGTAAACTGCTTGACGAAGGTCGTGCAGGCGAAAACTGTGGCGTACTACTACGTGGTACTAAGCGTGAAGACGTACAACGTGGCCAAGTACTAGCTAAGCCAGGTTCAATCACTCCTCACACCAAGTTTGACGCTGAAGTATATGTATTGTCAAAAGAAGAGGGTGGTCGTCACACACCATTCCTAAACGGCTATCGTCCACAGTTCTATTTCCGTACCACTGACGTAACTGGCGCAATCCAATTACAAGACGGTACTGAAATGGTTATGCCTGGTGATAACGTTGAGATGGGCGTAGAGCTTATCCACCCAATCGCTATGGACAAAGGTCTTCGCTTTGCTATTCGTGAAGGTGGCCGTACGGTAGGCGCTGGTGTTGTTGCTAACGTATTGAACTAATACTTAACGCTGTCAGAGTAATCTGATCTTCGTTAATAATTAGTCAAAAGCCATCCTCGAAAGAGGGTGGCTTTTTTTGGGTATGGTTTGCTAATAGAATGACAGTGTCGACAATCAACGATAATATGATTGATATTAAAGCCAACAAATAAAGGGGCGCTGATGTTCGATATAAAAATACTAGAAGATAAGCAAGTAACAACGATCCAAGCAGTTGCTACTATCGAAGCTATGATTCAGCGACAAGACCCTTGGACATCTCAAACAATAGGCGACCTGCTCGAACAGGATAGTATCAGTCTGATGGTTGTTACTGATAATTCTGCAAACGAATTGATTGGCTACTGTTTATACCAATTATTGTTTGAGCAAGCAGAGATTTTACGCATTGGCACTCATCCTGATTATCAGCGTCAAGGGATTGCCTCACGAGTTTTTATTAGACTAGATGAGACGTTAAAGGCCAATCAAGTAGAGAGTCTTCTATTAGAAGTGAGAGCAGATAATACTGCTGCGATCGCGTTATATGAGCAGCAAGGATTTACTGTGATTCATACACGTAAAAGCTACTATCAAGCAGCGCATCAACCGGCAGTCGACGCGCTAATCATGCAGCGTATTTATAATTAATCTTAAAAAATATTAGCAGCTTTTATTATTTGAGATTTAAAACAATAACAAATATAAAATGCAGTATGGTATCGAGGTTTCCTTATCAGGATAAAGGCAGTGTCTTTTTACACACATCAATGTCGAGTTTATAATCACTATCAGCCTTCATATGCTCAAGAATATCAATGCGTTCGGTCAACATCTCTATCATCAAACTGATGGTCGTTTGTTGTTTTCTGATTTGAATCAGTTTTTGCTGGGTAATGTTCAGCTGTAAGTCAATATCAAGCTGCCCATCGTAATAATCATTGAGGCTGTCTTTGATTTCAGTCAGGGTAAAGCCAATTGCTTGTGCGCTTTTAATTAATTCGATACGTTCAACACATTCTGGATGAAACTCAGTATATAGCCGCGAACCTGCCTGACGCTTACGAGACTTCAGCAGCCCCAATTGATCATAGTGACGAATCGTATCTTTAGTGGTGTTGGCTTTGGTTGCCAGCTTACCTATTAATAAAAAAGAGGTATCAGGTGCCATAATGTACTCATGATCGTGATAGGTAAGTTACTGATTTATGAAAACATTGCTGATTAAACGTAATAGTAATAATCATACGTACTCAATCGAGTCGCGCTATTTCATGTATCGATTAGCCAGATCAACTTTAGATTTTAAAATAAAGTAATAAACTAGAGGTTTAATTGCCAAGGTTGCAAACTCCCTAACAGCGGTACCGCTAGAGGCTTATGCGAGTTTTTGTGCCAATTATCTGAACTATTAGATATTAATATATCTAGTTGAGTCAAAAACTCAGTACGTGACAAGGTGATAGCACCTAAACTCATGAGATGATCGTTAGGGAGTTGACAGTCGACAAGATTAACATTGCTGTGCTCACATAAGCGCATCAAGCCCCAAAATGCTAGCTTTGATGCATTAGAAGCGATATGGAACATCGATTCACCAAAATAAATACCGCCTATTTTTAAGCCATATAAACCACCAACGAGCGCGCCTTTATCATCCCAAACTTCAATACTATGCGCGAAGCCTTGAGCATGTAGCTCAGTATAAGCTTCAATCATCTCATCATGAATCCAAGTATGTTCGCCAACAGGCTGACTTTCATTAAGATCGTTATTAACGCCATTACTACGCGGTAAACTACAAGCGTGTATGACTTCATCAAAAGCTTGATTCAGTGTCAACTGCCAACGACTACGGTTTGCTAGCTTACGTAGCGATTTACTGGGCTGATAGTCTGTCGGCTGCATCACACATCTGGGTTCAGGGCACCACCAAGCAATTGGCTCATCGTCATTAAACCAAGGAAATAGACCCTGTGCGTAAGCAGAAATCAGCGTCTCAGGAGCTAAATCTCCCCCGATAGCCACAATACCCATACCTTCAGGATCTACTATCGCTGGCTCTGGAAAGTCATAACGCCCAAGACTTTTGATATGTTGAACAAAAGCCTCAGGCGTTGTATGACCATCGTTAACAAAATCGCTCATTTACGCTTCTTTGTCAGCTGTCAACGTTGAAGCATAAGTATGATCTTGAGCGACCGTTTCGCCTATTGCATCTAGGTACTTTTCAGCATCAAGTGCTGCCATACAGCCCGTACCAGCAGAGGTGATCGCTTGACGATAGACGTGATCTGCGACGTCACCTGCGGCAAAGACACCTTCGATACTGGTTTGGGTAGCGTTACCATTGAGACCGCTGTTGACGATCAGATAACCGTCTTTCATCTCTAGCTGACCTTTAAATAAGTCAGTATTCGGCTTATGACCAATGGCAACAAACATACCAAACACGTCCAGTTGCTTGGTGCTGCCATCAATCATAGATTCAATGACCACGCCATTAACGCCCATATCATCACCAACCACTTCTTTTACGCTGTGGTTCCACTCGATTTTGACATTACCATTTTTGGCTTTTTCAAATAGTTTATCTTGTAGGATTTTTTCTGAGCGTAAGCTATCACGGCGATGGACTAAAGTGACTTCAGCGGCGATATTTGATAAATACAGCGCTTCTTCAACGGCCGTGTTACCACCACCGATAACTGCCACTTTTTGGTCTTTATAAAAGAAGCCATCACAAGTTGCACAAGCAGAAACGCCAAGACCACGGAATTTGGTTTCTGACTCTAGACCTAGATACTGTGCTGATGCGCCGGTTGAGATAATAAGAGCATCACAGGTGTAATTGCCGTTATTACCAGTCAGCTCAAAAGGACGCACATTTAAATTCACAGCATTGACATGATCATAAACCAGTTCAGTACCAAAGCGTTCGGCATGGGCTTTCATACGCTCCATCAATGCAGGACCAGTCAAATCATGTGCATCACCCGGCCAGTTATCGACTTCGGTCGTCGTCGTGAGCTGTCCGCCGACTTCCATACCGGTGACCATAACAGGCTTTAGGTTGGCGCGTGCTGCATACACAGCGGCAGAATAACCAGCAGGACCTGAACCTAAAATAATGAGTTTTTCGTGGCGTGGAGCAGTATTATCAGTTGCCATAAGATTTCCTTGCTAGAGCAATAAAAGTGAAAGGGTTCAACGTTAAAATAATAAGTAGATATTATAAGTATTATAAAAGATAAGCGTAAAAATGACGACGTATCTGGTTATTATGGTTGCTATGTGATAATAACATAAGGGCTAAGAGCAAAAAGTGCAAGTTTGCTAAAACAAATATGGGTATCATTAGAACTAAAGTATCTGCAGCTTGAAATTTTAGTACCAAAAATTAGCCCATATTCAAATATAGTCAGTGAAAAGTGATATATAAACATCACGTACTGCTGGTATTAATTTGTCTTGCTTGCTGTGCCTACGCAGACAGAGGCTATAAAAAATTTATACCAGCAGTAACGTAGAGTTCTTAATATATTTTGGTTAGATTCTAATGCAAAAAGAACAGGCATCATTTTTTACTAGCTGCATTTTTGGCTAAATCACTACTGGATTGATTTTCTTATGCGCTTTATTGATAACACGGTCGCCATGGCAGCTATGTATTTGTTATTATAAGAAGTTGTATGCCGCGCACAAAACAAAAACAGCAATGCGGTCAATATTTTGTCGTAGTATTTTAGATAAAGTTTTTGTGTTATTACGCCACATCAGTCGTAACCTATTACAGCAGTTTCTATCAGGAATTTATGTCAGCATGATTAAGCTTAATCATGGTTTGACGACTATTGAGTATTCATGACGAGTATTAACAACAAGGCAGATCTTACGTGATATCAGCACCAATTATTGATTACTTAAAAAAGGGCATATTTACCTTACTGGGATTACTCCTCGCGGTTTATTTGTTCGTGATTTTGATGACTTATACCGGTAATGATCCCAGCTGGTCGCATATCAGTAGTGATATGACGACCATTAATAATATGGGCGGCGAGATGGGCGCATGGCTCTCAGATTTGCTGTATAGCTTCTTTGGTTTTGGTGCGTGGTGGTTACTGGCGTTTCTGGTTTATGAGTCAGTGCTGATTTGGTGGGACAATAAACCGACGTTTTGGTTATTACGCTTGGTTGCTTATGTGTTTTTAATATTGAGCAGCAGTGCCTTATTTGCCCAGATGATCGCATTGGTGCAGCAGGTAGCAGATCCAATATCTTCAGGACTCAAAGGCGTTGCTGGCGGTATTATTGGTCTTGAGCTACAAGCGAGGCTAGCACAGCTATTGTCGCAGTGGGGGAGTGTGACGTTTTTGGCAGTGTTTGTCGCTATTACGACCACCTTTGCCTTTAATATTCATTGGTTAAGTATTTACGAAAAATTCAAAACTTTGTCTTGGTTTGGGTCAGGTGTCAAAAACCTTGATAGCAGCCTTGATGCTAGTCAAATAACACAAGAAGACAATGCTACTAGTGCTGCCGATAAACAAGGTCGTGATATAGCAATAAGTGATACTAATACTCCAGAATATGAGCAATTGCCTCTTGAGTTGCAAGTGGATGAACAGGCTAACAATAAACAGCAAGACAATAGAAGTGGTCGTTTTAATAGCGCATTGACAGACTTTTTATCGTCTTCAGGATTGGGTGCCAGTGTAAAAGCTTCTATGGCAGCCGCTGCGCAAGTCGCCAGTGAAAGTACCAAACGAGAAGAGCAGCTACAAACTGCAGCCGCCACAACGACTAGCAATAGTGCTTTTAATCTAAATAAAACATCAGTACCTGCTACCAATGCTACGCCAATGCCTATCAGAAAGGTTGAGCCAAGTTTTGCATGGAACGATGCAAATACTGTCGCTGATTTATTAGCAAACCAGATAGAAAATGAGCAAGATACGATACCTTATGATTTCGTAAATGCTCCATATTCAGAGGCATCAGCTGCTGCTTCTGTTGACAGCTTAAATACTGACATTTCTTCTGCTAGCCCAGTTCTTGATATCACTCAAGAGGAGGCTCAGCAACAAGCAGCACATTCGTTAAATGATTATGCACCGAACATGTCAACTACGCAGCCAGATATTCCTGAATCAGCGCCTAGCGTCGATAGCTTAGTGGATGCATGGTTGGCAGAACATGCGGCAGTGCCGGAAGCGACTGATTTTAGCCATGAACAAGAATTATCTGCCGTAGAGACATTAACAGAAACTGCAGCTGCACCTGTTCAGCAGCAAACTACTATCTCACCAAACGACATTACTGACGACATTCCTAATAATGCTGCAAATGACTTGTTGAACGATTTGGAGTCTTTTTCTGATGCTGATGCTGATGTAGAGAATACATCAGAAATAATAGATATGACACCGACCAATACCCCGCCTGCAAATCCAAAAGCACCACCAATAGCAGAGAGTACGGCTACCATATCAAGTATCGAGTCAGCCACAGTAACTAAACCAACTATGAGTTTTGCAGTCCCAGAAGGTGATAGTAGCAATCATATTACGGATATGATGCCAGAAGACGACAATGTTTATGATAGCACTGACGAGATTGATGCTCCCGTTATGCCTCATATTAGTGATGATGTTGCATTCAGTCAAAAATCACGCTCGATGCAAACGGCTGCCTATCGTAGTAGTCTGTCGCCGATTCCAGAGATGTCGATCTTAGATAAGCCAGACCCCAATCGTCAGCCAAGCTATACGCTTGCTGAGCTTGAGCAGTTATCAGAGCTACTGGAAATTAAATTACAAGAGTTCAATGTCAAAGCAAATGTTGTTAATGCGATTCCAGGACCTGTCGTCACTCGCTTTGAAGTAGAACTTGCGCCTGGGATAAAAGCCAGTAAAGTTACGGGAATTTCACGTGATTTGGCACGCTCATTATCAATGGCATCTTTACGTGTGGTTGAGGTTATTCCTGGTAAACCCTATATTGGTATCGAAGTACCCAATAAACAGCGCGAAATGGTACGTTTGATTGAGTTGTTGGATACCGAAAAATTTAAAGATCCTAAAGCGCAAATCAGTATGGCGATGGGTAAAGATATTGGCGGTAAAGCTATTATTACTGATCTTGCACGAGCGCCGCATATGTTGGTCGCTGGTACGACGGGTTCTGGTAAATCAGTCTTGGTCAACGCGATGTTACTATCGATGCTGCTCAAATATACGCCGAACGAGCTGCGAATGATTCTTATCGATCCTAAGCAGCTTGAACTTGCCAACTATAATGATATTCCGCATTTGCTGACCCCAGTCGTTACCGATATGACTGAGGCGGCAAGTGCCTTGTCATGGTGCGTCGCAGAGATGGAACGTCGTTATCAGCTTATGAGCTTGCTAAAGGTGCGTAAACTAAATGAGTTTAACAAAAAAGTGATCGCTGCTGAAAAATCAGGCAATCCAATGCTTGACCCATTATGGCGACCCAATGACAGCGTAAGTATTAGCCAAGCACCAAAGCTAAAAACCTTACCGATGATTGTCATCGTTGCAGACGAGTTTGCCGATATGATTATGCAGGTCGGTAAGCAGGCAGAAGAGTTGATTACACGCTTGGCGCAAAAATCGCGGGCAGCAGGGATTCATTTAATCCTTGCGACTCAGCGTCCTTCAGTTGATGTGATTACTGGTTTGATTAAAGCCAATATTCCGGTACGAGCAGCGTTACGAGTCAACTCAAAAGTCGATTCACGGACTATTTTGGATAGTGGTGGCGCAGAAGATATGCTTGGTAATGGCGATATGCTGTTCTTAGGGCCTGGGCAAATTGAACCTGATCGTGTCCATGGTGCTTATGTCAGCGATGAAGAGGTCAATAGCGTCTGTGATGCATGGCGTGAGCGCGGTGCGCCTGATTATATCGACAATATGGCAGGCAATTTTGAATTGTCTAGTCCTAGCGGTGGCAGTAGTGCTGCCAATGCCTCTGGTGAAGATGATGACCTTTACAACGAAGCCGTTGGTTTTATTATGGAGACTCGTAAAGTTTCCGCTTCTAGTATTCAGCGTAAATTTAGCATTGGCTATAACCGCGCCGCGCGTATTGTTGACTCGATGGAAGAGGCTGGACTGGTCAGTTCAATGGGTAAGAGTGGTAAACGTGAGCTACTAATGTAGAGCTTATGTTTGACTGGATGGTAAAAAGACGATTTACGAAAGTAACTCGTCTTTTTTATTGAAGATATTAAGGAATTTTATGTAGTAAAAGGTTTTAGGAGTATTATTTTCAGGCTATCAATTGCCCCTATCAAATAGGATTCTAAATACCGTAAATGACTAATGAGTTTGTTTATTCATTATAAACAGTGAGGTTTTATACTAAACTGATTACTGTCTATAAATCGGATACATATTAATCTTTTAAAATTTTAATTTGATTATTCTCCAAGGAAGGTCGGTTATGTTTAAAGAATATACCCAATACGATGCATTAGCACTCGCGGCATTGGTCAATGCTGGGGAAGTCAGTGCCAAAGAGTGGCTGGATGCAGCAGTCTATCAAGCCAATCAGCTCAATCCCAAATTGAATGCTATCATTCATCGTTTTGACGAGCGCGCTTATGCTGCAGCGCAGGCGGGACTGCCAGCTGGTGTATTTAACGGCGTCCCTTATTTATTAAAAGATTTGTCATTTAGCTTCACTGATGAGCCGATTACGATGGGCAGTCGTAGCGTCAATATCATCTCAAAAAGCGATAGCGAAATCGTCAAGCGTATGAAAGCTACGGGTGTGAACACTTTTGGTAAGACCAATACCCCAGAATTTGGCTTGATTATCACCACTGAGCCAAAAGCACATGGCGTGACACATAATCCTTTTAAAAAAGGCTATAGCTCTGGTGGCTCATCGGGTGGTAGTGCGGCGGCAGTGGCAAGCGGTATCGTACCGATGGCAGGCGCGGGCGATGGTGGCGGCTCGATACGCTTTCCTGCTGCATGGTGTGGTACGTTTGGACTTAAACCCAGTCGTGGACGTAACCCAATGGGTCCCTTATTTGGTGAAGGCTGGGAAGGCGCAGTAGCCGATCATGTAATTACACGTAGCGTGCGTGATAGTGCAGCGATGCTTGATGCGACTAGTGGTGCTGAGATTGGGGCGCCTTATGTCATAGCGCCGCCTAAAGGTACTTTCTTAGAAGCGGCGATGCGCGCTCCACGACAACTGACCATCGCCTTGCATCAACAGCCATTGGTCGCTAATACTATGGTCGATAAGGAAGTGCTTACCGTATTAGAGCAGACAGCTAAGCAGCTAGAAGCCATGGGTCACCGCGTAATACCGGCTGAACCTAATATTAATATTGAACAATTCTGGCATAATTTTTTAGTCGTTGTTTGCGCGCATACTGCGTTTACTATTGATAATATTGAGCGTTGCTATGGTGCGCAGCATATACAAAATCTTGAACCGCAAACGTATAATATGGCAATGTTAGGACGTTCATTATCGGCTGTTGATTTGGCGCACGCCAAGCATGGCTGGCATGATAGCCAATATCAAACCGGTCTTCTGCTAGAGACCTACGATATGATTTTGTGCCCAACCGTTCCAACACCGGCAGTAAAACATGGCGTATTACCACCAAGTCGCATGGACGAAATGCTGATGCGCAGCGCTGGTTTGCTAAATAAAGGCATGGATATGGGCAAATACGCTTTTAGCTCAGGCATGATTGAAAAGTTAAGCTCGCCAGTGCTTGGGAAGATGGGTTTTACCTTATTGGGTAATATTACAGGCTTGCCAGCCATGTCGTTGCCTGTCGGTATGAGTAAAAAAGGTCTGCCGATCGGTATGCAATTGATTGGGCGTATGAATGATGAGACGACGTTATTGAGTGTAGCAGGCGAAATGGAGCGTGGAGGTTTATTTACCAAACTTGCTTTTGAAAAGTAGTGTGGTATACCTGCATATATCTGACGCTTTGATTGAGAGCCTTTAATCAAAGCGATAGATATCCATGCCTAAGCTATGATGCGCCATACTTTGATGCACGACTGAGACACGTTGACCGGCACCTAAGGCAAAAAATAGCGGCAGTAAATGCTCATCACTTGGATGGATATCTTTATAGTCAGGATATTGCTGCCAGTCTAGGGCGCTTGGGATGTCGGTTTTGAGCTGTTGTAGTAGCCAAACTTTAAAATCTTTTGCGGTTTGATCAATACTGTCTGCTTGCCAGCGTAGCGCTTGCAAATTGTGGGTGATATTCCCTGAACCGATAATCAAAATTTGCTCATCACGCAGCCGTGCCAGTTGCGCGCCCAATTGATAGCAGGCGATACTGTCATAATACTGTGGCAAGGATACTTGTACGATAGGAATATCAGCCTGTGGATACAGGTGTAAAAGTGGCGCCCATACCCCATGGTCACTGACACGTAAAGGATTGACCCTACAAACAATACCACGGGCACTCAGTTGCTGCGCCAAGGTCTCAGCAAGTGCTGGATGACCAGCAGCAGGATATTGCAGCTCATATAGCTCTGGAGTAAAACCTGAAAAATCATGCCACGTTTTTGGCTCAGGATTGCTGCTGATCTCAAGTTTCGCGGATTGCCAATGCGCGGACATAATGACGATGGCACGAGGTTTGGGTAAGTTTTGTCCTATACGAGCTAGCGCGCTCGTCGTAGCAGATTGCTCGATAGCCAGCGTCGGTGCACCATGCGATATAAACAGCGCTGGTAACTTAGGGCGCTTTGCCGCGCTCGATATGATAGGCGTATCTGTCCAAGCCGCCGCCGCCGTAATTGGCGTCGATATTAGTGGGCTATGCAAATCGTCGCGATTATCATCGCGTTGCGGATTGATACTTTGGGCATTGGGTGTTGCAGGTTTAGGATGTCTCATGTGGCATTTATTAGGGCGTGCGTCCATTTTTCAATCTGTTGTGTCACTGTGATTGATGATGTTTTCCTACGGGATAGTTTTCTATTGCTACTTTAATTACCACGGTGATAAGGGTGGTTATGATTGATACTCATCGCGCGATATAGCTGCTCCATGAGGACAACGCGCACTAAAGGATGCGGTAGCGTAAGCGCCGATAACGACCATTTCACATCTGCTTTTGCCAATACCTCTGGTGACACACCATCGGCACCACCGATGACCAAAGCGATATCATCGCCTTGCTGCATACCATCAGACAATTTATCTGCCAAATTTTCGGTCGATAGCATCTTACCCTTGACATCAAGTACCCACAATTGCTCACGTCCTGCTACAGCATGAGCGGCTAATATCGCCTGACCTTCTTGCTCACGGTATTGAGCTAAATTGGCATCTGATGGATTCTTAGCACGTTTTGCCGCCGCAATTTCAACGACTTCGGTAGTGAGCATAGGCTGAATACGCTTATGATATTCATCGAAACCAGTTTGTACCCACTTGGGCATTTTATTACCTACGGTCAAAATTCTTACTTTCATAACAGCTGCCATTTTAAGAAGTGGTTAAATAAATGTAATAAGAAAACCTGTTAAATACTAGATTCTTTGCTCAAGACGTATTTGATAAATAATTATTCTGTATGATTTTAATGCTTTCAAAGCCCACTTACTTACTAATAGTCCAACAGCTACCTAAAAAGGATAAAGTAAGACAAAGAGAAGAGTCATACTGCTCTATCCTTTTTAGAGCTGATCAAGTTTTTAGTAAAAATTTTATCAACTGTATTACATAAGCGGAGCAATCGTCTCTGAGACTGTGTCTTCTGCTTCTGGATCATCATTAGAGGTATTCGGTTTTGGAATAATGGTGAGTTTAGCATCCGACTCAAAAACAACGGCTTCAACCTCATCAAAATTATGAATACCCTCAGAGCGCATGGCACATTCAATTTCTTGGCGGGTCAAACGTTCATCGCGCATGGCATCGGGTAAAAACTGCCCTTGATAAAAGACAATGCGCGGCTCAGATAAAATAAAGCTGCTAAATTGTGGCGAAATAGAGGCGTATTTGGTGACCAAAAATTGTAATAAATACAGTGAAAGAATAGCCGCCATACCTTCGATAATCGGAATATCTTTGAGTAAAATTGTGCTGGCACTTAATGACCCAATCATCACCGTAACAATCCAGTCAAAATTATTTAGCTGAGAGGTTGATCGTTTGCCTGAAATTTTAGTAAACGTAACAATCAAAACGTAGACCACGACCGTGGTCAGAATAATACGTCCAAGCTTATCAACATTGTCAAAAAAAATCATTTCCATGGTCTTATCTCCTATTCATCAAAGTTCATCAGCGTAAATACAGCGTAACGGAATTTAGAGATGAATAGGGCAAAAACTTTGTAGTTGCTTGTTTATAACGTTCAATTGTTGAAAGTAAGCAATTAAGCGCCCTTGCGATTAGGGTCGAGCAAACGATTGATAGCCCAAATACTGATGCGTGCGCTTACTAAGCTTAGTACCAATATCATGACCAATGCAGAAACCAGAGGCAGAGGCTGCTGCATACTCATCTCAAGCAGTACTTCACGGCTGATGGCATCAAATAAAAATACCCATATCCCTAGAAAGTAAATCATAGTGAGTAGCCAAACCACGATAACGCCGCCAAACATCAAGCGGTTGATCTCGTCTCTATCTAGTGCCCGCTGCTGGTGCTTGATAAACTTATGCACGGAAATATAAGCGCCCAAGACGACAGACAGCACAGTAACCAATTGCGCATTGAGAGCAAGCTTGGTTTGAATCATCATAAATACAGAGCTGGCAAGCATATAGCCAACGGCAAAAAACCCAATATAGAGCATCAATTTGGGTTGAGTGGCAGTTGTATTTAAGTGTGATCCTTTACGTCCTGATGGGGTGATAGGTTTGCTAAGTGACGCGGGCTTACGTGACATAAAATGTCCTTTATAAAGTAAATAATCTGGCGTAAAAAATTAATGCTGCGCTGTCCAATCTAGCATGGCGTCCAGTACCGTTCTTGCTGTATAAGTATTTAGCGCTTGCTCATTATTGATCAGTCCCACTACCACATAATCCTGTCCTGATAAGCCTTTGACATAGCCTGCCATCGAAGTGACATTGTTTAAAGTACCTGTTTTTATCCAAGCTCGACCAATGGCGTTTGATTCTGGTAAACGCTCGCTATGTGTCAAAATGGTGCCACTGACGCCAGCAATACCTAACGAGTTTACATAAGCATTAAAGCTTGGGTGAGCGTAAGCATAAGTCAGCAGCTCGCTTAGATTAGCAGCGCTGATAGTACAATCACGGCACAACCCAGAACCATTGGTCAGATGTGGCGGCGGCGTGCTTAGATGCGTTTGCCACCATTCGTTGATGGTTTGTAAGGCAGCAGGGTAGCTCGTTGTCGCAGGCTTACCAAATTGATATAAGCTGTGCTGACTATTAATAGCTTTATCGACGTTTTTATTAATGGTTGGATTAACGGTTTCATCTTTGGGTTTATGATAAGCGCCTATTGATAGCGCCACTTGTTCAGTCATCACATTATTAGAGAAATGATTGATATCATAAATTTGCTGCGTTAAGTTTAAAGAAGGATAACTAACAATTGGTAAAGGCGACATTGGTAGAGCTGCCAAACCGCGCGCTGATATGGATTTCTTATTCTTATATGGTGTTTCTTGAGCGACAACGTTGCCCGTTAGCGTATTATCCAGTGCTTGCCATTTGGCTTTGATCACGCGAGCCGCAAAATCTTTGGCATCAGGATAAGCGACATAAAAAGCATGGTTGCCGCAGTTATCGGGTAAAGAGGTATCAAAGGTCAGCTGAGTTGCTTGCCACTGCGGCGCTAAGCTATAACGTGCTTGACCACAGGCAGAGGGGCGTATATTTATCTTACTTGGCAACTTATAATCTGCCAGCTGCGGCGTATAAGTCAGCTGTGCTTGGGCATTATTTAATGGATAGCTTTGGATACCAATAGTACTGAAATTGACCAGAAAACCATCGGGACTGGCGTTATAAGGACGTAAAGGCGCGTTATCAAATGCCGCAGGATCTTTAGTGACATGGTTAAAAATAGTGCTATCTACAATGATATCGCCATCGATATGACGGATGCCTGCTGCTTTCACTTTATAGAGCAATTGCTGTAAGCGCTCATGGGTCATTTTTGGGTCGCCACTGCCTTGAATTATCAAATCACCAAGCAATGTATTACCAATGATAATACCAGTATGATAAACGCGCGTATGCCAGACAAAGTCAGCGCCTAAGATATCTAAGGCAATAAAGCTAGGAACGAGTTTCATCGTGCTGGCGGGCGTACGTGCTATGTCAGGCTGATGATTGAGTAATGGCGAAAACGATATTTTTATTGAGGTCTCACTGTCAGATTTTTTATTGTCGCTGTTATTATTATCTGCGCCGTTAGCACTGATATTGTCGTTCTGACTGGAAGAATAATTAGCAGTATTTAACACGTTTTCTGGCAGTAATGACGGAGTACTCATCAAGCTTTGGTGGGTATAAGGATCATCGGTATAAGCGTGTAATTGTCTGTCGTGCTGTCTGATGGTTTGCTTTTCGATGGTTACTAACGCGCTTTGGTAATTGGCTAACGGCTTAGGACTCTGCTTGTTTCGAACCAGTTTTTGCTTGCTGTTATTGGCATCAGTATTTATCTCGTCTGAGCTTGCAGGCTGCAATTGATTGACCGCCTTTTTCCTGTCGATAACCTGAACGGCAGAGGGCAAGCGGCTGGCGTTTTTGTCACCCACTGGCGTAATGACAATACTGATGTCTGCTGCGCTTAAATGGGCTCGCGCTAATGCCGTTTCAATCTCTTGCGGTAAGGCAGCGTGCAGATGTAATGGCACTAAGGTAGGAGCGACAACTAATGCCAATAAAGATAGACGTTGACCGATATTTTTCAGCGTTTGCAAATATTGGCTAATGGCTGTTGTGCGTATAGAAGGGTTATGAGTTCTAAGTAGAGTTGGTTTTACTAAGGAGCGCATGAGCAGCCTATCATCAGGTGGCAAAAACAGGCTATGGTAACATGAGTTACTGTTTTCGCGTAGCTGTAGCATGTAGTTGTAAGCGTGCTTTTATTTTAATCTTTTATCTTAAAGCCTTGTCTAAATAATGCATTTTAGCCATTATATTAGCGCATATGCAAAAATGCCATTGCCGTCATGATGGCGTCATTATAAGCATCGTGGGTGCCAAGCTCAGGAATATTATAATGCGCCAAGATACTATTCAAATGCTGTGCTTGGCTTGAAAGCCCTTGGCTACGACCCATCATACGCCGGCTATAAAGGGGGCGGATATCGATAATCTCATTGGGCAAATGAGTACCCATATAATGCTTTACTAAAGGGTTTAAGAACCCGACGTCTATTTGCGGACAAAACCCCACAAGTGGCCGATTGCTAATAAAGGGCAATAGTAACCCCAGCATCTCATCATAGCTCATCGCATGCTCAACATCGGCGGTGCGCAGTCCATGAATGACAATGGTATCGCCCTCAGGCATGACAGGCGGTCTGCAAAGCAGATGCAGCCCATTTCCTGTATCAATCTTATCGCCATTGATATGAATGGCAGCTACCGATAATAGGTGATGCTTCTTTGGATTGAGTCCGGTCATCTCACAATCAATCGCAACCCACTGCTCATCGACAGGTGCCGTAAACATTGATGCCAGTTCAGGTCGCTGTAATTGGTTTTTTTGCCAAGCAGTAGACAGCTGTTTTAGCCAGTTCATCGTCATCTATCTCCAAGGCTAACCGGTTTACCTTAACCAAATTCAAGCTGATAATGTCGGCTTAACTGGTCTTTAAAGCTTTTTACTACCGCCAAACACTCTTTTAATAAATCACGCTCAAGGGCAGACAAGGTCGTTGGATCGACTTCTTTTGCATGCTTATTGTCTGTCAATAAAGCAACCGATAGGCGCTGCGCCATAAAGAACTCTAATGCCTCAAGTAAGGTATCGGCACGCTCTTGGGTTAAGGCCCGAGCTTGAACCAAAGCTTTCAGACGACCTTTGCTGCTAGCATCAGTAAAGAGATCGTTTTCTAACGCCAAGGTACGGATACCATGTACCAATGGAAAGATACCCGCTTTTTTGAGGTCAATAGTATAAGCGCTTGGTTTACCACCTAATAACGGTACTAGCTTTTGCCACCATTGATTGACATCGCCGAACTGTAGCGCTGCTCGTGCAAATTGGCGCACGAACATCAAGTCTGACTGCCTATGGGCCGTCTTCAGATGTTCACGAACCTGCGTCAATAGCGTTTCATCACCGCAGACATATTCACCATCAAATATAGCGGATAAATAAATACTGTGCATCGGGTCAGTGTTTTTAAACCATAGACTAATCTGCGCTTTAAACGCTTTTAATGGTTGCCGCCACATGGGATTATTCATCATAATGTTGCCGTCGCATAGCGGATAGCCAAGTTCTGCTAAGTGCTGGTTAAAGGTATCGGCAAATTGTGCCAGCTTAGGGTGGTCATAACCATCACGCATGATGAGCGCATTGTCTTGATCGGTACGCATGATTTGCTCGCCGCGACCCTCTGAGCCCATGACGATAACACAGGTATTCTCCATTACTTCATCAGGAACGATAAGTTGCCAAAGTTTGGTAAATACTTGCGCGTTAAGGGTTTGTACCATGCGGCTGACGTTGCCCATTTTGATACCGTTTTGATGCTGAGCACGTATATATCGCCCAATGAGTTCAACTGCGGTCGCCAAACTTGGCAAATCTGTGGCTTGGTTAATTTGAATACTAATCAGCTGAGAATGATGACCAATATGAGCAAGCATATCGCCTTGTGCAAGCACACCGATGACTTTACCATTGGTATCTATCACTGGTAACCTGTGAATGCGATAGCGAGTCATGGTTAGTAACGCATCACCAATCTCATTATCAGCGTTAATGGTTCGCAGATTAAAACTTGCATAGTTTTGACAAGGCGTTGTAACAGTGTTTTGTTGGTCGCTGACGGCGCGGCAGATATCATTATCGCTGAGGATACCCAAGGTACGATCGGAGCTATTTTTATCTTGTAAATGTCCTGGTGGGCGTATCAAAACATGCTTCAATCCAGCCTCAGTCATGGTACGTGCTGCTTGATATAGACTATCGTCTGCGTCAACGATATGGACTGGTAGTAAAGTAATATCAATCACCGGCTGTAGCATGATTTGCTGTACTTCCTGAGGGTCGTCATAGCTGGTAGCGTCAAGTTTTTTTCCACCATGCCTCAGCTGTAAAGCTTTTAAACGCTCTGGCAGATTTTCTGACAATAATTGGCGTACGAAATGGTTTTGGGCACCGATTTTATCAATGATTACCCCATTTACTTGCAGCAATAAAGTATCTTCGACAGCGCGAAACTGATAAGCAGCCGGCTGCGAATCAATGTTTTTATCTTCTTGCAGCCCATCTTCTATGAGCGACTCTGGTGAGCGCCTGCTATCAAACCAATCATTACTATTAAGATGGGCAGTATGGTTGTTGCCCAAATAAGAGGCGACAAAATCACCATCTAACAACTGCTCGACATGACCTTTAAGCACCACATAGAAGTACTGCAAATCATCCGCTGGTAACATCTCATCTTTGGCAAGATAACGCACTTGGGTATTTTTTTTGATACTTTGGCGTTCAGCGGCATTTAATACATCAAATGGTGGTTGGGTAAAATCAAGATGGGGCATGGCATCATCCTTGATGGCATAAGCAATAAGAGGGATGTAAGTATGATAAATACAGTCAGGGAAAAGTAATATCGATACATCAAGTACTGCTGATATTCATTTTTCCTGCTTGCTGTGCCTGCGCAGACAGAGGCTGCAAAAAATTTATATCAGCAGCACTGTAGCGTTTTTGAGATATTTTGACTATATATCATCAAATGGCGGTGCTGTATAATTCGGCTATAAGACTTACTATAGCATCATCTAACAGAAAACCGCCAATAACCATAATTATATTATGGTTATTGGCGGTTTGTTAAGCTTAATGCGTTTTAAATAGCGATTTTAAGCACCGAGTAATTGACGAATGCGCCTGATTGCCTCGCGACTTTCCTCGACGCTTGCCACCAAAGCGATACGCACATAGCCTTGCCCCGGATTTTCACCATTGACCTCGCGCGATAAGTAACGACCCGCTAGTGCATGAATATTGGCATCCTCATAGAGTGCTTTGACAAATAATTCATCATCACCACCGAATTGCTCAGGCGCCTTTATCCAAAAGTAAAATCCTGCCTCAGGCATACGTAACTCCAGTAATTCTCCAAGCTCCGACATCCAGAGTGCAAACTTTTCTTGATACAGCGCTCGATTGTGCGCCACATGCTTCTCATCTTCCCAAGCGGCGATAGACGCCAGCTGATGAGGTATCGGCATCGCACAACCCTGATAGGTGCGGTATTGTAAATAAGCCTGCAAGATAGTGGCATCGCCTGCCACAAAGCCTGAGCGCAAACCGGGTAGGTTTGAGCGCTTCGATAAAGAGTGAAACACCAGACAATTTTTGAAATCGTGTCGACCAAGGGCCGCGCAGGCTTGCAACAATCCTATTGGCGCTTTATCAAAATACAGCTCGCTATAACACTCGTCGCTGGCAATGATAAAGCCATATTGGTCTGATAGGCGCAACACTTGCTCCCAGTCATCCATCGTCATCACTGAACCGGTTGGGTTGTTTGGGCTACAGACAAATAAGAGCTGTGTACGCGTCCAGACGTCTTTTGGCACACTACGAAAATCCCCCTTAAAGCTATTGTCTGAGGTGCAAGGGATAAAATAAGGCGTTGCTTGCGCTAATATCGCCGCCCCTTCATATATCTGATAAAAGGGATTGGGCATAACTACTATAGGCGTAGGAGTAGGCGATTGGTTGAGCGTTGCCGTCTGACTAACAGTCTCTGTCTCGTGATTAATCACTGCCTGCACGATACTAAATATTGCCTCACGTGTGCCCATTACTGGCAATACTTGCGTATTAGGGTTGAGGTGATTTAAGAAAAAGCGCTTCTCAAGCCAATGAGCAATGGTTTGACGCAGCTCAAACAGTCCATTTGTGGTCGGATAATGGCTTATTTTGTCCAAGTTTTCGCGTAGTACGTCCAGAACAAAGGCTGGCGGCGCATGTTTTGGCTCACCAATACCCAGTTTGATTTCATCATAGCTATGGGCTGGAGTACTATCAGCCAGTAAAGTGGCCATCTTAGCGAATGGATAAGGGTGTAGGGACGTCAAGTTGTGATTCATAGGCAGGCTAACTATAATAGACAGTTAATAATAAAGTTATAAAGAAAAATTACATTTAAGCAGTGTAGCACTTCTCTTATTTTTTGTCTTTTTCTTCTTATATTTCCTTATAGTGCTTTGTAATGACTTGGCTAGAGGATATTTAAGCATTGTTATTTTAACTATATGGCTGTGTAAATAGGTAATCATGTGACTATATCGTAACGCGTTATTATAAAAGCGATGTGATGTCTGTATTACTAAGTAAAGATAAATGCTGGCTTTTCTGACAGCGTATTTTAGGAATAATTTGATATGTCTAGTATGTTAAAAACGGACAGTCTCGATGCTAAGGATATCAATGAAAAATACTTTGATAATCATGAAAGTCTTGACGTTTATAAGCAGTTAAAGCAGCGTGAACAGACTTGGTGGAAATCACGCCAGCAGTTGACACTATTACGAGAACGTCAAATGTTTTGGTTTGGCGATAACAGTTTTATGATGTGGCTGCTCTGGCAATTGGTTAGCTACATAGTCGTTGCTATGGTACTCATGCTGCTTAGCAAGTTGCTAGATATATCGTTACCTCTGTGGCAATACATCGCTTTATTTGTCGTACAAACCTTAATTTTTATTGTGATGCTGAGTTTTAAAGACAGACTTGCTAGGCAGTTGCAATATAAGATCAATCAAGCCGATTTGTCGCGTGAAGAGATGCTTAATGAGATGACTATCTTGGCTTCTGATAGCTTGTATCGCGATGTCCACGCCAAAGCCCCTATTAGTTTGAAGCAAATCTACCGATATTATAATGCAGAATTTCGTTTGGCCAGCTTGCACCGCCTCCTACAAAAGGAGGTCGATGCGGGACGCTTGATGTATGGCGACCAAAAGGTGGAAGCCGATATACTGCCTCTAGAGCTTGCCGATGATGCGCTGAAGGAATATGCACGTGGCATCATCTATAAAAGTTTGATATAGAAAATAAGCTAGACTCTATCATTACGGACACTAAGACTGTCTATCAGTGCCGTTTTTAACGTCTTAAGTTTATCAGCGCTCAGTGCTTGATCATTTTGATCGCTGATATAAAACATGTCTTCTGCACGCTCGCCAAGCGTAGTAATACGCGCGGCATGTACCTCAATTTGCTGCTGCAAAAATACTTGTCCAACACGGGCAAGTAAACCTGGCTGATCAAGGGTCTCTAAGCTCATGATGTGCTGATTTGAGGCATCATTGAAATCAAAATTGATCGTCGTTGCTACATCGAAATGTTTGAGCTGGCGTGGAATCCGTTTGTGCGTCAGTTTGGGCGCGGTCGGATTTTTAAAGGCATCAATCAGTCGCTGCTTAAGCTCTTGCTGGCTATCGCTATCGACCAGTAAAGTACCGCTACGGTCGAGTAGTACATAAGAATCCAACGCAAAATCACGGGTCGCTGTGATAATACGGGCATCCAATACATCAAGATTCATCTGATCGAATACGGCCATAGTCACCGCAAACAAATTGACCTGATCTTGGGTATAAACAAAAACCTGTACTGCATCAAGCGCCAGCTCTCGATGCTCACGTAGAACGACTAATGGCGGACTATCTGCATTTGACGCTCGACCTATAGGCGGATGATTTAAAATCGCTTCAGTATGCCATAAGATATCTTCTGCAATTTCACGCAAAAAATACTCATCGCCCAAATCATCCCACAATCTCAGCACCTCATCGCGATTCATATGCTGATTGTCGACGTTATCTAGCATCACTAGTGCTTGCTTGCGTGTGGCACTAATCATATCTTGACGATTGGTTGGGGCATCAATATCCGCCCGCAAAATACGGCGTGTTTGCGAATATAGCTGCTTCATAAGTGTCGCACGCCAGCTGTTCCAAAGTTGTGGGTTGGTGGCGTTCATATCAGCGACGGTTAAGACATACAGATGATTTAGATGGGTAACGTTACCCACCAAATCTGCAAATAGTGTCACAACCTCTGGGTCTGAGATATCTTTTTTCTGAGCTGTCATTGACATCAGCAGATGATAACGGGTCAACCAGCCAACCAGATTGGCGTCGGCAGTACTCATACCATGAGCCAGACAAAATTCAATCGACTCGATTTCGCCAAGTTGACTATGGTTGCCGCCACGACCTTTGGCAATATCATGAAACATCGCCGCTAATACCAAAATCTCTTTGCGCTCGATGCGCTGAAAGATGGAGCTCACGAGCGGAAAATCTTCATAAAAATGCGGATCCGTAAAACGGTGCAGAATACGAATCAAAAATAAGGTATGGGCATCAACCGTATAACGATGGAACAAGTCATACTGCATCAAACCAGTAACTTGAGCAAAGGCAGGGATATAGTTGCCAAGCACGCCATAGCGATTCATGGTACGCAGACGATGAAAGAGATAATTTTGCTCTTTTAGATTGGCTAAAAACAAGGTTTGATGCGTAGGATTGTCGCGATAAGCCTGATCAATACCACGCGCTGCAATTTTTAGCGCGCGTAGAGTATGGGTACGGACATTCTTGATGCCATACTGACCCATAAGTAAAAACATCTCTAAAATCGACTCGGGATGCTGCGCAAATACTCTGTGATGAGCCATTGCGATTTGGTCGCCGACTTGGTTAAAGCGGGCATTGATAGGCTGTTTTTTTGGGCGTTCTTCATCAGGCAACTGCGCCTCGATGATGGTTTCGTAGTAGTGATTGGTTAGCATTTCAGACAATGTTGATATTTGCATCGCACAGCGGTAATAATCGCGCATAAAGCGCTCTACCGCAGCATTTGGTTGATCATCTGTCTGGGTATCATAGCCCATCAGTTGAGCAATCTCACGCTGATAATCGAATAACAGCTTGTTTTCATTGCGACCAGTCAGTTCGTGCAGGTAGTGCCGTATCTGCCATAAATAGTTTTCTGAAAAGCTTAATTCATCGAATTCCTTTTCAGTCAAAAAGTTCTGTTGTACCAGATCATAGAGCTTACTGACCCGAAAATAGCGTTTGGTCACCCAGCCGATAATATGGATATCGCGCAGACCACCAGGGGCGGTTTTTATATTGGGCTCAAGATTATATTCTGTGGCATTGTGCTGTAAATAACGCGCTTTTGCCTCATCGATTTTTACGTCGTAAAACGAGCGCGGGGACCATTGATTGTTTACTATTTGGTGCGGGACATTTTGCAAGGCGTCATTGCCTATTAATAGGCGAGCCTCTAATAATGCACTGGCAATAGTATGGTCAAGCGCCGCCTCCAAGCAGTCACTGACGCTGCGTACTGATAACGCAGGCTCAAGTCCAATGTCCCATAAGAGTGCCACCAAGTTATCAATTTTACTACTGGTATCAGCGTTAATATCATGTGGCATTAGTAGCAAAATATCGATATCTGAATGTAGCGATAACTCACCGCGACCATAGCCACCAGTTGCAAACAGTGCCAAATCCGTCTTATCAAGCCCAAAGCATTTAAATAATTCGATCAATAAATCATCAATCACGCAAGCACGCGCGCTAACCAGTTGCCGGATATTGACGCCACGTTCGAGTGCGCGGCTGATATCGTCATTTATTTGAAGCAACCATTCAGGAATACCAAATAGCGATTTTTCTACCACGCTCGTGTCTGTTGATAAAAAGGCAGTTGTCATATTGTCTGCTGAAAACAAAGGCATCGGTGTCAAATCAATAGCGGTGACATCACAGTTAAACATGAGATTTATCCAGTTAAAAGTTTGAAGTCTAGTTCAGTAAATAAGGGTCGCTAAAAATAAAAAGCGATCAATAAGATAGAGAAAGTATAAAGATAAAAAACCATCAAGAATAGTGGGGGACAACCATTAATAATAGACAAAAAAAAGACCGCCTAAGCGATCTTTTATTGTATTACTGAGTCAAGAAACTCAAATCTTCTTCAGGGCGCGTGGTGAATACTTCACAGCCATTATCCGTTACGACCATGGTATGCTCCCACTGGGCGGATAGCTTGCGGTCTTTGGTAATCGCAGTCCATTCATCCGGTAAAATCTTAGTCTGCCATTTGCCTTCGTTAATCATAGGCTCGATGGTAAAAGTCATGCCAGTTTTTAGCTCAAAGCCCGTACCTTTTTGGCCATAGTGCATGACTTGCGGCTCATGGTGGAACTCATTACTGATACCGTGACCACAGAACTCACGCACGATACTAAAACGCTCAGGCTCAACCACTGCTTGGATAGCCGCACCAACGTCGCCCAAACGCGCGCCGTTTTTGACCACGCTCATGCCAGCATATAGTGCGTCTTGTGCTACTTTGCAGATACGCTGCGCCATGATAGAGCCATTGCCGACGATCCACATTTTTGAGGTATCACCATAATAGCCATCTTTAATCACGGTCACATCGATATTGATGATGTCGCCGTCTTTTAGCAATTTATTTTCGGATGGAATACCATGACAAACCACGTGGTTAATCGAGGTGCAGATAGATTTTGGAAAACCATTGTAATTAAGCGGTGCAGGAATAGCTTGTTGCACATTAACGATATAATCATGGGCAATTTGGTTCAGTGCTTCAGTACTGATGCCCACTCTGACATGCTCATCAAGCATCACAAGGACATCGCTGGCAAGTTTACCAGCCACGCGCATTTTTTCTATGGCTTCAGGAGATTGAATAAGAGATTTTTTAGTCATCATCGTCGTACTTATAGTTATAGAATTTAGGTCATCAATTATAGCATAAACGCACAAGTTGCTGCTTGAATGCAAGTTATTGAATATTTCAATCGTATTGATATTAAATGACTTTATATACGCTAATGTGACTATATAGTCACTAGGATAGGGCTGCTAATGTCAAAAAAAAGTTGAATGTTACAGAGTATATAAGTATTGTAATTTTGTTCGCTAAATGATTTAGCAGACCTCTTTATAGCTTTGTGCAGGATGCAAGAGATAAGGCAATATAAAGATAGAATCACGTTTACAATAACAAGGATGTTGTTATGACTCTAAAACCTTCTCTGCGCGCTGTGCTCACGCCGAGCGCATTTTTACCGTCATTAGGTGCCATTGTCACCGGTGCGCTTTTGATGACTATGCAAGCCACCTCTGCTCAGGCGGCTGGACAGTATTATAACTGCGCCAATGCTGACGGCTGCCAGCTCGTAAGTAGTCAATATTTCACCTCAGATCATACCAAAACCAAATACCCAGTAGTACTCGCACATGGTATGGCAGGGTTTACTAAGATGTTCGGCTTGGTTGATTATTTTTATGGTATTCCTGAAACACTCATGAGCGGTGGCAGTCAAGTATATACCACAAAAACCTCCTCTTTTAACAATAGCGAAATTCGTGGCGAGCAGCTTTTACAGAAAATAAAAACCATCAGTGCCATTTCAGGCAGCCCAAAAGTGAACTTATTGGGTCATAGCCAAGGTGGTATTGATATTCGTTATGTCGCTGGCGTGGCACCAGAATATGTTGCTTCTGTCACTGCGATTGGCAGTCCAGAGCAAGGGTCAAAAACGGCGGATGCTGTTATGCAAACACTTTCTGAGGATAGCTTGGCTACCCAAGCGGTATCTGTGTTCTTTCAGCTATTCGGTGGCGTTACGGATGTCGGTTCAGGTACGAGCCCGACAGAACTCAATAAACAAGAAGCTTGGAATACAGCTGTCGCCTTATCAACTGATGGTGCTGCCAAGTTTAATGCTAAATTTCCTGCGGCGATGCCGACCAGCTATTGTGGACAGCCTACTGGCACTGAAGCCAATGGTATCAAGTACTACTCATTTAGTGGTGTTGGGCAAATAACCAATGGTCTTGATCCTAGTGATTATATGCTCGCGCTAACAGGAACAAGTTTTGACAATGATCCAAATGATGGCTTGGTATCTGCGTGCTCAAGCCGACTGGGTTATGTGATTCGAGATGATTATCGTATGAATCACTTAGATTCAGCCAACCAGCTTTTGGGTTTGACCGCATGGGGGCAGCCTGACCCAAAAACCTTGTATCGTGATCAAGTCAATCGCTTGAAAAAAGCTAATTTATAACGTTCATAGACGAGTTAGCAGATTCACAGCTTTTATGATTCATAGCTTTTATAGAAAAAGGGTCAATACTAAAATGACCCTTTTTCTTTATCCATTTTTATTTATCATAAATCTCTACATAAACCGATTGATCAAATAAGATATTGTCGTTATGTCAAATAATCGCCGTTCACCCTTATTGTCCATTATTATTGCTGTGATAGTCGTTCTAATAGTAGCGATTATTTGGTGGTTTAAGCCTGTTAACAATAGCAACGCTTTTTCTCAAGCGGATGCTATAACACTAGACAATCAAGCTAACGCTAATACAGTAGATCAAGCGAGTTCTGATAGCAATATGAGCCAAAAATCGAATCAAAACATAATTAAATTTACCACAGGACTTGAGAGTCTACCGCGTTCCTTACAAGGGACAGATGTCGATGGTGAGATTATTATTGATGAAAACAAGCAACTGGTCATCACAGAAGGCTTAAGGCGTTTGTTTGATTATTTTTTATCAGCGCTTGGTGAAGAAGAGGAATCAGCTATTTATGCTCGCGTAGAGAGTTATATTCGCAGTCATACGCCAGAGCCAGCCGCCAGTCAAGCGGTGGCTATATTTGATCAATATGTGGCTTATCTCAAAGCCATACCTGAGATTGAGAAAAAATACGGTACGCTGCAATTGCAAGCGACCCAAAGTGGCGAGCTGGATTTAAGTGTCGTCGCTCAGCAAAAACAAGATGTCGCTAGATTGCGCCAACAGCATTTTGATAAAGACACCATTATCGCTTTCTTTGGGACAGAAGATGAGTATGACGACTATAGTATGGAGATGGTCAGAATCAGTCAGAATTCCCAGCTGTCTGAGGCGCAAAAAGATGCCGCAAAACAAGATTACATCAGCCGTATGCCAGACAATGCAACCAAAACCAATATCGCCCAGCAAGCCAATCTAAATGAGCTGATGACGCGTACAGAGCAAATGCAAGCAAAAGGTGCCGCACCTGAAGCGCTATATAATATGCGTCGTGAACTGGTCGGTGCACCAGCGGCAGCACGCTTAGCGCAAGTAGATCAAGCAGACGCTAGCTTCGATAAGCGTTTCAAGCAGTACCAAGCACAAAAACAGCAGCTTCTAAAACAAAGCGTCAATCAATCACAAACGCAATCACAAGCTCAAATCAATCAGATTGAAAGGCAATTGTTTAACGACTCTGAACGCAAGCGTCTAACAGGCTATGCCGCTCTACAGCAGCAGAAAGCTGCCGATACAAATTAACCAAAAAGACAGGCTATAGATATGAATTTAAAGGTAAGTAAAAACCGTAAATATAGCTTGATAAGCTTTTAGGCAGTAAAGCAATTCTTAAGAATCAGACAAAAGATTATGTGTTAGCAGTTAATAACTGGCTTAACAAGGCATGTTAGCAAAAATACCGTAAAATGGTACAAATATAGCGTTAATTGGTACTCAATCTATCATGATAGGCTTATGAGAAATAGGCATAATAGCCCCATTGTTTAGACTAAAGAAAACAACAAATTGATCAGAGCAAACGCTACTAATTAAAAAATAAACAATGAATATCTTATTTTGTATATTAATATTTGAAACTTATAGGAGTTTATATGAAAAACATGACTAAAATGATGATGGCTGCGACTCTTGCTGTAGGTACGTTGGCTGCTGGTTGCCAGACTGCTCCTATCGTAACGGCACCTGTGACTCAACCAATTACTGCTAATGCACTACAAGCATATGATTGGCAGCTTGTTGATGCAAAGCGCGCAAATGGCGATAAAGTCACTCAGCTATTCTTTGATCCAGCCAAACCACTTACCCTAAAATTCTTCAAAGACAACGGCAATGACCGTGTTGCGTTTGTCAATACTTGTAATAACATGGGTTCTAATTATAATGTTGTAAATGGCAATGTTGTATTAGGCAATGTTCTATCTACTATGATGGCATGCCCTGAGCCACAAGCCAGCTTTGATACAGCGACGCTTGCTACAGTACAAGGTAAATATAGCATCAGCACCAACGCAAACAACACGCCTATCTTGACCATCAAAAATAGCAGTCAAGTTGCACACTTTAAAGCGGTTACTAAATAATATAGACAGTCAGTTACTACCGTTATGTTATAACCGTATATAAAAAAGTGCCTCACTTAGCAGTGGGGCATTTTTTCGTCTAAAATTTTTGTTTAAAAGAAGAGACCAATCTGCGTTACACTAGCGACATCACTGTTCCTGATGACTTATATTTCATTTAGCACTCTTCTACTTGATATTATTAATAGTAAGTTGCACGTTTTAAATAGCTCATATCGAATGGATCTATAGGACTTTATCGTATGTTAAAAACCACTGTCTTAAAACCGACTGTTAATATTCGTAGGCTAAATAGTACTGTTCCTATTATCATGCTTTCAATGCTGGCGGTATTAACAGGCTGCCAGACCGTGCCAACTGCTTTGTCCAAAGCGCCTAGCGCGATGGCTATGAATAATCCGCTCACTATTGGCATGCCAGCAATAGATCGACAAGGTTATATTGCTTATGTAGAGGAGCAAGGCGTGGGTACTGCCAAGATCTCGACGCTATATCGTATCCGCCCCGATGGTAGCGGGCTTCAATTGATTGATCAGCTAAATGGCTATATCTACGCGCCTACGTGGTCAGCGGATGGTCAAATGCTCGCTTATAGCAAACAAGCCGCGCGCCAGCATCCAAAGATTTATATTTACGATGTCAAAAGTAGTAGTCATAATTTGGTCGTCAATGTAGAAGGTAGCAATTTATCACCGTCATTCTCACCGGATGGCAAAAAGCTGCTTTATAGCTCAACCGTTGGTGGCAATGCCGATATCTATGAGATGCAGCTTAGTGATGGCAGTACCAAACAGCTTACCACGCTACCGAGTACTGAAGTGCAGCCAAGCTATGCCAGCGATGGGCAGAGCTTTGTCTATACCAGTGATAAAGTCCGCGCTGGTCGCCCAAGCATTTATCGTTATAGCTTTGCCACGGGCAACGCCGCGCTGATAACGACGGGAGGCTATGCTGCCAGTCCTCAGCTTAGCTTAGATAGTCAACGTTTGGCATATCTCAATGGTCGCAAAGCGGCAGTAATGATGCTTACCACAGGACAAGTCATCAATCTGGCAGAAACGGGACTCGATGAGCCTGCGCGCCTATCACCTTCTGGACAATACGCCCTCTATCCAACACGTCAGTCAAATTTGGGTGGACAAGTAGGAGGTCAAAGCAGTCAAAGTGGCGGCAGCTTGGTTATCCATTCTTTAGCAGGTAATACCAGTTATGCGATTAGCAGTAAAACGGGCGGAGTAGTACGCTCACCAATTTGGGGTCGTTAAGCGATTTTTTTAATTTAAAGGTAAATATCATGGCGCATAAAAAGAAAAATGTCCGCAAAAAACTCTGCCCTGTCTGCGAGCGCGAATTTAGTTGGACTAAAAAGTTGGATAAAAACTGGGACAGCATGGTCTATTGCTCCGACCAATGCCGCCGCGTGAAAAAGTATGAAGGATTGAATCATCAAAAAGAAGATAAATAGTCGTTAAGAACGAAGTAGAGCTATATAGGAACAAGGGAGCAGACGATGGCACATAAAAAAGTAAACCTACCGCAAAAAATCTGCCCCGTCTGTCAGAGACCGTTTAGCTGGCGCAAAAAGTGGGAGAAGGATTGGGAGCAGGTGATTTATTGTTCTGAGAAGTGTCGGCGGGGGAAAGATAAACATAGTGAATGAATAAAAAGCCAAATATCAATGTTTGATATTTGGCTTATCAATAATGATAAAGTTTGTATGCTAAATAGATATCTAAATCATTAGTAACCTACAAATTCGGATTTAACCACTTCTCAGCAGTTTTTATATCCCAGCCTTTACGCTCAGCATAGCTCTCTAACTGATCACGACTGATCTTACCGACGTTAAAGTACTCACTATCAGGATGTGAGTAATAAAAGCCGCTGACTGATGACGCAGGCCACATCGCATAGCTTTCAGTCAAGGTCGTACCGATAGCCTCAACCGTACCAAGCCATTCAAACAGTTTGCCTTTTTCGGTATGCTCAGGGCAGGCAGGGTAGCCAGGCGCAGGGCGGATGCCGACGTATTTTTCTTTAATCATATCCTCATTGGTGAGCGATTCCGTTGGTTGATAGCCCCAATACTCTTTACGAATCAGCTCATGTAGATGTTCGGCAAATGCTTCGGCTAAGCGGTCAGATAATGCTTGCACCATGATGGCATTGTAGTCGTCGCCAGCTGCTTTATACTTCTCAGCCAGCGCTTCTGTTCCAACGATCGAAACGGTAAAGCCGCCAAGATAATCCGTGTGCGTATCCGATGGTGAGATAAAATCTGCCAAGCTAAAGTTTGGCTTGCCGCTGGCTTTGTCGCTTTGCTGACGTAAGTGCTCAAATTGATATTCTGCTATGCCGCCCTCAATCGGTGCTTTGTCATAGACGGTGACGGTATCGGCGCCAGTACGACGAGCTGGCATGAGTTTAAAGACACCTTTTGCGACGATTAATTTCTCATCAATCATCTTTTGCATCAGCTCATTAGCATTATCGAACAAATCACGCGCCGCTTCGCCAACCACATCATCTTGCAATATTTTCGGATATTTACCAGCAAGTCCCCAAGAGATAAAGAACGGTGTCCAGTCAATGTATGGCAGCAGATTAGCGATAGGATAGTTGTCAAAGATCACTTGTCCTAGCTTATTTGGCACTGGTGGCACATAGGTTTCCCAATCATACTGAAAGCCAATCTTGACCGATTCGGCATATGTGACCTTCGCCGCCTTTGGTTGGCGCTTAGCCAGACGCTCACGTACCTTGATATATTCTTCGCGGGTTTCATCAATGAGACCTTGGCAATGCTCTTTTGACAGTAGCTTGGTCACTACGCCGACAGAGCGTGAGGCATCCGCCACATAGATGACACCATTGTTTTGGTATTGTGGTTCGACTTTGACCGCCGTATGTGCTTTTGAGGTCGTTGCACCACCGATCATCAATGGCAGAGTCATGCCACGCTCTTGCATTTGCTTGGCGACATAGACCATCTCATCAAGGCTTGGGGTAATCAGACCTGATAAGCCAATAATATCGACTTTCTCAGCTATCGCGGTATCGAGGATTTTTTCACAAGGTACCATGACGCCCAAATCGACAATATCATAGCCATTACAGCCGAGTACCACGCCGACGATATTTTTACCGATATCATGGACGTCGCCTTTGACCGTTGCCATGAGGATTTTACCTTTCTTTTCACCTTCGACTTTTTCAGCTTCGATATACGGATTTAGCCAAGCGACCGACTGCTTCATGACGCGCGCAGATTTTACTACCTGAGGTAAGAACATTTTACCAGCACCAAATAAGTCGCCGACGATGTTCATACCGTCCATCAATGGCCCTTCGATGACCTCCAGTGGGCGCGGATATTTCTCCCACGCTTCTTTAGTATCCGCTTCGATAAAGGTGGTAATACCTTTTACTAGTGCATGAGCAATCCGTTCTTCGACCGTACCTTCACGCCATGTCATATCGACGGTGCTGTCTTTTTTCTTACCGCCATCTTGATAGTTTTCAGCGATGGTCATAAGGCGTTCGGTGGCATCTTGCCCAGTTTCACCTTGATTGCGATTAAGCATCACATCTTCGATGGCATCGCGTGCCTCGACAGGAATGTCATCATATAGCTCAAGCATGGCGGGGTTGACGATACCCATCGTTAAGCCGTTTTGAATCGCATGATAAAGGAATACAGAATTGATGGCTTCACGAATCGGGTTACCACGGAAACTAAACGAGACGTTAGAGACACCGCCTGAAACCATCGCATTGGGCAGGTTTTCCGTAATCCATTTGGTCGCGTTAATAAAGTCGGCACCGTAGTTATTGTGCTCAGTGATACCGGTAGCAACCGCAAAAATATTGGGGTCAAAGATAATATCTTCAGAAGGGAAGCCCACTTCATCGACCAACACATCATAGCTGCGTTTACAAATCTGAGTTTTGCGCTCGAAGGTATCCGCCTGTCCATCTTCATCGAATGCCATGACTATAATGGCGGCACCATAGCGCATACAGAGCTTGGCACGCTCGACGAACTCAGCGTGACCTTCTTTTAATGAGATAGAGTTGACGACACATTTACCTTGAGTGCGTTTAAGACCTTCTTCGATAATGTCCCATTTCGATGAATCTATCATTAACGGCACACGGCTGATGTCTGGCTCGCCTGACACGAGGTTCACAAAGTGAATCATCGCTTGCTTGGAGTCAAGCATCCCCTCATCCATGTTGATATCGACGATTTGCGCGCCGCCTTCGACTTGGTCACGGGCAACGTCAAGCGCCTCAAGATAAGCTTCGGTTTTGATTAGGCGTAAGAATTTCTTCGAACCCGTGACATTGGTACGCTCACCAACGTTGACGAATAGACTGTCTTTATTGATGGTAAATGGCTCAAGACCAGATAAGCGGCAGGCAGGCGGAATCTCAGGAATGATGCGCGGTGGGTACTTTGCTACCATATTAGCGATTTGACGGATATGCTCAGGTGTTGTACCACAACAGCCGCCAACGATATTTAAGATACCAGCTTTGGCAAAGCCTTCAAGCAGTGCAGCAGTTTCATCGGCAGTTTCATCATATTCACCAAACTCATTGGGCAGACCGGCATTAGGATGCGCAGAGACATAAGTATTGGCAATATTCGATAGCGTTTGGATATGCGGACGTAGGGCATCAGCACCCAAGGCACAGTTAAAGCCAACGGATAGCGGTTTGGCATGGCGAATCGAGTTATAAAACGCTTCCGCCGTTTGCCCAGATAGCGTACGACCTGACGCATCTGTAATCGTCCCTGAAATCATAATTGGCAATTCAAATCCGATATCATCAAAGACGCCTGTGACGGCAAAGATTGCTGCTTTGGCATTGAGCGTATCAAAAATAGTCTCAATCAAAATGATATCAACGCCACCTTCCATTAGCGCCAAGGTTGCTTCGCGATAGTTCAGCACCAGTTCATCAAAGGTAATATTACGAAAGGCGGGGTCATTAACGTCAGGTGATAGCGAGCAAGTACGCGATGTCGGACCAATAACCCCAGCGACAAAGCGTGGTTTTTCTGGATTCTTCGCAGTGTATTCGTCAGCGGCTTCACGTGCGATTTTAGCAGCCGTTTTATTTAGCTCAGGCACGAGATACTGCATATCGTAGTCTGCCATCGACAGCCGCGTACCATTAAAGCTATTGGTCTCGATAATATCAGCGCCAGATTCCAAATGCGCCAAATGAATCTCTTTAATCATATGTGGCTGCGTCAGCACCAATAAATCATTATTGCCGCGGACATCTTGCTTGATATCAGCAAAGCGCTCACCGCGATAGTCCGCTTCCTCTAATTTATAGTTCTGAATATGCGTGCCCATGGCGCCATCGAGCATCAAAATCCGTGCTGCCATTTGCTCCGTGATACGTGCGCGTGCGGTTAGCTGCTGATCCTTATAAGGGAATACAGCAGGCGGCGTCAATATAAAGTCATTGGGATTAGCATTTGGGTTACTGGCGTCAGTTAGATTGGTTAAAGAAGTATTAGTTTGAGAACGGGCTGTTGGAATCATAGGAGCGCTGCTTATAGAGTCAAAGTTATAAAAAAGAAGAGGAAAAAGTCGTTATAATTTTTAATAGAGAAGACGTTAAAACCATCAATGCCAGTAAAAAATAGTAAATAAATACAGATGATTTTAGCAGAAAATATATTGCCAATGTCAGGTTATCAAAGTCTATTGCATAAAGCGTGTGAGCACAAATGAATATCATTTATCCTTAGGGTTACAGAAAGCTTTACTTATGATTATAAACGTAAAAGTATCACTTTATAATGCAAATACAGATTACATGCCCACCACAAAAAGTAGCGTAAATAGCCGTTTACGCCACTTAAGGATATGTTAATTTAATTTCAGAAGGATTGATGTTTCATAAGCAGTGCTTATTAGTAAGGATTGATGATTTTATTTGCAAGTTTGACTATATATTATTTTTGATGGCTAATCATGCACTATCAAATCAGTAATTAGATCGTTAAGCGTTGCTGCTAAGGAAAGCCAATCTCATCTGACCTACCAGATAAAAACCAACAGACTATAGATATTTACTCATTAAGGATAATGTTATGAAAATCATCAAAATCGCTGCTATTGGTACTTTAGCTGTTTCAATTGCAGGTCTAAGTGCTTGTAACAATATGATGCCAGCCAAAAGCGCTCCTATGAAAGCGCCCATGCATAGCCAATCAATGGCAAAAATGAATGTAGTACAAATTGCCCAAAGCAATTCTGACTTCTCTGTACTCGTAGAAGCTGTCGTTGCCGCTGATTTAGCGGGCGCGCTCTCTAATCCTAATGCCAACTATACGATTCTTGCGCCAACCAATGCTGCCTTTATGCAAGCGTTACAAGAAAATAACATGACCAAAGCGCAGCTCTTTGCCAATAAACCACTATTGACTAAAATCTTAAGCTATCACGTGATTAACGCCGCAGCACCTATTTATGCCAAGGATGTTAGACCAGGCAATATAACTATGTTAAGCATGGACACGCTTATGGTCACAGCCCAAGGCAAATTGATGGATGAAAGTGGACGTACAGCAAATCTCTTAAAAACGGACATTACTGCCAGTAATGGTGTGGTACATGTGATTGATAGAGTTCTAATGCCTAGATAGTCTTTTGGCAAGGTTTTATAAACTAGCCATTATATGCGTATAAGATCAATCGTTTAAGAGCTGTTCTACGCAGCTCTTAAATTCGTTATAGATTCAGATAACGAAACGCCTGTGTTATATACGTGATTGCTACAGTGCTACTACCTAAGAATATATCAATTAAAAATCAATCAGTTAATATTGTAGATGATTTCAAATAACGTCCCTTTAAAGAATGTCATATTCTAAACAGTATTGTGCATTTTAAAAAAACTGTTTATGCAAAAATTATTACTTATCGAATCAGTACTTATCAAATTTTTATTCACTCAATAGTTATTAATATCAAAGGAATGTCTTATGTTAAAAAAGAACTTACTATCTATCGCCGTTGTGGCGGCAGCAATGTCATTAGCAGCTTGTAACGATAAAGAAGTCGTTGCTGAGCCAGTTGAGCCAGAAGCAACCACTGATGTAGTCGTTGAGCCAGAAGTCGCAGCTGAACCAATGGTTGAAGCGGATGTTGCCCCTGAAGCAGCAGCTACGCAGACTATTGGTGAGATGGCAGCTGGCAATAAAGACTTGACCATCTTGACCGCTGCACTACAGGCAGCTGGACTTGATTCGATGCTGATGGCTGAAGACAAGTACACAGTATTTGCCCCTACTGATGATGCCTTTGCTGGTTTATTGACTAAGTTGAACATTACTAAAGAAGAATTACTTGCTGATCAAGCGACGCTAAAAAGTGTGCTTCCATACCATGTCGTACCTATGGTTGTAAAAGCCGCTGATATTCCTTACGGTACTGCGATTGAAACGGCGAATGGTCAAACCATCACGATTAGTGATGCCAATGTCATTACAGATTCAAATGGTAATACCGCCAACATCGTTGGCACTGATATGATGGCAACCAATGGTGTAGTGCATGTAATTGATACAGTTTTATTGCCTAAATAAGTTTTGGTTAATAGACTTACTAGGTCTTTCTTGTAAACAGTAAATGATGTAAAAATACTTAAAGCCCAGCCATTGAGTTGGGCTTTTTGCTGCCTATTAATTGTTGCTAATAATTTAAATCGATGCAATTTACAAGGAATCCAGTAGTACCTTATAACATTTGTATTTCTTTTATTTAGGACTGAATATAGTAGAAAAGAGGCAAGAGCGCACATACAAAAAAACCCAAGACAATGGTCTCGGGCTTTTTTAATAACTGGCTAGTAGGCAAATACTTTACAGAGGATTAACGATGCTCTTTATTTAAAGGATCTTGTGCCGCTATTCTTTGTTGTTCTTTTAGATGACGCTCTTCCCAATAAGGCGCGTTTTTGATACCGAATTTTGCAGGGTCAAATGTATAGCGTGTTACACCTGCTTTAAGCTGTGCTTCATAGTCTTTAAGCATGGTAAGCGTCGGACGAGCCACAAAGAAGATAACAAGAATACCAACAATATTGAGCCAAGCCATGAGGCCAACACCGATATCACCAATTGCCCAGATGTAACCAGCTGAGTTTAGAGCACCGTAAGCAACCATTACCATGATTAAGATTTTTACTAAGAATAAACCTGTCTTATTTGCACCGCGCCCGATAAAGCGAGTCAAGTAAGCAACGTTCACTTCAGCGATGTAGTAGTAAGCCAAGATAGTGGTAAAGGCAAAGAAGAATACAGCGACTGCAATAAAGACATTACCAGTAGTACCATATACTGATTCCATTGCCATTTGGGTAAAGGCAGGCGAATTGATTTCAGTAGTAGCGGCTACATTTTGCAGAATGAACTGACCTTCTGGCAAAGTACCCTGAATATTGTACATACCAGTAGACAAGATCATAAAGGCAGTAGCAGAACAAACCAGTAGTGTATCAACATATACTGAGAAGGCCTGTACTAGACCCTGCTGTGATGGATGCTGAACTTCAGCAGCAGCAGCAGCGTGAGGACCTGTACCTTGACCGGCTTCGTTAGAGTAAATACCACGTTTTACACCCCAACCGATAGCAGCACCAAAGCCAGCTTGCGCCGTAAAGGCATCACTAATGATCAAACCAAATATATCTGGGATCAAACTGAAGTTGCTGAACATGATAATTAAAGCTAAGACAATATAACCGACTGCCATGAAAGGAACCGCATACTCGGTAAACGTTGCGATACGCTTGATACCACCAAAAATGATGATACCTAGTACGACTAAGATGATGGCTAAGCCGATCAGACGCATAGAGCCGACTTCTAGGCCTGCAACGTTCATAGTAGTACCTTCACCCATAAGTTGCGTGAAAGCACTAAGAACGCCATTTGCCTGTACACCTGGTAAGAACATACCACAAGCTAAGATAGAAGCGATTGCGAAGAGGATACCGTACCATTTTTGACCAAGTGCCCGCTCAAAATAGTAAGCAGGGCCACCGCGATATTCACCAGTGATGACGTCTCTTTCTTTATAAATCTGTGCCAGCGTAGATTCAACGTAAGCAGTAGAAGCTCCTAAGAACGCCACAACCCACATCCAAAATACGGCACCAGGACCACCGAAACCGATAGCCGCAGCTACCCCTGCGATGTTACCCATACCCACACGCCCAGCTAAGGCTACTGCCAGGGCTTGGAATGAAGAGATACCATCTGCACTGGATTTACCAGTGAATAGTAGTCTGACCATTTCACCGAATAAACGTACTTGTACAAAGCGTGTCATGATGGAATAAAATAGACCTGCGCCCAAGCATAAGTAAATTAATGCAGGGCTCCAAATAATTCCGTTTACTAAATTGACTAAACCTTCCATATATCTATTCCTTCAACTGTCTCAAAATGACTATATATGAGGATGCATAGAGTGAGTTAACGGTTTAATATCCTTATTAAAGCCAACCACTCAAATTATCTGCATGTACTTAAAACAATGATTTAAGCTTCATATGTACATAGTCACCAAGAATGGACTGTAGTTGTCTGTGTTTATCCGCTTGGTTTATTATCAAAGTTTGGCTGTATTTGCTCATCTCTTGATAGCACTTATATATGAGTATCAATCGATTGGCGATGGTTGCCATCTTTTTACTGTCTCTTTACTTTGGTAATCCGTCATCCTGCCATAAACATAAACGCTGTTATAAATAAACCAGTGGATAAAACAGGCGGTTATAATTGTAAATACCCATCATCGCGATGGTATTCAGCTTACTATGAGCAGTATCGGCTAAGTACAATTGCGTAATAGAGTCATAAAGCGATGATTTATCTGTCTATTAATCCTTTTAAATGATAAATAAACGAATCGCTAGTACTATGAAGAAAATAAGTCCACTACCAAATGTATGCAAACCGTACAGCTACGTAACTGCAATTTGCCATATTTTTTACCCAATTACTAGAAATTTCTTCTTAGCGGCAGCTATATATATGTTATCGCAAGCTTTATTGTGACAACAAGTACCGTAGAATATGGCATAAGGTCGATTTATCTTAATTTGGATGATTTTTCAATAACTCATGATAAATCAGGTTATATAGATACATAGTCAAAACAGAGTGAGAGATTATGCTACAAGTCGTTGCTTGCGGTTGTGTTTTGGTAACGATGAATTGTAAAAAAAGCGTTATAGCGCCATTATTAGCACAACATATTGTAGGCTACAAAATATAAGCTTATATAGTCATAGTATTGAAGTCAGTATCAAAAAAAGCAGTCAAAAGCCATTTTAAAATCTTGTTATCAGTTGTTTGATATTTATCATTATTAGGAGAATCCACAATGACCCGTAAATCCATTGTAAAACCCATCTTGCTATCAGCTGTATTAGCCACATCTACTGTCGGCTTGACAGGTTGTGGTTATAATAATCTTCAGGCTCAAGATGAGCAAGTGACGGCTTCGTGGTCAGAGGTGGTCAACCAATATCAACGTCGCTCGGATTTGGTGCCAAACTTGGTAAAAGTAGTACAGCAGTATGCTAAGCAAGAGCAGGAAGTCTTTACGCAAGTGGCTGAAGCCCGCTCACGCGCTGGTGGTATCACCGTAACGCCAGAAGTACTCAATGATCCTGAAGCGATGGAGCGTTATGCGGCGGCGCAAGAACAGATGACGGGTGCACTATCACGTTTGATGGCAGTGTCTGAGCGTTATCCTGAACTGAAATCTGATGCGCTATTCCAAGATTTGCAAGCGCAATTAGAAGGTACTGAAAACCGTATCGCCGTCGCTCGTAACCGCTATATCCAAGAAGTACAGGGTTACAATACGACCGTACGTCAATTCCCAACCAATATTACGGCAAAAGTATTTGGGATGAGTGCTAAACCAAACTTTAGCGTCGCGAACGAAAAAGAGATTTCTACTGCACCAAGCGTGGATTTTGACAATGGCGAGTCAAAGACGTCTCAATAGCAGCAAGTCAATAATGATGAATCATGCGTTTATTTCACGCGGGTATGCTTCATCTATTAAACGAATTGTGTAGCCGTCCTAGCGTTTCTTACTGGTATGAATAGGTTGCGTCTAATATTAAATATAAGCGTCTCTTAAAGCCTATTTATATCGTTAAGCCATTAAAAACAGGTAGAGCATCAAGTACCGATTAAATACTTACTGATTGCCGCTCTATTTATTAATTTAGTAAAGATCTGACTTGAGGTGGTATACAGTTAATGACTCATTTAAAAACACCCCTAGCAGCGTTGTTATTCGCCCTTACTATTGGTAGCGCGTCTACATTGTATGCGGCGCCCGATGACAGTGCTATTGCTGAAGACAGCGTTTCGAACACGCAAAATCGCAGTGTGGAAGACTTAGTGGCTATTGCAAAAGCCGCTGAATCCAATGAAGCTATTAATGATGCTGTTTTAGGCAATGAGGCGATTAACGAAACCATACTCGGTAATGAAGCTATCAATCCTAATGCATCCAATAATGAGGGTGTGGCAGAGGCAAATGCGACCAAACGTCCCCCTGTTACATCAACTGCTGACAGTGTCGATGCGGACAAACTGATTTTAAACAATCCTGTCATTGACCAAGCTAATATCTTAAACCCACAAGAGAAGCAGCGCTTAGAAGCACAGCTACGTACAATTTATCAGCAAGGTTTGGCACAAGCAGCAGTGGTGATTGTCCCAACTACCAATGGCATGCCTATCTTTGATTATGCCTTGCAAGTTGCTGAAAAATGGCAGCTGGGTAGTAAAGACATCGATGATGGTTTGCTTGTGGTTGTCGCTGTCAATGACCGTGATATGTATATATTGACAGGTTATGGACTCGAAGGTGTACTGCCAGATGCGGCGGTCAATCGCATCATTCGAGAGGATATTACCCCGTTATTTAAGCAAAATAATTATGGAGCAGGGATATTGGCAGGCGTAACAGCCTTACAAAGTCGTTTATCTGCTGATCCTGAAGTGCTTGCTCGTGCCGATGCGCAGGCAGCTGAACGTACTACCCAACAAGGCTCAGACGAGCTGCCATCTCCTATTTTTCTATTCATCATGGCGATGATATTTGGTAGCTTTATTACCAGTATATTTGGTCGAGTATTCGGTTCTGTACTGACGGCCGGTGGTTTTGTTGCAGGCTCACTAGCATTGGGCGGTGGTCTATTTATGACCATCATTATGGCGATATTTTTATGGCTGTTCTTGATTTCACGCGGTGGCGGTAAAGGCGGGTCTGGCGGCGGTAAAGGAGGTAGAGGCGGTGGTATGATATTCCTACCGGGTATGGGCGGTGGCGGTGGCTTCGGCGGCGGCGGTTTTGGTGGTGGCGGCTTCGGCGGTGGCGGTGGCGGTTTTGGTGGTGGCGGCGCTGGCGGTTCTTGGTAAGCATTAGCCCGTTGTTTTTCAGTGGCTTCATAGCTACCTAGTAAAGACACTAAATAACCATTAGTAATGACGTACTTGAGGAAATAGTATCATGGCAGAGAATAACGCTTCAAAATCCAGCTTTGCCCGCTGGTGGCGCCAAGTCTTATTTATCCCCGTTTTGCATAGTAAATGGTTAACGCCCACGGCAAAAGCTCGGTTGACAGAGCGGGTGACACTTGCTGAGCAAGGTCACCGCGGCGAGGTATTTTTGATCGTAGAAAATCATTTGCCTATTCAAGAGGCCTATCATAGCGACTGCCGTGACCGTGCGATTGATTTATTTAGTGAGTATCGAGTATGGGACACCGAAGAAAATACTGGTGTGCTGATATACGTCAATGTTTGCGAGCACAAGCTTGAAATCGTCGCTGATCGCGGTATCAGTGCCCATGTTAGCCCAACAGTTTGGCGCGCAATGTGTGACAAAGCGGTAGTCGGTATTGCCAATCAGAAGACAGAAGAAAGCTTGACTGAATTGCTCGATGAGGTTGGTCAAGTACTGCGCCAGTATTATCATCTGGAGCAAAACCCATCAGGTAATGAGTTGTCTGATACGGTGGTTTTTTTAAAATAAACCCTTACGGCCATCAGCATGAAAGATTACACTAAACACTTATCGCTATATTTAATAAATAACCGATATACAACGCCAATACTGGAATATTATGATTGATCTAATAAAAAGACTGCCAAAAGCAGAACTGCATTTACATATTGAAGGCTCGCTCGAGCCTGAGCTTATGTTTAGATTGGCAAAAAAGAACCAGATAGAGATTCCTTATAAAGACATAGAAGATGTGCGTAATGCTTATAACTTTACCAATCTGCAGACGTTTTTAGACATCTATTATGCCGGTGCCAATGTCTTGATTACGCAGGATGATTTCTACGATTTGACATGGGAGTATATTCTCAAATGTGTCGAAGACAATGTCATTCATACAGAGATATTTTTTGATCCGCAGACGCATACGGCAAGAGGCGTGACGTTTGAGACAGTCATAACAGGCATCAAACGTGCACTGGCTGATGCCAAAGCACAATATGGTATTACTTCTTGTATTATCATGTGCTTTTTACGGCATTTATCACAAGAAGAAGCGTTTGAGACGTTAGAGCAAGCATTACCATTTAAAGACGATATTATCGGTGTCGGTTTAGATTCTTCAGAATTAGGCAATCCGCCATCGAAGTTTATAGAGGTATTTAAAAAGGCAAAAGAGGAAGGCTTTAAGTTGGTTGCCCATGCTGGCGAAGAAGCGGATTTCTCTTACATTTATGAAGCGTTAGATTTATTGGATATCAGTAGAATCGACCATGGCGTGCAATCTATCAAAAGCGCTGAGCTGATGCAGCGTCTAAAAGATGAGCAGATGCCGCTCACCGTATGCCCGAATTCTAATATCGAGTTGAGAGTATTTAACAATTATAAAGAGCACAACATCAAAGAGCTGCTAGATTATGGTCTAAATATCACTGTCAATTCAGATGACCCTGCTTATTTTAAAGGCTATATCAATCAGAACTTTATTAATATCAGCGAGAATTTGCCACTGACAGAAGACGATATTATCACCTTGGTAAAGAACTCTTTTAGATCGTCATTTATCAGTGATGAGCTAAAGCAGCAGTATTTAAATAGAGTCGATCAAGCGGTAGGCTAATGGGATGCCAGTTATATCATAGTATGCCCATTCTTTTTACCAACTCTGGCAGGATGGCACCAGCTTTTGCTGCCAGAGTAATATCGACTAGCGTATTTGGTGTCGGATAAGGATTTATCTCGATAATTTTGGCACCGTTATGTTTTGCCAGTTGTGCCAATCCAGCAGCGGGATAGACGAGGCTGGAAGTACCGATACTAATAAATACATCACAATTCGCGGCAGCTTCCTCTGCTGTCTGCCATGCCCGCATCGGTAACGACTCTCCAAACCACACAATATCAGGTCTGATATAACCATCACAATGCTGGCAAGTCATTAGAGCTTCATCAAAGCTGATGCTATTCTCGCTGTCATAAGCGCTTTTTAATTGGATTGTGTAAGGTGTCTGACATTGACTGCATCGATTACGCCATAGATTGCCATGCAGGTGGGTAACAGCGCTGCCTGCTTGCTCATGCAAATCATCGACATTTTGAGTAATGAGGGTCAGTTGCTGATTAGTCGATTGACTGTGATACTGCCATTGCGCTAATGCTGTATGGGCAGGATTGGGTTTTTTACTAGCCACGAGCTGTCTGCGCCATTGATACCATGACCAAACCAGCTTTGGATCACGGGCGAAGGCATCTGGTGTCGCCAAGTCCTCAGCCCGATAATTTTCCCACAAGCCAGTTTGCTTATCACGAAAAGTCGGAATGCCGCTTTCTGCTGAAATCCCTGCGCCAGTTAAAAGGCAAATATGCTGTTTCGATTCTAATAGTTCAGCAGAACGCTCTACTTCTTCTATTAACGCTGATGATAATTCTGCTAACATAAGCTAACCCTTGCTAATAATGGATATCCTTTCTTATGATAGACGGAATTTGGTGGCTTGTCATATTGATGGCAGTTATCGTTGGATTATGGTTTTTTGCAAAATCACGTGCACCAAATAACTTGCATGATACAAAGTCAAGAGATAAGAAAAAACCGATAAATGACGCCTTACAAAAGACGGCGGAGATGATTAAGCAGTATTTTCCTGATTATCGAGTGACACGAAAGGGCAGTCATTTGCTGGTTACTCGACAAAATATAAAAATCGCGATGATTACGATCGACCCCAAGCTTGCTGCTAGTCAACGCCGTTTGGGTGATATACCAGTGATTAATTATCAGCGTGTACCTAGCCGTGCGCAACTGGATGCCAATTTGCAAGAGGCAGAGTAGATTGGTACGAATATTTAGCTAGGAGAAGTAACACTCCGTCATAAGTCAGCATAAAATGGAATTAACAACAATATATACAACATTTTATAGTTATTAACAGACGAGCTTATTAATGATAAAAACTTCAAGGTTTTTTTAAATGGTCTTATAGATTTGAGGTAGTGCTGAGAAATGGCGAAATACGATGATTGGTGCGCTCGGCGGGAATCGAACCCACGACCCTCGGCTTCGGAGACCGATACTCTATCCAACTGAGCTACGAGCGCAAAAGTGCCTAAAAATAAAGACCGCTTAGTCTAACAAATAAAAGTCATAAAGCCAATGAATGAAGCCCGCTATTGAGGTTTTTTAAGAAAAAACAGCATAGTCCGCAAACAGGCATGGCAATCTACCCGTCTTTTCCCTTATAATGTCAGGGAGAATCCATATTTATAATCACCGATTACAAGTGCGCTCGCATGCGGGATGGCTGTTTGCTATTGACAACGGTTTGTTGTCAAAGGAGGACAGACAGAATGTCTAAGTCATGCTGACCCTTGTATACGTAATAAGAGAACGTGACGAATGAGAAAAGTAGTTATGTTATCGGCAGCTGCCATTCTAGGAATCGCTAGTATCGCTGTGAGCCAAGCTGAAAGTGCTATAGATACACCCGTTACTATATCTGCTGTCGCAGAAGGCAAAGAGGTTGTCGAAAATGCCCCTCAAAAGCTAGGTGATGAGCCTCAAGCGGCGGCTGACACCACGGATGGCGCTGCTTCTGCTGATGCAACTGCACAAGCAGACGCGACAGCAACAGATGCACCAGCCGAGGCAACTGCGGCAGCCGCACCAGCTGCTGTCGAAGAGCCAATTCCACAAGATACGCCGCAAGTACAAAAATTGATTGCGTTATATCCAAATCTGATTGCTCGTATTCAGCCTGTTGCCAAAATATGTTTTGAAGAAGATGAAGTTTGTGACGTGACGGCTCGTTCTGCTGGTCCAGCTGCAGGCGATGGTCCTCGTGATGGTAAAGCAGTCTATAACGCGGTATGCCAAACTTGTCATGCGTCAGGACTGCTTGGCTCTCCTAAGTTAGGTGATGCGGGTGCTTGGGGACCTCGTATAGCAAAAGGTAAAGATACCCTATATACCCATGCTATCAATGGTTTCAATGCTATGCCTGCCAAAGGCGGCGCAGATATTCCTGATGAAGAAGTGCAAAATGCCGTTGATTATATGGTTGGTGAAGCCAGCTAGTTTTTATTGCTAAGGTACTTTAATATCGCACTTTAAAAGGCAATAAATAAAAAGCATCTATCTCATAGTGAGGTAGGTGCTTTTTTATATATGATTGATAGGACTCATGTCGTCGTTATAATATTCCACCGTTGAAATAGCTTCCCTTCAGCCTCACATTAATACACTACAGCAACGATTATAAGAATTGGCATGCTGATACAGCATTTTTTAGATTAATCATTCATAAAGAGGTATTCATGTCTGAAGTACCAGCACTATCGATTCAGAATTTATCCAAAACTTATAGCAACGGATTTTCGGCATTAAAAGATGTCAGTCTTACGGTTCCGCAAGGGGGATTTTTTGCGTTACTGGGACCAAATGGTGCTGGTAAGTCAACGATGATTGGTATCATTAGCTCGCTCTTTAAACCAACAGCGGGTAGTGTCCATATCTTTGGTACGGACTTGTTATCTGATCCCTCAAAAGCCAAGCAATTTTTGGGCGTAGTACCGCAAGAGTTTAACTTTAATCAGTTTGAAAAAGTTGAAGATATTCTTATTACTCAAGCAGGCTATTTTGGCATTGCAGCAAAGGAAGCAAAACCGCGTGCAGAGAAGTTGCTCAAAGCTTTGGGACTTTGGGACAAACGTGACAGCAAATCGCGTGAGCTCTCAGGTGGTATGAAGCGTCGATTGATGATTGCACGGGCGCTCATACATAAGCCACGTCTATTAATATTGGATGAACCGACTGCTGGTGTAGATATTGAGCTACGCCGCTCAATGTGGGAGTTTATGGAGCAGATTAATATTGAGGAAAACACCACCATTATTTTAACTACGCATTATCTTGAAGAAGCTGAGCAGCTGTGTAAGCGTATCGCGATTTTGGATCACGGTGAAATTCGTATCAATACTGAAATGAAAGACTTGCTTGCGCAGTTATCGGTTGAGACTTTTGTCTTTGATGTGGCGACTCCGTTAACACATCAAATAGTATTAACTGGTGTGACGGATGTCGTGCAGCCGGATGATTTGACGATTGAGGTGACATTGACAGAAGGTGAGTCGTTAAATGGTGTCTTTACTCAATTGTCTGAGCAAGGTATTACGGTCGCGAGTATGCGTAATAAAGCCAACCGCTTAGAAGAGCTGTTTATGCGTCTGGTAGATAAAAGCCTACATGAACCTTTAAGCTCGTAGCTCTTTAGCATTAGCTACCTTTGAAAGTTGGGCTTTATAACAAATTTTTATGAATAATAAGACCGTATTAATAAGTCTTCATTCAACATGTATATTAAATAGAATAATCAGATAGGCAACTCTGTTTACACTAGAGACTATTTACTCTAGCAAGCATAGGCGCTTAGGAGAGATACCGCATGAACTTTGCACAACGCTGGATTGCATTTCGCACTATTTTGGTTAAAGAAGTGCGCCGGATTCTACGTATTTGGCCGCAGACGTTATTGCCGCCAGTCATTACCATGAGCCTGTATTTTGTCATCTTTGGTAAGATGATTGGACCACGTGTGGGTGAAATGGGCGGTGTGCCGTATATGCAATTTATCGTGCCTGGTTTGATTATGATGGCAATCATCACTAACAGCTATTCTAATGTGGTCTCAAGCTTTTTTAGTGCCAAATTCACCGCCAGTATTGAGGAGCTTTTGGTCTCGCCCGTATCAAAACATGCTATTTTGATGGGCTATATCAGCGGTGGTATTTTCCGCGGATTAGCGATTGGTATCATTGTCTCGATCGTGGCGCTGTTCTTTACTGATTTGGGTATTGAACATTTATTTGTGACCATATTTACTGTCCTTGGCACCTCTATTCTGTTTTCATTGGGCGGCTTTATTAATGCTGTATTTGCCCGCTCTTTTGATGATATCTCCATTATTCCAAGTTTTGTATTAACGCCGTTGACATATCTTGGCGGGGTGTTCTACTCGATGGAAAACTTATCACCATTTTGGCAAAATATCTCATTATTGAACCCAATCGTTTATATGGTCAACTCATTCCGCTACGGGATTTTGGGCTATTCTGACGTCAATGTCTGGTATTCAATGGGTGCTATTTTTGCTTTTTGTGCGATATTTTATACCATTGCCTATCGACTATTAAGTGACGGCTCGCGCGTACGTCTGTAGGAAGAATAAGGTTTATATAAATCTTTCATCCCGTTCGAGCACTTGAACTGGTTAATAATCTTACTAAAACTTTAAATGTTATTTAATTTCAATCATTACTATTAGGAAATACCAATGAGTATCCACGGTATCTTGGGTGAACAAACCACTGATTATCCAACTGAGTATAGTCCAGAGACGTTATATCCGATTGCTCGTAGTATGGGGCGAGAGGTCATTGGTTGGCAGGATGATAAGCTAGAGGTAGGTTTCGATTGGTGGCAGGCATTTGAGCTGTCATGGTTAAATGAGCAAGGTATATCGCAGGTTGCGATAGCACGCTTTGGCATTCCGGCAAGCTCGCCATTTATTGTTGAATCAAAGTCATTGAAGCTTTATCTAAATAGTATCAACTTTACTGAATTTGGTAGTTTGGAAACAGTACAAACGCTGATAGCGAAAGATTTGTCGAAATGCGTACAAGCTGAAGTTAATGTTGAATTGTTTGACTTAGAGGATGAGCATTCAGGGCTATTGATCGCTCAGCCTGATGGCATTTGTATTGATGATGCACTAGCGGACAGTACTGAGAAAGTAGCATTAACGCTGCATCCTGATGCGTCATTATTAGAACGTAATACAAGTGATGCTAAAATATCAGAGGGTAAAACTTTTAGCTTTTATTCTAATCTATTACGTAGTAATTGTCCGGTGACCAATCAGCCAGATTGGGGGACATTGGCAGTTTCGATAACCAGTAATAAGCCAGTTAATAACGCAAATATGCTGCGTTATATATTAAGTTTCCGTCAGCATAATGGCTTTCATGAGCAATGTGTCGAGCAGATATTTGCTGATTTGAGTCAATACTATGAGCCAAGTGAGCTCATGGTTCGTGCTTGGTATACACGTCGAGGTGGTATTGATATCAATCCTTGTCGTGTCAGCGATATTGCATTATTGCCTGTGCCTAGTCGTTTGATTCGTCAATAATAAAAGCATTATGAATGGTTTTTAAATAAACCTCTAAGAATAAAAAAGCGCCTATCTCATATACTGAGATAGGCGCTTTTTATGGTACTAATTTTATCGTTGCACTATTTACCGCTGACTTTAGCAATTACTTCATCACGGCTAAGTAGTTGCTTTTCACTATCACGGCGATTAACGTATTCGTACTTGTCTTCTGCCAAGTTACGGTCAGATACTACGATACGATGCGGAATCCCAATCAGCTCAAGGTCAGCAAACTTCACGCCTGGGCGTTCATTACGGTCATCAAGCAATACATTGATACCAAGAGCTTTTAGCTCCTCGTACAATGCCGTTGCTGTTTCCATAACGGTGTCTTCTTTTGATTTCATTGGCACGATAGCGACTTCAAAAGGTGCTAAAGAATCACTAATATCTGGTGTTGATGGCCACATAATGCCGTTTTCATCGTTGTTTTGCTCAATAGCAGCAGCGATAATACGGCTGACGCCAATACCGTAACAACCCATCATCAAAGTGACCGGCTTGCCATCTTCGCCTGATACCGTGCAGTTCATCGCTTGTGAGTACTTATCACCCAACTGGAAGATATGACCGACTTCGATACCACGTTTGATCTGTAGCGTACCTTTACCATCAGGAGAAGGATCGCCTTCGTGTACATTGCGAATATCAACAATACGGGTGATATGCGCGTCACGCTCCCAATTCATACCTGTCGTGTGCTTGTTAATTTCATTGGCGCCAGAGACAAAGTCGGACAATGCCGCTGCTGCACGATCTACAAAGACGGGCATATTAAGCTCAACGCCGATATAGCCTTTATGCAGACCAGCGGCTTTTAGCTCTTCTTCCGTTGCCATCATTAAAGGGACATTGGCTTCTTCAATTTTTTCGGCTTTTATGGTGTTTAGTGTATGGTCGCCGCGTAATACCACAGCGATAAGCTGTGGCTCACCTTCTGGTGTATGACCTTGCACAATCAATGTTTTGACAGTTGTAGCAAGCGGAACGTTTAAGTGCTCAGCAACGGCTTCACAGGTTGGCATATTGACGGTATCAATATTCTCGCGAGCCATCGTTGCAGGCTGGCGTTCTGCCATACTCACAGATTCTGCAAGCTCGACGTTGGCAGCATACTCAGACGAATCAGAGAAAGCAATATCATCTTCGCCGCTGTCTGCTAGGACATGAAACTCGTGTGAGGCAAAGCCGCCGATTGAGCCAGTATCTGCTTGTACAGCACGGAAATCAAGACCTAAGCGCGTGAATATGCGCGTATAAGCGTCATACATCTCATCATACGTCTTTGCCAGTGATGCTTGGTCAACGTGGAAGGAATAAGCATCTTTCATGGTAAATTCGCGTGCGCGCATCACACCAAAGCGTGGACGAATCTCATCACGGAACTTATTTTGAATTTGAAAAAAAGTAATCGGTAATTGCTTATAACTGCGCAGCTCGCCTTGGGCAAGATTGGTGATGACTTCTTCGTGCGTCGGTCCCAATACAAAATCGCGGTCATGACGGTCTTTAAAGCGTAGTAGCTCAGGACCATAGTCGTTAAAACGTCCGGTCAGCTGCCAAAGTTCAGCAGGCTGAGTCATCGGCATAAGCACTTCTTGAGCGCCGATATTTTGCATCTCTTCGCGAACGATACGCTCGACTTTTTGCAATACGCGCAAACCCATTGGCAACCAGATATATAATCCAGAAGCGATTTTGCGAATCAGACCGGCTCTAACCATTAATTGGCTTGAAGCGATATCTGCATCACTGGGTGTTTCTTTTAGCGTGGCAAATAAAAATTGACTGGCTTTCATAAATAAAGCGGAACCTTATCGACGATAAAATAAATAAGAAATAGTAGGATGTTGAGCGTGTGGTTTGATAGCCGACGCAAGATTACCTGTTATTACTTGGTAATAGTGTAGGACATGCCCTAGCTAGAAAGCACTACAACAGACAGTACGCTAGTGAGCAGTGCGTTCGTAAACAGCATTTAAAAAAGGATATAACATATTATTTTGTATAAAAATATCAGACTTCATCGAGCACTGTTTTTAGCATAAAGCTCGAAAAATACCTGTATACCGATATTTTAAGCATACAACCTGACTATGTTAGGTAAAGTTCGCCTAAGACGCAATGACTTTTTGTTTTTTCAGAGCGAAGGTTACTTAAAGGGCTGAATGAGACAGCTATAACTCGATTATTTACCAGTTCTAAATGTATTTATAGCAAATAAAAAGAAGTTTTTTGAAGATGACATCATGAGTGATTATGTAGGGTATTGGTAGTCATTACTTGAAGTTGCTGCTTAAAAATAGCATTTATTATTTAGTACGTGATTTTTTGTGTAGTTCCAATGATAGGTATAGTGAATTCAGCATTAAAAAAATTCATCCCAGTTCCGCGTTGGAATATAACGTATCTGTTCTATTTGGAATAGACTATAGTTATAAAAATAATCGATAAAATTATGATAAAACCATAAAGGTGTTTATATGAACAGTTCTGATAATCGAAATCCTCTTGATACGACTGATTCAAAAGCGAAAAAATCTATCGCTATGATGTCGTGGATCGTATTGCTTGCTAGTCTCGCAGCCGTCATTTTCGCTATCTATACTGTGCAGAATATTACCAAAGAAGAGCCCATAGAAACCATCACTCGTGAGGGTGTGGTGACACAAATTCAGAAGTTGAATCGTTTGGAGACGGTGGCATTCAGCGTTGATACGGTGATTACTAGTCAGCGTTCAGGCAGTTGGATGAAGCTATGGCAAGACGAGCAAAAGGCGCTATTTATTGCTCGTGGTCGCGTAGAGGCGGGCATTGACTTGAGCGCATTGACACCTGAGATGGTACAAGTGATACAGCCTACCGAGTCGGAAGTAAATGATGCTGAAAACGCTGATGTTAATGCCTCCGTTTCTATTATGCCCCAAATTAATATTACGCTGCCGCCATCAGAGATATTTTCAGTCTATCTAGATGATATCGAGATTTACGATTGGCAAACGGGGGCTTTTGGTATGATGCAAGTCGATCCAAAAATTCTAAAACAAGCACAAAGCATGGCAAAAGCCGAGGTGCTTGAACGTGCTTGCCGCGGTGATGTCATGACAATGGCGTTAGATAACGCGCAAACTCAGTTACAGCAGTTATTTGCATTAACTGGCGCAGTAGTGACGGTCACCACGCAAGGTGCTGGCTCGTGTCAAATGCCGTTAGTCGCTTCAGCATCGGCGACTGCTACGGTTAACAAATAACCAAACCAATTCTCAGCAGATAATGGTTGTATAGTGAGTTTATTACGAAAGTGTTATAGCGCTATTGGTATGAATTTTGCGCAGCCTCTGGGAACGCAGCACGCCAGTAAAATTTATACCAATAGCGCGTTTAAATGTTCATAACATTTTTATTTTTATCTGACTATATAGTCAGGGAAAAGTAATATCGATACATCAAGTACTGCTGATATTCATTTTTCTTGCTTGCTGTGCCTACGCAGACAGAGGCTGCAGAAAATTTATACCAGCAGCACTGTAGCGTTTTTTGAGATATTTTAACTATAGATATTACTCTTTTTTAAATTCAGCAATCACTAATTGTCGTGCCAGTTTATGCTCAACGATTGGCACAGGATAATCAATATCTGCAAAGGTACCATTCTTACTCAGAGCCTTGCGCATTTTATCCTCTCTATGCAAAATGCTGGTAGGAATCGGTTTTAATTCAGGCAGCCAAGTCTTAATGAATATTCCCTCAGTATCATGGCTTTTAGCTTGGCTAAAGGGATTCATAATACGAAAATAGGGCGCAGAATCTGTACCTGTTGATGCGCTCCACTGCCAGCCACCATTATTAGACGCAAAGTCACCGTCTATCAGCTGTTGCATAAAGTAACGCTCACCCCAGCGCCAATCAATCAATAAATCTTTGGTCAAAAACATCGCGGTAACCATGCGCAAGCGATTGTGCATAAAGCCTGTCGCATTAAGGCAGCGCATCGCTGCATCGACTAATGGCACACCCGTTTTGCCCTCACGCCATGCTGCAAAAGCATCTTCATCATATGACCAGTTGATTTTCTTATCAGTCTCATATTTATAAGCTTGATGGCGGATAAGCTCAGGTTTATAGTCTAAAACATGGCGATAAAAATCTCGCCAAGCCAGCTCGCTTATCCAGCGGTTGATGTCGTTATTGTCACCGCTGTCAAAGTTGTCACCATCATTTCTACGTAATTTCCCTAGTGCCTGAGTAGCTTGTAAGTAGCAAAGTCTGGGACTGATTGCGCCAATAGTAAGATAGGTTGATAATTGACTGGTCGCCTGTAAGCTCGGCACATCACGGCTCACATCATAGTTATCGATATCATCCGCGATAAAGTGCTCTAATCGATGACAGGCTTCCGCTTCGCCAGCAGGATAAGCAAGGCGCGCTTGGCTAATTTGCTTGTCCGTATCTATATTTTGATAGGATTCATGAGTTTGTAGATATTCTTGATAGTCGTGGACAGTTTTTTTGCACAATGCTTCTATATCTTGAGTAGTGTTTGCACTGTGTTCTGATAATGTTAAATTAACTTGTTTATTATCTATGATGGCAAGTGCTGTATGAATTTGTATGTCACTAACCTCCAAGGTATGCCGCCATTTTTTATAAAATGGGGTAAACACTTGATACATGCTGTCATCATTGGTAGTGATACTTTTCGGTGGTAAGATACATTGGTCATGCCAGCGGATAAACTCAATTTCGTTGTTTGCAAGTTGTTTGGTTAACAGTTCATCCCGCGCAACCTCATTACCTTCGTACTCATGATTTGCCATTACGCAGCTGATATTATTTGACTCACATAATGCGCTCAACGTAACTATACAATCAGTAAAACTAGGGCAGACCTGCACGGTTAAAATGATGTTCAACTGATGCAGTTTTTCTGCGAGGATAGGAAGTGTTCGCGCAATATGATCAAGCTGTGTAAGCGACATGTCATGTGCCTGCCACTGCTCAGGGGTAAGAAAAAATACCGCGCTGAGCTGAGCATTGTCTTCGTTTGCACGCTCACAAATGGCAGCCAAAGCAGTATTGTCATGAACGCGTAGATCACGGCGAAACCACATGAGATAATGAAACTGATGACTATCCTCGACTTTGTTGTGTGAATTATTTTTTATCGCTACCGCCGTTTTAGACATTCATCTATTCCCATATTAATCAATCGCAATCATAAACAAAACTATGAATAAAAGTATGCTAGGATAAGTTTTTGGATGCAATTGATTTGCTCCTTTATTAACAAATCATCATATTCAGTCTTTCGCAAGGTTACCTCATGCACGTTAAGTTTTGTGGATTTACTCAACTTGATGATATTAAAGCTGCTGTTAAACTCAATGCGGACGCCATTGGCTTTGTATTTTATCCGCCAAGTCCTCGTGCGGTTACAATCGAGCAGGCGCAAATATTGAGTGCTGCAGTACCGGCTTTTATCAGTGTGGTGGCTTTGGTCGTCAATATGCCTGAAGATGAGCTTATTGAACTGGCAAATCATGTCTCTTTTGATATTATCCAATTTCATGGCGATGAAACGCCCGAGCAGTGCCGTCAGCTGGCAAATCTCGTCAATAAACGTTGGATTAAAGCGTTGCGTGTCAATACTGAACAGGATGCGCTTGAGAGTGTGAATATGCAAATTGACAGTTTTGCCGCAGCAGGCGCAAGCAGCATTTTACTAGATGCCTACCATCAGCATAAGTATGGCGGTACAGGCGCACGCTTTGACTGGAGTCTGATACCGAATGACAGCTCACTACCGATTATCTTAGCCGGTGGACTTGATGCCGATAATGTCGCTGCCACTTATGACTTACCAATTTATGCCGTTGATGTCAGCGGTGGGATTGAGTCTGATAAAGGCAAAAAAGACGTTGGCAAAATGCATGCCTTTATGAAATCAGTCAAACGCGACCGATGGCAAAACGAGACGCTTAGCGAATCTTCGAATATAAGTAGTTAGCTTTACTGCTGTCAAATTGCCAAAGCAAACTATGTAAACAGTTTTCCCTATAGTTTTTCTAAAAAACAGATATCCTAAAAAATACCACTTATTACAGTAGGAATTACCATGAGTCATGTCGCTAACAAAGATGTATCTGCCACCGCACACGCTATTAATAGCTTTACTAATCCAGAAAGCGTGCAAGATTTTAACCAGTATCCTGATGCGCGAGGACATTTTGGCGTCCACGGCGGACGCTTTGTCTCTGAAACCTTGATGGCAGCGTTAGAAGAGCTAGAAACGTTATATAACACAGTCAAAAAAGACCCTGCATTTTGGGAAGAATATCACAATGATTTGGTCAACTATGTTGGACGCCCAACGCCTCTCTATCATGCCAAGCGTCTAAGTGATGAGATTGGCGGTGCGCAGATTTACTTTAAGCGTGAAGATCTTAATCATACTGGCGCGCATAAGGTCAATAATACTATTGGTCAAGCGCTCCTTGCCAAAATGAGTGGCAAAAAACGTATTATTGCAGAAACTGGAGCAGGGCAACATGGCGTTGCGACGGCGACGATTGCCGCGCGTTTGGGACTAGAGTGTATCGTTTATATGGGCGCGGACGATGTTGAGCGTCAAAAGATGAACGTCTATCGTATGCGTTTACTTGGTGCGACAGTTGTGCCGGTAACATCTGGCTCACGTACTCTCAAAGATGCGATGAATGAAGCCATGCGTGATTGGGTTACCAATGTGGATAGCACATATTATATTATTGGTACGGTTGCAGGTCCGCATCCTTATCCGTTACTCGTACGCGACTTCCAAGCAATTATTGGTAAAGAAGCGCGTGTGCAACATCTGCAAATGACGGGTAAATTACCAGATGCGCTAGTCGCTTGTGTTGGCGGCGGCTCAAATGCCATTGGTCTATTCTTTGACTTCTTAAATGATAATGACGTTAAAATGTATGGCGTGGAAGCAACAGGTGATGGTATTGAGACGGGTCGTCATTCTGCACCATTAGCTGCTGGTCGTATTGGTGTATTACACGGTAACCGTACTTACTTGATGGCCGATGATGAAGGTCAAATCCAAGAAACCCATTCTATCTCAGCTGGTCTTGATTACCCTGGTGTTGGTCCTGAGCATAGCTTCTTAAAAGATATGAAGCGTGTTGAATATGTTGGTTGTACCGATAAGGAGTCGTTAGAAGGTTTCCATGAAGTCACGCGTAAAGAAGGCATCATTCCGGCGCTTGAATCTGCTCATGCGGTTGCTTATGCACTAAAGCTGGCTAAAACGATGACGCCTGATCAAACCATTATCGTCAATATGTCTGGTCGCGGTGATAAAGATTTGCATTCGGTGATGAAGGCAGAAGGGATTGAGCTTTAATAGCTACTTTTTAGTAACAACTGGATTATTCCTTGGAAGAAAAATTACTGATTTGACCCGTTATTATTAAATAAAGGGTCAAATGAGCCAGTTTATAATAATTAAGAGACCACTATGACCCGAATTGAAAGCACCTTTGAAACCCTAAAAGCACAAAATAAAAAAGCACTCATCCCTTATGTGATGGCAGGCGATCCCAATCCAAGCAACTTTGTTGGCTTGCTGCATGATTTAGTCAAGCATGGCGCAGATATGATTGAAGTGGGCTTACCATTTTCTGACCCAATGGCAGATGGTCCTACAGTAGCATTGGCAGGCGAGCGTGCATTAGCAGCGGGTACGAGCACTCGTGATGCACTAAAGATGGTCAAAGAGTTCCGTCAGCAAGATACGCAGACGCCAATTATCCTGATGGGTTACCTTAATCCAGTAGAGATTATCGGTTATGATAACTTTGTCTCTTTATGTGAGCAGTCAGGCGTCGATGGTATTTTGATGGTTGATTTGCCGCCAGCAGAAGCGGGTAGCTTTACCCAGCATTTGACTGAGCACGCGATGAATGAGATTTTCTTATTATCACCAACTACGCTGGCTGAACGTCGTCAGCAAGTATTGACCCATTGCGGTGGTTATATCTACTACGTGTCTTTAAAAGGCGTGACGGGTTCAGCAACGCTAGATACTGACGATGTTGCAAAGCAAGTACAGGCCATTAAAGCAGAGACAGATTTGCCAGTATGTGTGGGCTTTGGTATTCGTGATGCAACTTCTGCCAAAGCAATTGGTGCTCATGCGGATGGTATTATCGTCGGTAGTGCATTGGTACAGAACTTTGCTGATATCGATGCCAATGATATCACTGCAGTCGCTAATGCTCAGCAAAAAATTATGGCAAAAATGGATGAGTTACGCGGCGCACTCGATAGTTTATAAGCACCCGCTCAAACAGTTGGGCAAGTTATCGTCACAATATTTATGAGGGTATTTATAACAATGTTTATAAAGACACAGGCAAATGGCTTTGCTAAAGTTAGTTTACGTGTGTAAACTAACATCACATATAAATGGTCACAGTTATGCATTAGCGTGCCTTATAATTGCTAAAGTCATGAGGATATGTGACGATTAAACTGATTCTTATAAATGGACTCTTACGGACAAGTGCACAAGTGAGCTTGCCAATAAGCCTTAGATAATGGCGAATAATATGACTGATACGATGACAAAACCTGATATAAATAACGATAGTACAAGCCTACAGCAAAATGGCAATAAAGCTGGTCAATCATGGTTTGAGCGCCCGATTCCGGGTATCAAACAGCAACTAACGGCGCAATTGACCGCTGTAGAGACAGAGCCTTCTACAAAATGCAGCAGCTGCCATTCGATCATTACTAATACAGCGCTGATTTTTAACTGTTACGTGTGCCCGCATTGTGACCATCATCTGCCAATGAGTGCTCGTGAGCGCTTGAACTGGCTGCTCGATCAAGTAGAAGGCGAGCTTGGGCAAGAGTTTACCGCCAAAGACCCGCTAAAGTTTGTAGACAGTAAGCCGTATCCAAGTCGCATGGCAGAAGCACAAGAAAAAACGAAAGAGAGTGAAGCGCTGATTGTGCTATATGGCAAATTGCGCAATCTCGATATCGTAACTTGTGCCTTTGACTTTCGATTTATGGGTGGCTCTATGGGCTCAGTGGTTGGCGACCGATTTGTCCAAGCTGCCGAAAAAGCCCTCGCAGACAGAGTACCTTTGGTCTGTTTCGCTGCCTCTGGTGGTGCGCGTATGCAAGAAGGCTTGCTATCACTCATGCAAATGGCAAGAACAGCAGCAGCAATTGAGCGTTTGAGAATTGCTGGCGTGCCATATATCGTGGTACTGACCAATCCTGTTTATGGCGGTGTGACCGCATCTCTTGCGATGCTTGGTGACATTCACTTAGCAGAACCAAAAGCTATGATTGGCTTTGCTGGTAAGCGTGTGATTGAACAGACAGTACGTGAGACACTAGAAGAGCCGTTTCAACGTGCAGAGTTTTTGCTAGAGCATGGTGTGGTTGACGAAGTGGTACATCGTCATCAAATGATTGATACCATTTATCGTCTGCTGGCGAAACTGTGTAGCGTACCCAATGTTGATGTTCAGTAGATAGTAAAAATAAAAACACGTGGGTTAGATTCAAGCAGCTGTTTTATAATTTCGCTGCATAATGATCGAGCGGCGTGCTAATATCTGCCAAATATGTAAAACTAATGAATAGCATTTATCGTGTATAACGGTAAATGCTATTTTTGCTTTGTAGCAAGCTAGTCATACTGTTTTTATTTTTTTATATAAGTTTTATCTTTTATCTCAAACTTTGATATAGGTTCTGTCCATGTCTGATTCTTTAGTGTCTCGTAGCCCCAGTAGTACCCCTGACAACCAAGCCACTTTAACCGAATGGCTGAATTATATGCAGCAGATTCATGTCTCGGCGATAGATATGGGGCTGTCACGAGTACTGCCAGTTGCTGAGGCATTGGGAGTCGTACAATCAGCCAAAGATGACGCCTATGTATTTACGGTTGCAGGTACTAATGGCAAAGGCTCGACGACTGCGGTCATCGCGCAGATGTGCCAAGCCGCAGGATATAAAACTGCCTTATATCAATCGCCGCACTTGAGCGTCTTTAACGAGCGGGTACGGATCGATGGCGAGATGGTCAGCGATGAAACCCTGATTGCTGCCTTTAGCAAGGTAGAAGCGGCACGGTTGCAATGTGATTTAACATTGTCATTTTTTGAGATGACAACACTGGCAGCATTGTTGATATTCGCGGAAGCGGATTGCGATGTTTGGGTGTTAGAAGTAGGGCTGGGCGGTCGCTTAGACGTGGTCAATATCATCGACCCTGATATGGCAGTGATTACCAATATTGCCATCGATCATGTTGATTGGTTGGGTGATAATGTGGAAGCCATCGGAGCGGAAAAAGCAGGTATTTTACGTGATGGGATTAGCGTCATTTACGGTGCTACAGAGATGCCAAATAGCGTACAGCAAGCGATAGATAAGCATCAGGCGACTTGTTATCAAGTCAGTAAAGAGTTCAGCTATTGTGAAAATAATTCGACTAGGTGGCAATATAGCAATGCCGCTGTCACTCTACAATTGCCTCGACCCGCACTGTCATTGACCAATACTGCCAATGCTCTGTCAGCAGTACTTGCAAGTCCCTTAGACGTCGATACCAATGCTATAGAGCAAGCGCTAAAAACAGTTAAGCTTGCCGGTCGCTTCGATTATCGTGAAGTCCATGAGCGTCATTGGCTATTTGATGTGGCGCATAATGATCAAGGCGTTGAGTTTTTATTGGCACAGTTAGTGCCGCTTTGGCAGCAGCATTTAACACAGCAAAGTACATCTGAACAAGTTAATCAAACTTCAGGTGAACCTGCTACCATTAAAATGTTGTTTTCTATGCTAGGTGATAAAGATATTAATAAAGTGGTGCAGCGTTTGACGACAGCAGGCTTACCAATCAGTGATTGGTTCATCGCTGAAATTGATTATCCACGTGCTGCCACTACGGAGCATTTGCAAGGTATCTTAGCGAGCTATGTCGATGATTCTCAGATACATGAGTTTGCGCGTTTGCAAGAAGCCACTCATGCGATTATAAATGCCAGTCAGCCACAAGATTTAATCGTAGTCTGTGGCTCTTTTCATACGATTGGAGAGGCATTGTCTACGCTTGAAACGCGATAATTTACGTTAAAACATTGACTGTTTGATGTTAGTCTTAGTAATAGCGTGGTGGCAGACAGCATGAAAAATATGCTTTATAATCAAAGTGATTAAAACCTAGCGCATTAGTATTAAAACGGATGGAAGCAACTGGCGCTAATGGCTTGCTGATTTAAGCTATCTATAATATAGTTTAAAACAATAACCGCGCCGCCCAATCAACCTTATTACCAACTAAGAGACGTAAACGGATGAATTTTTCGAGACAAGCCTTATTGGGCATTGGGATGATTATCGGTGGTAGCGTGATGCTATACGCCATGGTACAACAAATTGGTGATACCAATAAATCACAGCCAGCATCGGCAATGATCGATCAACCGAGTGCTGAGCCTACGTCTGTACAACCACTGACAACAGATATCGAAACAGAAAAACGTATCTTGGCACAAAAACAAAAAGAGCGTGCCGCTCGCGTTGCAGAACAAGAAAAGCGTGCTCAGCAGTTCTTAACTGAACAAGAAGCGGCAGAGGCGCAAGCATTGGCAAAAGCACGCGCTGAAAGTCAGCAATATCTGGCGAGCACCACACCAAGTATCGAAGATAACGTTGATACTAACAGTACTAATGAAGAGGCGACGAAGAACACACTTGCAACACCTATATCAGCGCCTTCTAGTGCAGAGGCGTCCACTAATTCCGCTGATGGTGCTGAAGCAAAGAAGAAAGCACTAGCGGAGCAGCAGGCAGCTGAAAGACAAGCAACTATTAGAGAGCAAGCTGCTGCTAAGAAATTAGCAGATAGCAAAAAAGAAGCAGACGTTAAAAAGCAGGCTGAAGCGCAAGTAGCTGCGCAAAAAAAGCGCGAGGCGGATGAAGCCGCAAAAAAGACCCCACCTAAGTCGCCCTCTGACTATCAAGTCAAAAGAGGAGATGGGCTGATTAAACTGGCACGCCAGTACGATATGCCGGTAGAAGTCTTAGCTCAAGCCAATAATCTCTCACCATCAACATCGCTAAATCTTGGTCAAACCATTACGATCCCATCGCGTAAGCAGGTAGAGCGTTTAGAGCGAGAAGCAACAGCGGCTGAACAGGCACGTGAAGAAAAGCGTCAAAGAGAAGAAGCTTTAGTGAAAAAGTCAGCAGACGCTAAACGTGATGCTCAGCAAAAACTCAGTGAAGCCCGTAAAGAAGTCAAAGAAACCGATGCTAAAGGTAGCTTTGGGGTACAAGTAGCGTTAGCAAACGACCAATCCAAAGCGGATGAGATGGCAAAAAAATTCCAATCTGCAGGTTATCAAGTTAAGACCAGCCCGACGAGTCGCGGTGTACGGGTTATTGTCGGTCCTGAGCGTGGTAAAGTAGCCGCTTTAGCCTTGAAGGATAAGATTAATAGTGACCCTAAAGTGAATACCACCAGTGCTTGGGTATTATACTGGCGCTAGATGTTGTTAAAATGCTAAACGCATGATAATGAAGTAGCAGCTAAAATCTTAATGAGAGTGCTTTCATATATTATCATTTGATGCTTTATAATTAAAACACGACATCTATTGTCGTGTTTTCGTTTTAGTGTTTGTCCATTTGCTCATACTTAGCTACCATGAGCACCATTTTTGTTTCTCTCTGTATAACCTGTTAGCCCATAAGGGTCGACCTGCTGCAGTTAAAGGTAGTTTGTTATGTTAGCTAGGCTAGCATATAGGCAAGCTATCTAACTGCTTAGATATTGCATAAGGTAAAACCATGTCATTTGGCGCTATATTTTTAATATTGGCAGTTGGCTTTTTGGGGCTGATTACCTTACCAAAATTATTTTCTAATAAACAAGCTGTTGAACCAGATCTGCCGCCTGTACGCGGTGATGAGTTGGCTATTTGGCCGTTTGCGCCGATGCCTATCATGACCCCTACTGAAGTGATATTTTTTAATAAGTTAAAAAATGCATTACCGGAATATCATATTTTTGTGCAAGTACAGCTGTCACGGATTATTGAAGCGAACAGTAATGAGACGTCTGAGCGCAGTTTTTGGTTCAATCGTATCTGCCGCCAAAGTGTTGATTATGTGATTGTTGATATTGATGCGCAGACTACCTTGGTTGCCATCGAGCTTGATGATTGGACACATAGCAGTAAAGCAAGGCAAAAAGCCGATGACAAAAAAGACAAGGCGCTTGCCAGTGCGGGTATTGCTATCGTGCGTTTTCATGCGGAGCGCATGCCGAGTGCCGACATGCTGAGATATGAGCTGATGCAAGTGATTGAGAGTTATTAAAAGCTATTAAGATGATGATAAAAGCTTAAAGTTTATTTTCTACTTGTTCGGTCTGCTTAGGATAAATAACAATAGGTCTATCGCCTGCAAAATATAAACCTGTTTTTAATATATCGTTTTTAGAATTGTTCAGTGGCGACTGACGGTCATCATAAAAGTCGCGTTTACTAAACCATTCAATGTAATGGGCGGCACGCAATGCGGTTATATCAATTGTCGAAAGACTAGCGCTATCATCTTTATCGCACCATTCGTGTATCGGAAAGCTTGGTGTCAGCCAAGACGGATAAGTAAAATTACAGGTATTTATCGGCAAAAAGAATCGCCCTTTTATCACGCCATAGCGCTTATCAATTTTAATTTGACCATGTTTTTCCGTATCTACCCATACGGTGCGAAACTGCTTGGTTTGCATGTGAGTCATTTTGCGCTGTAAATTGTCCTTGGAGTTGATGCCAACCCAGTTCTCCGGCTCAAACGGTGCTGATCCCATAAAGAACTTAATAGCCAGTTCCCAATGCTCGACCAGATTTTCTGCATGATTATATAAGATTAAATCCAGCTCACCCGTCGTCTGCTTGCCGTTAAATAATTGCACATTATTAGCGAGTGTTTCGTACGGATGTAGTTCGCGCGCAAATCCATCCTCTAACCAAAATGACAGTAAGCCTTCGAAATGAAAACCTAAGCGATTGGGGCTTGGACGCTTAAGTAAATAGCGGGTTAGCGCCTGATAGTCATTGGTGCTATCTAGCTCTCTTAACCGCTGCTGATACACCGCAAACTGCGATTGCCAAAAGTGTGCGCTATGAACCGACACGGTATGTGTATTCTGATGCGGCGCAAAGTCCAGCCATTCCGTTAAGACGTTAGGGCAGGCAAGCACATACGCTAAATCACGCACATAAGGTCGCTGGTATACGTCCCAAGGTGCGTCATCTATAAGGTAAGTCGAGAAGGGCTGAGCGATAGGCTCTGACATAAAGTGAACCAATGCAAAGATGTAGCATTTACCCTAACGGCTCGCTCTATAAAAGTCTATAGGACACGAGTATCGGCTAGGGTAATGCTTAGTCTTTTGGACTTAAAACATGATATTAATGTGATGGATATGAATACTAATATCAGGCGGCGATAGAAAGTAAGGTAATAGGATACTGAATACCGTTTTTAGTATTGGCAGTAGCCATTTTGGTAAGTTGCTGGATTCATTATAAGGTGACTGCTGTTCTAAATGAGGTGGGGTGTAATCTTGCTGAGTCATTATCTAGCTCCATAATTTACCGTAACTTGATTGATACGGCTTATTGTTGCTAGTTTATGGTGTGGGGGTTTGCGTAGGTTCTATAGTAGATAGCAAGTTATCTATAGTAGATTAATTTAGTGGCTTTATATCGTTAATACGTGACAGCCATTTGCCTACGGCTTGATATTCGAGCGTTAAACCATCGTTTTGTAATATAGTGGTAATGCTAGCATTCAAAGATGGGTTGTTTTGGCTATATGGTTCGGCATTATCCAGATTAGTAAGTTTAGCCATTGCATACATTACCCTATCTAAAGCTCTATATGCTTGATGCGGTACTTTTTCTAAATCATCGGCTGGATTGACTGCGAGTGCAGCTTGTTCACTTTTGCTTTCAAGGTCTGATATTTCTTTTCTCTGTTGGACATAAACTTCCTTAGCCTTTTCCAAACGTGCTTCTAAAGCCTGATTTTTAGCTAGTAGAGATGAGTAATCATCATGAGTAATCGGTTTTAATTTATGAATATCAATATCGGAGAATAAAGTTTTAGGCATGTCGTCAGCATGATATTCGGCAATAAATTCTTTTAAGTCAGTTACTTTTATAGTTCGTCGTTCAGGATTAATATGACCTATATCACTACTCCCAGAGTCAGCTTCTTTTTTATCCTTGATATCATATTTATAGTAACCTTTACCGCCATCTCTGCCCATTTTTAACTTACCATCCTCAAAGGCCTGATGAAGTATTTCACATCTAGGTTCAACACATTGAACATATGGGTGCTTAACAATACTTCGGGACAATGCGTTTCCATCTCCTTTAGGAGTACATTGAGTCAATTCAGTAGCTAATTCACTTCTAGGAATACCACACCATAAAATTGCCGCTTCAGGCACAGTCAAATAATCAAAATTATTTTTAATATTGTCGCAATTATTAAACTGTGAGTAATACTCTTTACCCTTAAGACTATATTGCATAATTCAAATCCTTACATCTTTCCAAAATAAGCATAAATCACTATTATTCGAAGCGTTAACCTTACAGAACTGCTTATACTTTAATAAAAATCTGAGTTTACCTCATCTCTTACCTAAGATGTAGACACAAACCTTATAAATCTAACCCAAAAAAAGCCAACCATTGAAAACAATGATTGGCTTTTCTCTTTATTACTATGTTTGGTCGGAACGGCAGGATTTGAACCTGCGACCACTACACCCCCAGTGTAGTGCGCTACCAGACTGCGCTACGCCCCGAATGACTGACTATTTTACGCAAAATTATGTATATTGCAAGAGCTATTTATTTCAGCCAAAATCTACAATGGCATTTTATATATCATAGCCAGTATAACCAATGAGCAGTCAACCTTAACCCAGTAACTCTTTCAGAATTTGGTTGACTTGCTGTGGATTGGCACTACCGCGACTGGCTTTCATTACTTGACCAACTAAACCATTGAAGGCTTTTTCTTTACCGCCGCGATACTCTTCAACCATCGCTGCATTTTTAGCAATGACGTCTTCAACGATGGCTTTGATAGCGCCCGTATCGGTTTCTTGCTTAAGACCTTTTTCCTCGATGATTTTATCTGCTGCATCATCAGCATCGCCACCTTCGCGCTCATATAAGGCACTAAAGACCTTCTTAGCCAGTTTGCCAGATAGGGTATCGTCTTTGATGCGTGATAGCATACCAGCCAATTGCTTGGCGCTGATAGGGGAGTCAGTAATTTCCTTATCATCTTTATTCAACGCACCGAGTAGGTCGCCCATTACCCAGTTAGCTGCCATTTTGGCATCTGCTTGCCCAACTTCTGCGACCACATTTTCAAAGTAATCAGCAATTTGACGGCTACCAGTCAAAATACGAGCGTCATATTCTGAAAGACCAAGCGCTTCTTCAAAACGCGCACGGCGGGCAACCGGTAGCTCAGGCATCGCTGCACGAATGCTATCAACCGTATGCTGCTCGATACGCACAGGTAGCAAGTCAGGATCAGGAAAGTAGCGATAATCATTGGCGTCTTCTTTGGTACGCATAACACGAGTTTCGTCGCGCTCTGGGTCATAAAGCATCGTTGCTTGTACAACTTTACCGCCGTCTTCTAAAATGTCAATCTGACGCTCGATTTCGCGATTGATGGCACGCTCGATGAAGCGGAACGAGTTTAAGTTCTTAAGCTCAGTACGCGTCCCCAACTCAGCACCAGGTTTACGGATAGAGACGTTACAATCACAGCGGAATGAGCCTTCTGCCATGATAGCATCTGAGATACCTAGCCACGTGACCAGCTGATGAATGGCTTTGATATAGGCCAGTGCTTCGTGAGCTGAGCGCATATCAGGTTCAGAGACGATTTCAATCAAAGGCGTACCAGCGCGGTTTAGATCCACGCCCGTCATACCATCGACGGCATCGTGTACTGATTTACCAGCATCTTCTTCTAGATGCGCGCGGGTGATACCCATACGTTTTGGATATTCGTTCTTTTCACCTTCATTGACCACGACATCTATATAGCCTTCGCCAACGATAGGGTTGGCCATCTGGGTGATTTGATAGCCTTTCGGTAAATCAGGGTAAAAGTAGTTTTTGCGGTCAAAAGTATTAAATAGACCCAGCTCAGCGTTGACGCCGATACCGAATTTTAGCGCACGATCAACCACACCAGCATTTAGCACTGGCAAGACACCCGGTAAGCCTAAATCTACAATACTGGCTTGGCTGTTTGGCTCGTGACCAAAGTCAGTCGGCGCGCTCGAGAATATCTTACTTTCTGTGTTCAGCTGACAGTGAATCTCGATACCGATGACCACTTCATAACCATCGACGAATAGCTCTTTACGAACATCGTGTTTGCGAACGGCGTTGTTATCAGTAGTAGTTGCTGTATTCATTATACCGTCTCCTTCGCGATGGTAGAGTGTTGCAGATGATGATCTGTATGCTGCTGGAATAAATGAGCAGTAGAGAGCAATTTGCTCTCTTGCCAATATTGTCCAATCAATTGCAAACCAATAGGCAATCCAGCTGAGGTTAAACCAACTGGCTGACTAAGCGCAGGTAGACCCGCTAAGTTGACACCAATGGTATAAACATCACCTAGGTACATCGTTGCAGGATCAAGGTCTTCACCAAGTTTATAAGCCGCTGTTGGCGCCGTTGGACTGGCGATCACATCACAGTTGGCAAAAGCATCTTCGAAGTCTTTGATAATTATGCGGCGCACTTTTTGTGCCTTAGTGTAATAGGCATCAAAGTAACCAGCAGATAGCGCATAAGTCCCTGACAAAATACGGCGCTGTACTTCAGGACCAAAGCCTTCAGAACGCGAGCGCGTATATAAGTCAATCAAGTCTTTAGGGTTTTCACAGCGATACCCAAAGCGCACACCATCGAAGCGTGATAGGTTTGATGATGCTTCAGCTGGGGCGAGCATATAATAGGTAGCAAGGGTGATCTCTGGATCGGTGATTGTCACCTCTACAATGGTCGCGCCAAGTTCTTCATATTTCTTTAACGCTGCACGAGCTGCTTGTTCGACTTCAGTATCAAGTCCTTTACTAAAGTATTCTTTAGCAACACCAATGCGTAAACCGGCAAACGGTTTATCACCAGCGCTGGCAGCAGCGTCATTTAAATCTTGTACATAATCAGGCATGTCGTATTTGATAGAAGTCGCATCGCGTGGATCATGACCAATCATTGGCTGTAATAGGAAGGCACAGTCCATGGCACTGCGACCCATACTACCGGCTTGATCAAGACTCGAGGCATAAGCAATCATACCGAAGCGAGAGACGCGACCATAAGTAGGTTTGATGCCCGTTAAGCCGCAAAATGAGGCAGGCTGACGAATAGAGCCACCGGTATCACTACCAGTCGCAACGGGTACAAATCCTGCTGCAACGGCTGCTGCACTACCACCTGATGAGCCACCAGGTACATGCGCTATGTTCCAAGGATTGTGCACCGCACCATAATATGAGCTTTCATTGTCTGAGCCCATCGCAAACTCATCCATATTGAGTTTACCAAGGCTAATCATTCCAGCTTTATCAATGTTAGTGACGATGGTCGCATCATAAGGAGAGATAAAATTATGCAGCATTTTAGAGCCACAGGTCGTCAATACGCCTTGAGTACAAAAAATATCTTTATGCGCCATGGGTACGCCAAGTAATGGGCGTTTGTCCCCTTGTACACGCATCTCGTCCGCCGCTTTTGCTTGCGCGCGCGCTGTCTCAGAGGTATGAGTGATAAAACTGTTGATCTTGCTATCAAGCGCGTTGATACGTTTGATGTAGTGGTCAGTCAGCTCAAGGCTGCTAAATTGTTTGTCTTGCAGACCAGTAATGAGCTGCTGGGTACTTAATAAATGAAGTTCAGACATAAGGTGTCGTCCGTCAAAATGTTAATAGCATAAAGTAAGATACGAAATCAGAGAGCGACAGCCGCCTATTCAATCACTTGCGGTACCAAATACAAGCCATCTTCGACAGCAGGGGCAACCGATTGATTGCGTTCACGATTGATATCGTGTTTAGCGACATCAGCACGCAAATCTTGGCAAGCTTCATGAATGTTTGATAAAGGTTTGATATCGGTGGTATCGACATTACCAAGCGTGTTCATCAGCTTAAGTATTTTAGAGATATCAGCAGCATAGCTATCGGCAGTATTTTCATCGACACCTAAACGGGCAAGGTTGGCAACTTCTAGGATTTCTTCACGGCTGACAGTGTTGTCAGACGTTAATGGTTGCTGTGACATAGTGTCTCCAGTTACGGACAGTTTTTGTTAGAGTAGAATATGACTAAAACAGATAAGCACTAAAATAAGTGACTTATGTAAAGATGTAAGTATACAGTGGCTTTATTATAAAGCATCTGACCGAAGTTTACAGAGTAGGACACTTGATTACAGCACAATCTTTACTCACAAGATTGTTTAAAAGGGCTTTATTCACGACTCTTCTATTAAAAAAGGCTCAACTTAATAAGCAATTATGCGAAGCTGACTGGATAGTAAAAAGTTGATGGTCAATAGCTCCCCATTTAATGACGAAATACGTTACAGTGGGTAGCTGCTGCTAATCAAGTTATCAAGCAAATTACTTAATAAGTATCATAAGACGGTAGCTGCTTGTGAGTGATTGAATTAAAGGCTGTTTCATCAAAGCGGCTGGTATGGTCTGCGATTTCAAACTTTGTAACAACTTTTAGCGCATAAGCGCAAAATCCTAGCGTACTGATGTAAATATCTGTGTTTTTTTTGAGCCAAATCGGTATAATTTAGCTCAGTTTTTTCATTTCATCATTATAGCTTCGGTTTGACTTGTTACGATGATAAACTCTCGCCACGGGTAATGTCTAAAGACGACCTGCTCAATACTGACGAGTAATCCCTCGGTCACTCTCATTTGCCTCATTTGTAATACGCTGGAAATATTAGTCATGAACCTGTTTGGATTTTTATCAAATAATATCGCAATCGACCTCGGTACTGCGAACACCCTTATTTTTATTCCTGGTAAAGGCGTGGTGCTCGATGAGCCTACGGTGGTCGCTTTAAGAAGCAATCGCACACAGAACCCTACCGTTGCTGCTGTTGGTATTGATGCCAAGCAGATGCTGGGTCGTACGCCTGCCAATATTACGGCTATCCGCCCTTTAAAAGACGGCGTGATTGCTGACTTTGAAGTGACGCAAAAAATGCTTAAGCATTTTATCGCCAAGGTAAAAGCTAAGCGTTTTATGGCACAGCCTAATGTGGTGGTTTGCGTGCCCTGCAAGTCTACCCTTGTCGAGCGAAAAGCGATTCGTGAAGCGGTATCGTCAGCTGGCGCCAGCAAAGTATTGTTACTAGAAGAGCCAATGGCAGCAGCGATTGGTGCTGGCATGCCGGTTCATGAAGCCAGCGGTTCGATGGTCGTTGATATCGGCGGTGGTACCACTGAGATTGCCGTTATCGCTTTGTCAGGTTGTGTCTATGCTGAGTCTATCCGTATCGGTGGCGATATGTTTGATGATGCCATTATTACCCATGTACGTCGTATTCATGGCTGCGTGATTGGTGAAACCACGGCTGAGCGTATCAAACAAGAAGTTGGCTCCGCGCTAAATGAAGACAGCCAGTTAGAAGTAGAAGTACGCGGACGTAGCATGGCAGAAGGCGTACCAAAAACCTTCACTGTCAACTCAGAAGAAGTGCAGAAAGCTTTGAGTGATCCGTTAAGTGGTATCGTCAGCGCGGTAAAAGCAGCACTTGAGCAGACGCCACCAGAGTTGTCATCAGATATCGCTGAACGCGGTATTGTCTTGACTGGGGGCGGCGCACTATTACGTGACCTAGATAAGCTCATCTCAAGAGAGACAGGCTTACCAGTTACAGTCGCTGAAGATCCATTAACTTGCGTGAGCCGTGGTGGTGGTATTGCGCTTGATTTTATCAATAACAAAAGCCTAAATATGATTTTTGTATAAATCACTGTTTATCAAGCATTGTCATACTAGCAATGTTAGATAAGGCTGAAGTTAACGATAACTAGGCATGAGAAAGGGTAGATGAATAACATTGAAGGTAGCCAAAAAGGTTGCCTTTAATATTATCAATAAAGGCAATCAATATCTGATAGATACTGAGCTTTTTTTGATATCAACTGCCTTTTATATAGTGCTATATAGTGCTATATGGTGCTGGCTAATGCTCACATTAAAACCTCTACATTAGACGAACTATGACTCCAAGTATTTTTGCTCGCCAGCCACTCGCGCTTCGTATGACTGCTGTTTTATTAATAGTGGCATTGATATTGATGTGGTTTGATAGCAAAAATCCAGAATGGTTCAAGCCTATGCGCTCAACGAGCCACGCCGCAATGCAGCCTATTTACGAGCTGTCATTATTACCCAGTTATGCACAACACTGGTCAAGCGGCAGCCTACAATCAAAAGAAACGCTGCGCCGCGAAAACATGCAGCTCAGATCTCAACTTATTCACGCGCAAGCTAAATTGCAGCAGCAAGATTATATCTTGGCGCAAAACGCTCGCCTGCAAGGTATTCTATCGACCACACGCCCTGAACAATTTGATTTAAATTTGGCACAGGTAATTGGTACTGACACCAATCTACTGCGTCAAATTGTGGTGTTGAATAAAGGGGAGCAAGATGGGGTACAAGTTGGGCAAACGGTCATTGATGAAAACGGCATTTTAGGGCAGATTATCAATGTCTATCCTAATACCAGCCGTTTATTGCTTATTACTGATGAACAGCAGTCCGTTGCCGTTACTGTCAAGCGGACAGGGCAGCGCGCTATTGTCACCGGTCAGGGTATACCTACTTCATTGAGCCTTGAATATGTCTTTAAAACCTCAGATGTACGCGTCGGGGATGAGCTGGTCTCGTCTGGATTAGGTGGGCGTATCCCTGCAGGCTACCGTGTTGGTCGTATCGCCCATATTGAAGACACGCAAGCGGATAATTTTAGAAGCATTGATGTCACACCTGCCGCAAACTTTGTCGATAATGCTTATGTGCTGATACTACAAGACAAGCTGGCTAATAAAAACAATATTGGCATTAATGAGTCTTGATGGTCATTGTTAGAGATAATCATTGCCCGATAATCAGCCGCTATTCTATTTAAGTGCGCTGTTTTACTCCTCGTTTTTTATTCCCTGCAATGCTGAATTCATTATTAAGTAGCTGCTAAACATCCGCTAAAGGTACGTATTCATGGCATATCCTGATTCTGATCATGCAAATGGGCTGCTGCATGCCGTGATTGTACTGAGTTTTATTATTGCCTCATCGCTCAGTGTTTATCCATTAAGTCCTAGTATGGCCACATTGCGTCCTATGATCATGATCATGGTATTGATTTTTTGGTTGTTGTTTCAGCCGCGTTATGTGGGCATTTTTAGTGCCTTTGCTATTGGCCTTATTGCTGATTTGCTGATGGATACTCATTTAGGGCAACAGGCTTTTTCTGCTGTGGCAGTGGCGCTTATGATAAAGGTTACCAGTATCTATATCAGACAGCTAAATACGATTAGTGCATGGATAATAGCGAGTTTAGGATTGTTTATATTTCAAGCGAGTCTGTGGATGCTACAGATGTTTGTACAAGATGTCTTTGTTGCCCAATCTACTTTCTCTTTATTGATGAGTATTATTAGCTGGCCATTGGTACTATTGACGTTACGAAAATTTGTGCGTTAATCAGGTTGATTATTACATCGATTATCAATACAAGTATTTTTATCACAAATAATTTTTACAAGCATCTACGATAAACGACCCTCGTTTATTTATGACTAAACCTATCAATACTGAATTTTTTCATAATAAGAGAGTAGTGATGGATATTATCTTAGCATCCGGCTCGCCGCGTCGTCGCGAGTTACTAAGTAGAGTGCAACTAGAATTTACGGTCATCAGCGTTGATATCGATGAAACGCCTTATCAAGATGAGTCGCCCGAAGATTATATTGTCCGTATGGTCGCCGCCAAAGCAGAGGCAGCAACTGTGCAGCTAAATAGACAGTTAAAGAATAATGACGCTCACATATATCAATCACTCTTATCGAAGCCCATTATTTTATTGACCTCTGATACCATTGGGGTATTACCAGATGGCAAAACAGTCTTGGTCAAACCAAATAATCGCGAAGATGCTTATCGTATGTGGCAGCAAATGTCCGATAGTACTCATGAAGTATGGACGGCGGTACAGGCAACGCAACTCTCATTACAGCCTAAACGTTCTGATGAGTTCAATAATGAGCAAGTATGGCAAATCATCAATCAGCAACAAATCATTGAACGCACAGAGGTCACCTTTGTAGCGCTTACTCTAGAGATGATGAGTGATTATTGGGACAGCGGCGAGCCTGCAGATAAGGCGGGTGGCTATGGTATTCAAGGGTTGGGTGCGGCTTGGGTTAGCCGTATCAATGGCAGCTATACCAATGTGGTGGGCTTACCGCTTGCCCAAACGCTGGCATTGATTAAAGAGATGAATGACACTGATACGCTTTAAAATTTTGATGCCTAAATAGATAATACCTAATAAAACTTACATGCTCAAAACGTTTAGAGCAGGGGTATGGATCCAGCAGTGCTTTAAGATGAAGCTTGATATTAAACCATCTGCACATAATGACACGCTTGTGTCGTGGGCAAAAGCAAGTGGCATTTGTTACACTGTCAGGCTACCAAACTATGAATGCTTCACCAGAAAGCTAAGTGATAAGAGAAAATACTATGTCCGAAGAGCTGCTGATTAATATTAGTCCCATGGAGTCCCGTGTTGCCGTACTAGATAACGGTATCTTGGGCGAGATTTATATTGAGCGTCATCATAAACTGGGTTTGGTTGGTAACATTTACTTGGGTACAGTGGTACGCGTTCTGCCGGGTATGCAGGCAGCCTTTGTCGATATTGGTCAGTCACGTACTGCATTCTTACACGTTAATGATATGCAGCGTGAACCTCGTCCAGCTGCCAAAAGCAGTAAAGTCGAAAAGACTGATGATGAGCGCACTATTATAGAGGTAACCGCTGATGATTTAGCCATTACGCCGCCTGTAATAAGTACGCAGAACACAGAAGTTGTACCAGTTTCGAAAACTCTCATCCAGCATCGTCTGCATGAAAGCCAACGTATCTTAGTTCAAGTCACCAAAGATCAGCTGGGCAGTAAAGGCGCGCGCTTAACCACCAATATATCGCTACCATCTCGCTATCTGGTCTACTTGCCATCGAGTGAGCATATCGGTATCTCACAACGTATTGATGGCGAAGAAGAGCGTACACGCTTAAAGACTGAGCTTACTAGCCTGATGCAAACCGTCAATCTCAAGGGCGGTCTTATTGCACGTACGGCGGCAGAGCGTGTCCCCGTTGATAAACTTGAAGAAGACATCTACTATCTCTTGCAGCTATGGCGAACGATATGTGCCCGTCGCCAAGAAATGAAGCCTAATCAAAGCTCAGAGCTTATTTATCAAGAATTATCGCTACCACTGCGCTCTATCCGTGATTTGGTACACGCTGGTACCGAAAAAGTCGTGATTGATAATGCACAGATATATGAGCAGGTTAGATACTTTGCCAAAGAATTTGTGCCTTTTGTCTATGATCGCATAGTACATTATACCGCTGAGCAGTCGCTGTTTGATGTGCACCGCGTCGAAGATGATTTACGTGATGCGCTCAAACGTCGCGTTGATTTAAAGTCGGGCGGCTATCTGATTATTGACCAAACCGAAGCGATGACCACCATTGATGTCAATACTGGCTCATTCGTTGGTGGGCGTTCATTAGAAGATACCGTCTACAAAACAAATCTAGAGGCAACACACGCGATAGCCCGTCAACTGCGCTTACGTAATCTAGGCGGTATTATTATCCTAGACTTCATCGATATGCTTGAGCAGCAGCACAAGGATGATATCTTAGAGAGCTTGCAGTCACAGCTAGTACAAGACTATGCCAAAACCAAAATCACTCAAGTCAGTGAGCTTGGTTTGGTTGAGATGACCCGTAAGCGTACTCGTGAATCGCTTGGGCAGCAACTATGTGAGCCTTGCTCAACCTGTCAAGGGCGCGGCTTTGTCAAAACCGCTGAGACGGTCTGTTTTGAAATATTTCGTGAAATCATGCGCTGTGCTCGTACCTATAATTCTCCTAAGAAGTTTACGGTGGTTGCCCATGCCGCAGTCATTGATTTATTACTCACCTCAGAGTCGGATACGGTAGCAGATTTAGAGTATTTGCTTGGTAGAGTGATTACCTTTGATGTTGAGAATTTATATACCCAAGAACAATACGATATAGTATTAGATTGAACATTAAGGCGGGATCTGAATAGTAAGTATTACCGTCAAATGTTGAAAACTGAGGGCATTTAATGGGACGGTTTAGCTTTGATGATTAGTAAGCAATTGGTTAAAAGTTAGAGGATTTGGTTTAGAAACCAATATTTATATCAAACAGTTGTGTATATCATTGTAAATAAGCCCCTTGCAATCATCTGATTATTATGTATAATACAGACCACTGAATTATATATGCGCAGCCAATCAAACAGCTGGCGCTATGACAGCTAGAGCATCGTTTCTAGCACTATTTCATTATGCCTTTGCTGACATCCTACAATGGAAGGGTCGGCGGGGCTTTAAACTATTTTGCTTTTGGCACGCTATAAGTTCGGATAAAGAACTCATTCTGGTTTAGAACAGAAGGCCGCTTTAAGTGAATATTTAACCAAACGGCTTTTGCTCATATCCTTGCAAAGCAAGAATGACAAAAGCACATATTAGGAGCTTGCTGGCATGGCTAACCAGAGAATCCGTATCCGTCTTAAGTCTTTTGATCATCGTCTGATTGATCAATCTGCACAAGAGATTGTTGATACTGCAAAGCGCACCGGTGCGCAAGTTTGTGGTCCTGTACCGTTGCCGACTCGCATTGAGCGCTTCAACGTTCTAACTTCACCACACGTAAACAAAGACGCTCGTGATCAGTACGAAATTCGTACTCATAAGCGTATGGTTGACATTGTTCAACCTACCGATAAAACTGTGGATGCGCTAATGAAGCTTGACTTAGCGGCGGGTGTTGACGTTCAAATTGCTTTGGGTTAATGCACATAAACACCCAACCCATTAATATAAGATATAAAGAGGTCTAAAATGGCGATCGGTTTAGTCGGTAAAAAATGCGGCATGACCCGTGTCTTCACTGAAGCAGGCGCATCTATCCCTGTAACAGTGGTTGAGATCAGTGCTAACCGCATTACTCAAGTAAAAAATACTGATGTAGATGGCTATCAAGCCATCCAAGTTACCACAGGCACCCGTCGTGACAGCCGCGTAACAGCAGCTCAAAAAGGTCACTTCGCTAAAGCCGGCGTTGCCGCTGGTCGTGGTGTTTGGGAATTTCGTGCCAATGACAGCGATCTTGAAGGTCGTGAGATTGGTGGTGAGATCCTAGCTGACTTGTTCGAACAAGGTCAGATGGTTGATGTCACAGGAAACAGTAAAGGTAAAGGCTTTCAAGGCGGCGTGAAGCGTCACAACTTCAGCATGCAAGATGCCACTCATGGTAACTCAGTATCTCACCGTGCCATTGGTTCAACTGGTCAAAACCAGTCACCAGGTAAAGTCTTCAAAGGCAAAAAAATGCCAGGTCAGATGGGTAACAAACGCGTTACCGTTCAAGGCCTAGAAGTGATATCGGTTGATGTTGAAAATGGGTTACTTGTCATCAAGGGTGCTATCCCAGGTGCCACCGGTGGCGATGTCATCGTACGTCCGTCAGTCAAAGCCTAAGCAAGGGGATTAACGTGGATTTAAAAACAGTTACAGGGGCGGCAGTTGAGCTTTCTGATACGGCTTTCGGTCGTGAATTCAACGAAGCACTAGTGCATCAAGTCGTCACCGCATATCTTGCTGGTGCTCGTCAAGGTACACGCGCTCAAAAGACCCGTGCCGAAGTTTCTGGTGGTGGCATTAAGCCATGGCGCCAAAAAGGTACTGGTCGCGCTCGTGCAGGTTCTATTCGTAGCCCAATCTGGCGTGGGGGCGGTCGTGCATTCGCGGCTAAGCCACAAGATTGGTCACAGAAAGTTAACCGTAAGATGTATCGCGGTGCTATGCAGTGCATCCTAGCCGAATTGATTCGCCAAGAGCGTCTGATTTTGGTTGAAGAGATAAGCGTTTCTGGTCCTAAGACCAAAGAGCTGATCGCAAAGTTAGGTGAGTTAAATGCATCACGTGCATTAATCGTCACCAAAGAAGTTGACGAAAACTTATACTTAGCTGCTCGCAACATCCCACATGTCAATGTACTTGATACAAGTGAAGTGGATCCAGTGAGCTTGATCGCTTTTGATAAAGTGATCATGACAGTCGAAGCTGCGAAACAATTTGAGGAAGCACTAGCATGAATAACGCAAGACTTTATCAGATCCTAAGAGGACCTGTATTCTCAGAGAAATCTCAAATGCTTGGCGACTCACTTGGTGTGCAGGTATTTAAAATTGACTCTAAGGCTACTAAGCTTGAAGTTAAAAAAGCAGTTGAGATGATGTTTGAAGGTGTTGAAGTTTTAAAAGTAAACACATTGAACGTTAAAGGTAAGACAAAGCGTTTTGGTAAAAGTATCGGCCGTCGTAATGACTACAAAAAAGCCTATGTTACCTTAAAAGCTGGTCAAGATGTACAAATGGCTGATGCTGGTGAAGAGGTCGCAAATACGACTGCTTCTACTAGTGAAACAGCGAATAACGAATAAGGATTACACTCATGCCTATCGTAAGAGCAAAGCCAACATCACCAGGCCGTCGTTTTGTTGAAAAAGTAGTGCATCCACACCTTTATAAAGGTCGTCCGTTTGCAGCGCTTCTAGAATCAAAAAGCAAGACCGGTGGTCGTAACAATAATGGCCGTATCACTACTCGTCACATCGGCGGTGGTCATAAGCAACATTATCGTATTATCGATTTTAAACGTACTAAAGACAATATCCCAGCTACAGTAGAGCGTATTGAATACGATCCTAACCGTACTGCGCATATTGCTTTACTTAAGTACGCTGACGGCGAACGTCGTTATATTATCGCTGCTAAAAAGCAAGCAGTTGGCGATACTGTAATGTCAGGTGAATTATCACCAATTCGTCCAGGTAACTGTTTACCGCTAAAAAACATACCACTAGGTACTGTGATCCATAATATCGAACTTAAAATCGGTAAAGGCGCACAGATGGCTCGTGCTGCGGGTGCTAGCGTTCAGCTACTAGGTCGTGACGGTATTTATGCAATTCTTCGTTTGCGTTCTGGCGAAACTCGCCGTGTACACGTAAATTGCCGTGCTGTTATCGGTGAAGTTTCTAATACTGAAAACAACTTGAAATCACTTGGTAAAGCCGGTGCTTCACGTTGGAGAGGTATTCGTCCTTCTGTTCGTGGTGTCGCTATGAACCCGGTTGATCACCCACATGGTGGTGGTGAAGGTCGTAACAAAGGTCGCCATCCTACTAGCCCTTGGGGTCAGAAGTCTAAAGGACTTAAAACGCGTCACAATAAGCGTACTGACAACATGATCATCCGCCGTCGCGCCAAGAAGAAATAAAGGAAGAATTTCATGCCTCGTTCATTGAAAAAAGGTCCATTCATAGACGCGCATTTATTTGCTAAAGTTGAAACTGCATTAGAAACCAACTCACGCAAACCAATTAAAACTTGGTCGCGCCGTTCAATGATTCTGCCACAAATGGTTGGCCTAACTTTATCTGTTCACAATGGCCGTACTCATGTACCGGTTATCGTAAGTGAACAGATGGTTGGTCATAAACTAGGTGAATTTGCCCCGACTCGTACATATCGTGGTCACGGCATTGACAAGAAAGCTAAGAGATAAGGTGCTTACCATGGAAGTAACTGCAAAATTACGCGGTGCCGCCATATCGGCACAAAAAGTTAGACTCGTTGCTGATGAAGTTCGTGGCAAATCTATTGAGCGTGCTTTGGATATCCTAACGTATAGCAATAAAAAAGGCGCGGTTTTTGTTAAGAAATGTCTTAACTCTGCCATCGCCAATGCTGAAAACAACAACGGTTTAGATATCGATACTCTTAAAGTATCAACCATCTACGTTGATGAAGGCATTACGCTAAAACGTATCCTACCACGTGCTAAAGGTCGCGCTGATCGTATCAGTAAGCGTACCTGTCACATCACTATAAAGGTAGGGGAATAAGTTATGGGACAAAAAGTACATCCAATCGGAATTCGTCTTGGTGTTGTAAAAAAGCATAACGCAAACTGGTATGCTAGCCCTAAACAATACTCAGAATACCTAATTAACGACATTCAGGTTCGTGAATATCTGCGCAAGAAACTTGATAGTGCTATGATTAGCAAGATCATGATTGAGCGTCCTACTGGTGCTGCTAAGATTACCATCGCCACTGCGCGTCCTGGTATTGTTATCGGTAAGAAAGGCGAAGATATTGAAAGACTTCAAAAAGAATTGACCAAAATTATGGGCGTACCTGCTCAGGTCAACATTGAAGAAATCACCTCGCCTGATCTTGATGCTCATTTAGTAGCGGAAGGCATCGCAAGTCAGCTTGAGCGTCGTGTGATGTTCCGCCGTGCTATGAAGCGTGCGGTACAGAACAGCATGCGTTCTGGTGCTAAAGGTATTAAAGTTGAGCTGTCTGGCCGTCTTGGCGGTGCTGAGATTGCTCGTACTGAATGGTACCGTGAAGGTCGTGTGCCACTGCATACACTACGCGCTGATATCGACTATTCGTCAGTACGTGCGGAAACCACTTACGGCACCATCGGTGTAAAAGTTTGGATCTTCCGTGGCGAAATCCTTGACGGTATGAACAGTGTATACAATCCCGTTAAAGAAGAGCAGACTCGTGCGCCAAAACGCCGTGGTCGTGGAAACGGAAACCGTCGAAACACAGACAGAGGTTAAACTATGTTACAGCCAAAACGTACCAAGTTTCGTAAAATGCATAAAGGTCGTAACACTGGGCTAGCTCATCGTGGAAGCACCGTTGCATTCGGACAAATTGGTCTAAAATCTTTGACTCGTGGTCGTATGACTGCCCGTCAAATTGAAGCAGCACGCCGTACCATCACTCGTAAAATTAAGCGTGGCGGTAAGATTTGGATTCGCGTTTTCCCAGACAAGCCAATTACCAATAAACCATTAGAAGTACGTATGGGTAAAGGTAAAGGTCCTGTAGAATATTGGGTATGCGAAATCAAACCTGGTAAAATACTATATGAACTTGAAGGGATTTCAGAAGAGCTTGCTCGCGAAGCGTTAACGCTTGCTGCAGCTAAACTGCCCTTTAAAACTACCATTGTTAAGCGGACGATAATGTAATGAAGATCAGTGAATTACGTGATAAATCATTAGAAGAACTGACCCAGTTACTTGATGAAAAGCAACTTGATGCTTTCCGTATTCGTATGGCTAAAGCAACTGGTCAGTTGGGGAATACCCATGAAGTACGTGTCAATCGTCGTGCGATTGCTCAGCTTCAGACTTTGATTAACGAGAAACAACGAGGCGACTCATGAGCGATAACAATCAAGCAACGACCAATGCTAGTGTTCTGACAGGACGAGTTGTCAGTGACAAGATGGACAAGTCCATCACGGTTTTGATTGAGCGTCTGGTTCGTCATCCTTTATATGGCAAGCAGCTTCGTCGTTCTACTAAAATCAAAGCACATGATGAGAATAATGTTTGCCAACAAGGCGATCTTGTCCGCATCAAAGAAACGCGTCCAATCTCAAAAACCAAGTCTTGGACTTTGGTTGATGTGGTTGAAAAAGTAGAAAAAATCTAAGTAAATTGCATTAAAAGCCAGAAGCTGTTAAAATAGCTGCCTTTTTAAGGATACTGATTGCGCCGAGCGTATATCACTCACATTAAGAGTAGCAGCGGTTATTAATATTAAAATGCCGACTACTCATACTGTGCTAGCGGCAGCAACTGGTTTTTATTGCTCATACGTGTGGAGTAACGCTATGATTCAGGTTGAATCTATGCTGGAAGTTGCAGATAATAGCGGTGCAAGACGAGTTCAGTGCATTAAAGTACTGGGTGGCTCTCATCGTCGTTATGCATCAGTTGGCGACATTATTAAAGTAACGGTTAAAGAAGCCATTCCTCGCGGTCGTGTTAAAAAAGGCGACGTGATGAATGCGGTAGTTGTACGTACCAAAAAAGGCGTTCGTCGTCCTGATGGTTCGGTATTACGTTTTGACGACAATGCTGCGGTATTGTTGAACCAAAACAAAGCGCCGATTGCAACTCGTATTTTTGGACCGGTAACTCGTGAACTACGTGGTGATCAGTTTATGAAAATTGTATCACTAGCACCAGAAGTATTGTGAGGTAATCCATGTCAAAATTACGTAAAGGCGATACAGTTATCGTGATTGCTGGGAAAGACAAAGGCAAGCAAGGTACTGTACAAGCTGTAAAAAACGATCGTATTAAAGTTGAAGGCATTAACATTGTCACTAAACATCAGAAGCCAAATCAGGCAACTGGCGTTGAAGGCGGCATTCTTAAGCAAGAAGCTTTTCTGCATATCTCAAATGTCGCAATCTTAAATGCGCAAACCCAAAAAGCTGATCGTATTACTTATCAGTTCGGCGAAGACGGCAAGAAACAACGCCTGTATCGTTCGAACGGTGAAGTAGTGGCGACTGCGTAAGACACTAAGGGTGTAATGGTAATGGCAAGATTAAAATCTTTATATAACGAAGAATTAAAACAGCAAATCAAAGAAGAACTTGGTTTGGCGAATGTGATGCAAGTGCCAAAAATCACTAAAATCACACTAAATATGGGTGTAGGTGGCGCGTCTCAAGACAAGAAATTGCTTGAAGGTGCTGTGGCTGATATGACTGCTATTGCTGGTCAAAAACCTGTAGTCACCAAAGCGCGTAAATCAGTTGCTGGCTTTAAAATTCGTGAAGAATGGCCAATTGGCTGTAAAGTAACGCTACGCGGTGAGCAAATGTACGAATTTTTAGATCGTCTCATTGCCATTGCAATTCCTCGTATTCGTGATTTCCGTGGTTTTTCTCCTAAAGCCTTTGACGGACGTGGTAACTACTCATTGGGTATCAAAGAACAAATCGTATTCCCAGAAGTAGACTTTGACAAGATTGATCGTATCCGTGGTATGGATGTGACAATTACTACGTCAGCTCAATCTGATGAAGAAGGTCGTGCGTTGCTTAAAGCTTTCGGCTTCCCATTTAAATAAGGTAAAGACGTTATGGCAAAGAAGAGCATGATTAACCGCGAATTAAAGCGCGAAAAAATGGTTGCTAAGTACGCTGATAAGCGTATCAAGCTAAAAGAAACTATCAGTGATATGACTGCAAGTGACGAAACTCGTATGGAAGCGATGCTAGAGCTACAAGCTTTACCACGTAACGCATCACCAGTACGTCTGCGCAATCGTTGTGCTATCACGGGTCGTCCTCACGGTTACTTCCGCAAGTTTGGCTTATCACGCAATATGCTGCGTGAGCGTGTCATGCAAGGCGATGTGCCTGGTGTTCGTAAAGCAAGCTGGTAAGGGGTAACTATATGAGTATGCAAGATACCGTTGGGGATATGCTAACCCGTATTCGTAACGCACAAATGGCTAATAAAGTATCGGTAGCAATGCCGAACTCTAAGCTACGCAAATCAATCGCTGATTTGTTGGTTAACGAAGGTTATGTTGCTAGCGCTGTTGTTACTGAAGAAAACAACAACAAAGCAACTTTGACCATCGTATTAAAATACTTCGAAGGCAAAGCTGTAATCGAGACGATTCAACGTTTTAGCCGTCCTGGTTTACGCCAGCATCGCGGTAAAGACGCTATCCCTACTGTTAAGCAAGGTATGGGTGTTGCTATTGTATCAACTAGCCAAGGCATCATGACTGATCGTGCTGCACGCGCTGCTGGTATCGGTGGTGAAGTCGTCGCATTTGTAGCGTAAGCTACACGACGATAAAGTCTATTTGACGCTGTTAGGCTTCTTTCAATGTGGTAATGATAAATTATTTAACATTGTTAGGTGTCTAACGCGGTCAACTATGCTAAACTAACACGCTTTTTAGCCTGTTAGTTTTTTCGCTAATATAAAGAAGTTAATTTTCTAAGGAATATTCCTATGTCTCGTGTGGCTAAAGCCCCAGTGACGCTGCCAAACGGCGTAAGCGTTACTTTGAACGATCGGCAGGTCGAAGTTAAAGGCAAGAACGGCAATATGTCTTTACGCCTGCATGAATTGGTCGAGCTGAAACAGGAAGATGATGCAATCATTTTCTCACCTACAGTCGATTCAAAAGAAGCGATGATGCATACTGGCACCATGCGCTCTTTACTAAATAATTTAGTAATAGGCGTTAACGAAGGCTTTGAAAAACGTCTTCAGTTGATTGGTGTTGGTTACCGTGCTCAAGCTGCTGGTAATAAAGTAACGCTAAACGTTGGTTACTCACATCCAGTAGAATATACGTTACCTGAAGGTGTATCAGCTGAAACCCCAACGCAAACTGAAATCGTTTTAAAATCAAACGATAAGCAGCAGCTTGGTCAAGCAGCAGCCGATATTCGCGGTTTCCGCCCACCTGAGCCTTACAAAGGTAAAGGTATTCGTTATAGTGACGAGCATGTGATTCGCAAAGAAGCCAAGAAAAAATAAGGTGAGTTGAAATGTTTGATAAAAAAGCAGCTCGTCTACGTCGAGCTAAGAAAACCCGTGCACATATCCGTTTTTTGGGCGTTCATCGTCTAACGGTTAATCGTACGCCAAGACACATCTATGCCCAGATTATCTCTCCGAACGGTGGTGAAGTGATTGCTCAGGCATCTACCTTAGACAGCAGCTTGCGTTCAGGCGCGACTGGTAACGCTGATGCAGCGACGTCTGTAGGCCAAATGATCGCAGAACGCGCAAAAGCAGCTGGCATTACTAAAGTTGCATTTGACCGTAGTGGTTTTAAATATCATGGTCGAGTAAAAGCTTTAGCTGAAGCTGCTCGCGAAAACGGATTGGAGTTTTAATCATGGCTAGAAATGATAAAAATGATAAAAATGAACAGACTGACGGTCTAGTAGAACGCTTAGTTACCGTTGATCGCGTTGCAAAAGTTGTTAAAGGTGGTCGTATTTTCTCTTTCACTGCGTTGACCGTAGTGGGTGATGGCAATGGTCGTGTTGGTTTTGGTCGCGGTAAAGCACGTGAAGTGCCAGCTGCTATTCAAAAAGCACTAGAAGCTGCCAAACGTAATATGATTACTGTTGAGCTAAATGATGCAACTTTGTATCATCCGATCAAAGCACGTCATGGTGCTAGTAAAGTCTATATGCAACCTGCATCTGAAGGTACTGGCGTAATCGCTGGTGGCGCAATGCGTGCTGTATTAGAAGTTGCTGGTGTCAAAGATGTTTTGACTAAATGTTATGGTTCTACCAACACTGCTAACGTTGTTCGTGCAACGTTTAACGGTTTACGTGATATGTCAACTCCAGAAAAGATGGCAGCAAAACGTGGTAAATCTGTAGACGAAATCTTGGGTTAACTTAGACTAGGTGAGTTACGATGAAAAAAATGAAAGTCACTCAATTCAAATCGGGTGCCCATCGCCTCAAGAGCCACAAAGCATGCTTGAAAGGATTGGGTTTACGCCGTATTAATCATTCTGTTGTAGTAGAAGATACTCCTTCAACTCGTGGTATGGTCAATCGCGTTAACTACTTGGTAAAAGTGGAGGAAGCGTAATGGGTCTTAGATTAAATGAATTATCACCAGGTGTTGGCGCAAAGAAAACTGCCCAACGTCGTGGTCGTGGTATCGGTTCAGGCCTTGGTAAAACTGGTGGTCGTGGTGTAAAAGGTCAGAAATCTCGTTCAGGTTCTAGCATACGCTCAGGATTTGAAGGTGGTCAAATGCCTTTATATCGTCGTCTACCAAAATTCGGTTTTACCAGTAAAATGGCTATGACGACTGCTGAAGTTCGTCTGTCTGAACTGAGCCAAATTGAAGGCGATGTCGTTAGTATTGAAACTTTGAAAGCTGCTAACCTTATCCGTCGTGATATGAAGCGTGCGCGCGTTATGTTGTCGGGTGAAGTCACTAAAGCTTATACTTTTAAAGGTATCAAAGTGACTAAAGGCGCTAAGCAAGCAATCGAAGCTGCTGGTGGTAGCATCGAGGAGTAGTAACGTGTCAAAGCAATCAATGTCATCGACTGGTATACCGCTTAATCCTTTTGCCTTTATACGTAAGTATGATGAGCTATGGACGCGTTTGTTATTCTTAATCGGCGCATTGATTGTTTATCGTTTTGGGTCGCATATCCCAGTACCGGGTATCAATCCGGTTAACTTGGCTGATCTGTTTTCGCGCAACGAAAATACCATTCTGAGCATGTTTAATATGTTCTCAGGTGGTGCACTAGAGCGTATGTCCATCATGGCACTTGGTATTATGCCATATATCTCAGCATCGATTATTGTACAGATGATGTCTGCGGTATTGCCATCGCTTGAAGCTCTCAAAAAAGAGGGTGAAGCGGGACGACGTAAGCTAAACAAGTATACCCGTCAAGGGACACTTGCATTAGCTCTAGTACAGTCATTAGGGATGTGTGCTGGCTTAATCAGTCAAAACCTTACTTTATCTTCTGGTCTGACTTTCTATATTCCAGCGGTTACTTCACTGGTAGCTGGTGCTATGTTCTTAATGTGGCTTGGTGAGCAGATTACAGAGCGCGGCGTAGGTAATGGTATCTCAATGCTCATTTTTGCGAGTATTGTGGCTGGTACGCCAGGTATGATTTCGCAGTCTATTGAACAGGTCAACCAAGGTCAAATGAACTTGATTGTCCTCTTTATCTTTGCACTGTTAGGTGTCGCGGTTACTGCGGGTATCGTCTATATTGAACGTGCTCAGCGCCGTGTTCCTGTCAATTATGCGCAAAAACAACAGCAAGGTCGCAAGATTTACGCTCAGCAGCAATCACATTTGCCGTTGAAGCTAAATATGGCAGGGGTTATTCCTGCTATTTTTGCTAGCTCATTGCTATTGTTTCCTGCAAGTTTAGGGCAGTGGGTTGGTCAATCGCCTGATCCTACCTTGACGCAAAAGATATTGCAAAATATGGCATTGGTGTTGTCCCCAGGACAGCCGCTGTATCTCGTTCTATTTGGTGCAATGATTATCTTTTTCTGTTACTTCTACACGGCATTGGTATTTAGTCCGCGTGAAGTGGCTGAAAACCTTAAACGTAGTGGTGCGTATATCCCAGGTATTCGCCCAGGACAACAAACTCAGCGTTACCTCGATCATGTATTAAACCGATTGACCTTTATTGGCGCGATGTATATGACGGTTATTTGTTTAATGCCAATGGTCGTGCAGTCATCGTTTGGTGTGCCGTTTCAACTTGGTGGTACGTCGTTACTGATTATGGTGGTTGTGGTAATGGACTTCATCTCGCAGATTCAAGCGCATTTGATGACCCATCAATATCATGATCAGACGTTAATTCAATCGCCCACTCAACCTTAAATGAGCGGTACGATATCTCAAAGGAGTATGCTATGAAAGTTCAAGCATCAGTTAAAAAGATTTGTGGTAGCTGTAAAGTTGTGCGCCGTAAAGGCCGTGTACATATCATTTGTACCGCAGAACCTCGCCACAAGCAACGCCAAGGTTAATAATTTAAGCAAGTCAGTTTTAAGTGATTGGCTTGCTTATTAAATTAATACTTGAAAAATAACGGCGGATGCGATATCATCCGCCACTTGCCGTAGTTTATGCAAAATCTTTTATGAAATGATCAATGAATAGATTGGTTTACCAACTCGAAGCAGCGATAATAATTATAAAAGCTTTAGTATTGACAGCAACAAATCTGAAAAATAACACTTTATTTTAATGAATAAGGGTATTTTTCTTTAATGGAGAGAAATCAATGGCTCGTATTGCCGGCGTAAACATTCCGGATAATAAGCATGCTGTTATTTCACTAACTTACATCTTTGGTGTAGGTCGTACCACTGCTCAGAAAATCTTAGAAGCAGTTGGCATTGCCCCTAGTACTAAAGTCAGTCAGTTAGATGATACACAGTTAGATGCTATCCGTGCACAAGTTGCAGAATACATGACTGAAGGTGATCTTCGTCGTGAAGTGTCAATGAATATCAAGCGCTTGGTTGATCTTGGTTGTTACCGTGGCATCCGCCATCGTCGTAACTTACCAGTCAGAGGTCAAAACACCAAGAACAACGCTCGTACTCGTAAGGGTCCGACACGCCCTCTCAAAAGATAATTAACTTAGGAAGCTAAAAGATGGCAAAAGACACTCGCAGTCGCAAAAAGGTGGCTCGTCGTTCAGTATCGGAGGGCATTGCCCATATCCATGCGTCTTTTAATAACACCATTGTTACGATTACCGATCGTCAAGGTAATGCATTGGCTTGGGCCACTTCAGGTGGACAAGGCTTCCGTGGTTCACGTAAATCTACACCATTTGCAGCTCAGGTTGCAGCTGAAGTCGCTGGTAAAGCGGCTCAAGAATATGGTGTTAAGAACATCGATGTTTTGGTCAAAGGACCAGGACCGGGTCGTGAGTCTGCGGTAAGAGCACTAGGTGCATTGGGTTATAAAGTCAACAGCATCTCTGATGTAACCCCAATCCCACACAATGGTTGCCGTGCGCCGAAAAAGCGCCGCGTCTAATATTAAAGACGAAGCTTTTTATAATAGAAGCTTATAGGAGACATAACAATGGCCCGTTATATTGGACCAAAACTCAAATTATCACGTCGTGAAGGCACTGACTTAGGTCTTAAGTCTGGTGTTAAACCATACGACGTAAAAACGAAAAAATCGGCTCGTCCACCTGGTCAACATGGTGTTAGCCGTAACAAAAGCTCAGAGTACTCTCTACAGTTACGTGAAAAACAAAAAGTTAAACGTATCTACGGTGTATTAGAGCGTCAGTTTGCAAACTACTACAAAGAAGCTGCTCGTAAGCGTGGCGCTACTGGTGAAAACTTGTTAGCAATGCTTGAGAGCCGTCTTGATAACGTAGTATATCGTATGGGCTTTGGCTCTACGCGCGCTGAAGCACGTCAGTTAGTTAGCCATCGTACTGTTATGGTGAAAAAAGCTGGCCGTGATGAGTTTATTCGTGTGAATATTCCATCAATTCAGTTGCAAGATGGTGATGTCATCGCTATCCAAGAGAAGTCTCGCGAGCAATTACGTATTAAAAACGCAATTGAGCTGGCTACCCAACGTGGTATTCCAGAATGGCTAGATGTTGATCACAGCAAGCTACAGGGCACGTTCAAAAAAGCGCCTGATCGTATTGATCTACCTGCTGAAATCAACGAAAGCTTAATCGTTGAGCTATACTCTAAGTAAGTAACGTACTGCTCGATGCTGTTCACATGGCATTGAGCAATTAACGTTAATTAAACCAGTTTAATAAATCGAGGTGACATCATGATGCTAAATGCAACTGAGTTTCTAACGCCGAACGCCATCAACGTGGATACGGTTAATGAAACGATTGCGAAAGTCACGCTCGAACCGTTAGAACGCGGCTTTGGGCATACCTTGGGTAATGCCTTACGTCGCATCTTGTTATCTTCATTACCTGGTGCTGCAGTCATTGAAGCTGAGATTGATGGTGTTGACCATGAATACTCAACGCTTGAAGGACTACAAGAAGATGTGCTTGATTTGCTTTTGAACTTAAAAGGCTTAGCAATCACCCTTCATGACCAAAATGAAGTATTTTTGACCTTGGATAAACAAGGTCCAGGCACTATTACTGCTGCAGACATTACGTTACCGCACAATGTAGACATCATCAATCCAGAATTGGTATTGGGTACATTGAGTGACCGTGGTCATCTAAAGATGCGTTTGCGCGTAGTAATGGGTCGTGGATATGAGCCAGCAAACCAGCGCCGTGAAGATGGTGATACTAAAGCGATTGGACGCTTGAAGCTTGATGCAAGTTTTAGTCCTGTGCTTCGTGTTGCTTATCAGGTTGAGAACGCACGTGTAGAACAACGTACCGATCTTGATCGTCTTATCATTGAGCTTGAAACAAATGGCACTATAGATCCAGAAGAAGCAATTCGTAAAGCAGCCACTATATTACAACAACAGATTTCTATCTTTGTTGACCTAGAAGCTGAAGAAGCGCCTGAGCCTGTGAAAGAAAAAGAAGAGGTTGATCCGGTGCTATTACGCCCTGTGGACGATCTTGAACTAACGGTTCGCTCAGCCAACTGCTTAAAAGCTGAAAACATTTACTATATCGGTGATTTGGTACAGCGTTCAGAGACTGAACTTCTAAAAACCCCAAATCTTGGTAAGAAATCATTGACAGAAATCAAAGACGTACTAGCGTCTAAAGATTTGGAGCTTGGTATGCGCCTAGATAACTGGCCACCAGCTGATTTACGTGTTGATGATCGCTTTTCTTATCGTAGCCGTTAAACTTTAAGGATTTTTGACTATGCGCCATCGTAAGAGTGGAGTCAAGCTGGGTCGTACCGGCAGTCATCGTAAGGCAATGTTTCAGAACATGACCAACTCATTATTTGAGCATGAACTGATCAAAACAACTTTACCAAAAGCAAAAGAGTTACGTCGCGTTGCTGAGCCATTGATCACTATGGCTAAAGAAGACAGCGTTGCTAACCGTCGCTTGGCATTTAGCCGTATGCGTAGCAAAGCTATGGTAGGCAAATTATTTGGTACTCTTGGTCCTCGTTACCAAGCTCGTCCAGGTGGTTATTTGCGTATCGTAAAATGTGGTTACCGTGATGGTGACAATGCGCCTATGGCTTATGTAGAATTGGTTGATCGCGACTAATTTTATAATAACCAAAATATGTACATAAAAAAGCTCCAATTCAATTGGAGCTTTTTTTCGTTTAAATTTTTGTATGATCGTTAGGCAAGTGCATATTTAAAAACTTACAGTATGTCTATATCTACAGCAATGAGCTTACATCAGCAGCACCTTGCCGAATGATTTCTGGCTGGCTACTGGTCATATCGACGATGGTCGTAAGTTTGGTGGTTTTAATGCCAGCATTAATGAGACCATCTATCTGATTGCCTAATAATTCTTCGATCTCGAAAGGGTCATCTAATATATCATCACGATTCGGTAGTATTAATGAGCTGGTTAAAATAGGTTCATCCATCGCTTCTAATAAAGCTTGGGCAATAGCATTACTTGGAACACGAATACCAATGGTTTTTTTCTTTGCATGTGCCAGCTTCTTAGGGACATCTTTGGTGGCGTTTAAAATAAAGGTAATCGGTGCTGGTGTATGCGATTTGAGCTGTTTAAATTGGACATTGTCTACTGCAGCATAATTCGCAATCTCACTTAGATCACGGCAAAGTAGAGTGAATTGATGTTTATCATCAAGTGCGCGTATTTGTTTTAGTTTTTCCAAGGCATCTTTTGCGCCCAAGCGACAGCCGAAAGCGTAACTGGTATCAGTCGGATAAATAATCAATTGATCTTTACGTAATAAATCTGCTACTTGCTCAATCAGCCGTGGCTGTGGATTTTCTGGATGAATATAAAATACTTGCATAATAATTCCTTATTTTATAATTATTAGAATTTGGTTATTGGGCAGATGGTGATGATAAAAATTTGTTTAAGATGAACTTTACTTTTTGTACTAAAGATTAAAATACGGCTTTATTAAGTAGTATAGCGTAAAGTAAATATAAGTTTATGGGCAAGGCGTTAACGTGAGTATAAAATCGTTAACAATAGCCAGTCGTGTAATGAGTTTTGATGACAATAATAAAAAATCTTACGTTGTAGGTTTTAGCTAAGATACGGCGCAGATAGTGAGTAAAGCTTGTAGCAAGGTTTTAGCATCAGATGGTAAGGTATCTGGTTTAGTAATATATGTTTGAACTTGTTGATAAACATCTTGAGCAAAAGTACTACCACTGGTATCAAAATCTGCAAATAAATTATCTTGTGATACTTGAAAAGGTCGTCCACAAGCTAAGGTAAACAAACACTCTATAGCTTGTGGCTTAACCTCAACACGTTCAAATGCCTGCTGCTGAGCCGCTGAGCGTCCGTCAGGTGCATACCAGTAGCCAAAGTCAGGTAGTTGTCTACGTCGTTCACCTGCCATACAAAAATGGCTTATTTCATGCAATGCACTAGCAAAAAATCCATGAGCAAACTCAATTCTTGCGGGTTGATTGCTCTGGGCAGGAAAGTATTCGGGCTCGCCAGTACTACGAACCAAGATAACCTGTTTGCTGATAAATAAATGATTAAATAGATCAATAAGCCAATCAGTCAGTGCTCGCTCAATACTTTCAAACGATAATTCATTTTGTAAATTAAGATCGGTTAAACTATTTTGAATAAATTCGCATACTTTGATAGGCTCAATGATCTCTTTAGCAGAATGAATCAAATAGTTATTAGCCAAATATTGCCACTGTAATGACAGTTTTTTTAATGAGGCATCTTCCTCAAGATTGATACTATGTTCAGTAGGATTTGTTTTCTGACTTTGTAATTCATTCAAACGGTGTAATAAATTTTTGGCATCAATAGTAGATAATAAATTGGAAAAATCAGGAGAAACGGTAGGCGATATCATAAATAAAACTTTAATCAAGTAAATGATAATAGAGCAGGATGTCCCATCTCTTTAGGTAAACAATGACAAGGAAATTGCCAAAAAATATTAACATACTAGCGCTAGCGCAACAGGGCGCTTTCCGTTAGTATGGCAGGCAATATTATACACCGTTTTTGATCAATGAGGCCGCGTATGTCAAGCACCCAAGATAACAAGCCGTCAGCGCTTCATGCTAGTAAAGTACAAGTGCCTACGTCAACCAGCATGCCTGATAACATCTCTTTAAATAAGTGGGAAGACACTGGCTTTGAATGGGCAGGTGAAGAAGCTCCCAGCTCTTTTGAGCGTCTTGCGACTATTTTAGCTAGCGAGCATGAACAATCAAATATTGTGCTAAATACCACTCTGTATCGTCGTAACAATGTACTGCATTTGGCTTTCACATTGACTGGTGAAGTCTGGCTGACTTGCCAGCGCTGTCTGCGACCGATTGCTATTGATTTGAGTGATGAGTATGATATTGCGCTTCTTGATAATGAAAGCCAAATACGCCTAGTTAATGAAGAGCAAGATTATTTATTGTTAGACGAAATTGTCACTGAGCAATCGCCAGAGCGACTATTACCATTTAAAAAATTGGTAGAAGATGAGATTTTGCTCAAAACGCCAATGGCGCCAAAACATGATGACTGTGAAATGAGTGTTGAGCAGTTTGGTAAAATACCTGAAGAAGAAGAAACCGAAAATCCTTTTGCTGCTTTAGCATCTTTGAAAGGTAACTTATAACGCTATAAACGGCATTTATAAAAGATATATTCTATTATATTTTTGCCCGCTTTATGCAGAAGAGTGAAAAGCAGGGCTTTATTAATCCGTTAAACATGCGTATAATGTCCCGTTTATTGCATTCTAGCAATCTGCCATTGGCAGAGAGAAGCTAACCTTGCAGACTAACTATAGATTTTAGACGTAATCAACACTTTAATACGTGGCAATCTATTTAACTAATGATGCGTAAGACTTAGGTTGTTGTGATTATATAGCCTCTGTCAGTGTCGATTAAAGCTGAATTTCAAGCTTATCCCTTTTAAGTATAGGAGCTATATCATGGCCGTTCAAAAAAGTCGTAAAAGTCGTTCACGTCGTGACATGCGCCGTTCACATCATCGTATGGAAATCGCTGAAATAAGCGTTGATGCTACTACTGGTGAAAAACATCGTCGTCATCATATGACCAAAGATGGTTTTTATCGTGGTCGTCAGTTGTTTAAAGTAAGTCAAGACGCTTAATTTATTGTTATTTGATGGCTGCTAAAGATGATGATGGTTTTTATGACTGTCGATGTTCTTTATCAGACTATTATTCAGCAATTGGTTTGAGCTAATGAAAGCCAAGTTATTTCGCTATCATATATTATGTGGCTAGATAACTTGGCTTTTTGCTATGGGTTTTTTAGTAATAGTTTTCATTATTAGTTTTTAGTACTATTTATTGACTGTTAGCTGTTGACGGCTGTTTTAACGCATCAGTTATGAAGAATTAGCTATCTAGTATAAGTCATATCAAAGGATTTATCGAAGCGAGACAAACAATTAACTTTTTAGCAGCTTTGTTAATTACCGATGTCAGTGTATAGTTTCATAAGAGTATGCTGTCTTAAAGGACTAGTGACAGTAACGGCTCTATAAAATTAATATCCTATTATAGTCTTTAACTCTACGATTAGCCCCATTTACGCTAGGGGTGTTTCCAATCAAATAAGGAATATTGGTTATGGGCTCTGTACCCGATATGATAAAAAAACAACCAACCCGTATTGCAATACTGTTTCCTGGGCAAGGCTCACAAGTAGTCGGTATGACAAGCGAGCTTGCTGATACCTATCCTGAAATTCTTGAAACCTTTACTGAAGCAAGTGCGGCATTAGGCGAAGATTTGTGGGCAATCTGTCAAGATGAAGAAAAACTTAATCAAACGCACTATACACAGCCTGCGTTATTGACCGCTAGTATCGCTATTTGGCGCATCTTACAACAAAAAATAAAGGATAAGCCTTGTTACCTAGCTGGTCATTCTCTTGGCGAATATAGCGCCCTTTGCGCAGCTAACGTGCTGTCACTTGCTGATGCCGTGAAACTGGTACATAAGCGTGGTCAATTGATGCAAGACGCTGTAGTGGGTATTGATACGGCTATGGCAGCAGTACTGGGTTTGGAAGATCACCGAGTCGAAAATCTGTGTGAGCAAGCAACCGAGCATGTAGATGATGCGATTGTTGGTGCAGCAAATTTTAATAGCCCAGGGCAAGTTGTGGTTTCTGGTAATGCTGCAGGCGTTAATGCAGTCATTGATAAAGTACAAAATACGGGTAAAAAAGCCATTCCATTAAAGGTAAGTGTGCCGTCACATTGCGCTTTGATGGAGCCTGCTAGTAAAGCGTTGGCAGCAGAGCTTGCCGCCATTAAGTTTGATCAAGCAACGATTCCTGTGATTCAAAACCGTCATGCACGTGTTGAAACCAGTGCGGCAGGTATCAAAGAGGCGTTAACTGAACAATTAAGTCAGCCAGTATTGTGGTCAAAAACCATGCAAGAGCTGGCAGATAAACAAATTAATATTTTAATTGAGTGTGGTAGTGGTAACGTCTTGAGTAATTTGGCGAAGCGTCAAGCGCATCCAATTATGAGCTATCCGACTGACAAGCCCGCTCGTCTAGATAAATTGCTGGAGGTATTATCATGAGCCGTACGATCACATTAGTCACAGGCGCAAGCCGCGGTATCGGCAAAGCCGTCGCCAAACGCTTTGCTAAGGAAGGACATTTTGTCATTGGGACAGCCACCACTGAAAAAGGGGCTGCACAGATTGATGACTATCTAAATGATAGTGGCGGTATTGGTCGTGTTTTAGATGTACGTGATACTGCGCAGATTGACAAGCTATTTGAAGAGATAGAAAGCGTTTATGGTGCTGTTCAAGTATTGGTAAATAATGCTGGTATCACTCAAGATGGCTTATTGATGCGTATGAAAGATGAAGATTGGGACAATGTGATAGATACCAATCTAACTTCTGTTTATCGTATGAGCAAACGTGCTATCCGCGGCATGATGAAAGCACGCCGTGGTCGTATTATCAATATTACCTCTGTGGTTGCTCAAATGGGCAATGCCGGTCAATCTAACTATGCGGCGACTAAAGCTGGCGTAGAGGGTTTTAGCCGTACGCTCGCGCGCGAAATTGGTTCACGTCAAGTAACCATTAACTGCGTCGCGCCAGGTTTGATTGAAACAGACATGACTGATGAGCTTGATGAGCGTTTATTGAACTCGATGTTAGATGCTGTACCTATCAGCCGTTTGGGTCAACCAGAAGATATCGCTGCTGCCGTACTGTTTTTAGCAAGTGATGAAGCCAGTTATATCACAGGTGCTGTTTTGCCAGTCAATGGCGGCATGTATATGTAGCAGTTTGCTATCAAATTTTCCTACATGCGATAGCAATTAGTGCTGAATCCCAAGCGTTACATACTTATAATAAAAAACTGTGTGAACGAGTGTAAACTATAATAAAGGGTGCTATAATGTCGAATACTTTTAAGTCAAAGCCATGTATGATAGCAAGGCTTTACTAAATATTAGTACAGAATGTATAACTTGTTATAGTACACTCAGATGGCTATATGGATCTGAAAATCCCATTTATATACAATGCTATAGTGGCTAACCACGTGATTATAGTAGTTTGTCAAAATAATAGATCAAAAAGGAGAAATCTACATGAGTAATGATACCGAGCAAAGAGTTAAAGCTGCCGTAGCTGAGCAACTAGGTATGAATGTTGAAGACATCAACAATGATGCTTCATTTATGGAAGACTTAGGCGCTGATTCACTGGATTTAGTTGAGTTGGTTATGTCATTTGAAAGCGATTTTGGCATCACAATTCCTGACGAAGATTCAGCAGAATTAACGACTGTTCAAAAAGCAATCGACTACGTACAAGCACAGCTATAATTAGCGACTTGCTCAATAGGTTCGATATGACCGCTTATCTTAATAGATAGGCGGTTTTTTTATGTTTGTCATTTCTCTTTATTGTTATTACACTTATAACAACTGATTTAATATTAGCGTTAACATTGGCTACGCCAAATCAACATTACTCAACATACTCTTACTGTTTATCGCTTATGGCTTTGCTTATACTCATAATGGTAAGCACAAAAGGGTGATAACCGATATGCGTTATCATCGAAACAACAATGATGCATAATAATTAATAATATTTTAAGGAGCAGTTATATGGGTATGTTCAGTTTTGCAAAAGACATTGGTGATAAAATCTTTAATCGTGATGACGCCAAGCATGACGCTAAAGTAGAAACCAAAGCAGATGCTAATACACCAGTACAGAGTACTGAGCCTTCAGCGCAATCAGTAGCCAATATTTTACTTCGTCGTATTCAGCAGCAAAATCTAAATATTAGTGATTTAAAGATTAAGTATAATGGGTCAACCGATACTGCAGAAATTAGTGGTAAAGCTAAGACTCAAGCTGATCGCGAAAAAGCTATTATTGCCATCGGTAATGTACAAAACGTGGCTAAAGTCATTGATAATATCGATATTGAAGAGCAGTCACCTGAGTCGACTATGTACACTGTAAAATCTGGTGATAGCTTGTCTAAAATTGCAAAAGATGTTTATGGTTCAACTGGCGATTATATGAAGATATTTGAAGCCAATAAGCCGATGTTATCTGACCCAGACAAGATTTATCCTGGTCAAGTACTACGTATTCCTAAATAGTTGTCATTTTTTAAGTCATTATAAGTATCGAAACACTCATAGTATTTTGGATACTTAGAATATGGCTGAATAAAAACACCTCAAAATATGAGGTGTTTTTTTATGTATAAAATATAGAGTTAAAAATTAGGCTTCTAATTATTAATAAGTAAGATATCCAATTTATGACGCTGTTCGGCGACTGCCCAATCTATATGTTCGTCAAGCATCGTGTTATGTAGCCCAAGTTTTGCTTGTAATGCTTCGATGTTTTCTTGATTAACGGTGGCATTGCCAAGACCGATAGCGATATTACGCAGAAAATTCACATAACCGGTGCGTCTAAGTGGGCTACCTTCGGTCTTTTTCATAAACTCTGCTTCTTGCCATTGCCACAATTCCAGCAAACTGCTGCTGTCAAGGCGATGCCTTGGCGCAAAATCCTCTACGGGCGTCAGATTGGCATAGCGGTTCCATGGGCAAATCAGCTGACAGTCATCACAACCAAAGATACGATTGCCAATAGCGCGGCGGTATTTTTCATCAATAACACCGTCATGTTCAATCGTAAGATAAGAGATGCAAGCTGACGCATTAAGCTCATAAGGGGCGACAATGGCTTGAGTGGGACAGATATCAATACAGGCGCTGCAACTGCCGCAATGCTCTTTAACTGGCTCATCGTCAGGTAGTTCAAGGCTCATAAACAGCTCTCCGAGCACAAAGAACGAGCCGGCTTGTTTGTTTATGAGTAATGTATGCTTGCCAGTCCAGCCAAGACCCGCAGCATCAGCAATCGGTCGCTCAAAGATAGGAGCTGAGTCACTAAAAGGTCTAAAAATAAAATCTGTGTCAGCGCCAATATCTAGATGTCGCCATTCAGGAAGCATCGCCTCGATTTTTAACGCCAGCTGCTTAAGGCGACTGCGCATGGTTTTATGATAGTCGCGCCCTCTTGCATAGCGAGCAATGATACCTTGGTTAGGATAATCATTGTCAGTCACAGTACGTGGTGTTGGGGTTTGAGTGAGATAATCCATACGCACACTAATAATGGTTTTTGCACCTTCTACCAGTTGCTCAGGGTGCGCACGCAGATGATGATTGCTATGCATAAACTGTAATTGTGCTTGATAGCCTTTGGCCAACCACTGTCTTAACTGTTCAGTCTGCTTAACAAACAGAGGGTGATGTACCGATAAAAAGCCGCAATCGGCAAACCCTAACGATTGCGCTGTCTCTTTAATCCAGTGTTTAATATCTGTTGTAGTAGTAAAATCATGCGTATTGTTGATAGCAATCTTTTTAGCAGAGACGCTAGTAGGTAATGATGGCATCTGCGTTTGAGAGTTTGTTTGAGATTTATTGCTCATGTCTGACGATCAATGATAATGTGAATATGGATATGATAAGCCAGTGAGCGAAGAGCGCAAGTATCAAAGTGAATAAATCCGTATAAATATAGATTTATATGGATTAAACCTAATTAATTGACCTTAAAGTCAATAGCAGCAAATACATACATCAATTTTGGTTTGTACTGATAATAAGTCAGAAGCTTAGCCAAATCTTATAATAATAATCGAGGGTTAGTCATGCCAACGTCAAATGAATTGTCATTGAAAACTACCATGCCGGTCGGTCTATATAGCAGCAAGCAGCTCTATGTGATAGAACAAGCATGGTTTGCACAAGGCAATAACAGCTTTGCTCTAATGCAACAAGCGGCTTGGCAAATGGTGAAGCATATTGAGATACTTTATGAAGAAAAATGTTTGAATGAGCAATTAGCAAAGCAGGGCATTGCCTCTCGTCCTGTTAATCGTCCGTGCCGTGTCAGTGTTTGGGTCGGAAAAGGTAATAATGGTGGCGATGGGTGGCTTGTTGCGTATTATTTACAGCAGAGAGGCTGGCAAGTACAAGTCATTACGGTTGGCTTTGAGAAACAAGATTTTGTTATAAAAGATAATATAGAAAGTTCTAATGAAGATAATAAAAACCCAATTGCTGATGCGACAAAGGCGTTACAGCTGGCACTATCTGCTGATTGTAAATATCGATGCTTTGAAAATATCGATGATAGAAGCATGAGCGCTTTGCCGGCGGATGTTTATATCGATGCGATATTTGGTATTGGATTCAATCGTGCAGCGAGCGCTATTTATCAGCAAGCAATTTGCGCTTTCAACGAAGCAGCAGAGCATGTTAAAGCATTGGTCATCGCGGTTGATATCCCAAGTGGCTTGGTTGCCTCTACTGGTCAGGTATTTGAGCGTGTTGCGATAGCCGCAGATGTGACCTTATGTCTGATCGCACGTAAATTTGGTCTGCATACCAAAGACGGGCTCGATTATAGCGGCGCCGTGATTGATATACCGCTGATACCCCATCTAGCAAATGATAACGCGCTTATTCCTATCGCTACCCTTATTAATTCGCCTAATCGATTAAAGCCACGCAGACAAAACAGTCATAAAGGCAGCTATGGGCATGTATTAATCATTGGCGGCAATCATATTGATAACTCACAAGGCATGGGCGGAGCAGCCATATTATCGGCATCGAGCGCGATGGCGACGGGCAGTGGTAAAATAACAGTTGCCTGTCATAAGGCTTACCATGGGGCGTTATTAACCTCGCTACCAGATGCAATGAGCATGGATTTGCATGATACCCAAGGAGTAAAACGCCTAATTAAAGAAGCCAGTGTGATTGCTATTGGTATGGGCCTGGGGCGTGATGAAAAAGCAAAATTGCTATTTACTGAATATCTGCAGGCTGCGGTAGCCGAAGGTAAGCCTATAATCATTGATGCCGATGGTCTTTATCATTTGGCTTCATTGCATCGGGAAAACCATATGCTTATAGCCGAGCTAAAAACACATAGTAAAACTTATCAAGTGTGTTTAACGCCACATAGTGGGGAAGCTGCTAGATTATTAAATAAAAAGGTAGATGAGATAGAAAATGATAGATTGGCTGCAATAACAGAGGGTGCAGCAATTTATGGCGGTGATTGGGTGTTAAAGGGAGCAGGGTCGTTAATTCTGGAGCAGCAATCAGCGCAAGCGCATGTTTATGTATGCGGTGTGGGCAATGCTGGCATGGCGACCGCTGGTATGGGTGATGTACTTGCAGGTGTCATTACTGGGCTATGGGCACAGGATGATTTAAAACATGAACTACGCAGTTTGCACCAAGCAGTCATTATCCATGGATTAGCAGGCGATGTTCTAGTCAACCAGACGAGAAATAACGATGATAATTTATTATTGGTGGGGCAGCGAGGTCTGCAAGCTCAAGATATGCCAGCAGCTATCCGTCATGTGATGCATCTCATAACAGATAGCCTTTAACGATTTAATGTCACCTCAGCTAAATGTGTTTAAACACCAAATTGAAGATTAGCCACAATACTGGGTAATGGCTTGTTGAACACGTTCACGCTTAAGCTCAATCTCACGACCATCTAGATATTGGCGTTTGCCATTGGCATCCATCTCATAAATACGTCCGCCCACATTTAGATTGGTTAAATTATTGCGTAACGATTGACAACGCTGGGCATTGGCTTGGGCTTCTTGCTCTTTGATGCGTGCTTCTAATTGGGCAACGCGCTGTTCTTCTGCGCTTTGCGGCGCACTTTGATTGGCTTCGGTTTTACCTGCCAGCTGTCCAGCATTGCTCTGTCTACCGTCACTACGAAACTCGATAACTTCGATATTCCTACCATTTTGCGGCGCATATTGGCTGTACTTGACTTCACCATGTGCGCCAATAGATTTGTATACCTGAATGGCATGAGTGGCGCTCATTGGTAGCATGAACATACACGCAGTGCTGACACTGATAAGTAGTTTGGTAGCCGTGCTTATCGTAGACGCTTGTGCCATAGTAACAGCCCTCTTAATGGGTAAAAAATACAGCTATCGTTCAGTTAAGCATAAGGGTTAATAGAATCGATAACAATATAAATACATAATGGCTTGATTCTAGCAAATAATACTTATGAATGTACATTGTTTAATAACCAATAGTTGGGGATAGGGTTTAGAAGTTTTTCTTGACAATAGCTCACAAACCATCGAATATAATAGCAGTTGATTGGTCAGTGAGCGGCTTTTATGATATTGCCGTGGCACTTGAAAATAAGGACTACGGGTTGCTTATCGGTAGCTTGCTTAGCCTTATTATCTTTGTGACAATGATATAAAATAAATAGCGCTTGTAATAATGCTATTCAAATCTATATTTATTGTCTCCGGACTTATCTGTCTACAATGACTAAGATAAACTTATTATTACTGTGTCTCATAAGATTTTGCTGTTGTAAAAATAGAATGTCATGTGTGTTTTTAACATCTCCTCATCAAACAGGTTATAAGATTTCGTAATCATATAACATGATATAAGCTATAAAATATAAGCTTTGAGATTTGTTCTATCATTCTGTATCCGTCTATTTGTCATTAGCGCAATCTTGTATGCACTACAAATAATAAGCTTCTTTTATAGATGCACTCGCATCTTGTCACTGTATATCGATAAAACCCTGTCGCAAAGCTGACCTTAAATATATTGCTATGTTTGAGTAGTATGCTGTCTTATAACACAGCGTAACTTAGACGTAGCGGGCACATATTCTTGCCACAAAAAAAGGTGACGACAGTGACGCAAACCACGCAAAGTCCGAATATGACTGGACATACCCAAACGGGTCATGCTGCCAAGAATTTCCCTGAAAAGCAGCAACGCCTTGCCGAAGGAAGCAATGAGCCTGTAATGCTATCTGGTGCTGAGATGTTGGTGCAAGCACTAACGGATGAGGGCGTCAAATACATTTTTGGTTATCCAGGCGGTGCGGTCCTTCATATCTATGACGCCTTATTTCAACAAGACAATGTTGAGCATATTCTGGTACGTCATGAACAAGCCGCAGGTCACATGGCAGATGCTTATTCAAGAGTAACTGGCAACACGGGTGTGGTGCTAGCGACTTCAGGTCCTGGTGCGACCAATACAGTGACAGCTATTGCCACTGCTTTTATGGATTCTGTACCGATGGTGATCATCGCAGGTCAGGTGCCTAGTAGTCTGATCGGTGAAGATGCTTTCCAAGAAACCGATATGATTGGTGTGTCACGCCCAATCGTGAAGCATAGCTTTCAAGTGCGCCATGCTAGCGAAATCCCAATGATTGTCAAAAAAGCCTTTTATATTGCCCAGTCTGGACGTCCGGGTCCTGTTGTCATCGATGTGCCAAAAGACATGACTGCGCCTAGCGAAAAATTTGCTTATGAATATCCAAAAGAGGTATTTATACGCTCATATCAGCCGTCATTAAAAGGTCATAGTGGTCAAATCAAAAAGGCGGTTGAAACCTTACTTGCGGCTAAGCGCCCGATTATCTACTCTGGTGGCGGTGTAGTTTTAGGTAATGCCTATAAAGAATTAACGGCGCTTGCCCATCGTTTAAACCTACCAGTCACCAATACCTTAATGGGTTTGGGTGCTTTTCCTGGCTCTGATGAGCAGTTCTTGGGTATGCTTGGTATGCATGGCACTTATGAAGCCAATATGACCATGCATCATTCTGACGTTATATTGGCAGTTGGGGCACGCTTTGATGATCGCGTGACCAATAACGTCAAAAAATTCTGTCCAAATGCGACGATTATTCATATTGATATTGACCCAACGTCTATCTCAAAAACGATCTTTGCTCATATTCCTATCGTTGGCGATGTGAAATCAGTGCTTACTGACATGATAGACATTATTGGCGAAGATAAAGAGTTAGACCAACCGGCGTTATTGGATTGGTGGTCACAGATTAATGAGTGGCGCAAGCGTCATGGTTTGCGCTATGACACCAGTACCGATAATGGTATTAAGCCACAAGCGGTCGTTCAAGCTTTAGATAAAGTGACTAATAGTAATGCGATTATCACGAGTGACGTTGGTCAACATCAGATGTTTGCCGCGCTTTACTATACCTATAATGAGCCACGTCAATGGCTGAACTCAGGTGGTCTTGGTACTATGGGCGTTGGCTTGCCATATGCGATGGCAGCCAAACTTGCTAATCCTGAGCGTGATGTGGTTTGTATTACCGGCGAAGGCTCTATTCAGATGAATATCCAAGAACTGTCTACTTGTTTGCAGTATGATTTGCCAGTTAAAATCCTAAACTTGAATAATGCACAGTTGGGTATGGTAAAACAGTGGCAAGACATGCTATATGAAGGTCGTCACGCACATTCTTACATGAATTCTTTACCAGACTTTGTCAAGCTTGCTGAAAGCTATGGTCACGTCGGTATCAAGATTACTGACCCTGCGACCATGGAAGCACAATTGGCTGAAGCCATGGCAATAAAAGACAGGTTGGTATTTATCGATGTTTACGTCGATCGTAATGAGCATGTATATCCGATGCAAATCGCTGGGCAAACGATGCGTGATATGTGGTTAACAAAAGGGGAGCGTACCTAATGCAACAACAACATCTGATTTCGGTATTGATGGAAAACGAAGCGGGTTCGTTGTCGCGTTTAGTCGGCTTGTTCTCACAACGTGGCTACAATATCGAAACGCTAAACGTCGCGCCTACTGATGATCCAAGTATTTCACGTCTGACAGTAACGACAATCACATCACCTGAAAAAATAGAACAAATTACCAAGCAATTGCATAAATTGATCGAAGTGGTTAAAGTGCTTAATCTCTCAGATACCGTACACGTCGAACGTGAGTTGATGCTAATCAAAGTACGCGCGACGGGTGGCGTACGTGAAGAGATCAAACGCAGTGCCGATATTTTTCGTGCACAGATCGTTGACGTCAATGCCAACTTATATACGATTCAAATCGTCGGTGATAAAGCTAAGCTCGATGGTTTTATTGATGTTATTGGTCGCGAACGTATCATGGAAGTAGTACGTTCAGGCGTCATTGGTATTGCTCGTGGTGATAAAACGCTAAGCCTATAATCAGCGTTTATGATCTTCAAAATATAGTATTTCAAACTTATTTATTCAACATCAACATAGCGCTTATCTCACCAATCACTTCGATAAGGTGACTATAATTTAAGTGTTTATTTATCCATGGTACGCCATGATTTAGGAAAAGGACTCTGTTTATGAACGTTTATTATGATAAAGATTGTGATCTATCAATCGTCCAAGGTAAAAAAGTCGCCATTATTGGTTATGGTTCACAAGGTCATGCGCACGCGCTTAACCTACAAGATTCAAACGTCGATGTGACGGTTGGTCTACGTGCTAACTCTGGCTCATGGAAGAAAGCAGAAAATGCTGGCTTAAAAGTTGCTGAAGTAGAAGAGGCGGTAAAAGCGGCTGACATCATCATGATTTTGACGCCTGATGAGTTCCAAAAAGAGCTTTATAACGATGTGATTGAGCCAAACATCAAGCAGGGCGCAACACTAGCCTTTGCTCATGGTTTTGCGATTCATTATAACCAAGTTATACCACGTAGCGATCTTGACGTCATCATGGTGGCACCAAAAGCACCAGGTCATACCGTTCGTTCAGAGTTTGCTAAAGGCGGTGGTATCCCAGATCTTATCGCTATCTATCAAGATGCGTCAGGTCAAGCCAAGCAATTAGCACTATCTTATGCTGCTGGTGTTGGTGGTGGACGTTCAGGTATTATCGAAACGACCTTTAAAGATGAAACTGAAACTGACCTATTTGGTGAGCAAGCGGTTCTTTGTGGTGGCGCAGTAGAGCTAGTAAAAATGGGTTTTGAGACCTTAACTGAAGCGGGCTATGCACCAGAAATGGCTTACTTTGAGTGCTTACATGAGCTAAAGCTTATTGTCGACTTGATGTATGAAGGCGGTATCGCTGACATGAACTACTCAATCAGTAACAACGCTGAATATGGCGAATATGTGACTGGTCCTGAAGTGATCAATGAGCAATCACGTGAAGCCATGCGTAATGCGTTAAAACGCATTCAATCTGGCGAATACGCAAAAATGTTCATCAGTGAAGGTGCGACCAATTATCCATCAATGACTGCTCGTCGTCGTAACAATGCAGAGCATCAAATCGAAATCACAGGCGCTAAGCTACGTGGTATGATGCCTTGGATCGGTGGCAATAAAATCATCGATAAAGACAAAAACTAATTTGCTATTGAGCATTAGTAAAAAAATTAGTCTAAAAAAGCCCATGTTATCAGTGATAGCATGGGCTTTTTATTTTTAGTAGGCGATGTTTTATAAAGTATTTTTATCATCGCCAGTCTGTACTGGTTGAAAATCTGACTTCGCTGCCTAATATAGGCAAGCATTATCATATCTATTAACGGCTTACTCGGTTAAATAGGTATCGCTATTTTTATTCTTGCAATATAAATGCCAAGGATTCTTTTATTCTATAGATTACAGGTTGTTTGTTGTGCAAATATCTTATCCTGATTGGCTAACACCGCAATTCATATACATTACTCTGAGCGCTATCGTTGCCGTTTTGATTTGGATCGAAGGGGAAATGCTCAAAAAAACCGGCGGCAAACTACCTAACTCTAAGTTCTTTCAAATCAGCTCAATTCTAGATACCTCATGGTTTTTCATCTCAGTAGTGATGCTATATACGATTGATTTGACACCACTAGCCGTTGCTGTACCAGCGGCTTACGGTCTTTATACGACCTTTGGCTGGATCTATGGTGCACGTTTATTGAAGCGTAAAGGCATTCCTGACTCTCCGAAAGACTTGGTCATACCTGCTAAATATATCGCTTATAGTCAGTCATTTTCGCTGATATTTTTTGCGCTATGTTTATTGGTATTGAGCTCACCGTGGTTGCCGATTGCTGTATAGTTTGCTTTTAATAAAGTAGCAAATATAATTCCTATCACTGCGATTTGTCGAAAGCGATATCTAAGTCCTTTGTAAATCTCGAAATGTAAGTGGTAAAAAAGCATTTTATATCAACGTATTAAGTCTCAAGTAGTTAATAGTAATAATTATTTAAAATTGACTTGAATAGGTTACAAAAATCATCAATTTAAGCTGTTGCGCTTAAAAAAAGCTGTTATAATCAGCTTGTACTCAAAGGATTTCGGGTAAAAATATTAAGATCTCTATTAGAGGTTTCAATGATTTTACCCACGCATTCTGCAAGAAAAACTTAGGTATATATCAATTAATCGGTGATGACACAAGTCTCGCCAACAGTTAAAGAGTTAGGAAAATTTATGTCAGATAAAGTTGAAGGCACTGTAAAGTGGTTTAATGAAGCTAAAGGTTTTGGTTTTATCGCGCAAGACAACGGCGGACAAGACGTATTCGCTCACTACAGCGCTATCCAAGGCGGTGGTTTCAAAACTCTAGCCGAAGGCCAAAAAGTGTCTTTCATCTTAGGTGATGGCAAGAAAGGCCCACAAGCTGAGCAAATCGAAGCTATCTAATCTCATTTGACATTGAGTAAGCTGTTCTTCAGCGCGCTTAATGACAGTAAGATTATCAATATGCATTGATGCCTTTGTTTGTTAAAACAATAAAAATACTGTTTAGACTTTAAAAAAGAGCAACCTCTGATCAGGTTGCTTTTTTTATGATCTTTTTTTGATTTAATTCTTATGATAATGAGATGGTATTGGTTTGTATTAACGGTTATAAATGACTTAGATAGCTTGTAGAAATCAGAAAATAATAAGAATAATGATAAGAAAATGGTGTGAATAGGCGCTTATAAACTGTTTATTGTAGAATGGTGACAAATTTATGACGCATTATTCACGGCGTTGTCTTGACCTTAGGGCTGAGCTCACGCAAGATACATAGGTCTGATAATAACGGTTGGCTTAGCTTTGGCAGATTTTATAGATAGAGAGTGTGATGCCAGTATATTGTTTATGGTCTGATATTTTTTATTACATTATAGATGCTGACGCAGCAATCAACCTTGAGTACTATTTCGAACGACGATTTTAAAGAAATGAACCTTTGGTTCTTAACTGGCAATTTTAATTCATAACATTAATAAACGAGGAACGTATGAAAGCATTAGTAGCGGTCAAGCGTGTCATTGATTACAACGTAAAAGTTCGTGTAAAAGCTGATAATTCTGGCGTAGATTTATCTAACACTAAAATGTCAATCAACCCTTTTGATGAAATTGCAGTAGAAGAAGCGGTTCGTCTTAAAGAAGCGGGTGTGATTGATGAAATCATCGTTGCCTCAATTGGTCCAAAAGAGTCACAAGAGCAGATTCGTGCCGCTTTAGCACTGGGTGCTGATCGTGGCATCTTGGTAGTAACTGATGCAAAACCTTATCCTCTACAAATCGCTAAAATCTTGAAAAATATCGCTGAATCTGAAGCTACCGATATTATTCTACTAGGTAAGCAAGCGATTGATGATGATAATAACCAAACGGGTCAAATGCTAGCGGCATTGATGGGTATCGGTCAGGGTACATTTGCATCAGAAGTAAAGGTTGAAGGCGATAAAGTTAATGTAACGCGTGAAATCGATGGTGGTTTGCAAACGGTTGCGCTTGATTTGCCAGCGGTTATTACCACTGATTTACGTTTGAATGAGCCACGTTATGCAAAATTGCCTAACATCATGAAAGCGAAGAAAAAGCAGCTTGATGAAAAAACACCTGCTGATTTTGGTGTTGATATGGCATCTAAGCAAGAAATCATTAAAGTTGTACCACCTGCTGAGCGTAAAGCTGGTATCAAAGTGGGTTCAGTTGATGAGTTGGTCGATAAGCTAAGAAACGAAGCAAAAGTCATTTAATACTTTGCTAGTGCCTATCTACTGCAAAGCCATGACGTCCTAAATAAGTTTTATTGAACTTGGACATAATAGGGCTTTGTGTACCAACAACCTCATGAATAGATGATACGAATAAATAAAGGACAAAAACAATGGCAATTTTGGTATATGCAGAACACGACAATGCCAGTCTAAAAAAGGCAACTTTGAATACGATCGCTGCTGCTCAGCAAATTGGCGGTGATATTCATGTATTGATCGCTGGTAGTGGTGCGCAAGCAGCAGCTGACGAAGCAGCAAAAGCAGCAGGCGTTAGCAAAGTATTACTAGCAGACAACGCAGCTTATGAGCATCAATTAGCAGGTAACTTAGCGCTATTGGTCGCTGATATTGCTGGTGAGTACAGTCATATTCTTGCACCTGCTACAACCACTGGTAAAAATTTCTTACCACGCGTTGCCGCATTACTTGATGTCAGCATGTTATCAGAAATCTCTGCTGTGGTAGATGCACAAACGTTTGAGCGTCCTATCTATGCTGGTAACGCGACTGCAACGGTTAAGACGACAGAAGATAAAGTGGTATTAACCGTACGTACCACTGCTTTTGATCCAGTAGCAAGTGAAGGTGGTTCAGCCGCTGTTGAAACTCTTGACAATGTGCAAGAGCTTGGCAAATCAAGCTTTGTTAATGAAGAGATGGCTAAGTCTGACCGTCCTGAATTGACGTCAGCCAGCATCGTGGTTTCTGGTGGTCGTGCCCTAGCAAATGGTGAAAACTTCACTAAATATATCGAGCCATTGGCTGATAAACTTGGCGCTGCTGTTGGTGCATCACGTGCCGCTGTCGACGCAGGCTATGTACCAAACGATATGCAGGTTGGTCAAACAGGTAAAATCGTTGCACCAGACTTATATATCGCAGCTGGTATTTCAGGCGCTATTCAGCATTTAGCGGGTATGAAAGATTCTAAAGTCATCGTTGCTATCAATAATGACCCAGAATCACCTATCGCTAGCGTTGCCGATTACTTCTTAGAAGCTGATTTATTTGCAGCCTTACCTGAACTGACCAGTAAAATCTAAGTACTTGTTAGTGAAAGTAAAATAAAAAACCCGCTATCATTGATTGCGGGTTTTTTTGTATTCAACTTAAAAATCGTCTTGCTGATTCAGTTAAATGATATTAGTTATAACTTCTTTGACGTAATGTCTCATACAAACATAGTGAGCCTGCAATCGCAACATTGAGGCTTTCTTGCCCATTGGGCTGTGGTAGAGCGATAGGGGTTGCGCACTGCATCAGCTCGTTACAAACCCCTTGACCTTCATGTCCCATAATCCAAGCGATTGGTTTTTTTAAATCATGCTGATAGATGACGGTATCAGTGTGCGAGCTGGTGGCAAATAGAGGGGTTTGCACATGGTCTAAAACCTCTTGTACACTTAATCCCTCATATATATTTAGGGCAAACTGGGCACCCATTCCTGCCCGTAATGTTTTTGGTGACCAAGCTTGCGCAGTAGCGCTGGTGCAAAGTATGTTTTTGATTCCAACAGCTGCTGCCGTGCGCAGTAATGTGCCGACATTACCACTATCTTGAACGTCATTGAGAATCAAGCAGTCATCATGAATCATAGATAGGCTAGGGGTTGGCATCTTAATCACTGCCATAATGTCAATCCCAGTACCTAAGCTACGAATACTTTCATAAAGCGCATCCGATAAGGTTAAGATAGGCGTATAAGTGGGCAGGCGGGTGAGAACTTGCTGCACCTCTGGATGATGGTGTGCGGACTCTGCTAGCAATATTTGCACAAATGGATAATCGCTACGAAGGGCAGCATCAATAAGATGAATACCTTCAATGACAGTTTGTCCATGTTTGTTACGTTGGCGAGCTTGCGTCAATAACGCTTTTACTAGCTTGACCGTTGTATTCTTATCTGAGGTAATCAGCTCGGTGGGATTTGCTACCATAATAGATCGCTTAGAGAAAAAGTATAAAATATAGACAGCGCCTATAAAATGATTATTGATATGGCTTTATAGGTGCTGTCAAAATGTGCTTGTATGTCTTATTTATCAGTATGGTTTAAATGCAACTCTTTAATATAGTCGACTTCATTTTTACTGCCAAGTACTACAGGCACGCGTTGATGAATGTCAATCGGCTCTATATCTAAAATGCGATTGACTGCATCCGTTGCCCCGCCGCTAGCACGTTCAATTAATAAACTCATGGGATTGGCTTCATACATGAGACGTAATTTGCCTGCTTTATTGGCGTATTTGGTATCAAATGGATATGTGAATAAACCACCGCGGCATAGAATGCGATGAACATCACCAACCATGGCGGCAACCCAGCGCGTATTAAAATCGCGACCACGTACGCCTGTCTCGCCAGCGATAAGCTCATCGATATATTGCTGCATTGGCGCGCGCCAATAACGGTAGTTTGAGGCATTGATAGCATATTCGCTAGTATCGGCATCGATTGTGACATTTTCTTCTATCAATACATAGTCATTGGTATCTGGATCTAGGCTAAACATGACTACATTATCTGTGATGGTCAGCGTGAGAACGGTAGAGGTGCCATATAGTAAGTAACCGGCTGCTAGCTGCTGATTACCCGCTTGTAAAAAGTCGCTATTTTCACTAACTTGACCTTGACGCTGGTACGGTAAAATAGAGAATATAGTACCGACAGCCATATTGATGTCGATATTAGACGAGCCATCGAGTGGGTCAAACAATACCAATAAACTGCCATCAACATTGGCAGGAGTGGCGTCGTCAAGCTCTTCTGAAGCAACACCAGCACAATGGCTGTTTTGTGCCAATGCATCTAACAATAAGTCATTGGCTAAGACATCTAACTTCTTCTGGTCTTCACCTTGCACATTTTGATTACCCGCTTCACCAAGGATGTCTGCCAAAGCGCCTTTTCTTAAGAGCTGTGAGATGGTCTTGCCGACGTCAGTAACGGTAGTGATAACGTCATTGAGGGCAGGAGTGGTGGCTTTAGTGTTCAAATACTGTGCTAAGGTTGTCATAGTGTTTCCTAATGAATAATTCTGATAAAGAGTGGTACAAGCTAAGTATGGAATGCGTGTTTAAGAATTGATTACGTTATATTGATATGAGAGATATTGTTAAATACTGACTAAGGCGTCTTTGTCCTGACCTGAAAATCAGCTACACTAACACTATTATTATTCAATTATGGTTTAAGAGGCTGTCTTTTGATACGGTTGCCAAATGATGTGCTGCTATTCTCTAAAATGAGAGCCACATCTATTTTAATATTGCTTATATCATTGCGGTAAATTGTAGCAAATAAGCAGCAAAATGTCCTTGTCTGTATGCATGTCTGCCGTATTATCGAGCCAAAACCGTTAAAAAAACGAATGATAACTTATTATAAAATCATACAAACCCTTAATGAAGACGTGTCCTTATGTCAAATTCTATCGATAGCCAATCACTACCTACCGTCTCGCCGACAGACTACGCAAGATTTGATCCTGATACGATTCATGAAAAACTTGATGCGTCATTGAGTCGTCCGCAGCTCAATACTGATGGTAGTATTCGTCATTTTTTAGGTATCGAAGGTCTTAATAAAGCCCAGCTGCAGGCGATTATCGCTAAAGCTGAGTCATTTTTTGATGATAAGGGACAGCTGATTAACCGTCCTGAGCTTGAAGGCTATACGGTGATGAATCTGTTTTTTGAGCCATCGACGCGCACACGTACCACGTTTGAAGTAGCAGAAAAACGTTTAGGCGCTAATGTATTAAATATCGATATCGAACGCTCTAGCACCAAAAAAGGCGAAAGCTTACGCGATACGTTATGGAATCTGCAAGCGATGACGGCAGATATCTTTGTGGTACGTCATTCAGCATCAGGTGCGGCACATTTTATGGCGACTGAAGTGACGCCAGATATTGCCATTATCAATGGTGGTGATGGTTGGCATGCGCATCCAACGCAAGGCATGCTTGATATGCTGACTATTCACCGTGAGGCGCCGCGTCCTTTTGAAGAGCTGTCGGTTGCAATCGTTGGCGATATCAAACACTCGCGAGTAGCACGCTCTGACATCAGTGCGCTACAAACATTGGGTGTAAAAGACATTCGCGTCTGCGCACCTCGTACGTTATTACCAAAAGGGATTGAGCGTTTTGGTGTGCAAGTATATGAGAATATGAATGAATGCGTGACGGACTGTGATGTCATTATGGGCTTGAGAATTCAAAATGAGCGTATTGGCTCACCGCTCCTCGCCTCATCGAGTGAATACTATAAGCACTATGGTATTACTCCTGAGCGCGTGGCACTGGCGAAGCCTGATGCTCTAGTTATGCACCCAGGACCGATGAACCGCGGTGTTGAGATTGCCTCAAGCGTTGCCGATGGTGCGCAATCTGTGATTTTAAAACAGGTTAATAACGGCATTGCTATTCGTATGGCGGTACTGTCACTGGCGATGGAAGGTCAGCGCGCGCATCAAGCGGCTGGTCATTAATATTTAGCTCGCCTGTTTTATTCTTATTTATCCCATTTCATTGATACGGTAATAACGCTCATGGTTCACATTACGAATTCAGATGTTCATATGCACGACTTACTTCCAAAAGTATTTAAAGAATCACTGTCACAAATCGCCACTGCTCAGTTAGCAAAGCTGACGAGCGAGCGCGAGACATGGATATTACCACCGCTGGTTGATTTGTGCGCCCGCTTACGTGAGCCGGGTCAACAGCAGCATGGTACATTAGAGTCAGAAGGGCGTGCGGCCCGTGCCAATGGTTTTTTGCATGTGGTGATTCCCCCTGATACCAATCCTATTTTAGAAAATGGCTCGCTCTTAAAAGGCTTGCGTGAGCGTGCACTCGATGATGGCGGCATCTATTTACATATTTTGGGTGCGTTGACTGCTGGCTTGGAGGGTGAACGTCCGTCTAATATTGCAGGACTTAAAAAAGGCGGCTGTATTGCCGTCTCCAATGCTCGCAGACCCTTTCAAAACGACTTAGTGCTCTTACGTACACTTGAGTATGCGGCGACGTTTGGCATGAAGGTATTCTTTTATCCTGATGAGCCTAGTCTATCTGGTGATGGCGTTGCACATGAAGGCTATATCGCTTCTTATCATGGTCTGCAGGGTATTCCTTGGATTGCAGAAACCGTCGCTTTATCAACGCAGTTACTTATGGTGGAAGAAACGGGCATAGCTGCTCACTTTAGCCAATTATCTTGTAAGTCGTCAATTGAGCTGATGCGCTGGGCGAAAGATAAAGGTTTACCAGTTACTTGTGACGTGGCAATGCATCAGTTGTATTTAACCGATGATAATCTGGAAGGCTTTAACGCTCAAGCATATGTATTACCCCCTTTGCGTAGTAATACCGATCAGCAAGCGATTCGCCGTGGTCTAAAAGATGGCACAATTGATGCAATTTGCAGTCATCATGAGCCGTTAAACAGTACCGCGAAAAAAGCCCCATTTGCTGAAAGTACGCCCGGTATCTCAAATTTTGATACCTTTATGGCGCTGGCGTGCCAGCTGGTAAAAGATGAGGTGTTAACACTTGAGCAGCTGGTCGATAAAATCTGCTTAAATCCTGCAAAAATTGCGGGTATCAGCGAGCAATATGAGACTATCGGGGGCGCAGTACTGGTCGATCCCAATCTTGAATGGCAGGTGACTAGCGAATCCATGTTATCAAACGGCAAAAATACGCCATTCTTTAACCAAACACTGCAAGGGCGTGTTGTGGAGACTTTCTTTGGCTAATTTGCCTAGGCAGGATGATAGTCTAGAGTCTTCGTCAGAGGGCAATTCATCAAAAGATAACCATCCGTCTTCAGACCCAAGACACAATGAGCCTCGCACGACGTCAAGCGAATCTATCAAAGCAGTAGCAATCTATGAAGTCGTAAAGGGTATTGGCGCACTACTAGGTGCATTGGCTTTATGGTCGTGGCATACCGACCTTGAGCATTGGCTCATTACGGCGACGGCTTCTTGGCAACAAGTATTTGGTCAGTTATTAGCGCCGCAAGTTGACAGTGCGGTACGTATTGCACAGATGGCAAGCAAAAACTGGTCGGTATTCTTATTATTGATTTTTGCTTATGCCAGTTTGCGTTTTGTCGAGGCATATGGCTTATGGCAAGATAAAACATGGGCTTACTGGTTTGGGGTACTGGGTTATGGAATATTTATTCCTATTGAACTCTACTATCTGATTGTGAGTCCGTTTGATTGGTTCAAACTTACCATATTGGTGTCGAATATTATTATTGTGATTGTGGTTTATCGTAATATGAAACGAAAGGGTTTAATCTAATCAGGTTTCCTTAATTTCAAATGACAATTTAAAAAGCCAGCTTAAGATATTTATCTTAAACTGGCTTTTTTATAAATAACGTAATCTAAGATTTATATATTGGCTGTTTTTTCATCAGTACGAATGCTTTTGGCGACCTTGCCTACACTTAACCCTTGTACCAGTATAGAGAATATAACGACTGCATAAGTTAGGGCCAATAGTATATCGCGTTCAGATCCTGTTGGGAGTTGCAATACTAAAGCAACTGAAATACCACCTCGTAGTCCACCCCATGTTAGCACCTTCCAAGCCCCTGCTGGCAAGTCAAGTTGTCGATGAAAGGTTTTGGTGGTCATGCCGACCACAATAAATCGAGCAAGTAAGGCAATCACAATCGTTAAAGCGCCAGCGATAAATAAATTGGCTGAATAAGCAATCATCACCACTTCAAGACCGATTAATACAAATAAAATTGCGTTCAAAATCTCATCGATCAATTCCCAAAACAAATCAACATAATGGCGCGTCTTATCACTCATCGCTAGTGCTCGTCCGCGATTACCAAGCATCAGCCCCATCATTACCATTGCTAGTGGTCCCGATAAATGCCAATGACTGGCCAGCGCATAGCCGCCTATGACACCAGCAAGGGTCAATAGAACCTCTTCTTGATAGCTATCGATGCTTTTGAGCATGTAATATAAAATCGCGCCAAGTACTAAGCCAAAAATAATACCGCCACCAGCCTCGACTGCCAAGGTGTGCACCACATAATTGGCGGTTGGGATATCACCACTCGATAAAATACCGAGCAGCAGTACAAAGATGACGACGCCGATACCATCGTTAAATAGCGATTCGCCCGCGATGACCGTTTCTATGCTTTTTGGGGCGCCAGCAGAGTCTAAAATACCCATCACTGCAATAGGGTCGGTTGGAGATATCAAAGCGCCAAATAGTAAGCACCATAAAAAAGACAGCTCGAAACCAAACAGCGGCAACATTAGATATAGAGCACCTGCAATCAGCAGTGCTGATACTAAAGTACCTATGAAAGCTAGAATGCCAATAGGCAGCTTATAACGTTTTAGATCACCAATATTGACGTGCAAAGCGGCAGCAAATAACAGCATAGACAGCATGCCATCAAGTAAGACTTCAGTGAAATCAAGCTGGCCTAATAGACTGACTTCATAATCAATAAGCTGATCAAACCCTAAAAATCCTAAAAATATCGCCCCGATCGACAATAATATCGAGATAACCATTACACCGATAGTTGTTGGTAGGCCAATAAATCGATGGTTAACGTAAGTTAATAGGGCAGTGATAGATAAAAATATCGCGCTAATTTCGAGTATGGTCAGGCTGCTCGTAGGGTCCATAAAAAAGTCTCAAGTGGGTAATAAAAGGTGTCAACTATGCTCTGACTTGTTTCGATTGGGCTTGTAGTGCCTGACGAATATGGGCATCAAAATCACTAACATAATGAAAATAGTGTTGCTGGGCGTTTTCACTCATAATAAATTTCTCTGCTTGTTGGCACATTGCGGTCAAATCATCAGCGAGTTGATGGTAATTTAAATTATCCGCGCCGGCACGCTCAATCAATTTTATCTCATGTATGAGAGTTTGCTGCTGCGCCTCATTAACCCTAGCATAATTCAAGTCAATCATTGCCTGACATAGCGCCTTTAATACCATCAAATCTGCTGCCGCATAACGCCGTATCTCACCAAGTGAGCTATCAATAAAATCTGATATTTTAGGGATACGTGTAACAACGGCAAGGATGGCTGACGGCTGATGGCTGATAGTATCTGGTGTATCTGTCTCATCTAACGGTTTATAAAAATGATACGGCGTCGGCGGTTGACAGCGCATCATAATGCTCAGACAGCTGGTCAGCGATTGAACACAGTTAACCGCTGTTTTTGGGTCATTGATACCTGGTGACAATGCGCGGACAGCAATTTCAGTCATTTGCCCTAAGCTATAGGCAATATCATTAGATTGCGTCAAGCGCTGTTCAAGACGTATACAACCAGCAAAACGTTGCCAAAACAGCCCATCAGGCGAACGTGGCACAAGCGCCAAATGCGGCGTTTTTGTTTTTTGTAGGTTAGTTGGATGGTCTGCCGGACGCTGATAAAAATAGCCAATCACATTTTTATCGGTGACAAAGTGACCGAGACTGCTATTTATTTCTACCACGCCGCCATAATCTTGCGATAGGGTAATGAGCGATTCAAAATAAATCTGCTGCAAATAGCCCGAGTACGGTGGATAAATAGGCGTCGCAGACCAGTGATGAAATTGTTCGATATCATGATGCTCGATATTACGTTGGTGCTCGATATCGCAGCGGTCGCTGTACCAATAATGAATGTTTTTAATTGCCTCATTGCTGGCACCTTCAATCACATGCGATGCCTGAATGGCATGTACCATATGCTGTACAAAATAGACCAGTAGAAGGGCACAAATAATCGCCATAATAATGGCAAAAGTCACCGACAATTGCGGCACACCAAAACCAACATCGTATTTATGAATGGCTTTTAACACCAGCAAACTATAGCTAAACGTACCGATGAACGCGCCCAAAACGAACTGATTGGGCGTATCGGTCAAAAAATTGCGTAGTAATCGGGGTCCAAATTGTGAAGATGCCATCGATAATACAGCAATGGTAATCGAGAAAGTCGTGCCTGCCACGCCAAGTACTGCACCAGCAATGGTAGTCATAATAGCGCGCGCTGCGTCATCATCGCCAGTGAAGGCAAAGGTAATTTCTCTGACCATGTCGCGATCAAAATGCTCATCGATCGTCACAAGGATAGGAGCGAGCAAGATGCCTACCAGCACACAGGCAGTCGGTATAAACCAGTAAGAGCCAATCAGCTGTTGCCATAAATTCGTTAGGCGATCGGGTAAATTGGTAAGCGTTTTTAGCGACCATAACTGAAAAAACTGCCGCAGTCTTTTGAGACTTGACGTTGATAGACGGTTAAATAAGTTGTCTTCAGCATGTTTAGTCAACGTGAGCAGCTCCAAAAATGATCGTAGTATTTCTTTTGTTGCCAGCAGTTATATAGAACATGACTGCTGACAACAAAAGCTCTTAAAAACAAATTACCTGATTCACTGCAAATAATCCATTAAAAACAGGATAAAAAATAAGCTCCATTTGGAACTTGTTTTTTATAGAGAGGTCTTGTTATTTAAACACTCAAATCGATCTTGGGTTATCGGCTTCAGTAATAATATCGCGTTTAGCATTAGAAAAATTAGCGTTTATTTGATTTTTATCGTCAATGCTGTCTTGTGGAATAAGAATTTCACGATTGTGCTCGTCACGCTCTATGTCGCTATCCTTATCATAAGCGACTGGTTCAAACTTCGGCATGTCATCCTTACTATCTAGAGGCTCTTGTAATAAATGACTGGAGGTAGCCGCGCTAGATTTCCTAAAAAACTCATTTTTCTCTTTTTGAAGCTTTTCGTTTTTATGGTTAGTCGATTTGTCATCAGAGGTTTTCTTACGTGGTTCACTATGGGCAAAAATAGCACCGAGCGGCACATTCAATTGTGCTTTGGCATAGGCTTCGGTATTTTCAAAGCGATTAACCAATAAGCTAAGCCAAGGTTTTTGGTCTTCTAGGCTCATCTCATCAAGTTCATCTTTGATAGGCAATGGATAAGGCAGGGTACGATAAAAATCCCACAAGGTCATTTTGCTCAAATCTCTTTTGAGTACATAGTGCTCATCTTCTGTCATGGTAATCAAGTTGCTGTCTTGCAGATAATTGATATAGGTATACCATTTTGGCAGCTCTTTACGTCCGAGGACATTGCGTAGCGCTTGTTCGCTCACCGCTTCGCCTTTTAAGTGATGGGTATAAACAAGATTTAACATATCAAGCAAGCTTAAAAATGGATGGCGCGGATAAACCTCTTTTGTCTCAAATATCGTTAGGGTATAGCTGATCTCAACCCCTAATAAAATCAAATTCCATGACAGATATATCCATAATAAGAAAATCGGCAACGCAGCAAATGCGCCATAGATCGCTTCATAGCTCGTAAAGTTCGCCATCACTGTACCAAATAGATGCTTCATCAGCTCAAAGACAATCGCTACAAAGACACCTGCAATCGCAGCATTTTTTGCTGGTACTCGTGCTTTTGGAATAAACCAATACATACTGATAAAACCAGCGATCGTAACTGCAATCGATACTATCTGTACCCAAAACGACCAATCAATACCATAGCCGCCAATTTGTCTATTTAACAAACTCAGGCTTTGGACAGCACTTGAGGCGATGAATGCCGTACCTAATACTAAGGGTCCCAACGTGACGATGGTCCAATAGCGCAACATACTTCTCATGCCGCCAGAACGATCTTCTACGCGCCATATTTGGTTGAAAGCGCGCTCAATGGTGGTCAAAGTCATGATGGTAGTAAAAAGTAAGAACATCGCCCCAATGATGGTGAGGTTTGATGATTTTTCAGCGAAGTTATTGATATATTTACTGACTTGCAAGCTCGATTGTGGCAGCAAGTTGCTATAAATGACTTCATAAATCTGCGCCCTAACTGAAGCAAGTGCTGGTACTGAAGACAAAATCATCAGCAGTACGGTTAATATAGGCACAATCGACAACAAAGTCGTATAGGTTAATGATGCAGCTTTTTGCTGACAATTATCCTCAAAAAAGTGCCGCGTCAAAAAACGCAAGAACTGAAACCAACGTTGGTGTAAAAAAGGTATTTTTTTTAATAGATTTTCCATAACGACCATCTAGCAAGGATAATAGAGTGCGGATAGTGTAGCAAACATGGTCTGTCTGAATCTGCGCGTTAATTGTGTCAATATGCACTAGATTGTATTGAGTAGTTAAGTAAAGTACTGCAGATGATTTGCTTGGCTGCTAGGTTAAGTATGCTGCCAAGTAGCAGGGTTTGTTTGCATGTCAGTGAATGACTCGGGCATAATGGTCAGTATCTATATTACTGTTAACGATTTTATAAGGAAGTTTTGCTAATGAGTCAGACCGCCCCTTATGTTTTGGTACTCTATTATTCAAATTATGGTACGACTAAGACATTAGCCTATGCTATCGCTCAGGGTATCGAAGAGGCGGGCATGACCGTGCGCATCCGTACGGTACCGACAGTCGCGCCTGAAACCACGGCAAGCAAGCCTGCGATACCGGACGACGGTGATTTGTATTGCACGATGGAAGATCTAAAAAATTGCAGCGGTCTGGCACTTGGTAGCCCAACCCATTTTGGTAATATGGCCGCGCCCATGAAGTATTTTTGGGACAATACTGTCACTATCTGGCTGGCAGGCAATCTACAGAACAAGCCGGCGTCAGTATTTACGGCGACAGGCTCTATGCATGGCGGTCAAGAGACGACGCTACTGACGATGATGTTACCACTGTTGCATCATGGCATGATGATTGTGGGCGTCCCTTATGCTGAGCCTGCTTTAAACCGTACCACGCGTGGCGGTTCACCCTATGGTGCCAGTCATGTGAGCGGCGCATCCCATGATCAGCCTGTATCTGCTGATGAACGCGAGCTTGGCATCGCTCAAGGGCGTCGCTTGGCGATTACGGCATCTGCATTAGCGCAAGCTAACTGGAGCTGTTAATGCACTCATCTATTACTGTTTGGCATGAACAATTAGGAAATACATACCTCTAATGGCTACTAACCTTTCTCATAATGACAGTCAACAGCAAATATCCGAAACAAACAGTCAATCAACCCAGCTGTTAAAACCGATTATGCCTGTTCGTCAGCGCCTGATGGTGACATGGCTGGTTTGGCTAACCTTTCGATTGCTTGCTTTGCCTCTTTTGATCAATATCTTTAATCCTAGTCACCCTGATATTATCGGCGGTATTGCATGGCAAGCGCTATGGTTAGTACCAGCATTTGTCTTAACACCATCGATACTACGCGGGCGCTCGCCTTATGCGCTATTAATAGACAGTATGTTTACTTTGGTATATTTAGGGGCAAGTGGGGTTGTATTGTTCACACGTGCTTATGGCAGTAGTTGGGCAGAAATCGCTGTTTATTTCATTGATTTCGTCCTGCTATTTGCGATTAATATCTGGCTGTTTATCTTATTAAAGCGCCTACCTTCGATGAATAATGTGGTTAAACAGCCACGCTCATAAGTCATTGATATCTATTACAATGCTATTCCTCTGTAGTGCTTAATAAAAAATTTACATTAAAAAAGCGGCACGCTATTTAGCAGGCCGCTTTTTTAATGTTTTAAACTGTAGAGTTGAGGCTATTAGTTCACTTTAGACAATTCTAAATCCATCTTCTTACCATCATTAATCTGGCTTACTTTTACCGGTAAGTAATCTAAGCTTGGTGCCAACCAAAAACTGGTCGAACGGCTATTGTCATCATGGATACGGTCGACACGCACCGTATCAAAGGTACCAGCAGGGACCGTTATCTTGGTATTACCAGATTTTTTAAACGGCGTTTTTTCAATTTTATCGTGTTTTGCCATGTAGTAATTGCCAGAGAATTTGCCATTTAATAAGTCTTGGCGAATTTGCACTTCAAGGCTCAAATCATCAAATGCTTGCTGCGCCATATTTAACGTGGTCGACTTGCCTCTATAATTACTCACGACTTTTTTACCACGGGGATTAAAATCGAGTTTATGCGTACGACCGATACCCAGTAGTTTATAAGTGGTACTGGCTTGGGTTGGAATAACCGCATTACCGTTAATAGTAAAAGTACTATGTTGCGCAGCACTTGCGATACCGGCAACCCGTGCATCGACATTATATTTCCACGTGTTGCCTGACTTATCTAAAGCACGAGTGGCGGTACCTTTATACTTGTCTTCAATCGTAAACGTATAATCGGCGCTCGACGGTTGAATATCTTTTGCACTGGCCATCGTTGGTGCAGCCATACTCAAAGCGCCGATAGCCGCTATGCTCGCTCCAGTGGTCAACGCAGTTAAGAATTTAACCTTACCGTTATTCTTGTCATTATAATCGGTTATGGATGGTTTTTTATTGGTAAATGAAAAACTCATGAACAGTCCTTAATAGATTGGTATCAAATAACTTATTTAAGTCGATTCGACCTTACTGTTAACTAATATTATATTTTCAATGCTTATAATGGTCATACTCTGTTACATTATCAAGAGGGAGAACTTACGCTGACGTTTGGCTCTTGTAGTTGATGTTACTATCTTAAGTAATGCTTGACCTATGAGTAACTTGCTGTAAATTTAGTAAGAATAGGCGTATAGAATACTGGTCTTTTCTACTGGATTATTACTCACTTAATGCCTTTATTGCATAATACTCCCAGAGATTCAGTATCGCTTATCGACAAACACCTCTCTAATTAAGAAATTCTTGTAAATTTTTGGTCTTTACACTTGAAGCTACCTCGCTATGCCCCCACTTTTTGAAACAAGCTCAAGGCTTATCTTAATAAAAGCGTTTTTATAAGATGGCTTTTGAAGATAGGATGTTGAGACTAACAAACCAAATAAATTTTTAACTTAAACAACCAATTATTGGAGACATATTGATGAATATTCGTCCTTTACATGATCGTATTGTTGTCCGCCGCATAGAAGAAGAAACAAAAACGGCTGGTGGTATCTTGCTTCCTGGGTCAGCGCAAGAAAAGCCTTCACAAGGTGAAGTGCTAGCAACTGGTAACGGTCAGATTCGTGACAACGGTGAAACTCGTGCGTTAGATGTAAAAGCTGGCGACAAAGTATTGTTCGGTCAATATGCTGGTCAAACGGTGAAAGTTGACGGCGAAGAACTACTTATCATGAAAGAATCTGATGTATTGGGTGTGTTAGAAGGCTAGTCCTTTTTGAGTATTTTTATACTCAGCGCATTTTGACAATATCATTGAAACATTTAATTGCATTCTCATACTTATAATAGTGGAGTAATTTAACATGGCAAAAGACGTAAAATTCGGCATAGATGCCCGTAAACAAATGATGGACGGCGTGAACGTTCTAGCAAACGCAGTACGAGTCACACTAGGCCCTAAAGGTCGTAACGTGGTAATCGATAAGTCGTTTGGCGCACCTACTATTACTAAAGATGGTGTTTCAGTTGCTAAAGAAATCGAGCTTGAAAACAAATTTGAAAACATGGGCGCGCAATTGGTTCGTGAAGTCGCTAGCCGTACCAACGATGTTGCTGGTGATGGTACGACTACTGCGACGGTATTGGCTCAGTCAATCTTGCAAGAAGGCATGAAATCAGTTGCCGCTGGCATGAACCCAATGGATCTAAAACGCGGTATCGATAAAGCGGTACGTGCAGCTGTTGAGCAAATCCATTTGCTATCTACCCCAGCTGACGATTCAAAAGCGATTGCTCAAGTTGGTTCTATCTCTGCCAACTCAGACACCAAAATCGGTGAATTGATTGCTCAAGCGATGGAAAAAGTCGGTAAGCAAGGCGTTATCACCGTTGAAGAAGGTTCAAGCTTTGAAGATACCCTAGAAGTTGTCGAAGGTATGCAGTTTGATCGTGGTTATATCAGCCCGTACTTTGCAAATAAGCAAGACAGCTTAACTGCTGAGTTTGAAAACCCATATATCTTATTGGTTGATAAAAAAATCAGCAATATCCGTGAAATCGTGCCATTACTTGAGCAAGTCATGCAGCAAAGCAAGCCATTGCTAATCATCGCTGAAGACGTAGAAAACGAAGCATTGGCGACATTGGTTGTCAACAACATGCGTGGCGGCTTAAAAACTTGTGCCGTTAAAGCACCCGGTTTTGGCGATCGTCGTAAAGCGATGTTAGAAGATATCGCAACGCTAACTGGCGGTACGGTTATCTCTGAAGAGATTGGTCTAAGTTTAGAGACTGCTACTTTAGAGCAACTTGGTACGGCTAAAAAAGTCACTGTCGGTAAAGAAAACACCGTTATCGTTGATGGCGCTGGCAACTCTGCGGATATCGAAAACCGTGTTGAATCTATCAAACGTCAAGTAGAAGAATCAACGTCTGACTACGATAAAGAAAAGCTTCAAGAGCGTATGGCTAAACTGGCTGGCGGCGTTGCCGTTATCAAAGTTGGCGCTGCGACTGAAACTGAAATGAAAGAGAAGAAAGACCGTGTTGATGATGCGTTACATGCCACTCGTGCAGCGGTTGAAGAAGGCGTTGTCCCTGGTGGCGGTGTTGCGCTAGTTCGTGCCATGAATGCATTGTCTGAGCTACGCGGTGATAATGACGACCAAAACGCTGGTATCAATATCTTACGTCGCGCAATGGAAGCACCATTACGTCAAATCGTGACCAACTCTGGCGAAGAAGCTTCAGTGGTAGTAAATGAAGTGAAGAGCGGTACTGGTAACTACGGTTACAACGCAGCTTCTGGCGAATATGGCGATATGCTAGAGATGGGTATTCTTGATCCAGCCAAAGTAGCACGTTCAGCGCTAGAAAACGCAGCATCTGTTGCCGGTCTAATGCTAACCACTGAAGTCATGATTACTGATTTACCGCAAGGCGATGACGGTATGGCTGGCATGGGCGGTGCTGGTGGAATGGGCGGTATGGGTGGAATGGGCGGTATGATGTAATTTTACTTCTACTACAAAGCGATTTCTCTTTGTCAGACGTGCTCAATGTACAATAGGTACTATTTTCGCGCGTCTTCCTCGACAAATCGATTTTTGCTAGAAGTATGACTTTGTCATAACGTACTTGTTAAACCTAGTTCAAATAAAACCCCGGTAGGCTGAGCTTATCGGGGTTTTTTATGTGTATCATAAAAGCATTAAATATTACTGATTCACTTCATCCCGTCTAAACGTCCACGTCTTATCATCAGAAGCGGTTTCACAGTAATAATATCCCGCTAAATCAAATTGCTTTAGCTGTTCAGCATTGGTCAGTTTATTATCCGCAGCATATTTCACCATCAGTCCACGTGCTTTTTTAGCATAGAAGCTAATCACTTTATATTGCCCATTCTTTTCATCTTCAAATCTTGGCGTGATAATTTCCGCATTCAAGGCTTTTTTCTTTACCGCTTTAAAGTATTCATTAGAAGCTAAGTTGATCAATACTTTGTCATCGCTATCAGCCATGCGCTTATTAATAATCTTAGTGACTTCTTCGCCCCAAAACTCGTATAAATTATCGCCACGCTCATTTTTAAGCTTGGTACCCATTTCAAGTCGATACGGCTGAATAAAATCCAGTGGCTTTAGTACGCCATAAAGCCCGGACAAGATACCCAAATGTTCATTAACATAAATAGCAGTATCTTTATCCATGTTATACATATCAAGTCCAGTATAAACATCGCCATCGAACAAATAACCAGCTGGTTTGGCATTGTCATCCGTAAACAGTTCGTTATCACTCCAAGCCCAATCTTGATTGCGTTTAGCATTTAGCTGCGACAAATCATCAGAGATACTCATCAGCTCTTGTAAGTCAATCGGCTCCTTCGACTTCAATATCTTCATCAGTGCCTGTGAATGTTCGATTAACTCAGGCTGACTATAGTAGCTGCTAATATCCATTGGGGCAGTATCTGTTTCGTTCAAAGATTTGGCAGGAGAGAGTAAAAAATACATAATTATTCCTTATTATAGTGAAGTGATAGACACTCCATTAACGTTTCAAGCTTTTTCATTATACGATACCTACAGGTTTAACTTGACTTACGCGTGGCTGTTTTGTACTTTTAAGCCTCATCATGGACATATATCAACTATTATAGGCATTGTGATAACTCGTGTAAGCCAATAGCCTAAAGGCTTCAAGCTACTTAAGAATAAATAAAATTTTTTAATATAACAACAAAAGTTATGATAATGTTATAAATAGCTAACTTTTATTTTACTTGCGGGTCATCATTAGACAATGAAAGTTGGCAGACGATATATCTATAATAAAACGGCATGATGGCAAACGAGCTATCATTTATTAAATTGATAATCTTTGGTTTTAAGTATTAAGCTAACCCTGACCAAAGATTTTTTTGTCCCCTGTGCTTTTTAGAGGTGCGTTAGGGTATTAAAAGTAGTCATTAGACGTAAGGAGACGGTATGAAAATTGGTGTTATTAGTGCAGAGAGCGCAAGCGAGAGTCGGGTGGCATTAACCCCAGACGCGGTAAAAAAGTTACGCAAACTTGGGTTTGAGGTTGTCATCCAGTCAGGTGCAGGTCAAGCGTCTTATTATGCGGATGAATTATATCAGGCTGCGGGTGCTGATATTGCCAATAGTAGCATTGACGTCGTCACACAGTCTCAGATTATTACTACCGTCAATGATTTGCCGACGTCAACGACTGCTAGTTTAACGTCTGGTCAAATTATTATCGGCATGCTTGATCCCTATCGTAATACCCAACTGGATACTTATGCTGCTAAAGGGGCTACCGCCTTTGCCATGGAGCTATTGCCACGCACCTTATCACGCGCACAGAATATGGACGTCTTGTCTTCACAAGCCAACCTTGCCGGTTACAAAGCGGTGTTGCTCGCTGCCAATGAATATTCGCGTCCGTTTCCGATGTTTATGACCTCAGCTGGTACGGTTAAGCCTGCCAAAGTCGTTATTCTAGGTGTTGGGGTTGCGGGTTTACAAGCGATTGCGACGGCGAAGCGTTTAGGTGCTGTCGTTGAAGCCAGTGATTTACGTCCGACCGCTCGCGAGCAAGTGGAATCATTAGGTGGTAAATGGCTTGATGTCCCGATGAGTGCGGAGGAGGCTGAGACAGCTAAATCTACAGGCGGCTATGCGTGGACGCCATCTGAGCAATATATCAAAGACCAAGCTGCTATTGTTGATAAAGCCTTGAGCAATGCTGACATCGTCATTACGACTGCACAGATTCCGGGTCGTCAAGCGCCGCGTTTGGTACACCAATCAACCATTGCTAAGATGAAAGCTGGTTCGGTACTGATCGATATGGCTGCTGGCACTGGTGGAAACGTTGAAGGCAGTGTCCCTGATGAAACGATTACGACGTCAAATGGCGTGCGTATTGTCGGTGCAGCTAATATTCCATCGCAACTGGCAGCGCAGTCTTCAGACTTATATGCCAATAACCTCGTTAATTTTATCACCACTTTAATTGCGTCTGCCGCTACAGATGACGCTACAGCAAACACAATGGCACTCAACTTAGACATGGAAGATGAGATTCAAGGCGCATTAGCGGTAACGCATGACAATCAAGTACGTCTTGCTAAACGCTAAGTGCTAAATGCCAAATTTCAAGTCTTGATACTTTCATTATCGTACATTTGCCAGACACGAACAAATTTTAGGAGGATAAGATGATTGCCACTATTTTAGCGGCAGCGCCAGCCGGTGCGGCCATGAGTAGCACGCCATTCGTAGCGATTTTTACCGTATTTGTACTGGCTATCTTTGTCGGATACTACGTTGTTTGGGGTGTAACCCCTGCACTGCATACGCCTTTAATGGCTGTAACCAACGCTTTATCAAGTATTGTTATTGTCGGTGCAATGCTACAGACCGTCACTATTGATGGTTCGATATTTACGCCGACCAGTTTACTTGGGGCTTTTGCGGTATTCTTAGCCAGTATCAATATTTTTGGTGGTTTCGCCGTGACTGAGCGTATGCTGTCGATGTTTAAGCCAAAAGTAAAAAAAGCAGTAGTAACAACGGATACTGGGGGTGACGCATGAGTGACTTATCAAATATGATTGCGGCTAATGCGGACTGGTTTTATCTGGTCGGTGCCATTCTTTTTGTTTTGACGTTACGTGGTTTATCTAGCCCAAAAACGGCGATTCGTGGTAATCGTTTGGGTATGGTTGCCATGGCGATTGCCGTTGTAACAACGTTCTTCCTAGCAGAAGGTCCAGTGCTTTGGTTAATCATCGGTGCGATGGTATTGGGTGCTATCGTCGGTATGTGGAAAGCAAAGACGGTCGCCATGACCCAAATGCCAGAAACCGTGGCTTTGATGCACTCGTTTGTTGGTTTGGCAGCGGTGGCGATTGCATTAGCAACGGTACTGCATACTGAACAACAGCATGGCGCGGTTGCTCGTGTTGAATTGTTTATTGGTTGTTTCATCGGTGCGATTACTTTCTCAGCATCTGTCTTTGCCTTTGGTAAATTGGCAGCTAAGAGCTGGGCTAAGACCTTAGTTGGTAGTTGGGTAAAACCAGTACAAGCAGCACTTTTCATTGCGATGATTGCGTTCGGTGGTGTGTACTTTGTCACTGATTCATTACCCGCCTTCTATGCGATGGCAGTGATTGCAGTGATTTTTGGTTGGATGTGGATTGCGCCAATTGGTGGTGGCGATATGCCAGTGGTCGTGTCGCTATTGAACTCATTTTCAGGGTGGGCAGCAGCGGGTATTGGTTTCACCCTTGGCAACTCGATGTTGATTATCGCAGGTTCGCTAGTCGGTTCGTCAGGTGCGATTCTATCTTATATCATGTGTAAAGCCATGAACCGCTCATTACTCAACGTATTATTTGGTGGTATGGGTACATCAGCGGTCGCAGCGGGCGGCGATGATGGCGCGCCAAAGAATTACAAAGCAGGCTCAGCAGAAGATGCTGGCTTCCTTATGGCAAATGCTAGTAGTGTGGTGATTGTCCCAGGTTACGGGATGGCGCAAGGTCGTGCACAGAATGCGGTCAAAGAATTGTATGAGCTGTTAAAAGAAGAAGGCGTTAATGTTCGTTTTGCCATTCATCCAGTCGCGGGTCGTATGCCAGGACATATGAACGTCCTATTGGCAGAAGCCGATGTGCCCTATGATGATATTTTAGAGATGGATGAGATTAACTCGGACTTCGCCAGTACGGATGTGGTATTAGTTATCGGTGCCAATGACGTGGTAAACCCATCTGCGAAAGATGATCCGACATCACCAATCTTTGGTATGCCAATTCTAGAAGTGACCAAAGCCCAAACAGTGATGGTCATTAAGCGTTCGATGAGTACAGGTTATGCCGGTCTAGATAACAGCTTGTTCTATATGGACAAAACCATGATGATCTTTGGCGATGCCAAGAAAATGGTTGAAGAGATGGTACGTAGTATCAACGGCGCTGGTCATTAATCTTTAAGATAGGTTTTACACATCATTTTTTAAACAGAAGCTTTCACATAAAAAAGTCACTGAGGTGGCTTTTTTTGCGTTAGAGTATTGCCCATCTAAAGCTATCTACAATGTATTTTCTCATTATCAATATTATAAAATAAGAAGGTTTCTTATGAATATGCTGCTGCGTTTCTTTATTATGGTAAGCCTACTCAAACAACAACTTAAGCAGCAATCGACAAGCAATTACCTGAGTATTGAGACATTGACAGCACCAACTGTGCGTCAGTATCGGGTATTACCACATGACATGGGTTTTCGCGATCATTTGCCTAATTATCGCTATTTATCTTTTATTGAGCTAAATATCACCAAATGGCTGATGAACTGCTGTCATCAAAAAGGCATTAAAAATCTCGGCTGGATTATCGCTATGCAGGAGATGGTCTATCTTAAACAAATTAAGTTTCTAGATAAGATAACAGTCAATAGTATGCTTGTCGGTTGGGATAAAAAATATGTCTATTTTGAGCATCGATTTTTTGTTAAAAACCAGCTGATGGCAGTGGGTATGACCAAGTTTGTTTTAACTAATAAGCAAGGTAAGTGCGCAACTGAGGTGATAGATATGACGGGTGAGCATCTGACAGAAGTTATTGAGTCATGGAATCAGCATCAAGTGGCGATTAAAGCTGCCAAATCTACTGAGTTAACTAAATCAACAAAGGCTGCGTAACCAACTTGCCTATAATCCTATGATGAATTTTGGTAGGATAGCGCATATATATTTTATAATGCCATTTTATGAAAATAATTAAAAAATAAGGAGCTACTATGACCCCGCAGAAGTTAAAATGGACAGACAGCTTAGATATTGCCATTGAGCTTTATGAAAAATTCCCAGAGACCGATCCGCAGTATATTCGCTTTACGGATTTGCATCGCTGGGTGACGGAGCTTGAAGGCTTTGACGATGATCCGCAACGCTCCAATGAAGGTATCTTAGAAGCGATTCAGATGAATTGGATCGACGAAGCGGACTAGATTGACCTTTTGACTATTTTTTAGTAATTAACATAGCCTTAATAACAAACATAGCTTTAATAAACATAATCTCAAATGAAAACAGGACATATTGTCTCATGACTGCACCAATCCAAGAACTAACCGACGTACAAACTTGCACAGGCATCAGCGTACGCACCACCAACACCGATGAAATCAGCCATGAAACGGCAAAGTTAGGCAAGCTATGGCAAAATTTTTACAAAAATCACGTGAGCCAACTTGAAAAGGGTCAGGATATCTATGGTATCTATCATAACTATGAGAGTGATGATGTAGGCGCTTTTGATGTGGTTGCGAGTTGGAAGGTGGAAAGTCAGCAAAAACAGTCAGACAATGACGATACGACCAATACTGTCAAAGCTACTAAGAATAAAAATGCAAGCAACCTAACAACGGTTACTATTCCTGCAGGAAAATACATGGTGTTTTCTGAATACGGTAACATGCCTAATACCGTGATGAATGCATGGGAAAAAGCGTGGACGTATTTCAATGATCCAAGCTGTGAGCATACTCGAACTTATAACGTCGACTTTGAGCGTTACGTTGAGGGTAAGTTAGAATATGGTCAAGTCGAGCTGTATATTGGTATTGAGTAAAGTGATTAATATCTATAATAAAAAAGCGCCATCTGTATGAGATGGCGCTTTTTTTACTAGTGCTTATTAATCTAATAGTAAATTCTCTAAAATCCCTTCATAAATCTGCGCCAATTTTCCTAAGTCGTCTACTTCAACTTTTTCATCAACTTGATGAATAGTGGCATTACGCACACCAAGTTCGACCACTTGCGCACCCGTTGGTGCAATAAAGCGTCCATCTGATGTGCCGCCAGAAGTTGATAATGTCGTATCGGTTCCAGTCACAGATTTAATCGCTTGCTGGCATGCTGAGACCAATTTACCTTCAGGCGTCAAAAAAGGCTGACCAGATAATTTCCAATGAATATCATAAGCTGCTTTGCTATCAGCGAAATATCTATCAAAGATAGCGTGGGTTTTTGCTTTTAGTTCATCTTCAGACGTTTCTGTTGAAAAGCGGAAGTTAAATACAGCTTCTAAGGTTTCAGGAATGACGTTGGTTGCGCCCGTTCCACTATTGATATTAGATATTTGTAGTGAAGTCGCAGGGAAGTAATCATTGCCATTATCCCAAGTAGCATTGGTCAGTTCTGCGAGTGCCGACATAGCCGCATGAATGGGATTTGAGGCAAGGTGCGGGTAGGCAACATGACCTTGTTTACCAGTGACGGTAAGTACTGCGCCGAGTGAGCCACGACGACCATTCTTGATGATATCGCCTAATGTATCCGTGCTTGATGGTTCACCAACCAAGCAGTACGTAATTTTCTCATTGCGCGCTTCTAGCGTTTCTACTACCTTGACTGTGCCGTTAATAGAAGGGCCTTCTTCATCTGAGGTGATTAAAAAAGCAATAGAGCCATTGTGCTCAGGATGATTGGCAACGAAACGCTCAGCAGCGACGGTAAAAGCGGCAATACCAGTTTTCATATCAGCGGCACCACGCGCCCATAAATAGCCATCTGCAATGGTTGGGGTAAAGGGCGGATAGGTCCAATTTTTTTCATCGCCTGTTGGGACGACGTCAGTATGACCTGCAAAGCAAATGACTGGATTGGTATTACCGCGGCGCGCCCATAAGTTTTTAACCTCAGCGTGTTCGCCTTTTGCTTGTCTATCACCGTAATACATAAACTCGCAGTCGAAGCCTGCTTGCGTTAGCCGCTCAGACAATATGTCTTGGCAGCCGTCATCATCTGGCGTCACTGATGGACGTTCAAGTAGGGCGATGCTTAAGTCCAAGGTTGCTTGTTGATGAGTTGCTTGCGTCTGAGACTGAGTATTTCGGTTTTTATCAAAATCTGACATGGGAAGCCTTTTTTATTATAGAGGGATAGATAGTATGCTTAGATGTAGATGGTAAGAGAGTCTTTATGAATATTACAGTACTTAAATAACGTCTTCAATAAAAGGCACTAAGCCATCACGGCGCATCCAAGTCGCGATAGAATAACGCTGACGATGGGCGATTTGCACTTGATGCTGTAAGTCACTATCAAATATTACAAGCCTATTAGCGACAGGCATTACATTATGATGGACACCATGTTTATCAACGATTTCTAGCGCGCCGCCGTCACTTGCTGACCACTCATCATTAAGATAAAACACTGCCGAGACAACGCGTTCATTACGTCCAGCCGGATTATCACTATGCCATAGATAGCCAAAACCTACTGGATAACACGCATAATGCGCCTCGCTATGGCGAATACCAGCGTACAAGCTTTGATTGAACAAAGTAGCAAGCGCATTGATACTGTGCAGATAATAAAACCCTGCAAAAAAGTCTTTGGTAATCCAGCGTATTTTATCACCGCGAATATCACTGATACGAATACCCGCCGTTAGCTGAGCATCACGATAATCAATAAAGCCACTTTCCGCTTGCAGTGCTACTAAGGCTTTTCGTTCAAAGACATCGTCAATAATGAGCCAACCATCATCAACAAACGTATCCAACTGTTTATCTGTCAGCTTGTGTTCCCAATTAACCTCAAAATCAGAGGATTGTAATAAATGTTGGGTCGGCAGCGCCTGATTATTATAGTTAGTAGAATTTAAAGATAACAGTGGCGGATTCTCCTTACCTATTGGATTATCAACCACCAACGTCGTTACATCAAGATTGCTAATAATCTTCGTCATTTTGTCTCGCTATCGTCCATTATCTGTCATTACACCGTCAATCTATACCTTTACCCGACCAATCTATGCCTTTTTACCAAAACCATCGTTATCTTTTAGCCATCCTATGCTACCATAGATGCAATTTTTCTTATTTAAACTTTTGAACTTATGAATTATAAACACGCCTATCATGCTGGTAACTTTGCCGATGTTGTTAAACACATTCTATTGGTACAACTACTGAACCAAATGGGGCAAAAAAACAAACCTTTTTATGTGCTTGATGCTTATGGCGGTCGTGGACTGTATTCGCTCGGCAGTGAAGAGGCGCGCAAGACTGGTGAAGCCAAAGGCGGTATCCAAGCTTTGGTAAAAGCCGATGTCGAAAAAGCACCAGCTGCCATCAAAGACTATATGGAAGGCATTAAGCAAGCCCGTTTTACCTATGACAAAAAAGTCTATCCGGGTTCGCCATGGTGGATTGCCCATCATGTTGAAAAAAATCCAGATGCTGGCGTGCGCGGTGAAGCGTTTGAAGCCAAAGCCAGTGAATATGATGCATTGAATTATCAGCTGCATAAATTGCCAATTGGTATTCATCATCGCAATGCTTTTGAAGGTATCGCTGCCGTGATTCCGCCAAAAGAAAAGCGCGGTTTGATCTTTTTAGATCCTCCTTATGAGCAGGAACATAAAGACTTCACGCGTTTGATTGATTTGTTGGTGCATTCTTATAACAAGTGGCCACAAGGCACTTATGCATTATGGTTCCCAATCAAGAACATCGACGCGGTTGAGCTGTTCTATAAAAAACTCAAGCGTACTGAGATGAGACGTCAGCTGGTTTGTGAGCTAAATATTTATCCTAAAGATATCGCTGTCGGTCTGAACGGTACAGGGCTACTTGTGATCAATCCGCCATGGCAGTTCGATAACCAAGCGCGTGAGATACTACGTTTCTTACAGCCTGTATTAAAAGTTGCTGATGCACCAGATTTAACACCTGATAGTGCAACCACCGTCCGCTGGTTGGTTGGCGAATAAGGATATTGATATGACGACTGATCAATCATCACGTAGCCTTGAAAAAAACAATCTTGCAAAGGGCAGTCTGGTCACTGATAAAGTGATGAATGACGGTTTGATCAAAGAGCCCTTATTACAAGATAGCGCTGCCACTCAACCGCCCTTTGTGGATGAGCATGATTTCGATATTCGCTTGGCGGATAATGAGAACTATGATGGGCTGACGTTCGAGGTGATTGAAGCGGAAGTCGCTGAAGGTAAGCGGGTAGTCAGTCGCGGTGTTTATTTAGCGCCCAACTTGATCACCACTTTATCGCTGCTGTCAGGCTTTTATTCTATTTTAGCCAGTACCCAAGGTGAGTTCTATAAAGCCTCTTTAGCGATTTTCTTATCGGCTATTTTGGATGGTGCAGATGGTCGGGTAGCGCGTATGTTAAATGCGCAAAGCCCCTTTGGTGAGCAGTATGATTCGCTTGCCGATATGTTAGCTTTTGGTGTCGCACCGGCAATCTTAATTTATAGCTTTGCTTTGCAGCCGTTGGGTCGCATTGGATTGGGCTGTGCTTTTGTCTTTACTGCCTGTGCTGCCTTCCGTCTAGCACGTTTTAACGTTCAGATTGGTGAGGTTGATAAAAAATACTTTGTTGGTTTGGCCAGTCCGCTTGCCGCTATTTTGGTCACAGCGGCTGTTATGGTTGCCGTTGATCACAATCAATGGATCGGACAATACGATACGCTTGTGATGTTTTTATTTGCTGCTTGGGTCGTTATTTGCGGTTTGCTTATGGTTAGCAATGTCAAATACTATAGCTTCAAAGAGTTTGATAAGAAGAAAGTCCCTTTCGTGGTGCTTATCGTTGGTGTATTGGTCATGAGTATCGTGTTATATGATATTCCAGTCGGCATTTTAGCGATTGGTGTTATTTATGCCTTGTCAGGTATTGTTAGCACCTTACAAGCCAAAGCGACCAGTTAATACTATAGCTTTTTATAGTATTAACTTAAGAAACGCAAAAAAACCGCTTATTTTTTAATAGGCGGTTTTTATTTGCGTGCTAGTTTTTGATTCTATTGGGCACTGAAATATAGCTCTGATAGAGATAAGCACAACAATGGAAAAGTTAAAATAAAACAACACAAATAGCTATTGATTGGGTTCAATATTAAAGCCTTATACAATGCTATTGTATGCAATCTATATAAAGTTTATACGATGAGCCTTCCTATAACGCCATTTGATAACTAAGCCTAGGTTATTATGCTGAACTTACCTATTTTGAATCGCCTATTACCTGTTTCAAGGACCTCAAACAATTTGTTGAGAGGTTTGATGGCAAGCGCTTTATTTTCATTGTCACTTATTTCAGTCTCTACACATGCCACTACTAGTAATTCAGTAAGTACAATATCTCGTGCTGAAGCTGCCAATCCAGCTAATTTTAAGCATCTAAATATCAATGGTAGTGCAGTAACTTCCGCATCAGCACCGTGCTCTATTAAAAAAGGGCTGATTGCTTGTGGTCTTGAAAAGCTTAAACTAATCAATAGCAGTATTAACGAAGTAGATGCGGATTATGATTTGGCACAAGCTTTTTACTATCCATCAAAATCGCAGCCTAAGACAGCGGTTGTTGTCATTATCCGTTCTGGTCTCATGGATGATAGTGTGAGTGCAGAACGTTACCGCATTAGTTTTACCTTAAAAGGCAAGCCGTCTGATTTAAATTGGCAATGGGTGCAGTATGGGGTGCAATATCAATGTGTTCGCGGTAATAAAGTAGGGAAATGGACGAAAAGTCTTTGTCCTTAATGGAATATTGCATTGAAAGCCAAGCCTAGTATTTTTAACCAAGTAAAAATAAACCCTAATAATCTCTTGACCCCCTATAAAAACAGCGTATACTGCCACCCAGTCGGAGAGGAAGGCAGGTTGGAGTGGTTTATCGCTTAGAGAGTTTAGCCAACCGAAAAAATTACTTTTAAGTTAACTGAAATTAAAATAATTTACTTCTTGACTTACTAATTAAAGCGTCTATAATACGCACCTCATTAAGACGAACCGGAAGTAGCTACTGTGTGATTACACAATAACTAACCAGTTAACTTAAAGAAACAAATTAAGAAAAGAAGTTGACAGACTATTAAAACATGATATGATGGTCAGCTCGCTAAATAGGATAAGCCAGATTGGTTTAGCATATTTAGTAAGAATACTCTTACTGGACGACAGTTAGAGACATTATTTAAAAGCATAACTAAAGAACAACTTGTGTGGATTTTTGCTGATTCAGAATGTTAAAAAATAAAGTTGGTTGACTATCTTTTCGATAGAATTCTAACTATAAAAATTATCATTTAAGACAGTAAAAAAACTCAAAGTTAATTCATTACGAACATAATTTTTAGCGATTTTGCCAGATTAGATGAGCCAAGTTTAGAAGTCTCTTTAAAGGACTTCATAGCAAGATTAAACTGAAGAGTTTGATCATGGCTCAGATTGAACGCTGGCGGCAGGCTTAACACATGCAAGTCGAGCGGAAACGATGATAGCTTGCTATCAGGCGTCGAGCGGCGGACGGGTGAGTAATACTTAGGAATCTACCTAGTAGTGGGGGATAGCACGGGGAAACTCGTATTAATACCGCATACGACCTACGGGAGAAAGGGGGCAGTTTACTGCTCTCGCTATTAGATGAGCCTAAGTCGGATTAGCTAGATGGTGGGGTAAAGGCCTACCATGGCGACGATCTGTAGCTGGTCTGAGAGGATGATCAGCCACACCGGGACTGAGACACGGCCCGGACTCCTACGGGAGGCAGCAGTGGGGAATATTGGACAATGGGGGAAACCCTGATCCAGCCATGCCGCGTGTGTGAAGAAGGCCTTTTGGTTGTAAAGCACTTTAAGCAGTGAAGAAGACTCTTCGGTTAATACCCGGAGACGATGACATTAGCTGCAGAATAAGCACCGGCTAACTCTGTGCCAGCAGCCGCGGTAATACAGAGGGTGCAAGCGTTAATCGGAATTACTGGGCGTAAAGGGAGCGTAGGTGGCTCGATAAGTCAGATGTGAAATCCCCGGGCTCAACCTGGGAACTGCATCTGATACTGTTGAGCTAGAGTATGTGAGAGGAAGGTAGAATTCCAGGTGTAGCGGTGAAATGCGTAGAGATCTGGAGGAATACCGATGGCGAAGGCAGCCTTCTGGCATAATACTGACACTGAGGCTCGAAAGCGTGGGTAGCAAACAGGATTAGATACCCTGGTAGTCCACGCCGTAAACGATGTCTACTAGTCGTTGGGTCCCTTGAGGACTTAGTGACGCAGCTAACGCAATAAGTAGACCGCCTGGGGAGTACGGCCGCAAGGTTAAAACTCAAATGAATTGACGGGGGCCCGCACAAGCGGTGGAGCATGTGGTTTAATTCGATGCAACGCGAAGAACCTTACCTGGTCTTGACATATCTAGAATCCTGCAGAGATGCGGGAGTGCCTTCGGGAATTAGAATACAGGTGCTGCATGGCTGTCGTCAGCTCGTGTCGTGAGATGTTGGGTTAAGTCCCGCAACGAGCGCAACCCTTGTCCTTAGTTACCAGCGGGTTAAGCCGGGAACTCTAAGGATACTGCCAGTGACAAACTGGAGGAAGGCGGGGACGACGTCAAGTCATCATGGCCCTTACGACCAGGGCTACACACGTGCTACAATGGTAGGTACAGAGGGCAGCTACACAGCGATGTGATGCGAATCTCAAAAAGCCTATCGTAGTCCAGATTGGAGTCTGCAACTCGACTCCATGAAGTAGGAATCGCTAGTAATCGCGGATCAGAATGCCGCGGTGAATACGTTCCCGGGCCTTGTACACACCGCCCGTCACACCATGGGAGTTGATTGCACCAGAAGTGGATAGCTTAACCTTCGGGGGAGCGTTCACCACGGTGTGGTTGATGACTGGGGTGAAGTCGTAACAAGGTAGCCGTAGGGGAACCTGCGGCTGGATCACCTCCTTATAGATGGCATTCGGTCAGCAAGAATTCACAACAAGTTGTTCTTTAGTTTAAGCTAGTTTATTAGCTAGAGGTATATGCCTCGTACAGGCCTGTAGCTCAGCTGGTTAGAGCACCGTGTTGATAACGCGGGGGTCGGCAGTTCAAGTCTGCCCAGGCCTACCATTATTAGGGGCCATAGCTCAGTTGGTAGAGCGCCTGCCTTGCACGCAGGAGGTCAACGGTTCGACTCCGTTTGGCTCCACCACATAATAAACTTCTTTAGATGCTAATAAATAAATAGGTATCAAATAGAAACAAGTGATTCGTCTTAACAAAGACAAGATTACTTCTTTCTGTTTTATACAGAATCTGTGACTCGACGAGAGCACAGAGACTATTTAAAAACATAGATATGAGTCTGGGTTAGGAACACGTGTTCACGCGTTGTTTCTAACCTTAATAACTCACTACTTAACGACATCAGTTGTTATCCCAGTAGTGAGTTATTAAAAAAGTAAAGAGAACTGAATCAAGCGTATAAAATTAGGTGATATCGTTATCATAATTAGGCTTATATAGCACTTAGAAATCTAACTCCTATCTTTAGTAATAAAGGTTAGAGAAAGACTACTTGGGGTTGTATGGTCAAGTAATGAAGCGCACATGGTGGATGCCTTGGCAGTCAGAGGCGATGAAAGACGTGACAGCCTGCGATAAGCTTCGGGGAGGCGGCAATATCCTGTGATCCGGAGATTTCTGAATGGGGAAACCCACCTACCATAAGGTAGGTATCTTGTACTTGTACAAGAGGCAAACGAGGGGAAGTGAAACATCTCAGTACCCTTAGGAAAAGACATCAAATGAGATTCCCCAAGTAGCGGCGAGCGAACGGGGAGAAGCCGATTAATGCTAATGTAGAAGAACAGCGTGGGAAAGCTGACCGTAGTAGGTGATAGTCCTGTATTCGAAACATTAGCGTTAACATATTAAGTAGGGCGGGACACGAGAAATCCTGTTTGAAGATGGGGGGACCATCCTCCAAGGCTAAATACTCCTGACTGACCGATAGTGAACCAGTACCGTGAGGGAAAGGCGAAAAGAACCCCTGTGAGGGGAGTGAAATAGAACCTGAAACCGTGTGCGTACAAGCAGTGGGAGCCTTAATTTATTAGGGTGACCGCGTACCTTTTGTATAATGGGTCAGCGACTTATGTTCTGTAGCAAGGTTAACCGTTTAGGGGAGCCGTAGGGAAACCGAGTCTTAATAGGGCGTTTAGTTGCAGGGCATAGACCCGAAACCGAGTGATCTATCCATGAGCAGGTTGAAAGTGCCGTAACAGGCACCGGAGGACCGAACCCACTATCGTTGAAAAGCTAGGGGATGACTTGTGGATAGGGGTGAAAGGCTAATCAAACTCGGTGATAGCTGGTTCTCCCCGAAAGCTATTTAGGTAGCGCCTCGGACGAACACCATTGGGGGTAGAGCACTGTTTCGGCTAGGGGGTCATACCGACTTACCAAACCGATGCAAACTCCGAATACCGATGAGTGATATCCGGGAGACACACAGTGGGTGCTAACGTCCATTGTGGAGAGGGAAACAACCCAGACCGCCAGCTAAGGCCCCAAATTCCTAGTTAAGTGGGAAACGAGGTGGGAAGGCATAGACAGCTAGGAGGTTGGCTTAGAAGCAGCCATCCTTTAAAGAAAGCGTAATAGCTCACTAGTCGAGTCGGCCCGCGCGGAAGATGTAACGGGGCTCAAACTAGGAGCCGAAGCTGCGGATTTGAATTTGTTTTCAAGTGGTAGGGGAGCGTTGTGTAAGCCTGTGAAGGTGTGTCGTAAGGCATGCTGGAGGTATCACAAGAGCGAATGCTGACGTGAGTAACGATAATGCGAGTGAAAAGCTCGCACGCCGGAAGATCAAGGGTTCCAGTCCAACGTTAATCGGGGCTGGGTGAGTCGACCCCTAAGGCGAGGCCGAAAGGCGTAGTCGATGGGAAATCGGTTAATATTCCGATACTTGTTTATAATGCGATGGAGGGACGGAGTAGGTTATGTCAGCCTGGCGTTGGTTGTCCAGGTGAAAGGATGTAGGCAGACAGTTTAGGCAAATCCGGACTGTCACTATGCTGAGATCTGATAGCAAGCTGTACTTGTACAGCGAAGTGGCAAATACCATGCTTCCAGGAAAAGCTTCTAAGCAATAGTTATAAACGAATCGTACCCTAAACCGACACAGGTGATCAGGTAGAGAATACCAAGGCGCTTGAGAGAACTCTGCTGAAGGAACTAGGCAAAATGGTACCGTAACTTCGGGAGAAGGTACGCTGCCGATGGTGATAGGACTTGCTCCTTGAGCTGTTGGCAGTCGCAGATACCAGGCTGCTGCAACTGTTTATTAAAAACACAGCACTCTGCAAACACGAAAGTGGACGTATAGGGTGTGATGTCTGCCCGGTGCTGGAAGGTTAATTGATGGGGTTAGCGTAAGCGAAGCTCTTGATCGAAGCCCCAGTAAACGGCGGCCGTAACTATAACGGTCCTAAGGTAGCGAAATTCCTTGTCGGGTAAGTTCCGACCTGCACGAATGACATAATGATGGCAGCGCTGTCTCCAGCAGAGACTCAGTGAAATCGAAATCGCAGTGAAGATGCTGTGTACCCGCGGCTAGACGGAAAGACCCCGTGAACCTTTACTACAGCTTTACATTGAACTTTGACCTGACTTGTGCAGGATAGGTGGGAGGCTTTGAAGCAGACACGCTAGTGTTTGTGGAGCCAATCTTGAAATACCACCCTGGTCATGTTGGGGTTCTAACTCAGGTATAACAATACCGAGGACAATGTATGGTGGGTAGTTTGACTGGGGCGGTCTCCTCCTAAAGAGTAACGGAGGAGTACGAAGGTGCGCTCAGACCGGTCGGAAATCGGTCGTAGAGTATAAAGGCAAAAGCGCGCTTAACTGCGAGACCCACAAGTCGAGCAGGTACGAAAGTAGGTCTTAGTGATCCGGTGGTTCTGTATGGAAGGGCCATCGCTCAACGGATAAAAGGTACTCTGGGGATAACAGGCTGATACCGCCCAAGAGTTCATATCGACGGCGGTGTTTGGCACCTCGATGTCGGCTCATCTCATCCTAGGGCTGAAGCAGGTCCTAAGGGTATGGCTGTTCGCCATTTAAAGAGGTACGCGAGCTGGGTTTAGAACGTCGTGAGACAGTTCGGTCCCTATCTACCGTGGGCGTTGGAAATTTGAGAGGATCTGCTCCTAGTACGAGAGGACCAGAGTGGACGAACCTCTGGTGTTCGGGTTGTCACGCCAGTGGCATTGCCCGGTAGCTACGTTCGGATGGGATAATCGCTGAAAGCATCTAAGCGAGAAGCCCACCTCAAGATTAGATTTCCCTAAAGAGCCGTTGAAGACTACGACGTTGATAGGCAGGGTGTGGAAGTGCAGCGATGCATGTAGCTAACCTGTACTAATTGCTCGTTTGGCTTGACCATACAACACCCAAGTGGTTTGTATGAAAGCTCTAATTAATCTATCTTGTATAGCCTAGGCTATAGAATATATATAATTTCGATATCACCTTTAACCTTGATTCAGTTAGGTTACAAGTTGGTCGACCAATAGATAATATCTTGACGTCAAAACAATAATAATAGACTCATATCTAACCCCCTTTGCTGACGACAATAGCACGATGGAACCACCTGATCCCTTCCCGAACTCAGAAGTGAAACATCGTCGCGCCAATGGTAGTGTGGTTCGCCCATGTGAGAGTAGGTCATCGTCAGCTCTCTATTCTGAAATATCCCCCGACTAGTTATCTAGGCGGGGGATTTTCTTTGCCTGACGTTTTGTTCCGTGCCTTAGAACCTAATTAATTTAGATTGTTGAAACGTGTTATTGATGATAGATTTCAGGAATAATAAGTTATTAGGTCTTTTTCTAAGGATGAGTATGATTGAAGTTAAAATACCTCAAAATTTATCTCTTACCAATGCGTTAAATTTCTGTAATCGCTTGTGGGATTTAGATGATTCAGATAAATATGCTTTTGATTTTGTTAACTTGGAGTTTATTGAACCATTTACAATGGCATATGTTGCTAATGAGTTGAAACGATTTAGACAAACTAAGATAGAAAGTGAATTTGTAGCCTTGAATCATCAACATAAAACATACGCTGCACATATGGGTTTTTTTAAAGCTTTTGGGCTTGATTGTGGAAATAAGCCTGGTCAGGCAGCTGGTAGTAGTACTTATCTGCCTTTAACTATACTTAATGTTGCTGAACTTAAAAAAGAAGCTGCTGATGCATATGATCATGTTGGAAATGTGATTGAATCTAAATCAGAAGATATTGCGAAAATATTAACTCGTCAAGAAGAAGGTGATCTGGTTGATACTCTTACTTTTTCTATTAGAGAGATAATTAGAAATATCGTTGAGCACTCTGATTCTAAAGTAATCGAATATTGCGCACAATATTGGCCAACTAAAAATATAGTTGAATTAGCTATTCTAGATACTGGTAATGGAATTATGAAAGGGTTATCTACTAACCCCCATTTGATTATCAAAGACGAGAGGGATGCTTTGCATTTAGCTATGTTACCAGGAGTATCTGGTAAAATGTATAAAGGTGTCAAAAAGCGAAGAGATGATGAGTGGCAAAACTCTGGATTTGGTCTTTATATGACAAGTAGGATTTGTAGAAATGGTGGCGATTTCTTTATAGTAAGCAATGATAAAAGTATCTTTTTGGATAGTAAGTCAAAGCGAGACATCGAATGTAATTATAGAGGAACAGCTTTAAGACTTCGTATAGATACTAGTCGAATATCTACCTATAGCGATATGCTTGCCCAGTATCGTAAAGAAGGTTTTGAGGCTGCTAAAAGATTCTCCGGTAAAGATGCAGTTGAGCCATCCATTGCATCTACTATGTTAGCTAGAGATTTTAAAGAAAATTAATAGGCTAATTGAGCGGAACTTTTACCGTATGCTTGGTTTTATCATTTTATAGTTGCTTAATAGAATATCAGGGTCTTAATATGAGTAAATTAATTAACCAAATTTCTATCGGTTGTGCAGTGAATGCTGCAATCATAAATGATGTAATGACCAAAGAAAAAGGAACCTTCAACGATTCATGCATAGAAGTGCCCAAAAAACATAATATAATCTCTCCCGAGCCTAATATGGCATGGCCTTTTCAAAATGCATCTTGGGAGGCATACAAACTTTATTGCATGATTGTTGTTCCCAAAGAACTATATAAACTAGCTAAGGATGATAAATATTATTTGGACTTGGTTAAAGAAGATGTAATGCGTAACTTTACTATTAAAAAACAAGAAAAATCTTTTCAAGAATCAGCGCTATATCACTTTAATTCTTTACGTAACTCAATATCGCACGTCAATTATTCCATTACAGATGATGGATCTTTTGTAATGTGGGATCATAAATATAGACAGGAAGCTGAAGAGCTTTGGCATTGGCACATTGAAATCAATAAAAGTGATATGGACTTATTCCTTGGCGAAATTAGTAGACACATTTTTAATTTGTATAATGAAATAGAGCGAGGGCTTCGTGATTCAAATACTTATGCCATTATAACTTCATAGTAGGTGAACCCCTTTCCTAAAAGTAGAAAAACTAAAATCTTACGTTGCAACCAACAAATCTGAAGTACTTATCATCTCCGAATATCTTATTCAAAACCTTTTAAAAAATTGTAGCCTATCAAAGAGAACCCTATGACAACTTCAAAAGTAACCTATCAAGGTGATCTGCGCACTACCGCTATTCATTTGCAGTCAAACAACCAAATCATTACCGATGCACCGACTGACAATCAAGGTAAGGGTGAGGCGTTTTCACCGACTGATTTATTGGCGACCAGCTTAGCCAGTTGTATGCTCACTATTATCGGTATCAAAGCTCGCGATATGGAAATCGATATTGCAGGCACTACCGCTGAAGTAACTAAAATCATGGCAGCTGATCCAAGACGTGTTAGTGAAGTACATGTCACGATTACTTTTAATCAGGAGTTAGATGATAAAACGCAAAAAATATTCTATAACACCGCGCTCACGTGTCCGGTTGCGAAAAGCATTCATCCTGATATTATTCAAAAATTGATTATTAATTCTAAAAGCTATTGATTCCAAGAACTACTAATTCCAAAACCTAGTAACCTCTATAATGGTGATTAATATGGCTACCAAAACCTTGCTTATCGTTGCTCATGCACCATCGCCTAATACCAAAAAATTAGCACAAGCGGCTTATGACGGTGCCAATCATCCCGATATAGATATCAATGTCATATTGAAATTATCACAAGATACCCAGCCTGAAGATGTGCTGGCTGCTGATGCACTGTTATTAGGGACGACTGAGAATTTGGCTTATATGGCAGGACTGACCAAAGACTTCTTTGATCGCTGTTATTATCCTGTGTTAGAGAAGAAGCAGGGAATGCCATTTGCCTTATATATTCGTGCAGGTCATGATGGTACGGGCACCAAGCTTGCGCTGAAGACGATTACCACTGGTCTGCGTTGGGAATGGATCCAAGAAGCGCTAATACTGCAAGGCGATTGGCAAGAAGAGTTTACTGAGCAAGTTGAAGAGCTGGCGATGACACTGGCAGCTGGGGTAGAAGCGGGTATTTATTAGTTTTTAATGCTTTGCTTGTAGTCATTATTCCTATCAAAGCTGTGACAGTGTAGACCTATAAGGATGTGAGCCGTGTTTAATAATGATTCAAATAATACTCAGTCTATTGCTCCTGTTGGTATACCGTTTTCTCAAGCGTGTGAAAATAATAAGCAGCCGATTTTAGAAATTTTACAGCAAGAACTGCAATATTGTATTCATGTATTAGAAGTGGGTTCAGGGACGGGTCAGCATAGCGTTTATTTTGCGCCAAGATTGACCCATTTAACATGGCAGACCAGTGATGTGTTAGCCCATCATGCGACTATTAATGCTTGGCATGCTGCTTATCCTGCGCCCAATTTATATGCGCCGCTAACTTTTGATTTGGCAGTCGATCCATTACCGATTAGTCTTGCTAGCAATCAGCCCTATGATGCGGTATTTACCGCCAACACCCTGCATATTATCTCATGGTCTTTGGTGGAAAAGTTGTTTGAGTTAGTAGGTGAGGCTTTACCTATCAATGGAAAGTTAATCGTATATGGACCGTTTAATGAAAACGGACAGTATACCAGCGCGGGTAATCAGCAGTTTGATAGTAGTCTCAGACAACGCGACCCAAAGAGCGGTATTCGTCATTTAGAAGACATAATAGCTTTGGCAAATACACATATGCTAAAACTATCTGATAAATATGCGATGCCTGCTAATAACCAGCTATTGGTATTCCAAAAAATTAGATAACGAATCTTTGGCATAAAAAGACCTCTTAATCGATCGTTTTAAGATCTTGATTGAGAGGTCTTTTTTTATATCTATAATTGATCCCAAATAAAAAAGATGCGTTATATTGCAACGCGGAACAGGTATAAATATTTCTGGCATGCTGTGCCTACGCCGACAGAGGCTGCGAAAAATTTATTCCCATTCCGCTGTATCGTTTTAATACTGAATTTACTATATTTAAATTATATACAGTCAAATTACTTATAGGCTTCTGCTAAAAAATCTAAATAACGTTTCCAAGAACGCTCATCAGCACGGGCATCATATCTATCGCTTCCGAACACACTAAAGGCATGTGGCGCACCACTATAGGTTAGCATCTCATGTGGCACTTTTGCCGCTTCTAACGTCTTACCCAAAGTGGCAAAGCTTTCAAGGGAGACGGATTCATCCGCAGAGCCATGAAATACCAATATCTCGCCAGTCGTTTTATCATAACTTTGACCTATTGGGGTGTCAAAGGCACCATGGAAAGGGACAAACGCTTTCTGTGGGAATCCTGAGCGTGCTAACTCTAAAGCAACTGTACCGCCAAAACAATAGCCCATCGTCACGCCTGTGCGTGCATCATTGCCTTGCGCTTGACCGGCGTTCAATGCGCCTTGAAGTAGGCGGCGCATTTTGCTGCGATCGTCATATAGTGCACCAGTTAGGCGTTTATTGTCTTCAATAGTTGTCGGGCGGATACTTTGCCCAAACATATCAGCAGCCAGTACGTTATAGCCTTCACTTGCCAACATATCAGCGCGCTTGCGCTCATAATCGGTGAGCCCATCCCAATCATGAATCAGTAATATAAATGGCGCATTGGGTTTATCTGCTTTGGCGTAATAGCCCTCATAGGGTTGATTATCTACCGTATAAGTGACATTTTTAGTGCTAATCGCTGCCGCTGTTTGGCTAAGTAGTAGTGCTGTTAAGCCTACAGAGGCGCTGTACAATAACTTTTCGCCGTAGCGCTTAGATGATTTAATAGAAGTGGATGTGAATGTCATGGGTAGCCTCATTATGTTAGTTAAAAAATGTCAGTGAAAAATAGCCTATTTCAAAACCGATCCACCCTTTTAACCCTAATGAGCAGACACCTTTTACAGGATAGCGTAAAGAATAACGACATAACAACGCTATATTGTTAAAAATAATAAGTGTTTCTATCGTTTATAAATTTAACTAATGCCTGTTTTTCTTAACCAAATATCAACACGCTTAACCATATAGTTGACATACCTGAGCAAGATTTTTGAGTAAGATAATTGTTGAGCTCAGCATTGCTATCTCAAGAGTGCTTGAATCAGTTTTTATCTTTAACCGTGCTACAACACAGAAAATAAACGGACATTTGAAGTCGCCACTATCGCTACGGATATAAAAACTGTGTTAGCGCTTATTAAATGGTCTAGTTATAGTCCATTTTTACTCATCAGCTAGCTAGGATATTTTATGAATAAGAATATTGATCATACCGACCCCGCTAAAGACATGAATATGGAACGTGGCAATGGTGGTGAAACCCATCAACGTGCAGGTGATGACACCAAAGTACTCACCACCCAGCAAGGTGTACCAATTTCGGACAATCAAAACTCACTCAAAGCAGGACCACGCGGTCCAACGCTATTAGAGGATTTTGTCTTACGTGAAAAGATCCATCACTTTGACCATGAGCGTATTCCTGAGCGTATTGTGCATGCGCGTGGTAGTGCCGCACACGGTTATTTTGAGCTGACCGAATCATTAGAAGAATATACCACGGCTAAAATTTTGACTGAGACTGGCAAACAAACGCCACTATTTACGCGTTTTTCAACTGTTGCCGGTAGTAAAGGCTCAAAAGATACACCGCGTGATGTACGTGGCTTTTCAGTAAAAGTTTATACCGAAGAAGGCAACTGGGATTTGGTCGGTAATGACATGCCGATTTTCTTTATCCAAGATGCAATGAAATTCCCAGACCTTGTCCATGCAGTCAAACCTGAGCCGGATCGTGGTTTTCCGCAAGCGGCGTCCGCTCATGATACGTTTTGGGACTTTGTATCATTAAGTCCTGAAACCATGCACAATGTCATTTGGTTGATGAGTGATCGCGGGATACCGCGTAGCTTACGCATGATTGAAGGTTTTGGTATTCATAGTTATCGCCTAATTAATAAAGAAGGCAAAAGTACCTTTATGCGTTTCCACTGGAAACCAGTGCTCGGCGTACAATCAACGACATGGGATGAAGCGGTAAAAATCTCTGGTGCCGATCCTGATTATCATCGCCGCGATTTGTTTGAATCGATTAATAACGGTGATTTCCCTGAATGGGAATTTGGTGTGCAATTATTCACGGAAGAAGAAGCCAATGACTTTCCATTTGACCATTTAGATGCGACCAAGCTGATTCCAGAAGAAATGGTGCCCGTTAAAATCGTTGGTAAAATGGTGCTAAATCGTTATCCTGATAATTTCTTTGCTGAAACAGAGCAAGTGGCCTTCTGTCCATCGCATGTACCGCCGGGTATTGATTTTAGTAATGATCCCTTATTACAAGGTCGTCTGTTCAGCTACTTGGACACTCAGTTATCGCGCTTAGGCTCACCAAATTTTGCACAAATTCCAATCAATGCACCAAAATGTCCATTTGCTAATAATCAGCAAGATGGTCATATGCAGATGCAAGTGCCAAAAACGCGCGTGCTTTATGAGCCACAAAGTCTTGATCCTACCAGACCACGTGAGAGTGTGAGAAAAGGTTTTGCATCTTTTGCTGAGACGTTAGATGATGGTGTTAAAGGTCGCGTGCGCGCTGAGAGCTTCGCGGATCATTATAGTCAGCCACGTATGTTCTATCGCAGCCAAACGACAGTTGAACAAGCACATATTGCCTCAGCCTATGCTTTTGAGCTAGGTAAAGTAGATACAGCGCATGTCCGTAGTCGTACGCTTAGCCATTTACGTAATATCGATGAAGATTTGGCAAGTCGCGTGGCAAAAGCGTTGGGTATGGAGCTGCCGGAAGCTGCTGAATCTGCCGCACCTATTCAAGATATGGAAATCTCTCCAGCCCTAAGAACGATTGGTCTGTCACCTAAAAGTTTAAAGGGTCGCATGATTGGTATCTTGGTAGCGGAAGGCTCAAAGCATAGTGAAATAGAAAAATACGAGAAGGCGGCGCAAGCGCAAGGTGCCAGTGTCAAAATTATTGCACCGAATAAAGAAGTCAAATTGGACGATGATACCATCATACAAGTTGATGAGCGCGTAGCAGGGGGTCCGTCTGTGATGTTTGATGCCGTGGTTAGTATCATCATGCCTGACCAAGCTAAGAAGTTGGCTAAAGACAGTGCCACGTTAGATTGGTTCACGGATGCTTATGTACATTGTAAAGCGATTTCTTATTGCGGGGCGACAGATGAGTTTATCTTAAGTAAGCTGCCGATTGAAAAAGATGCCTTTGTCACGCCACTATCTGATGTGGACGTCTTTATTGAAAATGCCAAATCGCGCTTATGGGAACGTGAGCCAAAGGTTCGTGACTTAGCTTAATTTGGCTTAATATATTCGTATTTAAATCTCCAACAATGAACTCAGCCACTGTGCTGGGTTTTTTTATGAGAATTTTTTATTCTTCAGCCTAAATAATTTTTAGTCACAAGCGTTCACTGAATATTACTTCTAAACCTTTATTGAACGTTATAATCATCAATCATATTGTTTAATAACATCAAGAATACGGCAATGAACAAGCTGGTTAAATATAGCCTTTGCTTTCATATAATGAATTCAGTATTAAAACGATACAGTAGTACTGGGATAAATTTTACGCAGCCTCTGTCGGCTTAGGCACAGCAAGCCAGAAAAATTTATCCCAGTACTGCCTTGGAATATAACGAATCTGTTTTATTTAGAATTAACTAGATATGGATATTTAAATGGCTAATATAAGCGTTGTATTAGATAAAGGGATATTATGAGTTTAGTAGATATCGTTGCGATAGAGGGATATATTCAGACAACGTATATGGCGGTTTATCCTGACAAGTTATTATTGTTAGATTCAGGGTGTCGATGTGATGTCGATAAGATTTTAGCGTATATTACCGACAATCTAAAACGTCCAGTTGAGCAACTTAAGACCGTCATGGTCACGCATATGCATCCCGATCATGCGGGCGGCGCTAAGCTGTTGCAGCAAAAAACCGGCTGTCAGATAGTTACCGCAATGTCCGAAAAGCCTTGGTACCATGGTATTTTGGGTAGAATTTCCCATTTAAATGATTTGGGATTGACTTATTATGTCGCCAGTCGCCAAGGTAAGTCCATGACCAACGTCTGGTACCACCCCATTTTAAAAGCGGATATCACTGTTCAAGATGGCGACCGTGTGCCAAATTTTGACGATTGGATCGTCTTGGAGACGCCAGGGCATACCGATCGGGACTTGTCTTTATGGCATCCGCAAAGCAAGCAGGCGTATACCGCAGATCTCATATTAATCATCAAAAATAGATTTGTCTCGCCTTATTTAATTACCTTACCTGACGCTTACCGCGCGTCATTGGACAAGGTAAAAGCACTGCAACCAGATACTTTATTACTGGCGCATGATAAAAGAGTTAAGCTTAGCGATAAAGACTTTGAAAAATTGATAGAACGGGCACCGAATGAACCACGCAAAACAACGTTACAAAATGGTTTTAAGCTCATGCTTGCACAAGTTAAATTTGCTCGTAAAAGAGTAGATACCCCTTAATCAAATAATACAAACAAAAAAAAGCCCAATCAATAGATGATTGGGCTTTTCGAATATGGTGGGCCGACCGCGACTCGAACGCGGGACCAATTGATTAAAAGTCAACTGCTCTACCAACTGAGCTATCGGCCCTGAGCGAGGATAAAACGAAGCACTGCTTCGTCTGAGCGCAAGAGAATTTACATTTTCGTAAATTCTAAAAACTCAGCATCCAAACTAGGTTTGCATTTACTGCAAGATAAATTTCCTTAAAGGGAAATTTATTAAAACTAGACATCAAAAAGGATGTCTTTAAACTTATTACACTATTACCGGATAGAGTAGCATATATAATAAGGGTAATACTAAAGATGGTGGGCCGACCGCGACTCGAACGCGGGACCAATTGATTAAAAGTCAACTGCTCTACCAACTGAGCTATCGGCCCTGAAGAGTATAAAAAAAGCACTGCTTTTTAACTCTACAAGTGAAAATTCTTTTAAGGAAATTTTCGGTAAGCTTAAGGTCTTTCTTTATTGACTACTCAATATCAAAAGAGGCATCAAACTCGTTTCACATTTAGATAATTTGTATCTCTAAACGTGAGAGCACATTATATATATAATTAAGACAAATACAACCCCGAATCAGCAAAAAAGTTAAAAATCTTAGATAATAATGAATGTTTTTTAACTTTGACTCTTATTTGGCTATCGAGTCACCTATTATCGCGGACAGTTTGTTATTTTAAAAATGATGTTTGAAAATTTTTGCTTAAAATCTTACTAATCTCTAGAGAGCGCTTCAACAGGATCCAATTTGGCGGCATTACGGGCAGGCAAGAATCCAAATACCACGCCAATAAGTGTCGAACAAACAAAGGCGGCAATAATGGATGTCGAAGAATAAATGACTTTAAAACTATCACCACCAACACGGTTGATCAGCTCACCAATAGCAAACGCCAGTCCAATGCCTAATAAACCACCTAATATACAGACCAAAATGGCTTCAATCAAAAACTGCTGCATGATATCGCTTTGACGAGCACCGACTGCCATACGTACGCCAATCTCATTGGTGCGCTCGGTCACGGATACCAGCATGATATTCATGACGCCAATGCCGCCGACAATCAGCGAGATAATGGCGATAGAGGATATCAGCAAGGTCAATGCTGCCGTTGTAGACTCAATGGTTTGACGGATAGAGTCGGAGTTACGTATGCGAAAATCATCGGTACCGTGACGGCTTGTCATCAGATCTGAGATGGCAGACTCAGCGGCAGAAGAGGAGATGTTATTATCAATCAGCGCAATAAAACTCTCGATATAGGCGCTGCCTATAAGCCGTGACATCATGGTGGTATAGGGCATATATAAAGTAGGGGTGTCGACGCTTCTACTAAACCCGCCTTCGTTTGGCTCCAGTACCCCAATCACGCGTCCAGGAACACTCCCTATTAATAGTACCTCACCGATAGGATTTGCTATAGTAGGAAAGAAAGTTTTATGTGCATTGCTGTCGATAATAATATCTTGGGTACGGCGTAAGATACTTTGTTCATCAAAGCCTTGACCCATTGCCAATGTTTCACCACTGACATCGAGATAATCTTTACCTACTCCGCTGATACTGGCGGCTTCTTGGACATTACGATAGCGGACGCTCATATTGCTATTCAGCTGTGGACTGACACTAAGCACATAAGGCTGATCTGCAACCGCTTGGGCATCCTGTGGGGTCAAGTTGTCATCATTATACTGACGTCTAGGATCGCCGTAAGGGTAGCCGTCGGTGACGGTGATGGTATTGGTACCTAGTGAGCTAATATTGGACAAAATCTGCTCTTGTGAGCCTTTACCGAGCCCGACAACCGATACCACAGAGGCAATACCAATGATGATACCTAGCATTGTCAGCAGAGTACGCATTTTGTGCGCACGCATCGCAAGTAAAGACATTTTAAACGATTCAAGCAAGCGGTCGATAAAGCTGCCAAAAGCACTTTTACGGTGTTTGTCTATTATCGACGCAGGTTGTGCTGCTGGACGCTGATAGTCTTCGTTTTTATAATCGGCAATGATATAACCGTCTTTGATTTCAATCACGCGCTCAGCTTGGGCAGCAAGACTGGGGTCATGCGTTACCATAATAATGGTATGACCTTGCGCATTTAAGTCTTTTAAAATTTGTACGACATCTTTGCCTGACTTGCTATCTAGCGCGCCTGTCGGCTCATCCGCTAGGATAATATCACCGCCGTTCATCAATGCCCTTGCGATGGACACACGCTGCTGCTGACCACCCGATAACTGGCTTGGACGATTATTGACTTTGTCCGCCAGTCCCAAGTCTGATAAGAGCTTTTCGGCACGTTCATTGCGCGCTTGCCCGTCCATCCCTGCATAGACGGCAGGCACAGAGACATTGTCACGGGCACTGATGTCACCCAATAGATGGTAACGTTGAAAAATAAAACCAAAGTGTTCACGGCGCAGTTTTGCCAGTTCATCAGGGACTAAACGATTCACGGATTGACCAAATACTTGATAATCGCCGGCAGTCGCTTGATCCAAGCAGCCCAAAATATTCATCAAGGTTGATTTGCCTGAGCCTGATTGTCCAATAATAGCCACCATCTCGCCTTGATGGATGGTTAGATTGATATCGTGCAATACACGAATGGTCTGCTCGCCGGCTTTAAACTCTCTAATCAAGCCTTTGACTTGCATCAAAGGCTTATCAGTGGCGGCGTTAGCATAAAGATCTTGGCTGCTCATTTACTATCCTGCTTATCTTAATCAATATCAAAGCTGATTTGTCGCTAATTTAAATTCATTTAAATCTTGTTCTATCTGATTCTGGAGTTAGGGCTAAAATGGTCGGCCGCCTCTGCCACCACTGCCTTTGCTGCCACTATCTGGTCCCTCTTCGCTTAAGATAACCTCGTCACCTTTTTTAAGACCACTCAATATCTCCGCATTGACGCGGTTATTAATACCAACTGTGACAGCTTGTTCAACCACTGTGCCATCAGTTTTAAGAACGCGGACACTAGCTTTAGTTGCGGCAGAATCGCCATTAGTATTAACCGCAGTGGTAGATGCTTTTTTATTATTTCCAGTTTTGTTAGATTTACCGGCAGGTTGCAGTGCGGCAGAAGGGATAAGTAGCGCATCTTTGGCTTGGTTAATGACAATATAAACTTGCGCGGTCATATCAATACGAAAGCGGCGCTCGGTATTGGGTACTTCAATATAACCGACATAATAAATGGCAGCATCGGTCGAGCTGGTATCACTGATTTTTTCAGGAGCCGGTTCAATCGCTTTAAGAATCGAATCATATTTTTGATCGGGATTACCGATGATATTAAAATAAACAGGCAAGCCCGCTTTGACATTAATGACGTCAGCTTCAGAGATTTGAGCATTAATGCGTACGGTAGATAAATCAGCTAAGGTAACAATGGTCGGTGCACTTTGATTGGCATTGACCGTCGTCCCTTGCTCAGTCGTTACCGATACTACAGTACCTGACATTGGCGCGCGAATGGTGGTGTAGCTTAAATCCTCTTGCGCGGTGCTGACGTTGGTTTGAGATTTACGTAACGCCGCCTGTTGACTATTGATATTCGCTGCAGTAGTGGCAATAGCGGCTTTAGCAGTATCGATAGAGGCACGCGCATTGGCGACTGCTGCCTGCGCAGTTTGTACCTTTGTCCTTTGAGTATCATAATCCTGCTGTGATATCGCGTCGATAGCGAGTAAGCCTTGCAAGCGTGAAAAATCTGCTTGCGCTTGTCTTAACTCAGCTTGGCGGCTGGCAAGATCTGCCTGCGCACTTTTTAAACCTGCTTGACGACTTAACGACTCAGCTCGTGCACTTTGTAGCGCCGCTTCACTTTGCTCAAGGCTTGCTTGCTCATTGCTCAGACTGTTCTTCTGCGTTACTTGGTCAATCTGCGCAATCAAATCGCCTTTTTGCACTTCATCACCGACTTCAACGAATAGTCGCGTCACTTCACCAGATACTTGCGCACCAACATCGACGGTATTTAAAGCCTTAACCTTGCCCGATGCCATAACGTTATTTTCGATATCGCCAATCTCAGCAGTCGCTGTTAGATAGTTGGGTGTTACTTCTTTTGGTTTTAAGGTTTTGTAGGCTAAAACCCCTAAAGCGATGATGACGAGGGCAATAATGCCCCATTTAATAGCAGAGTTTTTGCCAATTTTGCGCATGACGACAATCCAATAACAAGAAAATCAAATGTAACTATAATAGAGGCTCGACGGACAAAAGGGAATGGGAGTTAGTTTGCGAAAGGTTAAGAAGAGATATTGAGGCAGGTTTTGCAGAGGAGATTTGGATTTGTGCAGGAAGTTTATCGTTGAAAAAGCAGGTTAAGAAATAATATCGTTCTTAGAGGTATTATTGGTTGCTGACTGATAAATAACTAAGAATTCATCACTTTGGTTATTTAGTAGGGAATAAACGTTTTCCTGATAATTCTAACGCTGCTTGTAGTAATAGCTCCCATGCTGGCTGGATAATAAGCCCTTTAATTGCCTGATCACAGCGATAAAGCAGAGCAGGCCACGCAGCTGATTGCGCTTTTGCCTGACGACGACAGGCTTGCTGATATAAGCCTTGTTTACTGCGCCAAATACCTAGGGCTTGCGGATCTTGTCCATCCATCAATTGCATGATTTGTCGCATGTCTTTACTGATTGCCCATAATACTAAGGTCGTTGGCTCATCCGTGGCTTTGAGTTGAAAAATGATTTTAGCGACTTGGGCACTATTGCCAGCAAGCATCGCATCGGACAAATCAAACACGCTAAACTGCGCATCGCTGACCAATGCCGCTTGTAAGTCATTAATATCTAGTGCGACCTGTGATAGGTGCGGGCTAGAGTTTGTAGTTTCTTGAATGGCAGCATCATTATTTGCCATGAGTTGTGGGGCAAACAAATAAGATAAGCGCCATAAGGTTTGATAGGCACTGAGCAAATGATGTTCAGTATGTGACATGAGTAGCTGCCACGCTTCTTGCGATAGCTTTAAGCCAAACTGCTGCGCTTGTATCTGCAATAACTGCTGACGCTGCTGCTCATTATACAAATTACAGTCGATGACGTGACCATATTGCGCAAATGGCGTAAACCACTTGCTGCTCTGAGCGCGTTTGTCTTGTTTTGGGGTCAACCATAATAAGCTATGACTGTGGCTGCCTGCTTGAGCGTCCTGTGCAAAGCGCTCAAGCTCTGTAATGACTGCCTTATCAGGTTTATGGTTGCCTGTGACAATCAAGGCACTGGCATCATCAAATAAAGACTGGCTGCCAAGCTCTGACAATACTTCTTGCCAGCTCTTAACCGATATAAGCTCAATACGTTTAATGGCGTAATTCTGCGCGCGCCAATGTGGACGCAGCGCATCGATGAGCCATTGACTTAATAATGGCTCATCACCATGTGCTAGCCACAAGCCTGCTACAGCAACTGAGGATCGCTGTAGCTTTGGATAAGCTTGTATAAAAGTATCTTGCATAAAAGGCTGACGCACACAAAGTTGTGAATAAAAAAGCAAAGCCAAAAAATTGCTAAGCTACATTTGAGCCATATTAAGGTTTGGGTACAAGAATCGCCGTAGTGCCTGTACCTTTACCGATTTGCGCAGAAGTAGTGGCGCTGGCAGGTGTCACCTTTGGCAATGCAATCGCGACATATTGATCGGTGATACGTCTTGCTAAACTGTCATAAAGCCATTCACGAATTTGATCACCTTGCTGATCGTCGGTGCTCACTGACGCCTCGTTATACTGATAGCTACGTTCAACTTGAATCGGATTACTGAGCGTTACAGGCTTACCATTATCTATGCTTTGATAGCTAACATCGGCTGATATCACTAAGCGAATTTCTGTTAATACGCCAACCAATTCATAACGCTTAAAACGTACGTTATTGACAGTAATCGCAGCGATGGTTTCAGTGCCTACGTTTTGATTGTTACTAGCGACATCCGTCAATGTCATGTTAGTAATGACATCAACACCCAAGGCCTCAAGGCGCTTTGTGAGCGGCAGCTTCAGTGGGAATGCCGTGCGATTATCTTCGATAATTACCGCAGTCTTCGCCACATCAAACAGCATGGGCGCATCATAACCGCGTAGTTGAAAGCCGCAGCCACTAAGACTGGCAGTCGCCCCAACGATGGCAAGCATTGGCAAAGATGCAAGTAATGCGGTCGCTAGTTTCTGTCTATTCGACTTTTTAGGCATGGGCTTTTTCCCTTACATGTTGTTTGATATGACGGCATAGCATGGTGCTTACCCGTCATAATTGCTATTCTTATTAAGATAAGAAAACCTAAAACATCCGCGTTTAATTATCTCTAACCAGCAACCACGATATTAACCAGTTTATTAGGTACGACGATCTCTTTTTTGATCTCGCCAGTCAGGAACTTTGCCACACCTTCAATCGCGCGTGCCTGTGCTTTTAGCTGCTCAGGGTCGCTGTTTGGTGCCACATCCATTTTGCCGCGCATTTTTCCATTGACCTGAATTACCATGGTAATCATATCTTGTACCAGTGCACTTTCATCGACCATAGGGTAATTTAAGGTGACGGTATCAAGCCCTAATTGCTCAAGTAAATACTCACCAATGTGCGGCGCATATACCGACAGCATAATCAATAAATCAGTCAGTGCTTCATGCTGTACTTGCAGCTCTTGCTCGCTACTAGCTTTAAAGTTACTCAGCTCATTAGCAAGTTCCATCAAGCTAGAGACAGGGGTATTGAGTGCTAGGCGTTTACCCAAGTCACTATCAATCTTGCCAATGGTTTCATGCGTTTTACGGCGTAAGGCTTTAGCTTCTTTGCTTAAGCTATCCGTATTTAAAGCATCACTATTGAGCGATTCAAGACTTAAGTTGGCATCAGTTAACGCTTGGATATGCTCAGAAGCAATGCGCCATACTTTTTTAACAAAGTTATAAGGACCTTTGAGCGCATCATCTGACCATTCAAGCGTTTGATCGGCAGGAGCAGTAAATAAGGTATAAAGACGAACGGTATCCGCGCCATATTTATCGATGGTTATCTGTGGATCAACACCATTATTTTTTGACTTAGACATTTTTTCGATTTTGCCAATCGTCACCGGCTGTCCATCTGATTTTAGGATGGCTTTAATCGGCTGACCGCGCTCGTTAAAGTCAATATCGATGTCTTTAGTGAAGTAATAAGTGGTACTGCCATCAGCATTGACGCGGTAGAAAGTACCCGCAAGTACCATTCCTTGAGTCATCAAATTGGCAAATGGCTCATCGCCTGATACCAAGTTTTCATCACGCATCAGCTTATGGAAGAAGCGCGCATAAAGAAGATGCATAACCGCGTGCTCGACACCGCCGATATATTGGTCGACTGGCAACCATTTATTGGCGGCAGATTTATTGACCATATTGGTTGTATCGTGTGGGCTGGCAAAGCGCGCATAGTACCAGCTTGATTCTACAAAGGTATCAAAGGTATCGGTTTCGCGCTCAGCAGGATTGCCACATTTAGGGCAAGTGGTATTCACAAATTCTGGAATATTTTTTAGTGGATTACCGCGACCGTCAGGGACGACGTCAGTTGGCAAGACAACCGGCAAGTCTTGTTCTTCAACTGGCACGGTACCGCAATGCTCACAGTTGACCATTGGGATAGGGCAGCCCCAATAACGCTGGCGAGAAACCCCCCAATCACGGAGACGGTATTGAATTTTTTTCTTAGCAAGCTCCTGAGGCTCAAGCTTAGCAAGCATGGCTTCAAACGCTTGCTCAAAGTCCATGCCATCAAATTCGCCTGAATTGACTAGAGTATTACGCTCAGTATAAGCACAATTCTCATTGCCTTCTTCTACATCATCAAAATACCCTGCAGGAATGTCAATGACTTGTTTAATCGGTAAGTTGTATTTGGTTGCAAACTCATAGTCGCGCTCATCGTGAGCAGGTACTGCCATTACCGCACCTGAGCCATAGCTCATAAGTACATAATTGGCAACCCAAACAGGCACTTCTTCGCCAGTCAATGGATGGGTCACAGTTAGACCCGTATCCATACCGATTTTTTCGGCTTTAGCAAGGTCTGCCTCAGCGACTGAGCCTTTCTTACAAAGGGCACAAAAATCTGCAATCGCTTTATTATTCTCAGAGGCATATTGCGCTAGAGGATGCTCTGCGGCCACTGCCACATAAGTGACACCCATCAAGGTATCAGGGCGAGTGGTAAAGACGTCTAAGCTATTGCTTTGGCCAGCCAGCTCATAAGGGAAATGCACTTCCATACCTGAGCTACGACCAATCCAATTGCGCTGCATGGTAATCACTTCAGATGGCCAATGACCTTCTAGCTGGTCTAAATCATCAAGCAGCTCATCGGCATAATCAGTGATGTTAAAATAATACATCGGAATATCACGCTTTTCGACCATAGCGCCACTACGCCAGCCTTTACCATCAATGACTTGCTCATTGGCTAATACGGTGTTGTCGACCGGATCCCAGTTGACGGTGGCAAGCTTTTTATAAACCAAGCCTTTTTTATATAACTGCAAAAACAACCACTGCTCCCACTGATAATACTCAGGGCTACAAGTGGCAAATTCACGTGACCAGTCAATAGACAAGCCAAGCAATTTTAGCTGGGCGCGCATGCTGTCAATGTTCTCAAACGTCCATTTAGCAGGCGGCGTCTGATTGGCAATCGCGGCGTTTTCTGCTGGCAAGCCAAAACCATCCCAGCCCATTGGCTGCATGACTTCATAACCTTTGAGCCGATAATAACGGCTTAATACATCAGAGATAGTATAGTTACGTACGTGACCCATATGCAGCTTACCACTTGGGTACGGGAACATTGACAGCATATAACGACTTGGTTTATCACTTGGCTCATTGCTGACTTCAAAGCGCTTATCTGTTGCCCATTTGGCTTGCTGCTGCGCTTCGATGAGTTGCGGCTGATATTGGGTCTTGTCGCTAGAAGCATTATTAGTATGGTTAGTATTAGCAGTTTCTGCTGTTACGGCGTTGGTCATAGTTGGCTCGGAATCGGTTATTACAGATAAATGGGGTGAAATTTTATAATGCCATAGCATAGCGTAATTTGGCGAAAATTGCGACGATATGATGTCGCCTTTCATTGATTACCTAGTGGCTTTTCGGCTTGTATTCGCTGCTTGCCGATATCCACATTTGTCATGTGCCAGCTTCGAGCATTATTTGAGTATAATAAACAGTAACATTCTTGACGAGGAGACATTATGACCATCACTATTTACGGTATCAAATCTTGTAGCACCATGAAAAAAGCCTTTACCAAGCTTGATGAGTTGGGCGTTAGCTATAACTTTCATGATTATAAAAAACAAGGTATCGACAAAGATAGCGTTCAGCGTTGGGTCAACGAGCTTGGTATTGATAAAGTATTAAACAAGCGCGGAACGACATGGCGTAAGCTAGAAGATGTTCAAAAGCAAGCAGCGGATAGCGATGTGGATCAAGCAATTGACTTACTCATTGAAAATACCAGTATGATTAAGCGTCCGATAGTTGAAGGTGAGCTGACTGATAAAAATAAGCCGATATTATTATGTGGCTTTGATGAAGCCGAGTTTGATAAAGTTTTTTCGTAAAAGAATACTGCTACCATCAATAAAGCCCAAGCTAAGAACCTCTTAGCTCGGGCTTTATAACACCTAAAATAAACCAAATCACACTTGCGAGCCATATAAGCAAGACGTAAAAGCGAATTTGTTCGGCATTCCAATCTAGTGCAAACCACTCAATGAGGAAAAATGATTTCCACCCTTCTATCCATTTTGCGCCACCATAGCCAATAATCCACCAGCAGTACGAGCTTTCTAAGATAAAAAGTAGACACCAAAGCCACAATGCCATGATTTACTCCTACTATTTGGCCAATGATTAGCCTAGATCTCGACTGATTAGTGTACCAACACCTTCGTTAGTGAAAATCTCTAACAGCGTGGCATGCGGTACGCGACCATCGACGATAACGGCACTTTTTACGCCGCTACGAACCGCATCAAGCGCACATTGAATTTTAGGAATCATGCCGCCTGAAATCGTACCATCTTCAATTAGGCTGTCCACAGTCTTAGGCGTCAAACCAGTCACGACTTCGCCATCACGACCCAGTACCCCTTTGATATTGGTTAATAGCATGAGTTTCTCTGCCTGCAAGAATTCGGCGACTTTACCAGCAACCAAATCGGCATTGATATTATAAGTATTGCCTTCTTCATCGACGCCAAGAGGGGCGATAACAGGAATAAAGTCAGAAGCAATCAGCATATTAATCACGTCTTTATTGACGCTAACCACATCCCCGACAAAGCCCAAATCTACTGGTACAGCAACACCATCTACGCCGATTTTTTCCATCATCAATTTTTTAGCCAAGATTAAGTTGGCATCTTTACCCGTTAAACCGATAGCGCAGCCGCCATGTTTATTGATCAAGCTCACAATCGATTTATTAACATTGCCGCCAAGTACCATCTCGACGATATCCATGGTGTCCTTGTCAGTAACGCGCATCCCATCGATACGGTCTGAGTGCCGCCCAAGCTCTTTTAATAAATTATCCACTTGTGGACCGCCACCATGTACGACCACAGGATGCATACCAACGGTTTTGAGTAGGACGATATCTCGGGCAAATGAGCTTTCAAGCGCAGGATCGGTCATGGCATTGCCGCCGTATTTGACCACAATGATTTTATCGACGAAGCGTTGAATATAGGGCAGGGCGGTGGTCAAGACTTCGGCAGTAATTTTGGCTTCATCTAAATTCAAGGTCATTATAAACTCCTAAAATACGGTGTTAAGCGATTGGTTGTTGTTATAAAAAGTCATAAATAACAAAGTTACATTTGTGATAAAAAATAGTTTTGATAATTGACTACTGAGGGGAAATAGCTACAATCTGCGCAGCTAGATTTTTATCAAAGGGACGGCATAGCGCGGCAAATTTTGCTTGAATATCTTGTAGGTGTGCCATGCTGTCTCCTGCAAAGCGCGCGGTTAAATTGTGACTGGTATTAGATTGACGTATGACCCCAAAACCATGGGCGAAATCTAGACGTACGCCATCAATACAGCTCAGAGTTGTACCTATTGGCAATAAGTCTTTGGCTTGCTCTATGCTGATAGGAAGGCTTTTTATAGAGCAACTACAAAGCGTCCGCTGACAGGTACTGAGTACTTGATATTCAGCCTGAGTAGGCAGTGGAGCGGTTACTTTTATGAGTTGTTGTAAATACACGCATAGTCGAGTTAGCTGCTCAATGATTGAGCAATCGGTTGACGCATTTACTGGCAGCGGTAAATAATGATCGGCACTACTGACAATGTTTGGTAATTGATAGATGATATTAGCAAGATTTGTTGTAGGATTTAGACTACTTGAGTTATCAGCTGCCAGCCAATGCAACAGTCTTAAAGCTGCATATATGGCATCATCATAGACAATAAAGCGACTGTCGTTAAAGATAAAATGCCCCGATAACTCTCCAGCAAATACTATTTGCCCAGCAGAGTCCTGCATCTGTTGGCGCATTAGACTACTGCCAGTTTTGCTGATGATAGGTTCTGCGCCAAGTTTAGTCAGTAGCTTCGGCAAATGATGCGAACATTTAATATCAAAGAGAATTTGCGGTGGAGATTGCAACTGGGTACAAGCGACTGGACGCTCAGTCAATATCACCTTTGCTAATAAGTAGAGCAAGTGATCGGGTGTGACTACCTTGCCTGTATTATCGACGATCATTAGTCGGTCGCCATCACCGTCAAAGGCGATACCTATATCTGCCTGATGATTAATTACGCTTTGCTGCAACTGTTTGAGCCGATGTGGTTCAGTAGGATCGGGATTGCCAGCAGGGAAATCTCCATTAGGCGTGTCATTAAGCGTGATAACACGGTGGCAAAAACGATCAAACAATTGTGGCGCGATATGACTGGTTGCACCATGCATACAATCGATAACAACCACCAAATCTAGCTTAGTAAGAAATGATTGGTTATCATGTGGATAGAGTGCTTTAAACACTTGCACAATAGCATCGATATAATGCGCTGCTACTTGCTCAGGCGATAAAAACATTTGCTGATTGCTAATAGGGTTATGCACTACATATCGTGGAGTGCTTAACGCTTTATAGCCTATTTGATTGTCTTCTTTAACAATCACTTTTTGAAAATCAGTGATTTCAAAACCAGTTTCTTGCAGACCATCTTTAGGCAAACCACTTTTTTCAAGCATGCTGTTGTCTAAAGAACGTTCAATTAACTGCTGATGAATAACTTGCTGGTAAAGCATCTGAATTTCTTCAACGCTAGGGGATTGATGATTGACCAACCACTTAATACCTAAAACATCCCTCGCAGAATGACTAGCAGTCACGATAATGCCATGCCCTTGATATTGCTCAGCCCAAAATACCATCATAGGCGTGGTAATCAGTCCCAATTGGATAACTTGTAGACCGCATTGGATCAATATAGTGGCAAGGTTTTGAGCAATAACGTCACTATCACGACGTACATCATAGCCAATCACGACGATATTTTTTTTGTTATCACTGTCTTGTTGAACGTGATAAAGATGCGCAAAGGCGTACCCTAAAGCTTGAACAAAATCATCAGTAAAATACTGGCGTGAACCGCGAATATCATAAGCACGAAATAAGGAGTGCTGCGCAGCAAAAAACGGCATCTTTTACTTCCTTATTATCATGATAAATATGAATGATAAATAAATCGCTGATAGTTTTTTATACAGCTTAGGTTATGCGATTTAGACTATGTAATTTAGAGCAAATGATAATGACTACTGACGACCAGAGTGTCCAAAACCACCAGCACCACGTGCGCTGGTATCACTAAATTCTGTCACGACTTCAAATTCAGGACGGGCAACAGGGACAACCACGTATTGTGCCATGCGTTCTGCAGGAGTTAATACAAAGTCTTCCTGGCTACGATTCCAAATACTGACCATCAGCTCACCTTGATAATCCGCATCGATAAGTCCAACCAAGTTACCCAAAACAATACCATGCTTATGTCCAAGACCTGAACGCGGTAAAATCATGCCTGCAAAGTTGGGATCTTGTATATAAACCGCCAAACCAGTACCAATCAAATGGGTAGCACCCGCTTTAATCGTTAAAGGCTCATCAATACAAGCGCGCAAATCAATACCTGCGCTGCCATCAGTGGCACGAGTAGGCAAAGAAAACGCTTTATCTTCAGTGATTTTAGGGTTTAAGACTTTAACTTGTACAGCTTGCATAACGCACTCACTTAACGATTTAATGGTTTTATAAACAGAATGAATTTAGGGCGTGCCCTAATTTTTAAATTTAATTGCTTAACAACAACTATTTTTATAAATATCTGCTGATTTTTAACTTTTGGTTTCTAAATTTCAATGAGCGATTGATTAAAGAATCAGTATACTTGCCAAGCCCAAAAACGACATAAAGCCAACAATGTCCGTTACCGTGGTGAGGATAACAGAGGCAGATAATGCCGGATCAATATTCATGCGCTTTAGCATCAGTGGAATACTAATGCCCGAGACATTGGCAGCGGTCATATTAATCGCAATCGCTAGACCGATGACCGCGCTGATTTTAATGTTATGAAACCACAATTGCGCAATAAACGCCATAATTATCGCCCATATGATACCGTTTATCGCCCCAACCCACAGCTCTTTATTTAATAGCCATACGCGGTTAGAGCCACCAATTTGTCCCATTGCCATACCGCGAATGACGACGGTAAGCGTCTGCGAGCCTGCAATACCGCCCATACTGGCAACTACGGGCATAAGAATCGCCAGAGCCACCACTTTTGCTAATACGGCTTCAAACTGCCCAATTACAGCAGCGGCTAATAGTGCCGTACATAAATTGATACCAAGCCAAATACTACGGCTTTTTGCACTGGTCAAAATAGGTGCGAACAGCTCTTCATCTTGACTGACACCAGCAAGGTTCTTCATGGTGCTATCGACATCATCTTGGATAATCTCCATGATGTCCTCACCGTTTAATTGACCGACTAGCTCGCCATGACTGTTAATCACTGGGGCAAAACGAATGTCTTCTGAGCGAAAAATCGCCGCCGCATCTTGAATGTCCAAGCGATCATTGATGGTAATAGCGCTATCAATCAAATCAGCAACTAAGGTGCTTTGGTCATGCTTAATCAAATCAGCGAGACTTAATAAGCCAAGCAGTTGCTGGCTTTGATCGACAACCAATAGCTCTTGGCTTTCATCATCAAGCAGCTCAATATCTTCTCGCAGCCAGTTTTGAACATCAGCCAGTGTCATATCTTCTTGGACTTGAATAAGCTCAGGATCCATATAGCTGCCAACTTCCCAGTCGGCATAGGTATCGAGTTTATTGACCTGAATTCGTATTTCTTCATCCAAAGTTGCCATCACTGAAGTACGCACGCTTTCGGTAACGGTGTCTAAAATCTCTGAGATGTCTTGTGCATCAAGATCTTGGGTAAACAGCGATATCTCTTTTGACGAGATATTTTCCATCAATGGCTGGCGTGTATCAAACTCTAGCTCAGCTAATACTTCACCTTTGATATTTTCTGGGACTTGTGCCCAAATCAGTAGTCGGCTCTGAGTTGGGAACGACTCTAGTAAGTTGGCAATCTCATATTCTGACTGCTTCCCTAAAAAATCAGTAATCGCCTCATACGCCTTGTCCGCAACCAACTCTTGCAAATAGAGTAGTTTATACTCAGCGTTAGATTCAGCCGGATTATAATCTCCCTGTCGTGTCGATGGTCGTGCAGAATTCGGCGTAGGAGCGGGCATAAAAGTTCCAAGTTTTCAAAATATGTAAATGACTAAGAGCTAAGCTTAATGAATCAGTTGTATTTGTTAGCTTTTTTAATGGTTAAACATTATCGATTGCCCAATAAAGCCCGAATATTAGCCAAGTATTCATCAGCAACTGCTGCGGGGTCTTTGGTGGCTTTTTGTTTTTTTGCTTTGGCAGGCCAATCGATATGATCTTCTGGCAACTCATCTAAAAATCGTGATTCAGACGTGACGCGCATTTGACCACCAGCACGGCGCTGAGTGGCTAGTGTCAAAGTTAGCTCGCGACGCGCGCGAGTAATGCCCACATACATCAAGCGCCGTTCCTCTTCGACCGTCTCGCTTAGGATAGAGTTGCGATGTGGTAGCATCTCTTCCTCAAGCCCCATGATATAAACAAAATCAAACTCCAAGCCTTTTGCCGCATGTAAGGTCATTAGATTAACTTTATTGGTGTTTTCTTCTTCCTGCTGCTGCTCCAGCATATCAAGCAATACCAGCTTGCGAATGATGGTATCAATGGTACGGTCTTCGTCTTCTTCGGCGCGATTAATCAGCGATTGAATACTGGTATAAAGCATGTCGATATTATCGATACGGTTTTTTTCTTGTTGCGGCGTTTTTGAGTCGCTACGGACAAAGTCAATATAGCCGGTTTCATCAATCATCTGGCGTACGATTGGCACAGGGTCAGGATGTTGATCAAGCTCGCGAGTATAGTGCTCAATAAAGTCGCCAAACTCCTTTAAAGTACTATAAGATTTCGACGGTAAAACGTGGGCAAGACCAGCATGCGTACAAGAAGCCAGTAGCGAGATACTATGTTCTTGTGAAAATAAGCCAAGCTTTTCAAGCGTGGCTGGTCCCATGCCACGCTTGGGCGTATTAATCACGCGCAAAAATGCACTGTCGTCTTCTGGGTTTAAAATCAGACGTAAGTAGCTCATAACGTCTTTAATTTCACTACGGGCAAAGAACGACTGACCACCCGATAATTTATAAGGCACTTGCAGTTGACGCAACTGCGCCTCTAGCATCCGCGCTTGGAAGTTACTGCGATAAAGAACGGCATATTGTTCCCACTCATTACCAAAGCGCAATTTATGCGTGACGATTTCTTTGGCGACGCGCTCAGATTCATCGTCATCATTACGACAGTTAATAATGCGAATTTTTTCGCCTTGACCTTTATCTGACCAGAGTTTCTTTTCAAATAAATGCTCATTGTTGGTAATAACCGCATTAGCAGAGGTCAAAATACGCGTGGTTGAGCGATAGTTTTGCTCAAGCATAACGATTTTTAATTTTGGGAAATCCTCTTTAAGTAATCCCATGTTTTCAGGTTTAGCACCGCGCCATGCATAAATAGATTGGTCATCATCACCAACGACGGTAAAACGCCCTTGCGGTCCGACCAAATATTTGATCATCTCATACTGAGCGGTATTGGTGTCTTGATATTCATCGACCAGCAAATAGCGAATACGGTTTTGCCATTTATCACGTAGCTCTCGATTTTCACGCAGTATTTTGGTCGGTAAGACAATCAAATCATCAAAATCAACCGCGTTATAAGCCCGCAGGTTACGCTCATATAGTGCATAAAGCGTCGCAAAAATCATATCTTCTGGATCGTCTAAGGTTTCCATCGCCTTATCCGGCTCAATCAAATCATTTTTCCAATCAGAAATCATCTTGATTGCTTTACCAACCAACTCACGACTCTCAGCGCCGCTTAAGTTATCACGCATCATAAGCTCCATTAGCAAACGCTTGCTATCGTCGCTGTCCATAATGGAGAAATTGCCTTTCAATGGCGTATGAAGCAGCTCATATCGCAGAAACTGGAGCCCAAATTGGTGAAAGGTTGAAACCGTTAGACCACGGGTCTTTTCACTCGGTAGTAGCTTACTGACTCGAGCTTTCATTTCACGCGCCGCTTTATTAGTAAAGGTCACCGCCGTGATACGCTCAGCAGGCATGTTGCATTCTTCGATCAAATAAGCAATCTTGCGGGTAATCACTGACGTCTTACCGGAGCCGGCACCTGCTAACACCAGTAGCGGACCAGATACGTAGAGCATGGCTTCTTGTTGTTTGGGATTAAGTTGACTCATAACGTGACCTGTAAGACAAAAGCAAAAAGAGGGTAGCAGTAAATCGTAAAATGCAACTAGCTGCCATCAAGCGAAAAATATATTCGTTAAAATAGAGGGCATATTGGCATTTTAAATAGAGTAACTCACAGAATAATTTTAAAGTTTTAGGCAATCTGCGAGCAAAATTAGGTGAGTTATTATAAAGCAAAACCAAGGCTTTTGGGCAGGAGTTAGTAGCATGGAATATATAAGATTATGAGGTATATATAAGGTACGTCTTGGGAAATGACATAGAGAAACATTTTGTTTCAATGAAAACCGTCGAAAATTTGGCCAATACAAGGTCATTTCCCGTGAATAGAAATAAGGAGGTAGACTTAAGTATTATCCATTACGGAAGTGAAAGTGAAATAATTACAAGCTGTGACTAACTGCGCGTTTTATATAGATTTTTCATCTTAGTTAGCAGTCAATTAATAATACATTCCTTAAACTTTTAGAAGGTTTTTAGGGAAGGATGATGAATAATCTATAGCATAGTTTGCGGATAAAAAAACCTATTTTTTTTGCCGATAAAGTGACCGCTCAATGCAGTTAAAAACTAGCTTTTGATTGCCGATATGCGTATAGTACGTAAATAATTTATGCCAGTTGTCACGTCATTGTTGACCACGTGTAATGAGCTATTAAATCAATTAAATAAACTATCGAATATGACATTGATTTAATACGTTGATCTTACGTTGTTAGAAGATGCGTTGGGCGACCAGCCTTTATCCGCATATAGAGCGGACACTCTACAGTTGGTCAGATCTGACATCGTCGTCAATAAGCTTGATAATTGGTTGTTACCAGTACAGAACCTAACATGTGACTCAATGACAGTTACTTAAAACAGTGACAGTTACTTTGTGTTTTCGTCTGCGTTATGCCTGTCGCTTGACGACCTTAATATGTAGGTCGATGCTTGCGCAGCGTGTAACACTCGATTGGGTGAGGAGCACGTATTATCATGTCTGCTTTTAATTTGTCAGCCATTGCTTTTATTTTAGCCGCCATTGGGCTAGTTGTGTTTATGTTGGTTGTCCCGCGTCTACTTGGCGGTCGCTCACATGGCTCACAAAAAGAAGAGATATTTGAAGCGGGTGTTGTCGGATCTGGCAACGCCCGTATTCGTTTGTCTGCCAAATTCTATTTGGTGGCGATCTTCTTTGTTATTTTTGATCTAGAAGCCCTCTACTTATATGCTTATGCAGTCTCAGTTCGTGAAGCTGGCTGGCTTGGTTTTGCTGCGGCCGCCATATTTATCACCATCTTGATCATTGGCTTGGTATACGAGTTGAGTCTGGGTGCGATGAACTGGGCACCGGCTGATAAGCTACGCAAAAAAGCGCGCCTATATGCTGCACCCGCAGGCTTTAGTTTAGCTGATATCACCAAGTTCGATGGTGTTGATGAACTTATGGTCGATCCTACGGGCAAGATACCTGCGCAGTCCTCCGGTCAGATTAACGTCTCAAACAATATTGAGACCAATCGTCGTCACTTACAAAACATTGATCATATTAATACCACGGGTAATGTCACTTCTGTGGACTTTGCGACGTCTGCACAAACAGATAAAATGACGCGTTAATGAATAACAGTGCGTGTTAATTAGTGAATAACAAAATTATTTAATAATGAAGTTAAGGCAGTAGTGAGGGCAAATCATTGCCGCACTTTGTTTAACATAAAGGTTGTATGTTATGAAATACACATTAACAAAAGCCAACCCTGATGCAGATGTCTATCCTGCTCAGACAAGCCAAACTGTCAACGATCCAATGGAAGATGAAGTCAATAAAAACGTCTTTATGGGTCGTCTAGAAGATCTTGTGCATTCAACAGCAAACTGGGGGCGCAAGCACTCATTATGGCCATTTAACTTTGGTACCTCATGCTGTTATGTCGAATATGCGACTACTTTAACGGCGGTTCACGATTTGTCACGCTTTGGTGCCGAAGTTATTCGCGCCTCGCCACGTCAGGCAGATGTGATGATTGTTGCTGGTACTTGCTTTGTTAAAATGGCACCTGTTATTCAACGTCTATACGAGCAAATGCTTGAGCCAAAATGGGTCATCTCGATGGGTGCTTGTGCCAACTCGGGCGGTATGTATGACATCTATTCGGTCGTGCAAGGCGTGGATAAAATTATCCCTGTCGATGTCTATGTGCCCGGTTGTCCGCCACGTCCAGAAGCATTGATTCAAGGCTTGATGTTGTTACAAGAATCTATTACTAAAGAACGTCGTCCGCTGGGTATCCATGTCAATGATCAGGGTGTCTATCAGCCGCAGATGACGCCTGAGCGTGACCGTAAGCAAGCAGATCGTATCGCTGTGAAAAACTTACGTAGCCCAGATAGCATTTAGTTAAGCATTTTGGCGTAGTTATTAATAATTGTTAGAAGTGCGCGTACGCTCATCATAGTTTGGTTATGATTATCATCTTTTATTATGGTTGTCATGGTTCAGTTATGATTAATGAAGGAAGACATCATTCATGGTCACGGTAGTCGAAAACACAGATCCTAAGATCAAGCCTGTCCCAGCGGTTATCAAAGAGCTGGAAGAAAAATATGCTGGTAAGTTCGTTGTGCAGCACACGGTTGACGACATTCCAACGGTTTGGGTGGCACGCGCTGATTTATTAGACGTTCTCTTATTCTTACGAAAATTGCCAAAACCTTATGTCATGTTATTTGACTTGTCAGCGATAGATGAGCGTTTACGTCAGCATCGCCAAGGTTTACCTGACAGTGATTTTACGGTGTTTTATCACTTGATGTCGCTTGAGCGTAATAGTGATGTGCGTATCAAAGTGGCGCTCAGTGAAGAAGATTTAAACGTCCCAAGTGCGACACAGATTTGGCCCAATGCCAACTGGTATGAGCGCGAAGTGTGGGACATGTTTGGTATTGTCTTTACTGGTCATCCGCATTTAACGCGTATTTTATTGCCAAAATACTGGGAAGGTCATCCACTGCGCAAAGAATATCATGCGCGGGCAACTGAGTTTACTCCGTATTTCTTGAATACCGCCAAACAACAATATGAGCAAGAAAACCTGCGCTTTGTCCCAGAAGAGTGGGGTATGAAACGCTCGGGTCGCGATGAAGACTTTATGTTCTTGAACATCGGTCCTAACCATCCATCCGCTCATGGTGCTTTCCGTTTGGTACTACAGCTTGATGGTGAAGAAGTCGTCGATTGTATCCCTGATATTGGCTATCACCATCGCGGCGCCGAAAAAATGGCTGAGCGTCAAACATGGCACTCATTTATTCCTTATACCGACCGTATTGATTATCTTGGCGGCGTAATGAATGAGCTACCGTACATCATGTCGGTTGAAAAGCTTGCCGGTATTACTATTCCGCCGCGTGCTGAAACCATCCGCGTGATGATGAGTGAGTTTTTCCGTATTACCAATAACTTGCTGTTCGTCGGTACCTTTATCCAAGATGCCGGTGGTATGACGCCGGTATTCTATATGTTTACTGATCGCCAAAAAGCTTATGACGTTATCGAAGCTGTAACCGGTTATCGTATGCACCCGGCATGGTTCCGTATCGGCGGTACAGCGCACGATTTACCGCGTGGCTGGCAGCGTTTGGTACGTGAGTTCTTAGATTGGATGCCAAAACGCTTGGATGAGTATGTTAAAGCAGCATTGCAAAACAGTGTGCTTAAAGGTCGTACTCAAGGCGTTGCCCAATATAATACCAAGCAAGCATTGGCGTGGGGCGTTACTGGCGCAGGTTTGCGTGCAACAGGTTTGGATTTTGATTTGCGTAAAGCGCGTCCGTACATGGGATACGAGAATTACGATTTCGAAGTACCAGTCGGCTATAACGGCGATGCTTATGATCGCTGTATGGTGAAAGTCGAAGAGATGCGCCAGTCGCTACGTATTATCCGTCAATGTATGGATAATATGCCACAAGGTCCTTATAAGGCGGATCATCCATTGGCAGTACCGCCGCCAAAAGACCGTACGTTGAACGATATTGAAACCTTGATTAATCACTTTATCTCTGTTTCTTGGGGTCCTGTGATGCCAGCGGGTGAGTGCACAACGATTGTAGAAGCGACTAAAGGTCTAAACAGCTATTACATCACCTCGGATAAAGCGACGATGAGCTATCGTACCCGTATTCGTACGCCGACATTCGCGCATTTGCAGCAGATGCCATCAGTTATTAATGGCTCATTGGTATCCGATGCCATTATGTATTTGGCATCGATTGATATTGTGATGGCGGATTGTGACCGTTAGAGCGTCTGTGGTTATACGTTTATCATTATCGTTTATATATTAAAAGCACGACGCGTTCATTAACATATTATCGCCAAACTGGCACACCAAAACGCTGTCATTGCGCCGTGAGCGCAACCTTAACAGTGGGCTGAGTGAGGAAAGAAAAAGATTATGAAAATTGTTTCCGATAAAATGCCAAAAGTAGATGTGGCAAGTATCTTAACTGCAGAAGAAATTGCGGCTATTCATGAGTTTATGCATCATTATCCGCATCCACGAGCAGCGTCTTTAGATTCGCTAAAAATCGTGCAAAAGCGTAACGGCTGGGTTGATGATGCGCAAGTGAATGCGATTGCTAATATTTTAAATGTACCTATGACCGATATGGATGGGGTGGCAACCTTCTTTAACCGTATCTATCGTCAGCCAGTTGGTCGTCATGTCATCCTTGTTTGTGATTCGGTGGCTTGTTATTTAACAGGCTATGAAGCACTGGCAGCTGAATTAAAGTCGCAGCTGGGCATCAACTATGGTCAAACCACTGCTGATGGTCGTTTTACGCTATTGCCGATTTGCTGTTTAGGTAACTGTGACAAAGGTCCTGCGGTATTGATTGATGAAGATACCTATGGTCCTGTCCAGCCTGAAGAAGTCGCCCAATTGTTGGAGCTATACGCATGAGATTAACTGTTTCAGAGCAGATTGCTCTTCGTAATCAAGGCAAAGCGCCAAGCCAACTTAATGAACAGCGCATTCCTATCTATGGCGATAGAGCGACTGCTACCAGTGAAACCAAACCACTGACCTGGCGCTTAGCGCATCATGATGCCGTGCTTGATTTGGCTACTTATGAATCATTACGTGGTTTTGAAGCGTTAAAGATAGCGTTAAACCAATCGCCAGATGATACGTTAAATACTATTAAAGAAGCGGTGGTAAAAGGTCGCGGCGGTGCAGGTTTTCCAGCAGGTATTAAATGGTCGCTAATGGCACCGCCAGATGGCGGTCCACGCTATCTAGTCTGTAATGCTGATGAGATGGAGCCGGGTACGTTTAAAGACCGTTTGCTCATGGAGCGTTTGCCGCTTCAGCTTATTGAAGGCATGCTTATTTCTGCCTATGCGATTGGTGCAACAGCCGGTTATATCTTTATCCGTGGTGAATATATCTTAGCTGCGGAGCGTTTAACGGCAGCGATCGAAGAATTAAAAGCCAATAATCTAGTCGGCGATAATATTTTAGGCTCAGATTTTAGTTTTGATTTACATGTGCATACGGGTGCTGGTCGTTATATTTGCGGTGAAGAAACGGCATTGATTAACTGCTTAGAAGGTCGCCGTGCCAATCCGCGTACCAAACCACCATTTCCACAAGTAGCTGGTGCATGGGGTCGACCAACCGTGGTTAATAACGTTGAAACTTTACATAACGTTTCAGCGATTATCCTACATGGTAGCAAGTGGTATCAAGACCTGCCAAAAGCCAAAGGTGTAGTCGAAACCCCCGGTACGAAGCTATTTGGCTGTTCTGGTTTGGTCAATGATCCCGGTCTTTGGGAATTACCTTTTGGTTATACGGCGCGCGAAATCATCGAAGATTTCGCCGGTGGTATGCAGGAAGGTCGCACACTTAAGGCTTGGTTACCAGGCGGCGCATCAACGGATTTTTTAACCGCTGAACACTTAGATACTGTCGTTGATTTTGACACTATCCAAAAAGCGGGTAGCCGTATGGGTACGGGTCTGCTTATGGTCGTTGACGAAGAACAAGATATGGTGCCATTGGTACGTAATCTTGAGATTTTCTTTCAGCGCGAATCGTGTGGTTGGTGTACGCCATGCCGTGATGGTTTGCCGTGGGGCGTCAAAATCCTTACCGCTATCAATGATGGCGAAGGGCAGATTGGCGATGTTGAAAAGCTAGAAGGTTTAACCCGTGACTTATGGATCGGTAAAACCTTTTGCGCGCATGCCCCCGGTGCGATGGAACCACTGATGAGTGCAATTAAATATTTCCGTCCTGAGTTTGATCAAAAGATTGCACAGGCGGTTGGTGAAGATGTCATTGAGGCTGCAGCCAATCAACAGCTAGATGTGAAATAAGGAGAGCGGCATGGCAGTCATACATATTGATGGAACCACTGTCGAAGTAGATAGCGCGGACAACTTGCTACAAGCATGCTTGTCCCTCGGCATTGATGTGCCGTATTTTTGTTATCACCCAGCCCTTGGTTCAGTAGGCTCTTGCCGTCAGTGCGCGGTTAAGCAATATATGACCAAAGAAGACATGGAAGCAGGTCGCGGTCGCCTTGTGATGTCCTGTATGGTCGCCCCAGGCGATGATATGTACATCTCAGTGACTGATGATGAAGCGAAGGCGTTCCGTAAGTCGATGGTTGAGCTGTTGATGATTAACCATCCGCATGACTGCCCAACCTGTGAAGAGGGTGGACATTGTCATTTGCAGGATATGACCTATATGTCAGGTCATCATCGTCGTCGCTACCGCTTTACCAAACGCACCCATCACAATCAAGAGCTTGGTCCGTTTATCGCGCATGAGATGAATCGTTGTATCGCTTGCTATCGCTGCGTCCGTTTTTATAAAGACTATGCGGGCGGCGAAGATTTGGGCGTTTATGGCTCAAACGAGCGTGTTTATTTTGGTCGTGATAAAGACGGTCAGTTTGAAAGTGAGTTTTCAGGTAACCTAACGGAAGTCTGTCCAACAGGTGTATTTACCGATAAGACGCATTCGGATCGTTATAACCGTAAGTGGGATATGCAGTATGCACCAAGCATCTGTCATGGCTGCTCAGCGGGTTGTAATATCTCTGCCGGTGAGCGCTACGGTGAATTGCGCCGTATCGAAAATCGCTATAATGGCGAGGTAAATCGTTATTTCTTATGTGACCGTGGTCGTTTTGGTTATGGCTATGTCAATCGTGAAGATCGTCCAACCCAAGCGCTTGAACGTATCAATGATAAACATGTCAAAATCAATATTGACTATGCTCTTGATGAAACTATTAAGCGTATTAAAGACAAAAAAGTCATTGGTATCGGCTCACCACGTGCCAGCCTTGAGACCAACTTTGCGCTAAAAAACCTCGTTGGTTTTGATAATTTTTCAACGGGTCTTAATCATCAGCAGCAAGCACTGGTCAATAAATGTATTGAAGTCTTGAGTACCGAGGGTATTTATAATCCAGGTATGACCGATATTGAAAGCCATGATGCGGTACTGATTTTGGGTGAAGATATCACTCAAACGTCATCACGTGTGGCACTTTCTATCCGTCAAGCGGCGAAAAATGAAGCCATAAAAATGGCGGCTGCTACCAAAACACAGTCATGGTTGGCTGAGCCAGTCAAACGTATTGCTCAAGGTGCGCAAAGCCCAGTATATGTCATCGATGTGACTCAAACCAAACTTGAAGATATCAGTAAGGTTAGCGTCGTAGCGACACCTGAAGACATCACTAAACTTGGTTTTAAAGTTGCGGATGAAATTGCTAAATTTGACGATAATTTAGCAAAAATAGTCGATCCGCAAAAAGCTGAAAAAGAGGCTAATGCCAATATCAATGTTGATCCTATGCAAGCGCTGGCACAGCAAATCGCTTATGACTTGATCCAAGCGGACAAGCCATTGGTTGTCTCTGGTAGCAGCTTATCGTCTATTGCCTTGATAGAAGCAGCTGCGCAAATCACGCAAGCATTAAGCCAAAAGCGTGCAGCAATCAAAGCAACTGAGCAGTATGAAGTTGAGACACATAATGCCAAAGTTGCAGCAGCTGAAGCGCAGGCACAAGCAACAACGGTGCAGCAAACAGAAGATAAAGATCTATCTGCCAAGCCAAATAAGCCTGAAACGGGCGTTAATACTGAAGCACAAGACGATGTCGAGCGTCAGCCAGCAACTAAACTTGAGCTAAAAGAAGTCAATAAAAAGTATCATGCCCAAGCGGGTATCTATTTAGCAGTGACAGATGCTAATAGTATCGGTGTTTGCTTACTCGGTGGTCATTCAGTTGAAGAATTGCTGGCAACTGATTTTGATGTGGTGATAGTCGCTGAAAATCAGTTGACTGATGCTATTGATGCGAATAAATTAACACAGCTATTGACTGATAAAACCGTCATTGCGTTAGATCATCAATTGCTTGATTGGCACAAAGACGTCGATATTGTATTGCCAGCAGCCACCTTTGCTGAAGCAGATGGCACGCTTATTTCTGCCGAAGGTCGTGCGCAGCGCTTCTTCCAAGTTTATGATAATGACTATTACCATCCGCTTAGTAGTATCAAAGAAGGTTGGCGCTGGTTGCATGCTGTGCACAGCAGCTTAGAAGGTCGTGATGTCGACTGGACGCAGCTTGACGATGTCATCAATGCTTTGATAGCGACCCATCCTAAGCTTGCCGGTATCAAAGAAGCTGCACCCGATGCTGATTACCGTATGACGGGTCTAAAAATTGCCCGTCAGCCACGTCGTTACTCAGGTCGTACTTCTATGCGCGCGCCTGTCTCTGTACATGAACCAATGCAGCCAAAAGATTTGGATACCGGTTTAACCTTTTCAATGGAAGGCTATAGCGGTAAGCAAACCCCAAGCGCGATGATTCCTTTTGCGCAATCTGCCGGTTGGAACTCACCGCAAGCTTGGAACAAATACCAAGATAAAGTGGGTGGTAGTCTTAGAAATGGTGATCCGGGTGTGCGTTTGTTCGATCAGTTAGAGCGTTTAGCTACGCGCCAATATGTTGCGCCAGAAGTTAGCTCAGTAGCTACGACGGATATGCAGCAAGGGCAGGCAAAACTGGTGCCTATTTATAACATTTATGCCAGCTCAATGATGGCATCGCGTAGCCCAGTGGTAGCTGAGCAATTACCTGTCGCCTCATGGCGTATAGGAATTGATGACGCAAAAGACTGGAATATCGTGGCTGGTGATTATTTGGCGATTGAGATTGATAAACAGCAAATCACGCTGCCAGTAGAGCTTGTTGGCTATTTAGCCGAAGGTTGTATTGGTTACCCTGTCGGTCAGGTGAGCATTATTCATCCATCGATGCCAGCGTCAGTACGTAAAGTCGATGCACCTATTACGATGATGGGTAGCATGGCTAGTGGCAATTCTGAAAATGGCAGTGCTTTAAACAGCTTTGAAGATAACAATAACCGCGCCGTAACAATAAGCACAGCGCCGACCACCACACAGGAGGTGTAATATGCAAGTAACTCGTATTATCCCTGATGTGCCAAGTTTTTTGGCAAGTATGATGACCTTTGATACTTGGTCCATACTTTTTATGGTCGTACAATCGTTGGTTATCTTTTTAGTCGTTGTCATTGTCGCGGCAATGATGATTATCTATGAGCGCCGGATGCTAGCACTCTGGCAAGACCGTTATGGTCCAAACCGTGTTGGACCGTTTGGTTCACTACAGCTAGTCGCCGATATGCTCAAAATCTTCTTTAAAGAAGATTGGACGCCAAATTTTACCGATAAGTTTATGTTTACTTTGGCGCCTGCGGTTGCCATGTTTACCGCTCTGGCTTCATTTGCCATTATTCCTATCTCACCAACCCTTGGCGTTGCTGATTGGGATATTGGTATTTTGTTCTTTTTTGCCATGGCTGGTATTGCAGTCTATGCAGTACTGTTCGGTGGTTGGGCATCAGCCAATAAATTCTCATTACTTGGTGGCTTACGTTCAGCCGCGCAAACCATCAGTTATGAAGTGTTCTTAGGCTTGTCGTTGATGGGTGTTGTTGCATTGACTGGCTCATTTAACTTACGTGCGATTGTTGAAGCACAAGCTGATGGTTGGTATATCATCCCGCAGTTCTTTGGCTTTTTAACCTTTGTCGTTGCTGGTGTTGCGGTCACGCATAGACATCCATTTGACCAACCAGAAGCTGAGCAAGAGCTTGCTGAAGGGTATCACGTTGAATATTCCGGCATGAAGTTCGGTATGTTCTTTATTGGCGAATACGTCAATGTTGTATTAATTTCTGCTTTGATGACTTGTTTGTTCTTTGGTGGTTGGCTTGCACCTTTTAATTTAGATATTCCATTTATTCCACCAGCTTTTTGGTTCATGATTAAGACGCTGTTCTTTATGACTATGTTTGTTTTGGCTCGAGGCTCACTCATGCGTCCGCGCTATGATCAGGTGATGAACTTTGGCTGGAAAGTCTGCCTGCCCGTAACCTTGATTAATCTATTGGTTACTGCTGCAGTCATTTTGATTTTTTCCCCAACGTTGTAATCATCACTAGCCATCACTGATGAACTAGGGTAAAGCTGAGAAGGATAATAATCCCATGTTTACTACGATAAAAAAGACCGTCATTGGACTATTTACCATTGTCCGCAGCATGTGGATGGTCAATAGTCATGCGCTCAGACCACGCGACACCATTCTTTATCCTGAGGTGCCAGTACCAGTGCCGCCACGTTTTCGTGGACGTATTATCTTGTCGCGTGACCCTGACGGCGATGAGCGCTGCGTTGCTTGTAACTTGTGCGCTGTGGCATGTCCAGTTGGTTGTATCTCCCTGCAAAAAGCGGAACGTGAAGATGGACGCTGGTATCCAGAGTTCTTCCGTATTAACTTTTCACGTTGTATTTTTTGTGGCTTGTGTGAAGAAGCTTGTCCTACAACAGCTATTCAGATGACTCCTGATTTTGAGATGGGCGAATACGTCCGTCAAGACTTGGTCTATGAAAAAGAGCATTTGCTGATTTCAGGACCGGGTAAATATCCCGATTATAACTATTATCGCGTGACGGGTATGGCGGTAGCAGATAAACCAAAAGGCGCAGCGCAAAATGAAGCGGCACCGATTGATCTAAGGAGCTTGCTACCATGATGAATATTTTAAATAATCCTGAATTGGCAGGGTTTTACTCATTAGCAGCGGTAGCAATATTTGCCAGTTTGCGCGTGGTAACCCAAGCCAATCCAGTGCATGCTATTTTATCGATGATTGTGTCATTGCTGGCAATCGCTGGCATATTTTTTGTGATAGGTGCGCCGTTTGCTGGAGCACTTGAAATTGTCGTTTACGCGGGTGCCATTATGGTGCTGTTCGTCTTCGTGATTATGATGCTGAATTTAGGCATGCGTAATGATGAGCGGGAAGAGCGTTGGCTTGATGCCGGCACTTGGGCGATACCGACAGGCTTGACGATTATTATCGCAGTTGTGCTGTATGCAATGATTGGTCTTAATCATAACGAAGCAGCTCTGATTGGCGGTACTACGATTTCAGCCAAAGCAGTGGGTACGGTGTTATTTACCAAATATATTATGTTGATAGAAGTAGCCGCATTGCTACTACTCGCAGCCTTAGTTGCAGCTTATCATTTAGGTAAAGAAGCTATCGATGATGAGATTATCGGTAATGATAGCCTAGTAGCCAGTCCAAATGTCGGTAGTATTGAGCTGTACGAAAACGACAGCATGCACACCAATAACGATGTAGTAAAGATGGCAAAACCATACGAATATAAAGATGTCGACCCGCATGATTATGTGGGCATGAAGGTCGGCATGAAAGCAGGTACGCAGAACGGTATGAAGAAAGTCACGCGCAAGGAGTCAGACTGATGGTACTAGCAGCAAGCGTGGTACAAGAGGTTGCCAATGTGCCGTTTGCCCATGAAGTAGCAGGCTTAGTGCAGCCGGTTGCTGAGGCGCAAAATGTACTGGGTCTGATACCCATGAGCCATGGACTAATCTTGGCAGGTATTTTATTTGCGATTGGTCTGTGCGGTGTTATGGTACGGCGTAATTTCTTATTTATGCTAATGAGCCTTGAGATAATGATGAATGCGGCGGCACTAGCATTTGTGGTAGCAGGTAGTCGTTGGGTCGATCCAGATGGACAGATTATGTTTATCTTTATCTTGACCTTAGCAGCAGCAGAGGCCGCTATTGGTTTAGCAATATTATTGCGTTTTTATCATCAGCGTGGGCATCTTGATGTCGACAGCGCCAATGAGATGAAAGGATGATGTCATGAGTTTATTACCATTAACCTTTATATTCCCGCTCGTTGGCTTTTTGATTTTAGCCTTTATGCGCGACAAGTTAAGCGAGCAGGTAGCAGCGATTGTCGGTGTCGGTAGCATGCTGCTATCAGCGCTATGTACGCTGATCGTCAGCTATACCTTTTTAACGACGTATCCAGCCGGAACTGTTGTAGAGATTCCTCTCTGGACATGGTTCCAAGTCGGAGATTTTGCGCCAAATTTTGGCTTAAGCTTTGATGGCTTAGCATTGACAATGACGTGTGTTATTACCGGCATTGGCTTTTTGATTCATCTGTTTGCCGCTTGGTATATGAAAGGTGAAACAGGCTTTGCGCGCTTCTTTAGCTATATGAACTTGTTTGTCGCCAGCATGTTATTGCTGGTATTGGCGGATAACTTGTTCTTGCTATATCTTGGTTGGGAAGGCGTCGGTATCTGTTCTTACTTGCTGATTGGTTTTTACTACCATGACCGTGCGAATGGTCGTGCGGCGATAAAAGCCTTTACTGTTACCCGTGTTGGTGATGTGTTCTTAGCCTTTGGTTTGTTTTTACTATTCCGCGAATTTGGTACGCTTAATATTCAAGAGATTATTACCCGTGCCCCGGAAGTATTTGATATTAATAATCCAACCATGATTCTAACTACCATGATGTTGGTTGGTGGGGCGATGGGTAAATCAGCCCAGCTGCCATTACATACATGGCTTGCAGATGCGATGGCAGGTCCAACGCCAGTATCGGCATTGATTCACGCAGCGACCATGGTTACCGCGGGTGTTTATCTGATTGCGCGTTTACATCCGTTATTTATATTAACACCTGGTGTACTATTGTACTGGGTTGGGGCAGTGGGTGCATTAACGCTGGTTATTGCAGGATTCTGTGCGTTGGCACAAACGGACATCAAGCGTATCCTTGCTTATTCGACCATGAGCCAAATTGGCTATATGTTCTTAGCACTCGGCGTTGGCGCATGGCAAGGTGCTATCTTCCATTTGATGACCCATGCTTTTTTTAAAGCGTTGTTATTCTTATCATCAGGTGCAGTCATCCTTTCAGTACATCATGAGCAAAACATCTTTAAGATGGGCGGCTTACGTAAAAAGATTCCGTTAGTATTCTGGTGCTATATCGTCGGTGGCGGTGCACTTGCCGCGATACCTTGGGTCACCGTTGGTTTTTACTCTAAAGAAGCTATTCTTTGGGAAAGTTATGCAACCGGTCATATGGTCTTATTCTATATGGGCGTATTCGGTGCTTTCTTAACTGCGCTTTATACCTTCCGTATGATTTGGATTATCTTCTTTGGTGAAGAGAAAACGCATGCCCATAAACTATCTGGTATGTCATATTGGCTGCCGCTTAGTGTGTTGCTCGTATTATCTACGGCAGTGGGTGCATTTATTACCCCGCCATTGCAAGGCGTATTGCCAGAAAGTGTTGGGCACTTATTAGAAGTGGCTGGTCAGGCGCATGCTAAGCACACCGCAGAGTATATCGCGATGGGTGCGATGGCAGCAGGCTTGGTATTAGCAGTGTTATTATATGTCGTTAATAAAGGTCGACTGCTGACCAGCTTTAAGCGCACGCGTATCGGCGGTGCGCTATATCATTGGTGCTATCACGGTATGGGCTTTGACGCGCTATACGATATAGTTTTTGTAAAACCCTTTTTGTTCATCGGCCGCTTATTTAAAGCCGACCCTATCGATAAAACGTGGCTGCTATTACCTAAGTTGGCATCAGCAGGTAATAAGGTATTGTCTGCGACGCAAACAGGGTCACTTCGAGGTTATGCTGCAAGCTTTGGCTTGGGTATGGCTGTATTACTCGTGCTGGTAATGATGACGGTGGTATAAGATGATTGAGTTACAACAAACGTGGATGCTACCAGCATTAATCGCCATTCCTTTTATTGCAGGATTGCTATGCTGGCTGGTTGAACGCTTTAATAAACGCTTGCCGCGCTGGATTGCCTTAATCGGTATGACGTTGACCTTTGTATTGTCAATAGTGCTGTGGCAATACGGTGATTTTTCTGGCATGAGTCAGCAAGTTATTGCGCCAGATGCTGCTGTGCCTTGGGTGGCTGAATTTAGTGTGCCTTGGATACCGAGTTTTGGTATCAGCTTTCACTTAGCGTTAGATGGTTTATCGCTAATGATGGTTGCATTAACTGGTCTGCTCGGTGTTGCCGCAGTTGCCTGTTCGTGGAATGAGATTCAGCGCCGTGTTGGTTTCTTCCATCTAAACTTGCTGTGGAGTTTGGGCGGCGTCATCGGTGTTTTCTTAGCCATTGATATGTTCTTGTTCTTCTTCTTTTGGGAGATGATGCTGGTTCCAATCTACTTTTTGATCGCGATTTGGGGTCATGATGTGGTTGGTAAAACCAAAGAATACGCAGCAACTAAGTTCTTTATTTATACCCAAGCATCTGGTCTTATCATGCTGGTCGGTATTTTGATATTGGTCATTATCAGCTACGCCCAAAAAGGCGTGGTCAGCTTTAACTATAATGATTTACTCGGTACGTCACTTGGCGGCTGGGAATATCCGATCATGCTGTGCTTCTTTATTGGCTTTGCCGTTAAGCTGCCAATTATTCCATTCCATGGCTGGTTACCTGATGCCCATGCGCAAGCACCAACGGCAGGTTCGGTGGATTTGGCAGGGGTTCTAATTAAGACGGCGGCTTATGGTTTGATTCGTTTTGTCTTGCCATTATTTCCAGCGGCGTCACAAGATTTTGCGCCAATTGCTATGACCTTGGGTACTATTGGTATCTTCTATGGCGCATGGCTTGCCTTTATGCAAACCGATATGAAGCGTCTGCTTGCTTATACCAGTATCTCGCATATGGGCTTTGTGGTTTTGGCAATTTATGCCGGAACCTTACTCAGCTTGCAAGGTTTGATGATTCAAATGCTGGCACATGGTCTAAGCTCAGCAGCGCTGTTTATTATGGCAGGGCAGTTATATGAGCGCTTACATACGCGCGATTTGACCTTGATGGGCGGTATGTGGGGTCAGTTCCGTTATTATGCGCCGATACTGATGTTCTTCTGTGCGGCCTTACTTGGTATTCCGGGTACGGGTAACTTTATCGGTGAATTCTTGATCTTATTTGGTGCCTTTGCTCAGTATCCTGTGTTTGTGGTCTTAGCAACTTTTAGCTTAGTATTGGCGGGTTTATACTCACTTATATTAATTCATAAAGCGCTATTTGGTATCAACAACATTGAAGAAGTGGCATTAAAAGAAACCAAATCGCATGGTCTGCCGACGCGTCCATTAAAAGATTTGGGCAAGCGTGAGCTGTCGTTACTTTTGATGCTAGCAGCAGGCTTGGTCTGGCTGGGACTGTATCCACAGCCATTCCTTGATACCTCAAGTCATGCGATGCAGTGGATTAATAACGCTTATATATATAGTCAAGTAACCCAAGTAGATGCCTCGCAGCTGCTTGATGCAATGGAGGCACGTTAAGTCATGAACGATTTTACGATGAATGATTTGATGGGGCTACTGCCTTATGCACCAATCATTGCGGTAGTTATTACAGTATTGGTGGTGATGATTGCCATCACGATGAAGCGCTCACATATGGTGACCGGTACGATTTCGGTCATCGGTCTCAATATCGGTCTGTTTATTTTGCTTGGGCAAATGGCAGGTATAATCGATAGTGGCACACTGGTGCCAGCGGCTGAGCAGTTATTTGTCATTGATAACTTCGCTCAGTTTAATATGGTGATTGTCTTTATCTGTGCATTGGCTTGTTGTACGTTGTCTTATGCGTATTTAGCAAACCTCAACGATAATAAAGAAGAGCTGTATTTGCTCATGTTGCTATCGACGATTGGTGCACTGCTTATGGTTTGCGCCCAGCATTTGGCATCATTCTTTATGAGCCTTGAGATGCTATCGATACCGCTATATGGCATGCTGTCCTATACCTATATGCGCACCCGCTCGCTTGAGTCAGGGCTGAAATACTTAGTGCTATCAGCGACAGCATCGGCAACGCTGCTGATGGGTATGGCATTTATTTATGCAGAAGTCGGCTCACTGGCATTTAAGCCTATTAGTTTAACTTTGGCTGATACGTTTGAATCGCCGCTGTTAATCTTAGGGGCAGCGATGATGATGTTTGGTATCGCCTTTAAACTCTCTGCTGCGCCCTTTCATATCTGGACACCAGATGTCTATGAAGGCGCCCCTGCACCTATCGCGACTTATCTGGCCTCGGTATCAAAAGTAGCGATGATGGCATTGGCAGTACGATTTTTAATTGATACCTCACTATTGGCATTGCCATCGGTACAGATGCTGCTTATGGTCATGGCAACCTTGTCGATTTTGCTAGGTAACTTACTTGCGGTACGCCAAACAAGTCTCAAACGTTTACTTGGTTATTCATCGATTGCCCATATGGGTTATGTGTTAATCGTAATCGTGAGCATTGGTTCTGCTGCTGATAGTATCTCTAGTATGTATATGGCGATTTATGCCTTTACCTCTATTGGTGCCTTTGGTGTCGTGACCTTGATGTCTAGCCCTTATCGCTTATCTGGTGAAGCCGATCAATTGATTCATTATCAAGGATTGTTCTGGAGACGTCCGGTATTGACTGGTGTCATGACTATCATGATGCTATCTCTAGCGGGCATTCCATTAACCGCAGGCTTTATTACTAAGCTGTTTGCGGTTCTTGCTGCAGTACAAGGTACCAACTGGTTCTTGGCAGCGATGATTATCCTCGGTAGTGCGATTGGCTTGTTCTATTACTTGCGCGTCTTGCTCACACTATTTAAGCGTCCAAAACAATTTATTGAATTTGACGTCTCGAAGCAGTGGGGTCTACGTACTGGTGGTATCATGGTCATAGCAGTCACGGCGATCATCTTGTTCTTTGGCGTATTACCAAATAGTATGATTGAATGGGCAAGTTTGGCTCGTATTTGGTAAGCTTAAAAAATAGGTATACAAAGCTGAAATAAGTAATGCTATATCCATACTATTACTTATTCATTGTTACGGTTCGAAAAACAAGATGCGCCCGCTTTGTGATAAGCTTGGCGCATCTTTTTTTGTGTTGTTTAAATTTTATAAAAATAAATGTTAATAAAATATAAGTGATTTATGACTATGAGCGACAATATTCAAACCGTAACAGTGCTAAGCAAAACCACTTGGACGCCAAATTTATTTAGCTTTACTGTCAGCCGTCCGGATAGCTTTAAATTTACGGCTGGGCAATTTGTACGTTTGGGGGTTAATCCCAGTCATTTAAACTACTATAAGCAGCAAGGCAAAGCAGGCAATGATGTCGCTAATGACGCACTAAACGAAGATATTTTTCGCGCTTATTCAATTGTTTCGTCTCCCTTTGATGAAGTATTAGAGTTTTTCTCTATTGTCATTCCTGATGGTGCATTTACCTCACAGTTGCAACACTTAGAAGTAGGCGATGAGCTACTGCTTAATACCATGCCTTTTGGCTTTTTAACATTGGCGCGTTATCAAAAGCCATTACCAAAAGATTTATGGCTGCTGGCTACGGGCACTGGTCTTGCGCCTTTCTTATCGATGCTGCAAGATTTAAAGACTTGGGAAGATTACGAGCATATTATTCTCGCATATAGCGCGCGCTCGATAGAAGAGCTGGCATACGTTGATAAGATAAAAAGTCTGCAAGAAGACTTTGGCTCCTTGGTTGATAATCCGGCAAAATTAATCTTTATACCGATTGTTACTCGTGAGCCTGTCGAAGGTACACTGACAGAGCGCCTGCCAAAATTGCTACTAGATGGAACGCTACAAGAGCGTGCAGGCATTGCTTTAGATGTTGATAGCACGCAAGTTATGCTCTGCGGCAACCCAGATATGGTAGAAGATACCAAAGAGACGTTAAAAACCTTGGGACTGGTGATGAATCGCCGCGGCGAAGGTAATATTGCGGTAGAAAATTACTGGTAACGAATGTCATAAAGTGTGATCGAGTAGCATTCTTTTAAAATTTTTAGCAAAAGAAAAATGCTGTATCTTGACGACTCTTGTCTGGCAAGATACAGCATTTTTTTATAATAATTGACAGTTATAAGATAGCAAAGTGATAAGAGCTGAGAGCTTATGATGTTCTAAACTTGGCTCGCTACATTTTCTGTATCTAATGGATGGACAGGACCTTGTACTTGTACTGGCTCGTCTTTTTCGCTGATAATATCTTCATTGCTATTTGAGGATAATAAATCGCGATAATTAATCTGCGCTTTCAAAATCAATTGTTCTTCTTCAAGCTCACCATAGTTAACTTGTGCCTTATGTAACATGCCGATAATTTTCTTATTACTCTTCAGCCAACGATTAATATCAATATAAATAATCTCATTTTTGGCGCGTGCAATATCGATATAAGATAGGATAAAACCCAACGGGTCTTTTTTCAGGATACGGTGGTAAAACCAAATAAATAGTTTGATACCTTGACGCTTAAGAAAGGACTCACAGCGCAAATTTAGGATATCGGTATAGGTCAGTTGCCCAAAGACAAAGCGCTGTACATTGCGATCGAGCTGAGCATGTACCAGACGAAAGTTACTCGCGACCTCTGCATAAATGCCACCTGCATCGACCGTGCAGTATAAGCGAAACCAATCTTCGTGTATCTCAACACGCAGCTCTAAGATGGCTTTGACATTATCCGTGACATAGGTTTTTAGCGCATCATTGACGTAGGCTTGTGTTAGCGGTAGCGCCAGCTCATCTTCTAGCTTATCGGTTGTACGGTTGTATAAGTCTTTAATAGATTGGGTCAGGCGATCCCAACCATCGCTGAATGATTCATCAAAGCGGTAGCCGAGATTCTCGAAAAAGTCATCAAAGTTGTCTGAATGATTGATGTTATCACTCATGTTATTAAAGCTACTCAAACTTATTATCCTTATCATTATAAAAGCGTGACCGATACCAAACAGTATATATCAAAAACGAGGTGGGCAAAATGAACGTCTATTACTCATCAGCATACCTTTATTTTCTATATCAAATGCGCTGGGCTTATGTGATGAGTACAAGTTAGAGTATACCTCTCACTGTAAGCAATGATAAATTGTTGAGAAGTTACTGTGAATTTACGGTATACGGTTGTGCTAGCGAGACAATTCTATGTCATGTTATGATGGCGCCGGCATGGGCAATAGATATGGATATTAACACGTTTATTGATGATCGCCTTTATATTCATAAGCTGAGACTGACTGCGGTGTATATTAAAGACTCACAAAGCTACCATTTTTCAGCGCAAGCACCAAAACGTGATATCAGCTTGCCGATGGCGATTGTTATTGCCATTAGCGTGCATGCGTTGATTATTTTCGGTATCAGTTTTTCGATGGGGCAAGACCCTGCCGGATTGATGCAAGACGTTGCTAAAGCCCTAACGGATAATATGCAGCCAAATGAAGATGCTCAATTTATTGCCAATGCCTCGCAACAAGGCGGCGGTACGGTAAAAGAGCAATTGCGTCAAGAAACGGACCAAAGCAGCCCGTTATCCGCTGAGCAAATGAGTGAGACGCAAGACGTGATTCGCTTGCAGCGGCAAGTACGCCAGCAGCATTATCAAGAAAGCTACCTGCGCACCACACTAAGCTGGCGTCATGCAAGCGTAGAGTCTGATAATGACAGTAAGCAAGCGCAAGATGATATGAGAGTGCAAGAAGAGCGCCTACGTAAGCAGATTGCTACCTTGGAGGCGCAACTGTCTCAGCGTCAGCAAACTTATGCTACCAAATCAAAAGTAGTGACCATGGACAGTAACTCAACGACCCATGGCGCGGCGGCAGATTATATCAATACCTTTCGTGAGCATGTTGAGCGCGTTGGGAATTTGCAATATCCTGCTCAAGCAAGGGCACAAAGTATTACGGGCGAAGTGCGTTTAATGGTGATTATTGCTAACGACGGTAATATCAAAGCCATCCGTTTGCTTGAGAGTTCAAATTCAACTATCTTAGATGAAGCGGCAAAACAATCAGTCAGGCAAGCCGCGCCATTTGGTAAATTTACCGCGGATATGAAAGACATTGTTGAGTTGCGTCTGATACGTACCTACCGTTATAGTGATATCGTAGAAGTGACGTACTAGAAGCGTTAAAAGCAGTCCTGCATTTTCAACGTATTAACTAAAACAGTAAATAGATAACACCCAGATATAGAGTAAAGAGTTTATATGGAATTTTTAGGTTTTACCCTTGATGTTGCCACTTTAACCAATAACGCTTTGAGTATTGCTGCTAAAGTGGCATTAGCGCTACTAATATTTATGATAGGGCGCTGGCTTGCCAAAAAAGCCGTCACATTTGCTCACGGTATGATGTTGCGTAGTCGTTTAGATGAGACAGTCGCTAGTTTTTTAGGTCGCTTAATTTACGGTGTGCTATTGGTTGTGGTCGTTTTGGCTGCCTTGAGTAAAGTTGGTGTGCAGACCACTTCAGTCGTGGCTATCTTGGGTGGTGCAGCGGTTGCGATTGGTTTATCACTGAAAGATCAGCTGTCTAATTTTGCAGCGGGCATTATGATTGTCACCTTTCGCCCCTTTGTGCGCGGTGATTATGTGCAAATAAGCAGCTATACGGGCACTGTGACAGAGATTACCTTGGTCAATACGCATCTAACAACGATTAACAATCATGATGTCATCATTCCTAATAGCGATATCACCACTTCAGCGGTTGTTAATTACACCGCATTGCCCAATCGCCGCGTCGATATCACCGTTGGTATTGGTTATGATGCTGATATCAAAACTGCCAAAGATGTTATGCTAAATTTGGCAATCAGTAATCCGAAGGCGTTTACTGATCCTGCACCGGTTATTCGCGTCACTAACTTGGGCGATAACTCCGTTGATTTAACTTTAAACGTTTGGACGACTAATGACGACTGGTGGTCAATGCAGTGCGATCTATTGGAACAGTTTAAATATGCACTGGATGATAATAAAATTGATATTCCGTTCCCGCAGCGTAATGTCCATGTGAAAGGACTTGACCAGATGATTAATCAGATGGATCAGGCACAAAAACTACTAACGAAAAAAGATTAGTTATAAGGGTTTGGAATATTGAGCCCTGCCAAAATTTCAATCTCAAAGCGCTCCATCTCATCTTGCTCGGCTTGCCCGAGCTCATGATCGAAACCGAGTAAATGCAGTACTCCATGAATTAATAAGTGGCTAATATGCTGCACAGCCTCTTTATTTTGCTCTGCTGCTTCACGTATCATCACCGCATGGCAAATGATTAGCTCTCCAAGCGGTAGCGTTGGCATCAGTCCAATAATGGCTGCTGGCAGGTCGCTTGGATAAGAGAGGATATTGGTTGCATAATCCTTTTGACGGGCTTCTAAATTCAGCTCGCGACCTTCGACTTCATCAGTAATATAAATATCGAGCACCTTAATCTTCTCTTGCCACTGCTCAGCATCGATATCTTCAAAGTATGGCAGTATCAGACCACCTTTTACCTGCTCATCGATATAGTTAAGTGTCGCCGCCATTACAGACAGCATCTGCTCCCGACTGTAAAAACTATCAAGTGTCTGGTCATCGATAAGCTCACTGGCACTAATATCAAGCGCGTCTAAGCTATTGTTCTCATTAGAATTATCATTAATGTTGTTGCTAGCCTCACTATTGCTGTCTTGGCTCATACCCTAATCCTTCTTTATATCAATTAAAAAATATCTAACAGTAAAAAACCGGATATCAAATCCGGTTTCCTTCCAATATAGGCCTATCAAGATAGATTAGAGTTTGGCTGCTGCATCAGCAACTATCTGTTTGCGCTCCTGCTCTTTCATACGTTCAAACTTGCGCTTTTCCTGCAAGGCAAACTGCTCGTCATCATAGACATCATAAGCTTCAACGATTTTTTGTACCAACTGATGGCGTACGACGTCTTTTGAATCAAACTTAGTGATATGAATCTCTTCAATACCACTTAAGATTTCCATCGCTTGTGCCAAGCCTGACTTGCTGCCACGTGGCAAATCTACCTGTGTAATGTCACCGGTAATGACCGCGCGCGAACCAAAACCTAAACGCGTCAAAAACATCTTCATTTGCTCAGGTGTGGTGTTCTGCGCCTCATCCAAAATGACAAACGAGTTATTTAAAGTACGACCACGCATATAGGCAAGCGGGGCAATTTCAATGATTTGCTTTTCAATCATCTTACCGACTTTCTCAAACCCAATCATTTCATATAGTGCATCGTATAAAGGACGCAAGTATGGATCAATTTTTTGCGTTAAATCACCTGGTAAAAAGCCCAGTTTTTCGCCAGCTTCTACCGCAGGACGTACGAGCAAAATACGCTCAATCTCATTGCGCTCAATCATATCAACTGCACAAGCAACCGCGAGATAGGTTTTACCGGTACCGGCAGGTCCAATCCCAAACGACACATCAGACGATAGAATATCTCTGACATAGCGTTGTTGATTGCCACCACGTGGAATGATTTTGCCATTACGGGTACGCAAGCTGATAGGCGTAAATTCACTTGGGGCGTCTAAGTCTTCCTCATTATCCTCTAGCTGTGCTGCATCTTCTTCAATATCTTCATCGCGCGCGAGGCTTGATTGAATGATGAGATGCAATTCTTCGGCGCTGATGTCTTTGGTGTTTTGCGCTTCATCGACCATTTTATAAATAATACGTTCGCCGCGCTCAACACCCAATATGTCGCCACTTAGACAAAAGTCGCCTTGGCGTTGGCTGATTTTAATATCGAGGCGTTGTTGAATGTATTTCATGTGATTGTTGTATTCACCAAGCACGGTTTTGAGCTGTGCTGGGGTCAAGGATTCAAATTTTATACGGCGGCTCATGGAGTCAGTCAAGCGATTATCCTTGTGTTGGTTGCCCGCTGCTATGGTTATTGCTTCTATGCTGCATAGTCAGACGAACTTCAGAGATAAAATAGTTAGTCGTGCTTTATGTTGTTTGGTTTATAGCTTTTAGCGTACGGCTTTTAGATAATAGAAAATGACGGCAAAGTAGCTGTTAGTTTAATGAATAGTAAGTTTGATGAATAATAAATAAATTTCCTGCCTTCATTATGGTAGATAGAATTTAAATTTCAAGCTATATAGATGTATGCATGGCTTTGTTTTTGTATGGCGATTGCAACGATAGATAAAAGCATTGAGCAGTCACACTGAAAGAATTTTTTATAGCTGCTACAGATACCGTCAAGACCACAGAATAAAAGGCAATTTGTGGTAATCTATTGTTTAGGCGATAACGCTATAGTCAGTTTTAAATGAAAGAAATACAAACATTATAACGTGCTACTGGTATTAATTTTTCTTGCTTGCTGTGCCTAGGCAGACAGAGGCTGCGAATAATTAATTCCAGTAGCACTGTATTCTTTTAAAGGTGCATCTACTATATTAGAAATTTTTTAATATGTTCAAAGAACAATAGGTTTTTCAATAAAATAAAATTTTGAGTGAATAATAATCACGTATAAATGCGTGCTAAATCGACAATGATAGGAATAATAATGATGCAAACTACTGAATCAAATTTATCAAAACTTAATAATATTAAACACACTGCGATGACTGAGCAGCAGGTACTTATCGCTGGTGGCGGTCATGTCGGTTTGTCGTTTGCGTTGCTATTGGCAAACCATGGTATCGCCAGTACATTGCTCGAGAAGAACAGCTATCCGACCATCAGTCCAAATGATGATAGCAATCGCAGCCACTATTTAGACAGCCGTAATACGGCATTGTCACGGCGTACGGTACAGATTTATCAAGAGATCGGGCTGTGGGATGAACTACAAAGCCATGCCTGCCGTATTGATGCCGTACAGATTAGTGAACAAGGTAGCTTTGGACGCGCGCAACTCAATAAAAAGGATGAACAAGTTGAGTCGTTTGGACAAGTGATGGAAAATGCGTGGCTTGGGCGTAAGTTACTCCTTGCTGCCCAGCAAGAGCCACTGATTACGCTCATTGATAATGCAAATGTAATAGCCGTTGACCAGAAAAGCGATAGCGTAACCCTAAGTTTTAGCTATTATGGTGAAGAAGAGCATGAGCAGCAATTGCAGGGTAGTGTGTTGGTCGCCTGTGATGGTCGCGACTCTACCGTGCGTCAGTTATTAGATATCGGTACGACTACTTATGACTATAAGCAAACGGCTATCGTCGGCGTGGTAGAAACGGACAAACCACATGAGCATAATGCGATTGAGCGTTTTAGTCCTGCCGGACCACTGGCAGTGTTGCCATTAACGGATCCAGAAGGCGACGGTAATGACGAATATCAGACTGGCTATAGACGTTCAGTCGTTTGGGTCTGCCGAACCGGAGAAGAGACGCAATACTTAGAGGATGACGCGCATTTCTTAGCGACTTTGCAGCAAGCTTTTGGTCAGCGTGCAGGCACGTTTAAAACTGCTGGTCGCCGTGGTGCATATCCATTGACACAAGTGCTGGCAGATAAACAAGTGGATGGTCGCTGCGTTATCATGGGTAATGCAGCGCACACCCTGCATCCAGTAGCAGGACAAGGGTTTAACCTATGTATGCGTGATGCTCATGTACTGGCACAAATGATGAGTGCGCAAGTACTAAAAGGCGAAGACATCGGTAATCCTACATTACTAAAGCGTTATGAGAAAGCCCGTCAAACTGACCAAAAACGCGTTATTCGTTTTTGTGATGCGGTGGTACATGGCTTTACGCATCCAAATCCAGCGGTGAAGCTGGCGCGTAATGTCGCCTTGGTTGCCTTCGATAAATTACCGAATATTAAACCATTAATTGCCAATTATGCGATGGGTCTAAAGTCTTAGTATTGATAAGCCATTAAAAAAATTCAAAAATCTAACTGCTGCTAATTATTAAAAATATCAGCGGATAACTCAAGTAGCGAAACGAAGGATATTTTATGAAAAATAACCATACGCTGATTATCGGCGGCGGTATCGTCGGTGCAACGCTTGCGCTCAAACTGGCACAAGACAATAAGCCGGTGACACTCATTGATGCGCGCCCAAAGCGTAACGAGGAAGATTGGCAGCAAATACTGGGTCAACGTGATGCACGTGTTTATGCGTTAAGTCTTGCCAGTATTGAATTATTAAAAGAAGTTGGCGCTTGGCAAAAAATAGCAGCGTCAGAGCGTAAAGCTGATTACTTACAAATGCAGGTTTGGCAATTGAATGGTGTGGGCGAGCTGCTGTTCGGCGATAGTACTAATAATAGTGATGACAGTAATCAAAATTCTGAGCCGAAAATGCTTGGTAGTATGGTTGAGCCCGCAGTTATCGAATATGCATTATGGCAGCGTTTATCTGCTACCGATTTAAAGCAATATCTAACGGTTATCGATGGGCAGAAGATCGTTGATATGGACTGGCTAGGTGCAACGCAAGGCTACCGCGTGACTTTGGATAACGATACCGTGATTGACGCGAATTTATTGGTTGGTGCTGACGGTCGCGGTTCATTCGTGCGCAAGCAAGCAGGTATTGAGCTTGATATTCTTGATTATAATCAAACCGCGATCTGTTGTGCGATTCAAACTGAAAAGCCGCATCAAGCAACTGCTCGTCAAGCCATGCTGCCGACTGGTACGCTGGCATTATTGCCGCTCGCTGATATCACTGATGAAGACAAAGCCAATCCACAGCATTGGCAGTCGATTGTATGGACATTACCACGTAATCAAGCATTGGCATTGATAGAAGAACACCCGCGCTATATCGCTGATAAATTGGCTGCTGCCAGTCATTATGAGCTTGGTGCTATCTACAAAATTGAATCAATCGCCAGTTTTCCGCTAGCGGCGCAGCAAGCAAAGACTTATGTCTCGGATAATTTAGTATTGATTGGTGATGCGGCGCATGGGGTGCATCCACTTGCTGGGCAAGGGCTCAATCTTGGGATGCTCGATGTAAAAGCATTAAGCAAACAATTGGCGCATGATTATAACCGTAGTGGTGGGTCGCTTTGGGGCACCAATCAAACCTTGCGTAGCTATGAGCGCTTGCGTCGTCCGCATAACAGTCTGATGATGCACAGCTTTTCGGCGCTTAACTGGCTGTTCGCTGGCTCGCTGGCTCAATTGCGTCCTATCCAACAACTTCGTAATGAAGGTATGTATCGGGTTAGTAAAATCAAGCCATTGATGCGGCTATTTGCTAAGCAGGCGAGTGGGGTTTAGTGTTTAACGAACTTTCTAGATGAACTAAGGAAGGTATATGAAAAGTAAGTCATGGATGACGATAGGCGTTGTAATAGCTAGCTTTATGTTAGCCTCCTGCCAATCCACACCAGAAACTGCCGTAATTAATGGAAAACCATATATTCCTCCTAAAGTCTTGATAGAGCCACTTGCAGATACAGACAATGATGGCGTCCCTGACATCATAGATAATTGCCCGAATACCCCTGAGGGTGTGATGACGGATGAGTATGGTTGTCCAGTAGCAGTGAGTTTAATAGGTTATCTTACGATGGAGCTACGAGTTTTCTTTGAGCGCAATAGTAATGAGTTGCAAACGAAGTACTTGCCAGAAGTGGAAAAAGTAGCTGAAAAAATGCATAGCAATCCTGAGCTAGTAGTGGTTTTGTCTGGTCATACCTCTGAGCTTGAAGCTGCGCATGCATCAGGAGATATATACGGAGAAATGAATCAAGAAAAAGTTGATAAACGTCAATTAGGACGTGATCGGGCACAGATAATAAAAACTGCTTTGGTTAAGAGGAACATAGCTACTGATAAAATCTATACGTTTGATTGTGCTGATAGTATGCCGATTGCACCTAACGATACTGAAGAAGGTAGATCAATGAACCAGCGTATTTATGGCAAGGCGTTAAATGCCAATGATTTTTATGCAGGCAGTGTTCGCGAGCAGTCACTCACGTACTATAAAGAATTCTGTCAGCAATTTTAAAGGTATCATTTATGAAAATGCTATTAAGAAATACGCTTGTCGTTTTAGTCAGCGCTTTAACATTATCCGCCTGTCAAACCGCCGATTTTTCTAAGCAAACAAGTCAAACTATCAACATGCCAACGGTTGCGGTTAATTTGGATAGTGACGGCGATGGCGTTCCTAATAAGTTAGATCAGTGCCCGAATACGCCAGAAAACGTAGTAGTAGATGACAGAGGCTGTCCGCATTCCTTACTTTTTGGTGAAAACGAATTTATGATGGAAGCTAGAGCCTACTATGACGAAAATAGTAGTGAGATAAAAAGTGAGTATTATGAACAGCTAGATAACGCAGGTAAAAAAATGCAAGATCATTTGGACGCTGTCATGCATATCGAAGGGCATATATCCAAGCGTGAAGACAATAATGCCAATCAAACACTATCAAGATACCGGGTGGAAGAAATTAAAAATTATATGACCATGACATATAATATTGATCCTGATCGTATTAAGACCATTTACTATGGATCAGAGCGCCCAATTGCGACAAATGATGCCGAAAACAGTTGGCTCAATCAGCGTATTTATGCGCTTATTAGCAATGTTGAATAATATATTAAGCGTTTCAAAAAGATTGAAAATAAAGAATATGTGATAATTGAAAAAGGACGTTGATATGAAAGCAATTTTATATTTAGTCAGCATTACTCTTTGTAGTTCTTTGGCATTATCAGCGTGTCAAACCGCGCCAAAACTAGCGATTGATAACATAGTGACAGCGCCAATGCCAATATTAATGGTGAGCCTCGATTCTGATGGTGATGGATATTCTGATGAGATAGACCTGTGTCCAGGCACCCCAAGAAATATAGTAACAGATGAAAGGGGTTGTCCTTTTACGGGTATGGGGATAGGCCTAAAAATGGAATATCGTGCCTTTTTTGCCAAGGGCAGCAGTGAGTTATCAAAAGAGTATCAGCTTGAGCTTGATACAGTAGCCCTAAAGCTGCAAGAGTACTATACGGCAACTATGCGTATTGAGGGACACGCTTCAGTAGATGAAATGTCAGATACAAAATTGCGACCAAATTCTCTAGCAAGAAATAGGGCACTTATCGTCAAAAACTATCTTGTACTAAAGCATAAAATTGATCCTGAGCGTTTAAATACCTTTAATTATGATGCCGAACAGCCTATTACCTCTTCTGATACAGAAGAAGGTAAGTCTATGAACCGCAGAGTTTATGGGGTAGCTACTGCAGATTTTGATAGCGAAGAGGAAATGTCCATGAACCGCCGAATTTTCGAGATAGCTGTAGAGCCTGAAGATTAATTGTTTTTAAACGTTTATGCCCTTACTAGCAATATTGAGTGTTTTAAAAGAGTGAAAAGTGATGACAGACAAAGATTTAAATTATTCTGGATAAAGAGAGGGTAATAATGACCATTAAAACTCATAGCACTTTATTGTTATTAGCAGCATCTATAACATTAGCAGGCTGTCAAACTACCGAAATTGTACCGCCCAAAACTACACCGCAATATGAAAACATCAGGACGATGCAAGCAGAAATTGATTCAGATGGCGATGGCGTACTTGATGATATAGACGAGTGTCCTGAAACGCCACCTAACGTAGTGGTCGATGCTAAAGGCTGTCCAATAGAGGTTGATGTGGGCGGACTTGAAATGGAATTCAATGGATTTTTTCCGCCAATGAGAAATCAATTACCCGATATCTATGATGCAGTATTTGTGAAAGTAGCAGAAAATCTTAATGATTACCCAAAAGCCAATGTTTTTATTTTTGGTCATGTAGCAACAAATGAAATTGATAAAGATGCTTTAGCGACGCTTGGTTTCGATTCTTTATCACGCAATCGCGCCCTTAGCATCAAAAATACGTTAGTCTTGCAGCATCATATTGATGCTAAGCGTATCCGTACTTATGAGTGTTCAAATAAGATTCTAGTTACAGATACAGCGTTTATAGATCCAAGTTTTGAAAAGCTTAATGTTAAAAATATTGAGTCAAAACAGCGCCGCGCCACTTTAATGGCGAGTAGTTTAGTCAATGATTTAATGAATCTTAAATATAAATCTGATATTCAAAGATATGGTGAATACGCCAAGCATTGTAAGCCTTTTGAATAATGGCAAATTTTGATAAACCGTCAAAATCTAACCTTACCCCAAAGACGAAAACAATACCATTAGCACGGGCGCGACAATATTAATAATAAAGCCAAAGCTAATCGCCAATGGCACCACTTTTAGACCACCTGATTGCTGAATAATTGGCAAAGTAAAATCTAAACTGGTCGCACCGCCAAGTCCGACCGAGGCAGACGGATATTTACGCATAAAGACGGGGATAAATATCAACGCAAAGAACTCACGTATCAAGTCGTTAAATAGCGCAACACTGCCCCAAATTGCCCCATAAGCATCGGTCATCACAATCGCAGATAGCGAATACCAACCAAATCCTGACGCTAGTGCTAAGCCCTTCGTCCAAGAGATATCGCTAAACATCAGCGCAAAGATAAGCCCACCAACTAATACCGATAATGTAAAAATAATACTCATCTCGACACCGCGTTTATTAAGCAGTACTTCTTTTAGAGTAATACCCGAGCCTTTTAGTCCAATACCAACCAGCAAGATTAATATCATTAGCATGACCGTCATGGTGTTCTCAGGCGGTATATAGTTGGCTGGCAAGAAATAACCGATCACAAAACCTATTGCTACACAGATAACTTGAGTGAGGCTGCCGCGAATACTGACGCGATGTTCTTTAGATTTAACACTGGGTTTTTTGGCATGCCACGGGCGCAAACGGTCAAACAGCATTAACCCAAATAATCCAGTTCCAATTGTCAGTATTGATAATATCGTGACATACAGTGCGATTTCACCTACCTGACTGCCAAGTCCTTCGACTTGTGCCAGCTCAATACCAATCAAGCCTAAAATAATAAAGACCAAATAAGACAAGCCTTTATCGGCAATTTTGGTCAGGGCTGGATTGGATGGAATGGCAAAGCCAATAAACATTGGCATTAAAACCAAGACAAGGGTAACTAAGCTTTGCATGGTAAAGGGCTCGCGGCATTTTTAAAAGGCGTTTTAATAAATTGTTTTTAGGAAGGGTTTTTAAGAAGGCGAGGATTGTAACATATTAGTATAATAATACTGACATGAGCAGACAAAATTCATTGAATTGCTGCTGCTCAAAGCTTTTTTTATGAGCTTCTCTATATGCTAGACCAGCAGTGCCGCATTGATTGAATATAAAGCCACTATACTGCTTGTTCGGATTGGACAAATTTATGATGTTTCTGAATTTCTGAAGTGGGATTATTGATACCACTTAATGGGCAAATAGCTTGATTTGATAATGGCTCAATCACACTAATGCGAGCAGTGGCTGCTAGGTTGGGATAGTCCCTACGATAGTGTCCGCCACGACTTTCAAGGCGCTGACAAGCAGACTGAACAATTAAAGTCGCTAATTGTAACTGTCTTGCTAATTGAAAGTGTGCAAGTTTATCAATGGTCATAGCGTCGTCTGAAGCATTTATATTGGGCTGACTTAACTCAGATTTTTCAAGCCACTGTTGCCATTGCTGTATCTGTATTAACATTTGCTCTAATGATTCGGCAGTGCGAGTGATACCCATATAGGTGGTCATTAAAATTTTTAATTCTGTAGTTATTTTGCCAGCCTGATTATTAGTATCTATATTGCTATCAGTGTCCTCGTAATCATCTGAAGTCAATGGATGTGTAATAAAAGAAGAGAGCGTAATGGCTTGAGTATCTTTGAGTGTTGGCGCTGTCCAAATGGTAGGTGCTGATAAGTTTATGCTCTCATAAATGGCAGCAGTATCTAGATTCTCTAACGCTTTTAAATAGCGAGGTAAATCAGCGGCGATATTGCGGCCAACCACTACGCATTCCAAAAGTGAATTGCTCGCCAAACGGTTTGCTCCATGCAGACCTGTATAAGCAACTTCACCAGCGGCATAAAGACCTGCTACATCGGTTACGCCATTAGCATCAGTGACCACGCCGCCACAGCTATAATGGGCGGTTGGGGCAACCGGAATTGGCTCTTTAGTTATACCAATACCAAGTGCTAATAGTGTCTGATAAATCTGAGGGAAATGCTCTTGCAAAAATTCCGCTGGCAAGTGACTGACGTCAAGATGAACGTAGCCAAGTCCGTTATTATTAATCTGCTCAGCTATTGCCCGAGCGACAATATCTCGCGGCGCCAGTTCTGCACGCTCATCAATCTCTAGCATAAAGCGGTCGCCAGTTTGTGGACAATATAAGCGCCCACCTTCGCCGCGTAAAGCTTCAGAAATCAAAAAGCTGCTATCTCCTAGTGCTAGACCAGTCGGATGAAATTGGATGAATTCTAAATTTGCCAAACGGCAGCCTGCTTGCCACGCCATCATAACGCCATCACCGACACAGACGTTGGGCGCGCTGGCTCGTTGAAATAATTGCCCTAAACCACCACTGGCTAAGACAACCGCGCGACTATGAAATGTGATTTGGCGCTGAATAATATGATCAAAAACTTGCGCCCCTTGGCATCGGTTATCACTGTTGTCAGTTAATAAATACAGTGCTTCATGGTAGGGCAAAATAGTTATATTAGAAGCGGCTTGCGCTTTTATAGTCAAGGCTTCCATAATATGGCGACCCGTTGCATCATCAGCATGGGCAACGCGTCTACAGCCATGACCGCCTTCCTTGGTTAGATGTAAATCAGCAGTTTGCAATTTAGTGAAGACTTTTTGCTCAGTATTGTATTTTTTATTAGCTTGAGGAATCTGAGTAAAGGGTACGCCTTGCTCACATAGCCATTGAACCGCTTGTTGTCCAGCGCTGAGGATGTTTGTCGTATTATCCGCTGCACATAATCCTGCACCAGCGATTAGCGTATCGGTAATATGGTCAGCTACCGAATCATTTTTGTCCAAGCTTGCGGCGATACCGCCTTGGGCGTAATGGCTTGAGCAAACTTCCAATGCAGCTTTACTTAATATGGTAATGCTCAGCGACTCCGGTAAAGCAAGCGCGGTGCTTAATCCTGCAAGCCCAGCCCCAACGATAAGTACATCTGTTATCACAACAGCATCAAGGATCTGATGTGCATTACAGTTATCTTTGCCATTTAACCAGTTCGCGCTCATATTATGCTGCTCCAACATTTGCAAACAATGCACGGTCTTTGACGATATCACCGCTTGCTGCTACCCGCTGTTTTTGTGATTCAGCAAAATCAAGCATGCGTTGTAATGGCTTTCTAGCTGCCGCTGCCAGCTCAGCCGTCATCAATATCTCACCTGAATTATTGGTCAAACATTGCTCGATACCTTGTAGACCATTCATCGCCATCCATGGACAAAAAGCACAGCTTTTGCAGCTTGCACTTTCGCCCGCAGTCGGTGCAGCCAAGAAGCGCTTGTTTGGCGAGCGCTTTTGCATCTCATGCAAGATACCCAAGTCAGTTGCGACGATAAAGGTATCGGCATCCATCTCATAGGTGGATTGCAATAGCTTACTGGTCGAGCCAACCACATCGGCAAGCGCCACGACACTATCTGGAGATTCAGGATGTACCAAGACTTTTGCTGTCGGATGTTCAGCTTTTAATTGTTCAAGCTCAGTGGCTTTAAACTCATTATGCACCATACATGAACCTTGCCATAGCAGCATATCTGCCCCAGTCTCATGGGCAATGTATTTACCTAAGTGTCTATCCGGACCCCAAATGATAGGCTCGCCTTGTTCTTGCAAATGTCGAATGATATTGATACCAACTGACGAAGTTACTACCCAATCAGCCCGTGCTTTTACTGCCGCACTGGTATTGGCGTAGACCACTACGGTACGCTCAGGATACGCATCACAAAAGGCAGAAAATTCATCGGCAGGGCAGCCCAAATCAAGCGAGCATTCTGCTTCCAAGTCTGGCATCAGTACTGTTTTTTCCATACTGAGTATCTTTGCCGACTCACCCATAAAGCGTACACCTGCAACTACCAGTGTTTGTGCACTATGCGCTTGACCAAAGCGCGCCATCTCAAGCGAATCACCAACACAGCCGCCGGTTGCTAATGCCAAATCCTGAATAAAGGGATCGACATAATAATGCGCGACTAAGACGGCATTATGCTCTTTTAACAACTGCTTAATATTTTCTTCAACTTTCAGTCGCTCACTACGCGGCAAATCTGCGGGCATTTTTGCTTTGGCATATTCAATATTCATTTGCGTGGCAATGCGATTATCAGTACTCATAATCGGTGCGTCATACGGATACGTTTTCATAAGTGCAAACCTTTCATGCAATAACGACACGTCAGTTGCCGTTAGATTGAGTCAGTTGAATAGTGCTAAAAAATAAACTGTTTTAATTATGCTCATTTTGAGCATAAATACAAGAAATTTTTTATACGTTTCTTATTTATGCAGGGCTCATTTTGTATAATTACAACCACAAGCTATGATAAACATCGATTCAAGCTATACTTAGCATGTGGTCAATGGCTTATCAGTTGAGCTGTATTTCATAAATAAAATAAAAGGTAATCATTAACGTCATGACGTTGTCTTATTCACACGCCCATCAACAAGGTAGCGGTACGACTGAGGTTGTCGCAGTGCTGGTCGCGATTACCGAGCACACGGCGCGCGTTTTAACCGTTGATCAAGGCAAGCTATTGCCCAATGGTCCCCTCATGCCATTACACCGCTCGTTGCAAGCAGGTGTGCGCCAATGGGTTGAAGAGCAAACACAGCAGCCACTTGGTTATTTGGAACAGCTATATACCTTTGTCGATACCAATAGACGCAATGATGATGGTCATGCGCTGGTTTACGTCAGCTATTTGGGTTTAGTGCAAGAGGCGCAAACACAGCTACAAAGCCAAGCATTATGGCGTGATTGGTACGATTACTTCCCATGGGAAAATCACTTAGATGGTATGCCAGCTATCATTATGGACTATATCGTACCGGCATTATTACGTTGGGCAGATGCTGCAAAAGAGCCTGATATTCAGCAGCGCCGGCGTCAGCGTATTAGTCTGTGTTGGGGCGTCAATGAGACGATTCTAAATAATTGCTCTAAAAATAAAAGCGCGCATTCAAATGCAGAGAGCAACGATCAGCTGATAAATGACAAAGAATACGAGAATAGGGAATGGATTGCAGAACATGTCCTTCTGCGTTATGAGATGTTGTATGAAGCAGGTCTTATTGCAGAAGCACCAACTTATCCACCCAGTTATTCGGCTAATGTTCAACCTGACAGTGCTGAATCTAACAAGGCGTTTAATTTGCCTAGTAACTGGTCACAGCTTATAGGGTCACCGATGTACTATGACCATCGCCGCGTAATTGCGACGGCTATTTCAAGACTACGTGCAAAAATTGAATATCGACCGCTCATTTTTGGCTTAATGCCAGATGAATTCACCTTGTCGCAGTTGCAGCAGAGTGTCGAAGCACTATCGGGTGTACGCTTACATAAGCAAAACTTCCGCCGGCTGCTAGAGTCACAAAATCTTGTGCTAGAAACAGGGCAGAGTATTAGCGCCCAGCGTGGTCGTCCCGCTAAACTTTATCGTTTTCGCCATGATATTGAATTGCAAAGTTTGCTGATGGATAGCAAATTGCCAAAACGTAAGTAGTCGCCCAATCGTTATCAGCCTCTATCATTGCCAAACCCAATAAATTTATCGAAAATTTTAATTTAGGATATTTTCTTGCGAGACAATAAACTTTACGTTATATTTATGCTCATTTTGAGTTTATATAATATATATTCAGAATATAAGCATAATAAGGGCTAAAAATGACAGTTAAACGAGAGCCAGCATTGGCTAAAGTATTACTTAAACCATTGGTTGAAGCGGCATTAACAGAAGATTTGGGCAGACGTGGTGATGTCACTTCGCAAGCGACTATTCCAGCCGACATGCAAGCGCAATTACAGATTAAGGCAAGGCAAGCAGGCGTAATATGTGGTATGGATTTAGCACGCTTATCTTTTGCTTTGATTGATGAGCAGATAGAATTCGTTGCTCAAGTCTATGATGGTGAAGTGGTCGAAGCTGGCGCAGTATTAGCAACTGTCCATGGCAATGCGCGTAATTTGCTGACAGCAGAGCGTACGGCGCTTAACTTTATGACTCATCTTAGCGGTATTGCGACAGATACTAAGAAGGTTGTCGATAGCGTGGCAGCATATCCAGCGCAAATTACTTGTACGCGTAAAACCATTCCAGGCTTACGTATCGTCCAAAAATATGCGGTACGCTGCGGTGGCGGGCGTAATCATCGCTTGGGTTTAGATGATGCGATTTTAATTAAAGACAACCATATTGCTATCGCAGGTGATATTAAAACAGCGATTGAGCAAGCGCAAGAATTTGCTGGGCATCTGATTCCAATCGAAGTGGAAGTCGATACATTAGCACAGTTAGAGCAAGCACTAGATGCTGGTGTGAGCTTAGTGCTTTTGGACAATATGTCGCCTGAGATATTGTCGCAGGCAGTCGCTATGTGTAAAGGTCGTGCTAAAACCGAAGCATCAGGTGGTATCACTCCTAAAACAGTGCAAGCCGTTGCGGAAACAGGCGTTGATTTTATCGCGATGGGTTATTTGACCCACAGCACGACTGCATTAGATATTGGTTTGGATTTTAGCATTTAGCTTTAACGCTTGGTCTAAGTATAGTGAGTCCCAAATAGAAGAAGTACAAATGTTATAAAGCACTGCTGGGGTTACTTTTTCTTGCTTGCTGTGCCTGCGCAGACAGAGGCTGCGAATAATTAACCCCAGCAGTGCTGTACTCTTTTAAAAATGGATCAACTATATAGACTTGTTTTAATGAAGTGTAATAGAGGATTAACCCTCTATTGAAAGGGCAGATTTGTATCGATATCCTATGGATTTGGTAAGGTCTAGGAATTAAGCGAAGTTAATGATTTAATAGGCTTATCTGCCTATGCTACAATGCCGCTGCTACCGACTATTAGGTCATTGATGCACTTGCCCAATGGCCTTGTTTTTTGCCCGATTTGACTAATAGACAAGCGAGCGCTCAGTGAATACTGAAATTATTAAGATAATCCTAGCCTTTATGGTATTGATTAACCCCTTTAGCGCATTGACATTGTTTTTAGATTCAACGCGTGGTTATTCAATGAATAATCGACGTAAAGTAGCGCGCGTTGCTTGTCTGACCATTTTTATTACTATCAGTTTCTTTACCTTAGCAGGCGAAACGCTCCTCAAAGTCTTGGGTATTTCAATCGGCTCGTTTCAGTTAGCAGGTGGTATCTTAGTGTTTTTAATCGCTCTCAATATGATGAATGGCGATGGTAATCCGGTTAAGCCTGATCAAGAAAACTTCGATGTTGACCATCTCCAAGGTGCGCCGCCAACGATGGCAGCCGCGGTTGTGCCGATTGCTATTCCTATGATGATTGGACCGGGTGGTATTTCAACCGTTATTATCTACTCATCACAAGTTTCCGGCATCTTGCAAATATCTGCCATTTTGATTGCGGGTTTGTTTATCAGTTTATTTTGTTATTTGGCATTGATGGCAGCCGGTCGTATCAGTCGCTTATTGGGTGATACAGGGCTTAATATTATGAGTCGAATCATGGGTATGCTATTGGCGGCAGTTGCTATCGAAATTATCGTTAACGGGCTACGTACGCTATTTCCTGATTTGATCTAATTTTTTAGTCTATAGAAGCGATTTAATCGCTCAAAAAACCAAATACTTTTTTAACAGTATTTGGTTTTTCTGTTTTTTAAGCAGTATATTATTTTTTAGATAAAGGCTCTTGAGTAGAAAGCTCTGTTCTAGCTTTGGTATAAATGCCAAGCCAAATAAAGCATCAATATACCGACCAAGGCATCAAGGATATTCCACGCTTTTGGTTTGGCAAATAATGGTTTGAGTAATCGCGCCCCATAGCCAAGCGCAAAAAAGAAAAAGAATGAAGCGCTGACCGCTCCTACTGCAAAGGCAAGCTTACTACTGGCTCCTGTTGAAACCATACCGACCAGCACCAAGGTATCTAAGTAGACATGTGGATTGAGCCATGTAAAACCAAAGCATAGTAATAATGCCTTTTTTAGGCTAGTGACGACTTGTCCATCGACGGTAAGTGAGTGGGATAAACGCATACTGGCATACAAGCTTTGCAGTCCGTAACCTAATAAGAATATGACGCCCGCGACCTTGGCAATATTGACCACTTGCGGATAGCGTGCCGTTACCGCGCCAAAACCGCCAACGCCAGCTGAAATCAACAACGCATCACTGACTGCGCAGAACAGACAGACAAAAAATATGTGCTCGCGTTTGAGCCCTTGTTTGAGTACAAAAGCGTTCTGCGAACCAATAGCGATGATGAGAGATAAGCCAAGCAAAAAACCGGAACTGTAATCGGTGATATTCATGATGGCTGTCTTATCCTTTAAAAATGCTGACGTTTGCTTACTGGTAGTATGGCAAAAAGCTGTTAAGATAAGGGATTGAATGGTCAAATGCAATCAGTAAATGGGCGAGGAGCAGGGTAAGTTATGGTCATAAGTTTGACAAGAATGCTACAGTCATTTGGGCAAGCACATGATGACCTGCCAACCGCCGCTGCTAAAAATGCTCAGCAAGCGGCTGCCAATAAACTTACTAATAATAAAAATGATGTCAATACTTCAACGTCTAATGCTTCGCCGCTTACTGAGCCACAGCGTACCGAACGTATTTGTGATGCTTTAGCGCAAGTGTCTGATATTCGTGCACCGACGCCATTGACCGATCGTTATTTGTCCAATCGTGCTCAAATGCGACCGAGTAATAGACCACCTTTTGACCCAGATACCTTATGGTTTCTTAAACATGGACGCTGTCCGATTATGACTGAGCTTGTGAATGTGGTCGATGCAGCCACGCTAAATGCGATGCCAATTGAAGCAGTTGCTATTTTAGATAGAATCAATGGCAAATTAAAACGCTATCGTGAATGGAGTAGCGAGCTTAATGATGAGCAGAAGCAGCAACATAATGAGCGGCAGTTTGTCATTGATAAGCTGATATCTGAAAGTATTCCAGAAGCCTTGCATCATTACGAGCAGCTGCAACGTTTTAGTCCACATCGTACGAAGAATAATGTAGTACAGGGTAAAATGACCGCAGGCGATATGCTGACGGATTTGTTTTTAGAGATTGATTATGAGCTTGATGAATTGTTAGAGGAGCTGCATCAAACGGTGATGAATCGTCTGGCTTCAACCCATCGTTATGTTAAAAGCCGTACGCAAAATTAGGCGCCATTTTTCTATTCTGCTAAAAAATAAGCATCAGCAAACACAAACAACTCAATGCATAACAATATAGGGCTTTAATAGAGCCTTATTTTTTTGTTTAATAAAATCATTAAATACTATATTCAGTCTTAAATAAGAGAAATATGAATATTATAAAGTGCTACTAGGATTAATTTTCGCAGCCTCTGTCTGCGTAGGCACAGTAAGCAAGAAAATTGATCCTAGTAGCGCTGTGTTCTTGCAAAAGTGGAGCAACCATATCAAGAATAATAATAAATTTGCCAAATAATACTATTAAATAATAAGGATAATTTTATGACCCAAATCACTGCCATGCTCGTCATGCTTGTTTTATATGGAGTGCTACCCGCAGCAGGTCTGTATTTAGGCTATCGTGGTATAAAAAAGGTGACAGCACCCAAAATGCTAGCGTATAAAGCGATGCCGCAATTGGGTTATATTCCTGAGAAAAGCTTACCAGTTGATGTTAAAGCTGCATTGACCCAAATTAATGAAAAAGGTGAAAAGCTGAGACTTATTTATGGTGATACCAATAATGATGGCAAGATAGATGATAAAGACGCAGTTAACGAAACTTATATTACCATTCAAAATCTGATGGAGAAACATGTACCACAAGCAGTAGCAGATTATCGCCGTTTGCATGACTTAGATGTCGGGGATGGCGCACTTGCTGATAATACTAAAATTAAGCATTCTGATGTCACTGGTAAAGAAGCGCTGTTGGATATATTGGGAACTATTAACACCCAGTTTGATGAACTGCTTAATGCATCTTATCATCAAGATGGACAAAAATTATTAGCAACTAATCGATATTTACAACAGCGTTTTGACAATCCTAATGTAGATATAGATACGCAGTTGTTTGACCATGCTGATGAAGTAAAGACGATCAAAAAACTTGCGGACGATACTGTTAGTAAGGATATGAGATAGAGAGTAGTAAATAGTTAAGAGAATCAATGACGGTTGAACGATTAAGAGTAAATTGCTATGAGTGTATTAATAGGCGTTGGTGTCATAACGACAATGAGCATCTTCTATCTAAGTAGAAAAGGCTGGCATGCTTTTCATAAAGCGGTTGGTATTACGCCAGGCGTACTTATTTATCAAAATGCTAATGCACCATTATCGTTATCTAATATAAGCTGGCAACAATTAAATCTTAATAAAAAGCATCTTAAAGCTTTAGCAGATAATCAGCTACGCCAGCTACAACATATTGATGAAAAGGTAGCCAGTTATGATGACTATCAGATAGAGCTAAAGTCACAAGAAAAGATGCCTGAAATCACCGAAGCACCGTTCGTATTGCATAAGATGCTGCATACACGTTTACCTGAACTACTCAGTAGTTATTATCAACTGACGATTATCAAATCAAATGCTAAAAGCGTCAATAATCAATCACGAGATGAAGCCGGCAAGTTGCTGCAAGACGTATTAGATAAGATAGAACAACGCTTAGATAGCTTATTAGAACAAATGGAGCAGCAGCAATTACAGGATTTACGAATCATGAAAAGCTATATTGATAGTCATAATCACTAATATGTCAGTGGCTAGAGAATACTTATTAATGTCACATACAAAAAAGCTGCCAATGATTATGTATCATTGGCAGCTTTTTATTGAGTATGCTAAATCTAAAAAATATTAGCGTTTATCGTTGCGGTCACGGGTATTACGGGTGCCGCGACTGACAGGACTTGCACTGCTTTTCGGTTTGGCACTACTAGTGCTATTACGATTATCGCCACGAGTGTCAGTACGACGTGCTTTAAGCGGCTTGTTTCTGATACGCTCTTGCTTTTCTTTAGCAGCACCATGAAGACCTGTACCATAACGCGGGCGTAAGCTCACTAGGTCTGTTAACGTATTAATGTCTTTTCTATCTAGCTCTAAGAAGCGCCCTGTACGCAGCTCTTTTGGCAATGTAATATTACCATAGCTCGTACGTAATAGACGGCTGACTTTAAGACCTTGCGATTCAAATAAACGGCGAACTTCACGGTTACGACCTTCTTTAAGCTGCACATGATGCCACTTGTTGACGCCTTCACCACCGCCTTCCTTAATATCTTCGAACTTAGCCATGCCATCTTCTAACATGACACCTGTTGTCATCGCTCGTGCCATATCTGGAGTAACATCGCCCAGTACACGTACGGCATATTCACGCGTCACTTCACTAGAAGGATGCATCAAACGATGCGCCATTTCACCATCGTTAGTAAATAATAATAGACCAGTTGAGTTGATATCCAAGCGACCTACCATAACCCAACGATCATGAGTCAGCTTTGGCAAACGCTCAAACACGGTAGGACGACCTTCTGGATCATTCGCCGAGCATACTTCGCCTTCAGGTTTGTAATAAGCTAAAACGCGACGACGTTTCTCATTTTCAGAAGTATATTTAATCTGACGACCATCAACGCGAATCTCATCACCTTGTTCAACACGATCACCAATGGTTGCCGGACCATTATTGACAGTCACACGACCTGCTTTAATAACTTCTTCCATCTGACGACGTGAACCAAGTCCCATACGGGCAAGTGCTTTCTGTAATTTTTCATCTTTCATAGCGATTTCCTAGAATCGGTGGGTTTACATTTCTCAATGTATAAATTTGGACTGCATATTATACGCTATTTCTAAGGGTTATAGATATTATGTTTAAATAATTTTCCACTTTAATATCTGAATGAGGTAAATAATTTTCATATCATTTGTCCGTTTAAATTGGTTAGTTAAATAAATGAGAGAAGATTTTTTGTAATTTATATGAGCAATAACTATATGCTAAATATTAAGATTTTTCCATATAAGCCATTTTCTGATAAATCGTAATTTCCATCAAAAATACATGATTATGGTTCAAAATTTAACCACCTATGTTATTATGGTTTTGTTTTTTTGCACATAATGCAACGCTTTGATATGGCTGTCTGATTCTTTAATGCTAGACGCTACTTATATCTATGATTTACAAAGGTCTTTTTATGTTTTTTAATTCATCAAAGTTACTAGGTATAATGTGTCTGTTGATAGTGGGTATGGTTTCAGGTTGCTCTAGTATCAATGCAGGTCTTCAAGCAGGTGAGCTGCCACCAAGTGGCGCATTCATCGCTGACAACGGCCTTCATTTTAATATTCAACCGCTAAACCTAGCGACATTACCACCAAAACAAGCAGCGCTTCCAAACAGCAACTTAAGTCAGTTAATAAGAAACTCTGGTCGAGCAGAGTATCGTATTTCTGCAGGTGATATTCTTAGTATTATATTAGTTGGTTATCCCGATATTACAGCAGCAGGTGCGTCAGGCTACCCTGTGGATCAGCAAGGGTTTGTTCAATTTCCACTTGTTGGACGTGTTAAAGCGACAGGTATGAGTGTGCCGCAATTCACGGCTAACTTGCAGAGACAACTACAGCGCTATCTTAAGTTTTCAGATCCACAGGTTAAAATTCTTGATTATCGGGGTAATAAATTTTTTATTGATGGTGAAGTGACTAAACCTGGTGAATTTGCAATTGCTGATGCACCAGTTTCGCTGTATAGCGCGATTTCTATGGCTGGTGGTGTAACGCCTACAGGTGATTCAAATAATATTGTGTTTAATCGTAAAGGGGTAAGCTACAATATTGGGCTGCAATCCTTACGCCAACTAGGGTCTTCTGCCAATCAAATATATCTCCAAGACGGCGACTCTATTCATGTTAATAGTCAAAATCGTAATAAAGTATATGTTCTAGGAGAGTTTGGACGTGTAGAGCCTGTCCCAATTTTAGAACAGGGTATTACCTTAGCGCAGGTGATAGGTGAATCAAAAGGTCTTGATTCTAATACGGCCAATGCTGCTAAGATATATGTCGTCCGTGATAACCTCAATACCAGAACAACAGACATTTACTATGTTGATATGCAAACAATTACCAGTTTTGCGCTTGCAAATCGTTTTGAGATGCGTGCCAATGATATTATCTATGTAGATCCTACTGGTTTGACGCGTTGGAACCGTGTCCTCAGTGCGTTATTACCATCAACTTCTGCAGTTACTGTTCTTTCTGGCTTATAAATAATAGGTAATAACTATCATGGCATTTGATCATATTCTAGTTGTGTGTGTTGGTAACATTTGTCGTAGTCCAATGGCGGAAGCACTCTTGAAACAGCGTTTTCCTAATAAAATTATTGACTCTGCAGGTGTGGGTGCTTTGGTTGGTCATCCTGCTGATCCTGCTGCCCTAGAGATTATGTCAAAACAGCAGATTGATATTACCAGTCATATTGCTAAGCAAATTGATGAGCAGTTAGCAAAAAAAGTGGATCTTATTTTCACTATGTCAGACGGTCAAACTAAGTGGATTGAAGAACGCTGGCCTTTTTGCCGTGGTAAAACCTTTAAACTAGGTCATTGGATGAATAAAGACATTGCTGATCCTTACAAGCATGAGATAAGTGCATTCGAGACTGCCCATCAAGACATTGTTGAAGGTATAAAGCAATGGGCCGATAAAGTTAGCTAAGTGACTGTTGTGAATAAATAATTATTATAAAAGATTAATACTAAACGATTACCTCAAGTGATGAACCTACCGTTATGAATACAGATTCGAAGAATGTATCAAACTCTGCCTCTAAAGAAGACAATGACGAAATCGACTTAATGGCGCTACTTTTTGCCATTTTACGTGGCTGGAAAACTATTGTCTTTTTTGCTGTTTTGGGTTTGATAGTCGGTATCTTGTATAGTCGGTATGTAAACCCTACTTTTCAATCAGATGCATTGATCCAAATAGATGAGCAGTCAAAGGGTATTTCTGCATTAGGTTCGGATATCTCTGAGCTGATAGGATCAGAAGCTAGTAAGGCTCAAACAGAGGCAGAGCTCATTAGATCTCGTATGATATTAGAGCCTGTTGTGAATTTACTGCATCTGCGTATAAAGCTTACTGATCCTACTATCGGCAATGTTGATAGAATAAAACATGCTGTTACGCCTACTCAAATCAATAAACCTGAAGGCGTTTCACTTAAAACACAAGATGGTGAAGTACAAGTTAGTCAATTTAATGTCTCGCAAGACTACCTCAATCAACCGTTTACGTTAACACGTTCTGCAACAGGTTTTGTCTTAAGTAATGGCTTTGATGATTTCAAAGGGCAAATCGGTAAGGTACATCAGTTTAGAGGTACGAATGGTCAGATTCACATTACAGTAAATAACCTCCCAGCTGATGGTTACCCTATTAATATTACTAAGCAATCATTGCATAATACAACAAACGATATTAATAATGCGCTTTCTGTCCTTGAGAAAGGTAAACAGACAGGCATTATTGAGATGTCAATGACAGGCACTAATCAACAACAAGTTACATCGATATTAAAACAAATTATTGTATCCTATGTAGACCAAAATCAGTCGCGAGGCTCTGAGGAAACCACTCAAACTATTAATTTTATGGAAACTCAGATTCCAACGTTAAAGAAAAAATTAGAAGAGTCAGAAGAAGTATTTAATAGATTCCGTAAGAAATATGGCACTATTGATGTAAGCAAAGAAGCAGAGCTGTTGTTAACAGAGAACTCGCAAATTGATGTTCAGCTTAATGAGCTTAAGCTTAAAAAAGCCGATCTAACGACCTATTATACCGAAGAGCATCCATTAGTCATTCAAATCAATGAGCAGCTCAAAGTACTTAATGATAGAAAGCAAGACATAGATGATACTATTTTAGGACTACCTGAAATACAAAGAGAGTTTTTACAACTATCTGCTGACACAGAGATCAATAGAGAAATATATTTAACTTTACTGAAAAACTATGAACAGTTAAAAATAGTTAGAGCTGGACAAATTGGCTATGCACGTATTATTGATCTACCGATTAATACTTTTAAAGCGATTGCACCGAACAAACTGTTGATTTGGGCATTGGCTGCGTTATTAGGTACGGTACTTGGTACGATATTAGTTCTTATTAAAAATATGCTTCGAAACGTTGTGAAAGACCCAGAGCGCCTTGAAGCTAAGACAGGTGTACCTGTTATTGCGACGATTCCACGTTCACCACTATTGACTAGGTTGGGTAAGAAAAAATCTTCAGATAGGCTACTTGCCTATGCAGATAACAATAGTTTAAGTTATGAAGCCATTAAAAGCTTAAGAACGAATCTGATGTTTGGGATGCCAATCCAAGGACGAGCTGGTCAGCGTGCCAAAGTTATCTTAATTACTGGTGAAAGTCCGGGAGTAGGTAAGTCTTTTATCTCCTCTAACTTAACAGAAGTATTCGCTCAATTGGATAAAAAGACTTTAATTATAGATGCAGATATGCGTTTGGGCGAGTTGCATAAAGTGTTTAATATGGACCAATATAATGGTTTAGCGGATTATTTAACACAAGATACAACGCATCTATCAAGAAGTAGTACTCAGCTAGCAAAAGTTGATAGTGCTCAAGAACCTAGTCATTTAGCAAGCTTTATCCATTCAACAGGTATTGATAATATTGACTTTATGCCACGGGGCGAACATCCTCGCAATCCGGCGTCACTATTAGCTAATGGTAGCTTCGATCATTTGATGACTGAGTTAAATCTTCATTATGATTATATTATTATCGACTCACCACCGATATTGGCAGCCTCTGACGCTATGATATTAGCGCAGCATGCTGACAAAGTATTGATGGTGACACGATACGATGATTCTATAGAAGGACAATTGGTCTACGCTGTCAATCAGATGAATAAAGCCAATATAAAAGTAGATGGTATTATTTTAAATGATGTACAACAAGGTATTATGAGCAAATACAGTTATCATTATAGTTATGCTTACGGTAATAATAACTAATATGTATTTGAGACAGACTGTATTACCTTAATTATTAGTATTTAAACGAAATAGTTGCTTGATATGCCAATAGACACATCAATAATCTCTAAAAAAGATAAGACCTCTCCTATAGAGTCTAATGACTTTGCTGAGCGTACTGCTAAGATATTGCTGAATCTACCTCGAGGCATCAAGCGTAGTATTCTGATGATGGCTGATTTTATCATGTCAGTGGTCTGTCTATTCTTTGCCGTAGCAGCGCGCTACGGGTATATAGACAATCACGTGAGTTTATTATTATTAAGCGTCAGTGCATTGATTCCAGTATTATGCTTATATGTAATTGGATTTTATAATGGCGTGGCACGAGGGTTCTTTGATGCGATGATGGGCAGTGTATTACAACTTTTCTTTGTACTCATCATCGTTGCCCAAACTGTTTTATATTTTAAATTACTACCAGGTATTCCTCGTGCAGTACCTATCTTGTATTTATTTCTATTTTTTATATGGCTGTGGAATAGTCGCTTAACGATTAGAGAGTTGCTAGCAAGGTGGCAAGGTCAAAGACCACAGTATAAGTATGATGATTATGATAACGTTGTCATCTATGGTGCAGGAGAGGCCGGCAAAGAGCTCTTAGAAGGTTTAAGAAACTCTCATAAGTATAATGTCGTTGCTTATGTCGATGACGATCCGCAATTGACAGGCGCTTATTTACTCGGTAAACAAATTCACGCGGCTTCTGACCTTATTGGGCTCGTAGGTAAACTAGATATTGCCCAAGTTTTTTTAGCCATTCCTTCTATCAGTCGGTCACGCAAACGCCAAATCATTGATAAACTAGAAGGTATCTCTATTAAAATCAAGGAATTGCCTAGCTTAGAAGAAATCGCTGAAGAAAAAGTGACTGTTAGTAGTATGCGTAGAGTGGATATATTAGATGTATTAGATCGGCAGACAGTTGAACCTGACGTTAATCTTTTACAGCAAAATATTACGGGTAAAAGTGTACTGGTGACAGGCGCTGGTGGATCTATCGGTAGCGAATTGTGTCGTCAAATTATTAAGAATAAGCCTAAATGCTTGGTACTATATGAATTATCTGAGTACGCGCTTTATACGATTGATCAAGAGTTGACGGCGAAAAAAGCTAAAAATAAAGACGACCATGCTATAGAGATCGTTGCCATTATTGGCAATGTGACCAACGAAGACAACTTGCTGCGTATATTGAACCTCTATCAAATACAGACGGTCTATCATGCGGCTGCTTATAAACACGTCCCCATCGTAGAGCATAATCCGTTTGAAGGTGTGATTAATAATAGTAAAGGCACCTATCACTGTGCGCGTGCCGCGATACAAGCGAAGGTTGACACCTTTGTACTGATCTCCACCGACAAAGCAGTCAGACCGACTAATATAATGGGAGCATCTAAGCGTTTAGCAGAGTTAGTCTGTCAAGGGCTTAGTATGACGACGGCTCATACTTGTATCAGTATGGTGCGCTTCGGCAATGTGCTTGGGTCCTCAGGCTCGGTAGTCCCTGTGTTTACGAAGCAGATAGAACAGGGGCGACCTATTACGGTTACTCATCCTGATGTTACACGTTATTTTATGACGATTCCTGAAGCCGCCAATCTAGTGATTCAAGCAGGGGCGATGGCAAAAGGCGGTGAAGTATTCGTTTTGGATATGGGTGAACCAGTCAAAATCGTCGATTTAGCACGTCGTATGATTCATTTAAGTGGACACAGAGCAAAGACTAATGATAATCCTAACGGCGATATAGAGATAATTTTTACTGGTTTGAGACCAGGTGAAAAGCTATACGAAGAGTTGATCATCGGTGAGGATAATATCGAAAATACTCATCATCCACTGATCATGCAAGCGATAGAGCATAGCTTTCCATTAGATGAGCTTGAATCGCTACTGGCTGAGCTCACTGAAAAGCAAAAAGAGTTTGACGTTGCTTGGTTAAAGCAGCAGTTTAAGCAGTTTGTAGATGGTTATAGACAAGGTTCTTAGCTTGTATAGAAAAATGTAATGACTGAAATACTCACATTATTACCCATCAACTAGTAAGATTATTTAAAGAGAATTTATGATAGATATCAATAGTATCAAAATAGCTGTAATTGGTCTTGGTTATGTGGGGCTACCTTTAGCAGTTGAATTTGGTAAGCATTTTTCTGTAATTGGCTTTGATATTAACACTAAGCGCGTGCAAGAGTTAAGAGATGGCTTTGATGGTACGCTTGAAGTCAACAGTGAAGAGCTCAAATCTGCTAGTTCATTAAAATTTACCACTGAATTGGGCGATATTGCTGATTATAATTTTTATATCGTTACCGTACCTACGCCCATTGATGAAAATAACGCACCAGATCTTACCCCTTTAGAGAGTGCCTCAGCTGCTGTGGGAAAAGTGATAAAAGCTGGTGATATCGTGGTTTATGAATCGACTGTCTACCCTGGTGCGACAGAAGAAGTTTGTATTCCTATTATAGAAAAAGTATCTGGTTTAACTTTTAACCAAGATTTTTATGTTGGATATAGCCCAGAACGTATCAATCCAGGTGATAAGGTAAATACCCTAACTAAAATTACCAAGATTACTTCAGGCTCAACCCCAGAGGCGGCTGACTTAATCGATAGTCTCTATGCTTCTATTATTACGGCTGGTACTTATCGCGCAACATCAATCAAAGTCGCTGAAGCTGCAAAGGTCATTGAAAATACCCAGCGCGACTTAAATATCGCTATCGTTAATGAGTTTGCTAAGATATTTAATATCATCGGCATAGACACTCAAGCGGTATTGGATGCTGCAGGTAGTAAATGGAATTTTCTTAAATTTAAGCCGGGTTTGGTTGGTGGGCATTGTATTAGTGTCGATCCTTATTATTTAACTCATAAAGCACAAGAAGTTGGTTATCGTCCAGAAGTTATCCTTGCTGGCAGACGTATCAACGACGGTATGGGGCAATATGTGGCCACGCAGATGGTTAAAAAACTGGCGCGTAATAAAATACATATCGATGAAGCGAAGGTATTGGTACTCGGTTTTACTTTTAAAGGCGACTGTCCTGATACCCGTAATACCAAGGTCATTGATATTATCAAAGAGCTAAAAAGCTTTAATATCAATGTTGATGTTTATGATGATTGGGCTGATAAGCAAGAAGTATGTGAGCATTACGGCATTGAATTGATTAATGATTTGCAGAAAGGCTATTACGATGGCGTCGTGGTTGCCGTTGATCACAGCAAGTATAAGAAGATGGGCGTAGAAGCCATTAGAGCGCTAGCTAAATCAAACCATGTTGTTTACGACGTCAAGCATGTATTCCAAGAAGGCGAAACAGATATTCGTTTATAAAAACTTAAGGACATTATAATGAAAAAATTTGCATTAATTGGTGCGGCTGGGTATATCGCTCCTCGTCATATGAAAGCTATCAAAGAAACGAATAATCAGCTAATAGCTGCTTATGATATCAATGACTCTGTTGGTATTATCGATAGGATCTCTCCTGATAGTGAGTTTTTTACCGAATTTGAACGTTTTAGCGATTATTGTTATCAGCTTAAGCGCGATACCGACAAAAAAATAGATATCGTCTCGATTTGCTCACCAAACTATTTGCATTATTCTCATATTGCTGCTGGTCTTAGAATGGGTGCAGATGTCATTTGTGAAAAACCATTAGTACCTACTGAAGCGGTACTTGATGAATTAATAGCCGTTGAAAAAGAAACAGGGCATAAAGTCTATAATATTTTACAGCTTCGTCATCATGATGCCATATTGAAGCTAAAAGAACAGATTGCTAATGAAAATCGTGCAGAAAAATACGATGTAGAGCTGACCTATATTACTTCTCGCGGCAAATGGTACTTGGAGAGTTGGAAAGGCGATCTAAACAAATCCTTTGGTATTGCTACGAATATTGGTGTGCATTTCTTCGACATGCTACATTTTATATTTGGGGATTTAGTAGAAAGTGAAGTTTACTATACTGATGAGACTAAAGCTGGTGGTTATTTGGAATATGATAAAGCGCGTGTACGTTGGTTCTTATCCATTGATGCTAATGATCTACCCGAAAGCGTAAAAGGCAAGCAGCCTACTTATCGTTCCATTGATATTGAAGGTGATGAGATAGAGTTCTCAGGTGGTTTTACTGATTTGCACACGGTTTCTTATCAAGAGATACTCGCAGGACGCGGTTATGGTTTGGAAGATGCAAGGTTTGGCGTCAAAACCGTGGAACACATTCGTCATGCCAAAGACTCTACTACAGATGAGTCTAGGCTACACCCGAATGTCAAAAAACTATTGTTAGGATAGTAAGATGAATAATAATGCGCAAATACACCCTTCAGCAGTAATTCATGAAGGCGTTATCATTGAAGATGATGTTTATATAGGTCCCAACTGTATCATTGGCTATCCACCCGAAGATAAAGCTGTGTTTCCTCAAACGCCATACACCGTTCATATATGTTCAGGTACGAAAATTACAGGAAATGTGACTATTGATGCTGGAACTATCAAAAACACATACATCGGAAATGATTGCTTTTTAATGAAAGGTGCTTATGTAGCACATGATGTAGTGATTGGGAATAATGTCACTCTATCTAGCCATGTTATGCTTGGAGGCCATGTAGAAGTCATGGAGGGCGCTAACTTAGGTATGGGCTGTATTATTCATCAGCGTCAAAAAATTTGGCATTATTGCATGATAGGTATGGGTGCAATTGTCACTAAAAAACTAGTTATTGAGCCTTTCTCTATATACGTTGGCAACCCAGCAAAGAAAATAGGAACGAATGATAAAGGTATTGAGAAAAGTGGGATTGACGAAAGAGCAATGGCTACTATACAAGAAGAATTCAACGCAAGAAGGTAATGATGATGCAGTTTATTGATTTAGTCGCTCAGCAGGATAGGATAAAAGATAAATTAAATACCAATATCCAAAAGGTATTGGCTCATGGTCAATATATTTTAGGCCCTGAGGTTCATGAGCTTGAAGAAAAGCTGTCAGCATATACAGGTGCTAAATATTGCATCACTTGTGCCAATGGGACTGATGCGCTACAAATCGCCCAGATGGTATTTGGTATAGGGCCTGGAGACGAGGTAATCACGCCAGGATTTACTTATATTGCGACAGCAGAGACGGTTGCTGTACTAGGTGCCAAACCTATCTATGTAGATATCAATCCAAAGACTTATAACCTAGATGTCGAGCAGCTTGAAGCTGCTATTACGCCACGTACCAAAGCCATTATTGGGGTTAGTCTTTATGGGCAGTGCGCAGACTATGATGCTATTAATGCTATCGCAGCGAAATATAATATTCCGGTCATTGAAGATGCCGCGCAGAGCTTTGGTGCTAGCTATAAAGGTAGAAAGTCTTGTAATTTAACGACGATTGCCTGTACTAGCTTTTTCCCTAGTAAGCCGCTAGGTTGCTACGGTGATGGTGGTGCTATCTTTACCAGTGATGAGGCGCTAGCGACTGTAATGCGCCAAATAGCACGCCATGGTCAAGATCGCCGCTATCATCATATCCGAGTAGGAGTTAATAGTCGTTTAGATACCTTACAAGCCGCAATACTGCTGCCTAAGCTTGAAATCCTAGATGATGAGATGCAAGTACGGCAACGTGTGGCAGAGACTTATAACCAGTTCTTTATTGAAGCGGATATTACGACGATACCATTTATCGAATCACACAATCAGAGTGCGTGGGCGCAATATACTATCCAAGTTGATAATCGTGATGAGATACAAGCTAAGCTAAGAGAGCAAGGTATCCCGACAGCAGTACATTATCCTATTCCTTTAAATAAGCAGCCTGCGGTTGCTGATACAAATGCAGTATTACCAGTAGGTGATGAAGTTGCTGAGCGAGTGATGAGTTTGCCGATGCACCCATATATGCAAACTACAGATATTAAAACTATTTGTAATTCATTTTAAATTTTAAATAACCAAAGAGATAACTAATGATTGAACTTACGGGCAAGAAAATATTCATCACAGGTGGTGCGGGATTTATTGGATCAACTCTAATCGGTAGATTAATCGAAAACAACGAAATGATCGTTTATGATAATTTAGAACGTAACACTTTGAAAAGTCAACCCTTTGCTAATCATAAAAATCTAACATTAATACAGGGCAATGTGTTAGATCAAGAAAAAATTATTGAAGCAGCAAAAGGTAGTGAGATATTTATACATGCCGCCGCTATAGCAGGTATTGATAATACTGTTAAAAGTCCAGTTCGTACTATGACAGTAAATATGATTGGAACTGCCAATGCGCTTGAAGCCGCACATCAAGCAGGCACTGTACAAAGATTTCTAGAGTTTTCAACTTCAGAGGTGTTTGGTTCTAGAGCTTATAGGGTAGACGAGCTAAATTCTACTACTACAGGAGCAGTTGGTGAAGCCCGTTGGACGTATGCAGTAAGTAAACTTGCTGGTGAACACTTAACTCATGCTTATAATCGTGAGCATGGATTACCGACTGTTACTTTTAGGCCTTTTAACGTTTACGGACCTGGACAGATTGGTGAAGGTGCCATCTCTATTATGATTCGTAAAGCCCTAAATAATGAAGATATTTATATTTTTGGTGATGGTTCTCAAATCAGAGCGTGGTGTTATGTAGATGATATGATTGATGCCTTGATGAAAGCATTATCTGTACCTCAAGCGATAGGAGAGTCTTTCAATATTGGTAACGCAAGAGCAATAACAACTATTTATGGTTTAGCCCAAACCATTTGTCGAGTGCTTAACTCAAAGTCAGAAATAATATTTAGAGAGGCGCTTTCTGCAGATATTGAACTGCGTATACCCAATGTTGATAAATCTGAAGAGTTATTGGGCTTTAAAGCACAAGTAGACTTAGAAGAAGGTTTAATTCGTACAGCAGACTGGCTATCAGCTAATATGAATGATTTGCCAGTAATGCCAGATATGTTTTTGAAGGAAAAATAATATGATTAAGCTCTCACAGCCTACAATTCCAGAAGCAGCAATTGAGCGTGTTAGTGAAATTCTACGAAGTGGGCAACTTGTTCATGGTGAAGAATGTGAAAGCTTTGAACAAGAATTAGCGAGTTTTCTTGGTGTAAAGCACGCTTTAGTGGTAAGTAACGGTACTGCTGCACTCCATCTCGCTTTATTAGCTTTAGACATTGGAGTTGGCGATGCTGTTATCGTCCCTGACTTCACCTTTGCTGCTACTGCTAATATCGTAGAAATGACAGGTGCTAAAGCCATTATCGTTGATGTGGATATCGAAACTTACAATATGGATTCTGAGCTATTAGAGTCTTGTATTCAATCATGGTCTGGCCCTGAAAAACTAAAAGCGATTATGCCTGTTTTAGAATTTGGCAATCCTCATGGACTAAAAAAGTATCGTGAAATTGCTAATAAATATAATTTAGCATTGATAGAAGATGCAGCTTGTGCTTTAGGCGCAAAAGAACAAGATGTCATGGTTGGAACCGTAGGGGATATGGGGTGTTTTTCATTCCATCCTCGAAAAACTCTGACAACAGGTGAGGGTGGCGCTTTAGTGACTAATAATGATCAGCTTTATGAGAAGGCGAAGCTATTAAGAAGTCACGGAATGATGCGTGGTGAGTTTGGTATAGAGTTTAGATGTATTGGCCTAAACTACAGACTTACTAATTTTCAAGCAGCTATTGGTAGAGCAATATTACCTAAACTGAACGGTTGGATAGAAAGAAGACGTGAATTAGCTACTATTTATGAAGATGCGCTAGCTCCTTTAGAGCAGCAAGGATTAATTCGGTTACCTAAAATAGTTGAAGGGCACAGTGTTCAAACTTATATGATAGTGCTTTCTGATCAGTTTAATAGAACTGAAGTAATGAAAGCGTTGAAAGAGGGTGGCATTGAATCCAGTTTAGGCGCTCAAAGTATGAGTGAGTTGAAATTATTCAACCATGATAGTAATACTAAATCTAACTATATTATTGGTCCTAAATTATATATATATGGTTTGGCATTACCATTACATGAGCATCTAAATATAGATGATGTAAATAAAATTACAGAAACCCTTGAACAGATTTTATTAAAATGATTTTATTAAAAGAATTAAAGGAATTGTTTTTCTTACGTACTACATATTACTTAAAAAAATACAATCGTTCTCTTCCATTTGGGGACATGATCGTTGATCGCTGGGATAAAGCAAAGTTGCTTGGTTTTGGTGAAGGCACAAGTATATACGATAGTAGTATTGTATTAGGTGAAGTCAAGGTAGGTAAAGATACCTGGATAGGACCTAATACAATATTAGATGGCTCTGGAGGAGGACTTATAATAGGTAGTAACTGCTCCATATCTGCAGGTGTTCAAATATATACGCATGATACAGTCAGAAAGTCTTTATCTGGTGGTAAAGCTGATATAGACAAGGCTTCAACGAGGATAGGAAGCGACTGTTATCTTGGACCAAATACTATTATTGTTAAGGGGGTTAAGATAGGGGATAGGGTTGTCGTGGGTGCTAATAGTTTAGTTCTAAAAGATATACCATCAGATTGTAAAGTATTTGGAAGTCCCGCAGTTATAATAACTGATAGTTTAAATTATCAAAGAAATAATATTTAACTTATTAATTTATATACATAAATATTTATTAGTTCTTACCTTAATATAAGTGTAATGAGTATGGTGTTTTAATGAAAAAAATATTTATTGGGCCTTGCGAAATTGCAGGTTATTATAGTAATTTAATGAAGGGGTTTTCTAATATAGGTCTTGATGCTAAATTTCATACCTATCAAAATCATCCATTCGGTTATGGAGGTGAATCAAAACCAACAATTTTACTTGCTATTATAAAGTTCTTATCAACTAAACAGCAGGAGTGTAATCTATTGACTATAAAAATACCTATTTTTATAGTTTCAGAGTTAACAAAGTTTTTGTTTTTCATAGATGTAATAAGAAAATATGATGTTTTGATTTTTGGTTTTGGCCAAACGCTAACTAGATTTACAAGGTTTGAGCTCTTTATATATAAGGTTTTTGATAAAAAAATAATATTTAATATTATGCATGGATCAGAGTCTAGACCACCATATATTGACGGCACACACCAGAGCAAGGATGGAACTCTAGTTCCAACATCTAAGGCATATAGGGCTATTACACGTAAAATAAAAAAAAATAACCGTAACATATCAGATTATGCCGATGTAATAGTTGGGGCGCCATATAGTACAAGCCAGTTTATTAGAAAAAAATATATTAATCACTTTTCTATTGGGCTCCCAATATATAATAAAGCTTTATTTATTGATACATTCGAAAAAAAATATTCAATTGAGGATCGAAGTAATAAAAAAGTTAGAATACTACATTCACCTAGTCATCCAGCAGTAAAGGGAACAAGTTTAATTATTGATGCAATCAATAATTTAAAAGATAAAGGGTATAATATTGATTTTATACTATTACAAAATAAACCTAATTCTGAGGTAATAGAAGAAATTAAAAAGTGTGATTTTATTGTTGATCAATTATATTCGGATACACCTTTGGCTACTTTTGCTACTGAAGCAGCTTGGTTTGGTAAACCTGCAATTGTTGGTGGTTACGGTCTTGAATCTTTAAAAAATTATGTGAAAGAAGATATGTGGCCTCCTTCGAAAATTTGTTATCCAGATGATATAGAAAAGAACATAGAAGAACTAATTGTTGATACTGAACAGCGAAAAATTTTAGGTGAAAAAGCAAAAATATTTGTAAGAGAGAAGTGGAGCATAAATGAAGTGGCTCTAAAGTATAAAAAAATTATTGAGGGTAATATTCCTAGTGAATGGATGATTGATCCTAAAGAAATTATCTATCTGGAAGGAGTAGGTCAGAGCTCTGAATTAACTAAGAGAATTGTTAACCGAATGATTGTTAATTATGGTATTGACTCTCTACAATTAAAAGATCGTTCTGATCTTGAACATGCATTTATTGAATTTATTAGTAAAGATTAAAATACTATGTTAAAAAGACTTTTCAAAGACAGTGTTACTTATACTCTTCCTAGTTTGATTTCAAGAGGAATGTCATTTTTTTTAATCCCACTCTATACAAAGGTATTGACAACAGCTGACTATGGATCTTTTGATCTATTCCTTATTTTTGTAAATATAATTAACCTGACTATTGCATTAGAAGTTTCCCAAGGTTTAGCACGTTACTTTACTTCTGAAGATAATACTAATTCGAAAGTTCTTTATGCATCTTCGGCTTTTTGGTTTACATTCGCTGTTTATACAATATTTTCTGTATTGTTGTTAATATTTCATAAAAAACTTTCTTTTATGGTTATGGGTCAACTAAACGTTGAAAACGCTTTTATACTAGGTATTCTATATATTTGGTCTAACGGCTTGTTTTATCTGATCCAAAACCAATTCAGATGGGAATTGCGTAGCAAGGAATACGCAGTTATTAGTATCATTATGTCTGTAGCTACTGCATTCGTATCTGTTTTAGCAGCTTATTTCTTAGACTACGGTTTAGAAGGGCTCTTATTTGGTCTGTTAATTGGTAATTTGATTGGTGGTATTTTTGGTTTATGGTTGTTACGTAATACCTTTAGATTTAGATTTAGTTTGATAAAACTGAAAGAGATGCTTGTTTTCTCAATACCGTTAGTTTTCTCTGGTGTAGCAGTATGGTTAAGTCTTTATATTGATCGTATTATGATTAAACATCTTATGACCATTAGTGATGTAGGTTTATACGGTCTTGGTTATCGTGTATCAAGTATTGCTGGTCTAGCTATGGTTGGTTTTCAAGGGGCTTTAACCCCTCTCATTTATAAACATTATCATGAAAAAACAACGCCTCCTCAACTTGCTCGTATATTCAGGTATTTCGTTACATTGATACTTCTTATATTTATTTTAATTAGTTTTTTTGCTGAAAACATATTACACCTAATAGTTACAGAAGAGTTTTACTATAGTTATAGTGTTATCATTTTTTTAGTACCTGCTATTATATTATCTAATATGTATATATTTGCGCCAGGCATGGCTATTGCCAAGAAAACGTCTTATTTTGTTATTGTAAATATCATAGGTGCAACTTTGAATATTGTACTCAACTATGTACTTATACCTATTTTCGGGATTCAAGGTGCTGCAGTTGCAACGCTGATTAGCTATTTTATTGTTTTCACTATCTACATGATTCTAAGTCAAAAGATTTACTATGTTCCTCATGATTTTAAACCTATCATTGCTAGTACTTTATTAGTTTCACTATTAGCATGGTTTATCCCTATTATTCATGAGAGCTTCTATTTATTACTAATTTATAAATCTATAGCCCTAATTTTTTGTATTCTTTTATTTTTATTAGCTGGCTTGATATCGTTAAAAGACTTTAAACAATTTCGAGATTTATTAAAGAAATAAATCTGAGGAGAATTTAATTTGTGTGGATTTTTAGGATTTATTTCAGAAAGAAACTATGAATCACTTTTAGTTGATTCTCTTGATGTCATTAAGCATCGTGGACCAGATAAACAGTTATCTCTCGTACAGCGATCTGAAAGTTATTATGTTGGTTTAGGTCATGCTCGTCTTTCAATTATTGATTTAAGTGATGAAGCTTCTCAACCATTTATATCAAAATGTGGTCGTTATAACCTCGTTTTCAATGGTGAGATTTATAACTATAAAGAATTACGAGTTGAACTATTAGCACTAGGCTTTGATTTTACTACTGACTCTGATACAGAGGTACTTTTAAATGCTTGGATAGCTTGGGGCTTAGAAGCTTTACCCAAGTTTATTGGAATGTTTTCATTTGTTATATTTGACAAGGCTGCTAAAAAAATAGTTCTAGTTAGAGATGCTTTTGGAATTAAGCCTTTTTTTTATACTTTGCCCCAAGATAAAAGAGTTTTCTTTGGTTCAGACATACGTGGATTAATAAAACTTCGTAATACTACTTTCGAACCTAATTTGCAAAGAGCTTATGATTATTTAGTACATGGTGACTATGACTCTACTGAGTCTACCTTTGTTGAAGGAGTCAAACATATAATGCCAGGGCATTATTTAGAATTTAGTTTGATTACTGGGAATATGACTGAGCCTAAAGCTTGGTGGCAGCCCGATCTAAGCTATACTTCTACGCTTAGTTTTGATGAGGCAAAAGATAAATTGCGTACCCTATTTCTAGATAGTGTAAAACTGCATTTACGTAGTGATGTTCCATTGGGCGTTGCTCTTTCAGGTGGTGTAGATTCTTCAGCCGTTGTATGTGCAGTTCGTCATCTTGAACCAAACACGCCAATTCATACATTTAGTTATATTGCATCTGACAATCGTATCTCTGAGGAAGTATGGGTAGACCTAATTAATAAAGATATTAAGGCGATAGAACATAAAGTGGTTTCAAACTCAGCAGAAATGCAAAAAGATTTAGATAATATGTTGCTGATGCAGGGTGAGCCTTTTGGTGGTACAAGTATCTATGCACAATATCGCGTATTTAAATTAGCAAAAGAAAGTGGTATTACAGTCACCTTAGATGGTCAAGGTGCAGACGAGTTGCTAGCTGGTTACAACGGCTATCCAGGTAGAAGGCTACTAAGTATTTTAGAAACTGGTAATTTTATCAAAGCAAAATATTTTGCGAAACACTGGGCTACCTTTCCTGGGAGAAGTTATCTTACTCCATGGAAAAATCTTGCCAGCTTAAAGCTTCCAAATTTATTATATAAAGTAGCTAAAAAAACTACTGGTCGGGACAGCTATACATCAGGATTGAATATTGATTATTTAATTAATAAGGGAGTTAATTTTGAAGTTGATCGTTCAATTCTTTCAAAGAAAAATAAAGGAAAGCGTGTTAGAGAAGCTTTAGCTGAATCTATAGAAAGCAAAGGTCTACCATCGTTGTTGCGCCATGGTGATCGTAATTCAATGGCGTTCTCGATTGAAAGCCGTGTTCCTTTCTTAACGTTGCCAATGGCTGAGTTTTTATTAAGCTTGCCTGAAAATTATTTAATCTCTAATAAAGGTGTAACGAAGCATATTTTTCGTGAAGCTATGCGTGGCATTGTTCCTGATAGCCATTTAGACAGAAAGGATAAGATTGGTTTTGAAACTCCAGAAGCAGAATGGCTATTAAGTATGAGTGGTGCTATAGAAACTTGGATAAATGATGCACCAGAAATCCCTTTTATTAATAAAGCAGAAGTTTTAGAGGGGTTTAAGCAGGTCATACTTGGAGAGCGTAGCTTTGATAGCAGAGTGTGGCGATGGGTTAATTACATACGGTGGTACACCCTAATGGAAATAGCAACGTTAAATTAATAATGCTTAATTTATTAATAAACTAGGTTTTAAATTTTAGGATTAATTCTAAAATATGATTTAAATCTAACTAACTTGAAGTGTTAGTGCTGTATATCACTTTTAATATGAGTTTATAACAAGCTCTCGGTTAGTTAGTGTTTTGGTAGCTAATAAACATATAATTAGCAACATACAACTAAGAATTTAAACCTATCTTTTTGATATTAGAGTAAATTTTTTATGAAAATTTTAATAGTAAGTACTTTTTTTCCTCCCCAAAACTCTATTGCTTCTTTGCGACCCTATAGTTGGGCTAAATGGTGGTCTCGAATGGGACATGATGTGACGGTTCTAACAACACCTAAGCCGCAAAAAAGTTCTGATATGCCTATGTCTTATGAGGGGTTTAAAGCACATGAAATACCTGTGCCTTTATTAAGTACCTATAGTTTACGTAAAGCTGAATCCTTAAAGGCCTTAGTAGGCGATGAGGTTTTAAATGAACCTACAAAAACACCATGGTTCAAACGTTCAGTATTTTTTTTAAGCCAAAAGTATGGAATGTTCTATGGTTGTAGATTTCCTGACTTTACAGATTTATGGACACCGAACGCTACAAAGTGGGCAATAAATGAGTCTTGGGATTTAGTTGTTTCTACAGGCGGGCCCTATACTGTTCATAGGGTAGGCTTAGCTATTAAAAAGAAAAATCCTAATACTAAATGGATAGTTGATTGGAGAGATCTATGGACTGATAACCATCTGTTCCCTGGTTTCCCAATATTTGAGCATTATGAAAGAAATTTAGAAAACAGGTTCCATAAGTATGCTGATCTTATAACTACTGTTTCTAAGCCACTAGCTAACAAAATTCAAAGTAAAGTTAGAAGTAAAGTGGAGGTTGTATATAATGGCTATGATTTAGAAGATTTTGAGGCATTGAGTGATAAACCTTACTTTCCAAAAGACGATATGATACGTATTGTGTATACTGGGTCAATTTATAAAGGCAAACAGGACCCTTCGCCTCTTTTTAGAGCAATAGCTAATCTTAAGAAATCAATTAGACTTAACCCTGACTCTCTAAAAGTTTTTTTTGCTGGAAATAACTCGGATGTTACTTCATTGGCAAGTGAATATGATGTTGAGGAATTCTGTGAATATTTAGGTTTTTTACCACGGGAAGATGCTCTTAGGGCACAACGCGACGCCAATATTTTACTTTTTTTAGAATTTGAAGCGCCTGGTATAACAGGGGTATTGACGGGTAAGATCTTTGAATATCTTGCAACTAAAAAATATATTTTAGGTGTGGGTGCAACTGAAGAAACTAGTACAGGTCAATTGATTGTCAGTTCAGGACATGGTTCAGTTGTAGGTAAAGATGTTAAATTAATATCCCAAACTATTAAGAATTGGATAGAATATGGGGTTCCAGATATATCTTTATTTGGTAAAGATATAGTTGAAGAGTTTTCTAGGAAGATTCAGGCAGAGAACGTGCTTGCTTTTCTGGATAAAGCTTAATTCAAAAATAAATAATAAGGCTCAAGTTTATATGAAATTTCTGATAACGGGCGGTGCGGGTTTCATTGGTTCTGCTGTGGTAAGGCATTTGCTACAGCATACACAAAACTCACTTATGAATCTTGATAAACTTACTTATGCAGGTAATTTAGAGTCATGTGATCCAGTGAGTGATAATTCACGCTATACATTTGAACAAGTTGATATTTGCAATCCTACTGAATTGGCTAGAGTCTTTGAAAGGTATCAGCCGGATGTGGTAATGCACTTAGCTGCAGAAAGCCATGTTGATCGCTCTATCGATGCACCTGATGATTTTATACGAACCAATATTGTTGGTACTTATAATATGTTAGAGGCAGCGCGTGCTTACTGGAGTCACTTAAGTTCTGAGCGTAAACAAATCTTTCGTTTTCATCATATAAGCACTGACGAGGTTTATGGTGACCTACCTCATCCCGATAAGCTTGAAAACCCTAATTCAGTAGGTGAATACCTATTTACTGAAACAACCTCTTATGCGCCTAGTTCTCCTTACTCTGCTAGTAAAGCAAGCTCTGATCATCTAGTGCGTGCTTGGTATAGAACTTATGGTCTACCTGTAGTTATAACAAACTGTTCTAATAATTATGGACCTTATCATTTTCCTGAAAAATTAGTTCCGCATATTATTTTAAACGCATTGGCTGGTAAGTCTTTACCGGTCTATGGTGACGGCAGCCAGATCCGTGATTGGCTATATGTAGAAGATCATGCCCGCGCTTTAATTAAAGTAGCAACTGAAGGCGTGGTTGGTGAGACTTATAACATCGGCGGTCATAATGAAAAACGCAATATTGATGTAGTACTTATACTATGTGCGTTGCTTGAGGAGATGGCTTCTGATCAGAAGCCCGCGGGTATAGCTAAGTACGAAGATTTAATTGTATTCGTCAAAGATCGTGCAGGTCATGATGTTCGTTACGCTATAGATGCTAGTAAAATCGAACGTGAATTAGACTGGGTTCCAGAAGAAAGCTTTGAAACCGGTATGCGTAAAACAGTGCAATGGTATTTAGATAATAAAAATTGGTGGCAGCGTGTGCTAAATGGAAGTTACCGCTTAGAACGATTGGGAGAGTATAAATGAAAGGTATTATTTTAGCTGGCGGTTCAGGTACACGCCTACATCCTATTACTCGTGGTGTGTCTAAGCAGTTACTACCAATTTATGATAAGCCGATGATTTATTATCCCTTATCAGTACTGATGCTCGCTGGTATTCGTGAGGTTTTGATTATTTCTACACCAGAAGATTTACCTAGCTTCCAAAAATTACTTGGAACGGGTGAAAGCTTCGGTATTGAGTTAAGTTATGCCGAACAGCCTTCTCCAGACGGTTTAGCACAAGCATTTATTATTGGCGAAGAATTTATTGGTCAAGACAATGTGTGTTTAGTTTTGGGTGACAATATTTTTTATGGCCATGGCTTTAGTGGTATGTTACAAGAAGTCGCTAAGCGCCCGATAGGTGCTACTGTATTTGGCTATCATGTAATTGACCCAGAACGTTTTGGTGTCGTTGATTTCGATAGCGATGGCAAAGCGCTATCAATTGAAGAGAAGCCTCAAAAACCTAAATCGAGCTATGCTGTTACTGGTTTATATTTTTATGATAACGATGTTGTTGAGATTGCAAAGCAGGTTAAGCCATCGCACCGTGGTGAGTTAGAAATCACAGATATAAACAATGCTTACCTAGAGCGTGGTGATTTACATGTCAGTTTGTTAGGCCGCGGTTTCGCTTGGTTAGATACAGGTACTCACGATTCCTTAATGGAGGCAGGGCACTTCGTACAAACCATCGAAGCGCGTCAAGGCTTAAAAGTGGCTTGCTTAGAGGAAATTGCATATCGTCAAGGCTGGTTAACGGCTGAACAGCTTAGATTACAAGCTACTGACCTAAGTAAGACAGGCTACGGACAGTATTTGCTGAATCTGTTAGAGCAGGAGAATTGATCATGCAAGTGATTAAAACTAAGTTAGCTGGCGTATTAATTATCGAACCAAAGATTTTTGGTGATTACCGTGGTTTTTTTAAAGAAACCTTCAATGCTGAGCGTTATAAAGAACTTGCAGGTATTGATTTAACATTTGTACAAGACAATCACTCGCGCTCAGGTAAGGGCGTATTACGCGGTTTGCACTTTCAGAAAACTAAGCCGCAAGGTAAGTTAGTTAGTGTCACGCTTGGCGCTGTTTATGATGTTGCTGCTGATATAAATCCAGAATCATCCACATATGGAGAGTACGTGGGTGTTGAGCTGAGCGAAGATAATCATCGTCAGCTCTGGGTACCGCCCGGTTATGCACATGGCTTTTTAGTTATGAGTGATGAAGTAGATTTTGTATATAAGTGTACTGATTACTACGATCCTACTGATGAAGGCGGTATAGCGTGGAATTGCCCCTTGCTCAATATTGATTGGCCGATTAGTGATGTAAAGCTGTCAGATAAAGATAAAGCCTATGCGGGGTTGGAAGCTCATGTTTAGAGTCCTAGTGACCGGTGCTAAAGGGCAGGTTGGCAGCGAGTTGGTTAATTTGGTGCCTGCAGGCTTTACTGTGATTGGGCTGAGTTCTGCTCAATTGGATATTACTGATCAAGATCAAGTAAATGTAGCAGTTGCTCTGCACCAGCCTAATCTAATCATTAACGCCGCAGCTTATACCGCAGTTGATAAAGCTGAGAGTGATTCAGATAACGCATATGCTATTAATGAAAAGGCTGTAGCTTGGTTAGCTCAAGCTGCTGCGCATGCCGATATTCCATTGTTTCATATTTCAACCGATTATGTCTTTGATGGCGAGTCTACAACGCCATACAAAGAAACTGACTCGATTAACCCGCAAAGTGTTTACGGTGCGAGCAAGCTTGCTGGTGAGCAAATGTTAGCCGCGACTCATAATAAGCATATTATTTTGCGTACCAGTTGGGTGTTTAGTGCGCGAGGCAATAACTTTGTAAAAACTATGCTGCGTTTAGCTAAAGAGCGGGATGAATTATCAATAGTTGGTGATCAGCACGGCTGCCCTACTAGTGCGACTAGTATTGCAGATATCTTGTGGAAACTAGCTGAGCTATATCAACAAACTGATAGTCTGCCTTGGGGTATTTATAATTTTAGTAATTCCTCCGCTTGCAGTTGGTATGAATTTGCTGTTGAAATTTTTAAGCAAGCAAGAGAGAGTGGTTTTATACCGCAAACACCTACTATCAAAAAAATCACTACTGCTGACTACCCTACGCCTGCTGTAAGGCCAGCTTTTTCAGTCTTGGACTGTAGTAAACTAGAAAAATTATTAGGACAAAAGATTCCAGAATGGAAGTCAGAGTTGAGTACTATATGATAGATATTGTAATTGTAAATTGGAATAGTGGCATTCAGTTAAAGCAATGTATTGATTCTATTCTTGCCCATAGTATAAATAAGATTTCACGTATTATTATTGTAGATAACGGTTCAATTGATTGCTCTGCCGATTCCGTTGAGGATCTTTCGAAAGTAGAACTTATTCGTGCTGGAGAAAACTTGGGATTCGGTGCTGCTTGTAATATTGGGGCTAAAGCTGGAGATGCACCTTATATTCTTTTTCTTAACCCTGATACAAGAATTGAATCCAATTCTCTATCTGTACCTTTAGTTTTTATGGAACAAGCTTACAACTCAAAAGTTGGAATTTGTGGTATTCAGCTTGTAGATGAGCAAGGTGTTGTTAGTCGTAGCTGTGCTTATTCTCCTACTTTTAAACGTTTGTTTTTTTCTGCAATTGGTCTTGATAAATTTTCCAAGTTTAAAAGTACAGGAATAGCGATGTCTACATGGAATCACTTAAACACTCAGCAGGTTGATCAAGTAATCGGGGCATTTTACTTTATACGTAGAAATGTATTTGAGTCATGTAAAGGTTTTGATGAACAGTTTTTTGTATATTTTGAAGAAGTTGATGTGGCTAAACGCATTAAAGATTTAGGTTGGACTAGTTGGTATCTTACAGAAGCAAAAGCTTTTCATGCAGGAGGCGGAACTTCTCAACAAGTAAAAGCCCATCGTCTATTCTACATATTACGTAGCCGTTTGTTATATGCCTTTAAGCATTTTCCACGTTGGCAAGCTTCACTATTATTGATAGTGGTCTTTCTAGTTGAGCCTTTTACAAGAACTATTTGGTGCCTTATACGGCGTGATATTACTGGTATAAAACATACTTGGTCAGCTTTTCGCATGCTAGGTGGTTCAGTGGGTAATATTTTGCGTAATAACTAGAGGCCTAACCTATGAAAGTTCTTCTTTTGTCAAGATACGGCACGCTTGGTGCTAGTTCTAGAGTTCGATTTTTGCAGTATATACCTTATTTTAACGAAAAGGACGTTGATATAAGTATTAGCCCGCTTCTATCTGATAAATATTTACTTGCACTATATGAGGGGAATTCTCGTTGGGGTGAAATAATCAAAGGTTACTTCAGTAGGGTTGTCACACTATTTAATGTTCGTAGTTATGATTTAGTAATTATTGAAAAAGAAGTATTTCCATTTATACCTGCAATTGTAGAACGCTTATTTCATTTTTTAGGCGTGCGTTACATTGTTGATTACGATGATGCAATTTTTCATAATTATGATTGTCATTCATATCGTTGGGTTAGGATATTATTGGGCAAGAAAATTGATTCTGTTATGCGTTATGCATCCATAGTGACTGTTGGTAATAAATATATCGCAGAACGTGCTAAACTTGCTGGCGCTAAAAATGTTGAACTTATTCCTACAGTAGTGGATACAAAGCGTTATCGTATACATAGGGACATTGATATAAATACACCTATTGTAGGCTGGATAGGTACACCACAAACTAGTCAATACCTGCAGCCTCTTTTGCCGATTTTTGCAGCAATTAAAAACAATGTAAATGTACGTTTTGTTGCGGTAGGTGGAAGACCTGAAGACTTTGAAGGTACTGCTATAGAAACCTGGTCATGGTCAGAAGAGAGTGAGGTTTCATCTATACAGCAGTTTAGTATCGGTATCATGCCGTTGAAAGACTCGCCTTGGGAAAGAGGTAAATGTGGTTATAAATTAATCCAATACATGGCTTGTGGTGTCGCTGTTGTAGCCTCTCCAGTAGGTGTGAATTGTGATATTGTAGATTCAGATAAAACGGGGAAGCTGGCTTCTTCACTTGAAGAATGGGATCAGGCTTTAAGAGATCTACTAGAAGTTAACTCTAAATTTATTAGCAAAATGGGTGATGCTGGTCGACTAAAGGTTGACAAGTGGTACTCATTAGAAGTGCAAGCTCCTAGGTTTTTAGCACAAATTATTAAAGCTAATACTTATAATAAATAAGTTGTTTTATGAGTTTGTTACGTAAGTTTTTTACTTCTTAGATTAACACATGAAGTGCAATACCAAATGCGAGGTAAAAAAAAGACCTAGATGCGCTAGCATCAAAGTTTCTATCCACCGCCAAAGTGAGATTGCAACCATGAACTATACACATCTAAGCTTAGGTGAACGATATCAGCAGTATGAGCTATGCTGAAGAAACCGTACAACTAAACTTGGTAAACTAACGACTCAAAGAGGAGTTTACCATGGTCAAGAAAGTAAGAACCTACAGCTATGAATTTAAAGCCGAAGTTATTAAGAAGATAGCAGACAATAAGGGTAATATTTCAGCGACTGCAAAGCAGCTTGGCATAGCCATGCAAACGCTATCTAACTGGCAGAACAAAGCCACTCAAGGCAAGCTTGCAGGGACTGAGCAATATGACCCACAGCTAATTGCCGTGCTAGAAGAGAATAAGCGCCTCAAGCGACAGCTGAAAGTCGCTGAGGAGGAGCGCGAAATTCTAAAAAAGGCGACGGCGTACTTCGCCAAACACAGCTAGTAAAGTACGCCTTTGTTAAAGACAACCAGCCAATCTTTAGCATCACCACTATGTGCCGTGTATTGAGCGTTAAGCCATCAAGCTATTACGATTGGATAAATCGTGATATTAGCAGCCAGCAGATACATCGTAACCAGTCTGAGCTGCTAATCAAAGCGGCACACAGTGAAACAAAGGAGCGCTACGGCTTTGAGCGTCTGCATGCGCATCTAAATGAGCAAGGATATGATATCAGCCCATACATGGTCAGAAATATTAAAGAGGAGCATGGCATCAAATGCCGTCGCCACAAGCGCTTTAAGGTCACCACTGACTCTAATCATAATAAGCTCATCTATGACAACGTGCTCGATCAGCAGTTTGACGTCAACCGCCCTAACGAAGCCTGGGTCAGTGATATCACCTATATCTGGACAACCGAGGGCTGGCTGTACTTAGCAGGCGTTAAAGACTTGTATACCAAAGAGCTGGTTGGCTATGCCATCAACAAACGTATGACCGCTGACTTAGTTTGCAAAGCATTGAACATGGCAATTAAGAATAAGAGACCAAGCAAGGGACTAATTGTTCACTCTGACAGAGGCGGTCAGTACTGTAGCCATGCGTATCATAAAATTATTAAACAGCATCAGTTTAAAGGCTCCATGAGTGGTAAAGGTAATTGTTATGACAACGCACCCATAGAGAGCTTCTGGGGTGTATTAAAGAATGAGCTGGTATATCATCAGGACTATAAGACTAGATTTGCCGCTATTACCGATATCATTAGATATATCGAGTTGTACTACAACCAAACGAGAATTCAAAAGGGTTTAGGCTATAAATCGCCAAGACAGGTGTGGTTTGACTATTATCGTCAAGCTGCATAATTAAATCTCCCAAGTCTAACTGTACGGATTTGACGGCAGGGGTCACGTCTCTTCCAGTTTTGTATGGTGGTTGAACTGAGATTGTAAAACTCAGCTGCCTCGGCAAAGGTCATATAGTAGAGCCTTTATAAAAGTGGTACAGTGATTTTAAAGTAAGCGAAAAGTAAAAAGATTATGACTTATTCAGCAGACTTTCGAGCACAAGTGCTTAAAAGTGTCAAACAACAAGGTATGAGTATCAGACAAGCTTGTGCATTCTATGACATTAGTAAGGCCACGCTACAGAATTGGCTCAAAGATCCTAGTATCAAACTCACTCGCAATAAACCACCCAGTAAAATACCTGACGAAGCGTTATTAAAAGATGTTGAACAGTATCCAGACGATTACATGTATGAGAGAGCACAGCGTTTTGGCTGTAGTAAGTCGGGCATCGAGGCCGCTTTAAAACGTCTTGGCATCAGCCAAAAAAAAGACCTTAGCGCATCCAAAAGCTTGCCCATTAAAAAGAGCTAAGTATCTAAGCAAACTTAACGACTACATCGCTCAAGGCTTTACTATTGTATACATGGATGAGAGTGGCTTTGAGGCCGAGACCATTCGCTCTCATGGTTATGCACCTATTGGAGCCCCTTGCATCGATAGCTATAATTGGCAAGGTAAAAAACGAACCAACGTCATTGGTGCTTTGTATGAAAAGATGCTGTTTGCCCTGGATTACTTTGAGAGAAATATCAATGGCGACATATTCTACCACTGGTGCAAAAACACGCTAATACCATGCATCAAAACGAAATGCGTAATCGTCATGGATAACGCCAGCTTTCATAAACGCGTTCAGAGATTACTCAACAGGCATGGTCATCGCTTGTTATTTCTACCGCCTTACAGCCCTGATTTAAACCCTATTGAGAAAAAATGGGCACAGGCTAAGTTTCTACGACAAGGGTGGATAGAGAATAATCTACCTAAACTGTTCCATAATATGGGTTGTACTAATTTTATTGTGGATTGACTATACCATCATCTATACTTTTAAGAACTTGCATACGAAAATCTAGTGAGTAAGTCATGGTCTTTATAATAACAATTGAATTTGATAATTAGTTTATAACACTTTTAAGTGGACTTGACTATATTCGACAGTGTTGTTAATTTCGAGCTTAGTCCATGACTTTTGCAAGAAGTCTAATATTTGTAAAACTATTTTTCTAAAATAATCATTATGGTTGAATATGCTTAAAATCAATAACTATTATTTGCTATTTATTATTATCTTATTTTATTTCATTAAGATGTTTATTTTTATAGCTATTAAAAATGATTTATTCTTAATACCTTTAGGAGGAGGAAGTGATGCAAATTATTACGATAACTACGCTTTAGGTCGTTTTGATTTAGCAGTTAATGTATGGCCAGTTATATTGAGGTCTCTTAATGATATTGGAATTTATTCACGGGAATACATCTCTTACTTATTTTTTCTTTTAAATCTATTTTTTATTCCAAGTATGGTTTCTAAAATCTCAGGATTAAGCTTTAAATATCATCAAAAGTATTACCTTTATATCTTTCTTTTATGTGCTATTTATCCAACACTTTTTATTTTTACTTTCGATATTTATCGAGATGTATTTATGGTATTTATCTTCTTAATGGGTTGTTTTTTTGTGAAAAAATCTTTAGAGAGCTCAAGATTCTCAAGATTTTTATTAATGTTAGCTGTATCTGCTATAGTAGGTTTATTTTTACTAGGTCTACGCCCTTATCTAGGATATGCATTTCTATTATCACTTCTACTCTGGAAAATAAAATTTACTAAGAGAAGAATCATATTTCTTGGAGCGTTATATTTCCTTGCGTTATTCGCTGCTAATTATGTAGGTATTTTCAATTCCCTCACTGAATACCGCGCAGGATTCGAAGAGGCTGAGGGCGGCTCAAATTTAGGTATAGATTTTTCTAACCCCATCATGTTTATCCCTAATTTCATACTTAGCTTTTTAGGTCAGATGTTAGGGTTATATATTACCAATCCATTAGCAATAGTTCTATTAATTGTAGAGACAGTCCCATTTCTATTTATGCTTGTATACGTGATCAAGAATATCCGATGGGCTGATAAATTTGTACGCTTCTTAATCGTATTCTTTGTACTGTATGCTAGTGTCTGGTTAATTGGTAATGACAACTTAGGTACAGCAGTACGATTGAGGCTATATAACTATATTGCAGTTTACATTGCTTTTTTCTATATTTTAAGATTAAAAAGCTTACATTCAAGAAAGATTCAGGTGGTTAAGTCATGAAAATAGTCATCATTGGTACAGTGGCATCAAGTTTTTATGGATTCAGATCTGAATTGATCAAAACCTTGCGAGCAAAACAACATACGGTTTATGCTTTTACCTCAGAATATAGCCAAAGCGACCTTAAGCGAATTGAAGAGCTAGGCGCTATACCTGTTACCTATCAGCTAAATCGTGGAGGTCTGAACCCTTTAGCAGATATAATAGCGACCTACGCCTTATCCAAAAAAATTAAAAGCATAGCACCAGATATTGTGTTTTCTTATTTCTCTAAACCTGTAATCTTTGGAACGCTCGCGGCAAAAATAGCTAAGGTACCGCGTATTATAGGTATGCTTGAAGGACTAGGCTATACCTTTACTGAACAGCCTAATCAGGTAAGTAAGAAATCTCAGGCCATTAAAGCAGCTCAAGTCTTTCTTTATAAAATAGCCTTGCCGAGACTAGATAAAATTATATTCTTAAATCCTGATGATCCTAAAGATTTGTTGAAGGAGTATTCTATAGAGGTTAAACAAGTAGAGGTTTTAGGAGGAATAGGTTTAAATTTAGAAAACTATCCTTATTCGGGTGCTTATCCTACACAGCCAACCTTTATATTTGTAGCAAGGTTGCTGGCGGAAAAAGGTATTCATCACTATATATCAGCAGCTAAAATCGTAAAAAGTAAATACCCAGAAGCTAAGTTTATTGTATTAGGTGCTATAGATAAAGAAGCTCTAGGAGCATTAAAAGATTTTGAATTAAAGCAGTTTGTAGAAGATGGCATTATTGAGCATCCAGGTCATGTTAATGATGTGTCAAAGTGGATTGCTAAGTCTAGCGTCTTTGTACTACCTTCTTATTATCGCGAAGGGGTGCCACGCAGCACGCAAGAAGCTATGGCGATCGGACGAGCAGTTATCACCACAGATGTTCCTGGCTGTCGTGAGACAGTTATTGATGGCGTCAGTGGCTTCTTAATAGAGAAATGGAATCCGCAAGCATTAGCAGAAAAGGTGATTTATTTTATAGAGCACCCTGAACAGATTAAAAAGATGGGCTATGAGAGTTATAAAATAGCGCAAGAGAAATTCGATGCAGATAAAGTAAATAAACGATTGATAGCTATGTTGGGTTTATAAATGATAAAACGCCTTTTCGATATCACCGCCGCTACTACTGCTTTAGTTGTTTTATCTCCGGTATATGCTATCACCGCTTATAAAGTTAAACAAAATTTAGGCTCGCCAGTATTGTTTCGGCAGACGCGTCCGGGTTTAGACGGTAAGCCGTTTGAGATGATTAAGTTCCGCACCATGAAAGACGCCACAGATAGCGAAGGCAATCCACTGCCTGATAGTGAGCGCTTGACTGATTTTGGTAAAGCACTACGCAATAGTAGTCTCGATGAATTGCCTGAGCTTTGGAATGTCGTTAAAGGTGATATGAGCTTAGTCGGACCACGGCCATTATTGATGGAATACCTGCCGCTATACAGTAAAGAACAAGCACGTCGTCATAATGTACGCCCTGGTATTACCGGCTACGCGCAAGTGAATGGTCGTAATGCCATCGGTTGGGATAAGAAGTTTGAGCTCGATACGTGGTATATAGATAACCAATCATTATGGTTAGATATTAAAATATTGCTTAAGACAGTAAAAAAAGTAGTCATTAAAGATGGTATTAGTGCTGACGGTGAAGCGACTATGAGTAAGTTCACTGGTTCTCAAAATCAGTCAGCTTTAGAAAGTAGCTATGAGTAAAGTATTTGCCGTCTATGGTGCCTCAGGCTGTGGTCGTAGTTTAATGCCAGTAGCCAATGAGCAATTGCGTATATTAGAAGGTGATACAGATAGCCAAATCGTGTTTATTGACGATGCATTAGATGACAATATTACTGTCAACGGCTATACTGCGATGAATTATACAAAATTTAAAAGTATAAAAAATGATGATAAATTTGTCCTTATAGCCATTGCTAATAGTAGTATTCGTCAAAAAATTGCAGATAAATTGGTTAAAGATGGTATTTCACTGTGGACAGTGCAGGGAATGACTACTTTAATTATGGATGAAGTCAGTATAGATGCCGGTGCTGCACTTAGCCCGTTCGTCACTATCGCAGCCAATGTCACTATTGGCAAATGCTTCCACGCTAATCTATATAGCTATGTCGAACATGATTGCATTATTGGCGATTATGTCACCTTTGCCCCACGCGTCAGTTGCAATGGCAATATTCATATCCATGATCATGCCTATATCGGCACAGGAGCAGTCATCAAGCAAGGCACGCCTGATAAGCCATTAATTATTGGTAAAGGTGCCATTGTAGGGATGGGTGCGGTAGTGACCAAAGAGGTCCCAGCTGGGGCAGTCGTGATTGGCAATCCTGCAAGGCTCCTGAATAAATAAAAAGTATAAATAAAACCCCAGAATCAAATATTGCGTTATAAGTTATTAATTTTCAATAATGAATCATCAGTTATAAATAAGCACCATCGAGGCAACTATGTTAAACACCCCATTTTCACCTTGGCCAAGCTTTACTCAAATCGAGGCTGATGCGGTCAGTCGAGTATTATTATCCAATCAGGTAAATTATTGGACAGGGCAAGAGTGTCGTCAGTTCGAGACGGAATTCGCTGAGTGGGCTGATAGCAAGTATGCCATTGCGATGGGTAATGGTACTTTAGCATTAGACGTTGCCTTACAAGCGTTAGATATTGGCGCAGGCGATGAGGTCATCGTGACGCCGCGTACCTTTATTGCGAGTATCTCATCGGTGGTCAATATTGGCGCTACGCCAGTATTTTCCGATGTTGACGAAGCCACTGGTAACATTACTCCTGAGTCGATCGCTGCGGTGTTGACTGACAAGACCAAAGGTATTGTATGCGTACATCTGGCAGGCTGGCCATGTGATATGGATGGCATCATGGCGCTGGCAGATAAGCATAATCTATATGTGATAGAAGACTGCGCGCAGGCACATGGTGCGACCTATAAAGGTCGGAGTGTCGGTAGTATTGGTCATATCGGCGCGTGGAGCTTTTGCCAAGACAAGATCATGACCACAGGCGGTGAGGGCGGCATGGTCACCACCAATGACGAGCAGTTATGGCGTAAGATGTGGGCGTATAAAGACCATGGTAAAAGCTACGCTGCTGTCTATGAGACAGATCATGCACCCGGCTATCGCTGGTTACATGAAAGCTTCGGTACAAATTGGCGTATGACTGAAATGCAAGCAGTGCTCGGTCGTATTCAATTAAAAAGGATGCCTGATTGGACAGCCAAGCGTACCGCCAATGCTCAAACTATCCTAGATGCCTGTGCTAAATGGGAAGCAAAAGGCTATCTTTCTGTACCAAGATTAGAAGAATCAGTGCAGTTTGCAGATTCGACCCACGCCTATTATAAGCTTTACGTCTATGTGCAGTCAGATAACCTACCGAAAGAGTGGTCACGAGATCGTATTATTCGAGAGATAAATGACTTAGGGGTTCCTTGTTTTTCAGGATCGGCTTCTGAGGTATATCTGGAAAAAGCATTTGATAATACCGGCTTACGTCCTGAAAATAGACTGCCAGTCGCTAAGCAGCTGGGCGAAACCAGCTTGATGTTTTTGGTACATCCAACGTTGACAGAAGACGAAATTAAGCAAACCGTACAGGCGATTGATGGCGTATTTGCGAATATACATAACCAATAAGATATCAGTTATTGAGTTAAGTTAAATTTAGTTACGTTAATGCAAATTGATGTTTGACCGATAGCATTTATAAACCATTGGCATTTATAATAAACCCCTTATAACCAAAGAGTATTTGATCATGTACAAGAAGCTAAGCATTTTATTGGGTTTTGGTGTCTTATCATCAGTGTCGATGTTGGCATCTGCACAAAACCTGTATATGAACGATCTAAAGCTTAAGGCAGATCTTGACTGGCTGAATACTCAAGGGGTCGCGCAGATTAGCACCAGTACTTGGCCACTGACTGCTAATGAGATTAAACGTGCTCTAAATAGCGCTAATGCCCAGACGCCAGCGCAGCAGCAGATCCTACAGTCGGTACAAACGCGATTGAATCAGAACCGCAACTCAGTGGTAAAAGGCTCGGCAGCCCTGCATATACAAACCGACAGAGATCAGCTACCACAAAAATTTGCTGATGATAAGCTGGCGGGTCAACAGGCAAGCGTTGGCGTGTCACTTAGCGAAGCGGAGTGGGAATTTAATTTACAAGCCAATTTAAAAAATGACAAACTCATCGATGACAGCTCAGATGTTAGCTTTGAGGGCTCATACCTTGCTGGTACTGCTGCCAATCAGTGGTTGATAGCGGGTAAAATTCCAACGTGGTGGGGACCTGGGCATGATGGTAGCCTTATTCGAGGCGATGCAAGCTTGCCGGTCGCAGGTTTTACCATGCAGCGTGATCAGCAAACAGCGCCGACATCGCAGTATTTATCGTGGGTTGGACCTTGGCAGTATCAGCTATTTGCCGGTCAGTTAGAGGATTATGAAGCGATTCCTGACGCTAAGCTGTTTGGTGCAAGGCTGACGGCTAGCCCATGGGAATGGTTAGAGGTGGGTGCTTCTCGTACCTTTATGTGGGGCGGTGAAGGTCGTCCACAGAGTTTTGGCTCCTTTACTGATGCTCTCTTAGGCACCAAAGATAATGGTGATAATGGTGCTACAATTGGTGAAGATCCTGCCAATCAGTTAGGCGGTTTTGACGCGCGCTTAAGTTTAGCGTCATTGGTGAATGTACCTGCGGGCGTTTATGCTCAATATGTCGGTGAAGATGAAGCAGGCGGCTTGCCAGCGAAAAACATGTATTTAGCCGGTGTTGATTATGCGTCTGCTGCTTATGGCAAACCTTATCAGCTTTATGCAGAGTATACAGATACCCGCACTAGCGGTGAGGTAAGAGGGATTTCTTATGATCATGGTACTTATACAGACGGCTATTATCAGCAAGGCTTCCCATTAGGCTATGCATTAGGTGGCGATGCAGAAAGTATCGCACTTGGTGGTCGCTTATGGCTCGATAACCGTAATTTTATTAATGCAAAACTACAGCATGCTAAGGTAAATCAAGCAGATGAAGCCATTAACCAAGCATTCCCAACGACTGATAAGTTAACTGGTATCGATGTGGCTTGGGAGCATCAATACAACCCTCAAACGCTTATTTCTAGCCGAATTTGGGCCGTAGATTCAGATATCCAGTCGACTGATATCGGCGTAGGTGTAGGTATTGAGCTGCAGACTTACTAAATGGTGGCTTAATCAATGCACGACAGTGCTTGAAAACAAAAAGTCGATCTATTAGTATTTAATAGATCGACTTTTTTATGGTCACGTTATTATTTTTTAATTATGGCTTTTTAATATAGTGAGTTCAATATAAAGGAGTTATGCTTAGAATAGCATTATGCTGGGATAAATTTCTCTCGCTTGCTGTGCGCTTCGCACTCCAGAGGCTTCGTAAAATTTATCCCAGCAGTACGGTGTTCTTTTTAAATTGAATCGAATATAGGGTGCTAGGATTTTTTGGCTCAGGCAGGTACAATATGAGTATCAAACATACCTTGATCAAGGATAAGACAGGCATGCAAGCAATTGCGGCGCTGTCTTTACTTTTTTATCGCACCCTCTATTGGAGTTACTATGTCAATTGCGTCTATTACGTCAACTGCCCAAGGATCTGCTACCGTTTTGGACGGTAAAGCACTTGCTAAACAAATAGAACAGCAACTGCGCACGCGTGTAGACGCTATTAAAGCTAAGACAGGACGTACACCAAGCTTAGCGACGATATTGGTCGGTGACGATCCAGCTTCTGCGACTTATGTACGTATGAAAGGTAATGCTTGTAAGCGTGTCGGCATGGATTCTATTCGGGTTGAGATGCCAAGTGTAACGACGACTGCAGAGTTGATGGCAAAAATATACGAGCTGAATAGCAGTCCAGATGTTCATGGGATTTTGCTGCAGCACCCAGTACCGGCTCATATTGATGAGCGTGCTTGCTTTGAGAAGATTGACTTGGCAAAAGACGTCGATGGTGTGACCTGTCTTGGCTTTGGTCGTATGGCAATGCAGCAGTCCGCTTATGGCTCATGTACCCCGCAAGGTATCATGCATTTACTAGAGCAGCATAATATTGAGCTGGCTGGTTTGGAGGCCGTGGTAGTGGGTCGTAGTGCAATTTTAGGTAAACCAATGGCAATGATGCTATTAAATGCCAACTGTACAGTAACAATCTGCCATTCAAGAACGCAAGATTTAGAGTCTCATATTAAACGTGCTGATATCATAGTTGGAGCAGTAGGTGTACCTGAGCTGATCAAAGCTGATTGGATTAAAGCAGGCGCGGTAGTCATCGATGCAGGATTCCATCCGACTGATAATGGCGGCGTCGGTGATATCGAGCTGCAAGGTGTAGAAAATATTGCCAGTGCTTATACACCAGTCCCAGGCGGCGTTGGGCCTATGACGATTAATACGCTTATTCGCCAGACCGTTGATGCTGCTGAAAAAGCTGCCGGTTTAGACAATAGTTAATCATAAGAGCATGGATTGCCGATAGATAAGGAGCCTGAGACTTCACAGTAGACAGCACAAAGACTCAGGCTAAATCAACCCCCTTACCGTTGATAGGATCTAACATGGCTAAAAATAACGTGGGTATTCATGAGCGATTACAAGGTATTGGTAGAGAGTTCGTCGATGTCTCTCATTACATAATCTTATTTTTAATCAGTGTAGTGGTAGTTTGGACAGCGGGCAAAGAATTCTTTGTGATCTTTCAAAAAGGTTCAGCGGATTTGAAAGACATCTTATTGCTCTTTATTTATCTAGAGCTGTTAGCGATGATTGGGATCTATTTTAAGACTCATCGTTTGCCAGTGCAGTTCTTGATATTTATTGCGATTACGGCTTTATCGCGACATCTAGTCGTCGATGTACAGGCAGTATCAGATAACTTTCACTTATGGCTGCTAGCAACGATTTCCTTTGCCATTATGGTGCTGAGTGCGTCAATTGTTATATTAACTTGGACAGCTAAGATGTTTGGGCGACCAGAAGATTATTTGAAAGACCATCAAGTGACCAGTACTGAGCATCACTTGCCTTGTGTTGATAATGAACAGTCTCTTAAATAATTATTTTCGATAAATATCATGAATAAAGGGATGATAGGTGTCGATGAGTTACTAACGATAGTTAATATCTGTTAATAAAAAAAGAGCTTCTATATATATGGAAGCTCTTTTTTTATCTAAAAAGCGGGTTTATAACCAGCCCAAGCGCTTAAAGTTAAGGTATAAAAAGCTACATAGTGAAATGATAACCGCCATAATGATAAAGTAAGAATATTGCCAGTGTAGCTCAGGCATAAAGTCGAAGTTCATGCCATAAATACCAGCAATCGCCGTCGGTACTGCCAAAATACCTGCCCAAGCCGCAAGCTTGCGAACCACCTCATTCTGTCCCATATTTACCATAGCGAGATATGTATTCATCACCACACTGAGCATCTCATTTAAACCATTGATGGCATCTAAAGAATGCAGTAAATGGTCATTCACATCTCGAAAGTAGGGCTTTGCAGCGTGCGAAAATGGTGAGACCAAATCGCTTTTTTGATGGTTTATAAAAAAGCTACAGATATCCTGCACTGGTAAAATAACTGCACGCATATGCACCAATTGTGATTTTAATTCATATAGATTTCTAAGCGTTTCTTTATTAAATTCATAAGTAAAAATATTGCGCTCTTGCTCACGTAAATAGCTGCCTAAGCGGTCGGTCACTGGCATATAGTTATCGACGATAAAATCAATTACAGCGTGCAAGACAAATATAGGTCCCATACGCAGTTTTTCAGGGCGTCGATTGCAGTGCTCACGTACCGGCGCATAGGAGTTAGAAGGACCATTACGAATCGTAATCAGATAGTTCTTGCCCATAAATATCGCCGTAGTACCGTAGCGGATGACATTGCCTTCAAGCTTAGCGGTACGTAATACCACAAATATCGTATCGTTATCATAACTTTCAACTTTGGCGCGTTGATGGTCAGCAAAGGCATCTTCGATTGAAAGCTCGTGCAGATCAAAGGCTTCTTTTACCTCGGATATTGTCTGCAGGCTAGGCTCATAAAGACCTAACCAGATAAACTGACCACTATTGCTCAAGGCGCGACTGACATCCCTGAGCGCTATTTTGTTCAGCTGTTCACCCGTTTTACGGGAATAAGCATAACAATTGACCACTTCATTAGCACTGAGTGGCTCAATATCCTCATAGCGCTCAGAATCTGGATCATAGACGGTCATGGTCTCAATAGTGTCCTCGACCGTCGCATCAGAATCGCCATAGATATAGCTGTCATAATTGTCTAGATAGGAGTGCTCGTCTATGACAGTGGCGTCAATAAGACTGACATTAGACTCAGGTGTGATACGCGTTGCCGTTTTGACAATCAGGTCATCATCTTGGTTCATACCTACTCCTTCTGTCTAAGTATAAAAATAAATATAAAATAACTTCTGCAACTGATACGGATTACAAGGCAAAGTGTTTTAACGTATCAATATCGACCAAATTTAATAAGCTCTCATGACATGCTTCAAGCTTGATTTGTGGTGCCATGCCTAAATCGAGTGCTTCAACCCAACGTAGCGCGCAAATACACCAGTAGTCACCAGGTTGTAGACCGGCGAAACCATACTCGGGCAGTGGCGTTATCAAATCGTTACCGCGACTGGCTGAAAAATTTAAAAACTCGCTGGTCATTTTGGCGCAAACGGTATGTTGACCAACATCATGGTTGCCCGTATGACAAAAGCCATTACGATAATAACCGGTAAGCGGATCAAAACAACAGCTGGCTAGGGCAGTGCCAAGCACATTGGCTTGGTTGGTAGCAGGATTTGGATGATAATCAGATGACATAAGGCTTCCAAAATAAAAATATAGGCTAGTGTAACATGAGTGCACATCTAAGACGTTATTCAACGATAGATGCAACAGATAGTTAAAGGAAATATTGCGCCGTTAACACTATATTGTCTCTATAGAAATACGGTATTTATGATGATAAATCTGTCATAAAAAAGACAGTTTTTAAGGTTAATAGAATAAATTAGATGGCGATTGCCGTTAATTGTCACTAGGCGAAGCTTAGCTGCTATGCTAAACTAAAGCATAAAGTGCCTTGATTATTTATCATAGTTTTCTATCACATAAATTTTAGCGCATAAAGATACTCGTCTTATCATCCCAACTAATACTATTACTCACCCTTTTGCGGTTACCTAGTTTGCTTATCAATAATTGGGTCAGTGATGTTGCGCGTGAAAAATAAAAAACGCCTGATATCTATGCAATTGGAAATATAACCTTTAAGTACCGCATCTTTACCGCGCTTTTGGTAAGCGATACGCCAAACAAGGATTTATTGTGTCTGCCAGTCCTGATTCTGCAAAACCTGCCCTGCAAAATACCCTCAAGCAAGCGGCTACTCAGCCCGCTGATAATACTGCCGCACCCAACCGTTTACCTTATTTAAGCAATCTTGCCAGCGATGTTGCTAATAGCTGGTTGCTGCCTGATGGGGTGGTTGATGTGTTGTTTGAAGACGCCCATAAACAAGAAGTGCTTAGACATCAATTGATCCAGCAACTTATCAGCCATGGCTATCAGTTGGTCAATCCGCCAATGATTGAGTTTACCGAATCACTACTGAGCGGTGCCTCAGAAGATCTAAAGCGTCAAACCTTTAAGATTATCGATCAGCTAACTGGTCGCTTAATGGGTATACGCGCGGATATCACGCCGCAGATTCTACGTATTGATGCACATCATGGCGGTGATGGAATCGCGCGTTATTGCTATGCAGGCGATGTCATTCATACCTTGCCATCGGGGCTTTTTGGTTCACGTACACCGTTGCAATTAGGCGCTGAGATATTTGGTTGTGAGTACATTGCAGCAGATATTGAGCTGATTGATGTCTTATTTAGCATGCTCAATAGCCTAGAGATGAGCGCAGCATTACACGTTGATTTGGGTCATGTAGCGATATTTAAGCGCTTGGCAGAATTGGCAGTATTATCAGAAAGTGATACTGAGCAATTGATGCAGCTTTATGCCAATAAGAACTTGCCAGAGCTTAAGCAGGTTTGCCAAGCGCTACCGCTGGGTAGCGATTTTTATACCTTGGCGCGCTTTGGTCATGACATTGCAAATCTGCTTGGAAGATTGTCAGAGAATGCGCAACAAGACGCTCAAATTGTCACAGCTATTGATGAGCTGCAACGTCTAAAAGCGCACTTGCAAGTACAGTGGCAGTGTGCGGTCAGTATCGATGTGACCGAGCTATCAGGCTATCATTATCATACGGGCATTGTGTTCAATGGTTATATCAATAGTGAAACTCAGCCACTGGTACGTGGCGGGCGCTTTGATGGTATGAAAAGTAATCAATTAGCCACGAATCAGCCACGTCAAGCGACCGGCTTTAGTATGGATGTCAGCCGTTTGCTCGCGCATACTCAGCTTGATGCACCTGTTATTGTGCTGGTCGATTATGACGCTTTCAAGGATTTGGGTAGTGAGCAGCTGCAGCTATTATTACAGCAAGTGGCAAGCTTACGTCAGCAGGGCTATCGCGTGACCATGCCATTAACGGCAAAAGATATTCCAGTGGGTATGACTCATCGTTTAAGCCTTGTCGATAACCAATGGCAGCTACACGCAGTTTAACTTTGAAAATATTTAACATTTATAAATGCTATAAAAAAAGCGTTTGCTATAAAAAGATATTTAGTGATTAAGTCGTTAAAAACATACTTTGTTTAAAGTATCGTTTTTAGCATTACTTTCGTTTTGATAGGTAGTTTTAAACACTTATTGCACACACCTCAATATATTAAGGTAAGGATTTATCATGGGTAAGAATGTCGTAGTTTTAGGTAGCCAATGGGGCGATGAAGGTAAGGGTAAAATCGTCGATTTACTAACCGAAAAAGCCTCAGCAGTTGCACGCTTCCAAGGCGGACATAACGCTGGACATACGTTAGTTGTAGATGGTAAAACCACCGTCTTACACCTAATCCCATCCGGTATTTTGCGTGAAGGCGTTACCTGCTTCATCGGTAATGGCGTGGTATTAGCACCTGATGCACTACTTAAAGAGATGAAAGGTTTAGAAGAGAATGGCGTTCCAGTTCGTGAGCGTCTACGTATTTCTCCTAACTGCCCATTAATCATGCCATATCATGTTGCCCTTGATCAAGCGCGTGAAGCCAAGCGTGGTAGTGGTAAAATCGGTACTACTGGTCGTGGTATTGGACCAGCTTATGAAGATAAAGTTGCGCGCCGTGCCATCAAGCTTGCCGACTTGTTCCGTGATGACTTAGAAGAAAAACTACGTAACTTAATCGAATATCATAACTTCCAATTGACTCAGTACTATAAAGTTGAAGCGATTGATTTTGATGAGACGCTTAAGCTTTGTAAAGAGTGGAAAGAAGAAATCAGAGGCATGGTGACTGATGTCACTGAAGATTTGAACCAATTGCGCCTTGCTGGCAAGAACCTAATGTTTGAAGGTGCACAAGGCACATTACTTGATATCGACCACGGTACGTATCCGTTTGTAACCAGCTCAAGTGTAACCGCTGGTGGTGTATCTACTGGTACGGGTATCGGTCCATTATATTTGGATTATGTCCTTGGTATCACGAAAGCCTATACCACCCGTGTTGGTAGTGGTCCATTCCCAACTGAATTGTTTGATGATGTTGGTGCGCATTTGGCTAAAGTCGGTCATGAGTTTGGTGCGACTACTGGTCGCGCGCGTCGCTGTGGTTGGTTTGATGCTGAAGCATTACGCCGTGCAGTGGTACTTAACTCTATGTCAGGTATCTGCCTAACCAAGCTTGACGTGTTAGATGGTCTAGAAGAATTGCTAATCGGTGTGGGTTATAACTTACCTGAGACTGAGTGTGCAGGCGCGCATGATGCAGAGTTCTACGAAGCGGTAACGCCAAAGTATGAAACGCTACAAGGCTGGAGCGAATCAACGGTCGGTATCACTAACTACGATGAGCTGCCTGAAAACGCCAAAATATACATCAAACGTATCGAAGCATTGATTGGTTGTCCAGTTGATATCATCTCAACCGGTCCTGATCGTGAAGAGACCATTGTATTGCGTGATCCGTACGATGCTTAATTGGTAAAAAAGTTACTTAGTAACAATAACCTCCATTGGCTAAATGCAATGGGGGTTTTTTTACGGCATTTTTTTAAAATATTGGCACTTCTTAATTACATAAAGTCGAGATAAACGCTTTCAAAAAGGGATAAGCTTATAGTGATAAAGTGTAGTGAGATTAGTATCTCTATCAAATAGTATTTAATAAGTGAGCAAATAGCCTTGTAAAAGCAATAGGGTAAAAAGGATTTTTTTAGCCATCAATTAATAAGAGGGATCTGTTATGAAAATGAATATCGTTAATCATACTATTGGTAAAACGTCTTTAGCGATACTGACGTCAGCGGCTTTCATGTTTCCTATGCTCTCTTGGGGCGCACAGAATTGTGATAAACCGGTTAATGACTTTGACGGATTGTACTGCTTAACCAAAGTATATTTGGAAGCAGATAAAGAGCTCAATAATTCTTATAGCAAATTGAATAAATTCTTAAGTAGTACGCAAAAATCTAAACTCAAACGTAGGCAGTTAGCTTGGATGCGTGACCGTAATGATCAATGTAGCTATCATGATGAAGGTGGTTTTTATGTCAACATGGACTGTGCTACCCGTACCACTATCAAACGTGTAAACTTCTTAAATGAGCGGGCACGTGAATGTAGCGCTGGCAGTTGCCGCGACAGTCGCTTAGGAGAGTAATTAGCCAATTGTACGTTTGTAAAATCCTTTGCAATGTGACTAATATTGCCTCTATATAAAAAAGCTTCAAAATTATCCATTTTTACACATGGTAATTTTAAAGCTTTTTTAAACCTTGCTTTTCTGAGCAGTTAGAGTAATTAACCCTATCATTTACAGTCCTAATCATTATAATAGGCAGCAATCATTCGCTGAGCACTTTATTTTCGTATTGCGTATCCGCATTGGACATGCATAAATGAATTCGCTCAGCGCAGTGATCACAGACAACGTAAATTATTTAACTTCTCACTTATTTATTAGGAGCTTTTCATGGCTAACGAACGTACTCTATCTATCATCAAACCTGACGCAGTCGCTGGCAACAACATTGGCGCTATCTACGATCGTTTTGAAAAATCAGGTCTAAAAATTGTTGCTGCTAAAATGATGCAACTTGATGATAAAAAAGCGGGCGGTTTTTACGCTGAGCACGCTGAGCGTCCATTCTACAACGACCTAGTATCATTTATGACGTCAGGTCCAGTACTGGTATCAGTATTAGAAGGCGAAAATGCGATCGCTACGCATCGTGATATCATGGGCGCGACTAACCCAAAAGACGCAGCTGAAGGCACTATCCGTGCTGATTTCGCTAGCAGTATCGATGAAAATGCGGTTCATGGTTCAGATTCAGCTGAATCAGCAGCACGTGAAATCAGCTACTTTTTCAATGAAGAAGAAGTGTGTGCACGTACGCGTTAATAGCAGTTTTTATTGATAGCCGCTTTTATGCATAATAGCTGTTATGCATAATAACAGTGCTAATTAATAATTAGTGTAGCGAAACGGCTTATATCTTTTGGTATAAGCCGTTTTAGCTATTATAATAGTCTGACTATATATTGAAATTTTAACTTTTCTCCCTCATTATTAGTTTTATATAGCGTTATCAATCCTTTATCAGCATATTGCTTTCAGTTTTTGGTAAAAAATGCGCTCATAACGGATTGCTCATGCACTCATATATTGAGTACGTCTAGCAACACCCATCTCAACAATTGCATCGCTCATACCAGTAGATGCAAAAAGGTTATTTATTATGTCAACTGCTCAAAGCCCTATTCAAACTGACGTCCAACATGTACCTGCTAAAACTACTAAGAGTATAAAACTGGTAGATGAAGCGCAGGCGAAAACCAATCTACTAGGTATGACACAAGCGCAACTGGCGGATTACTTTAAGAGTATTGGCGAAAAGCCGTTTCGCTCGACGCAAGTCATCAAGTGGATATATCAGCAGGGTGTCACTGATTTTGAGCAAATGACCAATCTGAGTAAATCTTTGCGTGATAAATTATCAGCCAATGCCTGTGTCATTCCGCCAAAAGTGATTCATCGTCAATATAGTGATGACGGCACGCGTAAATGGGTATTTGAAGTCACGGGTGGCTCGTTGGTCGAGACCGTACTGATTCCCGCAGATGATAGTAAATTAAACGGTCGCAAAACTTTGTGTGTCTCTTCGCAAGTGGGCTGTGCGCTCGACTGTAGTTTTTGTAGTACGGGTAAGCAGGGCTTTGAGCGCGATTTGACGGCGGCTGAGATTCTTGGACAATTATGGGTGGCAAATGCCTCTTATATGACCGATGAAAACGACAGTTTAGAAAATGTTGACCATAGTTTATGGGAAAACAACGTCACCAACGTCGTCATGATGGGTATGGGTGAGCCGTTATTAAACTATCGTCCTGTTGTCAGCTCAATGGAATTGATGCTCAGTGACCATGCTTATGGTTTATCAAAGCGCCGTGTTACTTTATCGACTTCAGGTGTGGTGCCAAAAATGTATGAGTTGGCACAGGAGCTTGACGTGGCTTTAGCGATTTCATTGCACGCACCGAATGACGAGCTGCGTAATGAGTTGGTACCGATTAATAAAAAATATCCATTAGAGCAGCTCATGGCGGCGGCGAGAAATTACGTTTTTGACGTGAATCCGCGCCACAAAAAACACGTGACCATTGAATATGTGATGTTAGATGGCGTCAATGATAGTAATGAACATGCTGAGCAATTGGTCGCATTGTTGGGTAATTTACCAAGTAAGATTAACCTGATACCGTTTAACCCGTTCCCACATGCAAATTATGATAAGTCGAGTAATAATCGTATTCATGCCTTTAGCAACATATTAAGTGAAGCAGGTTTTGTTTGTACCATTCGCCAAACGCGCGGCGATGATATTGACGCCGCTTGTGGTCAATTGGTTGGGCAAGTTGCTGACAGAACGCGTCGTTCAGCCGCATGGCAGCAAAGCATCAAGGATCGCGAGAATAGTTAATTAGGTTAATAAAAATGACTGCTATAGCTATCTAACGTAGCTATAGACGAATTGATGTATTAAAGAGAATCCTACTATAGTATTTTTTGTAGCCTCTACTATGCAGGCAGTACTAATCAATAATTTATTGTGGTAGCGTGTCGTGTTACTATCAGTCTATCTAAGCACTAAAGAGGGCTCCACCCGAGCTAGGTCGTAGGTAAATTTCACATAGTTTTTAGTCTTTTTCACACAGCTCACTCATTAAAAGTATACCAAAATAAATGACGTATCTGTATAGTGTTAAACATTAGAATATTCGTTTATTGGTAAAGAGTATTTGATGAAAATCAACAAGGCGTACAAATTTAGGCTTAGCCCTAATGCAGAACAAGTGGTCATATTAACCAGTCTTGTTGACTCTGCGCGTTTTGTTTGGAATGAAATGTTGGCACTTTCGCTTGAGATGTTTGCTAAAAACGAATTTATTAATGCCATCAATTTGGTTAACAAGATTGTTGGACTGAAGAACAATCCTGAGTTTGCCTTTTTGAAATCCCGATCTAACGCCGTATCTCTACAACAAAAAGTTCGTGATCTCGCGTCAGCTTGGTCACGATTCTTTGACCCCAAAGTACATGCCAGATTTAAAGAAAGTAAAAAGAAGCCTAGAAAGCCTAAGTTTGTTAAATTGCTTGATGGAACAGAAATTCAGCACCGACCTTTAATGCCGCAGTTTAAGCGTAATGCAGATCGCTGCGACTCAATGCGCTTGGTGCAATTTGATAAATACTGCCGTGTTGAGGGCAATCGAGTAAAGCTGCCTAACGGGGTTGGGTTTGTGAAATTTAGAAAATCCCAAGAGATTGTCGGTATCATTAAAAACGTTACCATCAGCAAGAAATCAGGGCAATGGTATGTGTCATTTGGTACTGAGCGAGAATTACTACAAAACCCAATTCACCCCTCTAAAAGCTCACTAGGCGTTGATTTAGGCATTACTAAACTTATTACCACCTCAGAAAATAAAACCATCAAGCCCAAAAACAGCTTTAAGGCCAATCAAGTCAAACTGGCAAAATTACAGCGTCAATTAAGTAGAAAAGTTCTATTTAGTCAAAACTGGAAAAAGCACAACCACAAAATCCAAAAGCTCCACAGCCATATTGCCAATATTCGCCATGACTACTTACATAAAGTAACCACCACGATCAGCAAAAACCACGCCATGATTGTCGTTGAGGACTTAAAAATAGCCAATATGTCAAGGTCGGCAAGCGGTACGATGGAGAATAAAGGTCGTAATGTCAGAGCTAAATCAGGATTAAATAAATCAATCCTAGATCAAGGTTGGGGCATGATGATTGATATGCTTGGATATAAGCAACATTGGCGCGGTGGATTAGTGATTAAGGTTAATCCAAACTACACCAGTCAAACCTGTTTTAACTGCAAACATGTTGCCAAAGAAAATAGACGGACTCAGGTAAAATTTGAGTGTGTTAAATGCATGTATGTTGCAAATGCCGACTTCAATGCGGCATGTAACATATTATCGGCAGGACATGCCGTTTTGTCTGCGGAGGGAGGATGCGGTAAAGGTCGCCCGATGATACAGAAAACTTGTGACAGCCGTGAGGAAGTCGCCTAAGAGCTTTTGCTCTTAGAATCCTCCACTTGAGCAATGCGAAAGTGGGGTGAGTATGTCAATAAACTGATGCCTCGATGATCGAACGCATTGAATTATAGTTTTATGATGGTAGCCATGATGACTTCTAAAAACTCTTATCAGTTCAACTATAAAAGACCCTTTTATCCTGTGATAAAACGATTAGGCTCTACAGTCTTTCATGCTAATAAAAAGCGTGCTTACGTTGTAGGCATCTTTAGTATGTTGTTGTCTGGATTCTTGGTTGGCTGTCAAAGTACGCCAACCAATGATTTAATCAGTGGTACCCCTTATCAAACCTCAACGCAACCCAATGACAACCGTAAATTGGATCAGCAAGAAATTGCTCGCGTTCGAACGACACTTGCTGCACAATATATCCGCAAAAACGAGCTTGATGCTGCCCAAAGACAGCTCGAAAAAGCCTTTGCTGCCGATAGCCGTCATGCGCCCGCCTATGATATGATGGGCGTTTTGTTGCAGCAAGAAGGCAGCCGTCTTAATCTTGAAAAAGCGGATCAATATTTCAAAAAAGCCATTGCGCTCGATAAAGATTTTGACCAAGCTCACAATAATTATGGCGTGTATTTATCGCAGATGAAGCGTTATAAAGAGGCAGCTGAGCAGTTTGAAATCGCAGGTGCTGCCCTTGGTTACGAAGGTCGTATTGGGGCGTTAGAGAACTTAGGTCGCACCTACCTTCAGCTCAATGACCATCCTGCCGCAGCAAAGGCTTTTTTACGTGCTCTAGATGGCAATCGAAATAGTGTTATTGCCCATATTGAACTGGTTGATTTATTACTTGAGCAGCAGCGTATTGAGCAGGCACAAAGGCTCTATGATGAGACCTTGATATTGGTACAAGGGCAGGGCGCTAGTCCGCGCTTGCTCCTACAAGGCATCAAATTGGCAGCAGCGCAAAAAAACATCAAGACACGCCAACAATTGGCACAGCAACTTTTATCTGCTTATCCATTAAGTGATGAAGCAAAACAACTAAAGACTTGGCTTAACAATCCAGAGGCACCATGGAAATGACCACCCCATCATCAAACACAAACTTTAACGCTCAGGGATCATTTGGTGCCATGTTGCAGCAAGCTCGCAAAGCTAAGCAAGTAAGCTTGGATGACGCGGCAAATGAATTGTTTATTTTAAAACGTCACCTGCAAGCGTTAGAAAATGAAGATTTTTCTGACTTGCCGCAAGTGGCGTTTGCGCGCGGTTTTGCGATCAACTATGCCAAATATTTGGGTCTCGACCCAGTCAGAATAGCCAGTAGCTTTGATGCCGCTTACCCAAATGAGCTGAAATCGCGTTCGGCTAATAATACTCAGTCGCCATTGCAGCCTATGGGTACGCTACAGCGCGATACACACAATCGTATTCGCTTTAATCCGCTACTAATTATCGCAGTGATCGGTGTCATTATTTTAGCGATTTTCCTATTCCGTATGGTTAGTAATGCCAGCAAGGAAAATACCGAGCAGCCTATATCTAGCTCTGAAGATATCTCAGCAGTAGAACAAGCACAAGGCGCAGCTATTAATACCGATGTTACAGGTGTTAGCGCTTCAGGTTCAGCACTAAACTTAGGCGGTGGCGACGTTGCTCCTGCCACTTTGGATGTTAAGCTGACGGATGCTGCTGTCGTCACTATTACGGATGCTACTGGTAGCAGCTTGATCGCGGGCTCGCAGAATGCGGGTGATTATCAGTTATCAGGTATGCCACCTTTTAATGTACAGATCGATGATATCAATAACGTGCGCCTGATGCTTAATCAGCAATCTGTCGCTTTAAACAGCTATGCAAATGGTAGCCAAGCCAGTTTTGAATTGGCACCTTAATTTATTAATTGGTTCGGTTTTTAAAGTAAATAGTATTACCTTGTTTTTATTGTTATTCTCGTTTTTACTGCTTTCATGAAAGGGTTTGTCTATGTCAACGTCAGCGCCTATTAACCGTCGTCTTACGAAGAAAATATATGTCGGTGATGTCGCGATTGGTGGTGATGCGCCGATTAGTGTGCAAAGTATGACCAATACCGATACCTGTGATGTGGCAGCGACTGTTGCCCAAATTGAGCGCTGTGTTGAAGCAGGCGCTGATTTGATGCGAGTTTCTACTCCGACGATGGATACCGTTAAAGCGTTTGGTGAAATTCGCAAGTTGGTCAGCGTACCCTTGATAGCAGATGTGCATTTTGACCACAAAATTGCTTTAGCCGTTGCGGCAGCGGGCGCAGATTGTTTACGTATTAACCCGGGCAATATCGGTAGTGACGCCAAAGTACGCGAAGTAGTCGCCTGTGCCAAGCATTACAATATTCCTATTCGTATCGGCGTCAATGCTGGCTCATTAGAGAAAGACATTCAGCGTAAGTATAAAGAGCCAAATGGCGCAGCGATGCTCGAATCGGCAATGCGTCATATTGATATATTAGAACGTCTTAATTTTGATCAATATAAAGTATCGGTTAAAGCCAGCAACGTATTTTTGACCATGGATGCCTATCGTCTGATTTCAGCACAAATTGATAATCCGCTGCATTTAGGGGTGACTGAAGCTGGTGTTTACCGTACTGGTTCGGTCAAATCTGCTATCGCGCTGGGTGGTTTATTATTAGACGGTATCGGTGATACGATACGTATCTCCTTAGCTGCAGAGCCAGAAGAAGAAATTAAGATTGGCTTTGATATCTTAAAATCGCTCAATATTCGCTCTAATGGTGTCAATTTCATTGCTTGTCCAAGCTGCTCACGTCAAGAGTTCGACGTGATTAGAGTGATGACCGCGTTAGAGTCGCGCTTAGAAGACATTCGTGAGCCGATGAATTTGTCAGTGATTGGCTGTAAGGTAAATGGTCCAGGTGAAGCGAAAGAAGCCGATATCGGTATTGTTGGCGCCGCACCAAAGTCTCTGGTCTACCGTATGGGCGAAAAAAGTCATCTGATTGATACAGATAATTTGGTCGATGAGATAGAAGGTATGGTACGCGCCCATGCAGAAGAATTGGCAAAAAAACGCGAAAACGAGATTATACGTGTTAGATAATAAAGCGTTTTATTAATAAAAATTATAGAGCTGTTTGTTAAAACTTAAAGGACATAACCGTACCATGATTAAAGCGATTAAAGGGTTTAATGATATTTTGCCTGCACAGTCTGCAAAATGGCTGTATCTAGAGTCTATATTGGCTAATGTGCTAGGCAGATACGGTTATGAGCATATTCGCTTGCCTATCGTTGAGCAAACCGATTTGTTTGCTCGCGCGATCGGCGGTGCTACGGATATCGTTGAAAAAGAGATGTATAGCTTTACCGATAAATCTGATCCACCAACGCCGCTTACCTTGCGTCCTGAAGGCACGGCAGGGGCAGTACGAGCAGTAAATGAGCACAATCTACTACGCGGTGATACGCCTAAGCTTTGGTATATTGGTCCAATGTTCCGCTATGAACGCCCACAAAAGGGTCGCTATCGTCAATTTCATCAAATAGGTGTTGAAAGCTTTGGTAGTGCCTTACCGGACGCTGATGCCGAGCTGATTGCGATGACTCATTTGATGTGGCAAGAGCTGGGTCTAAAAGATGAGATGCGTTTAGAGCTAAACAGTCTGGGCGAAATTGATGAGCGTCATGCTTATCGTGAAGCGTTGGTCACCTATCTGACCGATAAGCAAGAGCAGTTAGATGAGGATAGTAAGCGTCGCCTGACGACTAATCCGCTACGTATTTTAGACAGCAAAGAAGCCAGCACACAAGCCCTATTGGTAGACGCGCCTAAGCTTGCTGACTTTTTAGGTGAAGAAAGCGTGGCGCATTTTGAGCAAGTACAAGCTTATTTAACAGAGCTTGGTATCAACTTTGAAATCAACCCGCATCTGGTGCGTGGTCTTGATTACTATAATAAAACTGTTTTTGAGTGGGTTACTGACAAGCTTGGCAGTCAAGCAACTGTCTGTGCCGGTGGTCGTTATGATGGCTTGGTTGGACAGCTAAAATCTGCTGATAACCGTGATGGCAAAGGCGATAATAAACCGGTTAAATCTGAACCTGCAGTTGGTTTTGCCATGGGGCTTGAGCGTTTATTACTTCTTATGGAAGTTGTCGCGCCTATTGCTGATATGCCTGCTTGTGATGTCTTTGTGGTCGCTCATCCTGAGGTTTATAGTGCCGGTATTAGTTATGCGCAAAACCTGCGTTATAGCCGCCCAGATTTGCGCGTCAAAATGGCAAGTGCCACCAGCTTAAAAGCACAAATGAAAAAAGCAGATAAGTCAGGTGCTGCATTGACCGTTATTATCGCCCAGCAAGAGCTGGATGATAAAACCATTAGCATCAAAGATATGCAAACTGGCGAACAAAAAACAGCAGCGCAAGATTGGCTGTTGGATAAAGATAACTTTTCTCGCCATAAATAGTAGTGAGCGTAGCATTAGCACTTTAATATAAATTGATCAGGTAAAAGTATATGGCTCTGACCCCTAATTCGCCGAATGCAGACAACTCAATGCAAGCGTTAAAGCAGTATGGCAGCTATATTGTCACCGCGATTTTATTGGCGTTAGCCGCTTATTTTGGCTGGACTTATTGGCAGGATAATCATGCACGTGTCGATACCGTTGCAGCCGATCAATATGCGGATATTCAACGTCTTAATGAAGAAGTTAGCTTGGCATCGCAAAATCCAGATCTAGGAGCGGAGGCAAAAGCATCGTTAGAGAAGAGTCGTACTCAGCTAGATAAGAACATTGATACTTTAGTTGGCACTCATGGAGAATCGGTATATGCTTGGCAGGCTTTAATGATTAAAGCGCGTCAGCAAGTTGACAATGATGATTTTAAGGCAGCAGGCGATACCTTTAAAAAAGCATTGGCGATTGATTTGGGTGATGCAGGTCTAGAGGCAATTACCCGTTTGCGCTATGCGACCACACTTTTGGCAGCAGGCGATGCAAAAGCAGCATTAACAGAAGCCAGTCGTGATATGCCAAGCTCATTTGAAGCCAGTCAGCAAGAATTGCTGGGTGATATTTATTTGGCACAAGACAATTCAGATTCAGCGATTAAATCCTATAATAATGCTTGGAGCTTATTACGTGAGCGTCAAGAAACTCGCGCAGTATTGGCATTGAAAATGGAAAGTTTGGGTATCGTCCCTGAGCCTATTGCTGAGCAAACTGGTCTTATTCAAGAGTCTACGGCAACATCGCAAGCACCAGTAAGCGAAGATTCAGTAGCAGCCAATACCGGTGCTGGTGCATAAAATAGTAGTGCTAAATATTCAGCAATAAAGACTTAGTATTAAAAAATTGAGTACTAATTTCGATAGACATGGTAATACCTCAAACCGTTCTACAAAGGAAGTAGCCTAATCAGTCGGAAGTAATATGGTGGTAACTAATACTTATTTTTACTAAGTTATTATCGTTTTTTATCACTGATTAAATGCTAATTTATTAATGATTAATTTATTTGTAGTGAGACCTATAATGATTCAAGCTATTCGCTTTAACAAAACCATCAAAGCCAAGACCATGCGCTCAACGGCCATGCATGTAGCCGTAATTGCAGTGATGGCAACTGCGGTCATTGGGTGTAATCGAGGTATCAAGCCAGTCGTCAACGACCCTGTAAAATTGGTACAAATCGTGCAACCTGTTAGCGTATTGCAGCCGGTTTTTAGTACCGACCTTGGTAATAAAAACGTCAGTAAAAAAGATCCGCTTACTTTGCAAGTCGGTTATGCCAATTCGCAAATCGTTACTGCCTCGCGCGGTGGTGATCTGGTTGGTTTTGACAAAGCTGGTCAGCGTTTATGGTCGGTAAATGTTGGCGACCAGATTACAGGTGGTGTTGCGATAGATGAGCTAAGCCAAACTGCTATTATTAGTACTCGTGGCGGTCTGGTTATGGCATTTGATAGCGTAACAGGTGCAAAACGCTGGCAGCAACAGCTTACTGGTTCAGTGCTAACGCCGGCGCTCATTAGCAATAACCGCGTTATCTTGTCAGTCAATGATGGTTTTCTACATGGCTTATCGCTGCAGACCGGTCAGTCAGTTTGGCAGTTTGCTACCCAAGTTCCAGCGATTAGTGTACGCGGTAGCGCTGCACCAACGTTATTAGATGCTAAGACGGCGTTGTTAGCGACTGCCGATGGACGCTTGCATGCTATCACGGTAGATAATGGTTTGCCGCTATGGTCAAGACGCGTTGGTGTGGGTACAGGCAGCAGCGAAGTTGAACGCATGAGCGATGTTGATGGTATGCCAATTGTAGATAACAATCAGTTATTTGCCATTAGTTATAGTGGGCAGTTACTCGGTATTGATTTGGCATCGCGCCAAGTGATGTTTGTTAATGAGCTTGCCAGTTTAAAAGCGCTTGCAGTCAACAATCAGCAAGTGGTTGCGACAAGCTTAGACGGTAAAGTGGTTGCTTACAACCGCAGTAATGGTGCTGTTCTCTGGGAAAGTGAAGAATTGGCCTATCGCCATTTGACCAATCCTGTGATGATTGGTAACTATATCGCAGTGGGCGACTTTGATGGAGTGGTACATTTATTTGACCCAGCCACTGGTAAGATTGTCAGCCGTGTACAGACCAAAGGCGCATTGACCAATTTGCAAGTGCAAGGCAGCCGCTTAATGACCCAAAGCACCTCAGGTCAAGTAGCGATTTGGCAGTTGGCACGCTAATCTTAATGACTTGCAGTCCTATTTAATGAGCATTTTTCTATATTGCTCATTAAATAGGTGATCTAATAGTAAGTCACCTAATAGTAAAATGAACAGAAAACGCTGCATAGTCAGCGTTTAATGCCTTGTAAAACTGCTTGTTTACATATCGGCTTTCGCGTACGCTATGCGACCGGTGCATTATTGGCGTTATCTATATATAATAGCGACAGATAATATCCATATATGATGCATTCCTCTGAATATCATTTATTCATTGTAAGATAGCCAAGAACTATTTTCTGACTATCGTTTTATCTTATCATTCATTTAAATTTGCGGTCAACGGCTGCTACTTTTTGCTTTTTTATAACGGTAAATTTACGTTGTAAAAGAGATTGTATCTAAGTAGTTGCACTGTCCGTCATTGTGCCTTTCACTGAGAGTAACCCATGAGTATCAAGCCTGTGGTCGCCTTAATTGGTCGTCCAAACGTCGGTAAATCCACCTTATTTAATCAGTTCACTAAAAGTCGGCAGGCATTGGTTGCTGATTTGTCAGGATTGACTCGTGACCGTCAATACGGTGATGCGACCTACGAAGACAAAGCTTTTATTGTCGTTGATACCGGTGGTATTGGTGAAGCGGACGATGGCAGAGGCGATATTGATGATTATATGTCTGAACAGTCGTATACTGCTATTCATGAAGCCGATATCATTGTATTTGTGGTTGATGCACGCGCAGGGATGATTGGTGCTGATGCTGAGATTGGTAAGTTTTTACACACCCTTGGCAAGCCTGTATATGTTGTTGCCAACAAAGTCGATGGTGTGCATGATTCGGCGCCTGCTGAATTTTATGCATTAGGTCTAGGCGAACCATATCCAATGGCGGCAAGTCACGGTCGCGGGGTCGGCAATCTGCTCGAAGTATTAACCGCTGATATGCCTAGTCAGGAAAATGTGGTTGAGCCCAGAGGGTTGAAACTTGCTATTATCGGTCGTCCAAACGTTGGTAAATCGACGCTAGTCAACCGTTTGCTTGGTGAAGACCGCGTTGTCGTCTTTGATATGCCTGGTACCACTCGTGATAGTATCTATATCCCATATACGCGTGAAGGTAAAGATTACGTATTGATTGATACGGCTGGTGTTCGTCGCCGTGGTAAAATCGATGAAAAAGTTGAGAAATTCTCAGTTATCAAAACCTTACAAGCGATTGAAGACTCTAATGTAACCGTTATTGTTATTGATGCTCATGAAGGTATTGTTGATCAAGATTTGCATATGATTGGCTATGCGCTGGACGCAGGTCGTGCGCTAGTGGTTGCGATTAATAAGTGGGACGGTTTGACTGCCGATCAAAAGAACTATATCAAAATTGAGATGGATCGCCGTTTTAATTTTATCCCTTATGTAAAAGTCCATCAAATCTCAGCATTACATGGTACGGGCGTGGGTAATTTATATCCGTCTATTTTGCGTGCTTATCAATCGTCAATGTTTGAGGTATCAACCAACCGTTTGACGCAGATTTTGCAAGATGCTGTTACTGCCAATCCACCGCCAACGGTCGCTGGTCGCCGTATTAAGTTGCGTTATGCGCATATCGGTGGACACAATCCGCCCGTTATCGTCATTCATGGTAATCAAACTGGTTCGTTACCTAAGAGCTATCAGCGCTATCTTGAAAATCAATTCCGTCAGGTATTCAAGTTAGAAGGCACGCCACTAAACGTGGTCTTTAAACTGAATGAAAACCCGTATGCTAATAAAAGCGATACGCCGACCAAAGCCAAAACCCAACAGTTACGTCAACGTGAACGTAATCGTGCGCAGAAATTTACCACCAAAGATAAGCCGAGATTTACCAACAAAGATAAAAAGCGTTAATGCAATCATATTTGCGCTTTTGGGTGGTAGTAGCTAGCCGATAAAAGCCCTTTGATACTATTTATCAGGCTTTTTAAATGTGCTTCGTCATGACGGCTGTATCAGTTGTCATGGCATTTTGCAATTTAGGGCACTATTCATTAGTTGCCTTAAAATATCAATTTTCACTTATAACCGCTATAAAATACCTGTACTATAATCAAAAGTTGTCTAACTCAGTTGAGTGATATGAACAACCGCCCGCATCAAACACTTCCTACGCTTATCTGGCACTCTATCATGCAGACCATGGTCTTGGCTGTTTTGGCAGGTTTATTAGTGTCTTTTATTTATGGCTTTGTTCACTATTACAAAGACACACGCCAGCATATTCAGGATTTAGCGACATTACTGACTATCAGCGCATCGATAGCAGATTCCACCGATATCGTCGATGAACAAATACGTTTTTTATTAGAAAAAGAGCAAGGCATTGAGAGTATTTTATTTTATACCACCTCTCAGCCTGTCGTTGATGCCAATCAATTAAGAGACGACTGGAAGAATGCTTTGTTTGCCAATAGGATTAGCTTTAATTATCCTGTCGTTGGCGATCCTACCAATAAGATTCTCTCATCGAAAGAAGATGCTTTGGTTGGTTATTTGAATATCACTTTAGATGTGGCGACGCTGCGTGAGAATTGGATTAAAAAGAACCTACTGCTATGGCTTATGACAACGCTATTGGCGATTATTTGGGCGTTGTTTATCCTGCGTAAGCTGAATTGGCCGTCAAAAGATATCGCCAATCTGACGGCAGCTTGCGATATAGTTATAAAAAATCCAGATATTGAGCAGTTACCTCTGATTCAACAGCGTTTTGAGTTTCAGGAGTTGGTACAGATTAAACAGGCTTTTATTACCCTATTTGATCGCCTGCAAATCGCAAAGCAAGATTATCAGGCACTTGCGGCTTTCGAGCAACAACTGCATCATAAAGATGTGTCGCTTGATGTGCAGCTACATAATTTTCAAAGTATGATTACTCATGAGCTAAAAACTTCGCTAAATGCGATCGTTGGCGGCTTACAGCTACTAGATGATGAAAAGTTAAATCACGAGCAAAGAGACGCGGTTGATATTATTCGAGAGGGTAGTGACAAACTGGTCTTAACCTTAGATCAAATTATTCAGTTAAATCAAATCCAGAAAGGTCAAATCAGCCTACATGTGCACGAATTTAATCCATTGCAACTAATCGCTGACTTATTGGCAGAGTTTGAGCCAGCTATTAAGAAAAAGGGCTTAACGTTAATCAGTCATATCCATCATATCGATTATATCCTCGAAGGCGATGCTGAAAGAATACAGCAAATTTTAGCGATACTGGTCAGTAACGCCATGAAGTTCACACCAGCAGGTCAAATCACCATTACGTCACAACTGACCCATTTTGATAACAGCAATCGCTGGCAGATTAGCGTAAAGGACACTGGTATCGGGATTGATAGCAGTTTTATTGAAGATATTTTTAATCCATTTTTTCAGGTAGATTCATCGCAAACCCGTCAATACGAAGGGTCGGGAATTGGTCTGCCAGTGGTTAAGCAAATGGCTCAGCTGATGGGGGCTAGCATTGAAGTAGATAGCACTTTAGGTATTGGTACGAATTTTACAGTTACTATTCCTATGTCTAATCAACACCATTCTCAACAACAGCAACATCTGCGCGGCTTAAGAATTATTTATTACTACTATCATGAAAAAGGGTTGTTGGTAGATCAATTACAGCATTTGGGTGCTGATGTGGCCTGCTATCAACATGAACAGCTGGTTATCGATGAGGTACATGCGAAGCAATTTGACATGCTGATGTTTGCAGAAGATGTGTTCCCCAGAAAAGCAGCCTCATTAGCGAGTCATATTCGTGCGGCTGAGACAGAGTATCGAACGTTACTGGTGTTTTGGTATCCACAGCAGCAAGCAAAACATTTAGCCGATTTTGAGTTTGGTCTAAAGGCTGCAGGTATAGACTACTGCGAAGTTGCCAAATACGAAGACAAAGCGTTAAGTGATTTACTAAAAAGCTGGCTGACATGGTCATAAAAATAGCGAGAAATATAAAATTTTAAACATAAAAAAGACGCCTTGATATGAGACGTCTTTTTTATGTTGAACTTCATGATAAAAGCATTATTTCAAAATGCTATCATTGTGCTTAAAATAAGTTCTGGGTCCAACGAGAAAAACGTTGCCAGATACGGCTCATAAAACCTGATTGCTCAATGTCGCTTGTCGCAATCACAGGCACAGAAGCCACTGCTTTGCCATCTATCACAGCCATCATTTTACCGATTTCTTGACCCTTTTTGATAGGCGCTTCTAAGCTTTCAGGAATATCGACCACAGTAGTGATTTTATTCTTTTGTGTTTTAGTGGTCAAAATCTGCAAATTATCACCAGTCGCTACTTCTATCTCTTTTGCTTCACCAAACCAGACAGGAACTTTGCTGACAAACTGACCAGCAGGTGCTTGAGTAACCGTTGTGAAGTGACCAAAACCCCAATTGAGCAACTCACGCGACTGATCAGCACGTGCTTGCTGACTTTCAGTGCCCATAATGACAGAGATTAGGCGCATACCTTCACGGTTGCTTGAGGCTGCTAAGCAATACCCAGCTGCATCCGTATGTCCTGTTTTTAGACCATCAACAGTAGGGTCGGTGGCCAGTAGGGCATTACGATTACCTTGAGTAATACCGTTATAGGTAAACTCTTTTTCTGAATAAATGCTGTAGTAATCGCCGCTGTTTTTGATAATGGCGCGTGATAGCTTGGCCAAATCTAGAGCAGATGCTTGGTGACCCTCATCAGGCATACCAGTAGAGTTGACGAAATGGGTATTCTTCATACCAATCTTTTGCGCTTGCTCATTCATCAAGATAGCAAACGATGCTTCGCTACCAGCGATATGCTCAGCCATTGCTTTTGAGGCGTCATTACCTGATTGAATAATAATACCGCGTAGCATATCTATAACACTCGCGCTCTTATTCACCGGTACATACATGCACGACTGGCTACTACTGCCGCGGCACCAAGCACTTGGACTCATCAATACCTGATCGGTTTCTTTGAGATCGCCTGAAGCTAAGCGCTGTTCAATGATGTAACTGGTCATCATTTTGGTCAAAGATGCTGGCGGCAAGGCTTGATTGGCATTTTTCTGTGCCAAAATTTCACCCGTGTTATAGTCCATTAATACATACGCAGTATTTGCCATCTCAGGCGGCTGTATGGCTGCACTTGCCATCACTGCACCCATAGAAATACTGACACCCACTACCAGCTGCACCAGCTGTTTTTTCACACGCTTTACTGTCATAGATTGTTACACCGCATCATAAAACCAAATGTATCTGTCACTTGTCCCCAACACCATACCTTTACACAATCTTTGGCAGACTATGTTAAATCTCAGGTTAAACCATAGATTTTTTGAGAGTAGAGGAAACTAAAGCAACGGACATAAAATTAACGCCTTATCTTAGCAAAATGCCGCCCGATGGGGAAACGATAAATACAATAAAATAAGACGTTATTAAAAATAAAGCGAATAATTTTATAAACTTCACTCATAAAAAAGCTTGCTGCTATCCTTATTAAATAATAGGGATGGCAGCAAGCTTTTTGTAGCGAGTCATCTAAATAAACATTCAGCACTGGCTTATATAATACTTATTTGACCACTTTATACAGATATTAAAGAGATAAGAAAGTAGATTGTTATCATTAATTATGGCGATCTTTACCTCTTTAACCTCTTACTATGGCTTAAAAACGTATTTCGATAACATAGCGTATCAATAAAGGGCTACTACTGATATTCAGCATTCGCTAAATCTTCACACAATGCTTTATTGTCTTGCTTAGAAAATCCCATCGTCCAGCTACGAATACCTTGCAGAATTTGACGATAATCTTGCTGAGTAGATAAGTACTGGATAGCTGCTTTTGGGTCTTCTAATGATGGCATCAACTCATGAAGCTGCACGTTATAAGACTTATAAAAACGTTGCTTTTGCTTACCATTTAGCATCGGCGGGCATATCTCTGACAGCACTTGCATAACCGCAATTTCATGTTTTGTGATATTGATACCAGATAAATCTAAAGGTATGGTCGTCGCAGAATTGGGTGCAGCATTTGTGGCTTGAGACAGCATCGCAATAGATGTTATCAATGCTGCTAGCCCGACTTTTGAGGCACTTCTTGCCAATACAGAAGTCATAGATAATATCGATTGATTTTTCATTCAGTATCACACTCGCTTATCTTTATTTAATGGTGCTATGTTAATGGGTAAAAAAACAAATGTCACATAAAATATTGATTTATGTGTAGAGATATTGTGAGCTAAATCAGGTCTCCAGCAACATAGCCGTATTATAAACCGGTAAGTTACCTCAACATAAAAGTATAAGTTGTAAATGTTGTGGGTTGTAGCCTACTGTAACCTCAGCGCAGGTTTTTAATGATGAAAAATAGGAGTCTTGCTCTGGGCAAATCATTCAATAAACTACGTTATTATGCAAATTATGTATGAAGAGTGGGTTCGTCTCAATAGTCTATTAGGGTATAATCGCCCGAAATAATCATAGCTATTTACTATGCAAACAGACATAGATGAGCAGTATAAACAACTGATATAGCTTTGATTATTATGCTTTTAAGTAGAATGACCTTAGTGCCAATAGCGGTGATTATAGCAACTTTACGCAAATAACGTAGATAAGTGGATGAACGGTCATTCATAAATAGATTGAGTAAATATGAAGATTTTAATGAGCAATGACGATGGGGTTTATGCACCAGGTTTGCTGGCACTATATGAGGCATTATCTACTATGGCCGAGGTCATGGTTGTCGCGCCAAATAGCGAGCAAAGTGGCTGCGCCAGTGCATTAAGTATCACCACACCCTTATATACGCATCAATTGCCTTCTGGTTTTATTGCTGTCAATGGCACACCAGCTGACTGTATCTATCTGGCATTAAACGAAATATATTCTGACACGGATTTTGATTGTGTGATTACGGGGATCAATTCAGGTGCCAATCTTGGTCAAGACGTTTTGTTTTCAGGCACTTTTGGGGCGGCATTAACCGCTCAGTTATTTGGTATACCCGCTATTGCGACCTCATTGGTAGGCGGTGGGGCAAAAAGCAGTGAGCAGGAATGTGAGCGTCATTATCAAATGGCAGCAAGTGAGATTGTGAAATTATTGACAGATACGCCAATATTGGATATTTGCAAAAATTTGCCCTATCACGTATTAAACGTTAATATTCCTGATGTGAGTAATGCTGATGAGATTAACGGTCGCAAAATGACAGTTTTGGGGCATAGGAAGATAGCGCGTCCTGTCCACCATGTGGTAGATCCACGCGGGCGAGATGCATATTGGTTATCACTACGCAAGCGTCAGGATATATGGGCAGATAATACTGATCATGTTTCGTCTGGTACTACTATGACTGATGATCAAGCGGTTGCCGCAGGTTACATCAGTCTATCGCCTGTACGTTTGCACCATACGCCAGCCGCCACACTCGATATGCTATCAGCGTTAATGCTGTAAGATGAATCGAATATTGATGATGGCAGCTAAGATAGCTAAACACTTAAACGGTATAACAGTTAGCAAAATGCTTGTGAGTCACACAAGGAGTTTGTACGTAACATAAAGAATAGGAAATCTTGTATGAAGAAGCTTATTGCTGGATCGCGATTTATCACGGTGGCATTGCTGGGCACGATGGCGGCTGCCACAGTAACGATGGTAGGTTGCGCCACCAAACCCACTTACCAATCAGCCAACCAAGCGGGACCGAAGATTATTACCAATAATCAAGGGGTTCCTAACTATCATCGTGTGCAGCGCGGCGATACGGTCAGTCAAGTGGCGGCGCGCTATAATCTCAATTACCGTCAAATTGGTTCACTGAATGGCCTAGACAGTAAATACACCATTTATAGTGGTCAGTGGCTCAAACTATGGCAAGGTGAGCCGGCAAGCGCTAATAATAGTAATCGCTACAACGCTTCGAACAATGACTCTGCACCTACACAGCCAACCTATACACCGCCTGTGAGCAGCACGCCTAACTATTCACAACCGCCCGTCTATGAAGTGACTGCCAATGCAACGTCAGGCTATGAGTATCCGACTCGCAATCAAATAACCCGCAATTTCGATGCAGCATCTAGCACGATGGGCATGTGGTTTGCTGGTAACGTAGGTGATCCAGTGCAAGCAAGTCAATCAGGTACGGTTCTTTATTCGGGTAACGGTCTGCCAGAGTATGGCAACTTGATTATGATTCGTCATAGTGACAACTATATCACTGCTTATGCCCATAACAGCCAGCTGTTAGTGAAAGAGGGCGATAGCGTTCAGCGTGGTCAACGTATCGCAAATATGGGTAATAGTGGTCAGACCAATCAAGTGGGTTTGGAATTTCAAGTACGCTTAAATGGCAACCCTATCGATCCACGAGCGGTACTAGGGCGTTAAATTTATTATTGTTTGGCAATTAAATGGAATTATCTAAGCCACATTGCACCTTACTTACGGATACTTGAGACCTCTTATGCGATTAAATAAACACTACCTTGCCTTTTTCCCTGCCTTAGTAATGGTTGGTTGTACCAGTCAGCAGGCGATGCAGCAACCTAATAAGCCAGTTCGTCAAGGTAATGTGCAAATTACCCAGACTCAAACCATTCAAGTGAAGCCGACTCCAGCACCGGTCATTAAACCAACACCCGCAAAGCCAAGCTACAATAGTTTTTCTGATTGGAAGTCTGATTTTTCTATGCGTGCCATTTCATCAGGTCATGATGCTGCTACGGTTCGTCGTCTGCTCGATTCTGCGTATTTAAATCAACAAGTCATCTCGCTTGATTCAGGACAGCCAGAGTTTTCAAAAATGCCATGGGAATATGTCGATTCTGCGGTATCAGATGGTCGCGTCAGTACTGGCAAGCGTAAGTTCGCTGAGCAACGCACGTATTTATCGCAGTTACAGTCGCAATATGGCGTCAATGCAGAAATCATTGCAGCGATTTGGGGCATGGAGTCGTCATACGGCGTAGTAACAGGTAATAGTAGTATTCCAAGCTCGCTAGCTAGCCTTGCTTATGATGGGCGCCGTCAAGAATTTGCCGAAACTCAGCTATTATCACTAGCGACACTATTACAGCGCGGCGATGTGTCTTGGTCACAGCTCGACGGCTCTTGGGCAGGCGGTATGGGGCAGACGCAGTTTATCCCTGATACCTGGCTTAAACATGGCGTTGACGGTGATGGTAATGGACATCGCAATCCATGGTCGACGGGCGACGCCTTGGCATCTACTGCTAATTATCTGAGCAATTCAGGTTGGGTACGTGGTTTGGCACCATTTTATGAAGCAACCATTCCGTCATCATTTGATTACACACTGGTTGGTACTAAGCAGCCTGCTGCTAGATGGGCGTCAATGGGCGTCGATACCATAGCCGATGTGTCCTTGGATGGTAACACTCAAATGGAGTTGTGGCTGCCAGCGGGTAAAGACGGTCCAGTACTGCTACTCAGTCCAAATTTTGATGTCATAAAAGTCTATAACAATTCATCAAGCTATGCCCTTGGTGTTAGCTTACTGGGTAAAGCGCTGATTGGACAAGGCGGTTTGCAAAAGTCATGGCCGCGTTATGAGCGTCCGTTATCAACGTCGCAAGTACGCAATTTACAACAGCGTTTGACAAGCTCAGGCTACGATACAAAAGGCTCTGATGGTATCGTAGGTACCAATACTCGCAATGCATTCCAGCGCTGGCAAGCAGCCAACGGTCAAACGCCAGATGGTTTTATTACTCAGCGTAGCGCGTCTTCATTGGCTGGGTGGTGAGATAGGTTGAAATCACTATTTTTGGATAATCGTTGTTTTCAAAGGTTGTTTAAAAATAACGATGTTACTAAATAAAAAAAACTCCGTTTTATAACGGAGTTTTTCATTGTATAAGGATAACAGCAGCAGTTTTGATGTTTAGGTATTTAAATAGTAATGTTAAATTCAAATAAGTTAAACTCTGCACTCTCAGCAATAATACCTTCATCTACGCTTGCTGTAATCGCACCAATCACGGCACTCACTTTTTGCTGTCGCTTGTCCTTATTTAACAGTCGCCAATCACCAAGGACATAGCGAGTTTTACCCTCATTACTTTGGTGGATTTCAGGACGATGGGTATGACCATGTAGTAGAGCGTCAAAGCGATAAATAGCTTTATTCACTGCTGCTTCATTAACATCCATGATATGAGCCGCTTTATTGGCATTATTTTGCTGACTCTTTTGCCGCATATTATCAGCAATCGCCAAGCGTTTCTCTAACGATTTATTAAGCAAATACCACTGCGTCAAACGATTACGCATTACTTTACGAAAAAACTGATACTTTTTGTCATCAACGCATAGTGCATCACCGTGTTCTAAGCGATAGTTTTGCTGTCCAACGGTTAATGTATACGGCTCATAAATAAGCTCGCCACCGAATATATTACAAAATGGCTGCCCTAACAAAAAATCGCGGTTGCCGTGCATGACCAAAATCTCGCAGCCAGCTATGCGCAGTTTTTTTAATTTAATGATAAGTGGTGTGAGCCAATGTTTTTGTCGTTCCTCTTCGGATAAAGACAAATAAAAATCATCCCCAAGCCAGACTTCAAACCAGTCACCTAATATAAATAGGCGTTTTAGCGCAGGCAGAGCAAGGCAATCATCAAGCAGCGCCAAAAAAGCCTGCACTAAGGCAGGCTCTTCAGGCGATAAATGCAAATCGCTAATCAATACTTGTCGCACCTCATGAGGGCGGGTGGTAATTAGATGGCTGAAACTTTGCATTTATCCTTATCCTCATAACTTTAAACAGTAACGACTCATAAGCTTTCACTGATTCATCGCTACTGAGTAATAACTATTGAAGAATGATTACTGAGTGATGATGGTGGCTGAATTGATAACCACTGGCTCTTTTGGTACATCAGCATGCATGCCGAAACGACCGGTTGGGACGCCACGCATTTTTTCGATGACGTCCATACCGCTTGTTACTTTACCAAATACGGTATAACCCCAACCTTGCATGTTTTTGCCAGAATGGTTTAAGAAGTCATTGTCTTTTACGTTGACAAAAAATTGGCTAGTCGCTGAATGTGGATCTTGCGTACGCGCCATAGCAATCGTGCCAGCGTCGTTCTTTAAACCGTTATCTGCTTCGTTTTCTACTGGCTTGTTGGTGGCTTTTTCATTCATCTCAGCGTCCATTCCACCGCCTTGAATCATAAAGCCGTCAATGATGCGATGGAAAATCGTGCCATCATAATGACCAGATTTTACGTAGTTTAAAAAGTTTTCAACGGTTTTTGGTGCTTTTTCTTCATTGAGTTCGATAACGATCGCACCCATACTGGTGTCAAGTTCTACTACTGGTGGCATGTCTACCATAGGATATTCCTCTTTATTGCAGCGCCTAAAATGACGCTGTTAAGTGGTGGATAAAAAGTTGGTGGATAAAAAGTTATGGCTAGTCTAACGGCTTTTTTATCCCGTGTCATGTATCAGGCTGTTAATGCGTTTGCAAAAGCTGATAGAATAACGCAACTTTACCCATTTCTAAACGATTTTGACAAAAAGTCATCATAGCTTGGTGTTTATAACACACTGTTTTTATAACCCAAATTTTTGTAAATTGGCTTAAATTTAATGGCTGAGGCTTGTTTTACGATATCGTTTTACTTTATCAAATATTTTGAATTTTACATGAGGCGTGATGGCACGTCGTATGAATTGACCATTTGCGTTAGGAGCAATGCCCGATGAGTGAGCACTCAAGCAATAATGCACAAAAAGACGAACACAAAAACGACTTTATTCGTAATATTATTCGTGATGATGTTAATGCGCAGAAATACCAACAGATTGTCACTCGTTTTCCACCTGAGCCAAATGGTTACTTGCACTTGGGACACGTAAAGTCCATCTGCCTAAACTTTGGTGTGGCTGAGGAGTTTGGCGGCATCTGCAACCTGCGCTTTGATGACACCAACCCAACCGCAGAAAAGCAAGACTTCATTGATAACATCGAGAATGATGTAAAATGGTTGGGCTTTGAGTGGGCAGGAGAGGCGTACCATGCCTCAGGATATTTCGACCAACTTCATGCTTGGGCGATTCAGCTGATCAAGCAAGGCGATGCTTATGTAGATTTGCAATCGCCTGAGCAAATTAAAGAAAATCGTGGCTCATTTAATGAAGCAGGCACAGCGTCACCACATCGTAATGCCAGTGTTGAAGAAAATTTGCAACTCTTTGATGATATGAAAGAGGGCAAATATGCTGAAGGTAAAGCAGTGCTACGTGCCAAGATTGATATGGCAAGCCCTAATATGAACCTACGTGATCCTGTTATCTATCGAATTATGCATCAAGCACATCACCAAACGGGGGATAAATGGTGCATTTATCCGATGTATGACTTTGCTCACCCGTTATCTGATGCGCTTGAAGGCATTACCCATTCATTATGTACGTTAGAGTTTGAAGACCATCGTCCATTTTATGACTGGGCAATAGAAAAAGTTGGCTTTGAGCAACCGCCGCATCAGTATGAGTTCTCTCGTCTAAATGTCGACCATACATTGACCAGTAAGCGCAAATTAAAGCAGCTGGTTGATGAAAATATCGTTAGCGGTTGGGACGATCCACGTATGCCGACGATTGCTGGCATGCGTCGCCGTGGGTATACACCAGAAGGCTTACGTGATTTCTGTGAGCGTGTTGGCGTGACCAAAGTAGACAGTGTTGTAGACTTTCGCTTATTAGAATTTAGTATTCGTCAGTCACTAGAGACGACAACTGGTCGTGGTATGGCGGTACTTAAGCCATTAAAAGTGACCATTACCAACTTTAGCGATGCTGTTAGCAGTTGGGATTTGCAAAAGGCTGACACCGTTCAAGCACGTTTTGACGATGCCTCGCAGACTTTATGGCTAACTCAGCCCAATCATCCCAATGTCGATATGGGTGAACGTGAAATTCCATTTACTGAGACCATTTATATTGACCAAGGCGATTATGAAATTGAGCCGCCAGCAGGTTATAAGCGTTTATCACCAGAGAAAAATGAAATTCGTCTGCGTAATACCTATGTATTGGCCGTGACGGAGCATATTTTAGATGATAGCGGTAACGTGATTGAGCTTAAAGCAACGATTGATCCGGCGACTTTGGGCAATAATCCTGAAGGTCGTAAAGTTAAAGGCGTGATTCATTGGGTATCGGCTAGCCAAGGCGTTTCAGCAACGGTGCGCATGTATGAGCAGCTATTTAGTGTCGAAGACCCAAGTGGCGTCGCTGACGTCCATCAAGCCTTGAATCCTAACTCATTGACTGAGCTAAATGCTGTAGTTGAGCCATCATTGGTCAATGCAGACGCTGGCACGCGCTTCCAGTTTGAGCGTGAAGGTTACTTTATCTCTGATAGCGAAGATCATAGCAGTGATAAGCCTGTCTTTAACCAAATCGTGAGCTTACGTGATAGTTATAAACCCGCTTAATTTATCATTAGTGCAGTTCATATTTATTGTAAGAAAATACTGAACAATAGTGGTTTGCAATGTTGCCCATTTCTAGTACGCTAGGGATGGGCTTTTTTGTGAATAAGTATAAATTTTAATCGTAGATGGTGAGGGTATTAAAATGGCAAAATTTTTAAACAGCAGTGGCACGACTTATCATTTAGAAGAGTTGATTAAAAATGCGTCTGATAGATTGATTATTATTAGCCCCTATCTAAAGCTGAATGAGCGTATTAAAGAGTTGCTAGAAGATCGTAATCGTCTCAAAATTGATATTAGAATCGTTTATGGCAAGAATGATTTGCACCCAGAAGAAATAAACTGGCTCAAAAATCTGACTTTTATTCGCACCAGCTTTTGTAAAAACTTGCATGCAAAGTGTTACCTGAACGAAAATGAGTGCATTATTACGAGCTTAAACCTTTATGAATTCAGCCAAGTCAATAATAATGAAATGGGCGTACTGATTTACCGTAATGAAGATGCGAAACTCTATGCCGATACTTATGAAGAAGCCCAGCGCATTATTCGTATCAGTGATGAAGTCAGAATGTCACTTGAGAAAATAATTGAGCCTAGTAATAGTGTTGATAACAACCTTAGTTCTGAGAGTGCTTCTCGAGTCCCTACTGAAACTCATTCTGCTAAACCTACAGAAGTAGCAACACCTAATTATTCTAAGTTAACGACGGCAAAGCTTGCCAAAGAGCTGGGCTTTAAAACCCAAGAATTAAACGATAAATTACTGACAGCGGGGTATTTGCAAGAGCAAGAAGGTGAGTTGTTATTAACAGATGCTGGGCGTGCCGCAGGTGGTACGAGTAAGCGTGGAAAGTTTGGTGAGTTTTGTCTGTGGGATTCAGGGATGGTGATATAAACGTCTATTTAACTTCTCACTTTTTACCTCATTACTTTGTTTTCAAAGAATAATTTTGCTACCTTCGTGTTAGTAATAAAAGGAATAACCGCATTACAATCCGTCACAAGACATTCATAACCAGTTTGTTAAGATAAAGTCAGTTTTTTTGTTGAGATGCTTGGTAGATATTTTAACCGCTGAGTATGTCGTTGATAATAAGAGAGCGCGTAGATAGCATTCGATAATAGCGCTCGTCACAATCATAAATAAGGAATCAAGCATGGCACATTTACGTTTAGGCGATACCGCACCAAATTTTGATGCAACCACTACTGAAGGTGATATCAATTTCCATGAATGGGCGGGTGATAATTGGGTGGTTTTCTTCTCACATCCAGCCGATTTTACCCCAGTATGTACCACTGAGCTCGGTCGTGCTGCTGCGCTAAATGGCGAATTTCAAAAGCGCGGCGTGAAGCCAATTTGTATCTCTGTTGACGGTATCGATGACCATCATGCCTGGGCAAAAGATATCGGTGAAACTCAAGGTACTGAACTGAACTTCCCCATCATCGCTGATCCTAATAAAGAAGTGGCTGAGCTGTATGACATGATGCATCCAAATGCAGACAGCACGCATACCGTACGTAGCGTCTTTATTATTGACCCAAGCAAAAAGATTCGACTAACACTGACCTATCCTGCTAGCTGTGGACGTAACTTTGACGAGATTCTTCGTGTGATTGACGCACTGCAATTGTCTGATGAATACAACATCGCAACGCCAGTAGACTGGAAAGATGGTGATGACGTTATCATTCCGCCAAGTGTTAAAAACGAAGATATCGCTGCCAAATATCCAAAAGGTCACACAGAAATTAAGCCGTATCTACGTACCACTCCTGCACCTAATAAATAATAAGCTGGAGCATGTGAGCTTGATGAAGAGATGATTTAAAAAGCCCCATAATGCAAAATTGTGGGGCTTTCTGTTATTCAGCTTAACATCAGAAGCATCAGCTAAATAAGGCTTTGCTATGATGAACAGAGTACGCTATAACTAGTAAATCAAGTATGCATGATTTAGAGATGAATCGTTATCGTTAATACTTGAGTTAATAGTGCATTTGATACTTGATGACACAACAATCATAATAAAATATAGCAGCGCTAAGTCGCTTTTAAGCCCACCTTACAAGGAGTTTTTATGAAAAAATTATATGTCACCCGTACAGCACCTAATCCACGGAAAGCACTTATTTTGCTAGCATCAAAAGGTATCGATATTGATGATATGGATGACCTCGATGTGATTGATATCGATTTTGCTGCCAACGAGCAAATGTCAGAGGCATTTACCAAAATAAATCCCATGCAAACCGTACCTGTTTTGACATTAGATGATGGTACTGTACTCAATGACTCGCAGGCAGTGTGCGAATATCTCGACCGTGTTTATGGTGAGCGCTCGGTGATGGGCAATGATGTGGTACAGCGTGCGCAAGTATGCTCTATGCGCCGTATCGCCGAATTTGAGGTGCTATATAACTTTATGCTCGCCTTTCAGCATAGCCACCCATCAAAAGCCCAGCGTGTTGAGCAAGTACCAGAGTTTGTCGCACCATCTATCGCACGTGCTGTCAAAGCATTAGCATATTTTGAAACCCTGTTGGAGGGTCATGAGTATCTGGTCGGTGACCAGCTGAGCTTTGCTGATATTGTGCTGTATTTGGGTTTAGATTTTGGCAAAGTCCTTCAAGTCAATCCCAATGAACAAGGCGACAATCTTGCCCGTTTTTACCAAATGATGAACGAGCGTTTTAGCATCAAAAACATGGCAAAAGCCAAACCTGTTCATGAAGAAGATTAAAGTAGTAAATTTTTTAAAAATGTAATGATAAGCAGCAACAGCTTTGCGTAACGAGGATAATTCCTAACGACGCAGGGCTGTTTTGCTATGGTTAACATTAAAAATAGGATCAGCATATATGTGAAATTTAGGTGTAATGGACATTTTTCATGCTGGCGTAGGGTCTAACGCTATATACTGTCTATATTTGCAAGGAATCAACGCCATGAATCAAAAAACTGCCCTTTTTGTCGTGATAAACACATCAAAAAGAATGGACGCAAGCTAGGCAAACAACAGTATCAATGTCTGGCTTGCAGACGGCAGTTTTTAGGTGGTAAAAGACTCAATAATCAAACCCTTTGGACTGAATATACCCAAGGGAAACAGACCTACAAACAACTGGCTGATAAGTATCACTGTAGTCTTAAAACCATTCAAAGGCGCTTAGATAAAGTCAGTACCCAGTATCCAGTTAAACGTCCTACGACTGCTAATATCATCATGGACACCACCTACTTTGGTCGCAAGTTTGGTTTAATGGTCTTTATGGACAACACCACTAGAACCGTTCTTTATTACGCTGTAGTGAGTCATGAAACCAACAGTGCTTATAAGCAAGGAGTGGATCACTTAGCATCGTTAGGCGTTGATGTACAAAGCATTACCTGCGATGGCAGACGAGGACTTAGAACGCTTTTTATTAGCACCCCTTGTCAGATGTGTCAGTTTCATCAAATGCAAATAGTGACTCGTTACCTGACTCGTCGTCCTAAGAACATCGCGAGCATTGAACTTAGAGGGCTTGCTTTAGACTTAACACAGCTTAATAAAGCTGACTTCATAGAGCACTTAGATTATTGGTATTTGACTCATGAAGATTATCTTAATGAGCGTAGTACCAATGACGATACTGGTAAAACGTGGTACACCCACAAGCGTCTTAGAAGTGCTTATCGTAGTCTCAGAACCAATAGTGATTGGTTATTTACTTATCAAGAATGTGAGCAGTTAGACATACCAAGCACCACAAATTCTCTTGAAGGTTTGTTTAGTGAGTTAAAGCGACAATTACACAGTCATCATGGGCTAAATGAGCGCCGTAAGTTACGGTTTATTAAAGACTTTTTAGCATCAAAGTCACTCAAATAGCATGAATTATGTCCATTAGCGACTACCTTCTACTTTTTAGCATGAATTTTGTCCATTACACCGAAATTTACTATGAATCTATAAAATTAAACACTTCGTTACACCTATATCACTTATGAGCGCTATAGTGGTCAGATTATTACCCTTTTATAAGCATCTTTTTAAATGCCCTTTGAAGAATTTGACTGATATCCGTCTTATAATTGTGACAGTCAGATTTTGTAGATTAAATGGGTCAAAAAGTTGAATTAAAAAGTATAACTGCAAGGTATGATCTTCATGACACTATCTTTTAAATCCGCCCTATTGCCAAGTATGCTAGCGATAAGTCTGGCATTAAGTGCTTGCCAAGATGCGTCTGTTCCAACGGATGCAAATCTCGAGTCAGCTGATACCAATGTTAGCACTGCAGATGCTGATATAGCGAATAATAATGCCACGTTAGCTAAGGCAAGCGAGATGAGTGCTGAAGAACAAATGATTGAAAATCTTGCACGTTATCGTTGGACACTAATCGATATTGATGATAAAAGTGGTGGACCTGTCATAACGACGCTTGTAGATATTAAAAACCAAGTAATGCTGTCGTTTAAACAAAACCAAGGTCATAACACACTAAATTATGGTGTAGGCTGTAACACTATGAGTGCAGGTTATGAGTTGCAAGGTCATACGTTAACGACAGAAGACAGCATGAGTACCAAAATGCTATGCGAAAATCTAAATAAGGCAGAAAATCGTTTAGATACTTTGATGCAGGGTACTAGTGAGCTCAGTGTCACTGAAGGTGATAACCCAGTCCTAACGCAAGTGACCAGCAATGCGGTTACTTTGACTTGGAAAGGTAGGTTGACGTCACAAGCCAAGTACAATAGTAAAGGTGAGACGGTATTTTGGGCCGTAAATGCCAATGAAACAGTGTGCTCTGATAATAGCTTAGAGATGTGTTTGCAAGTAAAACCAGTCACCTATAATGATCAAGGTATTAAAGTCAGTGAAGGCAAGTGGGCTGCATTTAATGGTGAGATTGATGGCTATGAGCATGATGGTAAGCATGATGAAGTGCTACGCCTACAACGTTATCAATTAGACAGCGATAAGGTATCAGAAGGTGAAGAATATGCCTATGTCTTGGACGCCGTTATTGAAAGCTCAGTCGTAGAATAGGGCTGATTGGTTATTAACGAATGAATACATTAAATAGTAACCTTAAACGAGCATAAAAAAACACGCGCCATTTGACCGCGTGTTTTTTTATGCTTAATTGCTTAATTGCTTAATTGCTTAATTGCTTAATTGCTTAATTGCTTAATTGCTTAATTGCTTAATTGCTTAATTGCTTAATTGCTTGTTTTAACGCAAATTGCCTAAATCTTCTTCAGTTAAGCGCCAGCGACCTTTTTTCTTAGACGCACCGCGCCCGCGCATGGCACTATTTAATATCAATTTGTTCATTGAATGGCTTGAGTGTGCATGACAGATGGCGCAGGCAAGACCGTCTGCCGCATCTTGTTGTGGTACAAAATCCAGAGTCAGTATCCGGCACACCATTTCTTGTACTTGCTCTTTTGCTGCTGCGCCATAGCCGCAAACGGCTTGTTTGATTTGGCGTGCAGTATATTCTGAAACTTCCAAATCCAGGGCTACCATCGCTGCAATGGCTGCGCCACGTGCTTGCCCAAGCTTAAGCGCTGAATCAGGGTTTTCTGCCATAAATACTTGTTCAATTGCCGTATAAATAGGCTCATCTGCATATTTTAGATGATGCTGAGTAATACGCGTCAAGCCATTAAAAATACGTTTTAGGCGTTCAGGCATCTCTTTGGTATCTGTACGAATGGTGCCTGAATCAATATAGGTGAGCTTATCGCCCGTTTGTTGAAGGATGCCATAGCCGGTCATGCGTGAACCTGGATCAATCCCAATAATAATTGCCATAGTGTTCCGTCTTACTTACATTTTGTTTTATGGCTTAAAAATTAGCCGTAAGTTTGATAGTATAGCAATCAATCCCCATATACATCATATGTTAGCCATTTTAATTTGCATGGCGCTCAATTTATTGGTTTTTATTTTATAGGACGACACTTTATGGGTCAGATAGTTGGTATTGCCATTGTATGGTTTATTATCGAGATGCTGCTTTGGTATTTGCTTGCTCAATTTACGAGTGGCTGGTTGGTGTTTATTTGGTTTATTATCGCCGCCGTCATCGGTATTTCGCTCCTGCGCAAAGGCATGGCCGCTCTCAACCCAATGGCCCAGCAGATGAAGGCAGGCGGTATGATGAATCCGTCGATGCGTCCGCAAGAGTCAACCATGATCAAAAGTGTGGCTATGGCAGCGGCTGGTATTTTGCTACTCATTCCCGGTGTGCTTAGTGACTTATTGGCGTTACTGGTTATCTTGCCACCCGTACAGAAAAAGCTCAAAGACTTTGCCAATAATTACGTCATGAACAATCAACAAAAAATGATGGAGATGATGGCCAAGCAGATGGGTGGACAAATGGGCGGCGGACAAAACCCATTCGGTGGTGCTGGCGGCATGGGAGGTCAAAACCCATTCGGCGGAGCAGGCGGCACGAATGGCCAAAATCCGTTTGGTCAGCAACAACAAAATCCGTTTGGTGATGTGTTCAAACAGCATACAACGATTGATGGGACAGCAAAAACCATTCCTAAAGACGTGAAAAAAATCACTAAATCTGCTAATGACGAATAGTTGAATTAATAGACGAGCATAGAAAAAGCCCCTTTCGTCAATGACAAAAGGGGCTTTTTAGTAGCTGTAATTCATTCTTTATAAATATAGTGCTTATAAATAAAAAAACTACTAACCGAATATAACAACCGAAGTGCCGCCGCAAGATGGTGACCCATGAACCGTGAAGTTCAGGGCGGATGCGTCACTGCCTCGGCAGGTTTCCTGATACACCGCAAGCGGTGCAGGCATACACAATGAAGCAATAGGTACCACATCCTGGTAAAGCATTATCGGCTCAGGGAATAAACATCTGCTAGCCAACACTTCAGAATATAATTATCTTAACCAATGGTTTGAGTGATTGCAAGTACGATTTACAGATTGCTACGTGAGTTTGATAATTAGCATGATTACCATAAGATTATTATTAAATCCTAAACTATTCATATAGTAATCAATTGTTGACTTAGAAGCTCACTTTTCAGCTATTTCAAGATGTGTGCTAATATAGACAACTTTAGACATCCTAATACAGCATTATAGGCGTTCATTCACTTGAGGAGCGGTAATCCATGACCAATACCCAGCAACAATCAGAATCTATCGACGATAATCAGCCACAATTAAGCAAGCAGCAAGATAGTGATAATAATAAGAAAGTGCCGCGTGTATTAATGATATTAGATGGGTTTGGGCATCGTGAAGATGATAAAGATAATGCCATTGCTGCCGCTAATATGCCAAATTTAGATAATATTTATGAACAGTATCCGCATGGATTGATATCAGCGTCAGGAGAAGATGTTGGTTTGCCAGATGGTCAGTTTGGTAATTCAGAAGTTGGGCATATGAATTTGGGCGCTGGGCGCGTGCTTTATCAAGATTCAACTCGTATCTCAAGTGAAGTTGCCAGTCGTGATTTTTATAAAAATGAAGCCTTGGTCGATGCAGTAAAAGCCGCCAATACATTGGGCGGCAATGTGCATATTATGGGCTTGCTGTCAGATGGTGGCGTCCATTCTCATCAAGACCATATTGAAGCAATGTGCCATTCCGCATTGGTACATGGTGCCAAAAACGTCTTTGTGCATTGCTTTTTAGATGGACGTGACACGCCGCCTAAGTCTGCTGATAAATATATCAATCGTCTTCGTGATCATATCGCAAAGTTGAATGCCCATTATGAGAGTGGTCGTGTACAGATTGCGACTATTATTGGGCGTTACTATGCAATGGATCGTGACAATCGCTGGGATCGCGTGCAAAAAGCTTATGAGCTGATCACTGAAGGTAAAGCGGATCGTTTAGCAACTCGTGCTGATGGGGCAGTGCAAGCTGCGTACAAAGCACGCGAAACCGACGAATTCATTAATCCAACGGTCGTAATTGGACGTGATGAGGTACCTTATACCGTTGATGACAATGATGCTCTTATTTTTATGAATTTCCGTGCTGACCGTGCTCGTGAGCTTGCGCAAGCTTTCGTATTACCGGATCATGAGTTTTCAGGATTTGCCCGCAATAAGCAGCCAAAACTTGCGGCATTTGTGATGTTGACCAAGTATTCTGATGTGTTAGCAGATAATCCTAAAACCAGCATCGCTTATTATCCAAATTCATTGACCAATACTCTTGGCGAGTATTTGCAAGATAAGGGCAAGACCCAGTTACGTATTGCTGAAACTGAAAAATATGCTCATGTGACGTTCTTCTTTAGTGGTGGGCGTGAAGATGAATATAAAGGTGAGACACGCATCTTAGTGCCATCGCCAGATGTTGCTACTTATGACTTGCAGCCTGAGATGAGCGCGCCTGAAGTGACAGATAGATTGGTGGAAGCGATAGAATCTGGTAAATATGACGTGCTAGTTGTCAATTATGCCAATGGTGATATGGTCGGTCACACTGGTATCTTTGATGCTGCGGTGCAAGCAGTAGAAGCGTTAGATATCTGCGTTGGGCGCGTGGCAGAAGCAGTACGTGCGGCAGGCGGCGATATGCTGATTACAGCAGATCATGGCAACTGTGAGCAGATGCAAGACTATGAGAGTGGTCAAGTCCATACTCAGCATACTACTGAGCACGTGCCACTTATTTATGTCGGTGAGAAAAAAGTACAAGTCCGTAGCGGCGGTAAGCTTAGTGATGTTGCACCTACTATTTTGGCCTTAATGGATATCGAAGCGCCGAAAGAGATGACAGGCGAAAGTCTGTTAGTTGCCCATCAATAATCCAATTATAATAAGGCGCTAGAAATTTATACTAGTAGCGTTACATTACTTTCAAAGTAAATTAATATTAAAAGGGAGAGCTATTGATCAGCTCTCCCTTTTTTGTTGCTACATTTTGTCTAACATTTCACCTAAGTTACTTGCAATACTCTCCTATTCTTATAAGGGTGCTTGATGCTATCTTATGGGCTATTATTCAATAATAACCATATAACAATCCTATAATAATGATGGCTTAACTTTGGACAAATTTTCAGGTGATTTTTATGCATTTTAACACTCCTATCAGTCGTACATTTCCATTGACCTCTAAAAGACTCGAGCAATCAATGAGTACGATATCTAGCTACACTAATGTCTTAAAGCCGACGCTTATCGTGGGTTTTCTGGGCTTAAGTATGATTGCTATACCAGCGCAAGCGGCTGTCAAAGATACTGCGGCAGGGCGCAACGCAAGTCGTACGGCAAGCTTACAACTCATCAGTTTAAATGCTGATAATGTACCATTAGATAACGGTGCAGATGATCTATCAGATATTGCTGATATGCTTGAATCTGCTGATCAAGCTGACGATTTAATTGATAGTGTGGCGGATGAAAGTGTGCTGAACAATGAATCGCCTATTATTAATACCGACATTCCTGCCGAAGTGGCTCAAGTGTCATTAAATGCTATTTCTCCTGAAACGTTGAAGACCTTTGTTGCTTTGATTGATTTGGTGCGTCGTGAATATGTCGATACGGTTAATGATGAAGAACTGTTTAATAATGCTATGAGCGGCATGTTGACCAAGCTCGATAGCCATGCGGAATTTTTGGACGCTGAAGCTTATGAGAATCTGCGTGCTTTTACGGAAGGCGATGTCGGCGATATTGGCATCAAAGTTGAGTATCAATCAGCCTTGGGTTATTGGGTCATCACTGAGGTACTGGATGATTCACCTGCCGATAAAAAGGGTATCGCAGTTGGCGATTATCTACACCAAGTCGATGAGTTTAAGCTTGGCGAAGATGAAGAAAGTAACGATATCGAGCAGCTTTTGACAGGCATTGCCGGTACGCAAGTAGATGTGGTGACGTCCAAGGCAGGACGCCGTAAACATGTCACCACTTTACAACGTAATAATAGCCATCCTCAAATTATTGAAACTCGTTTTGTAGATGGTATGGCCATTGTTAGGTTGCCAGCATTTCAAAATAATAGCCGTGAAAAACTGCTACAAAGTTTGATCGATTTGGATAAGCCTGTCACAGGAATACTACTAGATTTACGTGATAATCCAGGTGGCGTATTGGCATCCGCTGTGAGCGTTGCTAGCCTATTTATGACAGATACGGATGTGGTACAGATAAAGAGTCGCCAAGCAGATTCCCGTACATTGTCGACTAGAGGTGCAGCATTGCTTGAGGCACTACCGGTAGTGGTGTTGCAAAATCGCTATTCGGCGTCAGCGGCAGAAGTGTTGACCAGTAGCTTGCAAGCGCAAAAGCGTGGCACTGTCTTAGGTGAGGTCAGTTACGGCAAAGGCTCTGTACAATCGGTGATACCGCTTAACGATGAGCAAGCGGTCAAGCTTACGGTTGCCAACTATATGACTGCTTCAGGTAAAAAGATAGATGGTATTGGGGTAGAGCCTGATATCGCTCTATCGGGCAGTGAAAGCACGTGGGAGCAGCAAGCGCTTGATTTATTACGAAAGAAAGCACTTACTTCAGGTATTCGATTTGTACGCTCTGAGAAAAAGCCCGATCCTAAAAATAGTATTATTAAAAATAATACAGCTATAAAGAATGTTATTGAAAAACCAACATCTAAGGAAAAGCTCTAATCTAGTCACAATTCTATATCAAAGCCCCTTATTCAGCTTGATCTTCTGCAATCTCAAGTTTGGTCATACGATAGCGTAAGGATCGAAAAGTGGTTCCTAATAGTTCAGCGGCTTGGGTTTTATTCCAGCCAGTTTGCTTAAGTGCAGTGATAATAAGTTGTCTTTCTTGCTCTTGGAGATAGTGCTCTAACCCTTGTGCTGGTAGCTGACCACTGACGCTGCTTTTTATCGCGATACTGTTTAATATATCAATATTGCCATCAATGCTACTGTCGAGATTGGCTACAGAATCGGTCTTATCACTATTTGCGTTCTTGTTTACTGATTCAGCGCGCTCCGCCATTGCTGTCACTGATTGCTGCTCTATTCCTATTGCGGAAGACGATGAGTCGGATATCGTACCGGATATCGAAGATTGCTTCACTGCAGCATAGTGATGAGTCATCGTACGATAAGGGTGCAGATTAGCCTTTGCTTGCTGCGTCGAGACACTTTTGATAGATGATGGTTCTCTATCGTCTTTATCTATATTTTCTATTGAATCAGATGCGTTATCTTCATTGATTTTTTGAGGCATATGCGCCTGTTGATGGACATTTAAGTCAGATAAGCCGAGATGGCTTATATCAATAGTTGAGGTTTCAGCCAAAGTAACGGCACGTTCAAGTACATTACGCAGCTCACGAACGTTACCCGCAAAATCATGCTGCTGTAAACGCAGGCAAGCCTCTGCAGTTAATAAAGGCTTCGACTCCAACTGCCACTCTTCAGCAATCAGCGCTAAAAAATGCGTGGCTAATACCGGTATATCATCGCGCCGTGCATTCAATGTTGGTAATTTAAGCTCAATCACGTTAATGCGGTAATATAAATCCTGACGGAACAACCCTGTCTGTACCAGCTGGTTTAAATCTTTATGCGTGGCTGACAAGATACGAATATCGACAGGCACTTCTTTGGTATCGCCAATCGCGCGTACAGTTTTCTCCTGAATAGCCCGTAGCAACTTCACTTGCATCGCTAAAGGCAAGTCTGCTACCTCATCTAAAAATAAAGTACCGCCATTGGCTTGCTGAAATAGACCTTGCTTGTCCGCAACGGCACCTGTAAAGCTGCCTTTTTTATGACCAAAAAACTCTGATTCCATCAGCTCTGATGGTATCGCCCCGCAATTGACTGGCACAAAACTGCCGTCACGCCGCGGGCTTAAGTCATGAATGAGCCGCGCAACGACTTCTTTACCTGTACCTGAAGCCCCTGACAAAAATACTGGCGCTTGTGAGCGAGCCAATTTTAAAATCGTGTTTTTTAAAGGATGCATTACCGCCGAATCACCAATCAGGCGCTCATCAAGCATCTGCTGTTCAGGTGAGCGTTGCGGCGTGGACTTGGCAGTCAAATCTTGTTGTATTACCTTTAGCGCGTTTTCAACCAATTGCCGTAAGCGGGGTAGCTCAAGCGGTTTATTGACGAAATCAAAAGCCCCAAGCTTTAGTGCTTCAATCGCTAAATCCATACTACCATGCGCTGTAATCACCGCAATGGGCTTACTGGAGCTGGCACTGATATGTTTGACCAACTCTAATCCCGAACCATCAGGGAGTTTTAAATCGGTTAGACAAAAATCATAGTCATTGTCTTGCCAGTACGATTTCGCTTGCGACAATGTATAGGCAACATCACTTTTGATACCCATTTTGGTCAGGGTGATTTGCATCAAACGGCATAAATCTACTTCGTCATCAACGACTAGCGCGGTGGTTGTCATACATCATCTCATTGTTTTCAAGTGCTACAAAAGTATATAAAATAACGCTCTAAGGGTTTATCAGTCTTAATAACTGCATTGGTTACAGGTATTTTTTAATGAACAATATAAAGCCTTTTGTTTTACATTTTCTTTCAATTTTTTTTGAGAAGTAATTCTTTCTTCTTTAGATAAAAGTTGGACTAACGATGTCATTATGAACAGCAGGAAAAATTAGCCTAAAGCAGGTTTTTTGATGCTCAGGCACATACAGTAAGCGTGCCTGATTGGCTTCACAAAAGGCTTGTGATAAATATAGCCCAAGCCCTGTGCCTGATTGTTCGGTGGTAAAAAACGGATTAAATAAAGCGCTTAAATCATCTGCATTAACACCAGTACCGCCATCCAAAACATCGATTATAACATCGTTATCGGCACAATAAATTTCGATTTCCACAAAGGCATGAGGGTGGGCGTAACTACTATAGCGTAAACCATTATTGATTAAATTGATGAGTACCTGCTCTAACTGATGAATATCAAAAGAGATGGTAGGCTGGGTAAGAACATGTAGAAAGACATCATGTCCTTTAAAGTAATTGTCTAAAAATACAGGCATCCAATCAGCAAGGATAATGGTTTGTTGATTGGCCGTTTGCTGGCGCGACAGTTTTAATACGTCTTCGATAATGCGATTAACGCGTTTTGTTTGCGAAAATATCATTTTATAAAGCTCATGGTTGCCAGTCATCTGGCTATTTATATCATTATTAGCGAAAGGACTTAGGGCATTGTCATTGTCCATCTCGCTTTCTATAACATCTTCTATTAGCAACTGGCTAGCTTGCGAAATAGCTGCCAAAGGGTTTCTGATTTCATGAGCGATACTGGCGGTCAACTGTCCAAGTGAGGCGAGCTTTAATTGTTGCGCACTGGCTTGTTCACGGCGTAAATCCTCTAATATAATGAGTTTACTGTCGTCTTTTAACGGAATAATATCGACACGTAGCTTGCCAATGATAGAAGAGTTGGCAACAGCAGGCAGCTCATAAATAAAAGTACGCGTTAGTCCTGCGGCTACCGATAAGCAAGCATTAAACAATTGCAGATGTTGTTGGCCAAGTTGCTGCTCAAAAGCGGCTACTGGTTTTGACTGATTGTCATGACGGCTTGGGATGCTAAGTAGCTGATAAGCCGCAAGGTTGGCTAAGACCACTTGTTTGTCATCAATGACGATGACACCATTGACCATTTGAGAGATGACTTCTTGATTGATACTATTTAAACGCTCGACTTCTTTGGCATGGCGAACCGCCACTTTTTCAAGCTGTACCAAGCGCTGCGATATCGACCAGCTTAGACCGCCTACTGCCAAAAAGCTGGCTGACATGAGTAGGGCACTGCCTAAATTTGCCAAACTCATACTATTGGCAATGGCATAAAAAAACTGCTGATAAATCACAAAAATAATGGCAAGCAAAGTAATAATTAATGCTTGTGAGCCATGTAATAACATAAAGCTTGCTGCTACCACCACCATGTATAGCATGGTCAGCTGCAAATCAGGTGCGCCAGCGGTATAGAGCAGTAAGCTTAGGATAATGACATCTAGCGCCAACCCAAAAGCCAGCTGTCGGCGCATATGCTTACCAACGGTATAAAATAATCCTAGCAAGATTAAACTCAGCAAAACGTAAAAACTGAGCACGGTTTGCTGCAAGAAACTTGGCAATGATGGGCTGCCATCCGTGCGAACCGTAATATATACCATCAGCATAAAAAACAAGCTGACGATAAAGCGATAACTGCTATAAATCATCCCCAGTTTGCGTAACTGCGGCACAGGCAAAATATCATCTTGCTCTAGATAGTCAGTAATAACAGCGATAAGCTTGGAGGCAGATTTGGCAGGATTCATGGATTAATAACTAATGTGCTTAATGAGAGGGACTTGATAATTAGGGTTGAATAAGACCATGGCGAATCGCCAAATGCGTCAATTTCACATCACTATCGACATTTACTTTTTCATAAATACGATAACGATAGGTATTGATGGTCTTCACACTGACAAATAACTGGTCTGCAATTTGTTGAGGGCTTTGACAGTTGACCACCATCATTGCTACTTGCTTCTCACGATCACTGAGCAAATCAAAAGGGGAATTGGCATTATCAGATAATAGTACGTCAGCTAATTGTTCAGCGACGTCTTGGCTAAAGTAGCGTCCACCTTGATAGATTTTTTTGACCGCTCGTATCATCTCATCAAGCGGTGTGCCTTTAGTAATATAGCCATTGACGCCTGCTTTAATCAACATTGAGGGATAAGGTTGAGCTGACATACTACTAACTGCCAAAATTTTGATACCCATATCCAGCTGAATCAAGCGTTTGGTTGCTTCCAGACCGCCGATATTGGGCATATTGACATCCAGTAATATCACATCAGGACGCAGCTGTTTTGCCATCTTTATCGCCATATCACCGCTGTCTGCCTCACCGACGACTTCGATATCTGCACTATCTGCCAGCATACGGCTAATACCCATCCGCACCAAATCATGATCATCTACTACTAATACTCGAATCATTGTTATACTCTTTTCTATCTATCAGAATAAAGGGTGCACTGCTAAATTTAAGTCATCTTAATCAATCTATTTGACCAATAACACTCATTTACGCATAAAAAAGCCAATATTAATTGCTTTATTTGGACAGTAGAGACGTAATAAGGTGTCTACCAGCGTTAATGTAATGCTATATTGCGATAATGTTAACTAATATTGCTGTAACATCAAGTAAGTGTAGTAAAATTTGAATGTGGCACTGAAATGCCATCTAATTGATTTAGTACATTAAACTTAAATGTAAACCATGATACACTAAAAATACAAAAACTCTATGTGAGTATCTACAAACACACCTATAAACGCTACGTACGTAGTTGGCGTCAGTCAGTATGTCACTGATGACAGCACGTAAGCAGGAGGCAGAATGAAGCAACTACCATTAACCAAACAGCAATTAATCGCTGCTATGATTTCATTGAGTTTGGGCAGTGTCGCACAAGCCGCACTTACAATTAATGGTAGCGCCAGCGCTGAGTCTAGTGCTCGCTTGAGCTGGGGCGGTGCCGATAGCTTGTCTGAAGCGCGCAGTATCATGTCTAGGTCTGGCAACAGCTCTACGATTAAAAAAATAGATAACGGTTCTGGTACAACCAGTATTACCAATACGACCAGTTTTGGTAGTAGTAATAACAACAGTTATAATAATGCCAATAGCTACAACACCACGTATCGCGGTAGTTTTGGCAACAGTAATATGATTCCGATCAGCACTGATTCGCGCAGTGTCGCGGTTATTGATGCAGAAACCGGTGAGTCAATTTATCAAAAAGATGCGGATATCGCGCGTCCAATGGCCAGTATTACCAAGGTAATGACGGCTATCGTGGTACTTGATGCCGGCTTAGATATGCGTGAAGAGCTAACACTTGATCCAGAAGATTTCGTTGGTCCAAAGCGTGCCAGCTCTAACCTAAAGTCAGGCGATCGGCTCAATCGCGCTGAGATGCTGTTAATGGCATTAATGAAATCAGAAAATCCTGCAGCAAAAAGTCTTGCCCGTAATTATCCGGGTGGCTATAGCGCCTTTATACGCGCGATGAACCGTAAAGCACAAGAGCTTGGCATGAGTACCGCTTTCTTTGGTGATCCAACGGGTCTGGATAAGCGCAACGTTGCTTCCTCAAATGACTTGGTTAAAATGGTTCGTGCTGCTGGTAACTATGACGTGATTCGTCGTTTCTCAACCACTAAGAGCTATGATTTTTTTGTCTCTAACTTCTCAAGTGGTAACCGTACTTACAAAGCCAATAACACCAGCAGCTTAGTTCGTGATGGCAGCTATCCTATCGGCATCTCAAAGACAGGCTTTATCAATGAAGCAGGGCGTTGTGTTGTCATGGAGACGCGCGTCAATAATCGTCCCGCTATTATCGTGATTTTGGGTGCCAATAGTTCAGCAACGCGCTGGGGTGATGCCAAAAATATCTTAAATAGCTTAGCAACACGTCGCACGGTATAAGATTACAGCGTTAAACGCGCAGTATCAAAAGACATTTATAATAAAAAGGCTGTTATGTGATATAACAGCCTTTTTATTATGTCAAAAACGTATTGATGTTAAGGAGCATTACATGATTCAGTCATCAGTCTCTACGGTTTCTCATACTATACCTAAGCTATATTTGCTGACTAATGATGATGAGTTTAGCCTTTTATATCAAAAGTTAGAAGCCGCTTTAGCAACAGGATTGATTGCTCTTTTACAAATACGTCGTAAGCAGATATTAGCATTGCCTGACGGCGAATCTGTTCTTTATAAAGAGGCGCTACAAATCGTTAATTTGGCTAAAACCTACAATGTGCCAGTATTGATAAATGACAATATTGCTTTGGCCGAAAAACTTGGTATCGGCGTGCATTTGGGACAGCAAGATGGTGATCTTAGTGAGGCAACACAATCTTTAGCCCCGAATCAAATCATTGGTCGCACTTGTCATGGCGATATAACGCTAGTCAAAGCTGCGAAAACTGAAGGCGCAAGCTATGCCGCCATGGGTGCAATCTTTGCTTCAACGACCAAGCCCAATGCTGCCACTATCTTACGCCAGCAACTGATAGAAGGCTGCCAGCAAGATATAAAAATATGCGTGATAGGCGGTTTAACGGCAGAAAACATCTCAGAGCTGGCAGGGTTACCTATTGCTTATATAGCAATCGTTGGCGATATCATGGATTTACCTGTCCATCAAATCGCAACGCGTTGTCAGCAGTGGCAGCAAGTACTTAATAAGTGGAATGTGCCTGCTGAATGAATACTATTTTAAAATATAAGTACGAATTTATTCAGCGTGCTGCATACATAAAGTTGCATAAGGCAATGCTTGCAAGCGCTGTGCTTCGATAGGCTCAGCGCATACCTCACATTCTCCATAACTGCCACTCTCGATACGGTTTAAAGCGTGGTCTACAAAACCTAAGCTTTGCTGTGCCTCAACCATTAAGTTCTTGCGCATGTCATTCTGACGATAAGCAATCGCTTGATCTTCCCAATGTTCATTGAGATCATCTTGCGGATTTTGGATATGGTCCTCAATGTCAGCAATCCGAGTTTGGTACTCTTCTTTTAGTTGTAATAGATTTTGTTTGGCAGCTTCAAAGTCGATACTCATTTATTTCTCCTAATGATTTATTGTTATGGCACAAGTACGCTATTGATCATAGATAGCTAAACGACTCAGTACCACCACAAAATGTTAATGAGAGTGTTATTAGTTTGAGAAGATAAATTTGCTTATCGCTAAATTTATCTTAGGTGACATATAAGTACAGACTATAAAACTGTTAGAATACACCGCCTTAAATGCTTGTTAGGACAGTTTTCTAAAACTGCCAGCAATAGGATTTGATGAAATAAATTTGCTAAAGAGTATCCAATAAACCGTTGGCGAACCGTCATACAGATTGATAACAGATGATATATAGGAGCAGGTAATGAATTTTTTGCGTATGAGCGAGCTGAGTTTGACCGATAAAGTAGTGTTGATTCGTGAAGACCTTAATGTCCCTATTAAAGCGGGTAAAGTGGCTAGTGATGCACGCCTGCAAGCAAGTTTGCCGACGATTAAGATGGCGCTAGAAAAGGGTGCAGCAGTGATAGTCTGCTCGCATTTAGGACGCCCGACAGAAGGCAATCCTGAAGCCATTTATTCGTTAGCACCCGTTGCTGACTATTTAAGCGATAAACTATCCGCGCCTGTTACGCTGAATAGTGACTACTTCACTCAAGGCGTCGCTATCGAAGCAGGTGAAGTCGTACTGCTAGAGAACGTACGTTTTAATGAAGGCGAAAAGAAGAATGATGCAGCGCTTGCACAAAAATATGCTGATTTGTGCGATGTATTTGTGATGGACGCTTTTGGCACAGCACATCGCGCCCAAGCATCAACAGAAGGCGTAACCCAAGCGATGCATAAAGCAGGTAAGACCGCCTGTGCTGGACCTTTATTGGCAGCAGAGCTTGATGCTTTAAGCCTAGCACTTGAAACGCCAGCACAACCTATGCTCGCTATCGTTGGTGGCTCAAAAGTTTCTACCAAATTAGAGGTTTTACATAGTTTGGCTGAGCTTTGCTCACAGATTATCGTTGGTGGCGGGATTGCAAATACCTTCTTAGCCGCGCAAGGTCATAGTGTTGGTGCGTCACTTTATGAAGCAGATCTGCTCGATACAGCTCGTGAAATCATGGGTAAAACTGAGATTTTATTGCCTGAATATGTCGTCGTTGCTGATAAAAGCGACATTGATTTTGCTGACTTCACTGGCTCATTACAACAAGCCTCTGCGACCATCAAATCTGTCGACACGATTGGCGAAAATGACATGATATTAGATATCGCGCCAGATAGTGCTATAAAATTGGCAGAGGCAATTACCAAGGCGAAAACTATCTTATGGAATGGTCCAGTCGGCGTTTTTGAAGTGGATGCGTTTGGTCAGGGTACTCAGATAGTGGCAGAAGCGGTCAAAAATAGCCAAGGTTTCTCGATTGCAGGTGGCGGTGATACACTTGCTGCGATTGATAAATATCAAGTAGCGGATGGCGTCAGCTATATGTCAACGGGTGGCGGTGCGTTCTTAGAGTTTGTAGAAGGCAAAGTCTTGCCAGCGGTTGCTGCTTTAGAGATTAATGCATAACCTCTTAACGATACTTCAGCAGATGAGTAACATTAGCCGTACAATTTAGCCGCAGTATCTAAGGTACGCTGTACGGATAATATTTTGGCTACTATTCATATCTTATTGTTTTCAAGGCAATAAGTTCGAATCGTCATCGATTATTATTAAGTGGTAATTATTTGTTTCTATACTGAAAATTGTTATTGCATGTCCAATTTGCACTCTATAAAATAGCGCAAACCATGTATTTGACATGCTTTATTTATGAGGGATTTATTATGTTAAAACGTCATTTATTACTTGCTAGTGTTCTTGCCGGTACTTTTGCAATCACTGCATGTAGCCAAGAAACACAAGATAAAACCGATGCTGCTGCTGAATCAGCTGGCGAAGATGCTGCTGCGAATACAGAAGAAGCTGCTGCGAATACAGAAGCCGCTGCTGCTGAAGCTGAAGTAGCTGCCCAAGAAGCGGGCGCTGAAGCTGCAGAAAATGCTGAAGTTGCTGGCGCTGCTGCGACTGATGCACTAGCAAATACTGGCGAAGCGGTTGTGGTAGGCGCAAATGAAGCCGTGTCCGCTACTGCTGGTGTGGTTGCTGATGGCGCAGCTGCTGTTGAAGATAAAGCTAGTGAAAATGCAGTAGAAGCAGAGCAGCAGTACTAATCAGCAGTTTTAATTTTAAGTATTAGTGATACACATCAGTTACTTTATAAGTCCCTAAAATACAAAAAAAGCTTTGGTAATTGCCAAGGCTTTTTTTATGGATAAAAATAATCAATTTGATCCATAAAAAGCAGGTCATGAATTTTTTATAGACGAAATCGACTATCTAACTGTGCAAACAAGGTATAAAAACCAAACAGACAAACAAATAGTCAGTTAAGCGCTACGAAGCGCTGGTAATTTTTGCTATAATCACGGCGTAATAATGACGAGCAGAAAGCAGTGGTTTTTGTTGGCTTATAATGGAATACCCATTGCAAAGCTAGGTCGCAGTGCAAATGTGGCAACGTCTTATTGTTAAAAATGATGTTTTAATATCATCTTCAAAATACTATTTTTAGAATATAACCAGAGAGCGTTTTATGGCCTTAATATCGTTACGTCAACTTTTGGATCATGCTGCTGAACACGGCTATGGTGTTCCTGCTTACAATGTTAATAATTTAGAGCAGATGCGTGCCATTATGATGGCGGCTGACGCCTGTGACTCTCCTGTGATTGTACAAGCCAGTGCCGGTGCCCGTAGTTATGCAGGCTCTGCGTTTTTGCGTCATCTGATTATTGCTGCTATCGAAGAGTGGCCACATATTCCAGTCGTTATGCATCAAGATCACGGTATGTCACCTGCTATTTGCCAACGCTCAATTCAGCTTGGCTTCTCATCAGTGATGATGGACGGCTCGCTTGGTACAGACGGTAAAACGCCGATGGATTATGACTATAACGCTAGCGTGACTCGCGAAGTAGTCAAGATGGCTCATGCTTGCGGTGTTTCAGTCGAAGGCGAGATTGGTTGCTTAGGTAGTCTTGAAACTGGTATGGCAGGCGAAGAAGATGGCTCTGGCGCAGAAGGCGTATTGGATCACGAGCAGCTATTGACCAGTGCTGATGAAGCAGAGCAGTTCGTTAAAGACACCAACGTCGATGCGTTAGCGATTGCTATCGGTACCAGTCATGGTGCTTATAAGTTTACGCGTCCACCGACAGGCGATATCTTATCGATTGAGCGCGTAAAGGAGATTCATGCCCGTATTCCTAACACTCACCTAGTCATGCATGGTTCATCATCAGTACCGCAAGAATGGCTAAAAGTCATCAATGAAAATGGTGGCAACATCGGTGAGACTTATGGTGTACCGGTTGAGCAAATCGTTGAAGCGATTAAGCATGGTGTGCGTAAAGTAAATATCGATACCGATTTACGTTTGGCATCAACTGGCGCTATCCGTAAATTCCTTGCAGAAAATCCGAGTGAATTTGATCCACGTAAATATTTCAAAGCCTCTATGGTTGCGATGTCAGATATCTGTGCCAATCGTTTTGAAGCCTTTGGTTCAGCGGGTCAAGCGCATAAAATTCGTCCAATCAGTCTTGAAGGTATGGTTAATTTTTACCCGTAAGCTTAGAGGGTAAAAGATAGTGCTTGATGTCTAGGTCATGGCTTAACCCATTTTTTATAATATAGTCAGATGAAAATAAAAATGTTATGAAAATTTAAACGCGCTATTGGTATAAATTTTACTGGCGTGCTGCGTTCTCAGAGGCTGCGTAAAATTCATACCAATAGCGCTATAACACTTTTGTAATAAACTCACTATAGTCTGTATAAGAGGTCGTGGATTATGATTGGATTGATTAATGGACAGGTGCAATATTTGATGGCACCGACTGCCTGTGTCATGACCACCTCTGGCGTCGGCTATGATATTGAGTTGCCATTGCCGTCATTCTGCCAGTTGCGCCTCAATGAGCAGGCGAGTATTTGGACGCATTTCCATGTGCGCGAAGATGCGCAGCTGCTTTATGGTTTTATTGACCGTAAAGAGCGTGATGTCTTTCGCCAGCTGATTAAAATCAATGGCGTCGGCGCAAAAATGGCTTTAGCAATGCTATCTGCGATGTCAGCCGCTGAGCTAAAAATGCATGTCGAGCAAGATTCAGAAGATGCCTTGACACGTATCCCAGGTATCGGTAAAAAGACCGCTCAGCGTTTATTAATTGAGCTAAAAGATAAGCTGAAAAATATTGAAGTCGACAGCAGTCATTTAGAATTTGCTATGCAGCCGGCACCAATATCCGCTGAAGGCAGTATCATTGCGGAAGTTGAAGGCGCGTTGATTAGCTTGGGCTATAAAGAAAGAGAAGCGCAGCAAGCCATTAAGGCGGCAAAAAGTAATGGCGAGACATTTGCAGATACACAGAGCTTGTTAAAAGCCACTCTGCAACAGTTTCAAAGTTTTAAGTAGCGACATTTTTATAATAAAAAAGCGATTAAAAATAAGCGACATTAAATGTCGCTTATTTTCGTTTTAGCCAGTGCTTTATGATGTTTTGCATGACTTATGCGCAGCGTTTGGTTATGCTATTTGTTACCCAATCTTTTAAAAACAATGCTTTAAATATAATGGCAAAAACTATGATGCAAGATCGTTTGATTAATCCGCTAGAAGGGGCAGCTGATGCTCCTGATGCCAATATTCGACCAGCATTATTGGCGGAATATATCGGTCAACCGGTGGTACGCGAGCAGATGGAAGTCTTTATTCAAGCAGCACGGGCGCGTGATGAGGCATTGGATCATACGCTCATCTTTGGACCACCAGGCTTAGGGAAAACGACCCTTGCCAATATTATTGCTCGTGAGATGGGTGGTAATTTACGTTCAACATCAGGACCTGTGCTTGAGCGCGCTGGTGATTTGGCAGCGATGCTGACCAATTTGGAAGCTGGTGATGTCCTATTTATTGATGAGATTCACCGCTTAAGTCCGGTAATTGAAGAAATTCTCTATCCAGCGATGGAGGATTTTCAACTGGATATCATGATTGGTGAAGGACCAGCAGCACGCTCTATTAAGCTTGATTTGCCGCCATTCACTCTGGTCGCAGCAACCACCCGAGCCGGATTATTAACGTCACCATTGAGAGATCGCTTTGGTATCGTGCAGCGACTAGAGTTTTATAATATTGCTGATTTAACCACCATTGTCAGTCGCGCAGCGCGGTTGATGCGCGTGCCAATGAGTGAGGATGGTGCCGTTGAAATTGCGCGCCGTGCACGTGGTACGCCAAGGATTGCCAACCGTCTATTACGCCGTGTACGTGATTATGCTCAGGTCAGAGGCGATGGCAGTATCAATGGGGCGATTGCTGGTAGTGCGCTCGATATGCTCGCAGTCGATAGACGTGGTCTCGATCATTTGGATAGACGCTATATTGAGATATTGCACGAGCGTTTTGACGGTGGACCTGCGGGCGTTGAAGCGGTGGCAGCAGCAATGGCTGAAGACCGCGGTACGTTAGAGGATGTGATTGAGCCATACCTTATCCAACAAGGCTATGTACTTCGGACTGCACGTGGTCGAGTATTAACGCAGATGGCGATCGATCAGATGCTATAAAGTTAGTCTAAAAAAATGTGCCTACACTTAATTAGAATATTAAATGTAGGCACATTTTTTTTGTTTTATTTTTTATAGTATCTATTAAATAGTGGATGAAGGCTCAAGCCAAATGCTTATGCCCATCTATTTTTAATAAGTACTTGTTATTGTCAGAAGTCTTTTAGTCAAAGCTACTAACGGTTTAGGCTAAGATACGCCACACGACTGCCAAAATCGCTAAGAGGTAAAAAATAGGTGATAGCCAACCGATAACTTGTGTTGCAATGGCTATGAAAATAGCAAAGCCCGCCAGCGCCAACCAATCTCGGCGACGGTCGTTTAGCATATCGGCACGGATTTGTTGAATCTCACGCAGTTGACTGTCTTGACGTGATCCTTGTGAAGCAAGGCTCTGTAACCCTTGATCTAGCAGTCTTGGGATATCAGTGGTCGATAATAAAATCTCAGGCAACTGCTGACGTAGCTGTTGTAAATTACGCATCGGATCAAGCTGCTCCTTAATCCAGCTGCTTAAGATTGGCTTGGCAAGCGACCAGATATCAAGATTAGGATACAAGTCGCGACCAAGTCCTTCGACATGCACTAAAGTTTTGAGCAGTAGCATCAACTGCGGTGGAATACTCATATGATGGCGGCGGGCGATATCTAATATTTGCATTAATACACCGGCAAAGTCGATATCGTTAATGGATTTTTGTAACATCGGACCGACAGTGCGTTTCATATCACGCATCAATGCATGCTTATCAGCACTTGGCGGTATCCAGCCAGCTCGACTGACGATATCAACCATCGCTGTAAAGTTGTTATTCATCACGGACAATAACATTCGCGCGACGATAAGCTGATCGTCCTTTGATAAGGTGCCCATGATGGCACAATCAAGCCCGATATAACGCGGCTCATGCCCTAAGTCCACGGCGGCCATATTTGCAGTCAAGGTATTGACTGGTGGCGTCTCGACAAAAACATTGCCGGGGTGCATGTCGGCATGGAAGAAGTTATCACGGAATACTTGGGTAAAAAATATCGTTAAGCCTTTTTCTGCCAGTGCCGCACGGTCATAGCCTAATTGATCAAATACCTCAATTTGTGAGATTGGAACGCCTTGTATACGCTCCATGACCATGACGTTTTTATTGGCATCATAGACTTCTGGCACATACATCAATGCCGAGCCCAAAAAGTTGTTACGCATTTGCGTTGTATTGTCTGCCTCTAATGTCAAATCTAACTCGTTGAGCATGACTTGACGGTAGTCTTCAACAATATCGATGATGTGTATTGCACGAGCTGCTTCGATACGCGCCGATGCCCAATTGGCGAGTTCTCGTAGCAATTCAAAATCTGTAATAATGGTCGTGCGAATATCAGGACGAACCACTTTGACCACCACTTCACGCCCATCATGCAGCGCAGCGGTATGTACTTGGGCAATAGAAGCAGCAGCTAGAGGCTTGACGTCAAAACGTGCAAATAAAGAGCCAATAGATTGACCGAGACCGTGTCTAGGGTCTTGGATTTGCGCAATCGCAATATCAGAATCGAAAGATTTAACTTTATCTTGTAGTTGAATAAGTTGCGCAATAATCTCAGGTGGCACGAGGTCACGGCGGGTCGAGAGTAATTGTCCAAGCTTTAAAAATAGAGTCCCCATATCTTCAAGCGCGTATTTAATCGCATTAGGCTGATGCTTTTTCCCCCACGCGGCAGGATGCATACGAATTAATCGCACCAAGGATTGTAGCTGCGGCGCCTCTTCGACAGAAAAATGGGTGTCAATACGATAGGTGGCGGCAATGCGCCATAGCTCAAGTAAACGGGCGCGATGGGATAATAGCATGAGATATAAATACTCTAGATAAAGTCAAAAATAAGGTAGGCGTTGTAGAAAAGGCAATTATCTACTATGAGTTAGACGTGCTTGCTCATCTTTGATAGCGGCTAGTTTGGCTTCTTCACGTTCAACATCGGCGCGCAGTTTCAGTAGTTGCTGCTTAAGCGCATTTACTTCAGTTACATCTATTGGGTCAGGTGCACTATTACCTGCCACATCGTTTGCCCAATCGCTAACATCGTTAAAAGCACGCTTGGCACTATGACGCCAGCTGCCTTTAAGCTGCGATATCAGGAGGTGCAACTGGCTCGCCATCGATTTACCAATAAATGGTTCAAGTTGTCCCGCAACATCAGGATCAAAGCCTGCAACCAATTGATTGAGTTGCATAAGTACTTTGTAATCGCCCTCAATAGGCAAGTTGCCTTCTGTACCGCGCATGAGATTCAGTAGCTGGGCAGGATTATCAACGGTAATAATACAATCTGGGCGGCTATGACCAAGACGCGCACGATCCATACTGGCTTTTTGACGCTCATTCATAGCGCCACTTTGCTCAAACACACTTTCAGTCGTCACTGGCTCAAAACGCAAGCGCTCTTCAGTGAATAGCACATCTAAATTCACCTCAGGCGTCCCCATATTGAGACGTAGCACTTTGCCAGCAAGTGGCGCTAAACCCGCTTTGGTAATCTCATCACTGGAAATAGCCATATTAATCAGCTTTTCAGCACCGGCCAAAAGTAGAACAGTCAGCATAAGGCTCTCGCATAGTCAATTGAGCGCCTTAAAAGAGCGCATTATTTATAAATATAAGTTGCCATCATTTTACATAATGGCATTCTTATCGCTAGGTATTGTCATTTAAAACTTAATCTTATGCTTTAAAGCCGCGATGTACCGCGACGATACCAGCTGTCAGATTATGATAATCACAATTTTCAAAGCCTGCTTGCTCCATCATCTGCTTTAGCGTCTGCTGATCAGGATGCATGCGAATCGATTCAGCTAAATATTTATAGCTTTCTGAATCGTTAGCAACCAGCTTACCCATCATCGGTAGCGCTGTGAACGAATATAAATCATAGGCTTTTGATAATGGCTCAAAGATAGGTTTTGAGAATTCTAGTATTAATAAGCGACCACCTGGCTTGAGCACACGGTACATCGATTTTAACGCAGCATCTTTATCTGTGACGTTACGTAGACCAAAGCTGATGGTCAGCAGATCAAAGCTATTATCATCAAATGGTGCTAGGGTTTCAGCGTTCGCCAAAACAAAATCGACATTATTACAGCCAGCATTAATCAAGCGCTCACGACCAACTTCTAGCATTGCCGCATTGATATCAGACAACACGACTTTACCGTTGCGACCGACTTCACGGCTAAAGACTTTGGCTAAATCACCCGTACCGCCAGCGATATCTAATACATGTTGACCAGCACGCACGCCAGATAAGCTAATGGCATAACGCTTCCACAAGCGATGAATACCAAATGACATTAGGTCATTCATGATGTCGTATTTTTTGGCGACAGAGGTAAATACGTCAGCCACACGTGCTTGTTTTTCTGCTTTATTAACGGTCTTATAGCCAAAATGGGTTTCTTCATGACCATCGGTATCAGACGTATGTGGATTATTGATATCGTCACGCTGGTTAAAAAGCGTTTGCTTAGGGGCTTGAGTATTTGTCTGTGCAGCGTCATTTACAGTGCTATTTTGAGCGTGGTTTTCAGTATTAGCATTTGGCATAGTGGTTTGTTGCCCTTGTGGCGTTCCTATGGGTAGATCTTCAACATGAGTAAAGTCAGTGTTAATAACGTTATTAACACTTGTAGCGGTATGTTGACGTGCTTTTACTTGAGCGGTAATATTTTGGTTATGAGTGATACTGTCTTGAACCAATTTATCTTGTATACGGCCATTAGTAGTCGTTTTATTATTTACATGATCAGTCATCGCGGTGTCCTATGATTTATTTTTATGCTTGTTTTTAGTCAGATAAAATACTAATAGTTATTGAGACAATAGCGCTTATCATACAGCAAACGCAGCGGGCTTACCGTCATTATCCATGGCATGGACTTCATCAATAACTTCAAGCTCGCGCGCGCAAAACGGTTCAATAAAGCTGCTCACACTTTTTAATGGTTTCATGGCTTTAAAGCCTGAATCGATAAAATCATAAAGCGGCTGAAAGTTGTAGCGATACGCGGTGCCTTTAGCCATCGCAAAAGCTTTTTTGAGCATAAATGAATTCAAGTCTTTGTCAGTACGATAGCAAACGTCTTTTAAATTATTAATCTGTACGCGACGCTCAATAGCTTCATCAACCGTACGGTAAGCGAGTAGCATGTTTTCTTCATTGACAGCTAACTCTTGTTCGAGTAACCACTGCGCCAAATGCAAGTCGAGCTCAATCGCCAATATAGACGCTTGAATACCCATACTGCCAGCTTCTAAAGATGACTCTTTGGCAAGACGCTCAAGTTTCTTGGCTTTCGGGAGAATGCGCCCTAATTGTTCTGCCAATACTTTAAATTCATCACCACCATACAGCTGCGTTAAAAAATAATCTGCCATTAGCTGGTTTTTTGGTTGCTCAAACAGCGTGCTATGCGTACGCTTGATACGGGCTTGTTGCCATGATTGCACTTCATTAAGCTTCTTATTCAATGCAGCGTCTTCATGATGTGGCAGCGCCCAAAAGCGGTCAAGGTGCTGTTGTAAGTTGGCTAAAGCAGACATGGCAGGTCATCCTATAAAAATAATAATAGTCATCAAGTTGATAATAAAAGCTGGATAATAAGGGGGCTGGTTAGCGCTAAGTTTTCTACTTATAGGCAGCTATTAAACCATGCTCTTAAGATTTTGTTCACCTTAAAAGAAAATAAGACAGAATACAAATGCCAAACTGTTACATATAAAGATTGCTCAGCGCTTTCAGGTAGTCAATTTATAAGACTTTATAACACAAATTACATAGCCACGTTATTTACTAAAAGAGCGTAGTGCTATGATAAAACAACTTAGCTATTTTAGACGATTATTTTAAACCAATTATTTGATAAGACTATAGCGAGCATAAACATGAGCAAAAAAAAGAATAAAACAGACAAGTCAGCAGAAGATGTGAGCGCGCCATTTAACGAGCAAGTCGTTGAGCAGCGTCTTATGCCCAATCCTTTGAGCAAGTTTTCAATGGATGAAGATGCGCTGCGATTGGCATTGGTTACAGCCCAGTTCGCTCTGCGTGCGACGCGCCAGCCAGAATCACCAAGCACTGATAAAGCCATTGGGCTATTAGTATTAGTCAATGGTATGGAGCAGGCAGGTAAGGGGACGGCGGTAACGCAATTGCGCCAGTGGGTCGATCCGCGCCTGCTTAAGGTCGAAGCAACCATTGGTTATTGTCCTTTAGCACACCAACCGATTTGGCAGACGCATACCAAAGCCATGCCGCGCCACGGTGATGTGATGGTATATTTTGGCAACTGGTATGCAGATTTACTTTATAACGTGATGCGCATGGCAAGCGCAGAGCACGAAAAGTCAGAAAAAAATAAGAAGAATAGGAATGTTGAAACGTTACCAATTGGTCAATGGCAAGACTATTTACGCCAGCAGCTAACAGAATTGCAAGCTTTTGAGCAAGACCTTATGGCAAATCAAACGCAGCTACTAAAGTGCTGGTTTCATGTCGATATCGAGACTTTACAGGCGAGGCTTAATGATGACGAGCCAGATCCGAAATTTCTATACCAAATTGATTGGCATGATACGACGATAGTGGCTAAGTTCAATGAAGTTGCTGCCGAATTATTACGCCAGCAAGGCGATTGGATTATCATCGATGGCGCAGATAAATCGCAAGCAGCCATACATTTTTGTCATGAAGTCTTACATGCGATGCAAAAAGCGTTGGTTAACAGCCGAGGAGAAAACAGTGCGGAATCAGATCAAGCACAAGATTCAAACAATACTCATAATAATCAAATAGAGTATCAGTCAATAAAGTTTGAGCGAGTAAAAATACCTAAGGTACTTACTGATATCGAAGATTCAGATATTGATAAATCTGACTACAATGATGCATTGGCTAAGAAGCAGGCACGCTTGGCAGAACTGTTACGTGCGCGTCAAGGTCAGCATGTGGTGTTTGCCTTTGAAGGTATGGATGCAGCAGGAAAGGGCGGCGCTATTAAAAGACTGGTGGCGCCACTAGATCCACGCGAATATCAAATTTATAATATTGGCGCGCCCATGTTATATGAGCTACAGCATCCTTATTTGTGGCGTTTTTGGCAAAAGCTTCCGAACGAGCAGACAGACCGCATCAGCCGTGTTGGTATTTTTGATCGTACTTGGTATGGGCGTGTCTTGGTAGAGCGTATCGAAGGCTTTGCGACGGATGATGAATGGCAGCGCGCCTATGATGAAATCAATCGCTTTGAAGCTGCCTTGGCAGCGTCAGGCACTTTGGTCATCAAGTACTGGCTGGCAATCGATAAAAAAGAGCAGCTTAAGCGTTTTGAGGAACGTGAAGAAACTGCATACAAACAATTTAAATTGACCGACGACGATTGGCGTAACCGTGATAAATGGTCAGATTATGTACAATCGGCGGCTGATATGCTGGCACGTACGGATACTAAGAACGCCCCTTGGTGTGTGATTGCTAATAATGACAAGCGCCAAGCACGTTTAGAGGTGTTAGACCACGCTATCGAGCAGCTATCCGCGTTGCTTGCTGCCAGCTAAGTCATAAAGTGCTACATAGATAAGTTTTCTTAAAGCCTTGGAACGAGTAGCAAATACTAAGCGGAAATTATTTATCTTATAGAGGTACTTTTAATCCTATTCTTAAGCAGCTACCTATTCATTTATAGCTATTAATTTTCCACTATTATCACTTGAATTGACTATGGCAATTCAAGTGTATGTTGGCTAAAAATAACCCGATAACGTCTGATCTAAAGTGTATATTTCTTAAATCTTATATTCACAGTTACAAATCTTGTAATATCATCATGCATTATGTGTCTATATTTAATATAATAGGCGCGTAATGAGCGTTGCTATCTATTAAAATAGCTTGGTCTTCTGTTTATTTGTCTTTAATATCAATGTATTATTCACGATAAATAGCTTATATAGAAGAACGCTATTATCATAAAAACGTAAGCCGCAAGATGCTTTAATCAGACGATTTGGCAATACCACTTGCGGCTTTATGACATTTTACTTAGGCGTTTTATCTTAGTTTCTGATTGTCGTTAAGCTCAATTGCTTATTTGCAAATGGCTATAACCGCTAAGATAAGATAATAAGGAAGGTGTCAAAGCGTTGAGGCAGCTGTCTCAACACAGTATTCTAAAATTGTATTTCAAATAACCACGTTGCGCGCATGTTATTGTATTTTTGGGTGGTAATAATCACATCATTAATAGCCGCGTAATGTCATCATTTGTCAATAATTTCAATCAGCTTACGCAGGACGTATCAACGTATGGGTATTAGCAGCAGCTCTACAGAACCAACAAAATCAGTCGGCTCTATGAGAATCAATCTATTTTTTGCCATTTTAATGATTGGAATGACCGCCTACTTTTTGTGGTGGGGTCTAGATTACACCATGCACCAGCAGACGACGCTATTTATTGTTGCCACTGCTTTTGGTGTTTTTATGGCATTCAATATCGGCGGTAATGATGTCGCCAACTCTTTTGGTACCTCAGTCGGTGCAGGGACCTTAACCATCCCGCAAGCGCTAGGTATCGCGGCGATATTTGAAGTATCAGGCGCCGTGCTGGCAGGCGGTGAAGTAACCGATACGATTCGAAGCGGCATTGTCGATTTAGATGGTCTTTCAGTAACGCCCAACCAGTTCATTTATGTCATGCTTTCAGCGCTCATCGCTGCTGCATTTTGGCTGTTGTTTGCCACCAAAAAAGGTCTGCCGGTTTCGACCACACACGCGATTATTGGCGGCGTAGTTGGTAGCTCTATTGTTTTGGGTATCACCTTAGGTGGTACTGAAATGGCATTGTCGACAGTGAATTGGGGCAAGATTGGCACGATCGCCATCTCTTGGGTTTTGTCACCGCTACTAGGCGGCGTTTTGTCTTATCTGCTATATGGACAGATTAAGAAAAACATCATTGAATATAATGATAAAACAGAGGCGCATATTGCTACTCTGAAAGACAGTAAAAAGACGTTAAAGCTGACGCACAAAGAGTACTTGGATGGTTTAACCGAGTCTGAGCAGTTGTCTTATACGTCAGCGATGTTGCGTGACCAAGAAATCTATAAAGATGATGATTGCGTCGTTGAAGATTTAGAGACGAACTATTACAAAGAACTTTATGAGATTGAAAACGAGCGCAGCAACCTTGATACCTTAAAAGCACTCAAGCAATGGGTGCCTATTATTGCGGCTGCAGGCGGCGCAGTCATGGCCTCTTTGGTCATCTTCAAAGGTCTTAAAAACGTCAATAATGGTATGACGACGTTGCAAGGCTTTTTAATTATGGGGATGATCGCAGCATTAGTATGGCTTGCGACCTATATTTATACTAAGAGTATCCGCGGTAAGCACAAAGAAGATTTGACCAAAGCCACGTTTATTATGTTTAGCTGGATGCAAGTCTTTACTGCATCAGCGTTTGCCTTTAGTCATGGTTCTAACGATATTGCCAACGCTGTTGGTCCATTTGCAGCGATTATGGATGTTATCCGTACCAATAGTATCTCAACAGAAGCAGCAGTACCACCTGCTGTGATGTTAACTTTTGGTGTGGCATTGATTGTCGGTCTTTGGTTCATCGGTAAAGAAGTGATTCAGACTGTCGGTACCAATTTGGCAAAAATGCATCCTGCTTCTGGTTTCTCAGCTGAGTTGGCTGCGGCTGCGGTTGTGATGGGTGCGTCGACGATGGGTCTACCAGTATCGAGTACGCATACCTTGGTCGGTGCTGTACTTGGCATTGGTATCGTCAATAGAGATACCAACTGGGCACTGATGAAACCAATTGGTTTGGCATGGATTATTACCCTTCCTGCAGCAGCAAGTATGTCTGCAATCAGTTATATAGTGCTGATAAATATCTTTTAAAAGTTGAAATCAAAGTCATTTAATTTTTGATTAATACAAATAGAAAACGCTTATCGATATCATATCGGTAAGCGTTTTTTTATAGAAAAATATAGGTGTCATCTATATATTAGTCAGTACCAAACTGCTTACGCTTCTTAGCAAAGAAGCGGTCTAAGCGATCCATAGCGTCTTCTAAGTCGTGTAAGTTGGGTAAAAACACCAAGCGGAAATGGTCATTTTTATCCCAGTTAAATCCTGTGCCTTGTACCATCAATACGTTTTCTTCTAACAATAAATCCATCATAAACTGCATGTCATCTTTGATAGGGTAAATCTCAGGATCCATCTTTGGAAAGCAGTAAAACGCGCCTTGTGGCATGGTACAAGAGATACCTTTTATCGCATTAAGACGGGTCACTGCCAACTCGCGCTGCTTATACAAGCGCCCTTTTTTAGACGTTAGGTCCTTCATGCTTTGATAGCCACCCATCGCTGTCTGAATCGCATATTGTCCTTGAACGTTAGAACACAGGCGCATAGATGCAAGCATATCCAAACCTTCGATAAAGTCAGCCGCATGTTCTTTACGACCTGAAACCATCATCCAACCGGCACGAAAGCCTGCAATACGATGTGATTTTGATAAACCATTATAGGACAACACCAGTACTTCATCGGTCAAAGTGCTCATCGGCGTATGTTCCATATCATCATAGAGAATACGGTCATAAATCTCATCCGCCATGATGATTAAATCATGCTCTTTTGCGACCTCGACGATTTGCAGCAGTACTTCATCACTATACAGCGCGCCTGTCGGATTATTGGGATTAATAACTACGATGCCTTTGGTTTTGCTGGTGATTTTGGATTTGATGTCTTCAATATCAGGATGCCAATTGTCTTCTTCATTACAGCGATAATGTACCGCTGTACCGCCTGCGAGATTGGCAGCTGCCGTCCACAGTGGGTAGTCTGGCATCGGAACCAGCACTTCATCGCCATCATTCATCAGCGCTTGCATGGTCATGACAATCAGCTCAGAGACGCCATTACCTAGATAGACATCACGAACATCAACTGCCGATAGCAGACCCTTTGATTGGTAATATTGCAATACGGCTTTACGCGCTGAAAAAATCCCTTGCGAGTCTGAGTAGCCCGTCGCTTCCGGCAGATTCATCGCCACATCACGCAAAATCTCATGCGGTGCTTCTAAACCAAAAGGAGCAGGGTTGCCGATATTTAGCTTTAAGATACGCTTGCCTTCGGCTTCCATTTTATTGGCAGTTTGCAGCAGAGGACCGCGAATGTCGTAGCAGACGTTTTGTAATTTATCAGATTTTTTTATTGAGTTCATAGAGTGACCACTCATCAGGTTATTTGGTGAATTTTTGCGGGGAGTAGAAGAGGTAGTTGTTGTTGGTGTATTCTGACTAGTGCTATGAGCTTGCTCACCTGCATCGACAGCTTTATCGTTATCAGACGATATACTGTCAGAATCGTCATCTGATTTGCTGTCACTTTCAAGCTCACCGCGCAACAAGTACCCTTCGCTACAACCTAAGAGTCGCGCAAGGGTAGGTAGCTTAGATGAGACAATCCCATTGGTCCCACGCTCCCAATTAGAGATAGCACCGCGGCTGACTTTAGCGCCAGCAGCAGTCATCGCTTGTGCCAGCTGCTCTGCCGTCATGCCTTTGTCGCGGCGCAGCTGTACCAGTCGTTCAGCTTGTGTGCTTTTAGTTTTGTCATCAGCCGTCATTATGTAAGCCTTTTTTATTTTATGAATCTGTCATTAATCAGATAACGAAACCAACTCTCTTGGATAAGTATTAAGCTAATGCTTTAAAAGAGAACTACTTTTAATTAACTGTTAATGCAAGATATTATTGCATATAGAAATTAAATGCAAGTTTTTTGTATATTATAGATTTTCACGATGTAAGAAAATCTTGCATTACAGAGATTTATAATGCATTGAGAGACTTCAGCTCAATAAGAAACGATCTAACTTGTGATTTTTCGATATCAAATTGCCTACAATATCTGGCACTGCCATTCCATGCAGTGAGTATTCTTGTTATAAACATCTTGAATAATAAGACGCTCGCCAACAGATAAAGCCTATCGTTTTTATAAAAAATAGCGATAAAGCCTCGATAAACCATTACTCACGATAGAGTAGACAATCAGTCATTCCATAAGGATACGTTATGCAAGACAATCAACTGAGCAAAGAAGAAATCAGCCAATTGACCGAGGCTGACTGGAAAGAGCGCTTAAGTGCTGAGGAGTATCATGTGCTGCGCGAGAAGGGCACAGAGCGACCATTTACAGGCGTTTACAATGATATTAATGATAAGGGCATTTATCGTTGTAAAGGATGCGGTGCTAACTTGTTTGAATCAGATAATAAGTTTGATGCAGGGTGCGGTTGGCCAAGCTTTGATCAAGGTATCGATAATAGCGCCATCGATGAGCATGTCGATGATTCGCTAGGCATGCGCCGTACTGAAGTGACTTGCAGCAATTGCGGCGCGCATTTGGGCCATGTATTCCCTGACGGTCCAAGTGAGACCACTGGCATGCGCTATTGCATCAACTCGTTGTCTATCGATTTAGATAAGTCTGAAGAATAGTGACAGCGGCGTGTAAGTTAACGAGGTAGTAGTAAAAAGAGTAGGGAGTATTGATATCTCTCTACTTATTATTAATATCAGTAAGTTTATTAATAACAGTGTCTTAAGTACTATAGTGCATGATGCTTGATAGCGAAAAAAATAACTCATTTAAGGATGAATAATGACTACTATTTATGATTTTAATGCTGAGCGTATCGATGGAACGACAAAAAGTTTCTCTGACTATAAAGATCAAGTGTTGCTAATTGTTAATACCGCAAGCAAGTGTGGCTTTACGCCGCAGTTTGAGGGCTTAGAAGCACTGTTTCAGCAATATAAAGACCAAGGTTTAATGGTTATCGGTTTTCCCTGTAATCAATTCGGCAACCAAGATCCTGCTAATAATGATGAAATTGGTGAATTTTGCCAAAAGAACTATGGTGTGAGCTTTCCAATGATGGCAAAAGTCGACGTCAATGGTGGTGATGCTCATCCTGTGTTTGAATGGCTAAAAAATCAAAAAGGCGGGCTTCTCACAGATGGTATCAAATGGAATTTCACCAAGTTTTTAATTGATAGTAAAGGGCAGGTAATTGCTCGTTATGCACCAACGACCAAACCTGAAGCGCTCAAGGCTGATATAGAACAAGCGCTGGCTGCAAAGTAAGTACTAGAGTGAAAAAGATTAACTATTCTGCGAAATTATAAAATCAATTAAAACAGATGCTTATAAATTTAATCACCAAAATAAGCAAAAATCTGTGATAAATATCAAAATAGTGTTTGACAGCCCTGTGTAAATCTATATAATACACACCCACAGCAGCAGAGCTTAGTGACAAACTTAGAGCTCAGTTGATGTTGAATAAATTGCCTAGCAATTGTTCGAAGGGTGATTAGCTCAGTTGGTAGAGCGTCTGCCTTACACGCAGAATGTCGGCGGTTCGAATCCGTCATCACCCACCACTATTTAGTATAGCGTTACTCTAAAGTAGTAGGCTAAGTGGTTAAATAAGCTAAGTACGACCTAAGCAGCGGTAGTTCAGTTGGTTAGAATACCGGCCTGTCACGCCGGGGGTCGCGGGTTCGAGTCCCGTCCGCTGCGCCATATTTAAAACTTAGTTTTAATACAAAAGTTTCAACCTCAAGTATTTATATTTGAGGTTTTTTTGTGTCTGAATTTCTCTTTAAACCCTTTATTTTTATGAACTTGCCATTTTATTTTTTGTCACTTTTCTTGAAACAGCTTACTCTCTAATAAAGAAATACCTGCATGAATGCAGGTATTTCTTTATTTAATAGCTTTATAATATTTACATACATCAGTGTCTATTCAAGCTCTTCGATCAGCGCTTGCATCTCAGCGATTTCACGCTTTTGCGCTTTAATAATATCGTCAGCGAGCTGTTGCACTCTAGGATCTTCGATATCTGCTCTTGAGCTGGTCAAAATAGCAATCGAGTGATGTGGTATCATCGCTTGCATCCAATCGACCTGATCGACAGTTGATTGAGAGCGCACGCCCCATATCCCAACGGCAAACATCAACACACTCAGTCCATAAACCATCAAATTAACTTTGGTTTTTTTGTACATATTACCCATAAAGGCGAGCATAATGACGGCCATACCCGCACCCATGTAGAGCGCCATATAAGCTCGGGTTTCACTAAAGTAAACATGACTCCATTCATAAGTATTGAAATACATCATGATGTACATCACAATCGTAGACGTCACAATCATCAGGTTGAACTTGATATAAGGGTTCATGCCCTGTTGATGATTCATGTTGTTTTGATCTGAAGCATTCATAGTATATCTCCTATTATATTAATAATATTAGAACCAGAATTTAACCCCCGCAGTCAAACTACTGCTATCAACTGATTCATTATGTTGACGACGCTGATCTCGAGCACTACCAAGCGCTGTCTCATAACTCATACCCACATAAGGCGCAAGTTGGCGACTGAATGTCTCATAAGTGAGCCTCACTTCAGCATCCATCTCGTTGAAACCTTTGGTAATATGATTGTCGCTGTCTTCTTTACTAAAGGCTGTTAGTCCTACTTCCGGTATCACAACCCAGTGCTGGCTCAAACGCCACTCGTATTCTGCGCCAAGGTCCAATCGAACTTGTCCATCAGAATACAGATAAGCTCTGGCATCGGTTTCAATAAAGTAAGGCATAGTACCGACAATACCCGCCATAATGGCAGGTTTATCATTTTCGGTATCATAAGCAACACCGGCCTCGCCATTCCAGAAGATACTTAGCGGCTTCCAGTAAGATAGTGAGGTCAGACTATCAATTTCTTTATCACCTTCGGTCTGAATACTACCTTCGCTGCGTAAAGAGAGGCGACGCTCATCTACGCCATACCAAGCACCAACTTCATAATTAATCTGATCGTCATCAAACTGATAACCTAAATCATCTACAGAAACGCCCCATAATGGCATATCACCCATCATCATAGGCTTACCATACTGTCCATAAGGAACGCCGTTTGAATAGTCAGGACTGCGCGCATCAGCTGGCGCTTTACCACCTTGCATACCTGACATGTCCATACTGCCATGATCCATGCCTGACATATCCATACCACTGTGATCCATACCTGACATATCCATACCGCTATGGTCCATACCTGACATATCCATACCGCTATGGTCCATACCTGACATATCCATACCGCTATGGTCCATACCAGACATGTCCATACCGCTATGATCCATATCCGACATGTCCATATCTGACATATCCATGCCGCTGTGATCCATATCTGACATGTCCATACCTGACATATCCATGCCGCTGTGATCCATATCTGACATGTCCATACCTGACATATCCATACTACTATGATCCATGCCTGACATCATCATGTCTTTTTTAGCAGTGGACGGGTCAGCAGCATTAGCAAATGATGATGCCAGCAGTACCAATGATGATGCCCCAGCGAACCGTAAACCTACTTTATGTATTTTCATCTCATCTCTCACCTATCAATCAAAGATTTGCTTAAATGACTGCCACTTCTCTAAACATACCGGCTTCCATGTGATAGAGCAGATGACAATGCCATGCCCATCGACCAGCTTCTCCTGTGACATCAAAGCTGATTTTTTGTGCCGGCTGCACCATAATAGTATGCTTGCGCACCTGAAACTCGCCGTTAGGCATGCGCAAATCGCTCCACATGCCGTGTAAATGCATCGGATGATTCATCATCGTGTCATTGACTAAGGTAATACGCACGCGCTCACCCGGCTTAATATTAACCGGTGTCGCTTCACTGAACTTAACCCCATCAAACGCCCAGATATAGCGCTCCATGTTACCGGTTAAATGTAGCTCGATCTCTCGGGTAGGCTTGCGCTGCTCTGCAAATATTGCCTCATCGACAGAGCGCAGCTGGCTATAGTTCAGCACCTTTCTATCAATGTTACGCAGGTTAATACCTGGATCATCAAGGTTCATACGCGGACTGTCCACACGCATATCAGACTTAAAGTCATACTCAGTTTTGGCATGCTTGGCTTTATAACCATTAGCACCCATAGCGCCCATCATATCTGCCATGGTGAGCCATTCTATTTTGTCCATAGCAGGCGTTGCCGCACGAGCGCCTTCTTTGGTGGCAAGCGTTGCGGCAACATAGCCTGAACGGTCTATGTTTTGGGCGAATATGGTATGCGCCTCTTTGGTAGGGGTAACGATGACATCGTAGGTCTCAGCCACGCCAATACGAAAATCATCAATCGCAACGGGTGCGACATCAATACCATCGGTTGCCACCACAGTCATTTTGAGACCGGGTATGCGCACATCAAAGATGGTTTGCGCTGAAGCATTGATAAAGCGTAATTTAACGCGCTGTCCTGCTTTGACGATTTGCGCCCAATTAGCCGCGGTGGTTTTGCCATTCATAAGATAGGTGAAGGTGTTTTCGCCCGACAAGTCAGTAAAATCAGTGGGCATCATGCGCATCTGATTCCACATTTTGCGTTTATCAAACGCGGTTTTCATATCTGTTTCGGCAATATCAGACAGTAGCTTCTTGAAGTCTGGCAGATGATAGTTATCAAAATCTGCGCGCTGTTTGAGCAGTTTTAAGAGATTATGCGGGTTGCGGCTGGTCCAATCACTGAGCACGATCACGTGGTCTTCTTCGATAGGATGACGCTCACGACCTTTAGGTTCAATCACAATGGCACCCAGCATACCGGTTTGTTCTTGGAACCCACTGTGTGAGTGATACCAATAGGTGCCTGATTGTTTTAATTTGAATTTATAAGTAAAGGTGCTGTTTGCAGGAATGCCATCAAAGCTAATACCCGGTACCCCATCCATCTCAAACGGTACTAGTAGTCCATGCCAATGAATAGAGGTGGATTCATCCATCTGATTATGAACACGTATCACCACCGTATCGCCCTCAACCATCTTTAGCGTCGGTGCTGGCAGTGAATTATTGATGAGCGTTGCCATGCTCTTTTTACCGTTGACAATAGCGGACTGTTTACTGACGTATAAGTCAAACTCTTTACCGGTCAATATAGGCACTTTATGAGTGTTTTGATCACTATTGATAGTAGCACCCTGACTGCCTGAACGACTTGAGTGTCCCAATGCACTACTGGCAATGGTCGGTATCAAGGAAGCGCCAAGGACAGCGGAGGATCCAGTTAAAAAACGTCGGCGGTTCAATATGTTCTGTTTATTCATAATGATGACCTAATTTAATTTGAGAGATGGTGGTTAAGCTTATGGTTATAATATTTAACGATACGTCAATTACGATTGGGAATCTTATTAAGCCGCTTTTGATGCTACTCACATTCAATTTATCCAGATCTCAGCCAAAACAATCATCAAAATTATAGTTGCTGCTGAGGAGAATCAATAGCGGCATAAACTTCTGTGGTGCCGTCTTTATTAAGCTGCATTACTTTATAAGGCATGAATTTATCTTGATATTCCATACCGGGGCTGCCAACTGGCATACTAGGTACGGCAAGACCAATGGCTGATATAGGAGGATTTTCTAAGAACTGAGCCATGTGTTTAGCAGGGACATGTCCTTCAAAGACGAAACCGTCGGTAGTAACGGTGGTATGACAAGAGCGCATTTGCTGAGGTACGCCATAGCGATCTTTGAATAAAGAGACATCTGCCACATCTTGCGCGGTTGCACTTAATCCATTGTCTTTTGCATAGCCTACCCATTCTTTACAGCAGCCACAGTTGGCATCTTTATAGACGGTCGCTGAGACGTTTTTGAGTAATGATGACGGGTCGATTGCAGGAGCATCTGCCGGAGCCGAACTTTCGTTTTGTACTTGTGCATTCTGAGTAGCAGACTGTTCAACCTTTACTGGTTGAGAATCAGGGACACTGGTAGTAGATTGGCTACAAGCGGCTAGTGTAAGGGGTAGTGCTGATACCGCCATCAATAAAAGGACACGACCGGATAACCAGTGATGTCCATTAGAAAACCCGTGTATGTAATGTCTCATCAAATCACCTTTAAGTGTCTATTATTATGCTCGATACTCTAAAAACTGGACCCTATATTTGTGGTCTTAACTAAAAACGTTAAATGCAGCACCGTACAGTACTGCATTGTTAATAACGATAACGTTTAATGATGATGCTTCTATATACAGATAGGGTTAATGCTGCATTCCAGAACCATCTTCCGACATCTCCATACCCATACCATCATCCGACATATTCATATCACCATCAAATGACATGTCCATCATATCGCCATCTATCCGAGTGGTTAGCATCGTGTACTGAGCTTCATCTAATTCAGGTAGCGATCTGATAAAAGCGACCATTGCCCACATTCTATCGTCATCATGGGAGGCGCCCCATGCAGGCATTCCCGAAGCCATAATGCCATGTTTGATGGCCCAAAAGCTTTGCTTTGCACCATCCTCAGTTTGATAACGTTTGACGATATCAGCCTTGGTAAAGTTGGGCGGCTTTGGATATAAGCTTTCGCTAAAGTCAGTTTGTGCCACTCCCGGAGACAAGTGACAGCCTGCACACATATCCTTATAGTCCGCGCCACCAGAGCTGATCATGTCAACCTTCTCTAAGTCTGGTACCACAATATCTTTACTGGCAGTTTGTATAGAACGATTGCGCGCAGTTTCTAAGAAGCTATACATCATTGGGCTATGCTCTTGGTCTGCACCCACGTTGACAATACCGCTGCTGACAACCGCAAACATCCCAACGATTGCCACAAATAAAGTAAAGAGCACACCCAATAAAAACTTCATATATTTTCCTAAAAACTTATTTCCGTTAATTTCTCTCTGCTATTAGAGAGGAGCTGTGAGTTAACAGAGCTGAAATTTTTAAGATTTACTGTCAGTAGTCACACAATGTTTTTGGTACATTTGCTTCATTTTGCTCATATTGGCCATCATGGCTTTCATAGCAGGGTCATTCATGTCCATCTTGCTATGATCCATTTTTCCCATCATTTGCATGTGCTTTTGCATCTTTTCACAGTTCATTTGATCTTTTTCAGCATGCATTTTAGGGTCATGCGCTAGAGCTGAGGTTGATACAACAAGAGCGATGGCAGTTGCTACGATTGATTTAGTCAGTGCTTTAAATTTCGACATAATTAATTCCTATTGATTGGATTAAGAGCTATTGAGGGTAAAGCAGTTAGACCAGCCTCAATGATACATTATTCATTCTGACTGGCACATGACATTAAGATTACAATATTGTCATCTTCACATATTGGGATTTCAATATCCCAAGTAATCTTTTAGTATTACTTCTCGCTATTATAATTTTTCACAAAATATTTTTCAGATTGCAAGTGTTGATCCTGATGCTGAACCTGACACGCGACTCTCGCATCGACATAACCTTTCATTTGCACGCTAGAAATTTGTGCATCGTTATGATCTGCGTTCTTTGCAAAACTAGTAACCGCATCACAACTATTAAGAATAGAAGCATCTAAGTTCGTGGTGTGAGCATTGGCCGCTGACATACCAACTAACATTGATACTGAAAGTAAAGCTGCTTTTTTTAATGTACTATATTTTTTCATTTAAAACCCTTTGAATTCAAATAATAAATCATTTAAGTAAGATAATTGCCTAACTCATAGAAGCGGTCTATATCAGAGACAAGCTTCTATGTGGCGTTGATTTAGAATACTAAATAGAGGCTGACAGCGAGATGACACGGACATGACGTTTTTGTTAGAAACAAAACAATACTGTCATCTGCTTGTCATTAGAACCAAATGTCATTATCCGCTTTTATCCATAGAGCGCCGTTATAACAAGAACTTTTGATAAATATATAGATGATAATCTAACAACGTTAGTGATACGCTGTTGACAAATATAATGATATGAAGGTGGGCGACGATGAAAGTACTGTTAGTAGAAGATGAGCAAAAACTTGGAGAATATATTAAAAAAGGCTTAACTGAGGCCGGCTTCATCGTGGATCATTATATGACTGGTCTAGATGGCTATCATGCGCTAATGACTGAAGAATTTAGTGTGGTGCTGATGGATGTGATGCTACCTGACGTCAGTGGCTTTGAGCTGATACAGCGCTACCGTGCTGCTGAAAAGCATACGCCTGTTTTATTTTTAACCGCTAAAGATGATTTAAGCGATCGAATCAAAGGTATTGAAATTGGTGGCGATGATTATCTGACCAAGCCTTTTGCTTTTGCTGAGCTGATTGTTAGAATAAAAAGCCTGTTACGCCGTGCCAACCAATCGGACTATAAAAGCACGGTCATACATACCGCTGATCTGAAAATGGATATTGCCAAACGCACTGTATATAGAGGCGACACCCTTATCAAACTGACTGCCAAAGAGTTTGCTTTATTACAGTTTTTCCTAGAACGTCAAGGTGAAGTACTGCCACGTACTGTGATTGCCTCGCAAGTATGGGATATAAATTTTGACAGCGATACCAATGTCATTGACGTAGCTATCAGACGTCTGCGAATCAAAATCGACGATGGTTTTGACACCAAGCTGATTCACACAGTACGCGGTATGGGCTACAGGTTAGAGCCGCTGGCTGTAGGCGTGGGCGACGATGACAAAGATGATCCAAAATAAAATGAGATATAAATTTAAGAATCGACGTTGGCCGCTGTTATGGCGCACTGTTTTTTTACTGACCATATTTGTTGTCATCTCTCAAGTCACTATTTATATATGGGTCCAGCGCTCTGTTAACGAGCACTTTGAGCAAATGGACTCAGAGATCATTACTCATGCCGCGTTTAATTTGCGCAAACGTATGGTTGCCTTGGGCGAAGACGTAAAGCCATTAACAGCTTCAAAGTCCCAATCACTCATTGATGACAATCACCTGCATTCTTCTTGGCTAGATTATGATTTAAAAACGCTAATATCAGATAAAAACGGCAAATTATTATCCAGCGATCCCAGTAATTTCATCCATGATTTACCGACCGACTTTAGCTTGTTACAACTACGGCAGGACTATCGCGATCAGCAGTTTATGATCAGGATTAATAGTAGACATTATCGAGCGATGGTCATTGCAAACCACGAGGCTTTGGCACTTATTGCGCTGCCTATCGATGTTCATCATCAGTATCTAATACATTTTAATCGCCAGCTGAGCTTGATACTGATCGCGATCACACTATTACTGGTGTCAATTGCCGCATTAAGTGTCTATTGGGGATTTGCACCACTCGCTACTATCGTCCAAAAGATGAAGAGCATTAATCCTGAACAGTTACATGAAAGAGTGGTGGTCAGTAATATGCCCTTAGAGCTACGACCATTGGCTGAGTCTTATAACTTAATGATGGAAAAGCTGGAAAGTAATTTTGAATCGTTATCACGCTTCTCAGATAATATTGCCCATGAGCTACGTACTCCGCTGGCGACGCTTGGCACTCAAACCCAAGTGATGTTAAGTAAGCCTAGAGCGAGCCATGAATATGTTGAGCAGCTGCACCATCAGCATGACACCCTTGAGCAGTTATCTACGCTGATTAATAATATGCTGCTGCTAGCAAAGACACAAAAAGGGCTGTCTGACTCACAGCTCAATCAGATTGATACCGAGTCAATGTTCACTAAGCTTATTGATTACTATGAGCTAATCGCAGAAGATCGGAATATCTCTTTTGAAAAGACGGGCAACTTCCAAGCTGTGCTAGGAGATGAAAGCTTATTACAAAGACTGTTCGCCAATCTCATGTCAAATGCCATTTATTATGCTGCTAGTGACAGTGTGATTATTATTGAAGCCTCTAGTATTGAGATCCCCACTGTGCCTCATACTGTCACGAGTGATAAGCAAGATATGAGGTCGTCTATATTAAATCCTGCATCTTTCAAGGTAGTGATCACCAATCGATTGGATCAACCATTGACTCAAGTAGAGGCTGATAAACTGTTTGAGCGCTTTTACCGTCATGATAAAACGAATACGATGCATTCGGGAACAGGCTTAGGCTTATCTATCGTGCAAGCTATCGCCAATGCCCATAATGGCAAGGTCAGTATTACTATAAAAGATGAGTCTTACTTTCAAGTCAATGTTGAGTTGATGATGGCTAGATAAATAAGTATCAAATAAGAAAATTCGAGCTTCTCGTCCCACTTAGCCAAATAATTAAGACTGTATTTAGATGTTATTGTTTAAGCAAATGTCGCCTCGATTATTTACATAATTGAGGCTTTTTTCTGTTTAAAAATTCTCCAAGTATTTCAGCAGCAGATTATTGATCACAGTAACAATATTTCTTCCTCCTTTACAAAATTAATATTCCTGACCATTTAGTCAGTTATTTTAATAAAATCATAAACTTAGATGATATCAATAACTTAGAGTACGTTTTTTACTGATATTTGGCGCTAAAATGCAGTTGTCAGCCCTCATAAAACATGCTTAACTGTTTCAAAGTGTTAATAATTACTGCCGAAATAAGGATTACTGAAATAAGTTATTAAGAAAATCTTTGCAGTTTCAGCAGCATTGATGCTTGTTTTGATGACGTTTTATTTTTACTGAAAGCTAATAGCCTTTTTCCCTCTAGCAGTACGGGTGCGTTTTAACAGGAAGTTAAACCCCGTTTATAGCCATGATAACCATGATGGCAATGTTGCTAGGCACCAACGACTGTAAATAAAGGAATACTACTGTGCGTGATCATTCATCTATAAGCCTATCATTAATCACTAATAAGCTAACCTATGCGCTTGTTGCCATTGCTGCTTTAGGCGCTATGAGCAGCGTTCAAGCAAAAGTGCTTTTCACTGATACCAGTATCTCAGCGCTTTACGGTACTGATTATGAGCTAGTGCCTCAAGAAACCTTAACCACCGTTACTTTAGAGCATGCCTCGACCCATACATGGGGTGGTGTATTTTTCTTTGTCGATCGCCATCAAGGTAAAGAAAATGCAGCAGGTAAAGAGTTTAAGGAAACCTATGGTGAGCTTGCGCCCAAACTTAAGCTAGCAAAGTTTGATAACAGCTTTATCAAACAAGTCAATTTAGCGGGGCAGTACGAGTTTGGCTCAAACAGTAATGGTTTTAGTCAAGATAACTATTTGGTAGGTGTTGGCGCGGATTTAAATGTCCCTATTCCGGGTATGAAATATGCATCGGCATCGTTATATCATGCGTTTAATGATAAGGACAATGCTGATGATCAACAGATTACCTTAACCTATGGCTGGGAGAAAAATAACTTTGTCATAGATGGTTATGTTGACTATGCATTTAACAGCGAAGATGATTCTGTGAAAGATAATATCCATATCAATCCGCAATTAAAATACAACTTACAAGAAGTGTTAGGTATTGATAACCGCTTAGAAGTTGGTATGGAATATAGCTACTGGAAGAATAAATTTGGTAGTGACAAAACGCAGAATGCCGCGAGCGCTTTAGTGAAGTTCCATTTTTAAACAGTTATGAATTTTTAAATATGATTAATAAAGCCCTCATGCTAACTTTATCGGTTGGATGAGGGTTTTTTGTTTTGTATGCAAGAAAATCGAAAGTCAGATAGGCTTAAGAAGAAAATAAAGGTGCTAAAAAACCGCATAAATTTTAAATTTGACTCATGCGCTTATGGGCGCTGATAGAGTCGACTGACACTTGCAATCAGCGCCACCATGACCATACCCATTATGATAAGAATAGCAGACATCATGTGTGCTGCCTCGTAATTCAATGCTTCTACTTGCTCATAGATAGCAATGGAGACCACTTTGGTTTCCCCCGAAATACTGCCACCAATCATCAATACCACGCCAAACTCGCCAATGGTATGCGCAAAGCTGATTAAGCTGCCAAGGATGATACCGATTCGAGCTTGCGGTAATGCTACCCGTATAAAGCGTCTGAAACGGCTAGGTTCCAGCAAGCTTGCAACCTCCATGACACTGGTTGGAATGCGTAAAAATTGCGCATAGACAGGCTGAACAAAAAAAGGCAACGAGTAAATAATAGAGCCAATGACCAGTCCTTCAAAGGTAAAGACAAAGGCGCTGATATTGTATTGCAACAGCCACTTACCGATACCAAAATTGGGGCTTAACAATAATAATAAATAGAAACCAATCACTGTAGGCGGCAAGACCAGCGGCATGGCAATCACGCCCATGAGCATAATTTTGATGCGCCCAATAATCTGACCACGACTCGGCTTTGCCAGCCAATAGGCTAATGGAGTTGCGAACACCAGCAAGCACAAGGTAGTGACACCAGCAAGCTTGATGCTTACCCACACAGGAAGCAGCATATCTGAGATAAGAGCAGGAGACATCATAACGTTACTGTTTATTTACCTTTTATCTAATAGATCGCTTGTAGCTTATATAGAGCATCAACTATAAAGTACCATTTATCACATCCTTTTTTTTCAAACATCATGATAAGAAAACACATTTATAATGATATTTAAAGCCTTATGATAAGCGTGCTCACTGATAAAAGACAGTATAAAACGGCTAGGATGGCTTTTTATTCATAGTGGCTATAGATAAATTACCGAACTGCTAAATAACCAGCTCTAGAGAAGTAAGCTTGTCCTGTAGGAGAACGTAGATAATCCGTGAAATCTGCTGCATTTGCTTCATTAGTAATGAGTATGCCGTCTTGTAAGATAGCAGGATAAGATGTTGGTGCTAAGAGGTAAAAATGCTCAGGTGTTGCTTTCATTGCTATGACTTGTGAGTGCGCAACAAAGCCATAGTCGACACTACCAGTATGGGCATATTGGAACGCTTGACCGATATTTTCCGCTTGGATAAGACGTTTTTGTGCTATTAGCGCCTCATATAGATTTTGCGTTTGTAGATAGGATTTTGCAGATGCACCATAAGGCGCAAGCTCAGGATTGGCAATGGTGATTTTGCTCTTATCATTGCTATTAAGGAGCTCAGTCAATGTGTTTTGATCGAATACACCGACAGTTTTGGTGGCACTATAAATGGACAGTTGCCCTTGGGTATAAGTAAAAGGCGTATGATTTGCATCACCTTTAAAAACCTCATTTAGCAGCTGCGCGGGGAAGTCTTGGTTGGCTGCTAAAAAGATATCATATGGTGCACCTGAGATAATTTGAGAATAAAGCTTACCTGATGAGGCAAAAGTGACTTCTATTTCTTGGTTAGGTAAACCCTTATCAGTTTTGTAGCCTTCGATAATTTCAGGCAATACGTCCGATAAATTGGCAGCTGCAGCGATACGGAGTATTTGACTTTGCTCAGTGGTATTGTTGATCTCAGCTGGCAAGTCAGTACCTTTTTCTTTAGTACAAGCCGTTAGAATCAAGGCTAAGCTCAGTGATGACACTGTTATATTCTTACCCATTATTGCTTAGCCATTTTGAAGAGTCATCTTGGTAGTATTCTTGCTTCCAAACGGGAATGTCCGCTTTTATCGTATCTAATATCCAGCGGCAGGCATCAAAAGCAGGATAACGATGGGCAGAAACCACCCCAACCCAAACCGCCACATCACCAATCTCTAAAGCCCCGATACGATGAATGGCAATAGCGTGAGTAATTTCAAAGCGCTTTTTGGCTTCTTCGATAATGGCACGTCCTTGATTGAGTGCAAGTTCTTCATAGCCATAGTAGGTCAAGCGGTTGACGCTACTGGCATTATTGTGATTACGTACACGACCTTCAAAGCATACGAAAGCGCCGCAGCTGTCATCATCAAGGGTTTTCTTTAGTCGATTTTCATCAATGTCTGAATCTAGTAGCGCAAAGCCATCACGTTCAGCGATGAGATAAGCCTCATCGATGCTACGCTTAATGCTCATCGACTGCCCATGTACTTGGTCTGCCATATATTGTCTCTATTTATTATTCTTAAAATTTTTAGCAATACAAATAAGCGTCTAAATACTATTAACCGCCTGCTACTGGAGTAATGAAAACCACGCTATCGCCATGATTAATCTCATCTGTCCACTTGGCAAAGTAATCGTTTATTGCCACACGCAGCTCTGACTGTGGACGGCTAAAACGATGCTTCTGGCGCAGTTGCTCGTATAACTCGGTCAATGACGTAGACTGTGGTACGTTTACTTTTTCTTCATGACAATTGGCTTCATCGGCTAAGCTGGCAAAGTATAAAACGGTGATATTCATCGTCGTATTGATATCGTCACTGCTTTCTATTAAATCGCTCATAGAAGTCTCCATTATTTATTAATTGCCAAGCTTTATATCTATCATATCGCTATAGCGTATTTACGCATGTTGATAGTCAGATTTGCCGCCCGTCTTATTCATCAGATGGATGTTATTGATGATGATGTCGTGAGAGATGGCTTTGGTCATATCATAGATAGTTAGGCAAGCGATGCTGACGGCTGTCAGTGCTTCCATTTCTACGCCGGTTTTATGCGTAACTTTGACAGTAGCAGTGACAGTAATGCTGTTTTGACTATCGTCGTATTCAAAATTTAAACCAATCTTATCTAATGGCAAGGGGTGACAAAGTGGAATCAGGTCATGGGTACGTTTTGCAGCCATGATACCTGCGATATGAGCGGTCTGCGTGATACTGCCTTTTTTGGTCATACCATCAGCAGCTTTGATTTGCTCATAAATTATCGCAGGGAAGATCACTTGCCCCTGCGCACGCGCTTCTCTTGTCGTCGCTATTTTGCCACTCACATCGACCATGGTGATATCACCGTCGCTATCTAAATGCGACAAGGCAGTTTGAATGGTTTTTTGACTGCTGATATTCATTTATCATTTCTCTTAAATGGCTAGTTTCTCTCAGTAAATCTTATTATATATTACGTAAGGCAATACAGGCACGCTCAAAATCTTTAGGCGTATTAAAATTGGTAAGAGATTGCCAATCCTCTGAAAACGTTACAGGCTGCACAAGCGGCTTAATAAACTTCATCACTTGCCGCTGTCCATCGTCAATATAATCCTTCAAATTAGGTTCAATACTTAAACGATAAATACCTAACAATGGAGATAAATGATGCTCATCGGTGAGACAAATGACCGACTTATCTACAGCTTGCGTTATATAAGGTTGTAGTTTTTTCCATAAATCGGTTGCAGCAATCAAGCTATCACAGCTAATAACCATTAGCCAAGATGCGTACGAATTTGCCGCATTGACTAATGTCATTGAGCTGGTCAAATATTGTAATGCCGCCTCTATGGCGACCAATGCGCCGCCAGTTTCGATCTGTTCATTGTCATTACTAGCAAAATCGTCAACCGAAAGGTAATCAGTGATATGAATGATGGGCACTTGCGGGTTATTCAAAATCAAATCTGGATTGATACCAAAACCACGACCGTTATCTGCAATCATAATAGGCACATTATAAGCAGTGGCTGCGCTTAGTTTAAGCGCTTGCCTGACATGATAATCAAGCAATCGCTCATTGATTGGTAGCATCAACTCAGCTTTAGGCGAACCCATACGTTTGGATGCACCGCCTGCTAAGATGACGATACCTGCTAAGCGATTCAAGTGATCTATATCGCTTGAGCTATTTACACTTTTTAAGGTATTTACAGCATCTGTCATGATTAATCGTGACCGGGGTTGGTACGCATAAAGTGCGGAACAAAATTGCATGGGCGCGTACGGCTATCCAGCTGCTCTTGTAAGATGCCTTCCCAAGCAGTACGGCAAGCGCCTGATGAGCCGGGTAGGCAAAAAATGCCTGTACCATTTGCCATACCAGCTACAGCGCGAGATTGGATGGTAGACATGCCGATATCATCTTTTGAGATTAAGCGGAACATCTCGCCAAAACCATCTACTGACTTGTCAAACAAGACGCTGACTGCCTCTGGAATGCTGTCTCTAATATAAAACCCCGTACCGCCAGTGGTAATCACTGCATGAACATTTGGGTCCGCAATCCAGCCGCTGACAACGGCTCTAATCTTATAGATATCGTCGGTAATCAGTTGACGATCAGCAAGCTGATGCCCTGCTGCGGTTAACTGATCGACCAGATACTGCCCTGAGCTATCTTCTGCCATCGTACGACTGTCAGAAACCGTTAAGATGGCGATATTAAGTGGGGTAAAAGGTGCTTGCAGCTTGCTCATGAATGTTCCTTGATAAATATGCTTATTATGAAAAATATTGCTGATAAATAAATTAACCACCAATCATCGACAAGTTATTCATAATGCCACTGTTCGAGTCATGAAGATGATGGTGCTCAGGTTTAATGGGCATAAAACTATGTAAAGTACTGACCAGTCCTGCAACATCATCTTGCTGCAAATGCTCACGAATGTCGTAATTGCCTTGATCAAATAAGCACAGATGCACTTTGCCTTGACTGCTAACCCGCAGGCGATTACAGCTGTCACAAAAATGGGCTGCATATGGGGCAATCAGTCCGATACGCCCTTTATAATCAGGATGACTGTACTCAATTGCTGGACCGTCGTTACTGCCGCGTTCATGAGTTTGCCAGCCGTCTTCTATCAGATAATTGGTAATGATGTCGGTTTGCGCATGCTGAGCAAAAAACAAATCGCTGTTGTCACTGGTCTGCATAAATTCAATAAAGCGATAAGTGACTGCTCTATCTTTGACATAATCAATGGCATTCATTAAGTTTTCAAAGGCAGTTTCTGCCATCAGAATGCTGTTTATTTTAAGCTTAATATCGGTGGTTGCCAGCAAGGTATCCATATCAGCCAAGAGTTGCGGCAACATATCAAAGCCAGTCATCTTATGGAAAGTAGCGGCATCAAAGCTGTCCATACTGATATTAAGCTGATTTAGTCCAGCTGCCTGCCAACTAGCCAGGTGCTTACCAAGCTTATAACCATTACTGGTCATGGCAACGGTTTCAATGCCTTCAGTGTTTTTGATTGTTTTAATAATGTCTACCACATCACGGCGTATAGAAGGCTCACCGCCCGTAATCCTGACTTTTTTGGTGCCAACTTGGGCAAATCCGCGGATTAACGTAGCAATTTCAGCGACACTAAGCTCATCTTGGGGAGGTTTGCCTTGATAGCCATTGGGCAAGCAATACTCACAGCGAAAATTACAGAAATCAGTAATCGATAAACGCAAATAGGTCAGACGTCGTGCAAAGCCATCTGTTAATGGTTGAGCTAAGTTAACTGCAGAATCAGTAGACAAAACTGCCAATTTCGATGGTAAATGATCATCAAAAAAACTAGATGCAGCAGTAGGCGAATACAGTTGAGCATTTCCTACGGTGGGGGCAAGATGGTTCATAGATGATTACCATTAATATAAAATATAGTGTGTACTTTTAAGCGTTGCCTCAGGTTGTGAGTGAAATAGGCTATTCAGGTATAAATATGACCGAGTAACTACAAATAACGATCAACCGTCATTCAATTAGTGACTAACACCAGAGTAGCAGTTAGATAATAAATGTTAAGTTTCACACGGTCTATAGCATAGAGGTTTATTCACTGTATCATTTTTAAGCGACATTCACTATATCCAAGGGAAAGGTTGCACTTGTACGCTTTCGCCAGCGGCTACATTGCCAGAATCTTGTGCCATTACAATAAAGCAGTTGGCATGGCTCAGCTGTTTGATACGGTGTGATTGTTGTTTGGTAAAGCTTTCAACGTAAAAAATGCCTGCTTCATCTTGGGTTAAAACGCCTCTTTGGAAGTCCTTACGACCCGCTGATTTTTTAACATCGTTTTTAAGTGTTGCCATGACTGTTAATTGCATGGGTCGCTCTGAATGAGACGCGCCTGCCATTTGCCACAAAGCAGGAATTACAAACTGTAGCGTACCAACGACCGTCGATAGTGGATTACCAGGCAAACCAAAATATAAGACAGGCTTGGCAAGGTTTTGCGTCAGCTCACCAAAGACAAACGGCTTACCAGGTTTCATTGCGACTTTGTAGTGGTTAATCTTGCCCAATTGCTCAATGACGGTGGTCAAAAAATCATAATCACCAACGGATACACCAGCGGTAGAGATCAGTACGTCACACTCTTGCATGGCTTGAGTGACAGCAGCCGTCGTTTTGTCTAAATCATCAGGGATAATCCCATAATCACGAATATTTATAGGTAAATCAGAGAGCAGACTTTTAAGAGTGGGGGTATTAGAGTTATAAATCTGCGCCAAGCTTTTAAGCGCATTACCAATCGCAACCAGCTCGTCGCCTGTCGCGAGCACACCAACCGTCAAGGGTTGATAAACGTTGACTTTATCAAAACCCAAATTCGCCAATAAACTGATATCAGCAGGATTTAGGCGCTTACCTTTGAGTAAAACGGCTTCTCCCGCTGCAATTTCTTCGCCTTGTTTGCGAATATGGTCATCAGACTGAGCCGTTTGGCTAAGGATGATTGAGTATGGCTTTGATTTATCAATGCTGCCTTTTATCGCGGCAAAATTGGTGTTTTCTTGCATGATAACGGTATCACATTCATCAGGTACGACTGCACCAGTAAAGATGCGTACTCCTTGACTTGACTGGATATCACCATTATAAGGGCTACCAGCTTGCGATTCTCCGATGATGGTGATGGTAGTATTTGTTGCAAGCTTAGTCCTTTTAGCAATCGCATAACCATCCATCGCAGATAGGTTCTGTCTTGGTACCGAAAAAGGCGAGACGATATCTTCAGCCAGTATGTGATGACAGCTGTCTAATAAATCGTAGTTACTGACGGCTCTTTTATCAAGCGGATAGTCGTTATTATTATAATTCTCTACGCGCTGCTGTATCTCAGCTACAAGCCCTTCAACCGTAATCATAACCTTGTACTCATCTTATTAATGTTGAGCTATATATAGCATCAGACATACTTTATACCATAAGAATGACATGGCTGACAGGGATTTTATAAGCGGAGTCGTAAGATATGATTGAGGTTGTACGTTAGAAAATAAATAAAAATAGAGCAGATTTTCATATCACTTTACCGAGATGGTTTTTTATCGCTTGCTCGAAGAAAACGATGCAGAAGCTTCAAAAAACCATCCCAGTAATACTATTTTGTCATTAACAATTGCTTATAACCTTAAGCCAGCTCTATACTCATTTTGGGACCAAAGGGTTCGTAATGAATGTTATTAAGGACATGGTCAAGGATGATCAGGCTATCAATAATGCTTTCCATAAAAGGCATGGAACCACAAACATAAATATCAGCAAGTTTAGGCAAATTGCTAAGCCAAGCTTCATTCAGAATCTGCCCAGACTCAAAGTAAAAAATGTGCTTTTCTACGTTTGTCGCAGTAGCCAATAGTTTATTAACTTCACTATCAAAAGCATGATGCTCTCGGTTTTGGCAAGCATAAACCCAAACGATAGGACGTTTTGGATTGGCGGTAACTTGAGCTTCTAACATGGATAAAATAGGTGTCACGCCAACGCCAGCACTGATCAGTACCAAGGGAATATCGTTTTGCTGTACCAAATCTTGGTCTAGCTCAAAATCACCAGCCGGTGCCGACAATAAAACGGTGTCACCGATGGCTAGATGATCATGTAAATAATTAGACACTAGACCATGATGCTCATTGCGATTGTCACGTCTAACTGCAAACTGGATACCTTGATCGCTATTGGCTGAGTACAAAGAGTAGTGACGCAGAGCAATATGTTCGCTTTCTGCTGGGTCTGTTTTTACGGTAATGTATTGACCGGCAGACAGTTTAATCTTGCTTAAATCGATAGTCTGATTGTTTACTGAATGGTCATTTACCGGGACGACGGTAAAGGCGGCGATATCAGTCGCTGCTTCTGCTTTTGCCGTTACTATAAACGGTGCAAAGCCTTGCCACATTGCTTGCTCATACATACCATGCTCGATTTGGATAAATATCGAGGCAATCTCATCATAAGCTTCTGCCCAAGCCGTAAGGATATCGTCAGTTGCTGCATCACCCAATACTTCCTTGATGGCAGCAAGCAGATGCTTGCCAACGATAGGGTAGTGCTCTGGTAGGATTTGTAAGGCGCGATGCTTATGGCTGATTTGCGTCACTTGCGGCAATAATGTCGCTAAGTTTTCTAGATGTTTAGCCGCTGCCAAAACCGTCATTGCCAGTGCAGTCTGTTGACGACCAAGCTTTTGATTGGTTTCATTAAAAATATCAAGTAGTTCAGGATGCTCATGAAACATATTCTTATAAAATACAGTAGTAATCGCGGTTCCATGCTCTTCGAGTACCGGTACCGTTGCTTTGACGATTGCTAATGTTTGTAGTGACGCCATTGTGGATCCTTTAGTGAATATTCACATTGATAGTATTTAGTGATTTAAGATTAATGAACGAAATTAATAACGATAATCAAAATTCTGAACCGCCGAATGAGCCAATAAAACGCAGTGACTCAACATTTAAAAATCAAATCGTTAACCGAAATTATAAGATTCATTTTAAATGAATCTTATAGTATATTATCTCTGTTCTAATATCAATGATGCAATACTATTGTACTGATTCCTTTTGGCAACATTTCTGTATCACAATCTAATTTTACTTTGCAGGCAAAGAGGTTCACTTATGCAAAGTCCACATACATAAATCATTAGCTTTAAAACGCTACGATTCATTAAATAGATGTCCCGTCCTAAAATAGATTGATAGTTTTTGCTAAGCCAGATACCCTGAGTATCTGGCTTTTTTGTATTAAGCAGGACATAAATAACCGTCATGTACCTCAGCAGGTGTTCTCATATTCAAACTTAAATGCGGTCTGATATGGTTATAGACATAAATAGACTCATCGATCAGCTGTTTAAGCTCACTCATCGTATTGCACTCATACAACAAGAACTCATTCTTTAAAATCCCATTAACGCGCTCAGCCAATGCATTTTGATAACAATCATAGCCATCGGTCATAGACGGTGAGATGTTATTTGCTCTAAGCACCTCTTGATACTCTGATGCACAGTACTGAAGGCCTCTATCAGAGTGATGAATCGCTTTATGAGTATAACGCCGCCTTTGAGCTGCCATCTTAAGCGCTTTTACAACCTCAGTCGCTGGCATACTCTCACTTAAATGATACCCCATGATCTGTCTTGAATACCCATCCGTTACTAACGATAGGTAGTGCGTCCCTTGTTTGGATGTGACATAAGTAATATCAGCCACCAAGGTTTGTTCAGGCTTGATAGGCGCAGGGGCATCTTTCGTTAGATTGGGATGTTTTTTCATCCAGTGCTTACTAAAGGTTGTCTTTGTATAGCTACGTTTAGGCATCACTAACAAGCGGTGTGCTCTTAGATAATCAAAGAAGCCATCACGGCCAATCTTTATGCCATGAGCCATCAGCTTAGGCTTAATGAGCCAATATAACTTCCGACCCCCTATACGAGGCATGAGTATTCGATACGCTTGCACCCAGTCTTTGATGACAGCAAACCTGCTTGCTTTGTCATGCTGCCGAATACGGTGTTGATAAACCGCTTGCGGACTAACACTAAGCAACCGGCATCCTTGAGCTAAACTTATTTGTTTGTCTGTTTTGAGTTTCCAAAGGATGCCGTAGAAGACTTTTTTCTAGCATTTTCTCCATAGTCATTTTCAAATACTTCGACTACTTTACTTAAAATAAGGTTATGTGCTTTGGCATCAGCCAGTTCACGTTCTAGGCGTTTGATGGTTTGGGCAGGGGTTTCTTTATGCGGCATAGTCTGGCTCTTAAGGGGATGGATCCAGTCTAATTTACCATGCTTTCGCAGCCACACCAAAACGGTACTGCGTCCTTGTATGCCATAAATTGCTTGCGCTTGTTTATAGGTCATGTCGCCTTTTTCTACACTGTCAACGACGGCTAATTTAAAGCCTAAAGTATAATCTTTTTGAGTGCGTTTAACCTTTACAGTGTCTAACTTGTCCATGAATAAGCTCCTTTTTCGTAAACTTATTTCAGGACGGGACAAGATGGCACAAAAAAGCCCTGTTAGGTTGAACTGACCCCCAAATGTTGGACGGTTTAGTTTATATCAAGGACTGAGTTCTGTACTTAACAGGACTCAGTCCTTTTAGTTTGAGTTGAATTCTTTCATGATTATAGTAGTGAATATACTCATGAATCTGTTTCTCTAAACCTTCAATCGAATTAGGCTTTTCAATATAAATCGTCTCACACTTTAGGGTACCAAAGAACCCCTCCATGAGCGCATTATCCAAACAGTTGCCTTTTCTGCTCATACTTTGCTTAATACCATGCTGTTTCAGCACCTGTCCAAACAGTCTCATTTGATAATGCCATCCTTGATCAGAGTGCAGCATTAACTTGTTATCACGGCACGCTTTCGTCTTTGCCAAAGCATCCTCTAGCATCTTGCCAACTAAGTCATAAGTGGGTCTCTTTGAGAGTGTATAACTGACAATCTCATTGTTATAACAATCAAGTATGGGTGACAAATACAGCTTATCATCACCCACCTTAAACTCAGTAATATCGGTCAGCCAGCGCTTATTTGGTTTATCTGCATGAAACTGGCGTTTTAAATAGTTCTTCGCAATCTTACCTTGTTGTCCTTTATAGGAGCGATACTTCTGACGTCTTATCTTTGCGCTAAGCTTCATGTCATGCATAAGCTTAGCGATGAGCTTATGGTTATGATGACAATCTAGCTGCTTTAATGCAGCCGTGACTCTACGATAACCATACCTGCCTTTATGCTGATGGTAAAGCTCAGTAATACGCTGTTTTAAGTCTCCATATTTGTCTTTAACGTCAAACTGACACCTATGGTAGTAAAAGACACTTTTAGCCATCTTAGCGATGTTTAGCAAAGCAGATAAAGGGTGCTCTTGTCTTAGTGCTTCGATGAGCCTTGCTTTTTGCCTGCTTGTTCCTCCGCTTTGAGCAAGGCATCGAGCTTTTTTAGGTACGCAACCTCTGCACGTAGGTATTCATTCTCACGCTTAAGCTCTGCTAAGGTTTTCTCATCATCTGGTTTGCTTGTGATAAATGGCTTGGTCATGGCGGCTCTACCTTTAGGCTTGGTTATTAGTCCAGACATGCCTTGTTGTCGATATGCTTTGTGCCAGTGGCTAATTAAAGCAGGTGAGCTGATATTAAATGTTAAAGCGACCTCGGATTGACTTAATCCTTGCGTCAGCATGGTCGTAATCACTTTGTATTTAAACCCACTGCTGTATTTAGCCTTACTTGTCTTTGGCTTGATCGCGTCTATACCACCGCTTTGATATTGCTTAACCCATTTTTGTACAAGTTTCGAATCTACTTTAAACTTCTCACTTGTGGCAAGTCCGGTATGTCCTTGCAGATAGTATGCGATGACTTGCATCTTAAAGTCTAGATCGTAACGCATAAAAATACCCCCATAAGTTGTGTCCAACTTATGGGGGTCGGTTCAGGTACAGGGCTTTTTTTATTAAGCGATAGGTAACTTCTTTATTTAAAATAGCACTTTAGACATTTTTGCCGTGTTGCTTTTGCTGAATGTCTTTGGCTAAGTTATAGCATTCATTGATATGGTCAGTAGCAATCTTCTTAAAGATCATATAGCCCATAGTACCTGCGACCAGTTGACCACCAAGTGGGATAAATTTGGTCACTTGCTTAGCAGCGATACGACCACCAAAGCCTTGAACGGTCTTCTTAACGATACCACGGGTTGCCATTAAGCCTGCAAAGTCAACAGTACGATCTTTTAGCGCGCTCCAGTGAATAGCGCGTGACTCTAAGTCTACCGCTGCTTGGCGATCTTCGAGTAAACCAAAGCGCTCACTGATTTCAGGTAAAAGCATCGTGAGCATGCTAGCGTCAATTGCCACATCAAAAAATGGTACCGGAACGATAGCAACACCAGCAGAGATTCTGGCGCGCTTTTTGACCATGGCGATACATTCTTTTTTGACTCGTTCAAGATTTAAGTTTGGATCAATCGTATTCGGTAGTTTTTCAGCTAAAGGGGTCGTTTTCATGAAATATCCTTAAAATAGGTAAAAATAGCAATTAAAAGAAAAAATAAAACATCAAACATAGAATAAATAAAAAGCAACTGCAGTGTTTATAAGATGCCTACCATTTTATGTATTTATAAACGCCATACAATCGCTGCTTTGTAGCAAAATGCTGAAAAATAGGGGTAATCTGCACCGTTTTTGTAAATGAAGCCATACGCTAAAAATATAAGTTTAGAAATAAATACATTGTCTAGGTGCGCTAAAATTATTCTATAAGTTACGTGATGATGGATGTATAAGCAATCTCTAACCTTGCACCGACATGCCAAAAATTACCTCTAAATTAATATTGTGAGCACTTACTAAAGCCAGTAGAATAGCTTCATGCTAAATTTAACTCCCCGTTATACCAGCACTCGCATTGACGAGTTGCCCGCCGCGTTGCAACCACTTGCCGCCCAATCACTGACGCTTGCTCGCCTATATGCCGCTCGCGGTATTATGCAGCCAGATGAGCTTGAGATTCAGCTGGCTGGGTTGCTGCCTGCTGAGAAGCTAAAAGGTATCATTGAAGCGGTAGATCTATTAGATATCGCTATTGATGACGGTCAGCGTATTCTGATCGTTGGTGACTTTGACTGTGATGGAGCAACCAGTACGGCGTTAATGATGCGCGCCCTGACTGCCATGGGTGCCAAGGTTGATTTTCTAGTCCCTGACCGTTTTAAATACGGTTATGGGTTGACGCCAGAGATTGTCGAATTGGGTATTAAAACTTATCAACCGCAAATGATTGTCACGGTAGATAATGGTATCTCAAGCCATGAAGGAGTGGCGCGCGCGCAGGCTGATGGCATTACTGTCATTATCACTGACCATCATCTGACCACCAAAGAGACACCGCCTGCTGAAGCGGTAGTCAATCCCAATCAGCTTGATTGCACTTTTGCTAGTAAAGCTTTGGTAGGTGTTGGGGTAGCGTTTTACGTGCTCGGACGACTGGCAAAGCTGCGCCGCGATGCTGGCAAATCTACCGTACAAGTCAGTCAATATTTGGATTTAGTGGCGCTTGGTACGATTGCTGATGTGGGCGTACTTGATAAAAACAATCGGATCTTGGTCCATCATGGCTTAGCGGCTATTCGTCAAGGACGTGGTTCTCTTGGCATACTAGCGTTACTCGAGCAAGCGGGTCGAGATCCCAAAAAACTACAGGCGCAAGATTTTGGTTTTGTCTTGGGTCCACGTATTAATGCGGCTGGGCGTATGGATAATATGCGCATCGGTATTGAGTGCTTGCTAGCAGATGATTGGGGAACGGCGCAGCGATTGGCACAAGAGCTTGAGCAGCTGAATCGTACGCGTCGCCAAGTAGAAGGTGAGATGCGTACGCAAGCGGATAATATTGTCCAAGCATTAGCTGCTACTAATATAAGTATTGAAGCGGATGTTGAAGAAAGCGATGATATTATCGTTCAGAATAGGCTTGAGAAGAAGAGCACTAATACCCGCAGTATTGTGTTATATCAAGATGACTGGCATCAAGGTGTTATCGGTATCGTCGCAGGACGTTTGAAAGAAAGCCATTATCTGCCGAGCATTGTCTTTGCGCCAGCGAATACTGAACGTACAGGTGCTGAAGATGCCATCAAAGGCTCAGCACGTTCTATTGCTGGCGTGCATATTCGTGATGCCATTGAACAAGTTGCCGAGAGCCATCCTGATTTAATCAGTCATTTTGGCGGTCATGCCATGGCAGCAGGACTGACGTTGAAAAGAGGTAACTTTGATGCCTTTGTGACAGCATTTAACACGGTACTGGCACAGATGGAGGATGAGGTATTCGCTGAGCAAAAATTCACCGATGGTGCTTTGCAAGCAAATGATTTTAGCTTATGGTTTGCTGAGCATCTTGCAGAGTCTAGTATTTGGGGACATGGGTTTGCGCCACCGATATTTGATGGGGTGTTTGAAGTGTTGAACTTTAAAGTGTTAAAGGATCAACACCTTAAACTGTCGCTACGTTATCCTGATGTAAAGTATCCGATTGAGGCGATTCAATTTAATTTTGATAGCAGTGCTTGGGATTACCGTGCTGAAAAAGTACATATATTGTTTGAGCTGGACATCAATGAATGGAATGGTAAACAAAGCTTGCAGTTAATGATAAAAGATTTGGCGCTGGTAAAAGAGACGGTCGAAGCGAACTAGAGGCTTAACGGTACAGATATTAACTGCGCTAATAGTTGCTAAGCGTCCATATTTCCAATGCTTTAATATTTCCATTCAATGGTCGGAAACTGCCAATCATAGCGAATAGCAAGCATGCGTAAGGTAAAAATCGTTGCCATTGCTGAGATATCAGCAATCCAAGCAGTCACGCCAATATGGTGTAGCGCAAAGTAAAGGATACCACCTGTTAAAGCGGCGGTAATATAAATCTCTTGCTGTAGCACCAGCGGAATTTCATTGCAGATCATATCGCGGATGATACCGCCGACAATAATCGTAATAACCCCGAGTAATAGTGCCACCGGCATATTTGCGCCCATACTATCAGCCACCTTGATACCGATTAAGGTGAAGGCTGACAGACCAATAGTGTCAGAGAGTTTAAGAAATGTGTCAACACGTCTAGAATTGGGGTGAAAGAATATCTGCATCACCAGTGAAGAGATGGTAATAACTGTCAAATAGCTCATATCTACCATCCAAAACAGTGGGTGACGATCTAAAATCACATCACGCACCGTACCCCCTCCGATAGCCGTCACAATCGATACCAGCAAGCAGCCGAACACGTCGAAATTTTTATGCTTAGCTAATATCGTCCCTGAAATACTACAAGCGACAATACCAATCATATCGAACAAATAAATCAGTGAGCGCGGGTTAAAAGTAGTAATCAAATCCGAATCTAAGGCAATAATGGGCATGAGTTATTCTCATTAAGGCACTGAGATTACAGTGCTGCTAGTTTCTTCGCTCATCGTAAAAACTGGCTAATCCGTTAATCGATCAAACGAATGGAAGGCAAGTGCCAATCGAATTTCAATGCCAGCATACGTATGGCAAAGATGATAAATAGCATTATAAATTCGTTTATTGTCGCGTCTAGCCCCCAGTAGTCGAGCACCAAATACGTCAATGAGCCTGCAATACTGGCAGTGATATAAATCTCACGCTGTAGTACGAGCGGAATCTCATTACAAATGATATCACGCAATAAACCACCAATAATGGCTGTCCAAACCCCCATCATAATAGCAATCATTGGCGCTATGTCTTGCGTCAATCCCACTTTAAAGCCAATCACACTGAAGGCTGCTAGACCAATAGCATCAAAGAACTTAAGCGCGTTATCAATTTTATGATACAGATGAAAAAACATTTGCAAGATAAGAGAGGTGGCAGTAATCACAATGACGTAATTGAGATCTGTCATCCAAAATAAGGGGTGGCGATCAAGTGCCATATCCCGTAGTGTACCACCGCCGATAGCATTGACCAGTGCAACTAATATGCAGCCTGCAATATCAAAACCTTTGTGCTGCGCGAGCAATGTGCCAGCGATAGCACAGGCGATGATCCCAACCATATCCAACATATACAGCAGGATATCGGGGAAAATAAAGTTATTTATCATCGCTATATTTGAGCCTTAACCATCTTTGGCAAATAATATCAGTCCCAGAATGATGAGCGCAATACCCACCAAGCCCAGTGTAGAAGGAAGGGCATTATTCAGTAATAACATGCCACCAATTAAAGCAAATATCACTTCACTAGCTTGGGTAGAATCTACGCCTGCCACCTCACTCGATGTCACCGCTTGCTCACGGGCATATAAAAATATACTCGTCGCCGCCACACCTGCGAGTACTGCTACCAGTAACGTATTAAAAACCTGTGTGAACGCCGGTTGCTCAGGACGTATTATTAAGCCTAATAGTAACCAAAACGGCAAACTACCGAGGGTCATTAACCAGACTTTATTAAAGGCATTTTGTAATAAGGTTGTTTCAATCGCAGGAATGCGCGCAATGAGATTTTGCAAGCGTGATGCAGCTTGTCTATCGATAGGTAGGATAGGGGCTTCGGTAATGATGCGTTGGGTATGAGTGTCAATGTTATCATCAGTGTCATTTGGCTGAAGATTATCACGAGCCTGTTGCTGCTCAGCACTGTGTTTGCGCGAATTATGAGACACTTGCCACACCAGCTGATTGCCAATCGGATAACTGAATGCTGCAATCAGTGCAGGCAGCGCGCCATATAGCAGCATATCAGCCATAGGTACGGTATCAGCGAGAGTGGATGCATGTAAGCCTTCACTGATATTGACCATCACTACGCCGATAAAGACCAATAAAGCATAAATGATAAATTTCTTATCAAATCTTTGCCCAAATGCCACCAATACCAATAAACTTGTCACCACCGTAAACATAAAGGTTGCTGCAACCACCCAGCCTGCAACGTGGTCGCCAGCATAACAAATGCCAGTATAGAACACACCAAAGCCGATACTGCCGGTAATACACCAAAATCGCCAATGCTGAAAGAAGATAGCACTTAATTCTCTAATACGTCCAAAACCATGCTGCATCGCAATCAGGACAGTAATGATGAGCCACATAAATAAATAGCGTAGGCTTGCTGACCAAAACCAGTGCCCACCAGCACTGCTCATCATCTCATTTAATATAAAAGTGGAGCTAAAAAACGCGCCCGCTAATAAGCCCAATAAAATGAGTTTGACCATAGCTGTCCCTTTCTTCCTTGGCTTGCTATTTATTTGAGAATCCATTCAGATTTTAGAGACTATTTGCCCTTGGCATCCGCCCAAATAATCTTATGTAGTTGCAATTGAAAACGTACGGGTAGGGCGTCGGTTAACATCCATTCGGCAAGCTCACGTGCGAGTACTGGCACTTCTGGGCTATTATCGTTTGCCGTATCTTCATGTGCCACATTAAACATCGGTGAAAACCATACCGTACCGACCAAGTCATTTAGCTTATAGTCGATAAGCTTTGCTTTTGCCCAGTCATAATCGGTGCGATTCATGATGACAAATTTTATTTGGTCATGTTGAGTGAGGTAATCGAGGTTTGACCAAAGATTCTTATCAACTTCACCTGAGCTTGGGGTTTTTAAATCCATCACTTTGCTGACCGCTGGCGGGACATTTTCGACCGTCAGTGCCCCTGCCGTTTCAAGAGAAATCTCATAACCCTCATTGAGCAGACGCTTCATCAATTCAATAGCGTTAGGCTGGGCTAAAGGCTCACCACCGGTTAAGCAAATACGCTTACAAGGGAAGCTGGCAATAGTCGCCATAATAGTCTCAAGCGACTGACGTTCGCCGCCACTAAAGGCATATTCGGTATCGCAGTAAACGCAACGTAGCGGGCAGCCGGTCAAGCGTACAAATATCGTTGGTAAACCTGAATTCAGTGCCTCACCTTGCAAAGAATAAAAAATCTCCGTTAAACGTAACCCTGCTTCAGGGTCAGTGACAGGGATAGCAGCGGTGCGTAAAGATAACTCACTCATAATATTTCAAATACAGTTAAGGATTGATTGTGCCATCGAGCACATATCAAATAAAAAAGGTTTAAGAATCTGTTTAATGCTCGGAAGTTCAGCGCCCAGACAAGACAAAGATTATAACGTAAAGTCCTCTATTAAGCTGCTACCTAACAATAAAAAAGATGCTGGAGCACAAAGCTTCAGCATCTTTTTTTATTCAGACTTTTTAATCAATAATTATATGAGTAGTAATACAAATTTAAGCTAAACGTAATAACTCATTTACGGATGTTTTAGCACGGGTTTGCGCATCGACTTTTTTCACGATGATAGCTGCATACAAACTATGCGTACCATCTTCAGAAGGCAAGCTACCTGGCACAACAACTGAGCCTGCTGGTACGCGACCACGATGAATCTCGCCAGTTTCGCGATCATAAATACGAGTAGATTGACCGATATAGACGCCCATAGAGATCACTGCGCCTTCTTCTACGATAACGCCTTCAACGATTTCAGAGCGCGCACCGATAAAGCAGTTGTCTTCAATGATAGTCGGATTGGCTTGTAATGGCTCTAGAACACCACCGATACCGACACCGCCTGATAGATGGACATTTTTACCGATTTGAGCACATGAACCAACGGTCGCCCAGGTATCTACCATAGCGCCTTGATCGACATAAGCACCGATATTAACATACGATGGCATCAATACGGCGCCTGGCGCGATATAAGAGCCTTTACGCGCAACGGCTGGCGGTACAACACGCACGCCAGCTTCTTTAAACTGCGCTTCTGTCCAATTTGCAAATTTGGTTGGTACCTTGTCATAAAACTGGACATGCTCGCCCGCTGCTTGAACGTAGTTGTCATTTAAGCGGAACGATAGCAAGACAGCTTTTTTTGCCCACTGATTGACGACCCATTCGCCATCCTTTTTTTCTGCAACGCGCAAAGTGCCGTTATCTAGCTGCTCAAGTACTTGATTGATGGCATCACGGACATCTTGTGGCATGGTTGCTGGGCTATACTCGTTGCGGTTCTCAAAAGCTTGTTCGATGGTTTGTTGTAATGACATAAACATTCCTAGAATTGATGAAGGTAAATAAAAACTTGCCGTATTGTCGCTAATTTGGCGACTTTTAGCAAACGTGATAGACGATACTATAATTTCGGGATTTTATGGGCTTAAGTATTGCTATTTATCCAGCCTAAGATGTCTTGGTAAACCTGCTCTTTATTCTGTTCATGGAGCGGCTCATGGCGCATGTGAGGGTAGAGCTGCACAGAGACATGATCAAAATGTTGTCTGTCTAGGCGATTGGCAATATTACGAATACCGCGACCCATATCACCGATTGGGTCATTTTCTCCGCTGATTAATAACATTGGAAAATCTTTGGCAATCGTCATTGCCCAGTTTTTATGCAAGCCTGCATTCATCAGTGTAAAGAGGGTCATAAAGCCGTTATTGGTAAAATCAAAACCCGTCAATGGATCGGCTTCATAAGCTTCAACAGCGGCAGGATTTTCGCTTAACCAAGCAAACTTTGATGAAGAAATACGATTATTAAGCTTGCTATTGAGTACTTTGTTCATCACGTTAGCAAATAAGGTATTTGGCTTTTTAGGCGCCGCTTTTGTCAATAACTTATTGATAGGCAATAATACTTTGATCAATGGATTGGCATCTGCTGTACCCATTAAAATAGCACCGGTAAAATTACGCGCATGGTGTTTAAGGACGTTACGGACGATAAACGAGCCCATAGAGTGACCCATGACGAAATGTGGTACATTCGGATGACGCGCTTTTAAGCTGTCCGCCATGACGATGACATCTTTTAATAATGACTGCACAGGATGCTCTTCACCAAAAAACCCCAAGTCTTTGGCTGATTTAACAGTTTTTCCATGACCAAGCTGGTCATAAGTGGCGACCGCAATACCGTGATCGGCTAAAAATTGCGCCACGTCTGCATAACGCCCGCTGTGCTCTGCCATGCCGTGTACAATCAGCAAGGTTGCACTAATGACAGTATCACTATGGCTCGGCTCAAAAAAAGTATGATGCAGATAATGGGTATTGTCAGAGGAAGTTATTTGTTCATTATTACTCATAAAAATCCAGTCCTTGAATGGTTAAGGGTATGATGAGATAGATTATATATTTTTTAGGGCTTTATTATAGGGATAAGTTATTGCTACAACCAATCTAATTGCGAAATTTGGCAACATTAGTATGTTATTTGGTTTTTAGTCAGCGTTATGGTCTATTCATTTAAACGACAGCTACAAAAATATCGACCATAAAAAAACCCCCATCAAAGTGATGAGGGTCTTGGCAAATGCCATAATCGAATCAAATATGATTCAAAAAATTTACTACTAAAATATGGCTCTCCAACCTGGGCTCGAACCAGGGACACACGGATTAACAGTCCGTTGCTCTACCAACTGAGCTATTGGAGAATAAGCGGTAAGTGTTTAATGACTTACTGCGAGCTTAGAAAGTCTCTAACGAGTTCTTACTAAGTGGGGCGTATTCTAGCAAAGATAAAAAATACGTCAAGCTTTTTTTGCATGTTTTTATACATTAAAGATATTAACGGTAGCGCAAAGGGTGTTGTCGAGCCAATTTGCGTCATATCTTCGATATCACTCTGTTTGCGAAGTAACAACAAATAAAGCAACTTGCTTATACTATAATTATTTAGATTTGATAAATAAAAGACTGTATTGGTTAATAAAATGATGCTAATGAAATTACATTGTTAATAGCTATAAAGCTGCTAAAGGCTTATCAGATAAAGATTTATCAAAGCCAAACCAAGAATAAGATAGCAAACGACGAAAAGGACATTTGCGATGACAGACACTGCTAAGAAACAACATATTGTGATCACGGGTGCGACCTCTGGGATTGGTTATCAGCTGGCAAAAGACTATCTGCGAGAGGGACAGCATGTCTATGCCGTCGGTCGCGATGAGGAAGCCTTGTCTGAGCTAAAATCATTAGGAGCAGAAACTGTCGATTTAGATCTAATGGATCGAGATAAGGTGATTGCTGCTTTTGATAAAATTAATGAGATTGATTTGGCGATTTGCGGCGCTGGCATGTGTGAGTATCTAGATATGCCAAACTTTGATAGCACGGCATTTATGAAAGTGCTGTCGGTGAATATGGGTACGTTATCGCATGCCATTGAAGCAGTACTGCCAAAGCTGATTGCTTCAAAAGGACGCTTAGTTGGTATTGGCTCGGCGTCGGCTTACGTGCCTTTTGCTCGTGCAGAGGCTTATGGTAGCTCAAAAGCAGCTATTCACTATTTAATGAAAACTTTACAGATTAGCCTTGCACCGCAAGGTGTAGCAGTCAGCTTAGTAGTTCCCGGCTTTGTAGAGACGCCAATGACCAAACAAAACGATTTTCCGATGCCGTTTTTACAGACTACACAGCAGGCAAGTCAAGCGATTCGTGACGGTATAAAAAGTGGCAATGACGTTATTGAATTTCCCAAAAAACTGACGTTACCATTAAAAGTATTAGGGACATTACCTGATATAGTTTGGCAACAGGTCAGTACAAAAATCAATAAAAAATAGCCAGTTTTAGTATTTTTGAACACCTATAAAGAAAATAACTAGGAATATTTTATGCCGTTTTTACGCCGTAAATCTAAGCAGCTATCTAATCAAGTAGAAGCCGTTGTTAAGGCTACAAGCTGTCATTCAGAGGATAAGAAGGATGCACAAGTCAGAAAAAATGTCGCTATTATTGGCTCAGGGGTATCAGGTTTAACTTGTGCTCATTACTTGGCAACGCAATTTGACGTCACCGTATTTGAAGCCAGTGATTATATCGGTGGACACGTAAATACCATTGATGTGACGTTACAAGATGGTAAAAAGTCCAAGTCTAATAAAGTTGAAAAAAGTGCCATAGATACCGGCTTTATTGTCTTTAATGAGCGTACTTATCCTAACTTCTTTCGCTTACTTCATGAGCTGCAAGTACCATTTCAAGCAACAGATATGAGTTTCTCAGTCAAAAATACTGCACGCAACTTCGAATATAACGGTCATACGCTCAATACCTTGTTATCACAGCGCAAGAATCTTCTGAATCCGAAGTTTTGGGGATTTATTAATGATATTTTGCAGTTTAATAAACGGGTGCGTCAGCTACGTCAAGATTATGATAAGGCGCGTGAGCAGGGGCAGGATATTGCTGTTTTTACCAAGCAAACGCTAGGCGAATATCTAGATACTAAAAAGTATGGTGATTTATTCACCGATAATTATCTATTGCCCATGGTATCTGCGATTTGGTCGACCAGTCTGCGCGACGTACAAGATTTCCCCTTGGTATTTTTCGCTCAATTCTTCGATAATCATGGTTTGCTTGATGTGGTCAATCGTCCGCAGTGGTTTACGATAAAAGGCGGTTCTAAGCATTATGTAAATAAGCTGATCAAACGTTTTGTGAAGGCAGGTGGCAGCGTTCGCGTGAACAGTCCGGTGCAATCAGTTACTCGCAAAGATAATAAGGTGATATTGAACGTTACAGATACAACAGATAATAAGACGCAAGGACTTTTGTTTGATGAAGTCATCTTTGCCTGTCATGCAGATACAGCGCTCAAAATATTACAAGATGCCAATCCTACCGAGCAAGAAGTACTGAATCATTTTGCCTTTACCGATAACACAGCCATTCTACATACCGATACCTCAGTCTTACCCAAAAAACCGCTGGCGTGGGCAAGCTGGAATTATTTAATCGATGATAAAAATGCTATTAAAAAAGATAAAGAATCGCTGCAAACTGCCACAAAGCCCGTATTGACCTATCATATGAATATTTTGCAGCGCTTGACCAAACAGCATAATTACTTAGTAACTCTCAATCATGAGGTGGATGAGAGCCAAGTCATCAAGCGTATCGACTATAGCCATCCAGTATTTAATAATGAAATGATTGCCGCGCAAGCACAGTGGTCAAATATCTCTGGTAGTAGCGATTCACACACCCATTTTTGCGGTGCTTATTGGTTCAACGGCTTCCATGAGGATGGCGTAAGAAGCGCGCTACGTGTCTGTCAGGCATTGGGATGCAACATCGATATTAAGGATAGCGTTGACCCAAGCCATTTACCTGATACTGAAAGCGCACATACGCCGTTCCGCTATAAAGATTTACCAGTAAAAGCAGACAAACAATTACGCAAACTTAAGAAACGTCAGCTAGTCTCTGCCACGACCAATCAAGAGTTGGTTCAATACATTGCAATGTTGGCGCCCACGGCTAAAGCGTTTAAAAAGAAAAAACTGGGATTTTTTGCTGCTCGTAAAGATAAGCACTCGTAGCAGTTAAATACAGCATGACCAATTAAGGTTATTAAGTATGGTAGAAGCAGAACAGCCTAACAGTATAAGTGTAGAGCCTACCTTGGCAAATGATACTAAGCGCTTGCCGCACCAAATATTTCACGGAATAACTTGGCACAGCCGGTTGCTACCGAGTGTGCATAAATTTGCCTATCGTTATCGTTATTGGGGCGTCAACATTACTGCATTAGCAGCAGGGAAAACATTGCCAGAAGTGGATATCAGTTCATTTAGCGACAATAAAATCCTAAAAAAATGGCCATTTAATAAACAATTACTATTCTCTGGAACAAAAAAAGCCTTACAACAGTTTAATCCTGAGGATTACTTACAAGGATTGAGCACACAAGATAAAAATAGCCTAGGTAAAAGCAAAGATGCTGACGATAAAGGAAGGTATTTATCAGATGTTCAATCACTAGAACAACGGTTAATTCAGGTATTTACAGAACGGACGGGTAGCGCACCAACAGGTGATATGATTGGGATGGTCATTTGCCGTAATGCAGGGATATATTTTAGCCCAGTAAATTTTTATTTGGGTTTTGATAAAGAGCAAGAACCCAGCCATCTATTGGCAGAAGTATCCAATACGCCATGGGATAAACACCATTACTATGGGTTTTTATTAGATGGCGCAAACACTGAGTTTTGTCACGATAAAGATTTCCATGTCTCACCTTTTAATCCTATTGACCAGCAGTATCAGTGGCAAGTAACGATTAAAAGGGCAATAAAAAATACTGTCACCAGTAAAGTAAAAAGTAAGAAAGAAAAGCTGTCTAATCAATGCTTAGACGTTCGTATCGCTATCAATATCAGCGATAAGCGCGGTGAAGTACTAAAAACAGGTATTAAAATGTCTGGCGTACCAATGACGGCATCGACGATTTATGAGAGCTTGCGCAAAAATCTACTGATGAATATAACGTCTTTAATGCGTATTTATGGGCAGGCTTTTAAACTCTATGCTATCAAAAAAGTACCCTATATTAATTACGATGAAACATTAGACGATAGCAAGCAGCAGAATGGCAATAATAAGCATGAGCAATGACAGTAACTATTATGCCAAAACTTCAAAGGTTCAAAGACTCAAGAATTTAACGTAGAGCTCTTACTATCGAATAATTATACAAGGATGGATAAATGATGTCAGCAAGACTAGCAAGCAAGGCACCCGTATCAAAATTAGGAAAAATCACTGCTCACATCAATCAAACGCTTAACGATAGTGCTATTTTGCAGCCAGTTAGTAATAGCGTGAATTATCTGGCGCGAAAAGCCATATTCCGAGCTTTGAAGCACATTCAATTTGGTGGTATTACTATCATTGAGGATTTTGTTGGGCAGGATGCTAAGCTGCATTGTTTTGGCACAGCTGCTTCTAGCAACATAAGTAGCTCAGCTATCGGTCGTCATACATTGGATGTGACGCTGACCATTCATGATAGCAACGTCTATCGTCAGTTATTATTTGGTGGTTCTATTGCGCTAGCGGACAGCTATATCAATGGCGAATGGGATACAGATGATTTAACGGGTTTGATTCGACTGGCAGCGCGTAATTTGGCAGTACTTAATCAGTTAGAAAATCGTTTTGCGGTTATTAGTAAAACCTTTGAGCGAGCCAATCATAAGTTACGCAGTAATGATAAATTGGGTTCAAAGTCTAATATTTTAGCGCATTACGACTTAGGTAATGACATGTACCAGCGTTTTTTAGACGATACGATGATGTACTCATCAGCAGTCTATAAAAAAGTAGATACGACATTGGCTGAGGCGCAGCAGCATAAACTCGCTTTGATTTGTGAGCGTTTACAACTGAAACCCGAAGATACTGTCATAGAAATTGGGACTGGTTGGGGCGGGTTTGCTATTTATGCAGCAACGCATTATGGTTGTCATATAACGACGACCACTATCTCGGATGCGCAATATGAAGAGGCGCAGCGCCGTGTAGAAGCGGCTGGACTGTCGGATAAAGTCACGTTATTAAAGCAAGACTATCGCGAACTGACAGGACAGTATGACAAGTTGGTCAGTATTGAGATGATTGAGGCGGTTGGACATGAGTATTTACCGACGTTTTTTGCTAAATGTAATAGCCTGCTGAAGCCAACAGGTTTAATGGTATTACAAGCCATTACCTTCAATGATCAAAATTATCAAGACTATATAAAGTCGGTCGATTTTATTCAGACGCACATTTTCCCCGGTGGTTGCTTACTATCTAATCAAGAATTGACGACGCAGTTTACTGAGCAGACCGATATGGTCATCAAACAATTGCATGATTATGGTTTTGACTACGCTTTTACGCTGCGGGATTGGCGTACTGCGTTTATGGCACAACGTGAGGAGATAAAAGCACTCGGTTATGATGAAGCGTTTATTCGCTTATGGGAGTTTTATTTCTGCTACTGCGAAGGGGGGTTTTTGGAACGTACGATTGGAGTCGTGCAAGTCACCGCCGTTAAGCCAAACAACATTGATGCATGGCATTCATAGGCTGCATTTTAGTCCCTATTATAAAAGGATCTTACTATGGGTTATATTTATATCTATCTTGCTTCTCTTGTCATATTTTTGGGCATTGATGCGGTTTGGCTGAAGACCATGACTGGTCTGTTTTATGAAAAGCGTATCGGACACTTACTTGCCGAACAGCCAAATATGACTGCTGCTGGGGTGTTTTATCTGTTTTACCTATTGGCGCTGTGTATTATTATTTTATACCCACAAATCAGATCAAATGCGCCGATTCACCATATCTTCTTATTGGGCGCTTTGATAGGACTGATGGCTTACGGTACTTATGATTTTACTAGCTTAGCCTTATATAAAGGTTTTACTCTGGACACCGCTTTGGTTGATTTTGCTTGGGGTGGTATTTTAACAGGTTCAGTGAGTGCTATCGTGGCTTGGCTTGCTTATCGTTTTCATTGGTTAAGCTAATCTAGTAGTTAAGTTAAATCGACTATATTTGCGCTGTCGGAATTGCTATTGTATAAATAGCACTTTAAATAGATTCTACCCCCGTTAAGGAACATTATGACGCAATATAACACCAGCTCTACCGCCAAAACAGTCCCATTAAACCATGAGCTGTATATGTCAGTGCTTATGACGCCAGATATGGCCAATTTTATTGGTAATGTCCATGGTGGGGATTTGCTCAAGATGCTGGACCAAGTCGCTTATGCCTGTGCCAGTCGCTATAGCGGTAGTTATGTGGTGACACTGTCAGTTGATCAGGTGATGTTCCGTGAGCCTATTCATGTTGGAGAGTTGGTAACGTTTGCGGCTAGTGTCAATTACGTTGGTAAGACTTCAATGGAGGTCGGCATTCGAGTAGAGGCAGAAGATGTGCGCGCACGTACCGTTCGCCATACCAACAGCTGCTACTTTACCATGGTGGCGATTGATGAAAATCGTAAGCCAACGCTAATCCCTGAGCTTGAGATTAAAGATGCCTTGCAACAGTGCCGATTTGACGCAGGCTTAGAGCGCAGAAAGCTGCGTATGGAAGGCTCGCAACGTATCAGCTGTGACATCAGTAAATTGACTAATAAAGTAGCAAGCGCATAATCTGCTCATTAATGCAGACAATAAACATACTCTCACCAAAACATTACTGATAAGAACAGGTTTTTTGACTACAGTAAATGGAATCTAAAGTAACTAATAGATCAGCTAGTGTATATATGTAACTAGTTTGGTTTTATACCTTAAACCATCCATTTATTGAGACCTAGATGAGTTTAAAGCCGCTAGAATCCAATCCAAAAGATGCGCCAACGCCGCGCGCTGATACGCACGGCATTGGTCGCTCTCGCGCTCAAAACCCTTTTAAGGCTTCAGATAACACCAATTCTGACCCCTCTAAATCTACGCCAAGCCATGATGACAAAAAATCGAGCTCACTAACAACGGTATTGATTGCAGTTGGTGCCAATCTTATTATTGCAATTGCTAAAACAGTAGCAGCGTTTATGACGGGTTCCGCTTCTATGATAGCGGAATCAGCGCATTCTTGGGCAGACGCGGGCAATGGTACACTGTTAATCGTTGCAGAGAAAAAGTCGGTCAAACCTGCTGACAAAAGCCATCCACTCGGCTACGGTAAAGAGTCGTATGTATGGTCGATGATTGCCGCGTTTGGTGTATTTATGGCAGGTTCAGTAGTGTCTATTTATACTGGCATTACCGAGTGGAATGCAGCTGAAACTGAAACCAACTATACCATCGGTTTTATTATCTTGGCAGTCGCCTTTGTGCTTGAAGGATTTTCTTTAACACAAGCGTATTTGCAAAGTAAAAAACATGGCGAAGCGATTAATGTCAGTGCCATCGGCTATGTGATGGACACCTCTAACCCCACCTTGCGCGGTGTTTTCTTTGAAGATTTGGCGGCAGTCATTGGGTTGGTTGTGGCCGCAGCTGCTATGGCAATGCACGCCTATACAGGCGAACCATTTTGGGATGCGCTTGGGTCTATCATTGTCGGTATATTGCTGGCCGTAGTGGCAGTCTTTTTAATCAGTCGTAATCGTGATTTTTTGGTTGGCTATAGAGTCTCAGAAAAAATGCATGATTATATTTTATCAGAGCTTATCAAGCATCCAGATATTGATAGTGTTTCTTACTTGCACTTGGAGTGGGTAGGTCCCAAAAAAATATTTATGGTCGCGGCGGTCGATATTGCTGGAAATCAACATGAGCATGAGATTGCGCACAAATTTGAAAGTATAGAAAATCAGTTTCGCAGTCAGTCATTGTTTCAAGAAGCTATCTTAACTTTATCTGTCCCTAACGCTGAAATCTTACGCTTACCTGATAATGAACATTTATAATCTATAATAAGAATGAGAACATAATATGAAAAGTCCTCTAAAACCGTTAACAAAACATCCTAATCGCCATACACAGATAGTGTCACCGTTGCTGGCATTAGTAGTGGTGACTTTGATGTCAGCTACTGCTGTGCAGGCCAATGCAGAATTAATTGTACACAGTGATACCAATCAAATTCAACAATCAAAAACGGTCACTTCAGCACCCTATAGCGTCCGTAAGAGTGATGATACACAGAGTGTCAAGCGCCCGTTACCTACTGATATCTCTATTATTAAACTGATGCAAGTCATGCATATTGATGAGCAAATACAATCTATCGTCGATGGTAAGCAAGCGGCTATCAATGCAATCAATACGCAAACTCAGAATCAACAGGCGACTGATAAACCGTTGAATAAACGTCAACGTGAGCTACAAAATCAGATCCAAAGCGTGTTAGGACAATATGCCAAAATTATGACCAATGGGATAGGCAATACGGCAGATATTCAAACCTTAACGCAAGCTTATATCAGTGCGGCAAAAACTTACTATGCGCAAGCGGAAGTGGATGCCCAAATCAAATTTTACGACACTGCTGTCGGTCAAAATATCTTAGCAAAACAGCCACAAATTACTGCCGCTTTTTTAAGGCAATCTTTACCGCAAGATATCTCAGAGACTGAAAACCAATTAAGTGAGCTGTTACCGCAGATGAAGCAAATTGTGAAAGGTATTTTTTAAAGTGTGTTAGAAATATAGTTAAAGTCCTTACAATATCTATGCTAGTGCTGGTATAAATGTTTTGCAGCCTCTGTCTGCGTAGGCACAGCAAGCAAGAAAAATTCATACCAGTAATATGTGATTCATCGGTATTGATGTTCAATGATTCTAGTCAAAATCGTCAAACATAAAAAAGGTCACCATTGAGGTGACCTTTTTCTATTTAGCAAATAAGTTAATCTTATGTTGAAACGTGCTTATTTTTTAGACGTATCTTTTTCCGGGGCGTTTGCACCGATAAACCAAGCATCTTTATCAACAGTACGACTCACTTCAGTCAATAAGTCAGCGGTATCTTCATCACCCGCATCGCCAGCGGCATCAATCCCTTCACGCAAAGACGCAGCAATTGTCTTATAGCGATTGGTCAGCTCACGAACATGCTGGTCAACGTCAGTAATATCAGTCGGGTAAGTCTCTAAGATAGAGTCCTCAACGACACGTTTAGAGATACCATTGGCTTTACCACCAAGGATAACAATGCGCTCAGCGACTGTATCATAAGCTTCTGTTAAGCGTCCATAAGTGTCATCCAATAACTGATGTACACCAATGAAACCAGTACCTTGAAGATTCCAATGACATTGCTTGCTATCCATACTCAAATCAATCAGGTTTGCTAAATTCGCGTTCAACAGATCGATCATTTTTTTTGCAGTTGCGTCATCTATTCCACTTGCGTAACGTTCTCTCATATTCTGCTCCATTATTCTATTTTAATAAATTTAGGTTTCTAATTATCAACAGCTCTTTAAATTTCTATTTATTAAGGTGTTGCTGACTGCTTATAAATTCATTATCGATAATAACAGCTTAAATAATAGATGGAACCCCAACATTTAGGCTTTATACAAGGGTCGTGTAATGAGTTTGTTAATCATGAAAACCTTTGTAAATTTAACCGCTAAAATAGACGCTTTGATAACAATCCGTGCACACGCCAGCATATTCAATCGTATTAAGATTTGATTTAATTGACGTTAAGTTAAGAGACGTTAAGTTAAGAATAGTCATACGCATTTTAAGCCTTATAAATATTTAGTCCTTTGGTCTAATGCCTTTTTCTGCGAATTTATCAAACAGCTGTTGCTGAGTTAAGTTGACTGTGTCATTAGCAAATTCATAATAATCGGGTTTTCTATCAATGAAAATCTGGCTCTCAAAAGTAAGGTTTGGATTCTCTTGAAACAGTCCTATTGACAGGACATAAGTCTCAGAGCTAAGCTGATGATAATAGAGATTGGTGCTGCATTTATGGCAAAACGCACGCTCCGCCCATGCTGAAGAGGGATAGACCGTCATTGAGTCTTCGCCCTGAATGTCAGGTTTTGCGTAGCTATGTATCGCCATTAGTGGTCCGCTGCCCCAACGACGACACATCGTACAATGGCACGCTTCAAAGGTATTGATATCTTCTAATTCTATGGTGACGTTACCGCACAGACAGTGACCTTTCATAACTCGTTCCTTGATTAATGGTCATTGAACTATACCTGAGTTTCTATGCTTTTTATTGAGTGTTTGTGCATCCATTTGTGGGCGTTTTGCGCAATAAATGACCTTTAAAAATAAAGGTTTAACCCCATATTGTTATAAACCTAACCTCTTATAACTTTTTATAAATATCAGGAAGATAACCATTATGCGAATGCCTGAACCGCGCTCGTCGCGTCAGTTAAATCAATTGGCCACTCAGCTGCAAGGCGAAGCTGAAATTAGTGGTGTCAACGCGTCTGGGACACAAATATCAAGTCGTGCTTTTGAGATGGTCACCGAGTTTGAGCCAGCAGGCGATCAGCCGCAAGCGATAAAGAAACTGGTTAATGGTATTAATGCTGGCATGGATGAGCAGCTATTACTGGGTGTGACGGGTTCTGGTAAGACCTATACCATGGCAAAGGTCATCTCTGAGACGCAACGTCCAACTATTATCATGGCACATAATAAAACGCTTGCCGCTCAGTTATATGGTGAGTTTAAGTCGTTTTTCCCCAATAATGCAGTTGAGTATTTCGTCAGTTATTATGACTATTATCAGCCAGAAGCCTATGTCGCAGCGAGCGATACTTTTATCGAAAAAGACAGCGCCATTAATGATCATATTGACCAGATGCGTCTGTCAGCGACGCGTGCACTACTTGAGCGTCGTGATGCAATTATCGTCGCCTCGGTATCCTGTATCTATGGTCTAGGTGATCCAGAAAGTTATCTAAAAATGCTGCTGCACGTCGTCGTTGGTGACAAAATCGATCGCACTGCTACCATTAAACGTCTTGTTGAAATGCAATATACGCGCAATGAGCTAGACTTTGGACGAGGTACGTATCGGCTGCGTGGTGAGCTGTTAGATATTTATCCTGCTGAGTCTGAGCAGCTAGCGGTGCGTGTGCACTTGTTTGATAATGAAGTGGAAAAAATCACGTGGTTTGATCCTTTAACGGGTAAGACCGTGCGTACCGTGCCACGTATTACTATTTATCCAAAATCACATTACGTGACGCCGCGCAATAAATTGGAGGCTGCGAGCCATACAATTCGTGCTGAGCTTGAGCCACGCTTGGAGTATTTCCGCGAAAACAATAAACTAATTGAAGCACAGCGTCTTAAAGAGCGTACTCAGTATGATCTTGAGATGATTCAACAGCTCGGCTACTGTAACGGTATCGAAAACTACTCACAGCATCTGTCTGGTCGTCCATCAGGGGAAGCACCACCGACTTTGTTTGATTACATTCCAGAGGATGCGTTATTATTTCTTGATGAGTCGCACGTGACTGTGTCGCAGATTGGTGCAATGTATAAGGGCGATAGATCGCGTAAAGAGAATCTTGTCAATTATGGCTTTCGTCTACCAAGTGCTATGAATAACCGCCCGATGAAGTTTGAAGAGTGGGAGCGTATCAAGCCTAAGACTATTTATGTGAGTGCCACGCCTGCATTGTATGAGCTTGAGCACAGCGAGCAAGTGGTCGAGCAAGTCGTACGTCCGACCGGTTTGATTGACCCTGAAATTGAGATACGTCCTGTATTGACGCAAGTCGATGATGTGCTGTCTGAGATTACCAAGCGCCGAGAAAAAGACGAACGCGTGTTAATCACTACCTTGACCAAGCGTATGTCAGAGGATTTGACCAGCTATCTCAAAGAATATGATGTCAAAGTTGCTTACCTACACTCGGATATCGATACCCTTGAGCGTATGCAGATTATCCATGAGCTGCGTACGGGCGTACATGATGTGTTGGTCGGCATTAATCTATTGCGTGAAGGGTTAGATATGCCAGAGGTGTCATTGGTCGCGATATTTGATGCCGATAAAGAGGGTTTTTTGCGCTCTGAACGTGCTCTGATTCAGACCATTGGTCGGGCGGCGCGTCATATTAATGGTAAAGCCATTCTCTATGCTGATCGTATTACCAACAGTATGCAAAAAGCGATCGATGAGACCGATCGTCGCCGCGAAAAACAAGTCGCCTTCAACCTTGAACATAACATTACGCCAACAGGTGCGCGCCGTAGTATCACGGATAAAATTGACACAGGTGATGACCATGATGCCAACGATAATCAGATGATTCCAATTAAGAGCAATCTGCCTGATGTCGATATCAGTATCTTACGCAGTCCTGATTTATTGGCTAAAGAGATCAATCGTCTTGAGAAGCTCATGAAGCAGATGTCGCGTGACTTAAAGTTTGAGGATGCCGCGAAAACGCGTGACAAAGTGCTAGAGCTAAAAGCGCATTTACTGTAAAGAGTAAAACTATAATTTCAAAATAGTAATAAAAAGGTGAGTTGCCAACGGTGCAGCTCACCTTTTTTATGGTCTTTTTATAACCAAAATAACCTCGCTTTTGCCTGAGGTTATTAATAACCAATAATTGGTAATGACAAAACTTGTGTTTATACTAAATGCCAATTAATATGATATCAATGAGCAATATGAACTTATAACAACGGACGTTGAGGCACATAATCCATCATGCAAAATAATAAATGCTTAGAATTAAATGCGAATGAAAACTCACTAGGCATGTCAGCTTCTGCCAAACAAGCCATTACAGACTCTTTAGGTGCAGGCTTCCGTTATCCAGATAACCCACGTGCGGCACTCATTAGCAAAATTGCCACCATCCATGGCGTGGCAGAAAACCAAATCTCATTAGGCAATGGCTCGACTGAAAATATTCGAGCTACCTTACAAATGCTGCAATATAAAGCTCTAAAAGAGGGCAGGCAGTTTCAAATGGTGATCCCTGTTCCCACTTTTGATTGCGCAGAGATGTATGCAAATGCAATTGGCGTGCCCGTCGTCAAGATACCGTTAACCACTGAAAACTATGATTATGATTTTGACGAACTACAAAAAGCAGCTGACGATTTTGATGGCATAAGCCTACTTTACATTTGTAATCCAAACAACCCAACTGGAATCATTACTTCAACTTCAAGGCTTAAAGCTTGGGTAAGTAATGCACCAGACAACCATTACTTTTTATTAGATCAAGCGTACTTGGAGTACGTGTCAGACGCAAGCTTTGAGAGTGGGATTGAATGGGTAAAACAAGGGTTATCAGACAAGCTTATTGTCATTCATACTTTTTCAAAGTTATGTGCCTTAGCTGGTATGCGAGTGGGCTATGCGATTTCTAACCCGCAAGCTATTGAGACTGTCGAAGCATTTATGTCTATGGATAACACCAACTTGTCAGGTGCGGTTGCTGCTATTGCGACGTTAAATGATGCAGAGTTTTTAGCGCTAAGTTTGCGCAATACCAATCAGTCGCGTCAGATGATTGAAACAGTCTTAGACGATCTGGGACTGCGTTATTTACCCTCACAGACCAACTTTATTTTTCATGAAATAAAAGGTGATTTAAAAACATATATCGACAGAATGCGAGACCATGGCATCAAGGTTGGTCGCGAGTTCCCACCTGTTACAGGCTTCAACCGCTTAACACTTGGTACGCCTGATGAAATGGCAGCATTTATCAAAGTACTAAAGTTATTTCGTGAAAAGGACTGGGTATAAGTGAGATAAATCATATGTCTTAACCAACCTCAAACGCAGTTTTACATATCCCACCTTAAAAAACACCACTTTATCTTATAAGATTGGTCAGTTAAGCACACTCTTTTAGATTACTAGCTTTCAAGTTGCTAGATAAATTTAAGTCGCTGGATAAACGCTGAGCGATAGCTAAAGTTATGTGTGCTAACGTAAATTATAATTATAAGGTTAAAGATATATTCATGTTTGATATCAAATCATTTTTTAAACGAGAAGTAGAAAAAAAACTCATCAACTTAGACGATTATATTTTTATGCCTGAGCGTGTAGAGATGGCGCTAGAAGGCGGATTATTAAATTGTGTACTCAATAGTGATGGTCGAGTGGATGTTTTTTATACCAAGGACGGCGTGACAGAAGTAAGTTCTGCATCACGTAAGCATCCATTTACTGCGTTTGAGACCGAGCTATATCATGGGGTTTATGATGATATTATTCATGATTTGACTAAAGAGGTGAGTAAGATACTTGAGCGTCGGTCAAAATATTTTCGCCAGAACAAGACATTGCATCCTACAGCGTCTCTAATGTCTCAGCCACATTACAACAAGTAAGCTATAGGCTGGTTTGAACTATTGTAGGTTTAGAAGAAGTAAAAGCAATTGGTAATAAAAAGGGTGCGTTACATTTAAATGACGCACCCTTTTTCTTACTTCATTTTTTAGTGTCAACTTGAAACAGTTACTATTGATGCTTACTTTTTCGTAGCAACAGCTTTATCTTTGGCAGATAACACAGATGATTTAGTAATAGGAATAGATTGTGCGCCTTCAACTAAATGATTGGTCTTGGTTTGTGTGATCAAGCCTTTGGTAAAGAGAGTACTGTCGTCACGTGTTTTTAAAGTATTGGTGAAATATCATTCACACTGAAAAGCGTGTTCATTGATATCAACAGGGCGTTCTGCGGTTAATGATGGATCGCGATCTGTTGTTGATAATCTATACGAATAGGCTGGGTTAAGCAATCGCCAACCCAGCCTAATTATTTATAATGACTGATATTATTAATAAACTATTTATTTAACGATACTGGAATAACAGCTCTGCAATGATTTTGCAACGACTCTAGCCACTAATTGCACACGATATTGTGGGTCTATGGCTGCATTACCCAATTCAACGATGCTGACTTGTTGCGGTGCTTGCTCACTAACGCAACCACAAACTCTGCCTTTTACCGCTTCTTCTTGCGCTTCAGTCATAGCGACACTGGCAATACGCCACGCGTTTTGCTGTTCGATCTGACTGCGACATTGATTGTCGATAGCTGCTTTAAAAACGCTCATACCGATCTCGTTTGCAGTACCCATTGCTGTTCCTGCATTGGTATTGCCGCCCGTTGAGGCACAGCCTGCTAGTGCAAATGTTGCTAGTAATGCTGTTGATGCGAATAATTTTTTCATCAAATTTCCTTTCAGGTTGATCAGTATTATGAGGGGATATTCTTAAAGTTTTATATCGTGCTGAGCAGATGTACCAAAACCTATAAACTGCTTTTTACTGTCTATACCTTGTGATATTTGCATGATCAGTACGATTAGCAGCACAAATAAAAAGTCATCTTACTAGAACTCAATATTGATGACAAAGGAAATATAAACGTGCCATCAAAATATCTATTAACAATTGTTTTTTATACCAAGTTATGTCGTAGAAAAAATGATGATAAATATTATAGGAGTAGTTCATCTTTATGGACTTAAAGGTTTACAAGGCGGTTAAAGTTTGTTTAAATAACTTACAATATGAAACTTAGTATCGCTTAGCGAAACAAGAAAGCGGTATTTAGTGAATAATAGCGCTTAACTTTCAATAAATTTCGATTTGTAGTCAGGATAAGGGTTAGTGAGAAAAACAATATAGCAATATAAAGTCTCTCATGTTTTAATTAGATAGACTGTTTTTTTATGGCGCTCTCATGACAACAGAGTGAGTAAAAAGCCATTCAAAGTAGCACGTTGCTAGTGTGACAGATATGGATAGTACCATCATATCTGAGTCATACTTTTTTAAGTCCATTTGCTTTATTTTATCAAGGAAGAAAATAATGAAGTCCATTTATAAACTGCCTTTACTTGCGGCAATGATTGCAGCCAGTATGACAATGGTTGCCTGTTCAGACAAAGCGCCTGCTGATAGCGCAGCTACTGACGGCGCTACTGCTGACAGTGCTACTGCTGATACCACCACAGATACTGCTGCCACAGCAAATGACAAGCTTGAAACCAAATTTGTCACCATTGCTACAGGAGGCGCCTCCGGTCCTTACAATATTATTGGAACGTCTTTAGCAGAGATTTATGCCAAGACTTTTGGCGTTAATGCTAAGACCCAAACGACAGGGGCGTCAGTAGAAAACGTCAATCTATTGACCCAAGGTAAAGTAGATATGGTGCTGGCACTTAGTGATGTCGTCACTGATGCAGTCGAAGGTAAAAATGACTTTAAGGCACCTATCGCCAATATTCAGCAAATTGCTGTTCTGTATCCCAACGTCATTCAGCTGGTTGCTTCAGAGAAATCTGGTATCAAAAACATTGAAGATTTAAAAGGCAAACGTATTGCGGTTGGCGATCAAGGCTCTGGTACTGAAGTGAATGCTCGAACCTTGTTAGAAGGTTTTGGTATTACCTATGATGATGTCAAGGTAGATTATTTAGGCTTTGCAGATGCTGCAGATGCGATGAAAGCTGGCAAAATTGAAGCGGCATTTTTTAGCAGTGGCTTACCAAACTCTTCATTATTAGAGCTAGAGCAAGGTATCAAGTTGCAGTTGGTGACCATCAATCAAGATAAGCTGAAAAAAATTATTGAGACCAAGCCTTACTTTAAGACTTTTGAGATTCCTGCCGGTACCTATGGTAATGCTGCTGCTATTCCAACCACAGCCGTCATGAATGCCTTGTTAGTACGCTCTGATATCTCGGAAGATGATGGCTATAAGCTGACAAAAGCGTTGTTTGAAAACTTGGATGGGCTAAAGAATGCTCACCAAGCGGCGAGCGATATCAGTTTAGAGACGGCTCAAGTCGGTATGGTTGCTCCTATTCATCCTGGTGCCAAAAAATACTATGATGAGAAAGCAGCTAAATAAGCAAGTATGGTGGTTTGCTGGCGTAGCATCTATTGCTGCGCTGGTTTTATTTATACTATGGGCGATTTTTAGCCGCCAAACAGTCATTGAAATACGAGTAGCGGGCGTTGCTGGTAACAATAACAATAGTGCCAGCCTAGTCTGCTATTTTGTTGAGCCCAATTTTCAATTGCGCTGGATTCACTCGGTAGAAAAGCAGTGGTGGGAGGAGCATTATCTTCGTGAAGAAGAGGGCTTACTATTAACCAATACTTACTTTCAAGCGTTTGGTGCTGGTACGCCGTCTACTGAAAATGTCGCTCCTATACAAAAAGAGGGCTATGTCGGGTATCAAATCAACCAAAGGTTTCCCCATCTCAACTGGGTTGTATCAAGACTGACAAAAGGTGAGATTGACTATGCCAGTCAGCGCATTCTTATTCATCAACTGGTACCAGATTATTCAGAAGTAACTATCATGCCCAAGGCATATAGTCCAATCGATAGATTCAATAAGGATTTTTGTCATGAACTCCCAAGTGATGGATCACAGTAGCGATAAGCCTCATGTCAGTGATGATGCTAAGTTGGCAAATCAGCCAAATGCGCCTGAAGATACTGAGAATTACGATGACGTTGATCCTAGTGTCACACAGGCAATATTAGAAAAATACGATCGAGAATCTATTACGCGTCATATCACCCAAGGTCCAGTGAAGTATATTATCGCTGCGATCTGTATTTTCTACTCCATTTTTCATTTATACATTACCTTTAATCCAATGCCATCGTTACTACAGCGCTCTGTGCATGTAGGCGTTGGCTTCGCTTTGATTTTTTTGATATTCCCTGCCAATAAAAAAAGCAGCCGTAAGAAAGTGGCATGGTATGACTGGATTTGGTTTATCTTTTCCTTATCTGGGATGACGTATCTCATTTATGAGTATCAAGATATTGTCACCAGTCGCGGCGGTATGGCAAATTCGGTCGATGTGATCTTTTCTATTATTACGGTCATCTGCGTCCTTGAAGGCAGTCGGCGTATTACTGGCTGGATCTTGCCTATATTAGCCTCTATATTTTTGCTATATCCCTTTATCAGTCATTTGGACTTTATGCCGGATAGGCTGCTCACACGCCCTTATGATTTGGGCGATATTTTTGGTCAATTATTCTTAAAGACCGAAGGCTTATATTCAGTTGCAATTGGTGCCTCAGTTACTTTTATCTTCCTATTCATTCTATTTGGGGCATTTTTAGCGCGTTCTGGAATGGGTCAGCTGTTTAATGATTTGGCATTGGCGCTGGCAGGCGATAAAAAAGGTGGACCTGCTAAAGTTGCTGTTATATCAAGCGGCTTTATGGGTAGTATAAATGGTTCAGCCTTATCGAATGTGGTCAGTACGGGCGCGTTTACCATCCCATTGATGAAAAAGGTTGGTTATCATAAAGACTTTGCAGGAGCTGTAGAGGCGAGTGCGTCGGTCGGTGGTCAAATATTGCCACCTATTATGGGTGCCAGTGCTTTTATTATGGCGGAGACGACAGGTCTACCGTATAGCACTATTGCTTTGGCTGCGTTATTACCTGCTATTCTCTATTATCTAGGCGTTATCGCACAGGTGCATTTTCGTGCCGGTCGCCGTGACTTAAAAGGCATGGCAAAAGAGAGTCTGCCGCAGGTAAAAGAGGTATTAAAAGCACGCGGTCATATGCTATTGCCGATTGTATTCTTGATTTATTTATTAATACAAAATGTTCCTGTAGGGTACGCTGCGGCTTATACCATTGGCTTTACTGTTGTCATCAGTATGCTACGCAAAGAAACCCGTATGGGCTTCAAGGATATTTTAGGTGCTCTAGAAGATGGCGCACGCCAATCATTAGCAGTGATGGCAGCTTGTGCAGTTGTAGGTATCATCATTGGGGTCGTTAGTTTGACCAGCTTTGGTACAGTAATGACCTCTTCAATTGTTACTTTGGGTGCAGGGTCTTTATTGCTTACTTTGATTTTGACTATGCTAGCGTCTATGGTCTTGGGTATGGGATTGCCTTCTATCCCTGCTTATATCATTACCGCAACCATGGCAGCGCCTGCTCTAGCAGGGTTTGATATTCCTATTTTGTCAGCGCATATGTTTGTTTTCTATTTTGGTGTGTTTGCAAATATTACCCCGCCTGTCTGTCTGGCAGCTTTTGCTGGTGCTGGTATCTCTGGCGGTGATCCGATGAAAACAGGGTATTTGTCATTAAAGTTAGCGTTAGCAGGTTTTATCGTCCCGTTTATGTTTATTTATAATCCTGCGATGTTGATGATTGACCCAACAGATCTTGCTGTCACGGCGAAAGAATTTCCATTGCCGCCGGTCATCGATATTATTATTGCTGTTGTGACATCGGTCATTGGTGTGATTGGACTTAGCGCCGCGTTAGAGGGTTATTTTAAAAGTGATATGAATCTCGTTACGCGCTTAATATTAGCATTAGGCGCATTGCTGCTGATTTATCCTGGGCTGATCACAGGTGCAATAGGCGGCGTAATAGTACTAGGTATTGCGGCGTTCAATATAAAAGGTAGTAAGGCGCCAACCGCTTTAAGTGTTTAACATTGAAGCGCTGCTACTTCAAGTGAGACAGAAAAGTTAGAAGCATATAGCGAATTCAGTATTAAAGCGATACAGTAGGACTGGGATGAATTTTACGCAGCCTCTGTCGGCGTAGGCACAGCACGCCAGAAAAATTTATACCAGTACTACGTTGGAACATAACGTATCTGTTTTATTTAGAATTTACTATAGAAAAGGTCGAATAGTAGATATCTGCTATTCGACCTTTTTATATTTTAAAACTCGTCATTTTACGTTGATATAGTGACGACTCTCACTTAACAGCCAAGTTTCCCTTCTGCTGCTAATGCTTTTTTGCTACGGATAGGTGCAGGGCAATCTTCACCATAGTACTGACGATCAGCAAAATAGCTTGAGCGCACCATAGGACCTGCCCAAATATTAAAGAAGCCAATCTTTTTGCCATAGTCCATATAACGCTGGAACTCATCTGGATGCACATAGCGATCGACTGGCGCATGGTCTTTACTAGGTTGTAAATACTGACCAACGGTAATCATATCGACGTTATGCGCCTTTAGATCATCAAGCAGCTTATAGATTTCTTCTTCAGTTTCACCAAGTCCAACCATAAAGCCGCATTTGGTCGCAATATCAGGGCGACGTTCTTTATAAATCTTTAGCAAGTCTAATGAATGCTGATAATCTGAACCTGGACGGAAAGCTTTATATAAACGAGGCACGGTTTCGATATTGTGGTTAAAAACATCAGGCGCCGTTTCAGTCAATAAGTCCAATGCGATATCCATACGACCACGGAAATCTGGTACCAAAATCTCGATCAAGCAATTTGGGCTCAGCGCACGCGATTCATTCAATACTTCAACGAAATGCATCGCGCCGCCATCTTTTAAATCATCACGGTCAACCGAGGTAATGACGGCATATTTAAGACCTAAACCTTGGATGGTCTCGGCAGTATGACGCGGCTCATCTTTATCAAGCTCATTTGGACGACCATGTCCGACATCACAGAACGGGCATCGACGTGTACAGATATCACCCATAATCATAAAGGTAGCAGTACCATCGGCAAAGCACTGTGGAAGGTTAGGGCAGGCAGCTTCTTCACAAACGGTATAGAGTTTCTGTTCACGTAAGGTGGACTTGATACGTGCGACTTCCGCAGGTGAAGACAGTTTTACCCGAATCCAATCTGGCTTTTTCTTAGCCTCGACAGTCGGGATAATTTTAATTGGGATACGAGCAACTTTATCGTAGCCACGGAGTTTTTCGCCTTGGATGGCTTTTTTGGGTTTTGCGCGGGCAGCAGGCGTGTGCGTTTGTACGGCGTTTGTCATAATCGAATGTTCTCTTAACCCTTGATAGAACAAGGGTTTATGGAATTATTAGAATGCTTTATGAATAGAGCTATTATAGCAGATATTTGGTCAAGGTTTTTTAGGCAATCGTATGAAATTCAGTTTATCAAGGCTACTATAAATAAGCGATTTAGCATAGTTTCATTTATTGATATCAATGTTCATGTCATTTAGTACGTCTATGGCAGCGCGAAACGCTTCTTGAGTGGCAGGTGCGCCGCAATAAGGCAGGCTGTGCATCAAGACTTCTCGAATCTCAGCGACAGTGGCGCCATTATTGATGGCACCTCGGATATGTCCCTTTAGCTCAGCGGGACTTTTTTGTGCAATCAAAAAACCAATCGTGATAAGCGAGCGATATTTGCGCGGTAGTACCGAGTCATCTTGCCATGTACTGCCCCAAGCGTGCTCAATAATCCAATCTTGTAATGGCTGAGTAAATGGCGTTGCTGATTCAAGTGAGCGTTTGACATGTGCTGCACCCATCACCTCGGTACGAACTTTTAGACCGTTTTCATAATTGGCGTTTTGACTGGTGCCTTGATTGGCATTGTGACTCATACTGTGAGTAGTATTGCGATCTTCATTTTCTTTATTAGCCATTGTCATCCTTGATTTTATGATTAAATCCTTTGCATTTAATCGGTATATTCTTATCAAACATTATAACAGTCGAGTAGGTTTTATTTAACCGTTAATCGAGATATAGTTGATTCCATTTAACAATAACAACGTATAACAATAACGAGATACTAAGACAGTAGCGGTATATCTTTTTAAGTGAATAGATAGTTGCAACCGCAATTTACTACCAATATATTGTGAATGTTAAAAAACACAATAGGTCCTCAGTATGAAAAATTTAGAATTTATGATATAGGCACCATTAGTCATATTATTTATGGCACTATTTATATAATAAATGTTCAATATGCCCCCTTTATGACCGCTTTATGAGCCTTTTAAAGGCTGAGCCATTAACATTTAGGGCGTTTTAAGCTATGATTGCACGGATAATTATTCCATCTAGTATATAGACGCAGGCGGTCATGCTGACTACCCACGTAATGTGCTAATACTCCCAACTGACGAGGACGACTATTGTGTTAGAAGCTTATCGTAAACATGTCGAAGAACGTGCTGAGCTAGGAACGGTTCCGCTACCACTGAACGAAAAACAAGTAGCAGAGTTGGTTGAACTACTAAAGAATCCACCAGCGGGCGAAGATGCGTTCTTGATGGACTTGCTCGAAAATCGTATTCCTGCCGGTGTTGACCAAGCTGCTTACGTTAAAGCGGCATTTTTGGCAGCGATCCTTAAGGGTGAAGCGACCTCTTCACTAGTAAGTAAGAAAAAAGCGGTTCAAATCTTGGGTACGATGCAAGGTGGTTACAACGTTCAACCGCTAGTTGCTGCTCTTGATGATGCGGAAGTCGCGCAAGAAGCTGCCGATGCGTTGAAAAAAACCTTGCTAGTATTTGACGCATTCAATGATGTGACCGAAAAAGCAGAAGCGGGCAATACTATTGCTAAAGAAGTCGTTCAATCTTGGGCTGACGCTGAGTGGTTCTTGAGCCGTGACGCTGTACCAGCAAAGACGACTTACACGACATTTAAAATCACTGGCGAAACCAATACCGATGATTTGTCTCCTGCACAAGATGCGTGGAGCCGTCCTGATATCCCATTACATTCATTAGCCATGCATAAAAACTCTCGCGACGGCATTACTGCTGACGAAGAGGGCGTTATCGGTCCGATGAAACAGATCGAAGCGTTAAAAGAAAAAGGTCATCCATTAGCCTATGTTGGCGACGTGGTAGGTACGGGTTCTAGCCGTAAATCTGCGACCAACTCAGTACTGTGGTTGATGGGTGATGATATCCCTAACGTGCCAAACAAACGTGGCGGCGGTCTAGTACTAGGTAATAATATTGCACCTATCTTCTTTAATACTATGGAAGATTCTGGCGCATTACCAATCGAAAAAGTAGCCGTTGATAACCTAAACATGGGCGATGTCTTTGATATCTATCCATATGATGGAAAAATCACTAAGCATGACTCTGATGAAGTACTGTCAACCTTCAAGCTAAACTCGCCAACTTTGCTTGATGAAGTTCGTGCTGGTGGTCGTATTCCGTTAATCGTTGGTCGTGGTCTGACCAATCGTGCTCGTGAATATATGGGTCTTGGTCATTCAGACGTATTTGCTAAGCCAGAAGAGCCAGTTGATACCGGCAAAGGCTTTACACTAGCGCAAAAAATGGTTGGTAAAGCTTGTGGTCTAGCAGGCGTTCGTCCTGGTATGTACTGTGAACCAAAAATCACTACGGTTGGTAGTCAAGATACCACTGGTCCGATGACCCGTGATGAGCTAAAAGACTTAGCCTGTCTAGGTTTCCAAGCAGATTTGGTGATGCAATCATTCTGTCATACGGCTGCTTATCCAAAGCCAGTTGACATCGAAACTCAGCATACACTACCTGACTTTATCATGAACCGTGGCGGCGTAAGCTTACGTCCAGGTGATGGTATTATTCACTCGTGGTTGAACCGTATGCTACTTCCGGATACCGTTGGTACTGGTGGTGACTCGCATACGCGTTTCCCAATCGGTATCTCATTTCCAGCGGGTTCTGGTCTAGTAGCGTTTGCTGCTGCGACTGGTGTTATGCCACTTGATATGCCTGAATCGGTCCGTGTCCGTTTCATCGGTGAGCGTCAAGCCGGTATCACCTTACGTGACTTAGTCCATGCAATCCCATACCAAGCGATTAAAGAAGGTCTGTTAACCGTTGATAAGAAAGGTAAAATCAACGAGTTTAACGGTCGTATTCTTGAAATCGAAGGTTTAGAAGACTTAACCGCTGAGCAAGCGTTTGAATTATCTGATGCTTCAGCTGAGCGTAGTGCTGCTGGTTGTACGATTACTCTATCTGAAAAGTCAGTTGCCGAGTATCTAACGTCGAACATCACATTATTAAAGTGGATGATTTCAGAAGGTTATGGCGATGCACGTACGATTAGCCGTCGTATCGAAGGTATGCAAGAGTGGTTGGCGAATCCAAGCCTGATGCGTGCTGATGAAGATGCAGAATATACCATCGATATGGTTATCGATATGTCTGAAATCAAAGAGCCGATTCTTTGCTGCCCGAACGATCCAGATGATGCAAAAACATTGGCTGATGTCGCTGGTGACACCATTGATGAAGTATTCATTGGTTCATGTATGACTAACATTGGTCACTTCCGCGCTGCTGGTAAGTTGCTAAAAGATGTCCCAGCAGGTTCTTTGCAAACACGTCTATGGATTGCGCCGCCAACCAAAATGGACGCGCGTCAGTTGATGGAAGAAGGTTACTATAATATCTATGCACAAGCCGGCGCTCGTACAGAGATGCCAGGTTGTTCATTATGTATGGGTAACCAAGCACGTATTGCACCGAATTCTACAGCCGTTTCGACTTCTACCCGTAACTTCCCGAACCGTTTAGGTCAAGGTGCTAACGTATATCTAGCATCAGCTGAATTGGCGTCTGTTGCTGCGGTACTTGGTAAATTACCAACCAACGAAGAGTATCAGCAGTACGCTGGCATGCTTGATAGCATGGGCGAAGAGGTGTATCAATACATGAACTTCGACCGTATGGAAGACTATACTGAAGAAGCTGATAAGATCAACGTTGCTCAGTTGAGCTAATTTTGGTCAAATCTTAAATGCTTTGAAGCTTTACAATTATTGTTTAAATAGAAGCCCCGTATCGTCATGAACTGACCCCCATAAGTTGGACACAACTTTTGGGGGTTATTTTATGAAGTATGACATCGACTTTAAACTAGGGGTGATAGCCTATTATCAACAAGGACATTCAGGCCTTGCTACCGCAAAGCATTTTAATATTAATGATAAAGATGTTTTTAAGTGGGTAAACCAGTATTTAAAAGACGGTATACTTGCAATCAAACCTAAAACTAGCAAAGCCATCTACAGTAGCGAGTTCAAGCTTCAAGTCCTGACTACAATGGCAGGTGAAGGTTTAAGTCAATCGCAAGCCGCCTTGAGGTTTAACATTAGCTCACCTGTGCTGATTAGTGTATGGCGCACAGCCTATGCCCGTCATGGTATGCTAGGCTTAACTGCCAAAGCTAAAGGACGACCCACTGTGAAGCACCCTTATCTCACTGACAAACCTGATCATGAAAAGAGTATAGAAGAGATCAAACGCGAGAATGAGTATCTACGCGCGGAGAACGCCTATTTAAAAAAGCTCGATGCCTTGCTCAAAGAGAGGAAAGCCAATCAGACAAAGCAAGGCTCGTCAAAGGACTAAGAGATCAGCATCCGCTAGCTTTACTATTACTCATTGCAGATATAGCAAGAAGCAGCTTTTACTATCATGTGCATGCATTAAAAGCTGATGATAAGTATGCCGATCTTAAACAGCGTATCAGTGACATCTATCATTACCATAAAGGTCGATATGGCTATCGTAGAATCACTCAAACGCTTAAGAACGAAGGAATAAGATACAACCACAAGCTCATCGCACGGCTTATGAACGAGCTTAAACTTACCGCGAGAATCAGACGACAGAAGTATCGATCCTATAAAGGTCAGTGTGGCGTCATTGCCAAGAATAGAGTCAAACGCAGGTTCAGAGCGAAAGCGCCCAATCGCAGGTGGTTTACTGACATCACAGAGTTTAAAGTCGGTGATGAGAAGTTGTATCTGTCTCCTATACTAGACTGCTTCAACAATGAGATCATCAGTTATACGCTCTCAAGACGACCCGTATATGACTTGGTGAAACAGATGCTAGATAGTGCACTTAAGGGCATACCTACAAAGCGCAAGGAGACACTGACGCTGCATTCAGATCAAGGGTGGCACTATCAGATAAAACCGTTTGCGACAACGCTTGAAACGCATAAAATTAAACAGAGTATGAGTAGAAAAGGCAACTGCTTAGACAATGCGCTGATGGAGAGCTTCTTCGGTACGCTAAAATGTGAAACTATTTATATTGAAAAGCCATCGAGTATTGAGGCTTTAGAGAAACAGATTCATAACTTTATGCTCTACTACAATCATGAGAGAATTCAGATGAAACTAAAAGGACTAAGCCCTGTACAATACAGAACTCAGTCCTTGATTTAATTAAACTGTCCAAGTTTAGGGGGTCAGTTCAATTGATTGCGGGGTTTTTTGCTGTGAGCAATGGCTGGTTTCTCTTATTATCTTATGTATAATATGGGAGCAGGCGGAAACCGTGGCTCTGTATGTTATTTCTCCTTTTCTATCTCGGGACGGACCGATACTTTGATAGGCACTTTTTGTTTGCAATCAAGTGCTTTGGAGTTTTGGTTGATTACTTTATCCCCCATCAAACGTCGCATTGTCTATGTGACTGTCTTTGAAATCATTGCTATCATTTCATCTACCTTGGTTCTTATGCTGTTGAGTAACAGCAGCGCCGCAGAATCTCTACCAGTTGCCGTGATGGTCTCATTGGCAGCGGTGATTTGGAATTTTATTTACAATACGGCATTTGAAAACTGGGAACGTCGTAAGCAGGTGCCGCAGCGCACGTTATTGGTACGTAGTGCCCATGCGATAGGTTTTGAAGGCGGGTTGGTTCTGATTTGCCTACCGCTATATATGATTTGGTATGATGTTGGTTTTATCAAAGCCTTTATGATGGAAGCCGCGCTATTGCTGTTTTTCTTGGTTTATACTTTTTTCTTTACCTTGGGTTTTGACAAAATATTTACCTTACCACATCACTATAAAAGTGCTTCTGCTTCTTGATAAATAAAGAGGTCAATGGGAATAATTTTGACCATTAATTATATAATTTATCCAAAATAAAAGGCTACCTAATGGCAGCCTTTCGAATGATATTTAGTAGAACAGTGTTATCAGTTTTTATTTGCCTTGATAAACGGGCTTACGCTTTTCCATAAATGCGGTAATACCTTCTTTAAAATCATCGGTTTTAGCAAGCATCGTTTGTTGTTCTACTTCCATATCCAATGCTTCATTAAGACCCATATAGGCATGAGTATTAATCATGTGCTTCATCGATGCCAATGCTTTGCCGGGTAGATTGCTCAGACGCGTTGCCAATGCCAGTACGCTCGCATCAAGCTCATCGTTACTAACCACATCGTTGACTAAGTTTAAGCGTGCCATATCTTCCGCTTTGAGCTTATCGCCAAGCATGACCATTTCATTCGTTTTTGCGACGCCAATCAATTGATTCAATAAGTAAATACCACCAGCATCTGGAATCAGACCAATATTGACAAAAGCTTGTACAAATTTGGCATTTTCAGCGGCAATACGAAAGTCACAAGTCAGCGCCAAGTTCATGCCAGCACCAGCAACGGCACCTTCTAATTTGGCGATAATAGGCTTATGAATATTACGCAGCTTTAAGCTAATCTCAGCGACTTCACTAACCATAAAGTTTAGCTTATCTGATAATGCCTCGCTTTCCATACCGTTTTCTAACATCTCACCGATATGCCCGCCACTTGAGAAGTTATTGCCGGCGCCCTGTAAGACAATGACTCGTACTTGCTCATCTTCATCGGCTTTGGTCAATGCTGCCATCATGGCATCTTTGAGTACCGTGCTAAAGGCGTTCAAGGTTTTAGGATCGTTCATTGTGATGGTAGCAATATGGTTTTCGGCTTGGTATTCGACGAGAGCTTGTGACATTTTGGATATCCTTAAGATGATGTTCTAGATAATGGTTGCAATAAAATACTGGTATAGTCATGCCTGAATAAAAGAAATATACAGGTTATAAAGCACTACTGAGGTTAATTTTTCTTGCTTTCTGTGCCTGCACAGACAGAGGCTGCGAATAATTAACCTCAGTATTGTTGTACTCTTTTAAAATTGGATCAACTATATCAGCAGTAAGTAAAACAAATAGGGCAATACTAATTACTATAGCAGTTTGAGCTTATTATAAAAGCGAGATTTGTGCGCGCTTAAGGCACGTTTTGAATAACATTTTTGCTGCTATCACTATTGCCAAAGGTATAAAACCTATCATTCAAAAATAAGGCTACTATCTGTAAGAGGGTTGAATTATTCTAGAAGACAGATTTCAAAAGGTTTTATTTTTTATCACACCAACAAGGAAGTGGTTATGCCAATGATTCATGTCAATGATATCGATATTTATTATGAAGACAGCGCGCCAAACGATAAGCAAAAGCCCATCATGGTATTCGCCCATGGTTTGCTATGGAATACGCGTATGTTTGACAATCAAGTCGAGTATTTTAAAGCGGGTTATCGCTGTATTGCGTTTGATTTTCGGGGACAAGGTCAGTCTGAAATTACCAAATCTGGCTATGATATGGAAACCTTAACTGAAGATACGCTGGCGTTGTTAGATGCGCTAGATATTCAGCAGTGTCATTTTTTAGGACTATCAATGGGTGGATTTGTCGCCCAACGTATTGCGTTAAAGCGTCCTGAATTATTGCTATCACTGACGCTGCTTGAAACCTCTGCTGATCCTGAAGATCCTAAAAACGTGCCACAGTACCGCAAGCTGATTAAAGCCATTCGTTGGTTGGGCATGAAGCGTGTCAGCCAAAAAGTAATGCCCATTATGTTTGGCAGCAGTTTTTTAGCAGATAAATCGCGTAAAACTGACCGTAGAGAGTGGTTGTCTATGTTGCAAAGCAATCGTAAGGGCGGGGTCATCAAGGCAACTACTGGCGTGATTGAGCGCTCTGCAACGTATGATCAGCTCAGTGATATCAAGACGCCGACGCTTATCATCGTTGGCGATGAAGATGTGGCAACACCGTATGCAAAAGCTGAGCGCATGCACTTTGCGATAGCAGGCTCTAAGCTGGTGGTGATTAAAGGTGCGGGGCATACGGCAACGGTTGAAGAGCCGGAGCAAGTTAATAAAGCTATTAATAAGTTTTTGGTAAACTTTATATAGTGTTCATTTCGGATCTATATACCTGATATAACAGCGTTTATTATCGCAAAAAATGTAGAAAAAAAGCCGTTATCATGGATTTGATAACGGCTTTTTTAACGCTTTAAAAAGAGTGTTTACAATCTATAAGCGCGCTGTATAGTCGTTATTGCCATCATTAATGGTGCCAAAAACGTTAGCTCTATTGACGATTTCGGTTGCCCAAGCACGATGGGTAGCAGGCTCTAGCATAGTATTGTTATATTTAAAGACCGCTTTTGCCTCGCTATGTAATATCGCCTGTGCCTCATCTAAAGTGCTAAGCGGTACGCAGTATGCTTGCTGTACCAAGGCAATCTGACTTGGATGAATAACGGTTTTTCCGACCAAGCCCAAGCTGACATCACGCGTCAACTCTTGCATAAATAACGTAGGCTCATCCAAATACTCAAACACCGGCGCCGACAGATAAAAGCCATGGGGCACAAAACAGCCAAGCAGCTGGTAGGCTAGTGTACCAACAGGTGTATCATAGACAAGGCTATTCTTAGGACGGCGCAAACGCAGTGCTGCAAATAAATCATTACCACCAATACGCAAAGCAAATACCGGCTGGCTAAAAGCTTCTTTGAAACCAATCGCCAGCTCTTGATTATGATGAGGATTAAACAACGCTGCCGTCTCAAGCGTTGGCATTAATAGCATGTCAGTACTAAGATTCTGGCATGCCATGCGCCAATTAGATAGACTGTACATATCGACTTTTGGCATCACAAAACCGTCAATCAAATCAATATGGGTAAAGCCCGATAACTGCTCTAACATGGCAGGATGGCGCGGACGTACAAATACCAACGGACGCGTTGGCTGCTCAGTCTGTATCTTGGTTTGTTGTGTTTCAGCTTGCTGTATCGGCTCATTGATACTATCGACGTGCGTTGCCCACGTATACAGCAGCGTCTGCAAGCGCTCAAGTGCCAACTCAACATCATTGTGGCTGACCGCATCTTCTAGACAGATGATAATACTATTAATCGTCGGTAATTTATCACGCTTGATCACTTGCCAGATATCTTGGCGCGTCGCTGGCATATATAAGCTCGCTCCCAACTGATACGGATGATGCATGTTAGGTTTGAGCATAGCATGACGCTCAGTAATCAGATGCGCGTAAGACTGGGTGTTTTGATAAAGGTGGGACTCGTTTTTTGGCATATCTGACATAATGGGCATCGTAAATAGTGGTAAATGAATGGGGCTAAAAGTATGGTTTCAAGATTAGGTAGAAAGATAAGGAGTTATTAATCGTCTGTAGCGCGCTGCTTAATAAGGGTAATCGCTTGATAAGGCAGTATTTTATCACCTAGTACGCTAATAGCGATATGTCGCTGTGTACATAAATGCCTTAATAATATAGTGTCGGGGTGCTCAGCGCTCGCTAACAAAATACGTTCAGGGTCGCGGCGTAGTATCGCGCGTGTCGCCTCAGCAATGGTCGGTTTAATACGATTACGATTGCTGATATTGTATTCTGCTGCCAGCTTATCGACTAAGTCGGCCGTTTGATAGCGAGGTTGCTTATGTGTTGGCAAGCATTTCAAAGGTGTGTTTAATATACGCCTTGTCGCATCGATACAATCAATAAAGGCCAGACTATGATCTGCACTGATCAAATTATCATAAAAGACACTGCGATGCAGCCCCAATTCCGGCTCAGTATATAAACTGCGTGATATAAGCCCTGATACAGTACTATTTAATAAACCTGACGGAATCAACCAGTCATCGATACTAGCAGCCAGCCAAGCAACACCAGCCGGATCAGCAAGGGTCAGTAGCGGTATAACATCCTGACCTTGATGGAAAATATTGGCAAAGTTAGGGTGGTTAGGATCGGAAAATGCTTTTAGACTATGCGCCAGTTCTTGATAAATCGCCCCTTTACCTGTCCAACCATCCACAAATACAATCGGGCTATGAGGATGATTATTTAATATCATCTTTAAAGCAACCGGATCAAGACCACGATCTCGTATAATACTGACGCCATAATGCACACTTGGTAGAGAGTAGCTGCTATTGGCAGTTGCTAATGCGCGTTGTAACAGTACGCCTATTGGTAAACCGGCACGCACAAGACTGACTAAAATTAACGGGCGCTCATTATTGAAGTTTGACTGAAAAACTTGCTGTAGCGTATGGGCCAAATTGGTAATATCAGTTGCTGCTCTTACTTTTCCCTGCTCTAACGCCTCAATATATAGCTGCTCATGCATGGCACTTGGCGCGTCTTCCAAAGTCAGCATATCAGAATAATGACGCTGCCCACTTTGAATCAGTGCTTCTTTTTGACTGACAGGCACATCAGCAACGGCATCTTTATCAACGATATTGAGCAGCACAGTGACATCGCTAGCAAGATAGCTGCCTGAGCCATATTGTGATAAATCGGCTGTTTTAATATTAGAATGGATTGAAGTCATAGTAGAAATAGTTGTACTCGTTTGATGACGGTTTAATAATAGATTAATAGCAGAATATCATTTAATAAAAGGTAGCGCTCATCATTTAGCTGCAAATTTCTCATGTAGCTGTCCATGATTGGGCATGCCGTACCAGTCAAGTAATTGCAGAAATGGCAGATCTGCCAGACTGTCACCAAAACCGAAGCTTGGGCGCTGATGATCCAAATGCTGCTCCAACAAAAATTGTACCGCATGACGTTTATGAATAGCATGCGGCAATATTGCTAAATTATTAGCATTCACATGCACATAAAAAATCTCATCAAAATCTGGTATGAGCGTTGGTAATTGTATGGCTAACTCTGCCAATGCTTGATGGTCTTTTTGTGTGTGTTTGATCGCTATATAAATGGTCATCTCGCTATCGATAAAAGTATCTTTATGCGGGGTGAGCTTTAAGTCGTTATGTACGTTATTGCAGCCATTCACCCACTCAGTCAGCTGACTGAGCTTATCTTGTACTGGAGCAAGCGCGTTATACATATGCTGCTGCCACGTGCTTAGTAGCTCACCATCAGACGCTAAAATGACCGCGCCATGGGTCAATACTTGCCAGCTATTAAAAGGCAGTTTGACGCGTTTAATTTCTTGACGATCACGTGCTGTGACAGCTATCAATTCAGTACTGGCAAATAGCCAATTAAAAAAGACCGCTTGGCGCTGACTCATAAAGCTTAACGGCTCACCTTGTTTATTGATGGTGGCGCAAACCAAATTTTCAGGTTCAGTAGTGGGTAATTCCCATGCATCAATTTTACGCTGAGTTTGAAAGAGCGTATCGTCCAAATCCATTAGCGCATAAGGTTTTACAATATTTAAGTTCGGTTGGAAAAATGGGGAGGTCATGACGTTTTCCAAAGATAAAAATGATGATAAGACTGTTTATAGATGGCTTGGATACGAATATGTAAGGGAGGTGCAGCGCTGTTTTTTAAAACTGAGCATTACCTATTTATCAGACTTTAGCCAAATGCAGACAGTATAACGATAATCATAAAAAAGGTCAGAATAAATCGGTAATAAAAGTGCAGAATTATCGCAAGAGGATTGGACGTAACTCATTTGGAGTTAGCATATAAATATAATAAACTCAGAAAATTGAGTAACCAAACTTTCCAAGTTTATTAAAGGGTGATTATGCAGACGGCAGGATAATACTAGGTTTCTTGTGATAGCGACTATAGACTCAGCAACAATCACTGTCATATGTTTATACTATCATTTAAATAACAAAGAAATATTTGAATATCCTATCCATATATTTCTTCTAACCTTAGGCAAGAAACCAAGCGTCCTTCCCATTCACGTAGCTCAGGCTCAATTTCGCTACATATTGGTTTGGCATAGGGGCAGCGTTTATGAAGTGCGCAGCCACTTGGCGGATTAAGCGGACTAGGTAATTCGCCTTGTAGAGTCAGCTCTTTTTTATGACCCGTCACTGAAGGCGCTGCTGAGAGTAAAGCGATGGTATAAGGGTGTTTAGGATCATTATAAATAGCATCTTTAGCACCGTGCTCAACGGCCTTGCCTAAATACATGACCATCACGTCATCTGCTACGTGGCGTACGACAGAAAGGTTATGCGAGATAAAGACATAGGCAGTATGATATTCATCTTGTAAATCCATAAATAGATTCAGTACTTGCGCCTGAATAGAGACGTCAAGTGCTGACGTTGGCTCATCAGCGACGACAATTTTAGGGTTGAGCATCATGGCACGGGCAAGAGCAATACGTTGGCGCTGACCGCCAGAAAACATATGCGGATAGCGACCGGTATGCTCAGGACGCAAACCAACGTGCTTCATCATTGCATGGACTTTGGTGCGTTTTTCTTCTTTGCTCAGCGTGGTATGAATGTCTAACGGTTCTGTGAGCTGAAAACCGATAGTATGACGTGGATTAAGACTGCCATAAGGGTTTTGGAATACCATCTGAATCTCAGTACGCAAGTTTTTAAGCGCACTTCTACTATAACTCGTAGTTGCCTCATCGTTAATAAATAACTCGCCACTGGTAGGTTCTTCTATCAAGGTAAGCTGGCGCGCCAAAGTAGATTTGCCACATCCTGACTCACCAACGACTGCGAGAGTTTTCCCTGCTTCTAGCTCAAATGAGATGCCATTTAATGCCTTAACAAACGCTTTGCCTTTTCCTAAGCCTAGAGACACTTGATAGTGCTTATGTAAGTTATCTGCCTTTAAGACGATTTTATTACTCATATTTCAGACTCCATCGTAGCGGTTTGAGTAGTCCGAGTAGGATGTTCGGGAAGGGTGGCGTGAATACAGCGGACTTCGCCATTTGGGGTTGTTAAGATAGGTGGTGGCACCTCACAAGCCGGCTCTTTATAGGGACAGCGAGGAGAGAGCAGACAGCCTGTAGGCCTGTCATATTGGCTTGGCACCACACCTGGTAAGCTATTTAATCTATCTTGTCCAACAGCCAGTTCAGGAATCGCTTGCAGTAGGGCTTCGGTATAAGGGTGCGCAGGTTTTTGGAATATCTCTGGCACTGTACTGGTCTCGACCACTTGACCGGCATACATGACAGCGACATCACGAGCGTTTTGTGCGACTAAGCCCAAGTCATGAGTGATGAGCACCATTGCCATTTGCTTTTCACGTTGCAGGCGACTGAGTAAATCCATGATTTGAGCCTGAACGGTAACGTCGAGAGCGGTCGTCGGCTCATCAGCGATAAGCAGTTTTGGCTCGCAAGCCAGTGCCATCGCAATCATGACCCGTTGACTCATACCACCTGAAAGTTGGTGCGGATAGACACGTAGGCGATTCTTAGCATCTGGCATCTCAACCAGCTCTAATAACTCTAACAGACGCTGCCGTACTGCTGCGCCGCGCAAGCCAAGATGGGTAGTTAATACTTCTCCCATTTGCATCTCGACCGTAAAGCTTGGATTCAGGCATGACATGGCGTTTTGAAATATCATCGAGATATCTTTGCCGATAATCTTGCGCTTTTGTTTTGCTGGCATGGTGAGGAGATTCTTGTCATCAAAGTTAAGACGATCAGCAACGACAGTGGCAGAAGAGGGTAATAAACCCATCAGTGCCATCATAGTGACCGATTTACCAGAGCCTGATTCACCGACAACCGCGACGACTTCTCCTTGTTTTATTTTTAAAGAGACATCATCGACCGCACGGAATGCTCGTGCTCCTTCTCCAAAAGTCACCGATAGATGCTCAATATCGAGGAGTAATGGGTTGTCTGTGGCAAGGTTATTTGCTATTGGGCTATTTACTTGAGAGTCGTTCATTAAGATACCTGCTTCAATTTTGGATCTAAGGCATCACGCAGACCGTCACCCGTTAGATTGATGGACAATGCGGCTAAGAAAATCGCCACACCGGGCCAAATCGCTAACCACACATTGCTCTGGATATATTGGCGAGCAGTACCTAGCATCGCACCCCACTCAGCATCAGGGGGTTGAACACCGAAACCTAAGAAACCAATCGCGCCGGCTTCCAAAATAGCAGTAGAGAAAATCATGGTCGCTTGGACGATTAATGGCGCCATACAATTGGGTAATATCGTGATAAATAATAATCTTAAGACGCCTGCACCCATGACCTGTGAAGCAATAAAATACTCACGTTGCAGCTCAACCATTGCTGTTGCGCGGGTCAACCTAATAAAAGGCGGCGTACATACCAAGGCAATAGTAATGATGGTGTTGGTCATCGAAGGCCCTAAGATAGCGGCAATGATAATGGCGAGCAGCAAGCTTGGATAAGACATCAAGATATCATTCACTAGCATGACCGCTTTGCCCCAAACCTTGGGCCAAAAGGCAGCGCTTAGTCCTAACGATACGCCCACAATCATCGCTATCGAAGTGGCGCTGATACCGATGAATAATGAATAACGTGCGCCGTGCATGACGCGCGAGAGCGTATCACGACCGGCATCATCGGTGCCCAAAAAGAACATCGAATCACCGCCATTAAAGAAGGAGGGCGGCAATTGCTCTTTACCGGTGAATAATTCATAAGGGTCATAAGGGGCAATGGTAGGGGCCAAGATTGCGACGATGACCATCAGCATCAAGACTATAAAACCCAGTACCGCGCCTTTATTTCGGCAAAAGGTGTATAAAAACAGCTGCCAAGAAGTCGGCGGCTTAGGCGCAACCGGAGCAATGTCAGAAGGAACTACAGAAGGCTTCATTGGATATTCCTTTAGTGAATCAGACCTTGTTTTACTCCACTGGCTTGCTTACTTTATTAGGATAAGTCGCTTATGGTTTCAGCTAACTTAGCATGCGCTTATCTTCTGTAAGCTGAGTAATGCAAACTTAGGGATACAAGATCTTTATGAGCACTATGGGTAATTATTAAAAACTATAAATAGCAATTGTCGATACATTAATAATGCATCAAATGGGCTTCACCCTAACAATAGACTATGAAGAATGGCGAATTCTAGGATTAATAAATCCATATAAAATATCGATCATTAAGCTCACCAGAATCAGAGCAGTAGCGACCAATAAAATACCATTTTGTACAATGGGATAATCACGTGTAAAGAAACCATCTAATAACCAGTTGCCGACACCGGGCCAACTAAAAATAGTCTCAGTGATAATGGCACCAGCCAGCAATGTTGCCATCTGTAATCCCACTACAGTAACCACGGTAATGAGCGCATTACGCATCACGTGAATTAAAATCACACGTTTTGGTGATAGACCTTTGGCTCTTGCAGTACGCACATAATCTTCATCTAACACTTCAAGCATCGCCGAACGTGTCATACGAGCAATCATAGCTAGAGGAATAGTAGATAGGGCAACCGAGGGCAAGATGAAATGTTTTACAACGTTCCAAAAGGCGCCGGGCTCACCAGAGCTTAAAGAACCTAGTAGCCAAGACCCGTATAAAGGTTTGACGTCTAGGAACTGCGCGACAGAGATAACGCCAGAGACCGGTAGTAGACCTAGATAGTGGGCGAAAATACCCGTTAGGATAGGACCAAGTAAATAGATCGGCATAGAGTAGCCGGCAAGTGCGCCAGACATTAATGTATAGTCCAGCCAAGTACCACGGCGTAAGGCAGCTAGGATACCCAGACTAATACCAACGATACTCGCTATCGTAATCGCGCAAAGTGCAAGCTCTAATGTCGGCACAAAATGCGCAAAAAAGTCCTGCAATATCGGTGTGCGGGTACGAAAGGATTCACCAAAGTTACCTTGCAGTATCCCAGTGAGATAATCCCAGTATTGTACGGGTAACGGTTTATCTAGACCAAGGCGGGCTAAAGCCTGCGCATGTAGCTCAGGATCAACCATGCGCTCTCCCATCATAATCTCAACCGCATCGCCAGGTACGAGGCGAATAAGAATAAAAGTCGATAGGGTTAAGCCGATATAGACAGGAACTAAGATTAAAATCCGGCGTAGAATATAAAGTAGCATAGCTCGGCTCGATTTTATAAAAGTGGCTTTTACCAGATATAGCTCAGGCTCAGACAAAGAGGGCTGGAACAGAATCTCTGAACCAGCCGCAAACGTATATAAAGCAATGACTATAAAGTAAAAGGCGTCACTAGGGTTTGTTAGGTACTGGTATTGAATCTAATACCAGTACCGAATGTAGCACTGGTATTAGCTAATGCTATTTAATAGCTTTATTCAATATCAACGCCATCAAAGCGAATGGAGCCGAGTGGGCTAATTTTGTAGTCTTTCACATTAGGGGTGGTCAATACCGTCACAACTGAGTTGGCAACTGTGGTCCAAGGCAATTGGTCTTTAAAGATAACCTGAGCCTGCTTGTAATTAGCAATACGCTCATCTTGGTTGGTATTTGCACGCGCATCCATGACCAGCTTATCAAACTCTGCATTACACCAGCGCGAGTAGTTGTTACCATTGACGGCATCACAAGATAGTAAAACACCTAACCAGTTATCAGGATCGCCATTATCGCCTGTCCAACCGGCTAGGATCGCTTCAGGTTCACCTTTGCCAGCACGCTTTAGATACTCGCCCCACTCATAAGTCACGAGCTTGGCTTTGACCCCAATTTTAGCCCAATCAGATTGAATCATTTCTGCCATGAGCTTAGCATTGGGATTATAAGGACGCTGAACGGGCATATACCATAAGTCGATTTCTAAATCTTTAGCACCCGCTTCAGCCAGTAGGGCTTTGGCTTTTTCGATATCGTAAGGCGCATCTTTGATCTCATCGTTATAGCCCCACTGCGTTGGTGGCATTGGGTTGCTTGCTTTGATACCAGAACCTTGATATACCGCATTGATGATGGCGTCTTTATTGATTGCCATATCGAGAGCGCGGCGAACATTGACATCTTTTAGATCGGGTTTTTCAGTATTATAGCCTAAATAACCGACGTTAAAGCCTGCATCATCTAGTACGTTTGCTTTGCCAGATTTTTTGGCAGAGTCCACTTCAGATGGATTAGCGTAAGCCGAGACATTACATTCGCCTGCTTGTACTTTTTGGGCACGAACCGCTGAGTCTTTGGTGATGACAAAGACGAGGTTATCGATATGAATGTTGTCTTTGTTCCAGTAGTCAGGATTTTTGGTATAACGAATCTGCGCATCTTTTTGATACGAAGTAAAGACGAAAGGTCCGGTACCGACTGGTTTGGTATTTAGATCAGCTGCATTGCCAGCGTCTTGTAACTGCTTGGCATACTCTGCAGAATGCACATAGGCGAACGGCATTGCTAGGTTTTGTAAGAATGGCGCGTTGGTCTCAGTCAGAGTGATTTTGACCGTATAATCATCGACTTTTTCTACTTTGTCGATAATATCAGGTAAGCCCATGCCTACTGAATATGGGAATTCAGCTGGATAGTCTTTATTAAAAGCAAAGCCTGTATCGGTAAGACGTTCGATGGTAAAGATAATGTCATCAGCATTGAAGTCACGAGTTGGGGTGAAATAATCGGTCTTGCCGAATTTGACGCCTTTACGTAGATTGAGCGTATAAGTCTTACCGTCTTCGCTGATTTCCCAGCTTTCGGCTAAGCCTGGCTCGATTTCGGTTTCGCCACGTTTAAACTGTACGATACCATTAAAAATAGGATAAGCACTGGCATCAAAGTCAGTACCTGCCGTATATTGCGCAGGGTCAAAGCCGGCAGGGCTACCTTCTGAACAGTAAATTAAGGTCTTAGCGGCTTTGGCATCACTACCGGCATCTGCCGTTTTATCCGCAGTTTTATTGTCGCCGCTACAGGCGCTGACGCCTAGCGTTAAGGCTGCTAATAAGGTGAGCTTGAAAAATGGAGTTTGCACTGTGATTACATCCTGTATAAATCGTTAGATAATTATCGATTGATAGCACGACAACGACGTTAGACGCCGTTGATATCGAACTCTAATCGATAAACCTTTAATTCCTTTTAAAGTATTTATCAATTCAAATTATTTCAGGCAATGACAAATTATCAGAATTTGAGACACCTCAGAATGGTGTGTCTCAAGTGTTTGGTCTTCTAATAGTTGATATGTTGACACTGAATAAGCAAATGAATAGACCGAATATATAGGTAAATATGAGGTTGTGCAAGGTATCTACAGCGCAAATATGAATTTTTTTATGCTATGGACATCTTTTTTGTTATTAATGAGGTATTTAACCTCCGTAAAATCACAGGCATATATAAGTAAACTTTGTTTTAGAAAGATATAATAAATATTCTAAAGATGTTCATATTACGGCTATGACAATCCATTATCAGTAGCTCGTAATATGCATGTTAAATGCACGTCTATTTAGGACTCACCATCAACACATTATCCAAACCTTTCCACATGGTATCCACACTATCAGCCGACGTTTCCACACACAATACAATCAAATCCCACTCATTTGGCTCAACGTTATAAGCAAAGTTGGTCATACCAAGGCCATAATTATCATGAAAGCTTAACATCGTGCCAATACCTCTACCAAGTGCAATCGGTGAGCGTGTCAATGCGCTAAAATTCACCGTATTATTGCTGTTATCTAAATTCGTATACTGCTCAAGCCATTCCGCCAATAAGAAGGGCAACCAGACAAATTCATTACTGCCCAGTACCAATATTTTTTGTGGCAATTGAGCGTTATTAAATGCGTTTTGGCCATCAAAACTTGCAAATGCAGTTTGGAAACTTGCTAGATAATCAGCAAAGCCATTCGTGCTATCTAGCGTTGGAAAGCGCCCCCAATTACCGGTATTGCCCAAAGGTTGACTACCAGCTTCGGTCGTATCAACCGATGGCATAATGATAGGCTCAGGGTTGGGCGCATCAGTCCATTTCCAAGCGCCAGATAGTAAATGATGGCGGTGAAAATCAATGTTTGGGAGACGGGTGGCAATCGTATCATTGGCGTTAGCATCAGACTCACTTTGATTCTGATTTAGAGACCAATCAACCAAGGTTGTGAGATGCACTTGCTCTAGTTGGGTCAACCCAGCTTCACGTAATGCTGTGACGACATTAACGCAAGTATTACCCGTTGATGCTTCATCATCGACCATAATTAGCGTTTTACTGGCAAGTAGTTGCGCTTGCGTCATTTTATCGGCACTTTGATAAATCAGATGCTGACTGGCATGACTGTGGTCTTCGCTAAAAGTGGTCAATAAAGAATCGCTACTGTTGTCATCATGCTGGGCATGACGAGTAGAATTCAGCAGTAACGCTTGTGGATAGCGCGTTTGTAGCGCTTGGTGCACACCGGCAGATAAGCCAACCGCCGTCTCTGCCATACCTATGACCAAAATCGGCTCAGGCAAATCATCAGGTACTAAGTTTGCCAAATCAGTAAAGGCGTCACGCATGATGCTTGGTGCCACCGGAATATGACGACCTAACACTTTTGAGACAAACAAAAACGCCCGTTTTGGGTTGATACGTTGAGCAAAATCAAGCAAATCTTCTAGCTGATAATGGCTACTTTCTTTAAGGTCGTTATTACCACTAGCAGCGTTGGTCTGATAGGTCAGATCAAGCGTACCGCGAGGTAAGGTGATGGTCGTGTTGTGTTGCTTATTTGGCATTCATATTCCTTCCGGATTTTTATAGATTTAAAATTATTTCCTAACTCTTATAATTCATTAGAATAAACTTAATACGGCAGTTGTAAGTGTTATGCTGCTGTTGTATTTTTTGAGTCAGGTAGTTGATATGAGTGATTAATATATAATAATGCTAAAGACTGAAATAATCTTATATTAACCATTGTATTGCATAGGTATAGAAAACAAGCTTAGAATAATATTTAAGCCAAAATTAAACGCTGGTGCAAGTACAAGACTTAGATAGGTATGACCAAAATAGTAAGTAAGAGCCAACAAGATAGGTATTGCAATAATATCTATCGCAATCTCATATTTAGGAAAAACACTTTGCTGAATGTTCTCTGACATGATTACTATCGCGGCAAACACTAGCAATAAAGGCAAGATTATTATTGCTATACCTATAAACAATGCTAAACCACCAAACATCATGAAAAAACCAAATATGATTGATAGTCCATTCATAATGGATGAACTTGTTTCAATACTATGGGAAAGATTTCTCGCGATGTCAAAATAAGCATTAGGGAGAGCTTTTAACTCATATACTAAAAAATCATAAATAGAATTAATAATCATATTTAAAAATCTTATAAAATATTTCGATAGATGAAAAGCTTAAACTTCTGAAGCATCTTCTTCAATCTTTACACTCACCATAATAGAACGTACTTGGCACGGTGTAATTTGCTGTGCGATATCTGCCAGTTTCGGCTTCTTACTTAAACCGAGCCAATAAGCAAAACCAACTTGAGTTAGATCTACGCCGCTATGAGTGGTGTAATCAATACCACCAGAGGGGCGACTATTAATCTCAAGCACACGATGCTGACCATTATCATCCGCTTTAGTCTGGACACTAACAATACCATCACAGCCGAACGTTTTTATCAGTGGAATGACCACATCCATGACCGATTGCTCATAACCAATATGTTGAATTTTCCCCGTTTTATAACGGGTAATAGCAGCCAACACTTCGCCGTATTCACAGACGACATCGATAGAGTATTCTTGTCCTGATAAATAAGGCATTAATAGCATCGGAATAGGGCGCTCATGCACCATAAGACTGTTGGTATAAGCATTGATAAATTGCGCGGTATTGATTTTCTTCTCTTCGGTAAAGTATAGATGCTCAAAACTGTCGTATGGCTCACCTTCTTCTTTACCTGTCTCTTTAACTTTACCTAAGCGCCAAAATCCTTGGGCAAAAATCCCCGTCACTGGTTTGACACATAAAGGCTGATGACCATGGGTGGCAAGTAACGCCTCAAGCTCTGCGACAGTATCAAAGCGCCATGCATCTGCGACAGGGATATCATGCTCATGGCACTGCTGCATAAAGGCAAACTTATCATCGATGGATTCCAGTGCTGAAACGCTGGTCGCACCTGTCAATAAACGGATACCTGCTGCTGCAAATTTTTCGCGATGAGCTTCGTAATCAATGCCATTGCGTCCAGTAAGCAACACTTTCACGTTGTTTTTCTGAGCTTGTTCTAACACAAATTGCCAACGTGGCATCAATGGCTCAACAGATTCGAGCACTGCTTGTTCATCGCTATCTGCGGTGCTAATAGAAGGCTCGCGGTAAATGATGTCGGCAAATTCAAAAATCTCAGGTCTATTATGACGATGTGAGGCAACGATATGAAAGGGCATGCTAGAGTGAGCTTTTAGGGTTTGCAGGCTAGCTAACATATCACGCTGGCTTGACTGACCTTCAGCCAACCAAGCAGCGCTTAACTTTGTATGATGACTATTGTTAACAGGGTTATCCATAATTCTCTTTGCACTCTCTTAAATAATAGGGTTGTGGATCACTCGATATCGTCATCATAAAGTGATTAGCAATTTAATATATGATCGAATAATTTCAGACATGGCATTTATACATAACGGGCTCTATTATATACAAATGCTAGATGTTATAAATGTTTCCAATTAAATAGCATCAAGGATTTTTACTTTTTTTATGATGTTTTATAAGATGCTGGTTCTGATTAAGGTTGTAATGCCATCCATGCTACTATATGGCGATAGTTAACCTCACTCATATAAGTAAATAATAAATAACGTAAAGGATAAATGATGAGTCAACCTCAAGCTTTAATTGCAGGTGCTAACGCACCGCTGCCAACGGATAATATTAGCATTCGTATTTTAAGCCAAAATGCCATCGACTGTGCGGCTTATCGCCTGACGACTGAAGGTAAAGTACGCGGCGATGGCGATATGATATTTTATGGGCAGACGCGTAGCGATGATGGTAGCGTGAGCTTTCGCGGTCATGACAGTGATGGATTTTTTGATATCAATCTACCTGCACAGCCAGCAACTATTGAAAAGATTGCGTTAGCATTTTCTAGTGCGCAGACGTTGGCTCAAGTCGGTGATGTGGATATTCAAGTACTACAAGGCAGTCAAGTGTTGATAACTTGCCAATTAAGTGCTGTTGGACGTAATGAAAAAGCTATCATCTTAGCTGAATGTTATCGTCGGCAGGGCAATTGGAAGTTCCGATTTATCGCTCAAGGTTTTGAAGGTGGCTTAAAACCTTTATCTGAGCATTTCGGTGTAGAGATTGCCGATGAAGCACCAGCTCAAAGCCCTATACAAAATCAGTCACAAGGGCAAGCTCAGCCTATTAATACGCAGCGACCAATCAATACGCAAAAAGCTAGTAGTGCGCCTCAGACAACTACGCCACCGCCGATTCCTGCTGGCTCTACCAATCCTTCAATCAACCTAAGTAAAATTACTTTAACCAAAAATCAATCTAGTATCAATCTCAAGAAACGTGATGATTTTGGCAAAATATCGGTCAACCTAGACTGGAACCAACGTCCAGATGTCAGCAAGCAAGCACCCAAAAAAGGGCTGCTTGGCGATTTATTTAAGCAGCATAAAGCTGGTGGAATTGATCTCGATGTTGGTGCGATGATTCATCTGAAAAATGGTGAAAAAACGCTTATTCAAGCGTTGGGAAGTCGTTTTGGTAGCCTACAGTCAGCGCCATACGTTCTATTGCGTGCCGATGATAGAACAGGACAGGTAAGCGGCGGTGAATGGCTAGATATCAATGGGCAACAGTGGTCACAGATTGAAGAAGTATTTATCTTTGCTTTCATTTACGAAGGCGCACCAAATTGGGCGCAAACTGATGGGGTAGTGACTATTCATGTACCCGACCAGCCACCGATTGAAACGCGTTTGACAGAAGGTACAGGTAACTTACCGATGTGCGCTATTGCGCGTCTGGTCAATCAGCAAGGCAGTATCAACGTTGAACGTATCAACCAATACTTTAAAGGACATCAAGAGATGGACAAAGCCTTTAATTGGGGCTTTAGCTGGAAACGTGGCAGTAAGTAGTCGTATGAGCTGACCTTGTCTTATTGCTGAAGTCTTAAACTAGTGATGGTTTGAAAAACCGTTACTAGTTTAGTTATTGGCGCCAAGACAAAGCTGATATTCACCATCAAAATGAGATATTTCAATGTGGGAAATATTATCGCAGATGCTATCAAGAATGAGTATCATCATTACGATTGCTTATTTAATCACTAGACTGCCTATATTTAGAAAAATGATTTCCCAGCGAGTCGGAATAGGTGGTTTATTTGTTTTGATAATAATATTTGGTATGTTTGGAGTCATTGGTAATTATACGGCGCTTGTTGTAGAGCCGGGTAACCAAAAAGTCATATCCAATATATGGAATCCTACACTTCAATCAAACAATGCAGTAGCGGATACAAGAAATATCGGTATCATCATCGGTGGCTTTTTTGGTGGTCCAATAGTTGGCATAGGTGCTTCAGTTATTGCCGGTGCCCATCGTTTGCTGATGGGTGGTTTTATCAGTGGAGCCACTTTCTGGGTATCTATCTTAGGTGGCTGCTTTGCAGGATGGTTTGGATATAAATGGCGCGGAATGGGTCTAATTAAGCCAAGATATATGTTTCTTACCAGCATTATCATTTTAACGATTCAAATTTTAGCTATTCCAGTCTTAACTACCGATCATACTACGGCACTCAAATTAATTGCTTTTACAGGCCCACCCATTATCATCATCAACAGTGTTGGTATATGGATTTGTGCGATGATTTTTTATAATGTAGTAGTAGAAGAGGATAGAACAAGAGCAAGTCAAACGGTCAAAACATTTTCAATTGCTGATCAAACCTTCTCGTTATTCCGATCGGGTCTCAATGAAAACTCAGCTAAAAAAAGTACAAAAATTATTAAAAAATTAACTGCTGTAGAGCATGTAGCGATTACTAGAGGTATTCGTGAATTAGCTTATACTGGAACATTGAATAATCAAAAGAGAAATGAAGAAGAAGACCTTGCATCACGTAAGCTGGCTTTATCAACGGGAAAATCAGTATTAAATGAGCCAAAGTCAAAATGGCTGTTTTCAAAGAAATCAAATAGTAGAGCTTCTGTAGTAGTGCCATTTTGTGTTCAGAATAAAACGATTGGAACCATTACTTTTTATTATGCAAGCTCATTACATATTACTGTCGTTGAAAAAGAACTGATTGAAGGTTTAGGCAAGCTTTTCTCAAATCAATTAGAGCTTGGTGAGATTGAACGTCATAATCAACTATTACAAAACGCAAAAATTGAGGCGTTACAATCGCAAATTCAACCCCATTTTTTATTTAATGCATTAAATACCATTGTAGCTTTATGTAGAATCGATCCAATGCTAGCGCGAGATTTATTGCTACACTTATCTACTTATTTGCGAAATAACTTGTCAGGCATTGCTGATTTTTTGGTACCGGTATACAAGGAAATGGAGAATGTACAAGCTTATTTGGCCATTGAACAAGCTCGTTTTCCAGATAAGTTTGTAGTCAATATAGAAGTAGCTCCTGATTTGATTGAGTGTCTTATTCCTCCATTTATCATTCAGCCTTTGGTCGAGAACGCAATAAAGCACGGTGGATTTAAAAAGATAGAAGCTAAAGGTGCAGTTCATATCGAGATTAAAAAAATATCAGAACTCTTAATTTTGATTAAAGTTTCTGATAATGGGATTGGCGTTGAGCTAAATCGAATAGTAGATCTAGGGGAACGTGTTGTAAAATCCTCTAAAGATGGAAGTGGCACCGCGTTATTCAATATAAAAGAGCGACTTACGGCACTGTACAGCCAAGATGTACGCTTTAATATAGACAGTGATGTTGGCAAAGGGACTTGTGTGTCGATTATATTGCCGGTTAAAACTTAGGGAAGGGTTTGGATGAATGTTTATGTTGTTGAAGACGAAGTGTTAGCTAGACAAGAGTTGATTTATCTTTTGAAAGACACAGGAAAAATTAACGTAGTTGGTGAAGCAGATGACATACATCAAGCTTTATGGGATATTAATGAAAAGCAGCCAGACGCAGTGTTCTTAGATATAGAGCTTGAAGGTGGCAATGGTCTTGAGCTGGCCAAGCAGTTTAGTAATATGAAGAAACCGCCTATGGTTGTGTTCGTCACTGCTTATGATGAATATGCGTTGAACGCTTTTAAATTAGATGCGATAGATTACATAGTCAAACCAATTGATAGAGGCAGGCTGATAAAAGCAGTAGAGAAATTAATAAAATTGGGTAGCGTGCCGAATTCAGAAAATCTCGTTAAACCTCTGCCTTTACCTTCAACCCATAATGACAAAAAGCATAGTATTACTGTAAAGCAAGCAGATCGAATCATAATTATTAATACTAAAGATATTTTATATATCGGTACTGAGAATCGGCAAGCTTATATTCAAACATTAGAGAAAAAATACCCAACAGATACTTTGCTTTATAAGATGATGGATAAGCTCGGAGATAATTTTATTCAAGTACATAGAGGTTATATTGTAAATACCAAACAGATAGCGGCCTTAGAACCTTGGTTCAATCGAACCTATTTGATTATATTAAAAGATGGTTCTAAAATTGCAGTAAGTCGCTCTTATGTCAAAGCAGTCAAACAAGTGCTTGGATTGTAATCCTTAAATATAAATAAGAGGGGTAGATATCATAAACATCTACCCCTCTTATTTGTAAATAATACTATTTGATTATCAGTTACGACCACCCAATCAGTTGCGCAACGATTAGCGAGCCAATGGCAATCATAGCCCAAACTGCAAAAATAGGTAAGAAAAAGCGTAACCATTTTTGATAGGGTACCCCAGCAATAACTAGTGCTGCCATAAAATAACCACTGGTAGGGAAAAGAACATGGGTAAAGCCATCGCCAAGTTGATAGGCTAGAACGGCGGTTTGTCTGGTTACTCCAACGAGATCAGCGAGTGGTGCCATGATAGGCATCGTAACAAGAGCCTGTCCACTACCAGAAGAGATCACGAAGTTGATTGCTGTTTGAACAAAGTACATGCCAACAGCTGCCAATTCAGGAGGTAGGTCTCCAACTAGTAGCCCTAAAGAGTGTACAAGTGTGTCCATGACGTTGCCATCTTCTAAGACTACAGCAACTGCACGAGCTAAACCGACGATAAACGCTCCCATCAATACATCTTTAAAGCCTTGGTTAAACCCATCGCATATCTCAGTAAGCTTAAGACCCGCTATCATTCCAACTACAATGCCCATGATGACAAATAGTCCGGACATCTCTACCATGAACCAGCCTTGCTTAAGTACTCCGTATACTAGTACTGCAGATAGAATAAGCATTGCATAGGCAGCTAGCTTTTGACGAGGTGACATAGTAAGAGCAGTACCGCCGACAATTTGATTAAACTCTATTCTCTTTTCACTGTCCTCTTCATAGACATAACTTTTGGATGGATTGTTCTTAACTTTCTTTGCATATCTTATAACAAAGAAAATAACGGTAGTAACTGCTAGAACAAATACGATTGAACGTAAGCCCATTCCTGAGAATACTGGTAGTCCGGATAATTTTTGTCCCAGCCCCGTATTAATTGGATTAAGTACACCAGCACTAAAACCAGCCCCGGTCCCACATAAGGCAATGGCAGCAGCCGTTATCGAGTCATATCCTAAGGCAATGATTAAGGGCATAATGACTGGGATGTAAACTAATGATAATTCCGGTGTACCAATTAGTGTGGCAATAAAAGCAAAGGTTGTTGTCAATACTGCTATTAATAGTAAGCCGTTATTTGCAAATTTTCGTGCTAATTTATCAACAGCTACTTCGATAATTCCTGTTCTTCTGAGTACCATGAACATACCACCGATAATGAATGTGAAGAACACAACTTCACCTGCATCGATAAGACCTCTAGGCACAGCAGTTAAAAAATCGGTGACGCCAACTGGAGTTTGTTCTATGAGATGGTAGGACGTGGCATCAATGGTGGTTCTACCTTCTGGCCCAAGGACACGATCATATTTACCGGAAGGTACAAAGTGTGTAAGGATAGCTGCAATGGCACTAAACACAAATAAGATGACATAAATATGCGGCATCTCGAATTTTTTTTTCTGCCTGCTTACTAACTCTACATTATCAATTTCATTGTCTGACATTTTATTAACTCCAAATAATCCGTTTTAGAGAATATGACTTACCTGTCTGTTGTAAACAAAATAGTATTATAGAAAGTGCTCATCTTGGTGCTAATCCTGCAAAATGCACATATACGCGACGAATTGCACATTATGGGTAACGAGTTGTCCATAATGTGCAATATCACAGAGGAGTCGAAAGATGGATGACGTTTTTATTTGGAAGCGTGATCGCAAATAGTAGATCTCAAAATTAACATTTATTATATTTAAGACAAAAAGCCCAGCTATTTTAAATAGCTGGGCTTTCTCTATCAGTTTTCTGCGATAGTTATTTAAGCATGCGGGGTGATAGCAGGCATTAAGTCATGGAAAGTGCGACCAGTCGCCGTTTCACCGATGGCATGCATCTTCCACTCATTATTATGACGATAAACTTTTGCCATAATCATCGCCGTATGCGTACCTTGTGAGGACAGATTATAGCGTGCTACTTCAGTATTGTTATTGGCATTGACGATACGGCAAAACGCATTTTCTACTGTCTCAAACGTCTGACCAGTAAAGCTGTTGACGGTAAATACCAAGGATACTACGTTAGCTGGAACTTTTGATAAATCAACATTGATTACTTCATCATCACCATCGCCGTCACCAGTGCGGTTATCACCAGTATGCACGATACTGCCGTCTTTAGATTTTAATTGGCTAAACCAAATGGCATCAACTGGCTGTTTGTTGCTATCGAACATAATGCATGATGCATCTAAATCGATAGAATCGCCGCCACTACCACCACCGAATAATTTACCTAAGAATCCACCTTTTTTATCTTGTGGACCTTGGGCAACGTCCCAGCCTAAACCCAATTTTACTTGAGTAAGCTCGCCACCCGCTTCTTTGCTTAGGGAGATTTTTTGACCCTTTTGTAAACTAACTGCCATGTGATAATCCTTATAATAGTTGTATGAGAAATTGCTATAAAATATTGCCAAGTAATCCGCTATTGCCGCCACGACCACCTGAACTGGTGCCCAAGATGCTTTGTAGCCACCCTTGATAGCTGTCACGATTGCGTGAGCAGATAATAACTTTGCCTGAGCCTGAAAAGTTGAGTACCATTCCTTCGCCACTGGTGACTGAATTGATAATATTGCTCATGATGCCTTTTTTCTTACTGGTCGATACAGAGAGCTTATAATCAAGCGTTGAATCCCAGCAGACCACATGACCATTATCGATGATGACGTCTTTATCTGGCGTCACATCAATCTCAAATAATGAACCGAAACCCGATACCACTACCTGACCTTGACCTTGTGTCTGCATGACCATAAATCCGCCAGTATCACCAAAGATTGCGCCACCTAGATTACGTTGAATATTGGCTCTGATATCGACACCGATTTGCGCCGCGACAAAAGCACCATCGCTCAAGGTGTATTGATGTTTGCCGCAATCAATGATTTGCATATCGCCATCGAGCGTTGGTGCCAGCAAACAATCACCTTCACCGTTTACCGCTTCAATTTGCTGCTGAAAAAGTGACTCATCGTTAGCAAAACGGCGCATCAATGACTGCATCAATCCACCTTGCAATTTACCTTTCAGCTCAAGGTTTGATTCCATCATCACCATGGCGTTGGCTTCGCAATAGATTGAGTCACCTTTTTTAAGATTACAATGTAAAAAAGGTTCAATAGTACCAATTAAGCTAAACGTTGCAGCCATAGGTCAAAAGTCCTTATTCTAATATTTTTATAAGTCCATCTGTAGAGGGTATAGCAAATAACTTCTGTTAATATCGTTTAGACATTAAATTCATAGCCACTTAAATTTAAAGCCATCAAATGTCTTAAACAACACACTTGATGGCTTATAGATCTCGTAAGTAGCTCATAAATAAATAGTTACTTACGATAGTTGGCTTGCGACACGATTAAGTCAATGAGACGATTAAACATTGACGCCATAAGAGGCCGCTAATGGTCCAAGACCACCGCTAAAGCCTTGACCAACCGCGCGGAATTTCCAGTCACCGCTATGACGATATAACTCACCAAAAATCATCGCTGTTTCAGTACTACCGTCTTCTGATAGGTCATAACGAGCGATTTCAGCATCGCCATTGTCGTTCAAAACACGGATATAAGCGTCGCCCACTTGACCGAAGTTTTGGTTACGAGCTTGACCTTCATAAATGATGGCACAGATAGCAACTTTGCTCACGTCAGCTGGAATGCTTGCAAGGTTGATTTTGATTTTTTCATCATCGCCATCACCTTCACCAGTACGGTTATCACCTGTATGTTCAACCGCGCCATTGTCTGACTTTAAGTTGTTAAAGAAGATAAAATCTTGATCGTTACGTACTTGACCCGCTTCATTGACCAAAAAGCCAATCGCATCTAAGTCAAATTCTTGACCGTCAGTGGCGCGTGGATCCCAGCCTAGACCGACCGTAATATTGGTTAAACCTGGCGCTTCTTTTGATAAGTTTACGTTGCCGCCTTTTGTTAAGCTAATAGCCATATAAATATCCTTTAGATTAATAATTAAGTGGATTGATTGATAAAAAATGAACTCAAATAGTGCAGTGGTCGATATATAGACGCCGTTAGAAAAAATCTATCTGGACGCCATGCCCTGCATATCATTACGATTTACTATACTAAGCGTTTGCTCACTAAGCAAGGCGTATTTTGTGCGCTGATGTTATGTTTACTAACAGATATAGCAATTGTGCAAATCTGATACTTTCTAACCGTCCCGATAACAATCGTTAAGATATTGTTATCAAAAATGAATTTTTTAGATATTGAAGTTGGTACTAAGGTTGCAATATCGAACCTAGCAATGAAACAAAACCTTATGATATGAATTACTCATAGAGTAAAAAAGGTATAAAAAACAGGTCATACCAATCGCTTGATATAACCTGTCATGACTACGATTTTTTACCAAAGCGCTTTTTCTTAATTTGAACGTAGCGTTTAAACGTAAGCTAAAATCAACACTAAGTAATCGCCTTCGCTTGTTGCTTGCGATGCTTAAGTGAAGCAAGCAATGCCCAACCGATAAAGGCAATACCAATCAAACCCGTAATAATCTCTGGTACATGGAATTTCACTGATAGCAGCATAATAATTGCCAAAGCACCAATGGCATAATGCGCACCATGTTCTAGATAGATGAACTCATCAAGTGTGCCTTTGTCTACCAAGAAGATAGTCATCGAACGCACAAACATCGCACCAATCGCCAGACCTAACATAATTACAATAACGTCATTGGTGATTGCAAATGCGCCAATCACACCATCGAAACTGAATGAAGCATCAAGAACTTCTAAGTATAAGAAACCGATAATACCGCCCTTCATAATCGCGCTGGTCGCTGCGGCGCCTGAACCCTTCTCTTCATTTTCTAAGTCTTCCTCAAGGTCACCCTCGAGCATACCAGAGATAACTTGGACGCCAAGATAGACCAAGATACCCCATACACCCGCAATCAGTACGGCAGAAGCTTGCTCCGCACTAGCCCAAGATACAGCAAACATCAGGACAATTAGAGCGACAAACACGCTCATGGCATCGACTTTGCCAAGCTTTGCTAAGCGGCTCTCAAGCCAGTTAAACCAATGCACTTCTTTATCATCAAAGATAAAGTTTAAGAAGACGAGTAACAAGAAGATACCACCAAAGGCTGATATTTCAGCATGATGCGCCATCAGTCTGGCTGAGTATTCTTTAGGGTCGTTCAATGCCAAATCTATCACTTGCATCATGCCAAGGTCTGCGGTAACCGCAACGATGACAATTGGGAATACCAAGCGCATACCGAATACAGCAATTAAAATACCAACGGTTAAAAATATCTTTTTCCAAAACTCGTCCCAGCCTTTAAGGACTGAGGCGTTGACCACCGCATTATCAAACGATAATGAAATCTCCATGACGGCCAAAATAGCAGTAATAGAAAGGGTGGTGATTAAGCCGCCCATACCGCCATGTGAATATCCCCACCATGCAGCTACCATCAATGCGATAGCTGTGAAGATGAAGTCTAAATAAAAATGTCTCATGACACATCCTGTCTGGTTGCGTAAAGCTAAGGTTGTCTATTATAGACGCAGCATAAAAAAAGTGGCTATCGCTAGCCACTTTTCCATGTGTGATTTTTAATAAAATATAAAGTATTATCAGTCATTTGGCTATTAAAGATTGTGACTATTTTGCAACCATATTTTACAGCCAATAGTGAGGCATAATGGCTTTAGGTTTTGCACCTACTTATCATCTAATGGATGGTTTTAGCACGGGCTAAATATCGATTTAGATAGTAGTTTAACTAACAGTTTAAATAACGACACCATATTGCTGGCACATCGCTTGTAAGCCACCAGAGTAACCTTGACCAACGGCGCGGAATTTCCATTCTGCATTGTGGCGATAGACTTCTCCAAATACCATTGCTGTCTCAACAGAGTAGTCTTCTGCTAAATCAAAACGGACCACTTCAGCACCCGTTTCTTCATTCACAACGCGAATGAAGGCATTAGCAACTTGACCGAAGTTTTGGCTACGAGCCGCTGCATCATGAATAGTGACTGTAACAACGATTTTATCGACATCGGCAGGTACTTGCGTTAGGTTGACTTTGACCACTTCGTCATCACCGTCGCCTTCGCCTGTACGGTTATCACCAGTATGCTCTACTGCACCATTGTCAGACTTGAGTTGGTTATAAAAGATAAAGTCATGGTCGCCGCGTACTTTGCCAGCGGCATTTAATAAGAATACGCTTGCATCAAGATCGAATTCGGCACCAGAGGTTGCACGCTCATCCCAACCAAGACCAATAAGCAGCTTAGTTAAGTTTGGATCCGTTTTGGTTAGCGATAAATTACCGCCTTTATTTAGAGATAATGCCATGGAATGGTCCTTGTTATTTATTGGAGTAGGGTGGACTGCACGTTTACAACGGTAAAAGTAATAACTATTTTGAGACCGTCAGTTCAAAATAGTGCTGTGTCGCTTTTGAATTAGATACGCTATACCAGCGATAATGGGATTCAATAAAGATAAAACGATCGCTAGTAGCTCTCTATCATACCAACAAAAAATGACCCAATCAAAGCTGATTGGGTCATTGTTATGTTTTATAGCAAGTTAGGCGTCAAAGCTAAGATTTAGTGTTTGTTATAGACTCTGACGATGACGAATCTCAAAGCTTTGATGAATCGGTTTTTTGATATCAAAATCAAAACCAATGGTTTTTTGGGTAATGTCGATGATGTCATAACGCTCAGTCAGCTGTTCATCCAACTCAAAACGGGTAAAGTTATTAGAGAAGTATAAGATGCCATCTGCCGTTAAGCGGTTCATCGCGCGGTTGATTAGTGCAGCATGGTCACGCTGGACATCAAAGGTACCTTGAAACTTTTTAGAGTTTGAAAAGGTTGGCGGATCAATAAAGATAATATCGAATTGTTCCGTATTGTCTTTGATCCACTCAAAAATATCGGCAGCAACGAATTGATATTTATTACTACTGACATTCAAGCCATTTAAAGCAAAGTTTTGTTTGCCCCAATCCAGATAGTTCTGTGATAAGTCAACGCTGGTGACTTTTTTAGCGCCCGCCAATGCCGCATGCACACTCGCCGTACAAGTATAAGCGAATAAGTTCAATACCGATTTATTACGACTGTTGTCTTTGATACGCGCACGCATATTGCGATGGTCAATAAATAGACCCGTATCGAGATAATCGGTGAAATTGACATAAAGATAAGCACCATCTTCGCGGGCAATATAAAATTTGCCACGCTTTTCGGTATTGCCTTGTTTGCTATATTGATCATTACCGGATTGACGAGCACGGGTTTTAATAAAGATTTGTTCGCGGTTAATACCGAATACTTCACGAATACCCATTAATGCCAAATTAAAGCGTTTTTTGGCGGTTTCTGGTGGAATGGTCTTCGGCGGCGCGTACTCTTGTACATGAGCATAGTCGCCATATAAGTCGATTGCCACTTTGAAATCAGGCAGGTCAGCATTGTAGACACGGATATTACTCACGTTGTCTTTTTTAGCCAATTTCTTTAGTCGGGTCAGGTTTTTTTGCAAACGATTGATAAAATCTTGACCGTCTTCAACTTCAATTTCACGTTTCTCAAAACGGCTAACGAGATTCCCTGTCTGACCAGCAATTAAGGTGCCATAGCGGAAATACACGGTAATGGCACCATTATGACACCGTAACGTTTTTGGTTCTCTAATCGGCAAAATATCGACTTGCTCAACATGCGACGCCAATATACCAAGCATCGGATCAATACCACTACCGGCAAAGCTGTCTTGTAAGATAAGCCCAATCGATTGATACAACGGCTTAATCATTTCTTCATCGCCCAGACGCTCACCATAAGGTGGGTTGGTGATAATCAAAGGATTGCTCAAACGACCGTCAGCAACCAAAGGTTTTAAGAGCGTGCTTAGCTGATCAAGGGCGCGCGTTTCGATATCGAGTAGCGGTAACAGGTCTTGTAAACCAGCAGCAATCAGATTCTTTTCTGTGGCAATGATAGCGCCATTATCGGCATCAAATCCAAAGATAAGCGGTAATGTATCTGGCTGCTCATTAGCAATCTCTAATGCTGCACGGAAACGGGTCTGTGCATCATCAATCATTTCTTGCCATAGTGCCGCGTCATGATGCTGCCACTCGTAAAAACCAAACTGATTGGCGGCTTTATCGATACCGACAGCATAATCGCAGTGCATGAGGAGCGCTTCAATAATAAAGGTACCAGAACCACACATAGGATCGATTAAGGCATTATAAAAAGGCGTATCACCTGCTTCGTTTTTCTTATGCCAGCCCGCGCTATAAAGTAGCGCCGCTGCTAAGTTTTCTTTTAGTGGTGCTTCTGTCATCGCAACGCGATAGCCACGGCGATGCAAGCTAGTACCTGACAAATCTAGATATAACTCAGCTTGCTTATCATTGACGGTCGCAAAAACAGAAAAGTCTGGGTTTTTACTATCGACGTTAGGGCGGCTCTCATAAACTTCGTTAAAGGTATCCGCAATCGCATCTTTAATACGTAGCATGGCAAACTGTTGACTGACAGCCACACGTTTATCAACAGAAAGACGAATCGCAAAGGTTTGCTCTAGGCTAAATTGCTCTGTCCAATTGACCGATTTCGCCAAACCATACAGCTGCTCAGCCACATCATATTCGGCATTGATATTTTTGCGTTTAATCAGCATTAATACGCGCGATGCCACGCGCGACCAAAGACAGATCTTATATAAATCACGCAAGGTACCCGTAACAGCAAGGCGACCGGTACTCTTTATCTCACTTGCAATACCAAAACTGGTCAGCTCAGTCTGTAGCGGTGCTTCTAACCCATCGGCGCAGGTGATGATAAGGTCAAGCGACAATACCTGTGAAGATGCTTGTGAAGATGGTTGCGAAGACGCTGTGGATGAGGCGAGCGCGGTTGTTTCGGTCATACGGATACCTGTGGGCTAAATTGATAAATAGTGCACATCATAAAATAAGATGTTTAACCGCTAATTTTACCATAATTCTATAGCGGATGGTTTAAAGCGCTGATGTTTAAGAAAGCGATGATTAAAAGATGTCTATCTGAAAGAACTTTTTATGGCATATAAATGCTAAATAAGTTGCAAGGATATTAATGCTGGTCTTTGTTCAGCGCTAATGACTCTGAAACAGTTTGCGCGGTCGTTGCCAATGGCTTGGGTTTGGTCACAATCGGATAGACGTCTTCTCTTGGCATAAGTAGGCGCATATGAGGATAAGGGGTCGAGATATCAGCGGCATCAAAAGCGCGTTTGATATTCTCTCGTAAATCTTCTTTGATTTTGGGCATACGAGCAACTGCCGCTGGTTTGACCCAAAAGCGGACAATAAAATATACGCCATACTCGCCAATCTCTGCCACAGTCGCAGAAGACTCAGGTCGGTTGAGGACCGCCTCACTATCAGACAGTACCTGTAAAATCTCATCACGTGCTTTATCAATATCATCTTCAAAAGCAATACGCATCTGAATATCAAAGCGGATAAAGTTTTTGGAGGTCAGGTTGGTAACGACGGAGGAGGCCACATTCGAATTGGGTATGATAACCGTAATATTATCACGAGTTAAGACATGGGTCGTACGTAAGGCAATCACCACCACGCGCCCTTCATTGTCATTGATATTGACCCAGTCACCAACTTGAAAGGATTGCTCAAGCAAAATAGTAATACCTGCGATAAAATTGGCAAGCGTTGACTGCGCGGCAAAGCCGACTGCCAAACCAGCAATACCCAGACCTGCTACTAAAGAGACGATATCAAAGCCAAACTGTGCCATGACGCTGGCAAGCCCTAATACCAGCAATAATACGGATAAGATATTTTTAAGCAGCTGCTCAATAGAAGCGTTTAAACCATAGTGTTGTAGGATTTTATGGACAATTTGTCCAGATGATGTCCATAGCACGTAATATATCCCTGCCCATGTACTGGCTTTGGCAGTGGCTTTAATGGTATCTGGCTCAAAATTCAGCTGACTCATAATAGCAATGACACTGGTTACAGCCCATATATAACGCAAGATTGAGCGGGCAATTTTAGCGCGGCGCTCATTCAGACGAATGCGTGCTTTGCTTTTTTTTAGTATATAAATAGCAAGCCAATACATAAACCCCGATATCGCAAGCAGTATTAGAATTTTGATGCCAGTGCTCACCAGTTCTACTGATTTAGATGACCAATCTAAGGTGCCTTCCTCGATAGAGCCGCCAATGGCAAGGAAAAGGCTAGTATGTAGATCGCGAGCAATCTCTTGAAAAAATTCAGTAATACTAGCGATTGCCATTATCTTATCCATGAAAGGTGTGGTTCTAAAAAATATTACTCTGTACTAATAGGATTTTAACCGTATCATTATAAATAAAACCGCTTTTACCAAATACTGCTTTAACCATATAAAGTAGCTTACGTCCTGACGGCAAATCCAGTTTAGGTCTTCTTAAGTCATCGCCAGTAGTTCTACTCCATTACTTTTAAAACAGAGCATTTAACAGTTGATTAAGAATTGTTTTGATGAATATCAAGCGACTGATACGGTATTTCCATCAAATCCTGAACATCATGCAAGGCGGTACGCAAGCCTTCTAGGATAGTAGGATGGTAAAAAGGTGTATCAAGCATGTCTTTAATACTCAAGTCATTAGTAATCGCCATTGCTAAGATATGCCCGATGTATTCTGCATCTGGACCAACCATACTTGCACCCAAGATTCTGTCTGTTTTTTTGCAGCCATAAATATGCAATAGACCACAGTTAACACCCATGACGCGGCTACGACCTTGATTGTCGAAGCTGACTTTCCCAATCACATGCTCCAGTGTTGGATCTTCTTGAATTTCTGGCAAAGACATACCAACATTGACGATTTGCGGTGAACTAAAGACGATAGAAAACGGCGTCGCAGGTGGACGAATATAAGCGTCTTTTTTGTTATCGCAGACCATACTGCCAGCGCTAAAACCTTCATCGCTTGCTACATGCAGCAAGGGAATATTAGCATTGGCATCGCCAACGATATAAACGTCTAAATCACCGATTTTACCAGTTTTTTTATCCAGCTGTTGTGGGCGATTTTTTTCATCAAGCTCAACGCCTAGGTTTTCAACACCCAATGCCTCTATATTATTACGTCGACCAGTCGCGACCAGTACATAGTCACCTTGCCATTGTTGCACTTCGCCAGCACTGTCTTCATAATCAATAAAGGCAACAGTGCTATTTTTATTTATGCTTTTATCGCTATTTTCATCTGATCTTTGACCGACATCAGTAATTTTGCTGCCCAAGTGCATGGTCAGCTCACGACTTAAGCAATCAATAGCTTTGTTATTGATGTCTTCGTCTTGTAGACCAGCAACGCGTTTGGCGCGATTAAATACCGTTACCTTGACACCCAATCGTGTGAAAGCTTGGGCAAGTTCTAAACCTATAGCACCTGCGCCAATCACAGCCATAGATTTTGGTAAGTCGGCTAACTCAAAGACAGCATCTGAGGTCAGCATAGTATCACCAAGCTTATCTTCCCAGCCATCTGGAATAAAGGTCGAGCTGCCAGTGGCGACAATGATTTTATCTGCTTTGATCAATTCATCATTGACTTCAATCAAGCCTTGCTTATTAATATAAGCCCGTCCCGCTATCTTACTATCCTCAGGCCAGCTATCGACTTGTTTTTCGATGTAGCTGGCAAAATGATCACGCTCAGCGCGCACCCGTTCCATCACCTGTTTGCCATCTATGCGAGCAGTGGCATGTACGCCAAACTCAGCAGAATGATTGGTATCATGAGCGCGGTCAGCGGCTGCAATGAGTAGCTTGCTTGGCATGCAACCTACCGCAATACAAGTCGTTGTCCAAAAGCCATCATTGATAATAATGACATCTTCTAAGAACTTTTTTGCTTGACGAAAAGCATTTTGACCAGCAGTCCCAGCACCAATGACTGCAACAGATACTTTGCGAGTCACGTTTTGATGAATGTTATGATCAAAGGGAGCAGAAGAATCAGAGGCGGTATCAGGCTGTTTATTCATAGTATTCTCAAATAAAAATAGTTTTAAGGTTTATCGTAAGCTAGATTAGAAGACTAAGGTGCAAGTGTAGTTAATAAACGCTCAGTATAATCCTTTGCTTTAAGGTTACGCTGTGCATGAGTGAGCGTACCATTTTTATCAAAGACAAACGCCGAACGTACAAGACCTAGAGTAATATTGCCATACATGTTCTTTTCTTTAATCACATCAAAATAGTGGCAGAGTTTTTCATCGGCATCACTAATAAGTGGAATATGTAGATTATATTTGCTAATAAAGCTTTCGTGTGATTCAACGCTATCACGTGAGACGCCAATAATGTCATAACCTAAATCATCAAATTCGTTAAGATGGGCGGTAAACTCAGTTGCTTGTGTGGTACAGCCAGGTGTATTGTCTTTTGGGTAAAAATAAAGGATAAGTCCCTTGCTGGTGTTGGCGACCAGCTCTTTTAGGCTAATATCATCATGAATAAAATGACCATCTAGCTCACGTACGATAGTGACTGGAAAATCAGGTAGAGTAATGGTTTCTGTGGTTGGCTTTGCCATCATAAAATCCTTATTTATTTTGATTGCGGTTATATTATTATTGGTCATCCCATTATAGGCAGATTCATAGAAATAAATCCTCGATTTTACACATCACTTATGGATGAGCAACAAAAAAGACTGGCAATGGCCAGTCTTTTATATATCTAAAAATTTAAAGATTAAGCAGGTTTTTGTGGCTGCTTTAAGTCCAAACCGACGGTACATTGTTGCAAATCTTTTTGCATTTTTTTCACATACGAGAGGCTTGATGGGTCTTTTTTACTTTGCGCATAGCTCTCAATCTCCCACATCTGACCAATGGTCATATTACTACGGACACCGATCGTGCAATCACAAAGCTTGGTTGCGGTGCTCTTGTCAGCTACTTTATATTTGACTGCGCCGTTGACGCAAGTATTGATATTATTCTGCTTAATATCAACAGCGTTCGCTTGTGGCATGGCAAATAGTGCAGCAAGAGCTAGGGGTAGTACTGGCAAAAATTTCATAAATATCCTTTTACATGTGACTGCGATAACTTGAATTTTTTATAAATGAATTAGATTTTGTACAAATGATAAAATATTACTTCTAATAAAACGTTGCTACTTTGATGAGCATTTATATCTTGTGGTAGATAAAGTGGCTCATACCATAGCAATGATTGTATTTAAAATACAACGGCAGCGTGCTGTGTTAATGCAAGCGAATGTTTCGCCAATGTTTAATTGCCTTTATTTTAAGACCGTTTATTCATGTTCTAAGGCGAAACTTCTAAAATCACGACTGATAATGGGTAGGGTCGGCAACGCCTGCCTGAGCGAACCCTTGACGACGCAGCGCGCAGCTATCACAAACGCCGCAGGCAAGACCATTGGCATCTGCTTGATAACAAGAAATGGTTTGTCCGTAATCAACCCCTAGCGATAGACCCAGCTCGATGGTTTTGGCTTTCGATAATTGTTGTAGCGGGGTTTGAATCGATAAATGATGACCGGTAACGCCCGCTTTGGTAGCAAGATTTGCCATATGTTGGAAAGCGGCAATATACTCAGGACGGCAATCAGGATATCCTGAATAATCGACTGAACTGACACCAATGACGATATGGTTTGAATCAGTGACTTCAGCGACTGCCAAGGCATAAGATAAGAAAATGGTATTGCGCGCTGGCACATAAGTGTTTGGAATCGCGTCGTTATCAATCTCATCACGCTTTTTGTCTGGGAATTTATCCGTATCACCATCAGGCACAATCATACTGTGATCCGTTAGTGATGAGCCACCCAGTTGGGCGATATCGATATCAATAATTCTGTGATTAACGCCTGCAGTTTCAGCGATTGCTTTGGCAGCGACCAGCTCACTATTATGACGTTGACCATAATCAAAGCTGACTGCAGTTACTGACGCATAACGGGCCTTTGCCCAATATAGACACGTCACTGAATCAAGCCCACCTGATAGCAGTACGACCGCATTTTGGCTTTTATGCAGCTCATTTAATTGGGTATCGTTTTCTTGATCAGCAGAAGAGGTTGGCAGAGCAGTATTTGTCATAATGGCATCTATTATTGGTTAGCGAAAAACGCCTATTTTAGCAAAAATTCTACCATTACAGAACCTTGAAAGCAGCATTAAAACATCATGCAAGTAATAGGATAAAGTTTAGGAAATCGATAATTAGTAGCTTTAGATAAGCAGTCGCATTTAAGACGATAATTTAATGTCATCTTTTCAATCTGTTAGCAAATTTTGTTATAATCGCTGCTGTTTTAAATCATGTTTGAAGCGTTGCCTTATGAAGCATCATTGTTAGCCATACGCAGATAGCTTTTATTGCAGCCTTTTGAATAAATCGATTGATTATCTCTTTTGAAGTAACGCCATTCTTGTCAAGATATTGAGTAACTTATGACTGCAGCAACCTTATTTACACCATCAATCACGCCTCAGTTTGACAAGGCTTCTATCGATATTGACGTGAATCATCATGATAAAACAACTGATATCGAACAGATGTTATATGATGATGTCGATGACAGAAATGATGATTTTATGGATGAGCAAGCAGATAACATATTGGCTGATACTCAATCACTGACCGAGTCGGTTCACTTTCGGAAATTGCAAAAGAAGCTTCGTCGACAAGTATCATGGGCGATTCGCGACTTTAATATGATTGAAGATGGCGATGTGGTGATGGTCTGCGTATCAGGCGGTAAAGACAGCTATACGTTGCTCGATATCTTGCTGCTATTAAAACGTATCGCCCCGATTCATTTTGATATCGTTGCCGTCAATCTTGACCAAAAGCAGCCCGGCTATCCAGAAGAGGTGTTGCCCGCCTATCTAAACGAGCAGGGCATCGCTCATTATATTCTGGAAAAAGACACTTATAGTATTGTCAAAAGCGTGGTGCCAGAAGGGAAAACCTATTGCTCGGCGTGTTCACGTCTGCGTCGAGGCTCACTCTATGGTTTCGCCAAACAAATCGGTGCGACCAAGATTGCGCTTGGGCACCATCGCGATGATATGTTGGCGACTTTCTTTTTAAACTTATTTCATGGTGGCGCGTTGAAATCGATGCCGCCCAAATTGCTCAGTGATGACAAGCAAAACATGCTCATCCGTCCACTGGCTTATGTGGAAGAAAAAGACATCATTGAATATTCGAACCTAAAAGAATTCCCGATTATTCCGTGTAATCTCTGTGGCAGCCAGACCAATCTGCAACGGGCCATTATTAATGACATGCTACGAGAATGGGACGATGCTCATCCTCAGCGCCTAGCGTCTATTTTTAAAGCGATGCAAAATGTTGCGCCCTCGCAATTGGCAGATAGAGAGCTGTTTGATTTTGAGACATTAAGTCTGGATCGTGACGATAACGAGCGTTTATTTGAAGGCGATAATATTCAAGCGGGGCAAATAGAGAGTCTGGCTGAGATTGGTTTGCCAGTATCACCAGAAACGCAGATATTCAATCCAGACTTTGCTAATGCAGAAAAGGGCAGCCGTGCACCGAAAAAAATTCCAACGATTAATCCAGTGATTTAATGACTTGATGCTGTCTACGTTCTTCAAATAAAAAAACCAGCTCATGATAGATTCATGGCTGGTTTTTTTATTTTAATCATATTTTAAACAGTTTAGCTTTCGCCAAATACCGGTAGAGGATCAAAGCTAACCTCTGATCGTGGTAACTTGGCAACATCTTGCATGCGCCAATCGTCTTTACCCTTATGACTTACTTGTAAATAATATTTTGCTTTAAGAGGATCGATATCTACTTGGGCGCTATATTTATTGCCTTCTAGATGCTTTAACACCGCATCACGGTCTTTTTTGATGTCAGTGGCATGAGATATAGACAAATCCAGTGTTTCAGGATAGCTAAGTGGACTGCCATTAATCAGTTTGCCCGACTGTAAACTTTGCTCAGGATAATTCAGATAAAACACAACATCGCCATTATCTGCAAATTGCATTTGTCCATGCAAGTCTAAATCATAGGTCAACTTGTCACGTGACACATCATGATAAAGGGTTTTACCATCCATATACCAGTCGTCGCGTACCACGCTATCACGAATCTGATAAGAGTAATAAACAAACCAGATGCAAGCAATGACGACAAAAGCTGGCATACCAATGACAAAGATAACCACCATATAGTTTTTATACCATGGCTGGCTGTCTTGATGCTTAAAATTTGGGGCTGGACTGGACATAACATACCTATTAATCAGATATCTAGTAACCGTATCAACGGATAAAGCTGACAGCCAAAAGCTGCCAAGGTAAGGTAACTCAATCACCAGTGAGCTATCAAGCGGTAACTCACTGGTAGGTATCATTTAACAATGAATATTAATACTTACTGACCTTGAGTGGTGAAAACATTCTGCTTACTAACATGATATTTGCCGTCTTCACTACTGACATTCAAAGTCACGGGTGTTTGACCAAATTCAATCACATCAGGGTCGCCATAGATACTAACTGGCATATCAAAGCTTTCACCAGCATCTAACGGCACATCGTTAAAGCGAATCTCCAAGCTCAAACCCTCTTGCGGTGCGAGCGTTATTTTATAAGTATGGGCATCTTGGGTTTTATTGGTCAACTTAACGATATAACTGTTTTCAATCATGCCTTGCTGATTCAATGAAGACAACTGATTGCGGTCACGCCGTATATCAATCTCTAATGGCACACGGTCATTCAAAGCGTATAAAACACCGCCACAAAGTATCGTGAGAAGTGTTAAGTAAGCGAAGAAACGAGGGCGAAAGACACGGCTCTTCTCTTTTTCAGCCAATTGACGCTCTGTGGTATAACGGATAAGTCCGCGTGGATAGCCCACTTTATCCATTATCTCATTACAAGCATCCACACAGGCGGCGCATTGAATACAAGCTACTTGTAATCCATCACGAATATCAATCCCAGTAGGGCAGACCTGTACACACATCTGACACTCGATACAGTCACCTAAATTCTCAGGGTTGGTGCCTTTTTTGCGAGCACCGCGAGGCTCGCCGCGCTCATAATCATAAGAAACGATTAACGTATCTTTATCAAACATCACACTTTGAAAACGACCATAAGGGCAGATTTGGATACACATCTGCTCGCGCATATAACCTGCATTGACGTAGGTCGAAAACGCAAAGATAAATACTGATACCCAAATCCACGTCGCCCAATCAGGGAAGGGGATAAAACCAATCATCTGCCAGCTATTGTATAGAGCATCTGTACCCGATACATAACTTACAAAGGTCGTGGCAGTAATCATGGAAAACACAAACCAGATAAAATATATCAAGAAGCGTTTAAACACCTTGGTTGCGCTCATTGGTTCTTTATCAAACTTAATGCGCTTATTGCGATCGCCAATCACCCATTTTTCTACATATTGAAATAAATGCGTCCAAATGGTCTGGGGACAAGCATAGCCACACCAAACTCGCCCTGCATAGACTGTTACCATAAATAAGGCGAAGGCTGCAATGATAGCAAAGGCGGCAATAAAATAAAAATCCTGCGTCAAAAATGTCATGCCAAAAATATAATAATGCTGCGATGGCACATCAAACCAAATAGCTTGTCGTCCGTTATAGCGCAACCACGGCAACAGCAAAAACGCCGCTAAAAGTGCATACATCGTAATAACACGAATGTTTTGATAGAAACCAGTCACAAATCGTGGATGGACACGATGCTTGGTGGCATCAAGATCTACTTGCTGTACAGGGATTTTATTAGATTGTGGTGCTGACATAAACGTGCCTCTTTAAAAAAAGAATCAGTCTGCTGGCATGGGTAACAAACATCTATTATAAAAATAAGATAGGTGGATGTGCGGTGTTATCAATGTCAGTAAGTAGAGAGATAAAAATTAAAATGCGTTTAATTCGTCTACCAAATGAGGGATGGTCAATAATTGGCAAAAAAGCTGAAATGGCTCTGTCACCAATGTCTTATGGTCTAATATTTTAACATTCTCCCTACTATAAATGGGGTGAAAGTGTTAAAAAGCAATATCTATATGAGGGCTATTACGCTACAAATAGTAGTACTGCTAAAAGCCATAATTGATGACAAAGCTTAAATATTTTTAATAAAAAAGAGAGGACTGTAATGACAGACCTCCCTTTATCTAAATCTACTCGTCAATGAGATAGCTGCTAACCAAGTAACTATAGTTAAAATTAACCGTATTAGTTAACCGTCTTCTCTGTACTTACCACTTGTTTTGGCATTGCAGCAGCAACAGAAGTTGCCTTAGCAGCAGGTTGAACAGTTCTATCTGATAATGAATATACGTAGGCAGCAAGCAACATAATACGTTCATTACCTAGCTTGGTTTCCCACTCAGGCATCACACCTGCACGACCATAACGTAATGTTTCTCGAATAGTCTCGCGATCGCCACCATATAACCAGATATTATCTGTTAAGTTTGGCGCACCTGCTGAAATCATACCTTTACCCTCTGGACCATGACAAAGCACACAGTTGGTAGGTTCTTTAAAGATAGCTTCACCTTGAGCAACTTGGGCTTTATCAAGCTCGTAACCGGGTTGGTTACCAGATAGTGACAGCACATATTCAGAAACAGCACGAATACCATCTTCACCAAGTTGATCACGCCATGCAGCCATGCCACCGACTCGACCATTATGTAACGTCGTTAAGATGTTTGACGCTTCGCCGCCATATAACCAATCATTATCGGTTAGATTTGGATAACCTGTAGCACCTTTGGCGTTTGAGCCATGACAGACCGCACAGTTCTGTAAGAACAAGCGACTACCGACTTTTAACGCATTCGGGTTTTCAGATAGCTTTTCTACATAAGGTGACAGTTCGGCAATTTTTTCATCAATTTGAGCTTGCAGATCTGCAGGCGGCTTTTCACTACGACGCATAGTCGCTTGCATCTCAGACAAGCTGGCTAGGGTCTTAGTAGCACCGCTGGCATCTGCTTTTGCCAAAATGTTTTTCTCAAAGTTATCTGTAAATACTTTGTTGTTACTCTCAAGCTCACTGTAAAGCTCGTTTTTAGAGGTCCATGGCAAAGTTTTGCCATCGACTTCTACGGTTGTGATGCCTTCCCATTTTGAGGGGAAAATACCTGGAAAGAACACCCAGTAAGCAACACCCCAAATGATTGATCCAAAAAATATCACTAGCCACCATTTAGGCAGCGCTTTATCATATTCTCGAATACCGTCGTATTCATGCCCTGTGGTACCATCGTCTTCTACTTCTGGTTTGAATTTTAAGACCATTAGTAAAATACCGAGGATAAACGCCCAGCACATGATACTTAGTATAGTTATCCAAGAACTCCAAAAGAATGTCATCATTTATCCTTATCGCGCTGCTCGTCAGACAGAGATTTGATATCCTCGTCATCAAGCGCAAGTTGTGCATCTTCTTCGAAGCGTTTTTTGTTTTTTGGCGAATACGCCCACCATGCAACACCTACGAAGGCAATAAAGGCAGAAACGGTCGCAATTGTTTGTAATTCACCAATACCCATTAGCGCTGTCCTTCCATTGCGGTACCTAACTGCTGGAGGTAGGCAACCAAAGCATCAAGCTCAGTAGCACCAAGCACAGCATCTGGAGCGCCTTCAATATCTTCTTCAGTATAAGGCACACCGAAGCGATCACGGAAGAGACGCATTTTGGCTTGAACATTAGAACCATTCACTTCATTGGTCGCAAGCCATGGGAAACCGGGCATGACTGATTCAGGCACTAATGAACGTGGGTCAATCAGATGTTGTCTTTGCCAATCTTCAGAATAACGGCCGCCCACACGTGCTAAATCGGGACCAGTACGTTTTGAGCCCCAAAGAAAAGGGTGATCCCACGTTGATTCGGCAGCACGTGAGTATGGTCCATAACGCTCAACTTCAGCACGTAATGGACGTACCATTTGGGTATGGCAGACATGACAACCTTCACGAATGTAGATGTCACGACCTTCAAATTCAAGCGCAGTCCAAGGCTCCATAGAAGGGAGAGGAGTGTTCACACCACCTTCTTCAGCACCTCTATAATCGTATATCAGCGGTACAATCTCAACGAGCGTTGCAAAGCTAATAGCAATAACGATACCGATGACCAACAAGCCTGTATTTTTTTCAATAATTTCATGCGGTGTACCAGCCATGATCGCTCCTTATACTTTAGCTGTCGAGATTTGATCGACACTAGGTTCATGATCAGTCGGATCAGCAATGTCTACTGGCTTACCTTCTGGCATCTTGATTGTTCTATAGACATTATATGCCATTACAAACATACCAGATACATACAGAAGACCACCAAACGCACGACCAATATATGGGAAATGCGAGAACTCAACGGTATCAACAAAGCTGTATACCAAAGTACCATCAGGGTTGGTCGCAAGCCACATCATGCCTTGGCCAATACCTGAAATCCACATAGAGACGATATAGAAAATGGTACCTGCTGTTGCTAGCCAGAAATGCGTTGTGATCAAGCTGATAGAATACATTTTTGGCTTGTTATAAATACGTGGTAACAGTACATATAGCGAACCAATGGTAATCATACCAACCCAGCCAAGCGCACCTGAGTGTACATGACCAACTGTCCAATCCGTATTATGCGATAGCGCATTGACAGTCTTAATAGACATCATTGGACCTTCAAACGTCGACATGGCATAGAATGACAAAGCGACAATCATAAAGCGAATGATCGGATCGGTACGCAGTTTATCCCAACTACCTGAAAGCGTTAGTACACCGTTAATCATACCACCCCAAGATGGAGCAAATAGAATAATAGAGAATACCATTGCTAATGACTGCGTCCAATCTGGAAGTGCTGAATAATGCAAATGGTGACCACCAGCCCACATGTATGAAGCAATCAATGCCCAAAAGTGAACGATAGACAAACGGTAAGAATAAATTGGGCGACCAATCTGTACTGGCACGAAATAATACATCATGCCTAAGAAAGCAGCCGTCAAATAGAAGCCTACCGCATTATGCCCATACCACCACTGCACCATGGCATCGGTTGCACCGCCAAATAGCGAGTAAGACTTAAATGCACTAACAGGAATCGCCATGCTATTTACAATATGCAGTAGCGCAATCGTAATAATAAAGGCAGCAAAGAACCAGTTAGCCACATAGATATGTGACGTTTTACGCTTAATTAGCGTACCGAAGAAGACAATGGCATATGAAATCCATACCAATGCGATAAGGATATCAATCGGCCACTCAAGCTCAGCGTATTCTTTAGTCGAGGTTAAACCTAATGGTAAGGTAATAACAGCCGCTACGATAACCGTCTGCCAACCCCAAAAGGTAAACCAAGCTAAGTAAGGCGCAAATAATCTTGTCTTACAAGTACGCTGAACGATGTAATAAGACGTTGCGAACAAGGCTGAGCCACCGAACGCAAAAATAACCGCATTGGTGTGCAGTGGTCTTAAACGACTAAAAGTCAGCCATGGAATGTCAAAATTGAGTGCTGGCCATGCTAACTGAGAAGCAATGAACACACCAATACTCATGCCGACGATGCCCCATACCACGGCCATAACCGTAAAGAATCTTACGATAGTAATTTCATATTCACGGTCAATGGGGGCGAGTGCTGTGTTTTGTAAACTCATTGGATGATTCCTTTACAGCCCGAATTATCAACAGAATTAACTAACATGCCATGTCATCTAGATCATGATAAAGATCATAACCAAACAATGGCTTTGGTAAAGGCTGTTTTCACTCGTCTTATCAGGCTGACGGTATTAACTATCAAGCTAAGCATGGCCTAGATATCAGTGATTGCTGATGGGTAGAGAGCAGTACGAAAGCGGACTGCCCGCGAAGCTGATTGATAGTAGGATTGTTAATATATTGTCAGGTTTAATAAGAAAATGTGCCGTTCTCGAGCATCAAACATCTATTGAGGCTGAGTATTTATCTTAATTGTCACTGCTAAAAGCCGTACAAACCAAGATAGATACTGATGTTCAACCGGTGATAAGAAGGTATCGACCGTCAATGTATGCTAGCGATAGCTGACAAAAAAACATATTTACGTAATGTTTAGTTAAAACTCCCGACTCTGTTTAAGGGTATTGTAACGCAAACCTAATCAAATATCATCAGAACTATGCGCCAAAATACAAACTCTTTAGTAAAATCTTAGCAAGCAATTTATCACTGCTATGCTATCCACTTATTTTATACCCAATTTCATGACTATTCTATAGATGAAAAAAGATAGTATTCACAAGTTTGTACGGACAAACTATGAACAAGGTTTTGTAACAATTTTATTATTTGTTCTACAAATAAGTTTTACTTATTGTAAAGTCGCGTCTTATAATGCCACTGAGCAGCATCCATAATAAAGTGCTTATTATATAAAATAGTCACCTTGTAGTAGTAAGTTTTTTGGCATTTAACTGACTGTTAGGTTGGAGCACGAAAGGTGCTGACCTAGCACCGATTAACAACAATAGGTATTAAGGATAATAATATGGCAGTTTTTTTGACAGATGAATGGTTTGAGCAAGTTGAGCAAATGGGTCAAGAAGCAGGTGAGCTTAATTTGCCGCCCGCACTTGCGAATATGATCGTCAATCTAAAAGTATCTGATAGCGATCAAGACATCGAAGCCAACTTTGCAAATGGTCTATTACATCGCGGCTTAAACGATGGAGCGACCACCACGTTATTACTTGATCGTAGTATCCTACAATCCATCATCACTGATTTCGATACCAATGAAATCATGGGCGCCTTTATGGGTGGTAAGATTCGTGTCGAAGGCGATATGTCACAGTTGATGGCAGTACAGACGGCTCGTCCAAGTGCTGAGCAAAAAGCGCTTTATAGCAATATTAAGTCAATGACTACAATGGCTTAGAGTCATTATTAATTTAATCGTATTTAGACAAATAAAAAGCCCCTAAAATCAATTAGGGGCTTTTTATTTGTCTAAAATAATCTAAATCTGACTAGCTGGCTTTCGATTGTGCTACTTGCTGATTTTCTTTATAAATAGCCGCTTGTAGCCATACGTTTGCTTGTACGTAATCATGAACGTTAATAGAGGCAGTATCAGGTGTTTTTAGCGCACCAATACGCATCACAAACGGATCAGCATCTTGTTCGCGCAGTACCACCACATCAAACAGAATAATCGTTTTACCATTAAATAGGGTTTCTTGCTTGCCAAGTACTTGACCTTGACACCACGCTTCATCTTCTTGACCTAACGTATCGCCAAACAAATAAGCACACATATGACCCAGATTGATCTCAACCGGCGCCATTTGTTCTTTGGTTTCTGGTTGCCATGCTTTGATTTGTTCTTGTAGGTCATCCGGCATCTTTCCATCGTTTGCCGCAACGATATCATTAAAAGCGCGGTGATAGCGTATCGCTTCTTGGTCTTCTACTTTGATGACTTCATTTTGTTCACTGATTTTGATCTCATGTGCCCAGGCGCTAAAATTCACAAAATAGGTGGTATCACGTTGATACAGATGGCGATTCGCAGTATATAGCTGATCAAAAGCATAGATGATGCTGCCATCAGTGGTACGTAAGCGTAATACGGCATCGTGTGAATTGTCATTGACAATCATACGCTCGATTTTACAGCTCAATCCATATGGGCTGTCGACACAAGGATAGGCATTGATAAAGCATTCAGGCTTGCCATTCTTCATTGCCAGTACTTGATTGATATGACAAGGTTGGTTCTCAGATAGCAATAAACAGCTGTCTTTGGCACTGACATCGGTATTAAGGCCTTTAGGCATCGCTGCTTTTTCAATCATCTGTTGTAACCATTCAGGTACATCATGACTCATGTCATCAGTCAGAATACGCCAATGGTCACCGTGACCAGCTGATTGCTCATCAGTTAAGGTGATTTTGGTAGGAGATTGGATGTTTTTATATTGATAATTAATGGTCATGAAAATACTCAAACTTAAGTCAGCCATGAGGTTTGGGTCTGAAACTGTGATCGCTGAGTACCATGTGCCACTTAAAAAGAGGGGTTTATGATGGTCAGCAATGCCGTCAGTAAAGAGGCAACAAACAACAATGAGGGGTTAATGACAATTGTCTTTAGCATACAATATATAGGTATAGACACAGAGAATAGCAAGTCTGTTATAAAAAATAATCATAAAACCGCATTTTTTATTATAAAATCTGGACAGTTTTCGGTAATGACTGGCACCTGTTAGCCAAATTGTGTCAAACTAGCTCCCTTTTGACAGCCACATTTGGCTTGTCTTACACCCTGTTTTTGTGTTCGATTGATATGTTTTTGTGGCAGCTGCAAAAGTATGATGCAATTGCCGCTATTTGTTTTGTAACCTACATAAAGTCGCACGTAGATAAGATAAAGAGTTTGAATATGTTTCGTCCTTTAGCGTTATTTATCGGCTTACGGTACACCCGAGCAGAACGTAGTAATGGTTTTATCTCTTTTATATCGCTGATCTCAATGATTGGTCTGACGCTTGGCGTGGCGGTATTGATTACCGTACTGTCGGTCATGAATGGCTTCGATCGTGAGCTAAAAACGCGTATTTTGGGTATGGTACCGCAAGCGACTGTCACATCAACTGAGATTATCGGTGATTGGAAACAAGTCGCGGACAAGATTAAAGAAGATCCAGAAGTGGTTGCAGTTGCGCCTTTTATCCAGTTGCAAGGTATGTTGACCTCGAATGGTCAGGTAGCTGGCATCATGGTGACAGGTGTTGATCCTGAGTATGAGAAAAACGTTTCTATCATCAATGAGCATATGGTGGAAGGCAATATTGATACGCTAAAGAATGGCGAGTTCGGTATTGTGCTTGGTGAAGGTATGGTGCAATCACTAGGACTGCAATTGGGTGACAAAGTCACTCTCGTGCTGCCAGAAGCATCGCCATCACCTGCTGGCGTGATACCACGCTTTAAACGCTTTACCTTGACCGGTATATTTTCTATCAGTCCAGAAGTAGACAGTCTCATGGCATTCATTCCAATGGGCGATGCGGCAAAATTACTGCGTTTACCAGAGGGCGCCCAAGGTATCCGTATGAAGCTTCATGATATCTTTACAGCGCCAATGGCAGCACAAAAAGCGGCTGCGATTGCGCCAGAGCAATTATATCCTAGTGATTGGACCCAGACGCATGGCAATCTATTTGGTGCTATCCAAATGGAAAAAGCCATGGTTGGCTTGCTACTGTTCTTAATCATCCTCGTGGCAGCTTTTAATATTGTTTCAAGTTTAGTGATGCTAGTCACAGATAAAAAGGCTGACATTGCTATCTTAAAAACTTTTGGCGCCTCACCGCGTCTGATTACCCAAGTCTTTATGGTACAAGGTGTGGTGATTGGTTTTATTGGTACCATTGCAGGTACGATATTGGGCGTGATATTTGCATTAACGGTCAGTGATATTTTGGGCTTTATTAATAATAGCTTTGGTCTAAATTTATTTGATGCCTATTTTGTGAACTATCTACCATCGCAGCTGCGTTTGGCGGATGTGGTATTGATTACCAGTGCGTCATTTATATTGAGCTTTTTGGCGACCATTTATCCAGCACGCCGAGCGGCTAAAATTCAGCCTGCACAAACGCTGCGTTACGAGTAATTTATAGGCGTTAATGCCGTTATAAATAAAATAAAGGAAGCATTATGTCTGCTATCTTAAAAGCGACCAATATTAATAAGATATACGATGAAGGTGCCGTGAGCACCCAAGTCTTGACTGGTTTGGATTTGACTGTCACCGCTGGTGAGCGTATCGCTATCGTTGGTACCAGTGGCTCAGGAAAGAGTACTTTGCTCCATCTGCTTGGTGGGCTTGATACGCCAACCAGCGGTGAGGTTTGGTTGCATGGTCAGTTGTTAAACAGTATGAATGAGACCGAACGCGGTGCGATGCGTAATAAGCATTTGGGATTTATTTATCAGTTTCATCATCTATTGGCTGAATTTACTGCCATTGAAAACGTTGCCATGCCACTACTAATGCGCCCAGAAGTATCGACGGCTGAAGCGCGTCAGCAAGCCATCGATATTTTAAACAGTGTTGGTCTTGAGCATCGTTTGGCTCATAGACCGGGTGAATTGTCAGGCGGTGAGCGTCAGCGCGTGGCGATTGCGCGTGCTTTAGTCACCAAACCGTCGCTTATCTTGGCAGATGAGCCAACAGGTAACCTAGATTATGATAACGCACAAAGTGTTTTTGGATTATTATCAGAGCTGCAAAGTACGATGCAAACGGCACTATTAATGGTCACTCATGATCGAAATCTAGCGGCGCTTGCTGATCGTCAGCTGCTTTTACGTAATGGTCATTGGGAAAATTATTAAAATATAATAGGAAAGGACTGCAAGATAGCAGTCTATTGATTGAGTAAGGATAAATATAATGGATAAAGATGACGACCCGATTGCTGCTTTTGGCAGTATTGAAGAAGGCGATGAGCCACTAAACCTTTATATGGATACCGCGTTATTTGATACGCTCGATAAACAAGGTCAAATAGATTTACTGACGCCCGTTTTCGATCGTATTACTTTGGCAGGTGTTGATTTTGATTTAAAGGTTCAAGACAGTGCGACAGGTAAACGTTATGTATTGCTCAAAAACGAAGAAGTGGTTGAAGTTTTTGTGATGGATAATAAGCTCACTGACAACATCCTTAATGCTATTGAAGAAAATAGAGATGAGGATTGATAGCATTTATTAAAGTTCGGGCGGCTTATCTAAAGAGCTAAGCTGCCTTTTTTGCCAACTCGTGACAGTCTTATAGCGCCAAATGGCTTTAAACGCTAAGCCGCAGACGATGCTTGTAATAATGGCTAAGATAGTCAGACCTAGGCAAAATGCAGTCAAGGACACAGTGCCTTTATAAGTAATAAAGGGATTGGCGCCGTCCGATATAATCCATAAACTTAAGTCAGAGATCATCCTGCCGATCGTGCGCAAGCTAATCATTGGCAAATCGAGTATTTCGGCACCGATATAGTATCCAGCGTAAAATACCGGTAAGGTGGTGAGTGGATTGGTAATCCATGTTAAGCCCAGTGCCATAGGGACATTGGCACGGAAAATAAGCGCACCAATCAATGCCAATAACATCTGTCCTGGCAATGGAAAAAAGGCACTCAGCACACCGATATAGACGGCTTTATTTAAGCTATGGCGATTAAAATGCCACAATCGTGGGTCAGAAAGTTGTGGCGCAAACAGTTTTAATGTGCGACTTTCTAACACTTTTTCAGGGGTAGGTAATAAGTCTTTTAAACGTTTTTTTGGCACAGATTTGCCTTTACTCATTGTCTGCAGCCCGCTCAATCATAATAATAATAGGCAGATAGGCAGTCATGTTATTGATAAAAGTATAGATAAGAATTCTATCAGAAAAACGTAAAGAGAACGTTAGACAATCACCATCCTAGTGTGTGCAATTAGTATAGGATAATATCCGGATAAATACCATGGCTTGATGTAGTGGTATTTAGCGCCAAGGTAATATAGCAAGCGCATGACAGTTTTTTAGTGGATGCTATATATTATTTCAAATATCACGCAAGGAGCACTGGTGTATTGGTTAATAGGTAGCTTTATCATCCTTGCTATGATGTGTGTTTTGGCGGTTGCTGATAGCACGCCTATACCAATAATGCCGCTATTTATGGATAGCGCTAGCACTCCTGTTCTGACTATTTCATTCGTACTTCTTACCTTTATTTTAATTTTGATCAGCCAGTTTACTATCCCGTCAGTTAACCCTATCAATTCCGTAAAAAGTACGCCACATTATTCTAGGTTTGCTTCTCGTATTCTCTATTTTATATCAATCGCTATACTAGCAAGCACTTTGGTTATTGGTAGTGGTTTGAAGGCACTAATAAGTCATCAACAAGCAGACGATCAAAAAATTACTGAGCCAATGCGTGTGCAGGCTTTGGTTCATATAGAGGGAATAAGCGATAGTGTGTATGATGCTGGTACCGATACCGGCTATCGGCAAGTGGCGATCATCAGTCAAATATTGCCATTGGTTTCTGAGCTGACAGCGCAAGACTTGGATAAAGTGACAGCAGAATACGGAGCAGGGCTAAATAATAGCCTAAGCGGCGATGATATCAAGTATGAATCTTCAAATGCCATATCTTCACATCAAAACACACTTGCTGAAAATGCTGTTCAAGATAAGGTATACCGCGTCCTACTCAATGCTTACCCAAAAAAGCCAGCCAAACAGTCATCTAAGACTAACTCTCAGAAAAAATCTAAGAAAACAGAAAAACAAAGTCAGATTGTTGACTTAAATCATCTGCAGCCGGGTGATAGATTGTTTATGACCTTGACGCTTGCACCGCTTGCTACTTCTGAGCAAGTATCAAATAACCCATCAGGGTTTGATAGTTATCGCTGGCTACGTAGTCGGCATATTGACGGCGTTGCCAATATACTGGCTACTAGTAGTAGCTCGATTTTGCCATCTAGTCACCCACAGACACATTCAAATTCGCATTTACTCTCTTCTGATTCTTATTTAACACGGTTGCGTACTGCTATTGACCAAGGGCGTTGGCAATTACGTCAGCACTTTTATAAAGATTGGGCTACAAATACTGCTGCAGAGCAACAAGCAAAAGCGGTCACATTAAGCTTGCTGACCGGTGATCGCAGTTTAATTAATCGTGAGACCAAAGATCTATATCAGTTGGCTGGCATTTCACATTTATTAGCAATATCGGGTACACATGTTTTGTTTTTAGCGATTGTGCTGGCTGGTATAGTTATCCTATTGATTAATCGTCTGTATCCCGCTCTATATCGCTATATTCCGCGCTGGCACGTACGTTGGTGGGTGATGATTAGCGCCGCATTTATTTATGCATTGTTTACAGGGTTTGATGTGCCCGCTGCACGTACCGCATGGATGCTACTGGCAATTGGTCTGACAAGACTAACTTTATTGCCTGTCAGTACCATGCGCGTATTATTTGCCTTGGCAGTACTGATGGCGTGGCATGACCCTTATGTATTATGGCAAGCAGGTTATTGGCTGTCCTTTATTGCCGTGGCATTATTGCTTAAATATGAAGATACCTCACAAAATCAGCCATTAACATCAAACCAACCCTCTACTTCCTATGACAAATTACTCAGATGTCTATGGCTAAGTTTTAAGCGCTTATTTAAGTTACAGTGTTGGCTATTTCTCGCTCTTTTACCTGTAACTTTGTTACTCTTTGGCAAAGCCTCATTATGGGGGTTAATCGTAAATCTCTTTGCTATTGGCTTATTTGGTTGGATTATCGTACCGCTGAATTTATTGGCTGGGCTTTGCTATCTCATATTGCCGTCTGTAGCTGATATTATTTGGATGTTAGTCACTGCGATTGTCAGTAACCTACACGAACTGATAGGATGGCTAACGGCAATGCCTGTGCTATCAGATGCGTGGCTTTATACGCCCGTCAATGCCGCTATTTTGCTTATGGCATTATTAACCATATTACCTTGGTTGCTACCTCGCGGTCTGATCAGTCGTTGGTTAGTATTGCCACCGCTCAGTCTTTTGGTAATGACGGTATATGCCAATCAGCAGTCACTGACTACGACACCCACTCTATATATATTGCCAACGGGTGATCATTATATAAGTGCCGCTTTATTACAATATCCGGTCGTCAATGATAAAGATGCCAAAAATACCAGCTGGCTGTTTTTGGCAGATCATAGACCCAGTAACACTAAAATTAAGATCATGCCTAGCAATCTGACGGCAGATAAATTATCTGCCACGTTAGCGCAGCAATTGGGCAGCTTATCTGTCAATAAGCTAGAGGGCATCGTCGTACAAAGCAGTAGTAGTGGCGTGACTGATTCACGCGTTTATGATAAAAAGAGCAGCGCAGTGAGTCCTAATGATTCAGAGCTCTTACCCATGATAGTCGCTCAGCTCAGTCAGAGATTGCCTGTGAGCCAATACTGGCAAGCAGGACATAGTGAGCGTTGGTCTGCGCTGTATCAAGATTATAAAGTTACTACGGACTCTCAAAAGACGGCAACTATCAGCGCCCAACGTTGCGAATCCGGTAAAATATGGCAGCTGCCAAATGGCAACTTAACGTTGCAAGCAATCACAGGCTGGAGCAAGATAGAGGATGCCAGTGTTTGGGATTGTACCGTGGCTATTGATAGCAGCACGCCCATACGAGTGCTCAAGTATCAAGCAAATGAGCCTCTCAAGTCATTACCTGCTAACTCGCAAACACTCATGTCAAAAAGCCAACCACTATCTAACCAAGCAAATATGTTGCAATCGCGGCTAATTTTGAATGCAGATACGCATGAGCGAACTTGGCAAATGTGGTCGTTGCTATGCTCGGCTGATTTAACCAATAGCAATATAGCCATGAATCATACGACATGGCTGGGTCACAGTACCTCACCTATCTCGAATGAGGTAATCAGCCAGCAACAAATAGATGAGATAATCACCTATGATAATAAACCGTTAGAAGTTGCTTTATCTTCTGATGCGCTATTCAAAGAGGGTGATTAAGAATTGTTCCAATATCAATAATGTTGCAGATGTTATTGGGAACTCCTAATATCTAGTGATAGTGTTTTATTTTTGATATCACATTTATAAAATACACGTATTTCACAGAGATGCTATTGAACCATGAGTAAAATGGCACCATACTTAACCACCTATTCATACAGAAAACTTAAACAGTAAGAATCTCGAATTTTCTGTCGTAAGTTTATATAATCTGTCTTTTATCGTTTTACATTGTTTCTACTTAGGAAGTTATATGCCCAACTGGCCGCCAGACCCTAACAAACGTCCTGATAATTCGGCAAATCAGCCAGCACCGATGCAGCAGTCAAACCAGCCGAGCGGGCAAGAATGGCGACTGATTGAAAATACTTTATTAGCAAGCGTGGTCGAGCAACGCCGTGCCCGTCGTTGGAGTATTTTCTTTAAGCTACTGACCTTTGGCTATATTTTATTGATATTTTTGACGATTGGTCGTAGCTGTAGTACTGAAGCACCCACTGGTCTTGATGGTATAGATACCAGTAAGCCGCATTTGGCAGTGGTTGAGCTTCAAGGAACTATTAGCAGTGGTGATGTCGCTAATGCTTATGATGTCAATGATGCGCTCACACGCGCCTTTAAAAACAGTAACTCAAAGGCAGTGGCGCTCGATATCAACTCACCGGGTGGTTCGCCTGTACAGTCAGATGAAATCTGGCAGACTATGATGGATTTGCGTAAAGAATATCCAGATAAAAAGCTTTATGCAGTGATTGGCGATATGGGTGCTTCTGGCGCGTATTATATCGCATCAGCGGCTGATGAGATTTATGTCAACCCATCAAGCCTAGTCGGTTCGATCGGCGTCATTATGCCAAGCTATAATGTAAAAGGCTTGATGGACAAGGTCGGCGTAGAAGATCTCACCATTACAGCAGGTGAATATAAAGATATCTTGAGCCTGTCACGTCCCCTAACGGATTATGAAGAAAAGCATGTTGAAAAAGTGCTAGACAATACTCATAAGCATTTTATCAATGCCGTAAAAGAAGGTCGTGGCGATCGTCTAAAAAATCCTGAACAAAATAAGCTGTTTTCGGGATTGTTTTGGACAGGTGAGCAATCTATCGAGTTTGGCTTGGCGGATAAAAAAGGCAGTATTTCAAGTTTAGAGAAGCAGCTTAAATTAAATAACGTGGTTAATTATACGCCAAGTGATCCGTTCCAATTATTTATGGATCGCTTCGCCGTTAAATTGGGCGCAGGTGTGGGTTCAAGCATCAATCTTGATCTCTTGCCACAAGAAGAAGGCAACGCGCAGATGCGTTAATAGACTTTAATTTTTAGCGTTACCGTGTATGATTGTTAAGGCTGAGCGTATGATTACGCTCAGCCTTATTTATGTGTCGCTATCTAGCATTTAAAACCATAAATACAATACAAACCATTATAACAACTAATGAGAATGTGTCATGAGTGAAGTCAATTTGCAGTCTTTTGCGTCCTTACCGATATCGAAAATAACCCAAAAACCAGTCATACATTTTGCTCACGCCAACGGAATGCCAAGTCCTGTCTATGAGCCATTTTTTGAGAAATTGGCTGAATTTTTTACTATTGAATATATCTCAATGTTAGGCGATACGCCTGATTATCCGGTCGATAACCAATGGCGAAGTCTCACGCAGCAGATTGTCGATAGTGTTAAAGATACCTGTAAAAAACATGGCGTTAAGCAAGTCGTAGCCGTCGGGCATTCGCTTGGTGCCATGTGTACCTTGCAAGCGTTGTACCGTGCACCTGAGTACTTTTCGCAAGCCGTTCTGATGGATCCGCCATGGATTTATGGCAAAGTTAGCTTGCTATGGCATCTTGCCAAGACAGCAGATCGATTGCCATTGATGAATAATCGTTTGATGGATAAGCTATCGCCAGCTGGCGTGTCTAAGCATCGACGTGACGTATGGGATAGCCGAGAAGATGCGTATGACAAACTGCGCCATAAAGGATTTTTTAAAGATTTTACTGAGCGCAGTTTTCAAGGTTATATTGAGCATGGTCTGCATAAGCGTGCCGATGGTAAAGTTACCTTGGCGATTCCAAAAGCCAGTGAAGTCGCCGTCTTTCGGACTAACCCTTCTTGGTATTGGTTGACCCCAAATCGTGCCCCTAAAGTGCCAGTGACCTTGATTATTGGTGAGAACAGTATCTTTTTAAAGCGTCGATTCCCGCAACAAATAAAGTCGCGCTTACGTATTCCTTATATTACTCATGCGGGCGGTCATATGTTTCCACTTGAGCATCCAGAGTCTGTGTCAGAGCAGGTATTAGCATTGATTGAAAAACAGTTATCTGCCAAATAACAACAGGCTTTGTTTTTAATCAATGTCCTTACGCTAAACCGATTGTCTTTGTGAGCAGTTTTTAAGCAATGCTTCAGTATCTTTTCGAGTAAACCTATTATGTCAATGCGAATGCCAAATAAGAGCGCCGCTGAAAACAACAAAGTTGTCATACATCCTCAGCCTTTATTCACACGCTTAGGCACTTTACTGCTTATCATAGGCATGGTGGTTTTTTTCTTTATCAGTCAATTAATCGGGATTTACATCGCTGGCAAACTGGTGTTACCAACTGCCAAAAGCGCAACGGTCGGCGATATTTTCTTTTTTGGCAGCAATGATGGAACGGTTGTCAGTATTTCTATCATGATAGGCTGCGTGTTATTAGTGGCAATCAGTGCGTTAGTTATACGCGTGAGAGGCGGCAATTTAAAGCAGTATTTGGTATTAAGACCGTTCTCATTGGCGGTCGGTATGGGCATGATAGGGCTGCTGTTAATATTTATGATTGGCAGTCAGGCATTGACGTATATGCTTGATAAATCACCGTTGGCGTTTGTAGATCCTTTATATCAGTCTGTCAGCTCAGTATGGCTACTTATTTTTGCGATGGTTATCGTCGCGCCCATTTATGAAGAACTCATATTTCGTGGCATATTGTGGTCGGCGATTGCAGAGCAATTCACCTCGCCACCTGATACAGAATATCGCGGGGCAATCGTAGCAAGTCTAGTGACCAGTTTGATATTTGCGGTCATTCATTTGCAATATGGAATTTACGAGATCAGTACCATCGTGGTGTTAGCATTACTATTTTGCTATGCGCGTATCAAATCAGGCTCGCTGATATTGCCCATGTTATTACATATTATAAATAACGGCGCGGCTATGTGGCAGTATTTGGCGCAAGTAGCATAAAGAATAACAGTGAATATCTGATAATTAATACTTACGCCGTATGCATTGTTATTTAATAGTAGGTTTCATCAGGCATCAGGCATCAGGCATCAGGGTTAAGGGTTAAGGGTTAAGGGCTAATACTTCAGTCGCCGCGTGCTTGATATCATCGATGGTCAATTGAGGCTTACCGCTCAATGCTTGACGCCATTTTCGAGCACCCACTAATCCTTGGAATAACCCTAAATAGTGCCGAGTCATCGTTGGAAGTGCTTCACCTTTAGCTATTTGCTCTTCTAAATAAGGATACAGCTGAGCTAGTATAACTGAACGCTTCGGGACAGGGGTGTCCCACAAGCTATTGGCTTCGGCTAACAAATACGGGTTATGATAAAAGGCGCGCCCAATCATAACGCCATCGATATGCTCAAGGTGTGCCTCAATATCAGCGACGGTCTCAATCCCACCATTAATCTCAATATCAAGGGTAGGAAAGTCCTGTTTTAAACGATACACATCTTCATAACGCAGTGGCGGTATCTCACGATTTTGCTTTGGGCTCAAGCCTTGTAGCCATGCCGTACGCGCATGAACGATAAAACGTGTACAACCACCTGCTGCTACCTTTTGTACAAAATCCGCCATAAATTCATAACTGTCAAAGTCATCAATGCCAATACGATGCTTGACCGTGACTGGAATATCGACTGCCGCTTGCATATGCTTGACCAAGTCTGCAACGGTATTGGGTTCTGCCATCAAGCAAGCACCGATTTTATTGTGCTGTACACGATCAGAGGGGCAGCCCACATTAATATTAACCTCATCATAACCATGCTGCTGAGCAAATTCTGCACACTGCGTCATCTCAGTGATATCTGCGCCGCCAAGTTGCAGTACTAGCGGATGTTCAAGAGTATCAAAGCGTAAATGCCGTGCACGATTGCCATGTATCAGCGCGCCCGTACTGATCATCTCGGTGTACAAATAAACATGCGGATTAAAAAGACGGGCAAAATAACGATAATCCGTCGTTGTCCAATCGATCATGGGTGCAACGGAAAGACGTTTATTGGTCATATCAACCATAGTGGTTAAGCCTTAATTTTTTAGAAATTTTTGAAGATGTATATGCTAAATGCTGATGGTATATGTGTCAGTTTACGTATCACTTGCAATGGCTTGTAAAACTACAATGAATAGGCTAATAAGAGATCAGCCTATTTGGATAAAATAACATTATATGACCTGATCGATTTTTTTGAATTCAGGCAGATTATAAAAATAAATGCCCATGATGATGGCAATAAAACCGATGAAAGTGATATAGAGTGCGGGTGAAAAGCTCACATATAAAGTAGCATAGCCAAGTCCAAATGGTACTAGCACCCCAACGATACCATAAGTGACATTGTAGCAAAAAGCCATTCCGGTGAGTCGCACATTGGTAGGAAATAGTTGAATCAAGATGGCAGGTATCATGCCGATAACACCGGCACAAAAGCCCAAAAGTGCATACATAATAAGGATATAGTCGCCACTTGCCTCTAAATGATAGAAGAAAGCAAGCATTTGAGCGATTAAAATAATAGAGCCTATCGCCAAAATTTTGCCAAAGTTTTGATGGTTAGAGATGATGCCATAAAAAATACAGCCAAAAATCATAAAAACGATGCCAAGACTGTGCGAGAATCCAAACAAGTCAGTATCGAGCGTAAAGCGTAATTCAATCAAATCAGGCAATAAAATAACCACTACTGTGGTGATGCTTGAGACAATTAAAGTGAGAACCAGACCTATAAAGATAGCATGCTTGCAATGCTTAAATAGGGTCGTAAAAGGCTTAGCAACATAATCACTAGGTCTTGATTTTTTCATCTGAGTGAAAAACGGGGTTTCTTCTATCCATCGCCAGGCAAGGAGCGGTAAAACCGTCAGGATAGCCGCTATAAAGAAAGGCAAACGCCAGCCATAATCTGCCAATTGCTCAGTGGTCAACGTACTGCTTAACCAAAGAAAAAAACCATTAGAGAATAAAACACCCACAAAAAAACTGGCAGTCACATAGCTACAGCCTACTGACAGATATTGGCGCGGCACGTGCTCTGCAACGAACACCCAAGAGAGTGGAACATAAAGACCATAGGCCATGCCATGTATGATTCGTAAGACGATAAACAATGCAGGCGCTGCCAAACCCCATTGTGCATAAGTAGGCAAACATCCCATCGCCAATAAGCTTGCTGCCGTAATCAAGATACTGATTAGTAATAACGGTTTACGACCTTTTATATCGCCATAACGTCCAAAGATAACACCACCAAGTGGGCGTGCCACATAACCAATTGCAAATAATGACAGCCCCTGTATCTTCATAAGATTGGGATCTGAGCTAACAGGAAATAAAGTCGCTGCCAACATATCTGCAAGATATAGGTATATTAAAAAGTCGAAAAACGCTATTGCACTGCTATAGCAAGTAAACAGTACCGTATTTTTATCTTTAGAAGACATAAGTGCATATTGAGAACGAGAAGGCATATTAGGTCACGCATCCAGACATTAAGGTATTCGTTAAGGCAGTCATTATCTAAATAACTGCCTATAATAAAAAACGATAAATCATCATTGCTAATGATTTATCGTCAAAATAAAGACGTTTATGTCAAATATGATTATATGAAACAGAATTAAGCCAAGAGCATTCAACTTCTGTTTCTTTTATATTGAGCCAACTATAATAGCCAATCAATAGGTAACCATGACATGATGGTTAGCCAAACATGGTCACTGACATCGACGCGCGGCTCTGAATCATAAATGACTTTCTTATCTTTTTCCATGGTATGCCATTGTAAATCACCGTTTTCTAGTAACTTCACTTCATACGCTTGGTTTAGTAAGTCATCGCTCAATGCACCATGCAACTGAGTCGCAAGCTCATCATCATTGATAATCACGCCCATCTCAGTATTGATATTAGCCGAGCGCGGGTCAACATTATATGAGCCAATGAATACTTGATAGTCATCAACGGCGAAAGCTTTTGCATGTAAACTGGTTGAAGATTGGCTACGCGCTTTCCAAAGTTTGTTTTCACGCTTTTCTTCAGAAGCGGTTGATTTTAGCTCATAAATCTTGACTCCCGCGCGCAGTAAACTAGGACGCCATTGGCTATAGCCAGAATGTACCGCCGTTACGTCGGTTGCATCAAATGAATTGGTGAGAATTTTGATTTCGATACCAGATTCTGCTAATGAGACCAACGTATTAACACCGTCTTTGGTCGGTACAAAGTAGGAGGAGATAATAGTCAGTTTCTTTGATGGACTACCAAGCAAAGTGCGCAGCTGATGCACCAGATTGGTGTCTGCTGGCACGGTTTTAGTCAATTTGCCGACGTCATCACTTAAGAATTGCATGTCCGTCCAGCGAAACGGCACGCGTTTATTAATCAAATCCGTATCGATAGAGGAGTCTTCAATGGCTGCTTTATACACTGATAAGCTGCCACTGCTACTACTTTTCTCATCGGCTTTTAACTTATCGAGCCCTTGTACGAAGTCAGTCGTCTCTCCTTTATCAAGGGTCGCTAAGGTTTGAATATCGAATGATATTGGTGCTGACCAGTAGCTGGCAAAGCTATTGTCAATATCTGCCACCACTTTACCAATCAATAGTACATCCAAATCTGCGAACTGACTGCTTTTGTCATTGCTTAGGTATTCATCACCGATATTACGACCACCAATGATGGTGATTTGTTTATCAAAAATCATGCTTTTATTGTGCATGCGTCTATTGATACGTGGCAAACCGGTGACAAAATTTAAAGTCTGAAATTTACGATGCATCAGTGGATTGATAATACGCACAGCAATATTAGGGTGACTGGCAAAACGCAGTAAATGCTGATCAAATTTAGCATTATTATTAAAATCATCGAGCAGTAAGCGTACGATCACGCCGCGCTCCGCCGCATCCCATAAGTCTTTGAGCATCAGCTGACCGGCTTGATCATCGTGCCAGATATAGTACTGGGCATCGATATTGCGCGTTGCCATACCTGTCAATATACTGCGTGAGGCAAAAGCATTGGCGCCCGTCACAATTGGATGATAGCCTGATAAATCAGGGTGAATCTCACTCTGTTGACTGATGGCAGCAACCAAATCAAGACTATCCGTGTTTGGGGTAGCAAGGTCTGTGCTGACAGTCGTAGTATTTATAGGATCGCCCTCTTTTTGGGCATCTTTTTCGATTTCAGCTTGTTTGCTGATGTCCGATTGGTATAAAGCATTGACCCGTGCGGATAGTGCTTGGCTTTCAGGCAAGTGCGGCTGCTTGGGTAAGCTTTGGCATCCACTAAGACCTAAGGTGAGACCGAGTGTCAGGCTCAACGATAAGTTGCTGGGTTCTATACTGAACATCGACATAAATAAATTACCTTAGTGAGCCTTTATATAATGGAGAAGTTGCCAAAAAATATGTATGGATTTCTTGGTGGTTTTGCAGATAATAACACTGATTATAAGGCATATGATAATATCGCCTAAGGCAAAGTTTAAATCGCCGCTAAGCTTATCAGGTGTCGGCATCTGTGCCTATTATAAATACGTTACTTTTATAAAATATTGCCTGTATTAGATATTGTTCTTATTGGATCTAGGTAGCACAATTTTTGCTTCTTATTTCTAATAAGTGATACGTTAGGCAAAATAATAGACAGTCAGCGCTGAAAACTGCTGCTTTGAAGCTGCTGCTTGGAATAATTTATCATGATATGATAACGCGAATACGTGATGTTTATAATCAAAAATAAACGCTATTGTAAATAACAATCAAGGCAATGGAAACTTTATGAGTCAACCGCAAAATAAAGACAATATAAACGGCTTGGATGCAAACTGGTGCAATGATGCACTGGATTTAGAACTCGATTATGGTATGCAAACCATTGCAGTACGTGCAGGTCAGCATCGTACCGATGAGGGCGAACATTCAGAAGCTATTTTTACGACCAGCTCTTATGTATATAGCTCAGCAGCTGATGCTGCCGGTCATTTTGATGGCACTAAAACGGGCAATGTCTACTCACGTCATACCAATCCAAGCGTACGTACCTTTGAGCGCCGTTTAGCAGCACTTGAAAATGGTGAGCGTGCAGTCGCAACAGCCTCTGGCATGGGTGCGATTTTGACCATGTGCTTGGCGTACTTAAAAGCCGGTAACCATTTACTTGCTGCTAATCAGCTATTTGGCTCCTCTATTGGTTTGTTTAATAACTATATGGCAAAGTTTGGTGTGGAAGTCAGTTACGTTGATTGTTTCGATAATGACGCATGGGCAAATGCTGTTCAACCAAATACCAAGGTGATTTATTGCGAAAGCCCTAGTAATCCATTGGCACAGATTTGTGATATTGGCTTTTTAAGCCAGCTATGTAAAGCCAATGATATACTCTTGGTCGTTGACAACTGCTTTGCCACCCCAGCTTTGCAACGTCCGCTTGATTTGGGTGCCGATGTGGTGATTCATTCTGCAACCAAATATTTAGACGGTCAGGGTCGAGTACTTGGTGGCGCGTTAGTCGGTAGTGATAAGTTGATGCAAGAAGCGTTTACCGTCATACGTTCAGGTGGCATCAGCATGAGTCCGTTTAATGCTTGGGTGTTTACCAAGGGACTTGAAACGCTTAAATTACGTATGCAAGCGCATTGTAGTAATGCCAATCAAGTGGCAGAGTTTTTGGTTAATCATCCCAATGTCAGCACCGTACACTTTTCAGGCTTGAGCGACCATCCATCGCATGAGTTGACCAAGCGTCAGCATCATATGAAAGACGGCTTTGGAGCCATTATGGGTTTTGAAGTGCAGCCATCAGAGACGCGTGATTCAAAATCTGCCGCATGGCATGTCATTGATTCAACTCAAATGGTCTCTATCACCAATAATTTGGGTGATGCGAAAACCACGATTACCCATCCTGCAACAACGACCCATTTTCGTTTGAGCGCCCAAGAGCGCGCAGAAGCAGGCGTAAAAGACGGTCTTATTCGTCTGTCGGTCGGTCTAGAAGATGTAGAAGATATCATCAAAGATTTGGCGCGTGGTTTAGACAGTTTGTAAAGATAACGGTATAATTGCTATTAGTATTTTATTTTTTATTATCAAAACCCCCATTATTTATTATTAAAAAACCAAGAGGCAACTATGAATATCCAAGCATTGATGCAACAAGCACAAACCATGCAAAAGAAAGTCGAAGCAAACGTCGAAAATGCTAAAAAAGAGCTTGGCAATAAAGAAGTGCATGCAGAAGCGGGCAGTGGTCTGGTAAAAGTAACCATGACAGGTCGTCATGTGGTCAAGCGCTTGACCATTGATCCAAGCTTATTAGAAGATGAGCCGGATATGATCGAAGATCTTATCGCTGCTGCTATCAATGATGCGGTGCGCCAAGCAGATGCGTTATATGAAGAAACCATGGCGGGCGCGACCTCAGGTATGGGATTGCCACCAGGTATGCAAGGTATGTTCTAAGTAGCTGGTTCTTAAACGCTAAAGGCGACATATTAAAGAAAAATGGGATTGTTATCGACATGATACGACCCCATTTTCATAGCTATGATTTATAAACAAAGGACATCACTTTGCTGACAGCCAAATTTGATCAGCTGGTCAAACAGCTGCGTATTTTGCCGGGCGTTGGTCAAAAAAGCGCCCAACGTATGGCGCTGCATCTGCTCACCAAAAAACGCCCACAAGGCATGGCACTTGCTCAAGCGCTTGATGAAGCGATGCGTGATATCGTCGAATGTCAGCGTTGCCATAGCTTTAGCGATGAGGCTGTTTGCCCATTATGCCAAGATCCTAGGCGTGATGATACATTGCTATGCGTGGTTGAGACTGCAGCTGACGTGATGGCGATAGAGCAGACGGCAGGCTATCGTGGGCGCTACTTTGTCTTAGGTGGTCACTTATCACCGATTGATGGCATTAGTGCTGATGATTTAAATATTGAGCAACTGGTCTGGCGCGTCAAGCAAGAGCCTGTTGAAGAGCTGATATTGGCGACCGGTACGACGGTCGAAGGGCAAACGACCGCGCACTTTATCAGTGAGGCAGTCAGTCGTCATGTCAATAAAGTCACGCGTCTGGCGCAAGGCGTACCGATGGGCGGTGAGCTTGAATATCTTGACAGCATGACCCTTGGACAAGCGATGCAAAACCGCTCCTTTTTATAGTCTTCTTATCTTTATCAGATTAAAATCTTGCGCATTTTATTCAATGATGTGGTTATAATTGCTTATATTATTTTATCGCTTTCTCTTTTAATTTTATTAAGACGTGCTTTAGCGTTTTATTCTCTCTTATCAATGCAGGTATCTGCCCGTGTCTAACACTGCTCCAACCGAATCAAACCTTCAAAATACATTTTCGGCTGACGAAGTACACCATTCAGTCAATCCAGCCAAATTAGTAGACCTGCCAGTAGAGCCGGATATTGACGCATTATTAGATATTGCTGATGAGGTTGCCGTCACTTGGGTGCGTAAGCAAAGCCAGTTGGATGAAGTGATTGAGGCATTGACCACTTGCGGGCGTGTGGCATTAGATACCGAGTTTATCAAGCGCGATACCTATTATCCACGCTTAGCACTGATACAGCTAAATACTGGCAATCATGTATATTTATTAGATGCGCCGCAGTTACAACTGAGTGAGCTATGGCAAGCACTTATGAAAGTTGATGTGGCTATCTGGCATGCTTGTGGTGAAGATTTAGGTATATTTTATCTATTGTCCGGCTGCCCGCCACTGACCAATATTTTTGATACGCAAATTGCCTTGTCCTACTTAACAGGTCAATTACAGATGGGTTATCAGCAGGCGCTTGATGAACAGCTCGATATGCATATTGATAAGGAACAAAGCCAGTCAGATTGGTTACAGCGACCATTATCAGATGAGCAAGAGCAATATGCGATTGATGATGTGCGCTTTTTACCTGCGTTATATTTGAGTCTTGAATACGCCCTAAAATCTCAAGGTCTCTATGAGTATGTCTGGGAAGACTGTCAGCTTTACGCCAACGACTTATATGATGCTCAAAATGTTGCAGACGAGCAGATGTATCTAACCATGGCAGATTATCGCTATACCTCTGAGCAAATGGCAATATTGCAGGCGGTAGCCACATGGCGTGAAGAGCTAGCGCGCTCAACCAATCAGCCCCGTACTTTTGTCATAAAAAAACAAGCCGTGCGTGAGATTATCACTGAAAAACCAAACACGATGCGTGAGCTTGCGCATAAGACAACGATACATCGCAGTATGTTGCGACTGTATGGTGAAGAATTACTCAAAGTGATAAAGGAAGCAAAAAATCTGCATCCTGCAGAATATCCAGATTCTCTATTGCCGCCGTATCGCTCAAAGAATAAAGTACTCTCAAAAGCGGTACAAAAAACGATAGATGATCAAGCAAAAGCTACCGGCGTACCCGCTAATGTCTTGATGCGTAAAAAATGGCTTGGGCAATTATATGAAGTGATTGCTTTTGATAAAGATATTAGCGAGTTGCCGCAAGGGTTGAAAGGCTGGCGTCATGATTGGGTAATGCACACCTTTATTCCCGTTATCGAAGCGCATAAAACCGAGCTACAGCAAGGCATGGGTATCAATGTATAGGGTTTAACGCCTGACACTTATCTGCGTTCAAATTGACCATACTGTAAAAAATATCCTGTCTGCTTGGCAACGTTAGTATCAATCAACATGCCGGTATGCGATACAGGCAAGATTAAATGGTCAGCCGCTGCTTCAAGTTTGGTCTCTTTTAAATAGACGGTGCCATCATGCACCAGATGTTCATCAAGCAATGGGTTATGAGCTTGGCGTAATTTGCGATTATGATGTTGCAGAAATATCTGCCCTAAGCCATAAGGACGATTACCTGCAATTACGCCTAAGGTAATATGCTCCGGTAAGGGCGCGACCGTGCCATCTAGCGCATCGACGTACGAGCGTCCCACCACAGCTGGCGTCAAGCGCCAAATATAATCTGCACAAACACTACCTAAATGCGGTGTCCCAAGGGTCACGCAGCGACCAATTTGCCACTTAGGATACTGAGTAACAAAATCACGAATAATCAAACCGCCCAAGCTATGACCGACCAAATGTATCAGCTCATCAGGATGATGATTTTCTTCAAGCCACTTATTAAGCCGCTGACTATTGGTTTGAATACCATCGCGCATACTACGATAGCCAAATTGATGAGTTTTAAATCCTGCTGCTTGTAAGCGTTTGGCAAGTGGTCGCATAATCCAAGCCGTTTGGTGCAGACCATGGATAAGAATGACAAGATTGTTTTTCTGCATATGTGATTCTAACCAAGTGGATGATATGAATAGATTGATAGCCATTTTATTATAGCGCTAAATGTTATTAGTAAAATAAAAACCTCCAAATCAGATGCTGACTTGGAGGTTTATTTTTATCTTTTATAAAGTATCAAAACTAAGACTATATAAAACTGGGATTACATATAGTTTTCGATACTTGGGCAAGAACACATGAGGTTTTTGTCACCATAGGCGTCATCGACACGTGCCACACTTGGCCAGAACTTATTAGTGCGGATATAAGGCAGTGGGAATGCTGCTGTCTCACGGCTGTATGGATAGGTCCATTCGCCATCAATTACCATCGCAGCTGTATGCGGGGCATTGACCAATGGATTGTTCTCTAACGTCCAGTTGTCTTCGCCCGCTTTGGCTTTCAGCGCTTCCGCTTTAATAGATTTTAGAGCACTAATAAAGCGATCAAGCTCTTCTTTTGACTCTGATTCTGTTGGCTCAATCATCAAGGTGCCCGCTACTGGGAAACTCATGGTTGGTGAGTGGAAACCATAATCCATCAAGCGTTTCGCGATATCGCTTTCACTGATGCCCGTCTCTTCTTTTAAAGGACGAATATCGATGATACATTCGTGAGCAACGCGGCCGTTTTTGCCCGTATATAGCACAGGATAATGGTCTTTTAATTCAGCGGCAACATAGTTGGCATTCAGTAGCGCAAGCTCGGTCGCTTTTAATAAACCATCACGACCCATCATGGCAATGTACATCCATGAAATAGGTAAGATGCTTGCTGAACCATAAGGAGCTGCTGATACTGCTGAGCAGTCTTTTTGGGCATTGTGTACAGGACTTAGAGTATGGTTGGCCATAAATGGCGCCAGATGCGCTTTCATACCGATAGGACCCATACCAGGACCACCGCCGCCATGTGGGATACAGAAGGTTTTGTGCAAGTTCATGTGTAGTACATCAGCACCAACGTCAGCTGGCTGCATCATGCCAACCTGCGCATTCATATTGGCGCCATCCATATAAACTTGACCGCCATGTTTATGGATGAGGTCACAGATTTTACGGATACCTTCTTCAAACACACCATGCGTCGATGGGTAGGTGATCATCAATGCACCTAGACGCGTGCTATGTTCTTCAGATTTGGCAGTTAGGTCATCGATATCAACGTTGCCATTGTCGTCAGTTTTGACCACAACCACTTTCATGCCCATCATCATAGCAGTCGCAGGGTTAGTACCATGCGCTGACATAGGGATCAAGCAAACATCACGATCAGTCTCACCAAGTGATTCATGATAACGACGAATTGCTAGCAAGCCTGCATATTCACCTGAAGCGCCAGAGTTTGGCTGCATAGAGACATCATCAAAACCGGTAATGGCTTTTAATTGCTCTTGCAAGCTATCAATCATGGCAACGTAGCCTGTGACTTGGTCACGCGGTGCAAAAGGATGCACATTGGCAAATTCAGGCCAAGTGATCGGTAGCATCTCACTGGTGGCATTCAATTTCATGGTACAGCTACCAAGTGAAATCATACTGCGGTTCATCGCCAAATCTTTATCTTCAAGCGATTTTAAGTAGCGCAGCATTTCATGCTCGGTATGATGCGAGTTGAATACTGGATGCGATAAGATAGCATCAGTACGCAAATGAGCACTATCAAGAGAGACACGAGCGTCTTCTGGTAGATCATGTGCTTTAGTAACGAACAGCTGAGTTAGGACATTAAAGTCTTTCTGATCGCTGGTTTCACTGAACGCAACGCTTAATTTGGTCTCACCAAGACGCCATAAGTTATAACCAACATTGTCAGCATTTTGAAAGATTTGGCTAGCAAGTTTTTCTGAGCCACAATCAACCACAACACTATCAAAGAATTGATCATGGAGCACATTTAAATTACTATCGTTAGCGTTTTTGATGACGTCAGCGAAGGCAGTCGCAAATGCATGGATACGAGTAGCGATACGCTTTACACCACCTGGACCATGATAAACCGCATACATACCAGCTAGGTTTGCAAGTAGTACTTGTGAGGTACAGATGTTTGAGTTGGCTTTTTCGCGGCGGATATGCTGCTCACGAGTCTGTAGCGCCATACGTAGGGCAGTATTGCCTTGTGAGTCTTTTGATACCCCGATGATACGACCAGGTGCTGAGCGCTTAGCTTTATCAGAGAACGCAAAGTAGGCGGCATGTGGACCACCAAAGCCCATTGGAATACCAAAACGCTGCGTGCTACCCAAAGCCACGTCTGCACCCATATCCGCTGGTGATTTTAATAATACTAAGCTCATGATGTCACTCACGACGCTCACATAAGTTTTATTTTTCTTAACGGCAGCGATAACGTCGGTTAGGTCTTTAACATCGCCTTCAACACCGACATATTGGAATAATGCACCAAAATAGTCGCCTGATTTAGCCAGTTCAAAATCACCAACCACCACTTCCCAACCAAAATATTTGGCACGGGTATTAATGACATCTAATGTTTGTGGATAGACGCGGTCATCAACGAAAAACTGCATAGATTTGCTTTTGCTGACGCGCTTTGACATTGCCATGGCTTCAGCAGCAGCCGTTGCTTCATCAAGCAATGACGCACCAGCAAGCTCAAGACCAGTCAGGTCGATACAAACTTGTTGGAAGTTCAGCAAGGCTTCTAGGCGACCTTGAGCGATTTCTGCTTGGTAAGGCGTGTAAGCGGTATACCAACCTGGATTTTCAAGGACGTTACGTTGGATGACTGCAGGCATACGCACAGGCGAATACCCTTGTCCGATATAGCTCTTATTAACCGTGATGTCATCAGCCATGGTACGCAATTTGGCAAGTGCTGCATGCTCACTCATCGCTACTGGCAAATCTAATTCTTTATGCAGGCGTACTGGTTCAGGCACGGTCTCATTGATAAAAGTTGCCATGTCGCTATAACCAATAGCGCTGAGCAGGTCAGCTTGTTTGGCATCATTTGAGCCAAGATGACGATAAACAAATTCGGCTTCATTGAACAAGCCTTCAAACGTATCAAGTGCTGGATTTTGAGAGATAGTCATGGTGATCCTTGGTAAATATAGGAATAAAGGAGATGGCTATAATAAAAATAGGGTGGTAGCAGGTTATACGTAATGTACAAATTGATCTTGCTCAAAGCGGAACTGGGTATTGTAAACGCCATTATCAGCACGCTCCCCAGCACCAATCATCATAACAATATGGTGATTATCACTCAGTTTTAATAAGCGCTTCATAGCAGGCTCATCGAAACCGCCCATCGGGCAGCTATCAAATCCATGCGCGCGTAAGGCAAGCATCAGGTTTCCAGCCGCTAATGCGGTGTTATTGGTTGCCCAATTTTTGGTATCTTCAAAGGTATAATAAGGCGATTTTATAGGACCCTTTATACGTCTGACTACTTGAATGGCGCTCCATTTGGCTACTGATACCACGTTAGCAGGTCCACGCAAAAAATCTAACGCAACGACTTTGTTGTAGTAGTCTTTGACTTTTTTTGGCACCGGCATATCAGGGTATTCACGCAATATTTGCTTTGCATGGTCATGCCAAACGTCAGTACGAGCAACGACAGCGATTAAACGTGCTGAGGTTTTTGCTGCGTTTTGATTCATACAGTTTTTGACCGCGCGCTTACGCTTACCAGCATCATCAATAACATAAAATTCCCATGGCTGAAGATTGCTTGAGTTTGGGGCAAGCATCGCCAAACGCAGGCAGTCTGCTAATACATCGTCAGGTATCGGCGCATCTGTAAATCGGCGTACCGAACGGCGCGACTCTACCACCTCACAAAATGCTTGCAGCTGCGGGGTGTGACTAGGCGTCGCAAGAATGTCTTTATTGCCAGTATTAGAATTCATAGTAGGATCCATGCTGAGGAATGAGTAATCAGCTTCAGGCATTATCGATTGCATATCTTCAATAATGTCTGACGAGTGATTAATATGAATAAATCAGATAGCAGTTGGGCGTCATAAATTGAGTGCTGAGTGTCTTGAAAATACTGCATTGAAAACACGGTCTTGCCATTATTGTCTTAAAAATAAAGCGCACAGATACCAGCGCTTGCCAGTATCTGTCGAGTTGCTTCTTTTAATCAGTAAACATTTTATAAATGACAATCTTATCAAAGACTGTCTTATCAATAAAAATATTAAAAGCAGCAATACTAAAGTTAAATGCTGCCTTTAAGAGAGCGTAAGACTGATATTACAGCTCGTTTTCGTACTCATCAGCGGTTAGCAGTGCTTCATAGTCAGCGATATTGTCAGGCTTCATTCTGAAGAACCAACCTTCACCATATGGATCAGAGTTGATGATTTCTGGATCATCTTCTAAGGCTTCATTGATAGCAACCACTTCACCTGAAATAGGCGCGTAAACGTCAGAAGCTGCTTTTACTGATTCAACAACAGAGATTTCGTCATCAACAGCGATGATGTCACCAACATCTGGCAATTCAACAAATACTACGTCACCCAATAGGTCTTGAGCATGATCAGTGATACCAACCGTGATAGTACCGTCGTCTTCTAAGCGTAACCACTCGTGGCTGGCGATGTATTTTAGTTCTGCTGGGATATTACTCATGGTTTCTCTCCTAGGTGATAGAGGTTAATTAATGAAAAAGAAAGCTAATAATAAATTTTCTGTTGCCTACGAGTCAAACTGCTGCTTGCCATTACGGACAAACGGTAGTTTAAGCACGCGTACATCGACGAACTTACCTTTACCGCGCAGATCAATTTGCACATTGTCATCTTCTGCTAGGGTAGCAGGAACACGGGCGATAGCGATAGAATTTTTGAGGCTAGGAGAGAAAGTACCACTAGTAATGATACCTTTTTGCTCTTTATCAGTGCCTTGATTAATGGTCACTTCCATACCTTCACGTAATACGCCACGGCTAGTCATTAATAAGCCCACTTGCTTCATAGCAGTATTGTCATCTTTTGACTGTTTGCGTTTGCTGACCATAGCATCGCGACCAATAAAGTCACGATCGTCTTTTAGCGCCAGTGTCCAGCCCATGTTGCACTCATAAGGGCTAACATCTTCATTCATATCATGACCATAGAGGTTCATGCCAGCTTCCATACGCAAAGTATCACGAGCGCCAAGACCGGCAGGCTTTATACCATTGGCTTTTAATTGCTCAAAGAACGCCGGCGCATCATCGCCATGCATAATGACTTCGACGCCATCTTCACCGGTGTAGCCCGTACGAGCGACGAACCAATCTGTACCTTCGATGTCTGTTAAATCAGCACCAACGAAAGGCTTAAGACCAGCTAAGGTATCTGCCCAGCTAGGTTTGGTGTGCGCCAGTTTTTCAACGGCGTTTGGTCCTTGCACGGCAATCATGGCAAGCTCTGGCCGCTCAGTGATGCTGATGTCAAAACCTTCAGCGACTTTGTCAAATTGCGCCATGTCTTTATCGCGAGTAGCAGCGTTTGAGACGATACGGTATTCAGTTTCATCAGAATTTGATAGATAAACGATTAAATCATCGATGATGCCGCCTTCTTCATTTAGCATAGGAGAATAAAGGGCTTTACCAGCTGTTTTTAGTTTATCGACATCGTTAGCTAATAGCTTCTGTAGCCATGCTTTGGCATCCGTGCCTTTGATATCGACAATAACCATATGAGAGACGTCAAACATACCGGCATCAGTACGCACCGCTTCGTGCTCTTCGATTTGTGAGCCATAATGGATTGGCAATTCCCAACCAGAAAAATCCACCAGTTTGCCATCACTCTCGACATGAGACTGATAAAGGGGTGTGCGTTGAGGAGCTTGGCTGTTAGTATTTTGAGTATCGGTCATAACAAATCCTTATGTGGACATTAGCTATACTTAGTAAAAGTATTAGGGCTGATGTACATGATCATAGTAGCGAGAAGCAATATTGCAGGGTACAAGCATTGCAACCAAGGGTAGTACAGAAATAAGATAAAACTATCCGCCAAACAAACGCTTAACGTCAGTTTAGAGGGAAGCCCTATCTGTCCTGTGACCTGAGATTTTCAACACGATCCATCATCGTAATTCTTCAACAGAGCAATGATGTCGCGTTTTCTCCCCTTCGGTGGGTAAGACGTCGTCCGTCCTTACCGCTCTCCAGATTTGTTATGCCTAAGGTTTGAAGAATAATACGCCAATCAGCGTGATGCAAATAAACCGTTATGACATGTGTTTTTCAGTCCTTTTACCTGAGCGATTAGCAGGGTGGATGCGCCTTCGGTGGTCATGTAGCGGCTGTCAGTACAAACTCGTTAATATGAGCATTACTAACATTAGGCTAAAGACTCTCTCCTGAAAAACGCTTTTATTATGAAAGGTTCACAGCTTTTTTACAACCCATCATATAAATTATAGTGAATAATTTTAGCAAACATGCTTTTTTATACGGACAATACACCGAACGACAGCAAAATAGAGTAGATGTGTTTCTGTAAAATTACATAGCGTCAATAAAAAATAAAGCTGAAGCATTTGTTATAAGAATTTAAAAGTATATAATTTATCTATGAGCATCATGCATTACAGTACAAGGGATACAGAGTGCTCATATGAAGATGCTCCTTACTTTCTCTTAAGCTAAGTTGCGATAGTATTTGGGATGCTTTACCTTATCTGAACGTAAAGTCACTACTGATAATGGCCTGAAATATGCTAATCTATGACGATAGTTTCTGATAGGTTGTTTTTATGCATTGCGATATTTATAAATTCCTTAAACATGATGATATGTATATCTATATTGCCCGTCCTGATTATCCGAATGATACGGATGAAATCAAAGATTGGCTGGGTGTGTTACCCAAAGACTTTCGTGCAGGCTTAGGTCGTAGCAAGTTTGTCATGCATCTGGATTTGGCTACAACGCCTACACTTGCTAGAGTGGACAAAGAAGAGGTGCTAGCAAAGCTAGCGTCGCAAGGGTATTTTGTACAATTACCACCGCAAGATGTCATGCGCCGCCAAGCAGAATTGCGTGCCCGTGAATCTCAAGACAGTATTTATAATACGTAATAGTTATAAAATTATATTTTAACAAGGTTTACGTCGATATTTTGCAGCTCCTTTTATCAAGTCTAATTTCTTAGCTGGCTTTTTTGAACAGAGTGTATAGATACAGATGAAATATCAAAATCTATAGTGTCATGCATTTTGGTGAATAGTCATGATAAACTAGCAGTTTATTAATATAATCACTATCCCGCACTATTTACGAACGCAGGTAATAAAACACGCATGGACTGGTTAAAAAATATCTTACACAGCTTACCACTAGAAGCGATCAGCGATATTCTCGGTGAGATTGCTATTTGGTGGGGGCAGCTGGTAAAAGACGTACCGGTAGCAGATTTACCAATGTATGCTTATCTTGGTGGTGTCATTATCGTGTTAGTACTTTGGCTACTGGTCGCGCGTATATTACCACGTCCATTAGGCGGCATGAGTTGGATGATACTGTTTGCTGTATTATTAGCACCAGGTACAGCACTGGGTGACCCAAGTGTGATTGCACCTGCCAGCATCAGTGTGGTCTATGCGATTATGATGAAGGACACGACTGGGGCGATTGCCAATATGCTGCCTATCATGGTGGTATTATTTGTTGGTTTATTTGTTGGTTTTGTTTGGCAGCTGATTCGCGGCGCCTTTGAATCAAGCTTAGATAAAGCTCGCAGTCGTACCGCACAGGACACGCAAGCAAATATGCAGCTAGCTTCTGGCAACTATTTGGCGACAGAATCTGATGAAGTAGGGGCAGTTAAAGATATTGATCCAGCAATTAATCTAAAAAAGGATACGCCTGTATCTAAAAATAATGATTAGTCTGAATGCGATTGCTTTAACGCTATAACCTTTTAAAGTATTTCCTTTCTAGTTGACAGTGTTGATTCCTGATTCCTGATTCATGCATTTTTTCTAATGATTATAAAAGACACCATGCGTGTCTTTTTTTATATGATAAATATCTGCGAACGCATGAGTATTTTGGCAATCAATAAGGCTGTGCTAATCTAAATGACAATTTATTAACGCTCTTAAAACCTTTTAACGATAACAATAAATGAGATTGGATTATGACCGATAAAAAAACCAAATTTACGGGTACGAAAAGCTATATCGCTACTGATGATTTGCAATTGGCAGTCAATGCGGCAATGACGCTACAAAAACCGCTACTTATCAAAGGTGAGCCGGGTACAGGCAAGACTTTACTAGCAGAAGAGGTTGCTGAAAGTTTAGGTATGCCACTGATTACATGGCATATCAAGTCGACGACTAAGGCAGAGCAGGGTTTGTACGAGTATGATGCGGTATCGCGTCTGCGTGATTCGCAAATGGGTGACGATAAAGTCTATGAGATTGGCAATTATATCAAGCCGGGTAAATTGTGGGATGCCTTTACCAGCAAAGAGCGTAGTGTATTATTGATTGATGAAATTGATAAAGCAGATATTGAGTTCCCAAATGACTTGTTGCACGAGCTTGATAAGATGTCTTTTTATGTTTATGAGACGGGCGAAACCATCACAGCGGCGCAGCGTCCCGTGGTTATTATCACCTCAAACAATGAAAAAGAGCTACCGGATGCGTTTTTGCGTCGTTGCTTCTTCCACTATATTGATTTCCCTGAAGAGGAAACCATGCGCCAAATTGTTGAGGTGCATTTTCCCAATATTCAAGAAAAGCTGGTCAATGACGCGCTGGATATTTTTTATAAATTGCGTAACGTTCAGGGGCTTAAAAAGCCACCATCAACTTCTGAGTTGGTTGATTGGTTGACGCTATTATTGGCGGATGATATGGCTCAAGCTGAGCTAGAAGAAAACTTGCGTGGTGAAAAGTCTATTCCGCCATTATATGGTGCATTACTGAAAAACGAAGCCGATGTGAGTTTGTTGCAGCGTTTTGCTAATATGATGCGTCGTTAATATTTGTAGCTTACATTGATTTTAACATCAGATATCAAAGTCAATGCAAGCGCTTAGCCTATGACTGTATCAATTAATGATATCAGCAATATCACCAGATAATAATGTCAGCCAATAAGTGATACGACTCTTATGTTTATCAAACTATTTTACACCTTGCGTACTTATGGCGTGCCAGTCAGTACGCGCGAGCTGCTCGATTTAAATGCTGCGTTAGAGCAAGGGCTGATGATGCAGCCGCATCCTGAAGATCCAGCATTGACTACTTTTGCCAGTCGTGAAGATATGTATCGTCTGATTCGATTGTGCATGGTCAAAGACGAGCGCCATTTTGATAAGTTTGATCGTGCCATGGCGGATTATTTCGAAGGCGTCGATAGTCTAGACATGGATGAGCTGTTGGCCAAGCTAACAGATGTGCCCAAAGAATGGCTCGATTTAAAGCTCGATCCAAAGAACCTGACCGATGAGCAGAGACGTCTGCTAGAAAAGTACGGCTCGCTTGAGGAGTTGATGAAGGCGTTGGAAGAGCGGTTAAAAGAGCAAAAAGAGCGTCATGAAGGTGGTAGTAAATGGGTAGGGACGGGCGGCACTTCGCCATTTGGTGCTTATGGTGACCATCCTGAGGGCGTGCGTGTCGGCGGTGAGTCACGCAAACGTAGCGCTGCCAAAGTCTGGGAGCAGCGTAAATATCGTAATCTCGATGACGATAATCAGCTCGGTACTCGTCAAATTCAAATGGCGCTACGCAATCTGCGCCAGTTTGCACGGACCGGTAGTGCTGATGAGCTCGATATTCATGAGACAATTAAGCGCACGGCAAAAAAGGGTGTGCTCGATATACATATGCAAGCAGAGCGCCGTAACCGTGTCAAAGTACTGATGTTATTTGATGTGGGCGGCAGTATGGATGTTCATGTCGAAGCGCTTGAAAAACTGTTTTCTGCGGCGAAAAATGAATTTAAAACCTTAGAGTTTTTTTACTTTCATAACTGTCTATATGATTATGTCTGGAAGGATAATAACCGTCGCCATAGCGCGCCTATGCCAACCTTTGAATTGCTTAATAAGTATGGCCGAGAGTATCGTGTTATCTTCGTGGGTGATGCGTCGATGTCACCGTATGAGCTGATGACGGTAGGCGGTAGCGTTGAATATATGAATAATGAAGCAGGCATTGTCTGGTTAAAGAGGGTGCTCGCGCACTTTGATAAAGTCGCTTGGCTCAATCCTGAGAATCCAACCTATTGGCAATATACCCAAACTATCGTTGAGATTAAAAAACTGTTTGATAATAAGATGTATCCAATGACGTTACATGGCGTGGAAGATATGACCAATTATATGGCGCGCTAATATTATATTAGCTTTAGAGTAATTGAATGTTAGCTTTGCAGTCAGTTTTTATATGACATAAATCAGACTAAAAAAACAGCTTCTATTATTTAATAGAAGCTGTTTTTTCATAACATTTTAATTGTCTACGATAAGCAATCATTGCCTCATCATTAATAATTAAATAATAGGACGATTCCACGCATCACGTACGGCAAATCTAGCATCTGACCATTCTAAGCGTGAGTTGCCACGTGAATTTAACCAATCTCTCTGCAAGTCTTGCTCTACCAGCTCAAACGTTTGGTCGTTACCATACTGCTTGCGCTGCGCATAACCATAACCATAGGCATTACGATAGTCGGTATCGTAATCATATTGCGGATTATAGTAGTCAGTCGTCGCATGCTGAGTACGCCAGTAAGTGTCTTCTTCCATATTGCCTTCAAACGCATTGGCAACGGCGTTACCAGCTGTTGCACCGACGACTGCACCAACGGCACCGCCTACGACTGAACCTACTGGACCACCTACTGCACCGATAGCTGCGCCTGCTGCTGCACCGCCGACCATACCTGTACCACTACTAACAGGATTTGCTTCTCGTTGTACTTCATTTTGATCAGTAGGATTAACGGCTTCACCAACTTCTTGGCCACCAGCACCACCAGCAACTGCGCCTGCTAAGCCGCCGATTACTGTACCGACTGGACCACCAACTGCCGTACCTACAGCAGCGCCTGCTGCTGCACCGCCCAGTGCACCAGTACCACTAGCAATAGGATGTGGCTTCTCATGAGCTTCTAAGCTATCGGTAGGATTGACCATCTCGCCTGCTTCATGTCCAACTTTGCTACCTGCGATTGCTCCAACAGCGCCACCTACTAAGGTGCCAACTGGACCTCCGACTGCTGTGCCTACGGCTGCACCTGCTGCTGCGCCACTAAGCGCGCCAGTACCAGTCGCTACTGGGTGCGGCTTATCTTCACCATGATGGATCGGCTCAATAGGCTCTCTATGACCTGCATAATGGACGTACTCTTTTGGCTCATAGTTTTCACCATTCATACGGGCATGGGTCTTATCCCAACCATCACGTACCATGTCTTTTGCTTGTAGCCAGGTCATGCGTGAGTCGCCTTTTACCTCATACCAGCGCTGTTCAAGCTCAGCTTCAACTTCTTCAAAGCGTGTAGTATTTGGATAATGCGCACGGGTGGCATAACCTACTGCATAGGCTGGATGATAATCGGTATCATAATCATAATCTTCATGATAATAAGGGCGCGTGGTATGAGTTTCTTGCCAGTATTCATATTCTACTGTTGGGTCTAGCATTTCACCGACTGAACTACCTGCGACACCACCAACGATAGCACCAATAGCACCACCAATCAGCATGCCTAATGGACCACCAATAGCACCAATAGCTGCGCCTGCTGCTGCACCGCCTGTACCACCAAGAGCTGTACCTATTGGATGTGAGCCTGGCTCACCTGTAATGGGGTCAGCGTTGTCATTGACTACTACTGTACGATTGATATTATCCATGAGCTATTATCCTTTTTACTATTATTGTTAAGTTATGAAGAATGATATAAGTAGCCTGCAATCTAAATGACATTAAAATAAAGGTCATTTTTGACATCCAATCTTAGCTTGTCCTCTAAATCAGTGATTGTTAGCTAGCTATTGAAGCTTGCTAGCAATCACTGTGTAGCTGTTCAAATTTCTAATACTTATTTTAATCCTTCGCATTGGCATTACCCTTAAGAAATCTAGTAAGCTTTGCTTGCTAAGTAATATAGCCTAAGGGTGCTGGGCTAGTCTGTAGCACATAGCTGCTACCTGTATAGCATCTATGTAAACGATACTTCTATACTGAGCATTATTGTTAACCAATGATTATCAAAGCGCACAAAAGTAAATAGGATGTAAGTCGAGCTTATTAGAATCGTTATTTCCCAATTACTGATATTATGATAAGGTTTAAGTAAGCACAAAAAAGGCACTATTATTAAGAATAATAGTGCCTTCATTTTTATTAATAAATACTTAATGTGGCTCAGTGAGTCTAAAAAGATGCAGTTTTAGTAGATATGGTATTACTGATGATGAATTGGTGGAGTGTAAATAACCATACTAGGGTCTATTGTGCTGACTCAACCAGTCCAATCATCACGCCCATCTCTTTTTTGTCATGCTTATCTATCGTGGGTGCGTATAAAGCGGATGCAATACCGCCATCTAAAAATAAAGCATTTGGACACTTCAATTCGTTTTTAAATAGTGAGGCAAACTGATAAAAGGCCACGGGTGCTTCGCTATTGACAAATTGTAGACTGCCATCGCTACACACGCCTATACCGTTGCGAATTTTAGCTGAGGTGCCATCAGGGTCAAACTGCGGATGGATAGCATCATTAATGACCAGCATAGGACCAGATTGGGTAGCATACAATGGCTGTGCAATGCCGTTTTTTAGTTGCTCAGCTAAGGCATTACTTTCAGTAATTTGTACCTTGCCAGACTTATCCCACCACAGTACGCCATTGGGTAAGAGGTGAAAATTGCCGCCGCCTTCTTTCAGGTTTAATGCACGTATCTCTTCAGATTTGATGACAGTATAGCCAATGGGTGCGTAATTTTCATTGTACATGCCCGCATTCATGGCAAACTTCAAAGATTGCGATGGGGGCAATGTGCTCAAGAGGTTATCGAAAGTCAGTAGCGGTTGTCGACTGTCAGATTGTTGCCAAAATAATGCTAATGAATAGCGCTTATTTGTCAACAAATCAGACTGAATATGACAAGTACTATAAGCAAACGGTGTGTTGTGTGATTGACATGACCAATCAGTAGAAGCAGTGTCCGTCTGATTGCTATCAGTTGGTTGGCAAGCACTTATACTAACAGTCATAAGCGCCATAAGCATCATTGGCAGTACATGAAGAAGTTTTTTGAAAACAGTGTTTGGCATCAATCATCTATCTTTTATAAGGAAATAAATTGCGTGATTGTCACAGCCAAACACTGTTAAATGGTTAAACAGTTGGCGGTATAAAATCGCGGACGGTATTATTGACATTGCCAATCATTTTACCACCATCAATATTGACGTCTACCTCTCCAACCGTTTTTTCTGTTGGTGCACCGGTTTCTTTACCGATATCGCGCGAGTCTTTATTATAAGCAATCAGCGCATCATTATTGGCTAAAAAGCTCGACGAATCTGCCATTACCCACATCTGATTAAAGACCTCTGACCGCGCATTATGATCAAGTAAGGCACCTTTATCGGTGAAATAAAAGAACTTCGACAATAGCTTAATTTGTCCATCATCCAAACGGCGTGCAATGTGATAAGGCTGCAATTGACTTGGGTGCTGTAAGCCGACTGCGCCAACGATGCTGGCAAGCGATTTTAGGGTATTTTTATGATAACTGGCAACGCGTTCAGCCTTACTTGGTACATCAAGTGCTTTTTGACGATAAGGGTCTTGGGTTGCCACACCTGTCGGGCAGGTATTGGTATGGCAAGAGCGTGATTGGATACAGCCGACAGCAAACATAAAGCCACGTGCAGAGTTACACCAATCAGCGCCCAATGCCAATAGGCGGGCGATATCAAAACCTGAGACGATTTTGCCACTCACGCCAAGTTTGATTTGGTTGCGGATACCTGCCCCAACCAAGGTGTTGTGAACGAATAAAAAACCATCGATCAATGGCATGCCGACGCTATCCATAAACTCAACAGGTGCAGCACCCGTGCCGCCTTCAGCACCATCAATGACGATAAAATCAGGATAGTTATCGGCTTCTATCATGGCTTTGACAATCGCCATAAACTGCCAAGGTTGACCAATACAAAGCTTAAAGCCAACTGGCTTGCCTCCTGATAAATCCCGTAGCTGCTGTAAAAACACAACCAATTCGCGAGGCGTACTAAAAGCAGAGTGCGACGCAGGTGATACGCAGTCTTGACCCATTGGCACTTGACGGGTTTCAGCGATTTCTGGGGTGATTTTTTCTGCTGGCAACACGCCACCCTGACCGGGCTTAGCACCTTGTGACAGTTTGATTTCAATCATTTTGACTTGCGGGTCAACAGCTTTTTCGGCAAATGACAGTGGGTCAAAGTTGCCATTGTCATCGCGGCAACCGAAGTAACCTGTACCCAGCTCCCAAATCAAATCACCGCCGAATTTACGATGATAAGGACTGATAGCACCTTCACCACTATCATGAGTGAAGCCGCCCATTTTTGCGCCTTGATTGAGCGCCATAATGGCATTAGCGGATAAGCTGCCAAAGCTCATCGCTGAGATATTAAACACTGACATATCATGCGGCTGCTTACACCGCTCACCGCCCACAATGATGCGGAAGTCTTTATTCTTAATAGGCTCACTGACAGCAGATTGCAAAAACCATTCTTTACCATGAGCATATAAATTGTCCAAAGTGCCAAAAGCATTGGTATCGCTGACGTTTTTGGCGCGCTGATAGACCAAGGCCCGCTGCTGACGTGAGAACGGCACTTGCTCTTTATCGTCTTCGAGCAAATACTGGCGAATCTCAGGACGGAAATCCTCTAACACATAGCGGATGTGACCGGCGATAGGATAGTTGCTTAGGATAGAGTGCTTAGATTGCAATAAGTCATAAATACCTAGCCCAACGGCGAGACCACCGATGATAATGAGTACCCAGTTGACGAGGAGTAATCCTGCTAAAAACAGCAAGATTGCGGCGCCAAAGGTGCTGTAGCGTAGCAAAACACCGGTTAGGTAAGGGGAGTTGTGTTCAGGCTCAGGGTTCAAATTGGTTCTGGAATCGGGCATAACAAGGCTCAACTATAAAAAATAGGAATTAAAAAATGCGGCAGTAAGTTATTTGGTAACTTTGCCGCTATTCATGATTCAATATAGAAAGATTAAATAAGAGGTTTAAAATGAGCGAAAGCGCTAAAAGCCAACATGTTAAAAGCAGGCCAAACGCCCTTAGGGGCTCAAATTTGTGGTGTGTATCATACGCCTATAATATCACGGCTCCATATCAATTAAGTAACGGCAGACCGATAAAGACCTTGCAATTGCTACTCTCAGGCTTTAATAATTCCAAAAAAAACCCTAAGCTTATGTTTTAATGACTGTTTGTCGCGTAGCTACGAGTAAGTTACCTATAATCAATGGCAGAAAATATTAAAAATAAAATTGAAACCGACTGTCAGTATCTTGTAGCAAGGTATGAAAAGTACCTTGTAAGGTGTGACGAGGACGCGGCATGAAGGGTAAAAAAACAATTATTCAACAAGGGCAATTTGCCAGTTATTGGTTTGAATGACAATATTGATTTTGCGCAGTTTCATAGCGATGTCATTCGCTTGTTTTTATAAGCTTGCGACCGAGACCATGAGATTCCATTTAATCTCACGGTGGCTATAGCGATCCGCCTCCGTATCAGTTGCTTCAATCGCCTCAATCAATAGCTTATGGCACATTACTTTTATTATTGGTATTTAAATAAAATTTTAACGTCTCTTACGCTTTAGCACAAACTAAGTGCTAAAAAGTGTATAGCACTTAGACCAAATCACTTTGTGATTGCATCGAAAGGCTTTAGTATCATTGGTAAACTAAGTTAAAACTTACCTAGCAACTCAATTAGTTTAAACCCCGCTGCCAATCCTTTCAGCCAACGCTTGCAACTTAGGTACTATCATCGCCGCATAGTCTTCGCTTTCCCAATTGGCACTTGGGACACTGGCATTGAGTGAATACGCATATTGCCCAGTCGCAACATCAAAGACACCAACGGCCACTGCTAATATGTCCGTAGAGAACTCACCATCCGATACGGTATAACCATGCATTCTATAATGTTCTGCGGCGTCAGATAAAGCAGCCTGCGCATGGTTATAATCTTCTGCTGATAGCTGCTCTTGTAAATTACTACGAATAACAGCCTGTCGTATTTGCGAACTAGCCGCATAAAAAGCACGTCCAATAGCGGTTCGGGCGACGGGAACGGCTGAGCCAACTTGCAAATTGACCGATAGGCGGGCAGGGCTACGACAACAAGCGTGATAGCGCATCTCCCCTTCGACTTCGGTTGCTAAATTCACCGACACCTCGTTTTGACTGGCAAACTGCCGCAATAACGGTTCAGCTGCTGCCACTAAATCATGACGACTCCACGCTGTTGCACTTAATCGCACCGCACTACTACCCAATTGATACTGTCCATGTAGCGTCACGCGCAAAAATCCAAGCGTCATCAAGGTATGAATCAGACGAGTAATCGTCGCTTTTGGCAATTTTGTCATCTGGCATAATTGCTGATGGCTAAGCGCCTCTTCATGCTCAAAAGCTGCCAATATCATTAAGCCACGTCCAAGGGCAGTGACAAATTGCCTATCGTTGTCTTCTTTACCTTGGGTAAGGGAGCTATTTAATCGATCCAATAATGGTGCAGATACCAGCATATTTTTTCTCATTTTATAACCATCTGAATGAATAAGGGTTTACAGGACGCTAAAATTTTGCTTAAATAGTTTATATTATGAAACTAAGTTTCGCATAGCGGAATTTTGAAGTCAATAGTAAATTTAGCCAAAGCATCATATTCACCATTAATCGTCGGTCAGGATGACTGACAACAAGGAGCACCACATGGCAACTTCTAGCAGCCCACGTTTTGATTGGGAAGATCCATTTTTATTACGTGACCAGCTTACAGATGAAGAGCGCATGGTAACGGACAGTGCGCGTCAGTTTTTTCAAAAAGAGCTGATGCCGGGTATCATTCAGGCCAATCGTAATGAACATTTTGACCGCGATATCATGCGTCAGATGGGCGAGATGGGTCTTCTTGGTGTGACGATCGACGGTTATGGTTGTGCTGGCATGTCAAGCGTGGCTTATGGTTTGATTGCGAAAGAAGTGGAAGCGGTGGATTCGGGCTATCGTTCAGCGATGAGCGTGCAGTCAAGCTTGGTCATGCATCCGATACATGCCTATGGTACAGAAGAGCAGAAAGAAAAATATCTGCCAAAACTGGCAACTGGGGAATATGTCGGCTGCTTTGGTCTTACAGAGCCGGATTCGGGTTCAGATCCTTCATCAATGTCAACGCGCGCGCGCGCAGTGGCAGGCGGTTATGAGCTGACTGGTAATAAAATGTGGATTACCAATAGCCCGATTTCTGATGTATTTGTCGTTTGGGCAAAAGATGATGCCGGTGACATTTGTGGTTTTATCTTAGATAAAGGTATGAAAGGGCTGTCCGCACCGAAAATCGAAGGCAAGTTCTCATTGCGTGCGTCTGTCACGGGTGAGATTGTCATGGACAAAGTGTTTGTCCCTGAAGCCAATGCTTTCCCAGATATTCGTGGTCTAAAAGGTCCGTTTGGTTGCCTAAATAAAGCCCGTTATGGTATCGCTTGGGGTTCAATGGGTGCGGCTGAATTCTGCTGGAAAGCGGCTCGTCAGTACACCCTTGACCGTAAGCAGTTTGGTCGTCCGCTAGCCGCGACACAGTTGGTACAGCTAAAACTTGCCAATATGCAAACGGAAATCACACTAGGTCTACAAGCAGCATTGCGTGTTGGCCGTTTGATGGATGAGGACAATGCGGCGCCTGAAATGATTTCACTGATTAAGCGTAATAACTGCGGCAAAGCGCTAGAGATTGCCCGTATTGCCCGTGATATGCATGGCGGCAATGGTATCTCTGATGAGTTTCATATTATTCGTCATGTGATGAATTTAGAAGCGGTCAATACTTATGAAGGTACCCATGATATTCATGCGCTCATCTTAGGTCGCGCGCAGACTGGGATTCAGGCATTTTATTAAGCGTTATTAGCTAATAAGTATTAGCTAATTTCCCGACCATTAACGTACGTTACTGTTGTGCTTCTTACGAAGCACCTGATAAGCAGTAGCGTGCGTTTTTTAGTTATTAGTCCTCATTTATATCTGGTTTAGCAGTAGTTCTAAAGAATTAGATAAATGAGGACTAGGCACTGTCTTATCATTTTTATCATTATAAAAAATACGTTATCAATAAGGGATTATTATGACTGTCACTACAACCACACAACAGCCTGAACAAGCCAACTTTACTAATAATGCTACCGCTGATATTGCGACTGATGCTGTATCAAAAGGCGCATTGCATGGAATCAAAGTGCTTGATTTGTCGCGGGTATTGGCAGGTCCTTCTTGCACCCAAGTGCTCGCCGACCTTGGTGCCGATGTGATCAAGGTTGAGCGTCCACATATTGGTGATGAAACCCGTCATTGGGCGCCGCCAAAATTCAGCGATGATACATCCGCTTATTACGCTACCATTAATCGCAATAAAAAATCCCTCACGGTAGATATTACGACGTCTGCTGGACAAACCATCATTAAGCAGCTCGCTGAAACAAGCGATATCGTGGTAGAAAACTTTAAAGTTGGCGGTCTGAAAAAATACGGTTTGGACTATGAGAGTCTAAAGCAAAGCAATCCACGTCTGATTTATGCCTCATTAACGGGCTTTGGGCAAACAGGTCCCGATGCTGAGCTTCCGGGCTATGACTATATTATTCAAGGTTTGTCAGGGCTAATGAGCATCACTGGACCTACTGATGGCGAACCACATAAAGTTGGCGTGGCAGTGGTAGATTTATTTGCAGGCTTGCAGCTGACGATTGGTATTCAAGCGGCGTTAATAGCGCGCCAGCATACTGGAATAGGTCAACATGTCGATGTCGCGTTACTAGACAGTGCGTTGGCAATGCTCGCCAATGTTGGTATGAATCATTTGGCATCTGGTGAGGTACCGCCAAGATTGGGCAATGGTCACCCTAACATCGTTCCTTATCAAGTGTTTGCCGGTGCAGGGGAGGAGCATTTCATTTTAGCCTGCGGTAATGACAGTCAATTTGCCAGACTATGCCAGATGCTATCCGTAGAGTGGCATACTGACAGTCGTTTTGCGACCAACCCCCAACGCGTTACCCATCGTGAGCTGATTTGTGAGTGGCTTATAAACGCATTTGCCGAGCATCCACGTGCATATTGGCTTACGCGCTTGCATGAGGCGGGTATTCCTTGCGGTCCTATTCATAATGTTGCAGAAGCTTTGGCTATGCCGCAAGCGCTGGCACGAGGGATGATTGTTAGTTTTGCCGCGCAAGGCAGTCCGGTAAGAGCGCTTGGTAGCCCCATTAAACTCTCAGGCTCGCCTGTCACCTATCGTACACCACCACCGCGACTCAGTGAACATACTGACAGCACGCTTAGTAATTTGGGCTATGACAGCGATATGATCGCCAAATTGAAAGCTGATGGGATTGTTTGATTAAACCCCTGATTGTCTTGGTCGAAGTCGGTTATTACCTGCAAAAGCTCAATGACAATTTGCAGGCATTTTCATCAGGGCTTATAGTCAGTCCTAAATAAAATAAGTACAAATATCATAAAGTGCTACTGGTATAAATTTTTCTTTCTTTAAACAAGGAAATAGTAGCGTTTAGGTTTTATTGCTAGTCAATGAAACCTAAACGCTGTTCAATTTGCTTCGCCAATTCAATCAGTACAGCACTGACCTCAGCACGCTTGGACTCATATTCTGCTTGTAAAAAGCTGACTGCCATACCCGCAACCGCATTGCCCGACGCATTGCGTATGTAAGTCCCTAAGCAATACATACCATCACGCAATTGCCCATCATCCAGTGAAATACGGCTCTGCTGTATGGCAGCAATTTCATCCGCTAAAGTTTCGAAGTTGCTAACTCCGTTAGGTGTCATTGGCTCTGGAAAGATACCTTCATAAAGTGATTTGATATTATGCATGGGCAAGGTTGAAAGCATAGCTTTGCCCGTAGCAGAAAATACTGCTGGTACGCGCACACCAGCACGGAAAGTAAAACCAAGCGGAGCTGGTGCTTCATGACATGCTAAAAAAACCACTTCGCCCAAATCCATTTTGGACAAGGTGACGGTATGCTGTAACAGGATAGGATATTGCATGATAAGGTCTTTAAATAACTGCACCACCCCTTGCTGTTGCTCGTATTTACCCGCCCAATATAGCAAGTAAGAACCTAAGTGAAAGCGTCCTTCGCTATCCTTATAGATGACATGCTTGGTAAGTAAGCTTTGCAAAATATTATGCGTTGAGCTACGTGGTAGCTTTAACTCTTTTGCAATATAAGCTGCCGTTAAGGGCTGCTGGCTTGCCGTGATTAAATCCAGAATTTGAAACGTTTTGTCTAGAGCAGGAACGGCGCTGGTACTCATAAGTTGCCTATTAAAATGTCAGTTAAACAATAAAAATAAAAAATATGTTCGAGAACTATCAAAATAACGGTTGCAAAGACTATCGCATCGTTCTTATAATGATGTCTCATATATGGAATAGTTGTTCAGTATATTGAACACTACATATATTATCAATCATTATTACTGACTGCTCATGCCAATTTTTCATTGGTTCAATAGCTGTTTAAAAAGACAAGCTTATGCCAACGTTAGATAGCTTTATAAATAAGTAATAGCGACAAACATGGAGTGTTACGATGCTAAAGACGACCCTAAATCTCTCAAACCCAGATTTGATTAAACAGCAGTGTCTTATCAAAGACGGATGGCACGCTGCCAATGATGATGCCACTATTGAAGTGAGCAATCCATTCAACGGCGATGTTATCGGTACGGTGCCAAGCTTGACGACCGCTGATGTCAATGATGCTGTTACTTACTCTCACGAAGCTCAAATCACTTGGGCCGCCAAAACCCCACAAGAACGCGCGCAGCTGCTGCAAAAATGGGCAGATCTTATCGATGCCAACAAAGAAGATTTGGCCATTATCATGACCGCCGAGCAGGGCAAGCCTTTGGCTGAATCACGCGGCGAGATTGGTTATGCCAATAGCTTTATCCGCTGGTTTGCAGAAGAAGGCAAGCGTGTTTATGGTGATGTCATTCCTGCAACCAACTCGCAATTACGCTATGTGGTATTAAAACAGCCGGTTGGCGTTTGTGCTGCCATCACGCCTTGGAACTTTCCAGCGGCGATGATCACGCGTAAAGCAGCTCCTGCACTAGCAGCAGGCTGTACTATCATTATCAAACCTGCGACTGAAACGCCATTTTCTGCCTTAGCACTCGGTGCATTGGCTGAGCAAGCAGGTATTCCTGCCGGCGTTATCCAAGTTGTGACCGGTAAATCATCTGTTATCGGCGATATTCTTACCGGCGATGCTCGCATTCACAAACTATCATTCACGGGTTCTACCGAAGTCGGTCGCACCTTAATGGCGCAGTGTGCTCCAACGATTAAAAAGCTGTCATTAGAGCTTGGCGGCAATGCACCGTTTATCGTTTTTGATGATGCCGATCTTGAAAAAGCTGCTGAAGGTCTAATCGCCTCTAAATACCGTAACGCCGGTCAAACCTGTGTCTGTGCCAACCGCGTTTATGTTCAAGACAGCATTAAAGATGAATTCTTAGATATCTTTATCAAAAAAGTCGCTGAGCTAAAAGTCGGTAATGGCATGGAAGAAGGGGTCAACGTTGGTCCTTTGATTAATGAAAAAGCCTTACAAAAAGTACAAGCGCTACTAAAAGATGCGCTAGACAAAGGCGCAACCCTGATTGCTGGTGGCAGTACGAATAATGCGTCAGCCCTTGCTTACAACCCAACTGTCATCACCGATATCAGCGCTGATATGGATATTGCCAGCGAAGAGATATTTGGTCCTATCGCGCCAGTCTTTACTTTCTCATCTGAAGAAGAAGTTATTCGCGCAGCCAACGACACTATCTACGGTCTAGCAGCTTATTTTTATAGTAGCGATTATGCGCGTGCTTGGCGTGTGACCGAAGGTCTTGAATATGGCATGGTTGGACATAATACGGGCATGCTCTCAACAGAAGTAGCACCATTTGGCGGTGTCAAACAATCTGGTTTTGGTCGTGAAGGTTCAAAATACGGCATCGAAGAATATGTTGTGACCAAATACTGGTGTTCTGACGTCAGCTAAGCTTTTAAGTTTTATTTTCTATTTTAATGGTCACACATTCAATTGTCACATAGCACGAAACGGGATTCAGTACTATGAATCCCAACTGTAATTCACTCTATAAACCGCCATCACTTCACTGGCATCTACGTAAAAAGAAAGAAAAGGACATTCTTATGACTACCAATCAATCATTACTTGCACGCCGTAAAGCGGTATTACCAACCGGACTGGGTGTGGCTTTTCCTATCTTTGCCGAAAAAGCAAAAAACTCAGAAGTTTGGGATATTGAAGGCAATCGTTATATCGATTTCGTTGGCGGCATCTCAGTACTAAATACCGGTCACAGTCATCCAAAAATCACGCAGCGTGTGCATGAGCAGCTAGACAAATTCACCCATACTGCTGCGCAAATGATTAACTATGAATGCTATGTCGATCTTGCCGAAAAACTGTGTGAAAAAGCGCCTATCAGTGGCGACACAAAGGCATTCTTCTTGACCACTGGTGCAGAAGCGGTTGAAAACTGTATCAAAATTGCTCGTGCAAAAACCCGTCGTCCAGGCGTGATTTCTTTCGTTGGCGGTTGGCATGGCCGCACGCTTATGTGCATGAGCTTGACTGGTAAAGTATTGCCATACAAAAAGAACTTTGGTCCGATGCCAGGGCCTGTATTCCATGCACTATTCCCATGCGATGAGCTGAATGTTACTGAAGAACAAGCATTGCATAGCCTTGAGATGATTTTCCAAGCGGATATCGATCCTAGTGAAGTGGCGGCGATGATTATCGAGCCAGTACAAGGTGAGGGTGGCTTCCATCAAGTCACGCCATCATTTGCTAAGTCTTTACGCGATATCTGTGATGAGCACGGCATTGTCCTAATCTTTGATGAAGTACAGTGTGGTTTTGCGCGTACGGGTACGTTGTTTGCCTGTGAACAATTGGGCGTTGAGCCAGATCTTATGACCAGTGCTAAGAGCTTGGCAGGTGGTTATCCTATTTCTGCCGTTATTGGTCGTGCCGATATTATGGATGCCCCGCAAGTAGGTGGCTTGGGTGGTACTTATGCTGGCAACCCACTTGCTTGTGTAGCCGCTTTAGCAGTCATCGAAGTCATCGAAGAGGAAAACCTACTTGAGCGTAGTATTGAAATTGGCGACAAAATTGAGTCATTTTTAAAGGGCTTAAACTTAAGTAGTATCGGACATATTCGCCATAAAGGCGCCATGCTCGCGTTTGAATTAATCGATAGTGATGGTAAGCCTGACGTTGAAGCGACGACTAACCTAAAAGCGAAATCATTTGAGCAAGGTTTGTTACTAGCATCTTGCGGTATGCATGGCAATGCCATTCGTGTGATGGTGCCATTGACGGTTGAAGATGAAGTGCTACAAGAAGGTCTTGATATCATCAAAGGTATTTTGACTGCCTAAGTATTTGATAGCTTAAAGGATAACAAGTGCTAAAGGTTAGGCTGTGTTTATAGTCAAATCCTAAGCAGTGTTGGTACAACGGCGCCTTGCAAGTCAAGACGCCGTTGTTGTCTCCGCTATCGAGATATTAAAAATACTATCGAGCTTCTCGGCTGAGAAGTATGGAAAGATAAACATGAGGGGCAATGCCCTGTTAAATAAAACCCTGTTATATAAAATACAGTGTCACTCTAAGTGTAATGAAAAAAGATTCACACGGATGAAGCACGGACAAGGAGCAAGTTATGTCTGAATTAAAAAAATCGTTAGGGACGCTAGATGTTATCGCCTTAGCATTTGGTGCAATGGTCGGTTGGGGTTGGGTCGTCTTGGCGGGCGGTTGGATTTTATCTGCTGGTACTTGGGGTGCGATGTTGGCATTCTTTATAGGTGGGCTGGCAGTGATACTGATTGGTGTGACTTATGCTGAGCTTGCGGCATCGATGCCCATCACTGGTGGTGAGCATACTTATACGCATCGAGCGCTGGGAGTAAATGTCTCCTTTATCTGTTCATGGAGTATCCTATTTGGTTACTTCTCTGTGGTCGCGTTTGAGGCGGTCGCTTTGCCTACAGTTGTAGAATATTTTATTCCTAATTATAATCAAGGTTATCTCTGGACCATTGCTGGATGGGATGTTTATGCCACATGGGTAGGGGTTGGGATGCTAGGCTCCGTCATTGTAACGTGGCTAAATATACGCGGTATGGAAGTCAGTGCATGGTTCCAAAAAACTGCAGTACTAGGTATTTTATTCGTCGGAACCTTGCTATTTATTGGTGCAGTGCTTTATAACCCTGAAACCTCTACAGCAATACAATCGCCAGCCTTCATTGGTGGTGTCGGTGGCATGATGGCCGTCATTGTCATGGTGCCCTTTATGTTCGTGGGTTTTGACGTTATTCCACAAGCGGCAGAAGAGATTGATTTAACTCGTCCTAATATCGGTAAGTTTTTGATTATCTCTATCGTCGTTGCGGTGATGTGGTATGTGGGTATCGCTTGGAGCGTGGGCACGACGTTGCCGCTTGTACAAGCAGAAAGCTCAACCTTAGCCACAGCTGATGCCATGACCAATGCTTGGCAAGGCAAATGGGCAGGTATTTTACTGGTTATCGGCGGTGTACTGGGTATTTTATCAAGCTGGAATGCGTTCTTAATTGGTGGTAGTCGTCTACTTTATGCGATGTCAAAAGCGCGCATGTTGCCAGCTTTTTTAGGTAAGTTACATCCAAAATACAATACACCTTCGAATGCGATTCTCCTCATTGGTGGTTTAGCAACGCTAGCACCTTTATTTGGTCGCAAGATGTTGGTTTGGATCGTTGATGCTGGTGGTTTTGGTATCGTCATTGCCTATACCTGTGTTGCTATTTCATTCTTGGTACTACGCTACCGCGAGCCTGATATGGTACGTCCCTTTAAGATACCAGCAGGTAAGCTTGTCGGTATGATAACGATTGCGCTTAGCTTTGGTTTATTGATGCTATATATGCCAGGTATGCCATCAGCACTGACTGCTGTTGAGTGGTGGATTTTCTTTGGCTGGACCGTCTTAGGTATTGTGTTATATAGCTATGCAAGGATTAAATATCCAGGTATTAGTGAATCGATTATGGCAGAAGAGCTACGTGAATTAAAAATCGTCAATCAATTATGGTTAAAAGATAATCCACCTAAGCAATAGTTTTTTCGATGGGTTATTTTTTAATAAAATTGTCCTATAAAAAAAGCCTAACATTGACTGTTAGGCTTTTTATTATTCTAAAAATCGCTCTGTCGATTACGACTTATCGCGAATCAACTTATAGTTTAAAAATTCAGTAATGCCAAGGGTACCAAGCTCTCGACCAAAACCTGAGCGCTTCACACCGCCAAATGGGGTATTGGCTTCACTACCAGACGGGGCGTTGATCGTTACCATACCGACTTCAAGCTTATCAGCTATCTGAGTCGCCAACTCTGCATCTTGCGTTTGAATAGAAGCGCCAAGTCCAAATGGTACATCATTGGCAATTTGAATCGCATGATCGACATCACGCGCTTTATAAATGACAGCAACTGGACCAAATAGCTCCTGACGATAGACGTCCATGGATTCATCAACGTCTGTCAGTACCGCAGGCTTAAACCAAGCGCCCGGCTTGTCTTTCACCATACCGCCTTCTACCAATACAGTTGCCCCTGCTTGAATGGCGCTGTCGAGCTGCTCTTGTAAGTTTGTTGCTGCTGCTTTAGAGGACATCGGTCCGATAAAGGTGCCATCATCAAGTGGATCAGCCAAGCTCATATCACGTACGGCATCAGTAAAGCCTTTGACGAAATCATCATAAACTGACTCAATGACGATTAGGCGTTTGGCGGCATTACAGGCTTGGCCAGTATTACCAAAACGACCAGAGATAGCGCCTTGTACCGCTTTTCCGATATCAGCGTCAGCTGCAACGATGAAGGCATCTGAACCGCCAAGCTCTAGCACGACTTTTTTGAGGGCGCCGCCTGCTACTTTAGCAACCGCTTGTCCAGCTCGTTCAGAGCCAGTTAAGGAGATACCTTGTACCCTGCTGTCTTCAATAATAGTCGCTGCTTGTTCATTGGTTGCAAACACATTGTTATAGACACCCTCTGGCAAGCCTGCGTCTTTAAAGATATCGACGATAACTTCTGCCGTCTTAGGGCATTGCGGCGCGTGTTTTAAGATAAGGGTATTGCCTGCCATAAAGTTTGGTGCGGCAAAACGTGCAACCTGATAATGCGGATAGTTCCATGGCATGATACCCAACAGGACACCAACAGGTAGCTTCTCTACAGAGGCAGACCCTGTATCGACATCAATTTTATTGGGCGCTAATAGCTGCTCTGCATTATCGGCATAGTAACGAAAGATATCAGCAACCAATCCAATCTCGCCTTTTGCTTGCGCGACAGGCTTACCCATCTCTGTTGCTACGATACGTGCAAGCTCTTCTTTACGCTCAAGATAGAGATCAGCAATTTTATGCAGTAGCTTACTACGCTCACTTAGCGATACTGTGCGCCAGTCTTGATAGGCTGTGTCAGCTTGCTCAATCACTCTTTGGATATCTTGTTCAGTTGCTGTAGGGTAAGTGGCTTCTACTTCACCAGTAGCTGGGTTATTAACTTGATAATCGCTCATAGTTATGTCCTTTATTGTAAAATATTATTGGGTTCAAAATCCATTTGGGTCTATATTTTTATGCGGGTGCTTTTAGTTAATGCTTTCAGTTGCTGCTTTTAATTAATGGTTTTGGTTGCTGCTGCGTAATGCAATGAATATTGCCGCCACCAAACACAATCTCTTTCGTTTGTACTCCCACTACCTGATGCTGAGGAAAGGCTTTTTCAAGCTGCTCGATGGCGAGTGCATCATTTATATCATCATATTGCGGTACGATGATAGCGTCATTACAAATCAAAAAGTTGGCATATGAGGCAATACAGACATCACCCGTTAGGCGTGTTTTGGCATCATCAGATTGTTCAATATCATAATGTTCAGGCAAGGTGACAGAGTTCTTGGTACAGCATAGCTTATGGACTTTTAAACGTCTGCCTTTTGCATCGGTCATATTTGAGAGCTGCTCATAGGCTTTTTGTGTTGGTTCATAAAACGGATGCTTAGGGTCGTCAGTAAACAAGCAAACCACTTCACCAGGGCGCGCAAAGCAAGCGATATCATCAATATGACCAGTGGTTTCGTCAGGATCGATACCGTCATCAATCCACAGCACTTTTTGTACATTAAGATAAGCTTTTAGCTTGTCTTCAATTTGAGCTTCGGTTAGGTGCGGGTTACGCCCTGGGCTTAGCAGACACATGCGCGTAGTCAGAACGGTGCCTTCACCATCGACATGAAATGCACCGCCTTCCATCACAAAGTCATCCGTTCGATAGCGTTTGATATCTAGATGGTCACATAAGCGTTCAGCCAGCTTATCATCGTCATCCCACGGCGAGTATAGTCCATCATAGTCGCCGCCCCATGCGTTGAATGTCCAATCACAAGCGCGTAGCTCACCTTTATCATTGATTAAAAATGTCGGGACAGTATCACGCGCCCAAGCATCATTGCTAGGCATGGCGATAACGTCGATATTAGCAGGTAGACTATCGCGGCATGATTGGTAATCATCAGGATTGACCAGTACGCCAACCTCACAAAAGCCACTGATTGCCAATGCGACATCAGCATAAGATTTCTGAGCAGGAATGGCTTGCTGTCGCCAGTTATCAGCACGGTAAGGCCATACCATCCATATTTTTTCTATAGGCTCAAATTCTGCTGGCATGTAAAAGCCGTCTTGTTGTGGTGTTGAGCCAGTGATTAATCGGTTCGGTAATAATGACATATAGAGCACTTTATTTGACGACTTTTTTTAGCGATGAGTGGAAAGAGCCTAAAGCTCGAGTAGTGGTTACGCCAAAAGATTTGATAGAGCTGAGTGAGCCGAGCAGTAGAGTGTCTCTAAAGCAGGTATATAACTGTAGCACCACCAAGAATCTGGGTTTTTTGATCGAGACTTATCAGCCCAACAGCTCAACGGAAGAAAAAATTGCTCATGAAGGTGAAGAAATCGGTACCGTCATCGAAGGTAAAGTGTTGATTCGTATTGAAGAGACAACCTACTTATTAAATGAAGATGACAGTTATGTGATCGATACGATTAAGCCGCATACTTTTATCAATCCTACTGACGGCGTGACTCGTATCATTAGTGCGCATACGCCAACGACTTACTGAACAAAAATCAGCATAAGCTTTTATACAGTGATAGGTTCATATATTAATGTATTTTCAAAAGCGTATGGTTATTGAACATACAGGATTGCCTTTTACTCACGCTATTTTCTATTAAAAAGTAGCGTTTTTTGTATGTGTCTTTGAAGCAAGCTGATAAGAGGAAAGTTAATAATAGATAGGCAAGCAGTCAAATTAGAAATGATGCCAATTAAGCATCGTTTGGCTCTTCTGTTACTTTAGTACTATAAGATGTGTTGGGTTTGTCTTTGACCAACCTGACTTTATTGGCTGTTTTTTTATTAACGATGGGCTCAGAAGTCACGCCAAAGACTTTTTTGTGTCTTCTTACGGCTAAAGCATCCGCTGCGGCTTTTTCTTCTGCTAATGCCTGCTCATGCAGATTTTTATAGACGCCTATTGTCTCATCAATCATCTCACGCATGGTAAATTTGTTGGTCATCTCAGGGCGAGTCACACTTTCTAACTGATTGCGCACCGCTTTGCACAGTGCGTTGGCATTGTATTTTCTAACCAAACCTTGCGGATAGAGTGGGCGCAGAATTTCACTAAATGCCGCTTGATCCCAGCCAATGACAGGCGTACCCAAATGAATGGCTTGTAAGGCATTGATACCGATAGATTCAGGCTGATTGGCAAGTGCCATGACGACATTGGCCGCTGACAACCACTCACGCATATCATTACGTTTGCTGCCGACATAAGTGATACGATCGGCTAGTCCCAAAGTATTGCTGCGTTGACGAAAATCTTCATGGGCGACATCGCCCGCGCGATAATCATCATCCATAATAATGGCATGGATATTGGGGAACTGCTCTTGAAGATTGCCCAAGATATCAATCAGCCATTCTTGGCCATATTCCTTACCGATGATGGTTGGAAATACCAGCCATTTTTTATTCTCAAGCTCAGGGTATTCAGCAAAAGTATGACGTAGCCAATATACTGATGGATTATGACGATAAGGATAACGACGCGTATCAACACCGCGGTAGATACGTTTAATGACTCTGGGATCCAGCTCCTCACGACGCAGCCCTTTTTTTAAGTAATCAGTCACACTATCAGACACAGTAATAATGGTGTGAACATCAAGCAAGGCTTGTGAGTATTTATTGATAGGATAGAAGCCATACATGGTCGATACCAGTTTTGGTCGACGTTTTACCCGTGCACGGCGCAGCGCTAAATGCAGTACCCATGCTGGTGTCCGCGAATGCACATGGATGATATCAGGGTCATATTTTTCAATCAGACGGCGCAGTGGCGCGACCTGTAACAAGGACAGCCAAGATTTTTTATTCATATATAACTGGTGATAATGGTTGCCATCACGCTTTAGGCGTCTGACCAAGTCGTTGTCTTCATTAGCACTAGAGATAATAATTGAGGTATGCTCGTTTTTAACCAAAGCACGCCCAAGATGAAAAATACCGCGCTCGGATTCATCATGCTTCAAAGACGACAGTAAACGCATAACTTTCATAATGGCGTGGGTCACTATTAGAAGATATCAAGCTGCTATTGTCAGTGAAAAGTGCTGAAAACTCAACCTCCAAGATAAAAAGATAGCATGGGACGATGACTATTATTTGTCTTCAATAAATACAGGTAATATAAATGAAAGCATTCAAGACATTAGCGCTGTTTTTTGAGGTGCTGCGCATTTGGCAGGACTTGCTTTTCACTCAAGTATTTCCAATAGCGCTGCGGTAAGTATTGCTTGTGCAAACGTGGATTTTTACGCTCTTTGATATTGACGTTGGTAAAATAGCCTTGCCAAAAACGCTGATAACGTTGCTCATCTTCGCTATGAATGCTGGCAGGATTGCGCAGTACTGCCTCATCAAACTCAGTAATGGTTTGCAGGGCTGCGGGGCGCTTGGGCGTGCTTTGACTTTTGTTATAATAAATACCATAGCCACGCGCCAAATCATAAATTGCCCAATGCTGATCTTGATAACGCTGACGAAAATGCTCTCCGATTAAAGGCAAAACATTAAAATCCGGCTCAACACGGGCAAAGTAAATGTCTTCAACTGTATGCTCAAAGCGTACAAAGGCTTCCATGCGGTGTTTTTCACGACCGACAGACTTGACCGTTTGCACGAGTTCTAAAACATTGAGATTACCCAAATCATCCATGATATGGCGACTTGGGTAGTTAATAGCATATTTCACTACTTGAAATAGAGTAGTGCCTATATTGTCTTTTTCTGACAAAAAACCCCAAAGTAAATTGCGCATACCCGAGCGACCTAGGAGTTGATTCAACTTCGTAAGTACTCGTTCGGCATGGTTGGCATTGGTCTCTACACTAATGGCGTGAGCGAATAATGACGGCACATAACAGTCCTGCGCAATAAGCTGTAGCGATGTATCGTCCTGTAAGTGATTGGAATAGACGTAAAATACTGCACTGAGCCACCCCTCAAAACTTGGCTCATAAAGTACAATACTGGGCGTCAATTGACCCAGCTGGTAATTTTGGTTTTTGACAAGTTCTGACAGTGATTGCGACATTATTTGTCCTAAGATAACTTCATGATAGTAGCTAAATTATCAATAATTTTGATATTTAAAACAAAGCCAACTGTCCACTGCGTTGATCTTTAAATTTCGTCTGCGTTTGCGCCAGCACATATTGACGAAAGTTGTCACAGGTTAAGTGTGCGAGATGCTCGTTTTTACCAGTAGTTGCAATGAAGTATTTGGCGCGATTGACCGCCGCGCCCATTTTCTTCAAGTGATAAAGTGTGAGCTGATTAAACTTGCGGGCTTTGACTATTTTTTTAGCCGTTTTTGTACCGATACCGGGAATACGGACAATCATCTCATAACTTGCTGTTTGGATATTGACCGGAAAATGATCACGGTGGCGGATTGCCCATGCTAACTTTGGGTCGCAGTCCAAATCTAAAAATGGCGAGTCCGGTTCAACGATTTCGTGCGCGCCAAAACCATAAAAACGCATCAGCCAATCCGCTTGATAGAGACGGTTTTCGCGTATCATTGGCACAGGCGTACCGATAGCTGGCAGGCGACTGTCAGATAGCATTGGCACATAGCCAGAATAGTAAACTCGTTTTAAATCATAGTGTTTATAAAAATGACTCGATAGCTGAATCACTTGCAAGTCGGTCTCGTTACTTGCGCCAACAATCATCTGGCTAGTCTGACCTGCAGGCACAAATTTCGGCGCTTTTTTATGCGTTTTACGGCTCTCACGAATGGTGATGATTTCTTCTTTGACCGTCTCCATCGGTGCTTTTAATTGTTCGTGAGATTTTTCTGGTGCCAGTAACGCCAATCCTGATTTAGTCGGAATTTCGATATTGACGCTTAAACGGTCAGCATATAATCCAGCTTCTAATAATAATTCTTTTGAAGCTCCGGGAATGGTCTTTAGATGAATATAACCATTAAAACGCTCACGGGTACGCAATATCTTTGCAACCTCGACCAATCGCTCCATCGTATAATCGCCACTTTTAAAAATACCTGAGCTGAGAAACAGCCCTTCGATATAGTTACGGCGGTAAAACTGCATAGTTAAATCAACCACTTCTTCAACACTAAAAGCAGCGCGCGGGGTGTCATTGCTTTTACGCGAGGTGCAATAAGCGCAATCATATATGCAATGATTGGTCAGCAGGATTTTCAGCAGGCTAACGCAGCGACCATCTTCGGTATAGCTGTGACAAATACCGGTTGCTGAGGCATCGCCAAGGCCACCGCCTTGGTTTTTCCGCGTACCAGCGGAGGATGAGCAAGAGACATCATACTTAGCAGCGTCCGCTAAAATATTGAGCTTACCTTGTAGTCGTTCATAATTGATGGTTGCCATAAGCGGTATTTACCATGTCAGTAATGAAAGACTATTTTAGCAAAATTATCGGTAAGTCATTGTATTTATGAGTAAAATATCAATGATAGACGACAACTGTTGTCGTCTATTCTGGAGCTGCACTATACGATTATAAAAGCGATTAAATTTGAAGTAATATAGTCAGTGAAAAGTAATATCGATACATTGAGTACTGTTAGTATTAATTTTGCTTTCTTTCTTTCTTGCTTGCTGTGCCTAGGCAGACAGAGACTGCAAAAAATTTATACTAGCAGTACCGTAGCGTTTTTAAGGTATTTTACTATGGTTTATGAATAGCCACAAAAAAGGCCTTGCCGGCTAGATACCTAGCAAACAAGACCTTTTATTAGTTTTAGTATTTCTTAAGTTTTAATACTATAACTTCACTGCCGTATTTATTGAACTTTAGCGCGTATCACGACAGTCTGTGCAGCTTTAGGACTAAGATTTACCAAGTTCCATTTAAGACCTGAGTAGTTTTCTTTTACCACTACTGTATTGCCAACTTGTTGGATAGTTTGATAGCTATCGCCACCAGTGGTCGCAAGCGTTGGTAATGGACTGTTTAATGACACCATTCTGACGCCATTTGGCAAAGAAACCATGGCATTGATATCAGTCACTGGTTGTGCTGTGGTATTGGTATAAACGGTATGATACTCAATCACATCACCAGGCGCGATATGGTTAGCCGGTACTGCAACTTCACGTCCATCGCTATTTTTAAGGATTTTCATAACTTTGGTTTGCGCGTTGACCACATCAGGCGTACTAAAGGTTGGTTTGAGCTGTAAGGCTTCTATAGAGGTAATTGTTGTCACAGGGGTAGTGATCACCGGTGCATTGATTACTGACGTATTTATGACTGGCAGCTGAGTTGCCGTGGTAACAGGCAGTACTTGAGTCGTCGGTAATACTTGAGTGACAGTACTGGTCGGTACTGCGATGACATCAACACGGCTGCTTTGATTGGTTATTTGGTTGGTCACCGGTACGCTAGTGACAGTCGCACTACCTTGAGTGACGACAGTACTACTAATACCATTACTGGCTACTTGGCGAACCACGTAGCGCGGTACATTGGTAACCTGTGTCACAGCAAACGGCATGCCATCTTGCATACCAATGCTATTAGGCGTAGCGGTAATGACAGCTGTTTTACCATCAGAATACTGCTCGACCACGGTGGTACTAACGCCCGTAGAAGGTAGAACGGTCACTTCAGTGGCGGCATTGGCAGCAGACATAGCCATAACAGTGCCTGCCAACAGTGCGGATACTGCCGTGAATGTAGCTGTTTTTTGCATCACAACGAATGAGCGATTAATAGTGGTGGTCATAATAAAGTCCTTTAAAATGATAATAAGTAACACAAAAATAGAGAACACTTAAATAAGAAAGCCCAGATAAGAAAACCCCCGTTAATTGACGCTGCAGGGGAGGTCAAATAACGGGGGCAGCATTACTGATGATAGTAGTAAATAGCCAGACGATAAAAGCTATCTGTCAAACCGTCCTATCAAACTATTGATTTATCCGTGATTATTTTAATTAGTTGCTAAGCATACACTTAGCAATCTCAACTCAAGAATTATGCGCTAAAACGAGTTAGGTAGAAAAGCAGCGTTGTGTAACTGCTATCCTATAAATGATGACTTTTTGTGTGGTTTACTTTATCTAATTTTTTAAGAAAGTTACTATTTGATTTACTACAAAAGACGACTATATTAATCGTAGATGACTTTCATAATTTCGTATTCAACCACACCTTTTGGGGTTTCAATACGCGCTTCATCGCCCTCAGATTTACCAATCAAACCACGCGCAATCGGTGAGTTAACAGAGATTTTACCGGCTTTGAAATCCGCTTCGTCGTCACCAACGATTTTGTACTGCTTTTCCTCTTCAGTGTCCATGTTTTCAATAACGACGCTGACGCCGAATATCACACGGCCATCTTTTGGTAACGTCGTAGGATCAATCACTTGCGCACCGCCAAGTTTGGCTTCGATATCACGGATACGAGCTTCACAAAATCCCTGCTGTTCACGCGCTGCATGATATTCAGCATTTTCTTTCAAATCACCATGTTCGCGTGCTTCAGCAATAGAGGCGGTGATGCGAGGACGGTCAATACTTTTTAACTGTTTTAATTCGGCTTCTAAAGCCGCATGTCCTTGCGGAGTCATGGGATAACGTTGCATGTTTTTTCCTTAAACCAATAACACGGGCACCATCTCCTACTCTTAGTGAATAGTGAGATGGTGTCAGAGTTGTTGCAATGGGTATAAAATAAAAAAAGAATAATGATGCAGACAGCGTAACCAGTCAGGTCGCTATCATTCATTGATATCAATTCAATAATCTGGGTGTTTAAGCTTACGTAATAAAAAGCATAGTCGCAGTTTAGCCACTATGCTTTTTAGGTCTATCATTTAAATTTCATTTCAAGCATGGTCTACAGTATTAAACGCTACACTATGCTCAAATAAGCTCCTAGGCAAGCCTAACGGTTATGCTTAATCTACTGAAATTATTCAGCCAAGTCAATAGAGCTATACAATAGACTTTGCTTGCTCATGTAAATCTTGTAATTTATACACCTCAAAAGGTAGGTCAATCGCATAAGATTTACAAACAGCATCTGCTGCGCCCAAAGTCGTGACGTAGAACACTTTGCCTTGTAGCGCGCTACGACGGATAGAGAAAGAATCCTCTTGTGCCTGCTTGCCTTCAGTCGTGTTAATAATAATATCGATTTTGCCGTTTTTCAAGGCATCAACGATATGTGGGCGACCTTCGGTGACTTTGTTAATTTGCTTGCATTCAATACCATTGTCGCTTAGTACTTTTTGCGTACCAGTAGTCGCTACAATGTTAAAGCCAAAGTCAGTCAGTTGACGTGCGATAGGGGCAATTTGCGCTTTATCGCTATCACGTACCGAGATAAAGACTGTTTTGGTTTCGCCTTCAGTTGGTAAACCTGGCAGACGCTCGTTACTACCGATAACCGCTTTGTAGAATGCTTCGCCAAAGGTTTTACCAACGCCCATCACTTCGCCAGTCGATTTCATCTCAGGGCTCAAGATTGGGTCAACACCAGGGAATTTAGCAAACGGGAAAACCGCTTCTTTGACTGCGAAAAATGCAGGAACGATTTCTTTCGTAAAGCCTTGGTCTTTTAGTGACGTGCCAGCCATACAGCGTGCTGCGATTTGTGCTAAAGAAGTGCCGATACACTTAGAGACAAACGGTACGGTGCGCGCGGCACGTGGATTGACTTCTAAGATGTAAACCGTTTCACCTTTTACCGCAAACTGGACGTTCATTAAGCCGACAACACCAAGCTCTTTTGCCATGGCGACGGTTTGTGCGCGCATCACATCGCACAGCTCATCAGACAACGAGTAAGGCGGCAATGAGCATGCTGAGTCACCAGAGTGGACACCCGCTTGTTCGATATGCTGCATGATACCGCCAATCACCACATCTGTACCGTCGCTAACACAGTCAACATCGACTTCGATCGCATCGTCTAAGAAACGATCTAACAATACCGGCGCTTCATTTGATGCTTGTACCGCAGTGCGCAGATAATGTCTGAGCTCATCTTCGTTATAAACGATTTCCATCGCGCGACCACCGAGTACATAGGATGGACGTACAACCAATGGATAGCCAACATCTTTTGCTTTGACCAAACCGTCTTCTAAGCTAGTCGCCAAGGCATTGGTTGGTTGCACAAGATTCAACTGCTGAATCATATGCTGGAAGCGTTCACGATCTTCAGCGCGGTCAATGGCATCTGGGCTCGTACCAATAATTTTGACGCCAGCGGCTTCAAGTGCGCGGGCGAGCTTCAATGGTGTTTGACCACCAAACTGTACAATCACGCCATCAGGATTTTCGATACGGACGATTTCTAACACGTCTTCTAATGTGATTGGCTCAAAGTAGAGACGGTCAGAGGTGTCATAATCGGTAGAAACGGTTTCAGGGTTACAGTTGACCATGATGGTCTCGTAGCCGTCTTCGCGCATGGCAAGCGCCGCGTGTACGCAGCAATAGTCAAACTCGATACCTTGACCGATACGGTTAGGACCACCGCCGATAACCATGATTTTCTTATTATCGGTAGGATTGGCTTCACATTCGCTATCGTATGTTGAGTACATATAAGCGGTGCTGGTAGCAAACTCTGCTGCACAAGTATCGACACGCTTATAAACTGGATAGACATTTAAGTCCCAACGTTTGGTACGTAGCTGCTTTTGTGAGACGCCAAGCAACTTAGCAAGACGCAAATCTGATAAGCCTTTACGCTTAAAGCCACGTAAATTATGCTCAGTTAAGCCGCCAAAACCTAACGCTTTAACTTGTGCTTCGGTTTTTACGATATCTTCGATTTGTACCAAGAACCATGGGTCGATTTTGGTTAGTTTGAAAACGTCATCGACGCTCATGCCAATACGGAAAGCATCCGCAATATAATAAATGCGCTCAGGCGTTGGAATGGTTAAGCGATTGGTGATTTCGCTACGCGCTTTTTCAATACTTACTTTTGATAAGTCAATTTGCTCATCAAAACCATCATTGCCAGTTTCCATGCCGCGTAATGCTTTTTGCATCGACTCTTGGAAGTTACGACCAATCGCCATGACTTCACCAACTGACTTCATTTGCGTTGATAATACATTATCGGCTTGTGGGAATTTCTCAAAGTTAAAACGAGGAATCTTAGTGACGACATAATCAAGCGCAGGCTCAAAGCTGGCTGGGGTTTTGCCGCCCGTGATGTCATTTTGCAATTCATCTAAGGTATAGCCAATTGCTAATTTTGCCGCAATTTTTGCAATCGGGAAGCCCGTGGCTTTTGAGGCCAATGCTGATGAACGTGATACACGTGGGTTCATCTCGATGACGACCATACGACCCGTTTCAGGGTTGATACCGAATTGCACGTTTGAGCCGCCCGTTTCCACACCAATCTCACGCAGTACTGCTAATGAAGCATTACGCATGATTTGATATTCTTTGTCCGTCAAAGTCTGCGCAGGGGCAACCGTGATAGAGTCGCCTGTGTGCACACCCATTGGGTCAAAGTTTTCAATGGCACAAATGATGATGCAGTTGTCGTTTTTGTCACGAACCACTTCCATCTCATACTCTTTCCAACCGATGAGTGACTCATCGATAAGCAATTGATGGTTTGGCGACAAGTCAAAGCCGCGCTCGCAAATCTCGATAAACTCATCGCGGTTATAGGCGATACCGCCACCTGAACCGCCCATGGTAAATGAAGGGCGAATGATACACGGATAGCCCATTTTTTCTTGGGTCGCAAACGCTTCTTCCATGGTTTCGGCAGTTTCAGCGCGTGGGCACTCAAGGCCGATGCGCTTCATGGCTTTATCGAACAAGTTGCGGTCTTCTGCCATCTCTATTGAATCTTTGGTTGCCCCAATCAATTCGCAGTTATATTTGGTTAATACGCCGTGCTTGTCTAACTCTAAGGCACAGTTTAGAGCGGTCTGACCACCCATGGTTGGCAAGATAGCGTCAGGGCGTTCTTTGGCAATGATTTGCTCAACCGTCTGCCAAGTAATCGGCTCGATATAGGTCGCATCCGCCATGGTTGGGTCAGTCATAATAGTCGCAGGGTTTGAGTTGACCAAGATGACGCGGTAGCCTTCTTCTTTTAGCGCTTTACACGCCTGCGCGCCTGAGTAGTCAAACTCACATGCTTGGCCGATGACGATAGGGCCTGCGCCAATGATAAGAATGCTTTTTATGTCGGTACGTTTTGGCATAGTTAGGGCTACCTTCGTTTGAGTGATATTTTGAGTAATCTGCATTTTAACGATATGTTCAATAACGCTTATCGTGTCTGGCATGGTGTAGCTTGAATCACCATCTGTGCTTCAAGCTTTATACTTATTATTTATGGCTAGGGATTAAGCTTTCGCTGCTGCCATCATATCGGCAAATTTATCGAACAGTGGCGCAGCATCATGCGGGCCAGGGCTGGCTTCTGGGTGACCTTGGAAACTAAAGACTGGCTTATTGGTCAGCTCAATCCCTTGGTTGGTACCGTCAAATAATGAGCGATGGGTCGATTTAACATTGGCAGGCAGCGTGTCTTCATCAACCGCAAAACCATGGTTTTGACTGGTAATCATAACCGTGCCAGTTGCCAAGTCTTGTACCGGATGGTTGGCACCGTGATGACCAGTTTTCATTTTGATGGTTTTTGCACCGCTGGCAAGACCAATCAGCTGATGACCTAAGCAGATACCAAAGGTTGGAATGTCAGTTTGTTCAATGATATGACGTACCGCATCGATAGCGTAATCACAGGCAGCTGGATCGCCAGGGCCATTTGATAAGAAGATACCATCTGGATTCATCGCGAGGACATCTGCGATAGGCGTTTGTGCTGGCACGACAGTGACATGACAACCGCGGTCAACGAGCATACGTAGGATATTGGTTTTGCTACCAAAGTCATAGGCAACGACGTTATATTTTGCTTCGACGTGCGTACCCAAGTGCTTAAAGAAGCCGCCTGTACCGCTATCATGGCTACCAGCTACATCGCGGTTAAGTAAAGTGTCTGATAAATCCCAGCTACCAGCGGTCCATTCAAATGTCGTCGGTGTACAGCATTCTTTTGCTAAGTCCATACCTTCGATACCAGCAAATTCTTGTGCCAATTTAATCGCTTGCTGTTCATCTTCGCTGCTAATCGTTGCGCCGTTAGAAGCCGTCATGATACAGCCGTTTTGCGCGCCTTTATCACGTAGTAGGCGGGTCAGTTGACGGGTATCAATATCAGCAATAGCGACGGTATTATGGCTCTGTAAATAATCACTCAGTGACTCTGAGTTGCGGAAGTTTGAGGTCACCATGGTTGCATCGCGGATGATAAGACCTTCAGCCCACACTTGATGACCATTACCAGACTCAACATCTTCAGCGTTGGTGCCAGTATTGCCGATATGCGGATAGGTAAGCGTGACCAGTTGGCGCGCGTAACTTGGGTCAGTTAGGATTTCTTGGTACCCTGTCATGGCTGTATTAAATACCACCTCACCGACACGATGACCAAGACTACCGATACTCAAACCGCGAAAAATCGTACCGTCTGCTAGTGCCAAAATTGCTTGTATTTCTGCCGATGAATTCAAGGGTTGCCTCCGCTGTTATTAGTGAGTGCTGTGCTGTTTTTTGGTTAAAATAAAGCGCTGCTTTTTTGATTATTGCTATTTAACTGCGGCTAAATAACCATAATAAAAGAGACAGCGCCAAAATTTTTCCACAAAAAAGCGAGAAGACATCATAGATGAAAAGGTACAGGATTCACTAGGTGGTGAATAAGTAACTTACATCATGTCCGCTCGCTTTGGCACAGATTTTGCGCATTATACTAGAGTTTTGCACTAAGGGCTAGCATCTTAAGCTGATGCTTGACTAATAAATTTAAGATGTTTCTTATTTAACCTTTCAATCATGAGCAGCCATAGTAGATGTGGCTATAGGTAGTGACTAGGAGGTGATATAAATAGGTATGAAGACTAGGATTTATTGATCAAAAGTTATAATGTACTGATAAGCCATAATAATCTGGCGATAAGTTGGTGGCGATATGCAGCTGATCATCTTGATAGCTTTTCGTCAGATACATACTGCTCGCCATACCTAAGGCAGCGCCTGCCAATACATCGACAGCGTCATGCTCATCGGCTTCAATGCGGCTATAAGCCACAAAACCTGCGCCAATATAGGCAGGAACACTATATTTTAGTCCATAGCGTTTATGAATAAAGCTGGCTCCCTGAAAGGCTCTTGAGGTATGACCAGATGGATAAGAATCATCATCGCTGCCATCTGGGCGCTCTTTACTAATCACAGATTTTAGGGCATAAGTGGCTGCAACATTGGTTGCAAATGAATAATAAAATTGCTCTCGTCCCTCTTTATCATCCATATAATAAGTGCTACCGTAAGCAACTGCTGGTATAGCGAAAGATAGAATGTCACCCGCCTTGTCGATATTATCGCTACTACTGGCGTGAGCTGGCATAGCGACAAGCAAGCTGCTCGATAATAAAAAACTACTGGGTAATAAAATGATAGCGGAAGCGTTTTTGCTGATCATTGCGGCAATCCTAAAGAGGGTTTATAGAGCAGATGAAGGAAAACCGCATTATACTACAACTGCTTGCTCCTAAATTCAGCGCTCACATATTTACAGGTCAGTTTTATAGCCGATATCTGTCTCAGCTACATTTATTAATAATAACAACTGAATAAAACCTATCAAGGATAGAGTATGATTTATCAATATTTAGACAAAGTGCCTACATTCGCTGTACCCTTTAATGGTTGGGTTGCAGACTCAGCACGCGTGATAGGCGACGTGTATTTGGGTCATCAGTCAAGCGTCTGGTTTGGCGCAGTGATTCGTGGCGACAATGAACGCATCCATATCGGTGACTATACTAACGTGCAAGAAAACAGTGTTATTCATACTGATGCTGGTATCGAGGTAAAAATCGGTAATCATGTCACCATTGGTCATTTAGCGATGCTGCATGGCTGCGAAATCGGTGATAATAGCTTGATCGGCATTGGCGCAGTCATCTTGAATAATGCCAAAATCGGCAAAAACTGTATTATCGGTGCCAAAGCCTTGGTCACCGAAGGCAAAGAGATACCAGATAATTCTCTCGTTGTGGGCGCTCCTGCAACAGTGGTCAAAACTTTGACTGATGAACAGGCAGTCATGATGAAACTGTCAGCGCTACATTATAGCGATCGTTGTCAGAAGTTTAAAACGGGTCTTAGAGAGATTGAGCAACCAGAATAAGTTGCTAATGAACAATCACTAATCAACAGTTACTAACGACCGATTACTATTAATTATTACCAATTGTCATTAATGAGTCTTTTATTATGAGCACGCCAAGCATTGTCAGCCAGACTGTCTCACGCACCTTAGCGCTATTTGATTTAGACCATACTTTGCTCGATGTCGATAGCGACTACTTATGGGGCGAATATATCGTCAAGCATAATCTTGTCGACGAAGCCGAGTATCGCACTGCCAACCAGAAATTTTATAATGATTATATCGAAGGTACGCTTGATGCGACGGAATATAATGAATTTGTGGCACAGTTTTTAAGTAGCTTATCAATGGATAGGTTGCATGAGTTGCGAGAAGACTATATTAAAAGTGAAATCGAGCCGCATATCCGCCCAAAAGCGATGGAAGTACTGTGTCAGCATGTTGAAGCAGGTCACGATGTGGTGATTATTTCGGCGACCAATGACTTTGTCGTTTCGGCGATTGCTAAGCGTTTTGGGATTGAAGACGGCAATGTGCTCTCAACGCCTCTTGAGATAAAAGATGAGCGCTATACGGGTAAATTGACCGATAAGCCAAACTTTAAAGAAGGTAAAATTTATCATTTGGATAAATGGATTGGCAAACAGCAACTGGCTGGCATTCATTTTGACAAGACTTATGCCTACTCTGACTCCAAAAATGATCTTCCGCTGCTTGAATGGGCGGATGTGGCTATTTGTGTGTCGCCCGATGATGCGCTACATGCCCATGCGTTGGCACACCGCTGGGCGGTTGAGGATTGGTCAATTTAAAAGATGAAAATAGCGGCTAAAATTAGCCAAACATTTCACCTGAATCTCATTTAAAATAGCGCTATCGTATCTTTTAAAATATATAGGAACCTTTATGGAAATCAATCCGTATCAAGAACGAATTAAAGACTTATCTGAGCGTGGGCAGGACTTGCGGAGGTATCTTTGACTTCGATGGTAAGCAAGAACGCTTAGAAGAAGTCAATTTAGAGTTAGAAAACCCCGAGCTATGGAATGATCCAGAACGTGCGACCAAGATTAATAAAGAAAAAAGTCAGCTTGATGGTGTGATTGATGTGGTGGTGTCGCTTGAAACTACATTGGAAGATGCATCTGCCATGCTGGAGCTGGCGGTAGAAGCAGAGGATGAATCCTTGCTGGCGGATGTGCAAGCCGAATTAGACAACGCTGAAAAGCGCGTTGCCGATTTAGAGTTTCGCCGGATGTTTAGCGGTGAGATGGACCCAAATAATTGCTACTTGGACATCCAGTCAGGTAGTGGAGGTACAGAGGCGCAAGATTGGGCAGAAATGCTACTGCGTATGTATACGCGCTGGGCGGAAGCGCATGGCTTTAAAGTTGAAGTGATTGAAGTATCATCAGGTAGTGTCGCTGGTATCAAGTCGGCCACGATTGAGATTAAAGGGAACTATGCCTTTGGTTGGTTACGTACCGAAATCGGCGTCCATCGCTTAGTGCGTAAGTCACCATTTGATAGCAATAACGGTCGTCATACCTCATTTGCCGCCGTTTTTGTGTCGCCTGAAATTGATGATAATATCGAAATTGATATCAATCCAGCAGATTTGCGTATCGATACCTATCGCTCTTCTGGCGCAGGTGGTCAGCACGTAAACACCACCGATTCTGCGGTACGTATCACCCACGAGCCAAGTGGCGTAGTGGTCACTTGTCAGAACGAGCGTAGCCAGCATGGTAATAAAGCGACGGCGATGAAAATGCTACGTGCTAAGCTCTATGAGCTAGAGATGCAAAAGCGTATGGAATCCCAGCAAGCGGTTGAAGATGGCAAGTCCGACGTCGGTTGGGGCAGTCAAATCCGCTCTTACGTGCTTGATGACTCTCGTATCAAAGACTTGCGTACTGGCGTCGAAACCTTTAACACCGGTGCGGTACTCGATGGCGATCTCGATCAATTTATCGAAGCGAGCCTAAAAGCGGGTCTATAAAGCTGGACTGTAAAAATAGAATATAAAGACAGATTTAAAATATCAACCAACACTTAATTAAGGAAAATTATGCCAAGCGTTAATAATTATTTTGAAAACAAAGTGACTTCTATTGCCTTTCAAACGGCAACTAAGCCTGCAACAGTTGGCGTGATGGAAATTGGCGAGTACGAGTTTGGTACCAGCGAATTTGAAACCATGAGCGTAGTCAGTGGTGCATTGACGGTCAAATTGCCAGAAAGTGATGAGTGGCAAACCTTTAATGCTGGCGAGCAATTTACCATTGAAGCCAATCAGAAGTTTCAAGTAAAAGTGGAAGTTGAGTCTGCTTATTTATGTACTTACGGTAAATAGCCATTTCCCATATGAGTACAGTCGTCAAAAAAACGCCAAGTTAATGCTTGGCGTTTTTTTATGAGTACTTTATTTTCCGACTAATTTCAAACAATAAAACAAGCTAATACAATCTATAAGTTCTTACGGTATTGCACCATATCTGTTTGAGTGGCGATTGTGTCATAGAGTTTGCGCGCTGTGGTGTTTCCCTCTTGGGTTGTCCAATAAACGCGGTTGCAGTTTTGCTGGCGTGCAAACTCATAAACCTGTTCAATCAATGCACGTCCTACGCCTTGCCCTCGTACAGATTGATTCACGTATAAATCCTCTAAGTAGCAGCATTCAGTGCTATTCCAAGTATTGGGGTGTAGCACCACATGCGTGATACCTACCAACTTGTCGTCTTGCCAAGCACCAAAACCATAAATCGACACATTACTATCGAGCAAACTGTGCCACGTTGCATTCGTCGTTTCTAATGGCAAGCTGCTCTCATAAAACGTCAGATAGCTTTGCCATAGGCTTAACCAAGCATCGTAATCACTTTGAGATAATGGCATTATTTTTAAAGAGCCATTAGTTGGGTTTATAGGAGTGGCGTTTGTCATATTAATGGTGTCTTTAGTCAGTTTGTCTTAAATTATGCCGTAGCGCCCAAAATCTACAAGCCATTTATCGGTTTTATTTTACACAGCATTACACATTGTCCATGGCAAGTACACAGCAATGATAATGGCGGTTGATTATGCTAAAACAACGATATTAGTAAATGAGTATTTTTTATGGCGAAGTCAAATCAACCAACCAATATACAAGATGTGCGCCATGATTATGAGCACTTGGCGAGCCTCGCAAACTTACGTTATGTCAGCGATACCGATCCTGGATATGGGCGTCGGCGTTCTGGGCGTGGCTTTACTTATCGAGATGCCACTGGCAAAACGGTCAAAGATAAAGCCTTGCGTCAGCGCTTTGATGCTTTAGTCATACCGCCGATGTGGTCAGAAGTTTGGATATGCCAAGATGATAAAGGACATCTACAATCGACAGGTCGAGATGATAAAGCGCGTAAGCAGTATTTATATCATTCAGAGTGGGATCGGGTACGTGACCAAGCCAAGTTTAATGCCATGATAGGTTTTGCTGAAGCATTGCCCAATCTGCGTGCGCAAGTTGAAAAAGATTTAGAAGCCAAACCCTTATCACGTGACAATGTGTTGGCAGCAGTGGTCAAATTACTTGAGACCACTTTGATTCGTATCGGTAATAGTCGTTACGCCAAGCTCAATAAAAGTTATGGTTTAAGCACGTTACGCAGTAAGCATGTCAGCGAAACGGATACTGGACTGGCATTTGACTTTGTCGGTAAAAGTGCCAAAGAGCATCATATAGAATTGCAAGATGAGCGTTTGATTGACATCATCCAAGCGTGCTCTGAGCTGCCCGGTTATCAAGTATTCAAATACTTAGATGAAGAGGGCAATAAGCAAGTCGTTGATAGCGCTGATATCAATGATTATCTGCGTACGCATACCTGTGGTAATGAGTGTGAAAGTTATAGCGGCAATTTATACAGTGCAAAAGACTTTCGTACTTGGATGGCAAGTGTATTGGCAGCAAGCTACCTTTATGATGAGCTGCAAACCAAATCTGGTAAATTGATTTTAGCCAGTGCGCTCGATAGTAAAGAGCGTCAGCAACTGGTGACTGATATGGTAAAAAGCGTCGCCGATGAGCTCGGCAATACCCCAACGGTCTGTCGATCCTCTTATATCAATCCTATTATTATCCAGCAGTTTTTAGCAGGGGAGTTTTTTGAGCCTTATAAACAAGCGCGCCGTGGACGTACCAAACGGCATCAAAGCTGTGAAGAGAAGGCGTTACTTGGGTTTTTGAGCGCGCGACAGTAAACCATTACTAAGTAACTGTTTTTAGGGAATAATAAAAATGATACGTTATGTATTGAAATAAGTATAAAAATACGTTACTAATAGAGCATGTGCCATTTAAGATGTTTAAATGGTTGATCAAATATAGCTGTTTTACGATTTATTCTATTATTTCTAACTCTCTGATTTTGTCAGTGATTCTCGATTGCTAAAGGATTAGCTTATGAATACCTCTCCTTCAAGTACTACCTCTTTAAACACCCCTTCAAATCATGCTGTAAATACCTCACAGGCGCTAACGAGTTATAGTGACTATTATAATAATTTTGATATGAACGCATTACTGACAGAGATATTTGGTGAAAATGTAGATGATCGTTTAAACGCCTATATGGCGTGCTGTGGACGTCATGTACGTGACGGTCGCGGTGATAATATTGCGCTAGTTCATGAAGATACGGCTGGCAATGTCACGCGTATGAGCTTTGCTGAGCTTGATAAAGCAAGTGCACAGGTTGCCAGTTTACTACTTTCTTATGGCGTGCAAGCGGGTGACCAAGTGGCAACTATGCTACCGCGTACCCCTGAGTTACTCACCATTGTATTAGCCACTTGGCGGATTGGCGCAGTCTATCAACCGCTGTTTACCGCCTTTGGTTATGATTCGATTAAGTATCGAATGGACAAAGCTAATACTAAAGTTGTTTTTACCAATCAAGACAATCGTGGCAAGTTTGACGACTTGGCGAAGCAAACCAAAATGGTGTTGGTTGGTAGCAAGGTAGATGCGCAAAGCTGGGGTGATGATAACTATGCTGACAAGATATCAAAGCAGCCACAAACTATAGAATCAGTGTTACTAAATACCGATGCACCATTTTTACAGATGTTTACCTCGGGTACGGTTGGTAAGTCAAAAGGCGTTAGTGTGCCACTAAGCGCACTTTCGGCTTTTTATCTGTACATGCGTTATGCAATTGACCTGCGCGCGGATGACAACTACTGGAATATGGCAGATCCAGGCTGGGCGTATGGGTTATATTATGCGATTACTGGGCCATTATTATTAGGTATTACTACCTATTTTAATGAAGCGGGCTTCGATGCTGCCAATACCCGCGACTTTATGGTACGCCATAAAATTAGCAATTTGGCGTCTTCACCGACTGCATTTCGTATGATGAAATCGAGTGGCGTATTTGAAGCTGCTCACAATGACGCAGCGGCTAAATTATCACTGCGCTGTGCCAATTCAGCAGGCGAGACCTTAAATACCGAAGTGGTCAATTGGGTTGAGACCTACTTAAACTGCAAGGTTTGTGATCAGTACGGACAGACCGAGACAGGAATGACCTGCTGTGAGCACCATGCATTGGCACATGACTGTCCAGTAGGCTCGATGGGCATGGCGCTACCGGGGCACACATTGGTGGTGTTAGATGATGATATGAATATATTACCTGATGGCGAGCAAGGACAGCTTGCCGTAGTGGTCAGTCAATCGTCCGCGTTTTATTTCCGCGGCTATAGCTGGAATGAAAAAGATGCCTTCGCTGATGACTATTATTTAACAGGTGACGTGGTTGAGCGTCATAGTGATGGCAGCTATTGGTTTTCAGGGCGTGATGACGACATTATCATTACAGCAGGTTACCGCGTTGGACCAACCGATGTTGAAAACACAGTGCTTGAGCATGAGGCAGTCGCAGAGTCAGCGGCAGTTGGGGTGCCAGACGAAGTGCGTGGTCATACCATTAAGTCTTATGTGGTGCTAAAAGATGGTATCAAAGGCACAGACGAGATTGCTAAAGAGATTCAAGACTTGGTACGCAGGCGTCTATCAACTCATGCTTATCCACGTGAGGTTGAGTTTGTGAAAGAGTTACCAAAAACCCCAAGTGGTAAAATTCAGCGCTTTTTGCTGCGCAGTTTATCTGCGGCTTAATAAAGCAATACATTCATATCGTCAGGTTAAGATAAAAATCGATAACTGATAAAAATAACAGTGAAAATATCAATTAAAGGAAAAATTATGCAAATTGAACAACACAGCTTTTTGGTCACGGGCGGTGCGTCAGGTCTGGGTGAGTCGGTAGTGCGTGCTATCGTGGCTCAAGGCGGCAAGGTTGTCATCGCTGATCTTAATGAGTCGATGGGGCAAGCACTGGTTGATGAATTGGGTGACCATGCTCGTTTTGTACGCTGTGATGTGACCAGTGGCGATGAGGTACAAGCGGCTGTGGATATGGCTGAAAAAGAATTTGGCGGCTTACAAGGTTCTATCAACTGTGCAGGTATTGCCGTTGTGCAAAAGCTGCTGGACCGTGATAATAACCCAGCAAATCTCGATGCTTTTAGTCGCGGCGTCAATATTAATCTTGTTGGTTCCTTTAATGTCGCGCGTTTGGTCGCAGCGAGTATTGCGAAGCGTGTAGCCAATGCCAATAACGCAGACAGCTCCGTAGAGAAGAACGCTGATAATGGCGTCATTATTAATACGGCTTCTATCGCGGCTTTTGATGGGCAAGTAGGGCAAGCAAGCTATTCATCGTCTAAAGCTGGCGTCGTTGGTCTGACCTTGCCGCTAGCGCGTGAGCTGGCGCGTCATGGTATTCGCGTTATGACCATCGCACCTGGTGTTTTTGCCACACCGATGATGGATACTATCCCTGAAAAAGCGCGCGAACAGCTAGAGGCCGGTGTTCCTTATCCAAAGCGTTTAGGCAATCCAAATGAGTTTGCTAAATTGGTCACGCACATTATTGATAATGCCTACCTAAATGGTGAAGTGATTCGCCTAGATGGCGCAATTCGTATGGTGTAAGGTGATTTTAGATTTTGATTGCAGCAAATTTACCCTTAATTCATAAAGCTTGCACAAACTTGGCATAGTATTTTGCTATCTTATAAAAGATGGTTTTATCAATGAGCGCTTACCCTTAAGAAGCAAAAACTATGTCTTTTTTCAATATAAATAGTAAATATTCACATTGGTTATTTATCGTCATAGGTTTTAGCCTCGCTATCATGACTAGCACGAGTGCCATTGCTGCTGAGGGTGTTTCAGAGAACAAACAAGCCATGCTTAACAATATTATGATTGATAAAGTTTTTGTCGATAAATCCGCTCGCACCCTGCAGTTGCTAAGTGATAATAAAGTTATCAAATCCTATCACATTGCCTTGGGCGGCAATCCTGTCGGTCATAAGCAGCAACAAGGTGACAAACGCACTCCGACAGGTTCTTATATACTCGATTATAAAAATGAAAAATCTAAATTCTATCGCTCTATTCATGTCAGCTATCCTAATGCGGCGGATAAAGCCCGTGCCAAATCACGAGGTATTAGTCCCGGCGGCGATATTATGATTCATGGCCAGAAAAACGGTTTTGGGCATTTGGCAGCGATAAATCAGCAACGCGACTGGACCGATGGCTGTATTGCCGTTACCGATAATGAGATGGATGAAATCATGGCGGCTGTAGAGATTGGTACACCTATCGAAATTGTGGAATAAGCACCTTGTTAACGTATGTTTATTCAGCTCATATTTAACGTACTTTCTACTTTTATAGATATTTCTAAATCACTCATTTAAGGTTTTTTCGATAATTTATTCATACTCTTAACATACTCATCTCTTTCTTTCTGAAAAATCCCAAACTTCCTATTTTTTCTTTTCTATCTTCCCTTGAAATCTCCCATAAATGTGCCTATTAATGCTTTATCGTCATATCATTGTTATAAGTAAGGTTTATATCGATAAGGTGATATATTAGTGTTTTGTATGGTCTATTTAATTGAAAGCAACTGACAGTCATAAGCTACTAAATATTATTGATAAAAGTTAAATTTACATTGAAATATTACTTAACAAACCCGATATAGATAACAACGAAAAGCTTAAGGCATCTTAATACTTATAAAAAGCCGCAGCTACTATCAGATATAAAATATTATTAATTATAAGAGGAAACAAATATGAGATTCGAGAAGTTTACCCAAAAGTTGCAATCTGCCATTCAAGAAGCACAAAGTCTGGCGTTAGGGCGCGACCATACGGGAATAGACCCTGTGCATTTGCTAGCAGTCTTGCTACAAGATGAGTCTAATTTGTCTATTTGCCAGCAAGCGGGCGCCTCTATTCCTGCGCTAAAAAATGGCGTGGCAAAAGCGCTCGACAACCAAGCAACGATTAGTGAGCCAACAGGAGACGTTAATCTAAACCCAAATTCAGTCAAAATTCTGAACTTGGCAGACCGCCAAGCACAAAAAGAAGGTGATGATTTTATCGCCACCGAATGGGTAATGTTGGCACTGGCTGAACAAGGCGATACCAAAAAGGTATTTGAAAGTGCGGGTGTTACAGCCAATAAATTGAAAGCCGTGATTGAGCAATTACGCGGTGATGATACCGTGAATAATCAAAACGCTGAAGATCAGCGTGATGCCCTCAATAAATATACGATTAACTTAACGGAGCAAGCAGAGCTAGGTAAGCTTGATCCTGTGATTGGTCGTGACGAAGAGATTCGCCGTACCATTCAGGTGTTGTCGCGCCGTACCAAAAATAACCCTGTGCTTATTGGTGAGCCGGGTGTTGGTAAAACGGCCATTGTAGAAGGTTTGGCTCAAAAAATTATTAATGGTGATGTACCAGAAGGTTTACGTCGCAAAGAAGTGCTGTCGTTGGACTTAGGTGCGTTAATTGCGGGGGCAAAATTCCGTGGTGAGTTCGAAGAGCGACTTAAAGCGGTACTTAGTGACTTATCGAAGCAAGAAGGTAACGTTATCCTATTCATCGATGAGTTGCATACTTTAGTAGGTGCTGGTAAAGCAGATGGCGCGATGGACGCTGGTAATATGCTCAAACCAGCGCTTGCTCGCGGTGAGCTGCACTGCGTCGGTGCGACGACTTTAGATGAATATCGTAAGTATATTGAAAAAGATGCAGCACTTGAGCGTCGTTTCCAAAAAGTATTGGTTGATGAGCCAACGGTCGAAGACACCATTGCGATATTGCGTGGTCTAAAAGAGCGCTATGAGCTTCATCATGGAGTCGATATCCAAGACAGCGCCATCATTGCTGCTGCGCGGATGAGCCATCGTTATATTACTGATCGCAAGTTACCGGATAAGGCGATTGACTTGATTGATGAAGCCGCCAGTCGCTTACGTATGGAGATGGACAGCAAACCTGAATCTTTAGGTAAGCTCGATAGCCGTCTGATACAGCTAAAAATGCAGCGCGAAGTACTCAAAAATGAAGAAGATGCTGGTGCGCAAGCAGAGCGTAAAGTGCTTGATGCACAAATTGAAGAGTTAGAGAAAGAATACGCTGATCTCAACGAGATCTGGCAAGCAGAAAAAGCTTTGGTCAAAGGCAGTCAGCAGCTAAAAGACGAGCTGGACAAAGCGCGTATTGCTTATGATAAAGCCAGTCGTGAAGGCGATTATGAGATCATGAGTAAGCTACAATACGAGACGATTCCGCAGTTAGAGCGCCGTATCCATGAGTCTGACCTGGCAGAGCAAAAAGAGCAGACTGGTGAAAATAGTGGTGTAAAACTGCTGCGTAACAAAGTCACGGATAATGAAATTGCTGAAGTCGTTGCTGCAGCGACGGGTATTCCAGTCAGTAAAATGATGCAAGGCGAGCGTGATAAGATGCTGGCAATGGAAGAAAAACTCCATGAGCGCGTCATCGGTCAAGACGAAGCAGTTGAAGCGGTAGCCAATGCGGTACGCCGTAGCCGTGCTGGCTTGTCTGATCCGAATCGTCCTTCAGGTTCATTCTTATTCTTAGGACCTACGGGTGTCGGTAAGACTGAGCTGACCAAGTCATTGGCGAACTTCTTGTTCGATAGTGAAGATGCTATTGTACGTATCGATATGAGTGAGTATATGGAGAAGCACAGCGTCAGCCGCTTGGTTGGTGCCCCGCCAGGCTACGTCGGTTATGAAGAAGGTGGTGCCTTGACTGAAGCGGTACGCCGTAAACCTTATAGTGTGATTTTGTTTGATGAAGTTGAAAAAGCGCATCCTGATGTGTTTAATATCTTGCTACAAGTGTTGGATGATGGTCGTTTGACTGACTCACAAGGTCGTGTCGTTGATTTCAAGAATACTGTGATTATTATGACCAGTAACTTGGGTTCGCATAAAATCCAAGAAATGGTCGGCGAGAGCTATGAGGATATCAAAGCTGAAGTGATGGATTCAGTTGGGCAGCATTTCCGTCCAGAGTTTGTCAACCGTATCGATGAGATCGTGGTATTCCATCCACTAGGTATGTCGCAGATGGCAGGTATTGCTGCGATTCAGTTAAACCGCTTGCGTCAGCGTTTATATGAGCGTGAGTTAGATATCGAGTTATCAGCAGAAGCGATGAATAAGCTGGTTGCGGTTGGTTATGATCCTGTTTATGGCGCGCGTCCACTCAAGCGTGCCATTCAGCAAGAGATTGAAAACCCATTGTCATTGAAGCTGCTGGCAGGTGACTTTGTTGCTGGTGATATCATCAAAGTCGATGTCGGTGTGGATGATAAGCTGACATTTGATAAGCTTAGAATGAGCTAATCGTTCATTTTAGCCCTTGACCCGAAACTAAGCCCCTTATTTGCCCATTTTTTATACCGGCAAGTAAGGGGTTTTTACTTTGTGCGCCATCATTATTTTTACTCTTGCCATACTTAGATTATGTTATAAATAATCTAAGCTCTAATTATATAAATATAAAATTTATGGAGATAAAAGAATGATAATAATAAATAGGCAGTATATGAGTAAACCATTAACGTTACCGATAATTATCACAGCATTACTGTTTAGTACTTCTGCTTGTTCAAATCAATCTGCCACTGATACCAATGCCGATTTGGCAAAATATCAAGAAGCTGAAACCTCAGTAGCAGATGTTGCAAGTACGGACAAACCTGCCTTTACCACAAAAGCCGTTGCCACCTTTGATGAGCCATGGGCAATGACTGCATTACCTATCGTTAGTAATAAACCATCAAAACTGCTTGTCACACAAAAGACAGGCGAATTATTCATTGTTGATACGGCAACAGGTACTAAGACAGAAATCGCTAGCGTGCCTAAAGTCGCTTACGGGGGACAAGGCGGTCTTGGTGATATTATTCTTGCACCAGATTTTGTTACCTCTAACAACGTATATATCAGCTACGTTGAGGCAGGCACTGGTGATGATAGTAATAAATTTGGTGCAAAAGTCATTAAAGCCAAACTATCAGGTTTGGATACTGATCAACCAAGTTTGCAGAAGATGGTCCCAATTTGGCAGCAGACGCCAAAGGTAGATGGGCAAGGGCATTACAGCCACCGTTTATTATTTTCACCTGATGGGCAATATTTATATATCAGCTCAGGCGAACGTCAAGAAAAACCTCCTGCTCAAGACATGACTGTCAATTTGGGAAAAATAATACGGTTAAATACTGACGGCTCGATGCCAATGGACAATCCATTTGTGAGTAATAATGACATCGCTGCTCAATTTTGGAGCATAGGACATCGTAATGTACTCGGGATGGCATTCGATAGTAAAGAGCAGTTGTGGGCGCATGAAATGGGTCCACGAGGTGGTGATGAGTTCAATCTGATTGAAAAAGGTAAGAATTACGGCTGGCCAATCGTATCAAATGGTCGCAATTATTCTGGTGTGGATATTCCTGATCACAGTACGCGTCCTGAGCTTGAAGCACCCAAAATCACATGGACACCAGTCATATCCCCTTCATCAATAAGTATGTATTCGACTGGTAAGCACAATGATTTTCCGGCGTGGCAAGGTAATGCGCTGATCAGTGGTTTATCCTCCAAAGCGCTGATAGTTGTTAATTTCGATGAAAATAATGGTGCGACTGAGCGCTATCGCTATGATATGGGCGAGCGTATTCGTAGTGTACTGGTTGCAGATGGGCAGGTTTGGGCGCTTGAAGATGGTAATGGTGGGCGATTACTGAGACTATCGCCTAAGTAGGATCGTGCTAAAGTTGTTTTTATTTGTATAGTTATTTAGTTATTCTAAAAAAAATTATTAATTTATTTAGAAAAAATTAAGGGTTTTATCAAGTTTTAATTTGTAATTGATTGATACTTAAAGCCTATTTTGTTAAGGTGATGTTCCTTAAATTTTGAGACTTGCACATGGAAGAAGTAAAAGTAGGCAGATTAGGCCCTTTTCCACGGGTGAGTAAACCTGTGTTTATTACCTCAACACTGTTGATTGTTGGATTCATTATTTTCGGTGCACTTTTCACTGAAACAGCAGGGGCTCTCTTTAGTTTTTTACAAAATTTTATTACCGATAAATTCGGCTGGCTGTTTATTCTCTTAGTTAATGCGGCGCTTGCACTTTGTATTTACTTAGCCATGAGTCGCTATGGTGACATTCGGCTAGGCAATCAGACGGAGCGACCACAGTACAATCTGTTTTCGTGGATTGGCATGTTGTTTTCCGCAGGTATTGGTATTGGCCTAGTTTATTGGGGCACAGCGGAGCCGTTGTATCATTTCATGGCACCACCAATGAGCGATGCCGAAACGGTTGCAGCAGCAAAGCAAGCGATGAACATCTCATTTATGCATTGGGGTCTACACGCTTGGGCGATCTATACGATTGTGGCGCTATCTTTAGCGTATTTTCATTTCCGCCGCGGTCTGCCCTTATCGATTCGATCAACTCTATACCCTATACTCGGTAAACGAATCTATGGTCGATGGGGACATACTGTCGATATCTTGGCCGTATTTGGTACGATGTTTGGCGTGGTCACCTCACTAGGGCTAGGAGTGCTGCAGATCAACTCCGGACTCGAAAAGCTATTTGGTACACCTAATAGTCTCACTGTACAGTTTGGTTTGATTGCTTTCATCACAGGGCTTGCAGCCATTTCCGTTATGATGGGTTTAGATAAAGGTATTAAGCGACTTAGTGACATTAACATTGGATTCACGATCGTCTTATTGGCGTTTATGGTCATTTTAGGACCGACACTCTTTATCTTTGATAGCTTTATTGAAAACATCGGAAACTATCTGACCGTGATTGTGCCTCTAGGTACATGGGGCGAGTCTTATAGTGGGACAGATTGGCAGAGTAGTTGGACGATATTTTATTGGGCATGGTGGGTCAGTTGGGCACCATTCGTTGGTATCTTTATTGCCCGTATCTCTCGTGGTCGTACCATTCGTGAATTTACGCTTGGGGTATTACTGATCCCAATGCTTATTTTGTTCTTCTGGTTTACGACCTTTGGCGGCGTTGCTGTTCATATGGAACTTGCCTCTGCTGTGTCAGGTATTATAGCCCAGGATTGGTTGAAGCGGTACAAGCAGATACCGGTAGTGCGATCTTTAAATTGGTTGAATACTATCCATTGGCAAAACCGATTACGCTACTGATCGTCGTTATGATTATGCTTTGGTTTGTGACGTCATCAGACTCGGCCAGTTTTGTTATCGATATGCTGACAGCTGGTGGTGATACCAATCCACCAAAAATTCAGCGTTTGTTTTGGGCAACTACAGAAGGCGTTATCGCTGCTATACTACTAGCGGCTGGTGGGCTGTCTGCTTTGCAGGCCGCTGCTATCGTAGCAGGACTACCGTTTGCCTTAGTGATTTTTGTCATGATGTACGCGTTGTTACGTGGTCTTAGCCGCGATCGTCTGATTCTATATCGAGCTCAGCAGAATTTTATTACTGATGAATCGGCAGATCACAACTCGGCTAATGAGTTCGTCGACGAGCATTTGTTGAAAGGCCCACCTAAAATTGTAAAGGGTGATTAATCAACGCGATGCTGATTAATAGTCATGAATTAGGGCTTAGATAAGCAACCTGTGATTAAGCGAAGAAAGATCAAGAGTGTGCTGACAGTCGTTTCAATCAATGATTGACAGCTCACTATATCTGTTTTTTATTTATTAAAAAACGATAAAATACTTGTAATATCAAATCCTAAGATGCATGGTTATCTTAGGATTTTTTTATTTGTTGACCAATAGCAAGGTTATAAAGTGTCTGATTCGATTTGATAGTTGTGTAATATCTTGTTAAGGTGAGCCCCTTCAAAAACTGAGACGACTAAATGGATCATGTAAAAGTTGGCCGCTTGGGCCCTTTTCCACGGGTAAGTAAACCTGTGTTCTTAACTTCAGCACTATTAATTCTGGTGTTTATCATCTTTGGTGCTTTTTTTAATGAGCAAGCAGAACTGGTATTTGGTCACGCAAAAGCATTCGTGTCTTTGCGCTTTGGCTGGTTCTTTATTGTGGTGGTTAACTTAACGCTAGTGATGAGTATTTATATGATATTCAGTCGCTATGGCGATATCAGGCTTGGTCATCAGAACGAGAAGCCCGAGTATAATATAGTCTCCTGGATTGGCATGCTGTTTTCAGCTGGCATCGGTATTGGACTGCTCTATTGGGGCACCGCTGAACCCTTGTACCATTTTATGGCGCCGCCATTGGGAGAGCCCGAAACGATCGCCGCCGCCAAGCAAGCGATGAATATCTCGTTCCTGCATTATGGCTTACATGTGTGGGCGCTCTACGGCATGGTTGCTTTGTCATTGGCTTATTTTCACTACCGAGTGGGTTTACCACTGGCCATCCGCTCGACACTTTATCCTATATTGGGTAAGAAAATCTATGGTGGTTGGGGTCATACGGTCGATACGCTGGCGGTATTTGGGACGATGTTTGGGGTAGTGACCACGTTAGGTCTTGGGGTATTGCAGATTAACTCAGGTCTTGAGACGTTATTTGGTATTCCCAATAATATTACAGTGCAAATTATATTGATTGCCTTAATCACTATGCTGGCTGGTCTATCTCTGTTTATGGGATTAGATAAAGGGATTAAGCGCTTAAGTGATACCAATATATTATTTACTGTGATATTGCTAAGCTTTGTGATTATTTTAGGACCGACTCAGTTTATTATAAATAGCTTTGTAGAGAACATCGGCAACTATTTACATCAGATTGTGCCACTAGGTCTTTGGACAGAGTCTTATAACGGTGAAGAAAACTGGCAAGCATCATGGACGATTTTCTATTGGGCATGGTGGATAAGCTGGTCGCCTTTCGTTGGGGTGTTCGTGGCTCGTATCTCTCGTGGTCGTACGATTCGTGAATTCATATTGGGAGTGTTGTTGATTCCTATTACCATATTGTTCTTATGGTTTACCGCTTTTGGTGGTTCAGCCGTTAATATGGAGCTAATGGCGGCGGCGGACCCCAATATTATCAGTCCTGGCTTGATCGAGGCGGTCCAAGCAGATACTGGCAGTGCCATCTTTAAGTTGATGGAGTCTTATCCGCTAACATCGGCTGTGAACTTGCTCATCGTGGTAATGATTGTTCTTTGGTTTGTCACGTCATCGGATTCAGCCAGTTTCGTCATTGATATGTTGACCTCAGGTGGCGATGCTAATCCACCGAAAATTCAGCGCTTATTTTGGGCGGGTACCGAAGGTGTCATCGCAGCGGTACTATTGGCAGCAGGTGGCTTGAGTGCACTACAAGCGGCTTCCATTGTGTCAGGTTTTCCTTTTGCGATAGTGATAGTCGTAATGATGTATTCGCTACTACGTGGCTTAAGTCGTGACCGTTTGATATTGTATCGCAATCAGCAATGGTTTATCACCGAGGAATCTGCTGAGCACAATTCAGCCAATGAATTTCGTGATGAAGACTTGCTCACAGGTCCGCCTGATATTGAAAAGCCTGAAGGTTAAGAGTTTTTTAGACAATGCTTAAATAGTACTTAAGCTAAAAAATAATTCAAAAAGCCCCAGCTTTATCATAAGTTGGGGCTTTTTAATTTCTACTGATATATCTATAGTCAATCCACTATAAATCAAACACAGTGCTACTGGGATAAGTTTTGCGCCGCCTCTGTCTGCGCAGGCACAGCAAGCAAGAAAAATTTATACCAGTAGCGCGTTATAATATTTGTACTTATTTTATTTAGGACTGACTATATTATGATGAAAAGTATTTGATTAGAGTTACCAGAGGTAGGATGTAAACTACACACATTGTCCTTTTACATAACCGACTGCAGAGGTAGTACCACATGCTGAACAGGCGTTGCCCGCAGTACGATAACTGAAACCTGATTGGTTTTTTACAGTGACACAGACAGGATCATACTGTGCGGTACACATGGTTTGCTCAGGATTAAAGGGTGGGCATTTATTGAAAGGATTGTTAATTGAGCCTTGATTACTGCTAGCACTGTGGTCTTTATTGTTTTCAGTGCTATGAATAGGCGGCTCAGAATGGGTGCTGATTGGAAGATTATTACAACCAGATAATGTGATGGCTACTGAGAGCCCTAGTATTGACAGCCACGGTTTAGATAAATGATTCATAATAATGTTTCCTTATAAATAGCGCTCGATAACTTCCTGTTATCAACAGTCAACGACAACCATATCAGAAATAGAATGATACAAATGGATAGTAACTTATTTAGGAGAAGTCATCCACCACATCATATGATAAGTACAAAATAAAATCGAGAAAATTATACATATATATAGCTATACTACTGCTATGTATTTTGCTCAATGCGTGAGAAAAGCTGCAAAAACTTCATAGCAATAGCATTGTTGGTTTTAATAGCTTTCTATCATTTACAAGCAAATAAAAACCCCAAGCTTGAACCGACCCCCATAAGTTGGACACAACTTATGGGGGTATTTTTATGCGTTACGATCTAGACTTTAAGATGCAAGTCATCGCATACTATCTGCAAGGACATACCGGACTTGCCACAAGTGAGAAGTTTAAAGTAGATTCGAAACTTGTACAAAAATGGGTTAAGCAATATCAAAGCGGTGGTATAGACGCGATCAAGCCAAAGACAAGTAAGGCTAAATACAGCAGTGGGTTTAAATACAAAGTGATTACGACCATGCTGACGCAAGGATTAAGTCAATCCGAGGTCGCTTTAACATTTAATATCAGCTCACCTGCTTTAATTAGCCACTGGCACAAAGCATATCGACAACAAGGCATGTCTGGACTAATAACCAAGCCTAAAGGTAGAGCCGCCATGACCAAGCCATTTATCACAAGCAAACCAGATGATGAGAAAACCTTAGCAGAGCTTAAGCGTGAGAATGAATACCTACGTGCAGAGGTTGCGTACCTAAAAAAGCTCGATGCCTTGCTCAAAGCGGAGGAACAAGCAGGCAAAAAGCAAGGCTCATCGAAGCACTAAGACAAGAGCACCCTTTATCTGCTTTGCTAAACATCGCTAAGATGGCTAAAAGTGTCTTTTACTACCATAGGTGTCAGTTTGACGTTAAAGACAAATATGGAGACTTAAAACAGCGTATTACTGAGCTTTACCATCAGCATAAAGGCAGGTATGGTTATCGTAGAGTCACGGCTGCATTAAAGCAGCTAGATTGTCATCATAACCATAAGCTCATCGCTAAGCTTATGCATGACATGAAGCTTAGCGCAAAGATAAGACGTCAGAAGTATCGCTCCTATAAAGGACAACAAGGTAAGATTGCGAAGAACTATTTAAAACGCCAGTTTCATGCAGATAAACCAAATAAGCGCTGGCTGACCGATATTACTGAGTTTAAGGTGGGTGATGATAAGCTGTATTTGTCACCCATACTTGATTGTTATAACAATGAGATTGTCAGTTATACACTCTCAAAGAGACCCACTTATGACTTAGTTGGCAAGATGCTAGAGGATGCTTTGGCAAAGACGAAAGCGTGCCGTGATAACAAGTTAATGCTGCACTCTGATCAAGGATGGCATTATCAAATGAGACTGTTTGGACAGGTGCTGAAACAGCATGGTATTAAGCAAAGTATGAGCAGAAAAGGCAACTGTTTGGATAATGCGCTCATGGAGGGGTTCTTTGGTACCCTAAAGTGTGAGACGATTTATATTGAAAAGCCTAATTCGATTGAAGGTTTAGAGAAACAGATTCATGAGTATATTCACTACTATAATCATGAAAGAATTCAACTCAAACTAAAAGGACTGAGTCCTGTTAAGTACAGAACTCAGTCCTTGATATAAACTAAACCGTCCAACATTTGGGGGTCAGTTCAGCTTAATAGTAAGCTTAGGGTTTTTTATTTGCTCAAAGATAATTTCTGCCATTAAAGATGCTCAGATAAATATCTTTAACCAAGCATAACCGTTTTATTTAGCAGGCTTATCATCTTGATTAAGCTGAATATATTTATCAAAGTTCTGCGCATAATCAGTCAAGTTGTCGCTCAGCATTTGGCGATATTGTTTGGTATAAAATTCGACAATATCATCCTTTTCTTTGGCAAAATCATCACCTTTTACAAAGCCGATTGAGGCGACTGATGCGCTATAACGTGCTGCGGCATAAAGCAGTGACGCACCTACTTGACCTGAGTGCGCATCAGGACCTAATTGACTGTTTGCTACACCAATAATGGCATCAGCACGTTGATAAAACGACTGCATTTCAGGGGTGATTTCAAGACTTGCATCAATCTCATTGTTTTGAGCATTCTCTTGAGACATAAACGACTCCTAATAATGGTAGGTAAATTTAAATGTATCACAGCAGTCTAATAACTGGATAAGATAATAGGTACAAAAAGGGTTTTAGCAAAAATTTTATAAGCCAGCATCCGCTTTTAAAATCTTAGCTTTGTCAGTTTTTTCCCACGTAAAGGCGGTTTCAGAACCTTGGCGACCAAAATGTCCAAAACTGGCGGTTTGCTGATACATCGGCTGCAATAAATTCAGCATACGGGTGATACCATACGGACGTAAGTCAAAATGCGTACGAATCAAGCTAATGATTTCATCGTTGCTGATTTTGTTAGTACCAAAAGTGTTAATCGAAATAGAAGTCGGTTCAGCAACGCCAATGGCATAGCTTACTTGTACTTCACAGCGATCGGCAATACCAGCAGCGACGATGTTTTTAGCCACGTAACGCACCGCATAAGCTGCACTGCGATCGACTTTTGAGGGATCTTTACCACTAAATGCGCCGCCACCGTGACGCGCCATACCGCCATAAGTATCAACAATAATCTTACGACCGGTCAGTCCTGCATCACCAACAGGACCACCGATGACGAATTTGCCAGTCGGGTTGATATGATAACGTGTACCAGCATGTAGTAGCTCTGCCGGGAGTACTTGTTTGATAATTGACTCCATGATCGCTTCTTGTAAATCAGCTTGCGAGATACTTGGATCATGCTGCGTAGATAAGACGACCGCGTCAATAGCAACAGGTTTATTGCCATCATATTTAAGCGTGACTTGTGCTTTGGCATCCGGACGTAACCAAGGTAGTTCGCCTGCGCGGCGCAACTCCGACTGACGCTCCATCAAGCGATGAGCATACTCGATAGGGGCGGGCATCAATACTTCAGTTTCATTGCTAGCATAACCAAACATCAAACCTTGGTCACCAGCGCCTTGTTCTTCAGGGTCAGCGCGGTCAACACCTTGGGCAATCTCAGGCGATTGTTTACCAAGCATATTAATAACCGCACATGTCTCGCCATCAAAACCCAAGTCTGAATGATGATAACCAATGCCATTAACCGTATCACGCACGATGCGCTCAACGTCGATATTTGCCGTGGTGGTTATTTCACCTGCCAATACGACAGCGCCAGTTTTGACTAGGGTCTCACATGCCACGCGTGCATGTAAATCTTGCCGTAAGATGGCATCAAGGATAGCGTCTGAGATTTGATCAGCCATTTTGTCAGGATGACCTTCGCTCACAGATTCTGAGGTAAATAAGTTGTATTCGCGCATAATAGGATCGCTTAATTGAATCAATAAAGATAGGAAAAAGCATAACGTCTGGGCGCTGCTTTAATTGGTATTGGCCAAACAATGTATTGCTTGGTGTTTAATTGGTACTACTTAATTCACTTATTCATAAATGCATGTGTTATATAAATTTACATAAGGCACAGATTTCTATAAATCATATGGGGTCAGGCTAAGAGAGCGATAGCTTTGCGTTGTACTATATCGAATTATTAACTGACAACGTGCTTGAAGCTGTCGCCAATCATACGTCTATCACCTGATTATCAGCAGGATCAAAAATATGACGTACTTGCCAAAAAATACGCTTATTCTAACTCGAAACGCAATAAAACTCTAGTGAGCTGCACTCGTTCTATTATAAGTAATGCTCAATCATGATATTATTATAATTTAGCATAAGTATATTGATCGATAGGCTTTGCGATCATTATCATCTGCTCACATTACAACTCTAAAAATACTGCTTTATCTTTAAACATACATTCGTCATAAACAGGACAAGCGCCGCATTTTGGGGTACGAGCCTGACAAGTATAGCGCCCGTGCAAAATAAGATAATGATGAGCATCAACGATAAAGTCATCGGGGATACGTTCGACCAGTTTCTTCTCAACGATTAAGACGTTTTTGCCAGTGGCAAGTCCCGTACGATTACCCACTCGAAAGATATGGGTATCGACCGCCATCGTCGGCTGTCCAAAGGCTGTATTTAGAACTACATTCGCCGTCTTGCGCCCGACGCCCGCTAGAGACTCTAAGTCTTTACGGTTGTCAGGGACGGTGCTATTAAATTTCTCAATCAAGTCACGGCAAGTTTTGATGACGTTTTTGGCTTTGGCATTAAACAAGCCGATATTCTTAATATAGGATTTCAAACCTTCTTCGCCTAAAGCGAGTATTGCCTCAGGCGTATTCGCCACCGGATAGAGCTGATTGGTGGCAATATTGACGCTGACATCAGTCGCCTGCGCTGATAATATAACTGCGATAAGCAGCTCAAAGTTACTCTTATAATTGAGCTCAGTCACTGGCTCATCAATTGTCGCCGCCAATTTCTCAAAAAATGGACGCACATCACGGTTGGGCATGCGCCTCGATGGCGGAGTATCAGCTGTTTTATGTTTGACGGTTTTACTCATGGTATTTTTACCATTATTTTGTTCATTGGTTATTCAAAAGTAGATATTGGCTATTAAAGTTGTGCAAGCTCAGCTTTTAATTCATTCAATTCTGCTTGTTTGCTTTCATTGGGACGTACGCTAAGCTGTTTTTCTAACTTTTTAATTTTACTGCGCAGCTTTGCCGCTGCAATAGTGTTTTTTGCTTGAGCTTCACTGATATTTAACGACTGACTGGCGGCATTATTCAGTTTTGCCTCCACCATGCTGACCACGGGTCTACTATTGCTGCTATCCGCAAGTTGCTTGCTGACACGATTTAAATGGGTATGATAACGCTGTCTCAAATCCTCTTGCTCAAGGGTGCGCTCAGGTGTCGAAAGCGTACGCTCAACCGTGACCAAATCGATGCAGTCAACAGGGCAGGGCGCTATACATAATTCACAGCCCGTGCATAAATCCGTAAAAATAGTATGCATATGCTTGCCAGTACCAACGATGGCATCAACAGGGCAGGCGGGAATACATTTGGTACAGCCAATGCAATCATCTTCACGAATGACGGCACGCACTTCAACAGGCCGCTGAGAAGTAGAATCTAACGGCCATTTTGAAGGTTCAGCGCTTAGTGTTGGCATATCAGCATCGATAATCTGCGCGATAGTATCCGCCACTGGCTGACCACCCGGTACACACTTATTATGTGGCTCACCATCCATCACGATAGCAACTGCATAAGGTAAGCAACCATCAGCATGGTCGCATAGACCGCACTGTGTTTGCGGTAGGCTGCCATCAATGCGCGCAATTTTTTCCTGAACATCAGCAGGCAATGTTTCTATCTTCAGCGAATCGAATAAGATTGGCAGATTGGTTAAACGGATATGATTGCTGTTTTTATTCATGGTGCTTTGCATTTAATGTAAAACCTTTATATCAGTGCTAGATGCTGATATTAAAATAAATAGGATAATAGTGATATGGATAAATGCTGAATGAGGCGTTGATATGATAGATTAAAGCAAAATACCTTGCTCATTGGCAATTTGCGCAATCAGCTCATAAGCAATGCTACCCTTAAAGGGTATTTTTGGCAGCTTTGATAGATCGAAAAAATCTGCATGTGATAGCTCATCTTCTTGTATAACGATATCGCCATCTGCATAAGATGCTCGAAAACCCAACATCAAATTAGACGGAAACGGCCATGGTTGACTGTTCACATAGCGAATATCGGACAAGCTAAGACCCACTTCTTCTGCCACTTCGCGTACCACAGCATGCTCTAGGCTTTCACCTACTTCTACAAAGCCTGCAATCAAACCGTATAGTAACGGTTGGGGCGACTGTAATAAATGAGAGGCTGTTTTTTGCTGACCGTAACGATGATGATGAGCCAACAAAATTTGCATTTCACCCGTTTGCGGGTTGGGTCGAGTAATGGCGGTAATGACGCAGGGCTGTACACGCGGATACTGACGCAATCGACAAACGTCACAAACCATAGCACGCTCACCGCATTTGGCAGCTACAGTGCGTGCCGCGCAGCGACTACAAAACTGTGTATCTGCTTGCCAACGAAGTAGTTGTATGGCTTGGCTAAGCTGAGCAGCTAATGCTATGGGCAGGTGCGTGATAAGCTGTCGATAAGGTATAAAAGTGTTAATACTGTTCTCTACATTGCTAATAACGCTGCTATCCAAGTCACTACTTGTTAATTCATCACTGTCTAAAATACTGGGTAAGGCGATATTATGTGCTATTGCATAATCATAAGTGATAGCGCGGCTTGCTTGTACAGTGACAGCATTAGCATTAGCATTAGCATTAGCATTAGCATTAGCATTAGCATTAGCATTAGCATTAGCATTAGCGTTATCAGTATCATCTACATCACTCAGCAGCCAGCTATTGGGCGCTAAGCTATCAAACAATGTAACCTGTCCTAATTGATAAGCTTGCTCACTACTGACATCAGAGTGTGCTAGCTCAACCTGTAAAGGCCACCAGCCATTAGGCGTTTGACGACATAAGATCGTTTCATCAGATAGGACAAAGGCGCAGATCATCATATAGGTTTCCAAACGGTCAAAGACAAGCTCATATCAGCTTGTCTTTGTATAAAAATTTACATAAATGATTAAGCGGCAAGCAATTGGCTTAAGCTATGCTGCCCAACATCCAGTGCTTGTTTGCTGACAGGGCGATTGTTCTCGAAACCGTCTAGATGATGGTCAACTGCCATAATAACATCAGCAATATAAGCTAAGGTGCCATCATCGATACGATTACCACTATTGATACGTTGCTGTAAATAATTTGCCAATTGACTGAGCATACTGGCCGGCATTGGCAATTGTAAAAAACGCACAGCACCGCTTACTTGACGCAGCATTTCAGGGGTATTTTGAATATTAAGAATATCGCGCTCAGGCTCCGCAAGGTAGTCATTGATTGCTTGTTCAGCACTGGCAATTGCCGTACGACTCTCTTCTATCAAGGTATCATAAGCGGTATTCAGCTGATGTAGTGAGATATGAGGATTGTTCAACGGCAGATAAATTGCACCTGGAGTATGCATCTCAGCCATGGCGATGGTCGCGTTTTCTGCATGCATGAGTGCCAATAATAAATGATCAAAATCTTCTGGAGTAGGCGAGCGCCATGTGCTTACGGCTTCTGACGCTTTAATCAGGCTATTGGCGGCATTAGATAGCCCAAGAAGATGCAACGCAGAGCTCAAAGTAGTGAGTTCTTCAATAATTTGCGAGGTCTGCATATCGACTGGATTGATTGAGTCACCACGGGCATAGCTGTCGACATTTTCTTTAATCGTATTGATTTGAGTCTGGATAATGATATTCAAAGTATCCGTCAGCTCACGGTTTGGACCAAACAAGAAGCGCTCCATCTGCTGGCGCTGTGGATCTTCTAAACGGTTGGCGGCGTATTGCTCGCGCAGCACTTTTGCCGCTTCAGTATCACGTTGTCCGGCAAAACTGACCAAATCAGCAAAACGCGTATCCATGACAGGCAAATAGCTTTGGAATTGCTGCTCAACATAAATAAGCGTGTGCTTTTGACTGACATTAAGCGGCAGGATGGCTGCGATATCAGTGACCGCAGCGGACGCTGCTTGCCAAAACAGACTGCTGGTATTTTTCGCTATCAAAGCACAGGCAGCTGACATAGCATCCAATTTTTGCTGATCAGCTTGATTGATGTTGCCATCCCGATTGATCAAAGTAACGCCAAGCCCACTACGATAAGCATAGGTCAGTAGCTCTTGATCAAGGTTGAGCTCATTTAGCGGCTGAAAATTCTTTTCAGGATCGGCGATAATGACACTACTATTACCAAAAGCAGAAAAATAATCAGCAGCAATAGGCGCTATTTGGCTATGAGCATTCAGCTTATTAATAATAGGTAGTAATAAAGCAGGCTCTACCGACTCAGTCAGTAGCACAAATTCAATATAACGATCAAGCGTCATGATCGCTTCGGACAGATCCATGATTAAGTCAATATCACTATTGTCGCCACTGTCATAAAGCTCCTGTAAACCGTGTACAATCGCATTATTGAGTGCCTCTGCACCCACCAAAGATATCAGCTCAAAAATACAAGAAAGCTGTTTTAATACAATAATAGAGTCTAATAATAAGGGCGCTTGGCTATTGTCGTCATTAAATTCGCCCAAATGAATCTCAGTATCTTTAAGTATGACCTTGACCTCATCGTGCAATAAGTGCAGCGATGGCAAATTAAAGTCAGTAACACTAAGCGTTGGCGCGGTCAATTTTATTTGCGTAGAGTGGTTCATAATTATTTTTTCCATAAGATACTGACGAAAATAGCAAATAGTTAGAGAGTAAATTAAAAAATAGCGCTAGATAAGGTTTTACTTTTTATCGTTATAATAATCAAGACTATATTCTCTAATCGCCAATATAAGAAGCGATTTTAATGCCTGTTACATTTTGGCTTTCAGCTCAGGATAATCTTCTGCGAGCGACGCATACCAGCTTTGATTGGCGCCCTCATCAGTACTTGACTCAAGCAATAAAGCCGCTAAATTGGCAAAGCTAGCATGGGCTGTGTGTCCGCCATCCGCTTGCGCGTCATCCTCAATGCCTAGCGTTACTTGTCCGCCAGTCATCGCCAAATAGACTTCTGCTAAAATCTCTGAATCTAGTAATGCCCCGTGAAAGGTACGGTCTTGCTTGCCCACGTCTAAACGACGTACGAGAGCATCAAGAGTATTTTTCTGTCCAGGATACTGCTGCTTTGCCATGACCAGCGAGTCGGTCACTTTTACTCGCTCAGCAAAGTCATGCATGCCAACTTTGGCAAACTCCATATTTAAGAAGTTCATATCAAACGAGGCATTATGAGCGATGATTTCTGCACCATCCATAAAGTCATAGAGCGACTGCGCGACTTGATCAAAGGTTGGTTTGTCCGTTAAAAATGCTTCAGAAATACCGTGAATTCGAATAACTTCTTCATCCATACCGCGCTGTGGGTTGATATAGACGTGGAGCTTTTCGCCAGTGAACTTACGTCCAATCATCTCTACAATACCGACTTCAATGACACGATCGCCTTTTTGCGGATCCAGCCCCGTGGTCTCGGTATCCATAATCAGCTGACGATCAGATTGGTGACAGTTTATTGGCTTGGGTAGCAATGGCTTAAAATATGGATTGGCACGGCTGGTGTCACCATCGAATTTTGGCGTATCTGCTTCAACATTAGTAACCATGTTGGACGCATGGTTATTGATGCTTGTATCAATCAAAGGCGTCTGGGCGTCTGGCATTTCTATAGCACTCATTGAATTGGTGGCATTGTACGGACTAATATTTTCTTCAGCGAAAGCATGAGTATTTATTACACTGTCATTATAACTTTGATTCTCTAGTAGTTCGGCATCAAGCTCATCATCCATCATATCAAAACCTAATGGATCAAAATTTAGCCAATCATCGCTGCTTGATGGCTTTTTATCAGCCATTATTGGCTCTTTTTTTTTAGTACTATCTTGAACGTCTGTTATCAAATCTTCACTACGTGAGGTCACACCTAGGTTCGCAAGCTCATCCGCTTTTTCATTACCAGCATGTCCAGCATGACCTTTGACCCAATGCCAATCAACATCGCGTTTCTGACAGAGCTCATCGAGTCGCTGCCATAGGTCTTGATTGGCGACGGGTTTTTTACTGGCCGTCTTCCAGCCTCTTTTTTTCCAACCTTCAATCCACTCAGTGATGCCTTTTTTGACATAACTTGAGTCTGTCCAAATCTCGAGTTTCTGCTCATGTGAGCTATGAGTAAGCGCTTGTATCGCACCCATCAATTCCATACGATTATTGGTGGTTTCTTTATCACCGCCATAAAAATCCTGCGTCCGTCCGTCGCTAAATATCAGATGAGCGCCCCAGCCACCAGCACCAGGATTGCCTTTACACGCGCCATCTGTGTAAGCAACCGTAGTATCTGCTTTGGCAGCCAATGGGTTTATGGCATTACTGGTGTTAAATGGCTGCGCTGCGCTGCGATTTTCTGACATAAAAATTTACTGACCTAATAGAGAATAAATACAGGATATAGCGAAGCGATTTCACTGATATATTGGAGGCTAATTTTATCTACCTATGTTGGAATTGAGTATAACAAATCCAGCGTTAATAGGGGCAATTGCCATGCACAAAAAACCAAAAACAGATATCCTAATAGTAAGCTTATCGTTTTCTGTTAAAATAGAGCGGTTGTAAGGATATGTCTAGCCAGACATTAACTATAATTTGCTTAACTAAAGCTTTCAATGCTCGAATGCAGGATTACCCTATGATGTCCTTAGCCTCAAAATCTTCTTCTAAAAACCTCAGCCATTTGATGATTGCGATGGCTGCGAGCAGTATGCTGCTTTTGAGCGCTTGTAATGATAGTAATACTCAAGCAGATACCAAAAAGGTTGAGAAGGTAGCAGATTTATCTATCTTTGAGGGCTGTTACACCGTCAGTCATGATGAGCCGGCGCAAATAAAAGTCAGCCAACAGGGCGGCGCATGGGTCATGCAGATGAAAGAGCCTGCAAGTGCCAAACGTGTTTGGGATGATGCTGAGCCGTTAGAGGTGATTGAAAATAGCGACATACCACAGTTTTTCTCTATAGACCCTGATAATGTCGATGCGGTGATTGGTCGTCCGGATAGAGTGTTGGTATTAGCTCATGTTAAGCCTGTTTATGCCAATATCGATCCGCTACTTGATAGTGAGTACTTGTCTTATATCTATAAAGGAGCAAACACTATTTACCGAGTCGAATGTGATGACGTTAATACTGATATTTTGGCCAATCCTCATGCCAATATTGTCATTGATAATGTTAAAGAGACTATTTAGTTAGGTATTATCAGTCAATACTACATATCTGTTATTTATGATAAAAAGTGCTTTTTTATCAATACAATTTTGTTATAAACCGTCGTATCATTAGAGTCAGGTAATATGAATTTTTTTAGTTATGTGGTGTTGGGTGGATTTTCTTATGCGGCTGGTTGGGCGATAAGAACCTATGTATTAAACAAAAAACCTGAACCTGAGCAGCCTTACAATCTTAAGCATCCAGCTATCTTGGCGTATTTGGGCGGGTTCTTTATTGTTATGCTGATTGTCTCATGGCTCATCGGTCGCTACGTGCTTGGGCACGCCAGCATTGATGTGCCATTTATTATCATAAACAGTCTGGTTGCAACCTTTGTCTATTCGTTCGGTCTTAATCCAGAAAAAGCCCGTTATGATGTGCCGGATTAATGGTTTTTTGCACAAGTAAAATTAATAGAGATATTGTTATTCTCATAGAAAGACACGGTCAATGTATACCTCATTGACCGTGTCTTTCTCACAATTACTATATTAAGTTATGCTAGGTATATCACTTAATATAGATGACTAAATAGCTATGTCGACTTTTTAGTATCTACCTTATCGTCTTCCGCTTTAGACTCTTCGTCTTTATCTGCTTTTGCCGTACTTTTATTTTTATCTTTGAGCTTTTTATTAGTAGGCTTTGAGTCTTTATCTTTAGATGCGCTTTGTTCATCCTTCCAAGTTTTGTATTTCAACAAATCCTTTTCCATGAGCTTGAGACAAAATTTCAGTACCAACGCATCATCGATTTGACCGATAAAGGGGATAAAGTCCGGAATAAGATCAATAGGGTTTATAACATAGAGCAGACCAACCACTGCCGCTGAAATAGTTTTATAAGGAATATTACGATAGTTACCTTGATAGTAGTCTTTTACCAAGCTCATGAGCAATAGTAAATCCTTGGTATAACGCTCAAGACCGCGACCGTTGTCAAGTTGGTCTTTTATTTTGTCTTCTTTACCCAAGATGAGTCTAATACTATCCATTAGGCTTTTATTGTCTTTCTCTTTCTCTTTCTCTTTCTCTTTCTCTTTGTCAGCCATGCTTATGATCCTTTTGTATTAGTAAATATTTATGGTTTATTGCGATTAATCGTTCTTTACTATAACAAGAGTAGCGATTTCATCCAAATAAGACGATGGGTGATTCTGTATTGTTTTGTTGACTAGTATAACAATGGGTTGAGCTACCCTAGACAATCTTAAACCAAATTGCCGTCTCAACTTCCGTTATAATGCAATGTTTCAAAGATAAAGGCTTAGCGCATGTTAAATGAAATCGCGTGCATTTAAAGCATCAATGCTAAATAAGTATCCTTGTTAAACAAGCATTAACTGAATAGTACAAAAGGTAAAATAATGACCAAGATATCTTCTGGACTTAATCGTCGCCAATTTTTATGTCAAGTCGGAATCAGCGTAGGGGCAGGGCTGTTAGCGACCCAAAGCATCACTCAAGCGCTGGCTTCTAATACGACTGAGCAAGATAACAGCACGCAACTGACCAAAGATGATCTGCCATCAGGACAAGCACAACAAGCAGCGCCCGAAACATTGCAGGCGCAAACGAGTTGTATCACGCCAAATATTGAGACGCGGCTTTTTGCCAGCTCCAACGTCGGTGGTAGTGACGAGCGTAATGAATTGGCGTTAGATCGCATGGCTTGTGCGGGCTTTAAAGTCGACAATCCTACGATTACCAAACGGCAGTATTTGCGCTTTGCAGGTACGGATTCGCAGCGCGCTAGCGATTTGCAAAACATCGCTACAGGTGCAATTAAAGCACCTAAACTGCTACTTGGTGTACGTGGTGGCTATGGTGCCGTGCGTTTATTGCCGATGGTGGATTGGTCGACGCTTGGTCGTATTATGAAGGAGCGTGGCACGATACTGGCGGGCTTTAGCGATGTGACCGCGATTCAGTGTGCGCTACTGGCAAAAGGAGGCATGAGCTCGCTTGCGGCACCGATGCTTTATAGTGAGTTTGGCAAAACCAAACCCGACCAAGTCAGCTGTCGACAATTTGCGGAAGCATTAACCAATCCAAATCTGGCTATCAATATACCAGACGCCTCTTTAACCAGTCCGAATTTACCGAGTATCTTGGCAAGCTCTGAGCCAAAAACGATAACGGGCACTATGTGGGGTGGCAATCTAAGCGTGGTGTCAGCGCTGGCAGGCAGTGAGTATTTGCCACGAATTGCTGGCGGTATCGTATTTTTAGAAGATGTCGGTGAGCAAGCCTATCGTATTGAGCGCATGCTGTATGATTTGTATTTAGCAGGCGTATTTAAAGATCAGCAAGCCATCGTATTTGGCGCGCTATCGGGTAGCGGTGAGGATAGCTATGACAAGCGTTATGATGTCGCCACCGTAATTCGTCAATTGCATAAGCTGACAGGATTGCCGATTTATAGCGGTATGCGCTTTGGTCATATTGGTCAGAAACACAGCTTTCCACTGGGGGCGACGTGCCAGCTTAGCGCCAATACAGTCGGTGGCTATCAATTGGTATTTAACGATTACCCAACGATTAAAGCCGATGCCATTCATGTAGAAGGCTTGTGGCAATAAAATTTAGGTCTATAGTCGAATCTAAATAAATCAGATACGTAACTATCAAGTCGCTCAATGAAAAGTTGTATCGTTTTTATATCGAATTAATTATATAAAATTGTTGCTGTGATAAATTTGTTGCAGCAACGTATTACTTCTAAAAAATCTACTATAGAGTTAAATCGCCAAGCGTGAAAATTTATCCTGATATTCTTTCGGGGTCAGTTCAGTAGCGCGTTTAAAAAGCCTAGTGAATGAGGAAATATCATCGTAACCAACTCGCTCCGCTAACGATTTTATCGTCACATCGCCCAATTCTAGTAAGCGCTTGGCCTGCTCAATTCTCACCGCTTGAATATACTCAATCGGACGCATCGCAACGCAGGATTGAAAGCGTCTGTTTAAGGTGCGTGGGGTGATATTTACCATGGCTGCCAAGCCGCTAACTTGAATAGATTGCTTGAAGTTTTCCTCGATAAACTCTTGTACTTGCTTAACCAGCTGATCTGAATGTGGTTTATGCAATGTCACATTGGTATAGCTGTTTTGATTGCCTCTTTTACTGTCAATAATCTGGGTTTTTGCCACTTGGGTAGAAATCTCACGCCCGCAATACCGCTCAATTAATAGCAATCCCAAGTCATAAAAGGCGCTACCACCTGCCGCACAAAATATATTGCCTGATTGGTGTGCTGAATCAATTTTTGGCTGGCTTTTTGGATGGTTCTTTGATTGAGTGACAAATTGATTCTCTTGCAAATCAACCAGTGGAAAATCTGCCTTAAACTTACTGGCATAGCCCCAATGGGTGGTCGCTACTTTGCCATCGAGCAAGCCTGCTTTTGCTAAAAAGAAAGCCCCGCTACAATTACTAGCGATATCCGCTTTGGTATTCGCCAGTCGCTTGATGTGTGGAATTAAATCGCTATTTTGGCTTAATACTTTATCAATTGAATCGCCAATGGTTGGAATTAATAGTAAGTCGCACTCTGTGACTTCCTGAATATCGCAATGCGCTCGCATAATCAAACGGTTGCTGCATCTGATATCCGCGCCACCTAAGCTTGCAATCTGCACGTCAAACCTTGGTTCTACTGCCTCATCCAAAAACCGTTGCCAGCTGACGCCAGTAAATGAAAATAAATCTAGCGCCCCAGCGAGCACACTGCCGAGCACGCCATCGAAGCCAACGATAATCACTTTAAACGGTTTGAAGTAGGGCAAAATTTGGCTTCCTTTAAGTATATGCAAATTTATGGCTAATATTCACCAGCTGCACGATACGTAATTTGAAACTCACTCACTATAGGTTAGAGAGGATGTCTTATTTGACCATAATTATGTCATAAATGACAATACGGCAAGGCGTTAAATTAGATTAATATCAATGAATCACCAAATTTAATGAGTTAACGAGAATACTATGGCAGCAGATACGCTTATCAATGACTTTGAGTTACCGTTCCAACTATATGATGTATTGGGTACTGAACATTTAACCGAGCATCCGAAGTTTGCAGAACACAGCCGCGAAACCTTCGATGCAGTATTAGACACCGCCAATAAAATCGCGACCAATTTATTCTTACCGCACAACCATATTGCGGATAAAAACGAACCACAGTTCGATGGCAAAAAAGTCAGCATGATAAGTGACGTAAAAGTCGCCTTTGATGCGTTTCGTGAGTCGGGCTTCATCGCTGGTCGTTATAGCTTTGATGATGGTGGCATGCAATTACCCGAAACGGTTATGACCGCAGTGGCAGGCTATTTTATGGCGGCCAACCCATCAACGACGGCTTATCCATTTTTGACCACTGCCGCGATTAATGTTATCTCACATTTCGCCAGTGATGAGATTAAAAATGCCTTTATGCCGCGTATGCTAACGGGTAAATTTACGGGCACGATGGCATTAACTGAGCCACATGCTGGCTCATCGCTTGCCGATATCAAAACTACCGCCGTTAAACAAGACGACGGCAGCTATCGCGTAAAAGGCAGTAAGATTTATATCTCAGCAGGCGATCACGAATTGTCTGACAATATCGTGCATTTGGTCTTAGCCAAAGTGCCGGGCGGTCCTGGTGGTGTCAAAGGTATCTCTTTATTTGCCGTACCCAAGTATCGACTCAATGATGATTTATCGGTTGGCGAGCATAATGACGTCCATTTAACGGGTCTTATTCATAAGCTGGGTTATAGAGGCGCGACTTCTACCGCATTAAGCTTTGGCGATGCAGGCGAGTGCTATGGCTATCTTATCGGCGAAGAGCATTTTGGTCTGCGTTATATGTTTAAGATGATGAATGAAGCGCGCATCGCGGTTGGCTTTGGCGCCGCGATGATTGGTTATCGCGGTTATCAGTATTCGCTCGATTATGCCAAAGACAGAACGCAGGGCAGAATTGCACCAAATAACAAGCCTGAAGATGCAGCAACAGCGATTATCCAGCATGGCGATGTTAAGCGTATGCTGCTGGCGCAAAAAGCCTATAGCGAGGGCGGCATATCACTGTGTTTATATGGCTCAAACCTGATTGACCGTATCAATACCTGTGAAGATGCAACACTAAAAGCTGAGCTATCAGAACTGCTGGATTTACTCACGCCAGTGTTAAAAGCATGGCCCTCTGAATATGGTCCAAAGGCCAATGATTTAGGTATTCAAGTATTGGGCGGTGCAGGTTATACGCGTGAATATCAAGCCGAGCAGTTTTGGCGTGACAACCGTCTCAACCCCATTCATGAAGGCACAAATGGCGTGCAAGCGTTAGATTTGTCATTTCGTAAGTTATGGCAAAACAAAGGGCTTGGTATCCAAATTCTAAAACGTGAAATTACTCAAGACTTAGAAAGTATCAGCACGCCAGAAACCGCCAAACTTGCCGGTAAATTGATGCCTTATATGGGTCATTTGCATGAAGTGTTGGTACATTTAAGCAAAATCCTGCAAACGGAAAAAGCACTAACGCTGACTGGCAACGCGCAAGCATTGATGAATATCTTTGCCTCAATCGTAGTCAGCTGGATTTGGATTCGCCAAGCCAGTAAAGCTGAGCAATTGCTAAGCGAGACAACAGATATTGAAAAGCAGAATTTTTATCATGGCAAACTACAAGCAGCAAAATACTTTATCGATTGGGAGTTGCCGTTAATCAATCGCGACATCGAACTGTTAAATAACGACAATGCGGTATGTACCAATATGCAAGCAGAATGGTTTTAAGAGATTTTGAATCAGTTTTGATATTAATAATAAATACAACTTTAAAGGAATAAATAATGACAACAATGAATAAGCAGTGGCGCTTAAAAGAAAGACCTATTGGCGCGCCGAGTGCAGAGACGTGGGATTATACTGAGTCAGAACTACCGACTATCACAGACGGTCAGTTACTGATAAAAATTGAATATATCTCGATGGATCCAGCGATGCGTGGCTGGTTAAACGATGCTAAATCTTATATCGCACCGGTACAGATTGGTGAAGTCATGCGCGCTGGTACTGTGGGCGAAGTCATTGAAAGTAAGCATGAGAAATTTGCCGTTGGCGATTATGTTGTAGGTCATAACGGCGTGCAATCGTATGCGGTCAGCGATGGCACAGGGCTACATAAAGTCGATCCAAACCTTGCACCTTTATCTTATTACTTAGGTGTACTCGGTATGCCGGGTATGACCGGTTACTTTGGCTTATTGAAAACAGGCAAGCCAAAAGCTGGCGAGACGGTGGTCGTCTCTGGGGCTGCGGGTGCGGTTGGTAGCTTAGTTGGGCAAATTGCCAAACTAAAAGGCTGCCGTGTCGTTGGTATCGCAGGCGGTGCTGAGAAATGTAAATTCTTAGTCGATGAGTTGGGTTTTGATGCTGCAGTAGATTATAAAAATGAGGATGTCAAAAAAGGCTTAAAGCAAGCTTGTCCAAACGGTGTCGATGTCTTCTTTGACAACGTAGGCGGCGATATCTTAAATGACGTCCTTACCCAAATTAATCTGCGCGCGCGTATCGTGATTTGCGGTGCGATTAGCCAATATAACAACACCACAGCGGTAAAAGGGCCGTCAAACTATCTGTCATTATTGGTCAATCGTGCCCGTATGGAAGGCATCGTGGTCTTTGATAATATCAAAGAATATCCAATCGCGATGAAAGAGATTGCTGGCTGGATTCAGTCAGGTGATATGAAAGTAAAAGATCATATCGTTGAAGGTATCGAGACGTTCCCTGATACTTTGATGATGCTCTTTAAAGGTGAAAACTTCGGCAAACTGGTACTTAAGGTAGAGGGATAAATCATGACACTGAATACAAATGGAATTGCATCAGACGTAGCCAGTAACGTTTCTGGTAAACGTATTTTAATCACGGGCGGTGCGTCTGGCATCGGTGCGGCAAGTGCGTTATTGTTAGCCAGTCGCGGCGCAAAAGTCGTGATCGGTGATATGGCAGAAGAGATGGGCGCAGCCGTTGCCAAGCAAGGTCAAGATGCGGGCAATAGTATCGTCTTTAAAAAGGTCGATGTGACGATTGGCGACGAAGTACGTGCATTATTTGCCTTTGCCATAGAAACGCTGGGTGGTCTTGATGTCGTGGTAAATAATGCGGGCATCGACCATCAGCCTGCACCGATGCATGAGCTAAGTGATGATGATTTTGACCGTAATATTGCCGTTAATCTAAAAGGTGTCTGGCATTGCATGCGTGCGGCTGTTACTTGTATGGCAGCCAATGGTGGCGGTCACGTGATTAATGTCGCCTCTATCGCAGGGCTGCGTTCTGCGCCGTTATTGTCAGCGTATAGCGCCGCTAAACATGGCGTGATGGGACTGACGAAGTCTGCTGCTCATGAATATGCGCGCGTCAATATCCGCTTTAATGCCGTTTGTCCAAGCTTTATTGATACCCCTATGGTGCAAAATACCATGGCGAAGATGGGCGAGCGAGCGCAAAAAGCAACAATTAATGCCAGCCCGCTACGCCGTTTAGGGACAGTTGATGAAGTATCCGGCGCGATTGCATGGCTGGCGAGCGATGAAAGCAGCTTTATGAATGGTCATGCCTTTACCCTTGATGGTGGCATGTTGGCTTAGCTGACTTAATGCAATTCCTTAAAACGATTGGTATGAAATTTCTAAGCTAAGTATCTCAGAGCTGGTAAAAATTTTCTTGCTTGCTGTGTGCGTTGCACTCCAGAGGCTGCAAAAATTTCTTCCAGCTCTGCTACACATTTAAAATGTATAAATAATATATTTAAAGATATAAGGAATAATAATGAAAGATTTATTTGATTTAACGGGTAAGATTGCTTTGGTCACAGGTGCTAGTCGTGGTATTGGCGAATCTATTGCACGCTTATTAGCTTCTAGAGGCGCGCACGTCATTGTCTCTAGCCGCAAGATTGATGCTTGCCAAGCAGTGGCAGATAGCATCGTCGCTGATGGACATAAAGCCAGTGCTTTTGCCTGTCACGTGGGTGAGATGGATCAGATTGATGCTATTTTTGAGCATATCAAAAGCGAATTTGGTCAAATTGATATCTTGGTCAATAATGCCGCTGCCAACCCTTACTACGGGCATATCTTAGATACCGATTTAGCCGCTTTTGATAAAACTGTCGAAGTCAATATTCGTGGTTATTTCTTTATGTCGACAGCTGCTGGTAAGATGATGCGCGAGCAGGGCGGCGGGGTTATCTTAAATACCGCTTCGGTCAATGGCTTAGTCGCAGGTGACAAGCAAGGCATCTATTCAATCACTAAAGCTGCTGTGATTAGCATGACTAAAGCGTTTGCAAAAGAGTGTGGCCCATTGAACATTCGTGTCAACGCGTTGTTGCCTGGTTTAACCGATACTAAGTTTGCCTCAGCGTTAACGACTAATGATAAAGTCTTAAAAATGGCGCTACATGCAATTCCATTAGGACGCGTAGCAGATCCAGATGAGATGGCTGGCACGGTATTATATCTAGTGTCTGATGCGTCAAGTTATACGACGGGCGCAACGATTGTTGTCGATGGCGGGATGTTGGCTTAGTTAGACGTTCGCCCTCTAAAAGTAGAGCCATTTCTAAAACCGTATGCTGATAAATGGCATACGGTTTTTTATTTGGTTATAGTAAGTACTAATATTTTAAGTAACAGTGTTTGAAATAATAATGTTTGAAGTAATAGTATTTAAGGAAGGAATAAAGCATGCAAGCATCTATTGTTAAAAAATTTTCCAATATCAAAACATGGTTATTTGTTCCAGCCACTCGCATAGATAGAGTGGGAAAAGCCTTTGCCAGTGGGACAGATGCAGTGATTGTGGATTTAGAAGATGCGGTTGCTACAACGGACAAAGTGCAAGCTCGCAAAGATTTACAAGTTTATTATAATAGTCAGGCTTATCAGCCGATTTGGGTACGCATCAATAAAGCAGGTAGTGAGGAGTTTTTCAAAGACGTAGTGCTCTGTCAGAAAATGCCTAATTTGGCTGGCGTGTTACTAGCCAAAGCTGAGCAAGCATCAGATATTGAAAACGCTCATAACATGACTGGACTGCCCGTCATTGCGTTAATAGAGACAGCGCTTGGTTTATATCAAATCGATAGTATGGCAAAATCTGCTGGACTGCTTGCATTTAGCTATGGGTTTTTAGATTTATGCAATGATTTACAGGTGCACGTAGGTACAGCGGCAGCAGATGTTATTGCTAATCAAATTCGTTATCAGCTTTTACTCACATCAAAAGTACATCAATTATTAGCGCCTATTGATACAGTTTATACTGATTTTAATGATGGTAAGGGGCTTGGGCAGCGAGTGCAATTATGGTCACAAATGGGCATGTCCGGAATGCTTTGTATCCATCCAAAGCAAGTAGCAACTGTTAAGCAATCTCTGCAACCGACTGACGCCGATATTGAGTTTGCAAGACGTGTGATAGAAGAATACGAGCGGAGCGGGCAAGCGGTATTTAAAATAGCAGGTCAAATGGTCGACGCGCCCGTAATTGAGCGCTGCCGTCAGTTGCTGAGTTGATAAAAGATTTTTAATAAAATGTGCCCTAATAGACTAAAACAGCAAAAAAGGCGCGGTACGACTGGCTTTTGACTTCGCAACCTCTGCTGGTGTGCCTTCTGCCACAATAAGACCGCCCTCATCGCCAGCGCCCGGCCCAATATCGATAATCCAATCACTGTTACTAGCGACTTGCATGTCATGCTCAACCATAATCACAGTGTTACCAGCGTCAACGAGTCCGTTCAATTGCGCCATCAATAGCGACACATCCGAAGGGTGCAGGCCAGTTGTTGGTTCATCAAGGATATAAAGCGTGTCTCCTCGTTGTGTCCGTTGCAGTTCGGTGGCAAGCTTAATGCGCTGTGCTTCACCGCCCGAAAGCTCGGTTGCTGGCTGACCAAGCCTGAGATAACCCAGTCCGACTTTTAGCAACGCGTCTAATGCTCGTAGGATAGATGATTCTTCTACAAAGAATTCATAAGCAGATTCGACAGTGAGATCGAGGATTTCAGCGATATTTTTGCCTCGATAAGTGATCTCAAGGGTTTCATCATTGTAGCGTTGCCCATGACACACTTGGCACGGCGAGTAAACGCTCGGCAGAAATAGCAGCTCAACACTCACAAAACCAACACCTTCACAATTTGGGCAGCGGCCTTTCTTAACGTTAAAGGAGAAGCGACCGGCATCGTAACGTCGTGCCTTGGCTTCTGGCGTTGCGGCAAATAATTTGCGCACATGATCGAACAGGCCGGTATAAGTAGCAAGGTTTGAGCGCGGCGTACGACCGATGGCTTTTTGATCGACGGTCACCAATCGACTTACGTGCTCCATACCATTAGCAATCTTACCGCTGGTCTGAGTTTCTAGCTCTTGCTCTAGTAAATCAGCTTCGCCAGTCGGTGCTTCGATGATTGTCTTCTGCCCTAATTCGCTATAAATGAGATCGACCAGCGCTTGACTGACTAGACTTGATTTGCCTGAACCTGATACGCCCGTCACCGTTGTCATCACCCCTAGAGGAAACGCTACATCTAGCCCTTGTAAGTTGTTGCGTTCGATATTGACCAGCTGTAGCGAGGCTTTTGCTTTTCTTGGGGTATGCTCAACCGCCCCTTCAGTCTCAAAAAGATACTGTCCCGTGCGTGATTGCGCAACGTCCCGCAAGCCTGCTACAGGGCCACTGTAAATAACTTCGCCGCCATGGGTTCCAGCCTTTGGCCCCACATCGACAATCCAATCGGCGTGCCGAATCACGCTGACATCATGCTCAACAATAAATAACGAGTTACCAGCCGCTGTCAGCTCATCCAATGCGCCCAATAGCGCTTGAGTATCGGCAGGATGTAATCCAGCAGACGGCTCATCAAGCACATAGACCACACCAAACAGTTTAGAGCGAATTTGGGTAGCGAGTCTTAGGCGTTGTAATTCACCCGGAGACAAAGTAGGTGTAGTGCGTTCAAGCGAAAGATACCCTAAGCCTAGTGTGGTCAACGCCTCAACTCGAGACAGAATGTCACTGGCAATACGTTGAGCAACAATGGCCTTTTCTCGGTTTGGCATGTTGTCATTTGGTTTGGTCTTGGCAGCATCCTGAAGTTTAAGCGCCATTTCAGTCAAGGTTAATTGCGATAATTCACCAATATCAAGACCCGCGAATTTCACCGATAGCGATTCTTTTTTGAGTTTTTTGCCATGGCATTCTGGACATTCAGAAATTTGCATAAACTGGGAAACGCGCTTTTTGGTACGCGGGCTTTGCGTACTGGCAAAAGAATGCAAGACGAAATTCTTAGCACTGGTAAACGTCCCTTTATAATTGGGTTTTTCACCTTTTTTAATAGCGTCACGTACTTGTTCAATGTTGTATTCTGGATAGACAGGGACTTCTGGGGTGTCGTCGGTAAAGAGAATCCAATCGCGGGTTTTTTGGGGCAGGGTATTCCACGGCTTATCGATATCGTAGCCAAGTGAGGTCAGGATACGGCTTAGGTTTTGCCCTTGCCATGCAGGCGGCCAAGCGGCAATGGCGCGTTCGCGAATGGTTTTGGTATTGTCAGGAACTAGCAATTCTTCTGTTACCTCAAACACGCGGCCAATACCGGAGCAAGTAGGGCAAGCGCCATCTGGCGTATTTGGAGAGAACGCGTCAGCGTAGAGTATGTCTTGACCAGCAGGGTATTCGCCCGCTCGCGAGTAGAGCATGCGTAAGCCATTCGAAATCGTCGTGACACTACCAACCGATGAGCGCACAGACGGCGTGCCTCGTTGTTGTTGCAGGGCAACGGCGGGCGGCAAGCCTTCTATCGAATCGACATCAGGCTGATCCACTTGATCGATCAAGCGTCTGGCATAAGGCGATACTGAGTCAAGATAGCGATGTTGTGACTCAGCAAAAAGAGTACCGAATGCCAGTGAAGATTTGCCTGACCCTGATATACCCGTGAATACCACAAGGGCATTACGCGGCAAATCAACATCGACGTTTTTTAGATTATGAACCCTTGCGCCTCTGACTTGGATACTATGAGCAGGGTCGCAAGCGATATCTTTAGTGGCATTGTCATCGACTTTTGCAGTGGGTTTTACTTTTTTATTTTTAGTGGTCATAAAACAGTTATTCCTATCAAATCGTATTTTTAGCTTTATTTTGAAAAAGACGGGTAAAGTTTTGGCCAAGAAACTGCTTGCTAAATAGTTAGCTAATTAAGCAATGTCTTGGCTTAAGCAGTATCTTGGCAATTTGAAACCATCCTAGCATGTCGATATCGAATCCTTAGATAGGTTTACGCTTTACAGACAGATGACAGACATAGCAATGCCAAACAATAACATTTATGAGGTTTCATCTCTGAATTGCAGCTTATAAGTCTTGAAAAACTGCTTTTAAGACATGCGGATTTTTGAAGTGGGTGAGCTGGCAAGTGGCGAGGTAGCTGATAATGGTTTATCATTAATCATAACTATCAATTATTTATAAAAGCATCCTATGATTTTTATCAGCAATACCATTAGTCTAAATGACAGTGACGTAGAGATTAGCGCGATACGTGCGCAAGGCGCAGGCGGACAAAATGTCAATAAAGTATCTTCTGCGATTCATTTGCGTTTCGATATTCATGCCTCAAGCTTGAGTGATGTAAATAAGCAGCGACTACTTGATAGTAAAGACAGCCGAATTAGCAAAGAAGGCGTGCTCATTATTAAGGCGCAGCAATTTCGTACCCAAGAACGCAATAAAATTGATGCGTTTGAACGCTTACAAAGCTTTATCAACAAAGCTACTTACGTCAATAAAACACGCAGGCCGACCAAACCGAGCAGAAATGCTAAGCGTAAACGTGTCGATCAAAAAACTCAGCGCGGTAAAACAAAAGTATTACGCGGTAAGGTGGATTTTTAGATAGACTGATTTGAAGGTGGATTTTCATAATTAACCAAAAAGCAAAATGCCAGCCCATCTAAGTGGCTGGCATTTTTTATATACTTATTTGCTATCAGCTTTTCAGCTAGCCGAGCCTTCTGCTTAGCTCAGGAAAGCGCTTTATCATAAATAGCATCAGTAGCAATGCCATAACCGCGATAGCCGCCCCTACATATCCCACGCTCGATAGTGAAATATGCGTCACTGCATAGCCTCCGAACAGTGCGCCCGTCCCAATGCCTAAATTGATAATCCCTGAAAACATCGACATCAGCATATCCTGTGCATTGACATCGACCATGATGACCTTGGCTTGCATGGAGATGATAAGCAGCATGAGCGCCGCGCCCCAGAGTAGGGCAATCAAGCTGAGCGCCCATATTGAGGTCACCGCAAATAACAGCATGAGCATAGACAATAGTATCAGTATCGTCGATATCAGCATTAATCTGGTATTGAATTTATCACCCCAACGACTGAAAATTACACTGCCCGCAATCCCTGCGACACCGAACAATAGCAGCACAACCGTTGCGGCGTTTTCACTGATTGAGCCGACTTGACGCATAAAAGGCTCGATATACGAGTAAGCCGTATAGTGCGCGGTAAAGACCAGTAAAATTAGCAGATATAGGCAGACCAATAAGGGGTTTTTGAGTAATTCTGGAATCTTTCTAAAAGACCCTTCAAACATACTAGGCAGCGTGGGCAACAGTCTCATTTGCAGAATAAATACGATAAGGGCAAGCCCACCAATACCACCAAAAGTCGCGCGCCAGCCAAACCATTGACCGACCACGCGTCCTAAAGGCACACCCAACACCATCGCCAATGACGTACCGGTCGCAAGCACGCTAAGCGCCAGTGCTTTTTTGCCTTCCGGTGCCACACGTATCGCAATCGCTGCGGTGATGGACCAAAATATCGCATGCGTGAGCGCAATGCCAACTCGGCTGATGAGCAGCACTTCAAAGCTCCACGCAAATACTGACAACACATGGCTGGCAATAAACACCGCAAACAAGGCCAACAGCAAACGCTTGCGCTCAAAGCGACTGGTCAGCAGCATCAATGGCAATGACATGGCCGCGACAATCCACGCATACAGCGTCAACATCCAGCCCGTCTCTGCCGTGGTGATAGAGAAATCTTGGGCGATGTCGCTTAATAGGGCAACAGGGACGAATTCGGTGGTATTCATAATGAAGGCGCTGACGCCCATTAGGAATACTTGAAAATACTGAGTCCGGCGAGCATTTGCGCTCACCTCAATGTTAGGTTTCATAAGATCCAACGGTCAGAAAGAATGCTAAAAAATTAGCGTAAAAACGGGGCAGAAAGTGAGATGTTCATAGAAAAGGTAAGCAAGATAGCAAGTCAATGGCTTTAGTTAAAGGGGTTTTTTGCTAACGTCATTAACACCTAGCTTTTTAATGATAAATACTTACTTTAGCAATAGGTTTATCTGGTTTGTCAAAATAGATAAATAAGGGGATAATTCCAAACAATATCATACTTATTTAGAAGTTATATTATGCTCATCAATGCAGACTTTTCATGCCGTGCTGCCTTAGCACCTGAACACTATCAGTGGGTCCAATCACCACAAAACGGCGTCGAGCGCGTGATGCTTGACCGAGTTGGCACCGAAAAAGCGCGTGCTACCAGTATCGTACGCTATGCCCCTGAGTCAAATTTTCCGCATCATCTGCACCCAGGAGGTGAAGAGATTCTGGTATTGTCAGGCACTTTTTCTGCGGATAACAACGATTATCCTACTGGTTGGTATCTACGCAATCCACCGACTTCAGGGCATCAGCCTTATAGTCATGAGGGGGCTGTTATTTTTGTCAAACTTTGGCAGATGACAGTCGACGAGACCCGTCATGTCGCTATCGATACCAACGATGCTGACAACTGGCAAGAACAAGGCGGCCGTGAGGTTTGCCAGTTATACTCGAATGCAAAGGAGCAAGTGAGCTTGCAACGTATCAATGCAGGTGAGGCATTGTTTACAGGTATCATTGTAGGAGGTGCTGAGCTATTGGTACTAGAGGGCACGTTGATAGAAGCGGGACAGAGTTATCAGCGCGGTAGTTGGATACGTCTGCCTATCGATGCGATATCGCAAATAACAGCAGGAGAGAATGCCGCCACGGTTTATCTAAAAACTGGACATTTATCACAAATCATCGGTATCGATGTTCACTGAGTTTATAAGTACTGTTGAGAAAAATAATATGAAAAAAGCATCGGTAGCGATTATTGGCGGCGGTCTAAGCGGCTTGTATGCGGCTTATTTATTAGAGAAAAAAGGCATCGATTATGTGCTGTTAGAGGCGCGTCCGACGCTAGGTGGTCGTATCGTTACTGCAAAATTTTCGAGAGGTAATAAAAATATAGATAGCTTTGATTTGGGGCCTTCTTGGTTTTGGCCAGACTATCAGCAGCAGTTGGCGCATCTTATTGCAGAACTGCAATTAGAGACCGTAACGCAGTTTGAAGACGGCGATATGATGGTCGAGCGCTCGCCTGATGCGCCTGCTGTTCGTACGCAAGGCTATAAGAGTTCACCACCTTCTATGCGACTTAAAGGCGGTATGGCAGCATTGATAGAGGCTTTGTATCTTCACTTAGATGCATCACGTATTTTGACTGGCCAAATCATATCTCAACTTAATCATGCTGGTCAATATATTGAACTTACTAGTAAAGACATAACTGGGCAAGTAATGACTTGGCAAGCGCAACATATACTGCTTGCACTACCGCCACGTTTGGTACAAGAAAGCATTACGTTTCAACCTGCTTTACCTTCCAATCTAGCTGCGCAGTGGCAGCAGACTGCAACTTGGATGGCGCCACACGCCAAATATGTGGCGGTTTATGACACGCCTTTTTGGCAAAAACAGGGTCTTTCTGGAGCGGCGAGAAGCGCACAAGGTCCTATGGTTGAGATTCATGATGCTTCGGTGACAGACGGTAGTGGTGCGCTGTTTGGTTTTATAGGTGTACCTGCAGAAATACGTCAAAATATTTCTGAAGCCCAATTAAAAATCCATTGCCGTGCACAGTTGGTAAGACTGTTTGGCGTAGAGGCAGAGAATCCTAAAAGAGAATATCTCAAAGACTGGGCGCAAGAACCGTTTACAGCGACTGCTACTGACGCGAGTGGCAATGGTCAACATGCGTCAGCACCTGTATCTAAAGCAATATCTGGCGTATGGGAAAATTGTCTGACGGGTATTGGCAGTGAATGGTCAACACAATTCCCAGGTTACCTTGCTGGGGCGATCGATGCTGCTAGCATAGGGACGCTAAACCTTCCTGAGTCAGTCTTGACTTAATTAATCCTGCTTATACCAATATAAAGAACCGCCTCTAAACAGTCGTTTTTGGATCTGCTCTTTCCTTGCTATACGGGCGTTTCGCTGTTTATAGTAAGGAAAGGTTTGAGTTCAATGCAAAGTGCGGCGCGTCAAGTAAAGCCATATTATCAGTCCGCCTTGCTCCCATAATTCCATCTAGCCTTATTTCATCTAAAATAAACAAAATACATATTAACCCTTCACATTGCTAGATTATTTCTATAAAATACCGACCGTGTGGTTTCTTTAATGTATATACATTATTAATATGTGCTCAATTTGAGACAGGTATCCTAATTATGAGTCCTACCACTATTGCTTACGGTTACCTTGCCATTGCTATCATTTGTGAAGTCATTGGCACCACCTTTTTAGCTAAGTCAGAGCAGTTTACGCGTTTGGTGCCGACAGTGATTATGGGTGTGCTCTACGCCATCTCGTTTTACTTATTGACACAGACTATCAAGACCATACCGCTTGGTATCGCTTATGCGTTGTGGGCTGGACTTGGGATTGTATTGACCTCATTGGTAGGCTTGGTGTTTTTTAAGCAAACACTGGATACAGCAGCGGTGGTTGGTATTGCGATGATTGTGGGCGGTGTCGTTGTGATGAATTTACTGTCTAATTCTGTCGGGCATTAATCGTGTATCTGGAGATAAAAATGGAAGCTGAAAACGCGCATAAGCGCAAAAAACAACCAGAAGTAGTACGTCGGGCATTACTCGACCAAGCGGCACGCATTACTTTAGAGCAAGGTTTGGCCAAGGTGACCTTCCAAGCGGTTGCTGATGCAGTCGGAGTAACTAAAGGCGGCGTGATGCATCATTTCACCACCAAAAACGCGTTGGTCATGGAAGTATTTCATGACGCGATGAAAAAGTTTGAGGTGGAAGTTGACTCGGCTATGGCAAAAGACCCAGTGCGTTTTGGCTCCTTTACCCGTGCTTATATCAATGCCACGATTAGCTTGGGCGAAAAAGGGCAGCATGAGTTCAATAGCCAAGCGACATTATATGCATTGATGCTAGGCGATAGTGAGCTACGTGACTTATGGGCAGAGTGGGCAAATGCACAATTAAAGAAACATGAAGCAACCGACAATACCGAAACATTATGTATGGTGCGTTTAGTCGCTGATGGTATTTGGCTCTCTGATTTTTCAGGAATCAATATCTCAGATAAAGCATCTATTCATAAACGCTTGATAAGCATGACGCAATCTGAGAAAGAGTAAGACGCTGCTCTCAACTGATTTATCGAAGAAACGTTTTTTATTAAAACAGCATTGAAAGACAGGCTTGTAGCAATAGGCTATATAAATTTATTTTAAACATTTAACCCATGACGAGATTATTTGGTATTGGCGTGCTTACCTTATAAAGCTTTTGCCAGTCGTCGTAAGGAGAAAGAACACATGACAGATTCAAAAACAGTGCTAAATAACTTAACAGACATCATTGATTTAGAACAAATACAAACTGCCTATATTAACGGTCGTTATTTGGCGGTAGATGAAACGCTGACGACTTTTGAAGATATCAATCCAGCGACGGGTGAAGTGCTGGCGACTATCCAACAAACGACCAATGAGCAAATTGATGAGGCTGTTAAAGCGGCACAAAAAGGTCAAAAAGTTTGGGCAGCACTGACAGCAGTTGAGCGTGGTCGAATCCTATCAAAGGCCGTTGAGATATTGCGTGACCGCAACGACGTACTGGCATTACTCGAAACCAAAGACACAGGTAAAGCGTATTCTGAAACCAAGTATGTCGATATCGTCACCGGTGCGGATGTCGTTGAATATTATGCGGGTCTGGCACCGATGATTGAAGGTCGTCAGATTCCACTACGTGATACCAGTTTTGTCTATACTCGCCGTGAGCCACTTGGCGTGGTCGCTGGTATTGGTGCATGGAACTATCCGATTCAAATCGCGATGTGGAAGGCAGCACCAGCACTAGCTGCTGGTAACGCGATGATCTTTAAACCATCAGAAGTTACACCATTAACCGCCCTAAAACTGGCAGAAATATTTACCGAAGCGGGCTTACCAGATGGCGTATTTAACGTCGTGCAAGGCAATTATAAAGTGGGTGAGGCCTTAACTCAGCATCCTGATATCGCCAAAGTCTCGTTTACCGGTGGCGTGCCGACGGGTAAAAAAGTCATGTCGAGTGCGGCATCATCATCTCTTAAAGACGTAACATTAGAGCTGGGTGGTAAGTCGCCATTAATCATATTTGATGATGCGGACATCGATACGGCAGCTGATATTGCGATGATGGCGAACTTCTATAGCAGTGGTCAGGTATGTACTAATGGTACGCGCGTGTTTGTTCCTAAAGCCATGCAAGCTAAGTTTGAGCAGGCTATCTTAACGCGTGTTGAGCGTATTAAGCTCGGCGATCCAATGGATGAAAACATCAATATGGGCCCGCTAGTCAGCTTCCCTCATATGGAAAGAGTACTTGGTTATATCGAGCAAGGTAAAGCCAGTGGCGCACGTTTGCTAATAGGTGGTGACCGTGTGACGACAGGCGAATTGGCAAATGGCGCATTCGTCGCACCGACGGTATTCACTGATTGCACCGATGAGATGACTATCGTACGTGAGGAAATATTTGGCCCAGTGATGTCTATATTGACTTATGAGACTGAAGAAGAAGTCATTCGCCGTGCCAATGATACCGAGTATGGATTGGCAGCTGGGGTCGTGACTGCTGCTTTGACCCGAGCACATCGAGTTATCGCTCAAATTGAAGCGGGTATCTGCTGGTTAAATACGTGGGGCGAATCCGCAGCACAAATGCCAGTCGGCGGTTATAAGCATTCAGGTGTTGGCCGCGAAAACGGCATTGAAGCCCTTGAACACTATACGCAGACCAAATCTATCCAAGTAGAATTGGGTAAGTTTGAATCAGTCTTTTAATCATTTGTATTGAGAAAATTCTTAATCAGTAAAGTGGTTCAGTAGTAGAGCTAATTTGTTCTTTGTTCGACTTTACTGATAGTAAATGATTTATTTTTCAATATTATGGAGCGTTTTATGACATCAACCACACCTGAGTATGACTACATCATCGTTGGCGCAGGATCAGCAGGAAATGTGCTGGCTACACGCTTGACCGAAGATGCCAGTATTAAAGTGCTGCTGCTAGAAGCGGGTCGCCCAGACCATCGTTTGGATTTCCGCACCCAAATGCCAGCGGCGCTCGCAATGCCGTTACAAGGAACGACTTATAACTGGGGCTACAAAACCGATCCTGAGCCGAATATGAATAATCGTGTGATGGACTGCGGTCGCGGTAAAGGACTTGGCGGCTCGTCATTGATTAACGGTATGTGTTATATCCGTGGTAATGCACTAGATTTTGATGACTGGTCTGAGATTAAAGGCTTAGAAGATTGGACGTATCTGGATTGCCTGCCGTATTTTAAAAAGTTAGAAAACCGCGATGCTGGTGAGAACAACTATCATGGTGTGGGTGGTCCTGTTGAGATGACGACCTCAAAACCAGGGGTCAATCCACTGTTTCAAGCGATGATTGAAGCAGGTGTGCAAGCTGGCTATCCAAGTACCGACGATTTAAACGGCTATCAGCAAGAAGGCTTTGGGCCGATGGATCGTTTCGTGACGCCTAATGGTCGCCGTGCCTCAACGTCCCGTGGCTATCTGGACCGTGCCAAACCGCGCAGCAATATCACGATTTTGACGGGTGCATTGACCGATGTAATCTTGTTCGATGGTAAGCGTGCCATCGGTGTCAAAGTCGAGCATCAAGGTCAAACCAAGAACTTTCATGCCTCTCGTGAAGTGATTGTCTCATCAGGTGCGATTGCTTCGCCACAATTATTGCAGCGTTCTGGTATTGGCCCTGGTCAATGGTTAAAAGATCTAGGTGTTAATGAAATTCTAGATTTACCAGGCGTTGGTAATAACTTGCAAGATCATTTAGAGCTGTATATGCAGTATGAATGTAAGCTGCCAGTGTCGATTGCACCTGCCAATAAATGGTGGAACAAGCCCGCCATCGGTGCTGAGTGGTTATTCAATGGTACTGGGCTGGGCGCGTCAAATCAGTTCGAAGGTGGCGGCTTTATTCGTACCGATGAGAAATTTACCCATCCTAATATTCAGTACCATTTCTTGCCATTAGCAGTACGCTACGATGGTCGTAGTGCGGTTAAATCACATAGTTTCCAAGCACACGTGGGCTCATTACGCTCGCCAAGTCGTGGTCGCGTCAAGCTAACCTCAAAAGATCCAAGCGCGCATCCGAGTATCTTGTTTAACTATATGTCTCATGATCAAGATTGGCAAGAGTTCCGTGCTGCCATGCGCATCACTCGTGAGATTATGCATCAGCCAGCGCTTGACCCTTATCGTGGTCGCTCGATTGCACCAACGGATGATTTAGTGACGGACGCCCAGTTAGACGAGTATGTCCGTAATCACAGCGAGACGGCTTATCATCCATCTTGTACCTGTGCGATGGGCGAAGACAATGATTCGGTCGTCAATGGCGAAGGTTTGGTAAATGGTATCGATGGCTTGCGCGTGGTTGATGCGTCAATTATGCCAAATATCATCAGTGGCAATCTAAACGCGACCACCATTATGCTGGCAGAAAAAATCGTCGATAAAATGCGCGGTGTGCAGTTGCCACGTTCGACGGTAGATTATTATGTCGCTAATGGTGCACCATTGAGAGCTGAGCCGATGCGTGCTTATGGTTCTGTTTAAATTAAATATTAATAAGAAGGCCTTTTTATAAAGGTCTTTTTTATCCGCGCTACTGTTTTAGAAAACGAACACCATTAAAATTGATTTTTTAATGACTTACCTTGTTGCTTAAGTAATTACTGAAGTAGCCATTATGGAAGTGGTCATTACTTGAGCAACAAATTTTTATTTATTGGTACTGCTTTGTGCGTCATGCAGGTATTTGTATGTCATGCGGTTATCAGTCATAAGATTATGACGGACAAAGCAATATCAGACCCTGTTTAATTTACCTATTGAGGTCTTTTATGTACAGCTCGCCATCAAAGGATGCGACGAAACCCCTGACTCTAAATAAGACGGTTTTTTTAGGTTCAGCTATTATTTCTATTTTATTGATAATCTGGACGATTGCGTTTCCAGATTATAGTGAGGCATTATTAAGTTCAAGTATGGCATGGGTATCAGAGAGTTTTGGCTGGTATTACATGCTGGTGGTTGCCGCGTATAGTATATTTGCCTTGTTTGTTGGCTTTTCTAAGTATGGCGATATTAAGCTTGGTCAAGATCATGAAAAGGCGCAATTTCCCTTTTTAGCGTGGGCAGCGATGCTGTTCTCCGCTGGTATCGGCATTGATTTATTGTTTTTTGGTGCGTCTGAGCCGTTGATGCATTATCTGACGCCGCATACGGGGCTCGAGCCTGCCAGTGAGGCGGCTATGCGTGAAGCACTTGCGCAGACCTTTTTACATTGGGGTCTACATGGCTGGGGCATTTATGCTTTAATCGGGATGGCATTGGCGTACTTTGCTTATCGTAAAAACATGCCACTCGCGTTACGTTCACCACTGACGCCTATCTTTGGCGAGCGCTTAATTAAAGGCTGGCTTGGTGATGGTATTGATACCTTTGGTGTGGTTTGTACCTTGATGGGTATCGCGACCAGTTTGGGTATTGGTGTATTGCAAGCCAATGCTGGTTTGACTCATGTTTTTGGGATTGAATCCAGCAAAATGGTTCAAACCTTTATCATCATAGGTGTTGTCGCTGCCGCGGCGATCTCTGCGATGACTGGTGTAGAAAGAGGCGTCCGCCGTTTATCCGAATTTAATATGCTATCTTCGATATTGCTATTAATCGCGATATTGGTGATGGGTAACACGGTTTATTTGCTGAATACCTTTACCCAAAATATTGGTCAATACTTCCAAACCATCGTTTTCAAAACCTTTGATGTTTATGCTTATGATGGTCAAGCTGGCGCTGATTGGAAATCAGGCTGGACGATATTTTTCTGGGCATGGTGGGTCGCTTGGGCACCGTTTGTAGGCCTATTTATTGCGCGTATTAGCCGTGGTCGTACCCTGCGTGAGTTCGTATTTGGTGTGATGTTTATCCCACTTGGATTCATCTTTGCTTGGTTCTCTATCTTTGGTAACTCAGCGATAGATTTGGTTGCCAATGGTGCCACTGAACTTGGTGAAATCGCAGTCAATGATGCGGCAATGGGCATGTTTGCCTTGTTTGAGTATTTTCCTTACAGCGAAGTGCTATCATTTGCAGGTGTGGTTATCGGGTTAGTATTCTTTGTGACTTCAGCTGACTCAGGCGCGTTAGTATTAGCAAACTTGAGCTCACGCGGCATGACCAATGATACGGACGCACCTGTTTGGTTACGCTTATTTTGGGCAGCAGCGACCGGTCTTATTACCCTAGGCTTATTGTTTGCTGGTGGTTTTGCCTCATTACAGTCAGTATCCGTCATTGCAGGTTTGCCGTTCTCTCTTATCCTTGTACTCTATATGATGTCGATGTGGAAGTCGTTAAAAGAGGAAGGTAATAAGCGTAAAGCCAGTACGATTGGTACGGCTAATGTGCTTGATAGTGGTAAAAGCTGGAAAGCACGCTTGCAACGTATCGTCAGTTTCCCAAGCCATGCACAAGTTGAACGGTTTTTACAAAATGTGGTCAGACCTGCCATGACGGAAGTTGAAAAAGAGTTTGCGGCAGGCGGTCTAAAGACGTCTTTGGATATCCGTAACCCTGAACATATCGGACAAGATATAGATGAAGGCATGGATGAGAGTAGCGGTCAAATAGATGGTCTCAAATTGCGCGTCGGACATGGCGATGAAGATGACTTTATTTATGAAGTTAATTTGATCAAAGCGGAGCGTCCTAACTTTACATTGAGCACCTCAACTAAGAACGCAGAGTACTATTATCGTGCGGAAGTGTTCTTAAGTGAAGGCTCGCAAGAGTATGACTTGGTTGGTTACTCCAAAGAGCAAGTGTTGGTCGATATCTTAAATCAGTACGAGCGCCATTTGCAGTATCTACATTTAGAGCGTTAATAGCTAAGTAATATACTCGACTTTACACTGACCCTATAAGTTGCATACAGCTTATAGGGTTTTTTAAATGTCAGCGTTATAGTCTATTTGCTATAAAAGGAATAGGATATATACTGCTACGTTTTATAATGAAGATTAACAGTATTACCATTATCTGATGTGCTATCATTATTAAAAATGGTCATTCAGACCTATCGTGGGTTTAATGGTTTCGTAGCTTTCACTTGCCATTGTGAATCAATCAATGACAGCGCTACAAGCCTTGCAACTTCCAGCACGATATAAAATAACTCTGGTAAAGCGCATGAGCCTTTTCTCCGACAAAGTCATCCATGCCTTATTTGATTTGCCGAATTTGGCTTATTATTATACTTTTATTGTCGGAGTTATAGGAGTCTCACTTGTTTAATCTTCCTGCTACTCATTCCAAATATACCCGCTATTATAGACCGCAGCATTCTTTGGCGCGCCGTATCATTACTCAAATCGATACGTGTGAGCGCCGTCCCCAAGATATTACCAGAGCCATGGGCTATCCCCTTAAGCATACTATTCCTGCCTGTGATCGCCTGCGTCACGTATTGTCTAGCGAAAAATTGGGCTTGGATGGCAGTTATATCGATGCTTATTTTACTCCTGAGCAATTCTTAGAAAAGCTGGTTTCAGTACTTGATATGCAGGATGAGACGTTTGAAGAAGACATCGCTCAAATCAAGTATGATTTGGCGCACTATGCGTATCCTTTGCCTAAATATCGGTTAAGAGCAGATGTTGATTTTGAGTTTACTGCCGGCGCAAATTGGATGTCCCGTGGTGGCGCGGCTCAATTGGCTCATGCTCACTTGCCTGAAAATATTGCTCGAATGACTGAGACAGAACGTGAGGTCATCGTACAAAAGTGTATTGATGAGCATTACAAAAACTACAATGGCAATTTGCCATATGGCGGCATGATTAAAGGCTACTGGCTAACGATTGAGCAGCATGGTGAGGTTATTAGCAAAGTGGAATACGGACTGCCCGTTAAATCATGATAGTACTCATAACGACGTAAGAAAAAATCTTAAAAAGCCTATTTAAAATCCATCTCAATAGAAAACCGCCAAGCACTTTTTAGCGTTTGGCGGTTTTTTTGAGCTTCAATATATAAACTATCAGCAACTAAGCTTGATTCAAACCGTTTAGTAAGTGCTGCTAAGACCGACAAACAAACTCGTTGATTTGTCATCATCACCTTGCGAGTGCGTAACACCAGCATTGGCATTTAATTGACCAAAGCTTTTGGATACACCAAGCGTCATGCCAAAATTATCATCGTCGGTCTGTACCATTGGCGTATCAAAGCTGATATTTGCTATGGTGTTAAGACGCGCAGAAGCCGCTTCACGATTGTCACTCAACTGCTTTTGATAATGAACATCACCGAATACATTAAGTGAATCGGCTAGGTTATGGTTGGCTTTCACGCCAAGCTTGCCATACGTGGTAGTATATTTTTGCTCATCAAACTGCATGGCGATACCAGACATTTCTTGCTCTTTTAGCGCGTCCAATCTCACACGGCTAGCCGTTGCACCGATATATGGCGTGATAGCAAGGCTGCTGAGCTGCATCGGATATCCTGCCTGCAAGTTAGCATAGTAACGTTTGCCATCAGCATTAGAGTTAAACTCTTGTTTATTGCCACCAAGTGTGACCGCACGTGTGACATCAACATCTAGATTACCAAAGCCAACCGCACCATTAAGCTGCACGCCGCCAAGCTTATCTAGCGTATTGCTATGATAAACACCAAAGCCTACTTCTTCTAAGTCGATATTGCTTAAGCCAGTGCGAACCCCGGAATTCTCAAAATCCTTTTGAGTGATATTGCCATACAAGCCTGTTACCGCATGTGCTGAGTTAGGATGAGCAAAATCTACACCTAATAATACTTGGGTATTACTATCGCCTTCAAACCCTGCAATATCTTGATTTTCAAAATCACCGGTTGCCCATAACTTACGGGCAGGTTTTTGTTCACTACTTTGGATTTGATTGATGTGAGATTGTAAGCGCTCACTAGTTGCTAGCCCTGCTGTCGTCGCAATGTGCGGTAACACGCCAATAAGACTAGGAGCGGTAACGACGGCACTAGCATAGTCAGCAATCATCTGGTGCGCGCGTCCTGATGGGTGGATGCCATCAGCAAAGAAATAGCTTTCATTGGCATCTGGCACGACTAAATTACTTGATCCACATAAAAGCGAGCTTGAAGTGTTGCACGCTTTTTGAGTCATATTAGTAAAGCCGTAAGCTTTAGGATTGGCAGCGACTTGTTGTAATAAGCTAAAAGTATCGAGCGGTATGATATTTGCGCCAGTAGCTACTGCGCCACTATACATAGTTTGGTTATATAAATTTGCTAACATCGTACCAGACGATTGAAACCCTGCTCCTGCAGCGATAGCAGTAGGTGTTAGACCTATATCAGGGATATTAGGTACTAAAATATAGTTGGCACCATTATCTTTTAGCGCTTTAATAGCGGCGACTTGGCTGCCAGCTGCTGATGAAATCGTATTTATCGCATTAGCAGGATTTGCAGCTGCCGCAAGTAAATCGTTTGCGCCTCCCCACACCACATACATACCATTAGAATCAACTTTTTTATTAGCCAGATAACCATTAACTTGAGTGTTCACAGACGCAACAGGAACGTTAACGCCAAAGTCCGTATTAACGATATCCTTGCCTGCTCTTGCACCACCAATAGCATAGTTATTACCAGCTTGATTTCCAAGATAAACGATGGGAACAGCTGTTGTACCTAGCTGCTCAGCGAATGACGTTGCCCATACGTTATCAGGATTGGTTGTAAATTGACCTGACTCTTTAATACCGAGCTTGCCTTGGGTAATGGGACTAAAATAACCGCCATCAGTCAAGCTATCGCCGAAAAATGTCACGCTGCTATAAAGCTCAGCATGCGCTAGACCTGCCATTGATAGCGAGATGGCAAGCATACTTTTGGTCAATGTTTTAAGGGTGGTAGGGTTAACAATAGCGTGAGAGATATTACGAGGCATATCGACTTCCTTGTCGTGAATGTAGCGGTTTATTAAGGAAGTGTAACTGCTTTAGAAAATCCTAGCAATCGAATTTATCGTAAATCCCAATATAAGTTGAATAAGCTAACAAGTATAAAACTTTTAACCATGGTGCTGTAAATATCGTTCTAAACTAATGCTCTATCTTCTAAATTATCCAGACCATCATAACAATGCAATTACTTGCATTGTTATGATGTGCAAATTCAAGTATCGTCCCTAGCATTTTTAAAATGATGACACGCCCTAGTAATAATCAACCTCCGCGTCTAAACTTATTAATCTCAATTCAACTACGAACCCTACCTATGACTTCCTCTTATCATTGCCTGTATTCTTTTCGTCGCTGCCCTTATGCCATGCGCGCCCGTTTCGGCATACTGTTTGCCGAGCTACAGGTAGAGCTGCGCGAAATAACACTGAAAAATAAGCCGTCTCAGATGCTAGCCATTAGCCCAAAAGGTACGGTACCTGTTTTACAACTTGTAGATAGGACGGTGATTGAAGAGAGTAGAGAGATAATGATATGGGCGCTTGAGCAGCAAGATCCGCAAGGGCTTTTGGAGGCAGAGGTTTTGCAGCAGGCAAATGCTTTGATTGATAAAAACGACAACGAATTTAAATATTGGCTCGATCGCTATAAATATGCCGATCGTCATATAGACATGACCCAGACAGAGTATCGACAGAAGGGTGAAATATTTTTACAAGTGTTAGAGGAGTTGCTGACTAAAAATCCTTATTTGCTAGGGAAAACTGTAACGATTGCCGATATTGGTATTATGCCTTTTGTCCGTCAATTCGCTCATGTCGATCGTAATGTTTTTTATAGCCTGCCTTATCCAAATCTACAGCAATGGTTACAAGATTGGCTGCAGCATCCGTTTTTTTTGCAAACGATGACCAAATTCCAGCCGTGGCAAGATGGGGATGAAGCAGTAATTTTTTGCTGAGACGCTCTCCAAAATATTTAACAAGTGTTAATACTTTGGAATTTTCGTCTCATGTTTGCTAGGGTTACTATCTTCTAGCTATCTATCTTATTGAATTACTACAAGATTCACAGTACAGATTAAATAAAAATAAGATTAAGCTGCCATAATTTTTACCAATGTGTAAAGAAATAATTTGACAATTATGTACGGTTGGCTTATAAGAGATAAACAGTATGGCTGTTTGCCCATAAGTGCTTTTTTAGAGCGCCTATTTGCATCAATCAAGCTCATACACATATCAAGGGAAGCATCTTCTACCCTGATGGTACATCGCAATTTATCTGCACTACTCGTTTTATGGTTTTTAGGCAATCATTGCCCAACTGATGACATTCGCTGACAGCTACTAGGCTGCCACTGTCACTCTAACCTCACCCGCGCACGTGAATGTATTTTCTCATTTTGCTATTGTCAGCCAATTTGCTGACGATTCAGCGATGTATGTCGCGCTGGGCCTATAAAAAAGGTTTCCAATCGCATGACGATTTTATTTTCTATGCCTGTGCATCCGCAGCCAATCATAGATTCTGGGCATCGTTTTGATGCCAGCCGCCATTGGCCAGCCTCATTAACTTTAGGGTTTGCAGCTTATCCTGAAGCGGACACTCGCATTACCCGCATGAATGTCGCACGTCACTATGGTCCACTACGGGTACAGCGCGCTTTTTACCCTGAAGGTCGTGATGGCTGCTGTCATGTGTATCTTCTGCATCCACCCGGCGGTATTGCCAGCGGTGATTCTTTAACCATCGATGTTACGGTGTCTGAAAACGCTCACGCTTTATTAACCACCCCAGCTGCCAACAAACTGTATCGAGCCGATAGCAATAATGTCGCTTGGACACAGCATACTCATCTCAAAGTCGAAGACGGTGCCACGCTTGAATGGCTGCCACAAGAAACGCTGGCTTTTGATGGATCACGCGGTGAGCAAACGGTGATTATTGATTTGGCTGAAACGGCTAAATGCTTGGGCTGGGAAATTATTGGCCTTGGCCGCCCAGCCAGCGACTTACCTTATGTCAGCGGCATGATTGAACAGCGCTTTCAGCTTAGCCAAAAAGGTCGGCCCCTATGGTTAGAGCGCCAAGCCATTGACCCAACACATCCTCGATTTTTAGGTAAATGGGGACAAGGCGGCGCTACGGTTCACGCTACTCTGTGGGCTGTCGGACTGAGTGACCCTGCTGACACCATTACCGAACTACGCGACAAAATACCTGCCAACCACAATTGGGCGGTGACTTATCGCCGCGGTGTGCTTTTACTTCGCTATTTGGGCATGGAGCGCAATGAGGCATGGGATTTATTACAACAAGCGAGGGAAATTCTGCGCCCAAGACTGATGGATGTTAAGGCAGTGACGCCGCGCATTTGGTTAACCTAATAATTCTTTTGCGTATTTTTTTTCGATTACACATAAAAGCAAGCCACAAATCAATCGGTTTTCAGCTCAATAATAATGGAGACAATAATGGAATTAACCCCCAGAGACAAAGACAAATTAATGCTTTTTACTGCTGGGCTTTTGGCCGAGCGCCGTAAGGCAAAAGGGCTGAAGCTTAATTATCCAGAAGCGATTGCTCTGATAAGTTGTGAGATTATGGAAGGCGCACGAGAAGGGCGCACGGTGGCAGAAATGATGGGCGCCGGTCGCGAAATTTTAACTCGTGATGATGTGATGGAAGGTGTACCTGAGATGATTGAAAGTATTCAGGTCGAAGCCACTTTCCCTGATGGCACCAAACTGGTGACTGTTCATAGTCCTATTATCTAATAAGAGCATAAAGCTTAAGGAGAGCATGATGATTCCGGGTGAATATCAATTAAAGAAAGGTGATATTGAACTGTGCGTAGGTCGCGACAGCTTTGTGATTGAAGTGGCCAATACCGGCGATCGCCCTATACAAGTGGGCTCTCACTATCACTTTGCTGAAACCAACAGCGCACTGAGCTTTGATCGTAAAAAAGCCTATGGTCATCGCCTAGCTATACCTGCTGGCACCGCTACGCGCTTTGAGCCGGGCCAAAAACGTGAGGTGTCGTTGCTGCCTTATGCCGGATTGCGCCGCATCTTTGGCTTTAGAGGTGAGGTGATGGGTGCGCTAGATGACAATTCAGATTCAGGAGAAACACGATGAAAATATCTCGCGACGCCTATGCCAATATGTATGGTCCGACCGTTGGCGATCGCATCCGTTTGGGTGATACCGAGCTTTGGATCGAGATTGAAAAGGACCATACCCATTATGGTGAAGAGGTAGTATTCGGTGGCGGTAAAGTGATTCGTGATGGTATGGGACAAAGCCAATTGTGCTCAGACTCAGTGATGGATACTGTGATTACCAACGTGATTATTATTGATTGGTGGGGCATCGTAAAAGCCGATGTTGGCTTAAAAGACGGGCGCATTGTCGCTATTGGTAAAGCCGGCAACCCTGATACGCAGCCGGATGTTGATATTATCATTGGCGCAGGTACTGAGATTATCGCTGGTGAAAACCAAATATTGACCGCAGGCGCGGTAGATACTCACGTTCACTATATCTGCCCGCAGCAAGTAGATGAGGCGTTAATGAGCGGTTTAACCACGATGATTGGTGGCGGTACTGGACCTGCAACTGGCTCAGTCGCTACCACCAACACGCCTGGACCGTGGCACATTGGCAAAATGATGCAAGCCGTGGATGACCTGCCTATTAACATCGGATTTTTGGGTAAAGGCAGTGCCAGTACGCCTGCAGCACTTGAAGAGCAAGTCAAAGCTGGCGTTATGAGTTTAAAAGTTCATGAAGATTGGGCGGCAACGCCAGCAACGATTGGTAATGCGCTTGATGTTGCTGACCGTTACGATATTCAGGTAGCGCTACATGCTGATAGTTTAAATGAGTCAGGCTTTGTTAAAGATACGCTAGAGGCCTTTAAAGATCGCTGTATCCATTCGTATCATACTGAAGGTGCGGGTGGTGGTCATGCGCCAGATATTATTGTCGCTTGTGGTCAGCCAAATGTTTTACCGTCATCGACCAATCCAACACGCCCGTACACCATCAACACTGTTGACGAGCATCTAGACATGCTGATGGAGTGTCATCACTTAGACCCAAATATTCCTGAAGATGTGGCCTTTGCTGATTCGCGTATCCGCCGTGAGACCATTGCTGCAGAAGATATTTTGCATGATCTTGGTGCCATTTCAATGATTTCATCGGACTCTCAAGCCATGGGCCGTATTGGTGAAGTGGTCTGCCGTACGTGGCAAACCGCGCACAAAATGCGCCTGCAACGTGGTCTGCTACCAGAAGATCAAGAGCGCGGTACTGATAACTTCCGAGTGAAACGTTATATTGCCAAATATACTATCAACCCTGCCATCACCCATGGTGTATCACATGAAGTGGGCTCGGTAGAGATTGGCAAAATGGCAGACTTGGTACTATGGCGTCCTAAGTTTTTTGGTGTTAAGCCCTCCATTATCTTAAAAGGCGGCATGATTGCTGGTGCCGCAATGGGTGATCCTAACGCCGCAATTTCGACCCCGCAGCCAGTGCATTACCGCCGTATGTTTGGCGCGCTAGGACGTGCAGTTTCTGCTACTCGCGTTACCTTTGTTAGCCAAGCTGCGATGGACACGGGACTTGAAGAAAAACTGGGGCTAAGAAGCCGATTGGTCGCTTGTAAAAACGTTCGTAGCATGCGCAAAAAAGACATGAAGCTGAACGATTACTGCCCGAACATTACGGTAGATCCAGAAACTTATGAAGTTCGTGTAGACGGTGTGCTTTTAACGTGTGAGCCGCTCTCTGAATTACCATTGGCGCAGCTTTATCATCTGTTCTAGACCAATTGTTTTAAATCGTTTGTAAGGATAATAATATGCTTGAATTAATAAAAAGAATGGACGGCAATACTTCGGTCGACATTTATGACACCTTGACCTTGCCTTATGAGCTACGTATTCGTGGCCGTCTAAAGGCAGTTAGTGATAACGAACGTGATGTGGGTCTGTTTCTTGACCGAGGTCCTGTACTTCGTCATGGTGATTTGCTACAAGCCAATAGTGGTGAGGTGATTCAAGTGCTTGCAGCTGATGAGCCAGTGGCTACTGCTTATATCGAAAGCGGCTTACCACTCGCTAGACTGTGCTACCACTTAGGTAATCGACATGTATCGCTTGCCCTTGGTAGCGATGAAGATGGGCGTCATTGGGTGCGTTTTCCTCCAGATCATGTGCTTGAGGAGCTAGCAGTACTATTGGGAGCAGATTTGAGGCATCACGACGCACCATTTGATCCTGAATCTGGTGCTTATGCGCAGGCTGGTCGCGAGCACTCGCACTCAAATAGTCATGCGCATTCTCACTCTAATTCTCATGACCACGACCACGATCATTCTGAACACGACGGTCATAACCATGCGCATTGATGATCCGTCAAATGCTGTGAGCGATCTAGCATTGTTAGGTTTGATGCAATTAATTAGCCCAGCATTACCTATTGGTGCTTTTGCTTGGTCACAAGGTTTGGAAAGTGCGTTTGAGCTTGGTTGGGTCAATAATGAAGCTCAACTGGGCGAATGGTTGGAAGGCGTTTTAGGTGACGGTTTGACGCGTTGTGAACTGCCTGTCTTAGCACGTTTACAGAGATGTTGGGCTAATAACGACGGTGATGGTTTGGCTTTTTGGAATGACTGGCTACACGCCAATCGGGAAACGGCTGAGCTTAGCGATGAAGATACACGTTTGGGTCAAGCATTGATACGCTTACTAAACAGTTTAGAGTTGCAGCCACAGAAAGCGTTAGGTCATGTCGAGCTACCAGAGGAACCAGGCTATGTCACTGTGTTTGCATGGACGGCCCATCAAAGGCAAGTACCTGTACGTCAAGCTCTATTAGGATTTGCTTGGGGCTGGCTGGAAAATCAGCTGGCGGCTGCCTGTAAAGCCCTGCCACTCGGTCATACCGCTGCACAACGTTTGAACGAGACGTTACGTCCGCAACTGGTAGCGGCAGTTGATAAAGCTTTAACCTTAACTGATGAGCAGTTGGGTCCGATTTTACCCGGCTTAGCACTGGGTAGTGCTCAACATGAAACTCAATATTCACGATTATTTCGAAGCTAAATTAATACTTCGTTTTTAGATAAGGAAAATATACATGAAACATTGTTTAAGAGTAGGTGTTGGTGGTCCGGTTGGTTCTGGAAAAACAGCTCTATTACGTCAGTTATGTAGTGCGCTAAAAGATCACTATGATATCGCTGTGGTTACTAACGACATCTATACGCGTGAAGATGCTGATTTTTTGTTAAAGCACGACGCCTTGCCTGCTGACCGTATTCTTGGCGTAGAAACTGGCGGCTGTCCACATACTGCTATCCGCGAAGATGCCTCGATGAATCTGGCCGCAATTGATGATTTGCAAACGCGCCATCCTAACCTAGAGCTGGTGTTAGTAGAGTCTGGCGGCGATAACCTTGCGGCTACCTTTAGCCCAGAGCTTTCTGATTTGACCTTATATGTCATCGACGTCGCTGCTGGTGACAAAATCCCTCGTAAAGGTGGACCAGGTATCACTAAGTCTGATTTGTTAATTATTAATAAAATTGACATCGCTGAATATGTCCATGCTTCGCTAGATGTGATGGAGCGTGATTCAAAGAAAATGCGCGGAGAACGTCCTTTTATCTTCACCAACTTATATGACGGCGTGGGCGTAGAAGAAATTATTCGCTTTATCTTAAAGCAAGGTATGTTACCTGAGCGTCGTCCTGGAAAGCTAAGCGCCAATGCTTAATGCTTAATTGCTCGCATTTAATAATTATAGTCAGTCCTAAATAAAAAAATGCAAATATTATCAATCACTACTGGGGTTAATTTTTCTTGCTTGCTGTGGCTACGCAGACAGAGGCTGCGAATAATCAACCCCAGTAGTTCTGTACTCTTTTAAAAGTGGATCAATTATAAGTAGGCGGACAGTACTTCAAAGTATTAACTAGACCAATCAATCAGACAACAGAAAACAAAAAAAATAGGAGAGAAAGATGAATAAAATGACTAAACTGCTGCTGACAGCAGGGCTAATGATGACAGCTACTTTGGCAATGGCCCACCCTGGTCATGGCGAGCAGGTAAGCAATGGTTTCCTTAGCGGTTTACTACATCCGATGATGGGCCTTGACCACTTATTGGCTATGGGCGCGATTGGTTTTTGGAGTATTCGCCAAAACACTACGATGAAACGTGGCACGCCGTTATTTGTCGTAGGCGGCATGATAGCTGGCGCAGGCCTTGCTTGGGCGGGTATCAGTTTGGCTGGGGTAGAGACCGGCATCGCCATGTCAGTATTGCTAGTCGGTGTACTAATCGCCACGTTAGCAAAACTGCCGACTGCTGTTGGTGGCACCTTGGTTGCGCTGTTCATGGTCGCCCATGGTTATGCTCATGGTATTGAAATGACACAAGGTTCAAGCTTATTGCTTTATATGGCTGGCTTTGTTGTCGCCACCTTAGCGATTACCTTTATCGGTCGTAGTCTAGGTACCATGATGCTCAAAGCCGATAACCGTATTACCCGTGCATTAGGCGGCGTGGTTGCTATCATTGGTGGAGTATTAGCTGCTGGCTAATATGCACTAATTAAAAAGACTCTCTTTTCGCATTAAGCTAAGAAGCCGTAGGGACTTCCTACGGTTTTTTTAGTTTCTCATATTCCTTTTCGCATCTACTAAAGATCTTAAAGCGACGACAGTGGGCTAGATGCCTGCTTCATTAATAAATATATCAACCAGCTTAGTAATTAAGCCTATCAAAAAGGGACTATCACGATATGAATGATACCATCATAAAATTATCTAGAAACACGAACCGTGCGCCGATTAGCGCAACCTCAACTCAGAGCATTGCTTTTTCTCATTACAATAATATCTCAGCGCAATTACCAATTGATCCGAAGACTGGCGCATTAGCCTTTGCTGACATCTCAGCACAAGCCAAACAGTGCTTGGATAATATCAAGGCGATTGTAGAAAGTACCGAGCACATCATGGATGATGTAATTAAGATTACGGTATTTTTAAAAGATATTGCAGATATGCAGGCAGTAGATGCTGTCTATCGTTCTTTCTTTAGCGACTATTTGCCGACACGTAACGTAGTGATGGTTGCAGAGCTGCCTATGGATAATGCGTTAGTACAAATGGATGCACTACTTTCAAATGGCGAAGGTACTCGTCCGCAGGCCCCTTACGAGCTCGTAAAAGTGGCAAAAAACACTGATAACGCGCCAATCGACTCTCTATCTACCCAAACCGTTGCTTTTTCTCATTACAATAACGTTTCAGCACAATTACCAATCGATCCTACTTCAGGGCAACTAGTAGCAGGCGGTATAGCAGAGCAGACGGCGCAATGCCTAACCAATCTTAAGTCGATTTTGAATAGTATCGATGTCGGTATTGATGACATTGTTAAAATAAATATTAGTCTAACCAACCTTGTTGATATCGCAGCCGTCGATGACGTCTATAGTACTTTTTTCCCAGACACGGCTATTGCCAGAGCTGTCAATTATCTACCGGCGCGTACAGTGACTATGGTTTCAGGGTTACCTATGGCTGCTTTGGTACAGATTGAAGCCGTGGTATCACATGGAGATGGCACACCGCCACAAGCCGTTGAAGATCGACATGGCATTGTGATTAAAACCAACAATACTGAGCAGGCGCCAAAGCACTCGTTAAGCACGCAGACAGTTGCTTTTTCTCACTATAATCACCTTTCGGGTCAATTACCTATCAATCCTAAAACGGGTAAGCTCATCGGCGGTGATATAAAGGCGCAGACCAACCAATGCTTAGAGAATATCAAAGCCATTGTCGAGAGTATCGATCATAAAATGGATGACATCGTTAAAGTAACTATCCAACTCAAAGACATTAGCGATATTGACACGGTCAATGATGTTTATACCACGTTTTTTAACGATGAGTTGCCCGCTAGGACAGTATTTGGGGTTTCAGCAATCCCTATGGATTCATTGATACAAGTTGATGCGGTGCTCTCCAATGCCGAAGGTACGCCACCTGTAAGATAGTAGTTATTCAGATTTTGCCATAACCATTGGTTTGACGCACGTTTTCTAGAGCGTCATAATCAATTTATGATTCATCACCTAAATAAAATAAAAAGGCTTTCAACTATTTGGAAGCCTTTTTATATGTGGAAGATATAATTAAACAGGTAAGAGTAAGGTCTAAATAAAAAATAATCGTTCATATCAGTACTGTAGCGTTTCGAAATTGAATGGACTATAGTTAGCTAGCAATAGCATTCAAGAAATGTATATCTAAAAAAAGGAATTATAAAATGAAAGGGATTACCCGTTTTTCGAATAGCTTAATGGAGAAGTATTTACCGGATCCATTTTTGTTCGTTATTATCTTAACAGTGGTTATTTTTGTACTGGGTTTAGGATTAACTGATTCTTCACCGGTACAAATGGTGGCGTTTTGGGGTGAAGGTTTTTGGGCATTACTCGCATTCTCAATGCAGATGGTGTTGGTATTAGTCACAGGTTTTGTATTGGCAAGCAGTCCGATATTTAAAAAAGGTTTAGGAAGGCTGGCAAGTTTAGCAAAATCGCCGGGCAGTGCCATTATCTTGGTAACTTTAGTATCCCTTGCAGCAAGCTGGATCAACTGGGGATTTGGGTTGGTGATTGGAGCATTATTCGCCAAAGAATTGGCAAAGCGTGTAGAGAATGTCGATTACCGTTTATTGATTGCCAGTGCTTATTCTGGTTTTATTATTTGGCATGCTGGGTTTTCGGGTTCCATTCCGTTATCCATTGCGACAGCAGGTCATCCGTTCGCTGATAAGATTGGTGTTATTCCAACCAGTGAAACGATTTTTGCCAGCTATAACTTAATTATTGTGGCTGCATTGATTGTCATCGTTCCTTTACTCAACCGTTTGATGATGCCAAAAACAGAAGATACGGTGACGGTAGATCCGAGACTTCTGGTTGAACCAATTGATGAAGTGCTGCCAGCAAAATCGGATATGACACCAGCAGAGCGTTTAGAAAACAGCTGGATTTTGTCAATGGTTATCGGTATGTTGGGCATTGCTTTTATCGTCTATTATTTTGTGCAAAATGGCTTTGCCTTGACACTAGATTTGGTCAACTTTATGTTTTTGTTCCTCGGAATTATCTTTCACGGAACGCCTCGTAAGTATTTGATTGCCGTTCAAGAAGCGGTCAAAGGCGCCGGTGCTATTATTGTCCAGTTTCCGTTTTATGCAGGAATCATGGGTATGATGACAGCGTCAGGCTTGGCAGGCGTGATGTCAGAAGCATTCGTCAATATTTCGTCAGCTGAGACATTACCACTTTTCGCCTTCTTAAGCGCAGGACTGGTTAACTTCTTTGTTCCTTCAGGTGGCGGACAGTGGGCAGTGCAAGCACCCATTATGTTAGAGGCGGCAGAGATGCTGGGCAGCGATCCTGCAAAGGTTGCTATGGCAGTTGCATGGGGTGATGCATGGACAAATATGATTCAGCCATTTTGGGCATTGCCAGCCTTGGCAATTGCGGGACTCAAAGCCAAAGATATCATGGGTTTTTGTGTCATTGTCCTGATTGTTAGTGGTGTTGTGATTGGTTTAGGGCTATTGTTTTTATAATTAAAACCTAGCGTTTTTGGTACGACTTAGCGTTTAGACCTTGCCTATTTGATGGGTAAGGTCTTTTTTTATGAGAATAATTCAAGGGGTATGTCTATCGCTGTCTATCTAAAATTGTCCAAATAAGCGACAATACCCGCATAAATTTTAAGCGCATATTAAGAGCGATATATCCGCTTAGAGACGCTCATTTTTTTTGATAGCAGACATCTATTAAATCTAACATACATAAAAGGCCGTCCCAAATGACCGATGATAACCCGTATAATTTTTTACCCTTGCAGCCTACCGGTAGAAACGAGACTGATACTGCCAACACTTACGCGCCTGAAGACATGATCAAGATATACGAGCAGCAATTTCTCATACCAGTCCCTGAAGAGCAGTTGACCGAATTTTTACCTGCTTTAAAGAGCTTCTATGATATTGACAATCATACTCTAGATGTCAGCGCCATTATCTTCGAAGCAATCGCGGATGCGAGTATTATTTACAATCACAAAATAAAAGCAGGGCGCTACCAACTCCTAGAGGGCTTGGTAAAAGAAGAGCTTGAACATGATGAAGACGACAAAAATGACTCAGGCGTTGACAGCAATGACAGTGAAGAAGCACAAGCCTATACCCTAGAGTGTAAGCGTACCTTTTTTATTAATGATATAGAGATGCCTTATTATTTTAATTTATTTATTCAGGGCGATAGCTATTCAACATTAACCAAACAAGACACCTTGCTAGAGCAGATGTATTGGTTCGCGAGTGACGGTACTGATGACAACGAGCGCTTAGGGACTATCAATGCGCAGTTAGCTGACTTAGGTATTCGCGCAATGGATCTGGCGACGCTCTATCAGATAGTGGATTATGTAGAAGACCACATCATAGACGATGCCATGATAGAAACCCTGAATAAATTATTAGACGATGTTGAGTAGTAAATAACACCAAATAGTTAATCCAACTCTGTATGTGACTTTAAGTTATAACACTTTCTCTTTATACGGTCTGCCAAGGAGAGTGACACGTGGTACATCACAATAACGCCAATATTAAAAGCAAATCAGCATGGGCTGTTTTTCTTATCTTCCTTAGATTGGGATTGACCTCATTTGGTGGCCCCGTCGCTCATTTGGGCTATTTCCGTGATGAGTTTGTAATACGCCACAAGTGGCTGACTGAGAACAGCTATGCCGATTTAATCGCGCTTTGTCAGTTTTTACCAGGACCTGCCAGCAGTCAAGTTGGCATTGCTATCGGGTTATCTCGAGCAGGATATGCTGGCGCGCTTGCTGCTTGGACGGGTTTTACCTTACCCTCTGCCATAGTGCTTATGTTGTTTGCCATAGGTATTAGCAGTTATGGGGATATTGTTCCACTTGGTGTATTACATGGTTTAAAGGTCGCGGCAGTGGCTGTGGTTGCGCAAGCGGTATGGGGTATGGGGAAAAATCTCTGCACCGATGTTGCGCGAATCTCTATCATGGCGCTGGCTGCTTGTTTTGTACTTTTGGTGCCTTCTGCATTAGCTCAAGTAAGCGTTATTGCGATTGCAGCCATTATTGGGCTGCTATGGTTCAAACCTGAAAAAGTGATTGCTCATGACCCTTTGCCTATTACTGTAAGACGTCGGACTGGGCTTGTTTGGTTGTTCTTGTTTTTTTCATTGCTCATTGGTTTGCCACTGCTAACTGCATTATATCCAAGCCAAACCCTATCTATGGTAGATACCTTTTTTCGTGCAGGATCACTTGTATTTGGTGGCGGACACGTAGTATTGCCATTATTACAGGCTGAGATTGTTCCCGCAGGCTGGATGAGTAACGATACTTTCTTAGCAGGTTACGGAGCTACGCAAGCAGTGCCAGGACCTTTATTTACCTTCGCAGCATTTCTAGGTAGCTCGATGAATCAAGCTCCTAGTGGCTGGCTAGGAGGGATGATTTGCTTGATAGCAATCTTTGCGCCGTCATTTTTATTGGTTATGGGCGCACTGCCATTTTGGGAGAGTCTACGCCAAAATCTGCGCACAAGAGCCGCACTATCTGGTATCAATGCAGCGGTCGTCGGTTTGTTATTGTCAGCGCTTTATCAGCCTGTATGGACAAGCGCTATCATTGAAGCAAAAGATTTTGGTCTGGCGTTGGTCGCTCTCATTGCTTTGATGTTCTGGAAAGTCCCTGCTTGGCTGGTAGTGATTGGCTGCGGAGCCGCTGGATGGTTATTAATGCTATAAGGTGGCAACTACCTGTATAGTAATCAGATACATTAAGAAATTGCTAATTTTAAAAATTGCTCATTATTAAGCAGTTTTTTCTAATTTTGGAAGGTTTAACTCTCTCAAGAGTCACCACATCAAGTTACGTTTCAACATCCACCTCAAACGCTAAAGCTGAAATTCACCAAATTTATCTTTACCGTTTATGCAGCATAGCTCAAGGTTATTGATAACGCTAAAATAGAGCAGGATAAATGACCCATAATAAGATAAACTGCCCCGCGAGCGCTGATTGGAGTCGATATATTTCGGACTGGGCAGACGCACTTAATCAGTTATAAAAGAACATTGATAAAAGATTATTGATATAAGGTACATCACGATGGAACAAGCACAAAGCGCGGTAGAAAAAAGACCTGTATTCATGCCTAGAGTCAACAGTGACAATCTGGTAAAAACGGATATGGTTAGGTTTGAGCGTCATGTGGGATTTGCGAGTCGGCAAAAGAAAAAATCTATCAATGATATGCATCAAGTTATTCGCAAAAAATATGGCTTTAATCACGTTTTAGAGCTGTCGAGTAAATCAGGTAATAAGTTGAGTTTTCTGCTGAGCCCTTTGAGCCTAAAGCTAACTAATGAGAATGGTGGCGAGCAGTATAGTGTCGAAAACGCCTTCCAAAGCAGTATGGTTTTTGAGGATGGTGGCCCCTATATCGACTTGCTAAGTGCACCGCCCAGACAAGCCAAAAAAGATGAGCGATTAATCAACTCGGGTGAACTCATTGGCTATAATTATTTCGGTATGGAATGGAGTGTAGAGCCATTAACGACATTTTATGATTGGCTATATGTGAATGCATTAAAGCAAAACCCTCACTTGCATGAAGAGGTCATGCAATATCAGGCTTTTACTGATATGGAGTTTAATCCAAAGAAATCTATCCATGGTGCAGCTTATGCACTGGCTATGTTTGTGGCGCTCCATAAAAGAGAGTTGCTCGATAATATTGAAGATCCAGCGGTATTTTTTAACTTATATCATGACTTTAAAGTGAGTAACACCGAGGAGCTTTTGGAAGCGGGTTGGATCTGATAACTAGACCAGCGCTCAATTTAGTATAAGAAATTGGTTAACTAATTTTCTTGCTAGGCTGTAGTGGCATACTAACCTTAGACTGTGCTTAAAAGAAGTGATGTGATACGAAGTACCACATCTATTATCATGGAAGAAAATAAAAACAGACTATGAAAACTGATACCAATCCTTCGCTTGCGTTTAGAAGATACCCTTCGACGACTGCGCTGCAATGCTTCGAGACAGCGGCTCGTCACCTAAGTTTTACTAATGCCGCCTTAGAGCTGCATATGACGCAAAGTGCGATAAGCAAGCAAGTGGCGCAGTTAGAAGAGATGCTGAATATCTCTTTGTTTTATCGTACCTCGCAGCGTATTTCGTTAACGCCAGCAGGCAAAGCTTATTATATCGATGTACTAAGTATTCTTAAGCATATCGAGACTGCGACGACCAATTTGATGTCGCATAGCAGTAATTTGGAGGTGCTAAAAATGGTCTCGCATCCCACTTTTTGTGCACGTTGGCTGATTCCTGCGCTTCACGGCTTTAGTCAGGAAAACCCTTTAATTAGGCTGGATATTAAAGAGCAGGTAGGTCCATTTTTCTCCGAAGAGCATGATATCGATATTGCGTTCTTATACGGAGAAGGGACGTGGTCGGGAATGCAAAACGTTAAATTGTTTGATGAGTACTGTGTGGCGGTTTGTCGCCCTGATTATTTGCAAGGTAAAGACTTGCAACCGCAGCAGTCGGACAGCTATGTATTGCTACAGCTGAGTTCACGTCCTAGCGCATGGTACGAATACTTTAAGCAGCAGCTGATTAGCTTGGATGGTACGTTTGTAGGCCCACGCTTTGATACGTTTCATGCCTGTATTTCGGCAGCTTTAACAGGTTATGGCGTTGCCTTGGTGCCGTTACGTTTGGTGGCTCCCGAGCTACAATCGGGTCAGCTGATGATGGCTTGGAAATATGCGGCCAAGGGGAGAGGGGCTTACTATATGTCTTATCCTTTATCGCTTGGCAACTCGCACAAGACCAAAGTGATGCAAGAGTGGATTGCACGCTACTTAGAAACCTCTAGTCAGAGTCAGGTGGAGTTAGCCAGTTTGCTTGGTATCACTTGTACGAGTATCAGCCACGGATAACGACAGTAAGATGATTAACTGCTAAAAGCTAATGATGAAGAATAACCTTTGCAATTAGCCACGATGACAAAAAGGAATGCCCGCCCAACTATTATTCGTTTGCCCAAATCCTATCGTTTTGTTGAAATGAGCGTCTAACTCAAGGAAGATGAGAGACGTTCATGGATTCGTTGTATAACGTTACCGATGCATTCACCATGGTGCATCCAGTAACCCTTAGCAAAGGTAAAAATGCGCACGTTTGGGATACGAATGGCAAGCACTATATTGATTTCGTCGGTGGTATCGGCGTATTAAATTTTGGTCATTGTCATCCGCATATCGTGGACGCTATCATCGATCAATCACAAAACCTCATCCACTACGCTTATAATGCGGCAGGTCACCTGCCTTACCAAAAGCTCATGCCGAGACTTTGCGATTTAGTTCCCATTGCAGGCAAACTTGCAGGCATGTTAACCAATTGCGGCGCCGAAGCGACCGAAAACGCGATCAAAATTGCCCGTATGAAGACTGGTCGTGTCGGTGTGATTGCTTTTGATGGCGGCTTTCATGGCCGTACCCTCGCAGCTGTTAATCTCAATGGTAAAGTGGCCCCGTATAAACGTGGTCTTGGCCCTCTTGCCGGCAGTGTCTATCATATCCCATTCCCAAGCCCTGATAATAATATCAGTGACCAGCAAGCGATTGACACTTTGCTGCGCCTGTTCGAGGTCGAAACGGATATTGGTAATATCGGCGCTATCATCGCAGAACCTGTACAAGGCGAGGGCGGTTTTCAATTAATGTCGTCAAAATTTGCTCAATACTTACGTAAGTTTTGTGATGATCATGGCATCTTGCTCATTATGGACGAGATTCAGTCAGGCTTTGGGCGTACAGGTACACCTTTTGCTTTCAGCCATCTAGGTATCGAGCCTGATATGGTATTGCTGGGTAAAAGTATTGCCGGCGGTTTACCATTGGGGGCAGTCATTGGTAAAGGCACTGTCATGAACGACTTACCAAAGGGCAGCTTGGGCGGTACTTATTCTGGCAACCCAGTAGCATGTGCTGCTGCCAATGCCACGCTCGATATCATGGCAGAAAATGCCGTATGGGACTTCGCAAAACACTATCAGCAGACCATTGAAAAGACGATAGCGCAGTGGCAGCAAGAGGGTATAACGCCTTGGTTATATAGTTTAACCGGTATCGGTGCTATGCGTGGCATTGAACTGCGTCATCCGTCTCACGGTACGCACCCAAGCGTGATGGCCTATATTTTAGCGGAAGCTCGTAAGCAAGGACTGCTGTTGATGCCTAGTGGTAAATACCGCCATATTATTCGCTTATTACCGCCATTAACGATTGAGCCTGAAACCCTACAAGAAGGTCTTGATATCTTGAAAGGCATTCTAGCATCCATCCCAAACGAGCTGCCGATTCAATGAGTAATATTGCTTGTAGCTTCTATTTTTCTATATCAAGTAGCCATCATTTTTAACTATTATTCATTTGTCATCACAAGCAGTTTAAGGAGAATAACCGTGAGTTTAGAGCATTTAAGTTCAAACCAAAGAAATATGAGCAGTGATGATATCCGTCATCGTTTTTCGCTCGCTATGTCAAAGATGTATCAAAAAGAAGTGCCGCTATATACTGATCTTATGAATCTGGTCGCTGAAGTTAATAAGGATGTATTGGACAAGCAACCTGAGATTGCTGAACAGCTTAAGAATACTAATGAAATCGATAGACTCAGCATGGAGCGCCATGGAGCGATTCGATTGGGTACGGCGGCAGAGCTTATGATGATGCGTCGTTTGTTTGCAGTTATGGGCATGCACCCGGTCGGTTACTATGACCTAGCGCCTGCTGGCGTGCCAGTGCATTCTACAGCGTTTCGCGCGATTGATACGGCATCGCTCAATAATAGTCCGTTTCGCGTATTTACCTCATTATTGCGTTTAGATTTGATTGGCGATGCGACGCTCAAGCAACAAGCCCAAGCGGCATTGGATGCACGCTGTATTTTTACCGATGACGCAATCAAACTGATTAAAATTTATGAAAACGAGGGCGGTCTAACGAATGAGCAGGGTGAGCAATTTGTCCAAGAAGCGTTAGAGACTTTCCGCTGGCATGAGCAGTCGCCTATCTCGAAAGACGTATATGAGCAGTTGGCAGGTCAGCATCAACTGATTGCCGATGTGGTTGGGTTTAAAGGACCACATATCAATCATTTGACCCCAAGGACGCTAGATATCGATGCCGTCCAACAAGGTATGCAGCGCCGAGGGATTACACCAAAAGCGATCATTGAGGGACCGCCACGCCGTTACTGTCCTATTCTTTTGCGCCAGACCAGTTTTAAGGCATTAGTAGAAGCAGTAAGTTTTAAAGATGTTGAAGGTCAATATGAATCAGGTCAGCATACTGCTCGCTTTGGTGAAATTGAGCAGCGCGGTGTAGCCCTGACCCCAAAAGGCCGTGCCCTTTACGACCAATTGCTAACCGAAGCTCGTGAAAAATTGGGCATGACCCCAAATGAAGACAATGCTGAGCAATATTATCGATTATTAAGCGAATCTTTTGCCGCTTTTCCAGACGATTATCAGACACTGCATCATGAGCAGCTCGCTTATTTCCTCTATCAGGTAGCTGACAAGGAAGCTTTTGCAAATCAGTTCGTGGATCCATCGTCAAACGAGCTCTCTGCTGCTAATCTGCAAAGCCTGATTGAGCAAGATATCATTCGTATCGAGCCGATTGTTTATGAAGACTTTTTGCCTGTGAGTGCAGCCGGTATCTTCCAGTCCAATCTTCATAGAGATAGCGAGAACAGCTATGATGGTCAGTCCAATAAGCAAGAATTTGAGCAAGCCTTAGGCATGCGTGTGCAAGATGAATTGGCATTATATGCGCAGCGGCAGAACGAGAGTCTACAAGCGTGTTTGGCCTCATTACGACAAGTGGCCTAAAGCAACTTATGGTTAAAAGACAAAACAGTGGCGCAGTTAAAAAATTGTTTTAGGCCAGTAAGGTTTAATCCGCTTTAATGCAGTGAAAAGGATATCAGTCAATATATTGATTCATTAAGATTTTATCCACTAAGTTTAGAATGCCATTCCAAAAATGAATGACAGCAAGAAATTTATTATTTTGCAACTTGAGCGACGGCAGGGTAGTTTATAGATCTGCACGGACGTAACGAAATACTATACAAAGGAGTCAGTATGATTAAGCAATATATGTCAGCCATGGGCGTCGACGAAAGCCAGTACCAAGCAGGCGATTTCGCAGTTCATAGCCCTATCGATGGTGAAGTCATCGGTAAGGTCGCTTTGCATCAAGTGAATGATGTCGACACACAAATACAAGATGCTAAAAAAGCCTTCAAAGAATGGCGTACAGTGCCTGCTCCTAAGCGTGGCGAATTGGTCCGTATTTTAGGCGAAGTGCTCCGTGAGCACAAAGAAGATCTAGGCGCGCTAGTTTCTCTAGAAGCCGGTAAAATCAAAGAAGAAGGTCTAGGCGAGGTCCAAGAGATGATCGATATCTGCGACTTTGCAGTAGGTCTATCTCGTCAGCTTTATGGTTTGACTATCGCCTCAGAGCGTCCTGGTCACCACATGCGCGAAACTTGGCAGCCACTCGGCGTCATCGCGGTCATCTCAGCATTTAACTTTCCTGTTGCGGTTTGGTCATGGAACACGGCGCTAGCCTTGGTCTGTGGTAACCCTGTCATCTGGAAACCTTCAGAAAAAACCCCTTTAACCGCCATCGCTTGCCAAGCGCTATTCGAAAAAGCTTTGGCCAAATTTGGTGATGCGCCTGCCAATCTATCTCAGCTCTTATTGGGTGAAGCCGATGTCGGTAATGCGTTGGTTGAGCATAAAGATGTGGCTCTCGTCAGTGCGACGGGCAGCACACGTATGGGCAGAATCGTAGGGCCAAAAGTCGCTGAGCGTTTCGGTAAGTCTTTACTTGAACTTGGTGGTAACAACGCCATGATCCTAACGCCAAGTGCCGATTTAGACCTAGCCTTACGCGGTATTTTATTTTCAGCTGTCGGTACGGCAGGTCAGCGCTGCACCACGCTACGCCGTTTATTTGTCCACGAATCTGTAAAAGATGACATCTTACCACGCGTAAAAGCCGCTTATTCAACCGTGAGCATCGGTCATCCACTAGAAGGCAACTTGGTCGGTCCGCTTATCGATGAAGATAGCTTTAATAACATGCAAGATGCCTTGAGTAAAGCCCGTGCAGCCGGCGGTACAGTGACTGGTGGTGAGCGTGTTTTACAAGATAAGTATCCAAACGCTTACTACGTGACGCCTGCTATTGTTGAGATGGATGCGCAAAATGACGTCGTCCGTCATGAGACTTTCGCGCCTATCTTATATGTCATGACCTATACAGAATTCGACGAAGCTTTAGAGCTGCAAAATGACGTACCACAAGGTTTATCTTCTTGCGTCTTTACCAATGACTTACGTGAAGCTGAGCTGTTCTTAAGTGCCCGCGGTAGTGACTGTGGTATTGCCAACGTCAACATCGGTACCAGCGGTGCTGAGATTGGTGGCGCATTCGGCGGCGAAAAAGAAACCGGCGGTGGTCGTGAGTCAGGCTCTGATGCGTGGAAAAACTACATGCGTCGTCAGACCAATACGGTCAACTACTCAACTGAGCTACCACTAGCACAAGGTATTAATTTCGGTTAATGCAAGCCATAGTTGCTAATGTAAAAGTGTGTTTTTAGCCAGTTAAGCGCGCGTTATGTGCGCTTAACTGCCCTTAGCATTACTTGTATCCTTTTAAATTCTGTTTTGAATCTATTTTTAGACCGTCAATAAGCCGCAAAGATAGCGGATAGCCGTTTTAATTAAGATTACTGTTTAACGCTTTATTTTTTAAACCCTTTTAATGATTCATGAATATCTTTCAAATATTTATTTTGATTGATGGCAATACTTTATTCTTTAACATGATTATTAAGTTATTGTTTTAATTGATTATTTAATATAAATGCATTTAGAGAAGTGACTTAGGTCACTAGATTGGTTTGCATCTGACCAATGAGCAACATCGTACGATGACTATATACCAATGGATTTGGTTTTAACTACTAGGATAGGTAGATATATTATGATTGCAGATAAACCTCACAAACCGCATGACCCTGATATCGAAGGTTATGATCCTTCTTCTAGCTTCCTGCTAGATATTGCCCCACTGATACTGACTGCCATTATTCTAATGGTGCAATTTTTTGTCTTTAAAGATTTTACTCCGCATATTCCGCTAGCATGTGGCATCTTGATCACCGGTCTGTTTATGAAGATACGTGGTCGCAGCTGGGATGGTATGGAAGAGCGTTTTTTAAAGGTTGTGAAAATTGGTCTGCCTGCCATGATCATCTTGATGGGTGTAGGGATGCTCATCGGTGCTTGGATTATCGCCGGCACTGTACCCACTATTTTATACTACGGCTTTAGTGTTTTTTCTCCCTCCTCATTTCTAGTCTCTGTTTGTCTTATTTGTGCCATTATTTCAGTAGCAACGGGTACCTCTTGGGGCACGGTTGGCACAGTCGGTTTAGCTATGATGGGTATTGGTTTGGGGTTAGGTATTCCACCGTCACTAACAGGTGGTGCCATCGTCTCTGGTGCTTTTTTTGGCGACAAAATGTCTCCGTTGTCTGACACCACGAACTTAACACCAGCTGCTGCCGGTGTTGACCTCTGGGACCATATCCGTGGCATGTTGCCGACGACTGTACCTGCCATGGTGACTGCTCTGATTCTCTATGCTTGGATTGGTATGAGCTACGGCGCAGACAATGTCGATCTCACCTCAATCAAAGAAATACAAACCTCATTAGCAGCGAACTATAACCTGAGCATTATTACTTTATTACCTGCTGTTGTCGTCGTCATTGCAGCTGTTATGAAAATGCCAGCCATTCCAACGGTATTGTCAGGTGTGGTAGTCGCAGGTCTTGTCGCATTCTTTATGCAAGGCGTCGGTGTCCATGACATCTTTAACGTCCTACAAAACGGTTTTAAAAGTGAGACCGGCTTTGCTGTGGTCGATCAACTGTTGTCTAAAGGTGGCGTGATGTCCATGACTTGGGTCGTGACCTTAACTATCTTTGCACTAGCTTTTGTCGGTTCAATTGAGCATTACGGTACATTAAAAGCCATCATGGCCAAAATCAACAACATGGTGAAATCGAGATTTGGTTTAGTGATTACGACTTATGCCAGTACCATCGGTGTTGGTACGCTTATCGGTGATGTCTATACCACGCTAGTCTTACCGGGTCGTCTGCTCAAAGATAAGTATAAAGAGATGGGTTACAAGCGCACGACGCTTACTCGCTCTATCGAAGATACGGGTACGCTGTTATCGCCACTTATTCCTTGGAATATGGGCGGTAGCTTTGTCGCGGCAACCCTAGGTATTGCGACCTTAACTTACGCTCCATTCGCCTTTGCCTGCTGGTTATCACCATTGTTTGGCTTGCTATGGGTCGTCTTAAATAAATTTATTCCTCGTGAAAAACCGACTGTCATCGATAACACAAGCACGCTCTCTACCGTAGAAAACGTATAATTTAGAAGGAACTTGAGATGTTGCAAGAGCAATGTTTGTGGAGCGTCACTGCGCCCAAAACTCACCACTACGATACCCTAACAAGCGAAACGCAAACACGAGTTTGTATCATCGGCGGTGGTTATACTGGACTGTCTGCTGCGATCCATCTGGCGGAGCAAGGAGTGGCGGTGGTGTTACTAGAGAGTAAGATCATCGGTAGCGGCGGCTCAGGACGCAATGTGGGTTTTGTGAATGCCGGTACTTGGGCTCGTCCTGATGACCTCAATAAAATCATGGGAGAAGAGGTTGGTGAACGTTTAGGGACTGCGCTCGGTCAGGCGCCAAGTCTCGTGTTTGACATCATCGATCGCCATCATATTGATGCAAAGGATACGCGTACGGGCAATATCCATATGGCACACAATGCCAAGGGTGAAGCCGATGTGGACATCCGTTATGATCAGTTGATACGTCGCGGTGTTCATGCCGAGGTGTTAACCGGTGCGCGCTGCCATGAATACTGCGGGACAACCAGTATCAATAAGGCTCTGCTCGATCATCGTGCGGGCACTATTAACCCATCCGCATACGTCAATGGCTTAGCGGCAGCCGCGACTAAATTAGGCGTACGTATCTATGAGCACTCGGCAGTAACCTCAGTTGAGAAATCTGATGGTAATTGGTATGTGCGTACGGCTGATGCGGCAGTGAAAGCTGAAAAAGTCATCATCGCGACCAATGCTTATACCGAAGGCGAATGGACAGATATTAAGAAGACGTTCTATTTGGTTGATTATTATCAAATTGCCTCTGAGCCATTGACCGGTGAAGTGGCAGATCGAATATTGCCTTATAAAACAGGCGCTTGGGATACGCGATTGGCATTGTCCAGTATTCGCCGTGATAAAGAGGGTCGTTTACTCCTTGGCACCGTCGGTGGCAAAGCCATGAAGTCCAAAACCTTCTATCAAAACTGGGCGAATGTCGTACAAAAGAGCTATTTCCCAGATCTGCCTAAATTTAAGTGGCAGTATGAGTGGTACGGTCACTTTGGCTTTACGCAAGACCATATCATGCGTATCTTTGAGCCAGAAGACGGTATCCTTGCCGCGACTGCATACAATGGGCGTGGGATTACCACAGGTACTATGATTGGTAAATGCTTTGCCGATTATATTATCTCAGGTGACCGCGATGTCTTGCCATTACCTTTTAAGACCGTTAAAGAAGCTAAGGTGAGCATGTCGGGACTGCGTTCGGGCTATACGGAGCTGGGGCTGACTTTGTATCATATGGGTCAATGTCTCAAAATCATAGCCTAGTTTTTTGACGCAGGGCGTTGTGTTTATTTATTGCCGCCGCTGATCTGGCAGAGAGATTAAGTGAACGGCACACTGCTTTTATTTATTTGGAGTGTATATTGTGACTGATTTTTCAGCACTGCCTACTTTAGAAGCTGGGCATGCTTTAACCACGCTAGCATTGACTGAGCAAGTATTGTCTATATTGCAAGAGCAGCATGGTTATGATGCATCACAGATTAAGACGGATACTGTGAGTCTAGAGCATTGGGGTAAAGACTGGACCAAACATTTTGCGCCAGCACCCTCTGCTATCGTATTTCCGAAATCTACTAAGCAGGTCCAAGCCTTAGTAAAGCTGGCAAATGAGTATAATATTGTTATCACACCGAGTGGTGGTCGTACTGGGCTATCGGCAGGTGCAGTCGCTAGCAATGGTGAGATAGTCGTCAGCCTAGATAAGATGAATAAAATTGTTCAGTTTTATCCGGCTGATCGTTTGGTAGAGGTGGAGGCCGGTGTGATTACTGCGCAGCTACAGCAATTTGCCGAAGCGCAGGATTTGTATTATCCGGTTGATTTTGCCTCAGCAGGTTCGAGTCAGATCGGTGGTAATATTGGTACCAATGCTGGCGGGATTAAAGTGATTCGCTATGGCATGACACGTCAATGGGTAATGGGTCTAACTGTCGTGACGGGCAAAGGTGATATCCTTAAGCTGAATCGAGGCATGATTAAAAACGCTACTGGCTATGATTTACGTCAATTATTTATTGGCGCTGAAGGCACATTAGGTATCGTCACCGAAGCACAAATGAAGCTCAACCGTCCACCCCAAGATTTGACCGTGATGGTGCTCGGCATGGATGAATTTGACCATGTGATGCAGGTGTTAGCGGCTTTTCAAGCACAAATTGATTTGACTGCGTTTGAGTTCTTTGATGAGGTGGCGGTTGATAAATTAATGGCGACTGGGCATGTGCAAGAGCCGTTTGAAGCTCGAACCAAATACTACGTTTTATTAGAATTCGAAGCGCCGTATGAGCCGATTATGGATAAGGCGATGGCTATCTTTGAAGACTGTATGGATAATGGTTGGATAGTTGATGGGGTAATGAGTCAGAGTATGGCTCAGGCGATGGACTTGTGGAAGCTGCGCGAGTATATCTCTGAGACGATTTCAGTATTCACGCCGTATAAAAATGACATATCAGTACTCATCAGCCATGTGCCAAACTTTATCCATGATATAGAAACGATCGTAAACGCCAAATATCCAGATTTTGAGATTTGCTGGTTTGGACATATTGGTGATGGCAACTTGCATCTCAATATTTTAAAGCCCGAGAATTTATCGAAAGATGAATTCTTTGGGCAATGCCAGACGGTAAATAATTCTATCTTTGAGGTAGTACAGAAGTATGGTGGTTCGATCTCAGCAGAACATGGCGTGGGTATGACTAAAAAGCCTTATCTACACTATAGCCGTAGCGAAACCGAGATTGATTATCTGCGTGAGATTAAGAAAGTGCTCGATCCCAATGGTATTATGAATCGCGGCAAGATTTTTGATCTTTAGTTGAATGGTATCGTAATCAACTAAGACTTATTTTTAATAAAAACTATAAGGAACTCTCATGCATATTTTAGACAGCAAAACGGTAAAGAGTCAATTGACAATGACCATGGCTATCGACTCAATCGAGCAGCTGTTGACCTTACAAGTGCAGCATCCAGAGTGGATTAAGTGCCCTGAGCGCTTGGTCATTCCAACTTTCACTGCCAGTGATAAAAACAGTGGCTCACATCTATCGATGCCTTCAGTATTGTTCGACGGTCATGAAGAATTTGCTATCGTTAAACTGGTCACTATTTGTCCAGATAATCCAAAGCGAAATCTACCGACGACTACCGCTGTGGTGAGTGTCTCAAACAATGATACGGGTGAAATCCTTGCCTTCATGGATGGTGTTTATGTCACTCAAGTACGTACGGCAGCGCTATCAGGTATCGCAAGTAAGTATCTAGCAAAGCCAGATAGCCAGCAAGTGTCAGTCATCGGCTGTGGCGGGATGGCGTATGAGCAGCTGAATGCTGTGCTCACTGTATGTCCAAATATCAAAAAGGTAACGCTATGGAATCGAGCTGCTAAGGGTGCAAATACCTTTAAAACACAGTTTTCTGAACAGTATCCAGAATGGTCGGTCACCATCGAAGTCTGCGAAGATATCGCGAGCGCTGTAAAAGATGCCGATGTGATTAACTTGGCGACACGTGCAACCGAAGGCTTGTTTGAGATAAACCAAATTAAAGCCGATGTACATATTAATGCGGTAGGCGCTTATCAACCTGAGATGAAAGAAGTCAGTGATTCCGTCATTGAAGCCTGCTCACACGTTTTCATCGATGATATCGCGGGCGGACGTCATGAAGCGGGCGATTTAATTCAAGCAGATGCTGCTGAGGGTTGTAGTTGGACTTGGGACGATTTAAGTGGCGATTTAGCGGACTTGGTCACAAAAAATATTACTATCAATCAATATAAAAAAGGCATCACCCTGTTCAAATCTGTTGGGGCTGCCAGTTTTGATGCGGCAGTCGCTTTGAAAGTTGCTCAAAAAGCTAAAGACGAAGGTTTGGGTCAGCTGATTACTTGGGGGTAGTGATATGCGCTATGACGTTATTGTGATTGGTGCCGGCATAGTAGGAACCTCTATTGCTTGGCATCTGCAGAAAAACAATGCTCAAGTTCTCTTGCTAGATAAAAAATGCCCAGGAGAAGAAACTTCCTATGGTAATGCCGGTATCATTACAAGAGAGGCGGTAAATACAAAACCGTTCCCTAGAAGTTTTAAAGAAATATCTAGAGTATTACCCAATAAAAGTGCTGATATTCGATACCGTTGGTCTGCAATATATCGTCTTCAGCGCCCGTTATTACAGTATTGGATTCACTCAAGTCCAAAAAACGTTGAAGAGATTGATGACGAGTGGGCTACGCTTATTCAGCATTGCACAGACGAGCATGAGCCTATGATTAGAGCGTCAGGCGCTGATGAACTGGTCAGTAAAATAGGTTGGATTGAGCTTCATTGTAAATCAAGTAGTTTTGAAAAATCCATTAATAAAGCGGTAAAAGCGGCGGATAAAGGCGTGGAGTATCAGGTTCTATCGCTAGCAGAGCTCCAAGCGCTAGAGCCAAATGTGAACTTTACAGATTATGTCGGTGGTATACACTGGAAAAACTCTTGGCAGATAAAAAATCCCGGCAGTCTTGTGAAAGCATATGCTAAAAATTTTGAAGCAATGGCAGGAGAAATAAAACAATCCACCGTAAAAAATATGATACAGACAGAAGAGGGCTGGCAGGTCATTACCGATAGCGGAACCTACCTATGTCAGAATTTGGTCATTGCTGCTGGTCCTTGGTCAGCTGATCTTATTAAACCATTGGGTTATAAAATTCCTCTATTTCCTATGCGTGGCTACCATCAACACTTTAAAAGCACCGACCAAAACGCATTTTCTCACAGCTTATTTGATGTAGATAAAGGGTTTGTGATGGGCACAATGGATCAAGGCGTGAGAATCACGACTGGCGCTGAAATGGCATTGTTAGATGATCCAAAAGATTTTAATCAGTTAGAGACTGTACTGACTTTTGCAAAAAAAGTGTTGCCGCTTGATGCTGCTGTTGAATCTGAAGCATGGTGTGGGACAAGACCATGCATGCCAGACATGAAGCCAGTTATTGGGCCTGCATCAAAACACGATAATTTATGGTTTTCTTTTGGTCATGCTCATCAAGGTCTGACACTTGGACCGGTGACAGGGCGTCTCATTGAAGAGATGATTCATGGTAAGCCATTATTTATTGATGCTCAGCCGTTTAGTAGTAAACGCTTTGATTCGAATCTTTAATAAACATAGATCTTAATAAACGTACCTTTTAACCCCGCTAGACCACATCTTTAACGCCCTTTACAGGCTTAATATTTATTAAGTCTGTCGTAAAAATATCCGCTACTCCCTCCTTTTTCTACTATAAAACTAGCAACATGAATTTTATTCATCTTTAATTTAAATAGTATCATTTTTATTCATGTTTTGGTTCGGGTATGATTCATCTCATACACAAATTCGGTTTTATCTCAAATAATGAGATTAGATTAAGGTAGCGAATTATCATGAGTAAACAATTTATATATTCCATCTCGAGCATTCGTTTTGATGAAAATTATCAGCCTGCAGACAGCACGCGTCTGACGACTAACTTTGCGAATTTGGCTCGTGGCGAGAGTCGTCAAGAGAACTTACGCAAAACGCTGACTATGATAAATAATCGTTTTAATGATCTAGCACACTGGGACAATCCGACAGCCGACCGTTATTCTGTTGAAGTTGATATCATTTCTGCAGACTTGGATATTAAAGGCAATGGTCATACCTTCCCAGTCATTGAGACCTTAAAAACAACGATCATTGATCATAAAGAAAATAAGCGTATTGACGGTATGATTGGCAACAGCTTCTCATCCTATGTGCGCGATTATGATTTTAGCATTGTGTTACCAGAACACTTTGCAAACCATCCAAAATCTGCGCCGCCAGAAGAGTTTGGCGATTTGCACGGTAAACTGTTTCAACATTTATTAAATTCAGATGCCTATAAAGCCAATTTTAATAAACAACCAGTGATTTGCCTAAGCGTTTCAAGTAGTAAAACCTATCATCGTACGGGTAATCAGCATCCTGTATTAGGGATTGAATATAGACAAGATGGCTGCGCTTTGAACAAAGGATCATTGACCGATGAGTACTTTTCCAAAATGGGCTTAACGGTGCGCTATTTTATGCCTGCCAACAGTGCTGCACCTTTAGCATTTTATTTTTCTGGTGACTTGCTGACGGATTACACCGATCTTGAGCTAATCAGTGCGATCAGTACCATGGAGACCTTCCAAAAGATTTATCGACCTGAAATTTACAATGCCAATTCCACCGCCGCTCAAATATATCAACCCAGTTTGAAGTACCAAGATTATTCACTGACGCAAATTGTGTATGATCGCGCGGAGCGCAGCCAGATGGCAGTGACGCAAGGTAAACTTACGGAAGACGAGTTCATTAATCCTTACCAAGACATTCTTGAAGAATGGGCGGCAAGCTATGATGTTGCAAGCGAGATTGTTCAAAGAGAAGCGGCTCAAAAAGAAATGGCTAAAAAAAAGGCAGCCTAAGCAATCTAACTATAGCCAAAATATAAAATACGAATGAATAAGAAGATGAATCTCATGACAATATTATTACCGACACAAAAATTATTACCAACATCAACAGCGGGCAGTTTACCAAAACCTTCTTGGCTTGCCGAACCTGAGAAAATCTGGTCACCTTGGGCATTAGAAGGGGAGCAGTTGTTTGAAGCCAAACAAGATGCACTACGTTTAACATTGCAAGAGCAGCGACATGCAGGGATTGATATTGTCAGTGATGGCGAGCAGACCCGTCAGCATTTTGTCACTACCTTTATTGAACATCTTGATGGCGTCGATTTTGAGAATCGAAAAACCGTTAAAATTCGTGATCGTTATGAGGCAAGTGTGCCGTCAGTCGTTGGGGCGGTGAGCCGTCAAAAGCCTGTTTTTGTTGAAGATGCCAAGTTTTTACGTCAGCAAACCGACCAGCCGATCAAATGGGCACTGCCTGGTCCGATGACGATGATTGATACCTTATATGATGGTCATTATAAAAGCCGTGAAAAATTGGCGTGGGAATTTGCTAAAATATTGAATCAAGAAGCCAGAGAATTAGAAGCGGCGGGTGTAGATATCATTCAATTCGATGAGCCAGCGTTTAACGTGTTCTTTGATGACGTCAACGACTGGGGCATCGCTATTTTAGAGCGCGCCATAGAAGGTCTAAAGTGTGAGACAGCGGTGCATATATGCTACGGCTACGGCATCAAAGCCAATACCGATTGGAAAAAGACACTGGGTTCGGAGTGGCGTCAATATGAGCAAGCCTTTCCAAAATTGCAGCAGTCTAATATCGATATTGTCTCTTTAGAGTGTCAAAACTCACATGTACCGATGGATTTGATAGAACTCATTCGCGGTAAAAAAGTGATGATTGGTGCCATTGATGTGGCAACCAATAACATTGAGACCCCTGAAGAGGTTGCTGATACACTACGCAAAGCCCTGCAATTTGTCGATGCAGACAAGCTCTATCCTTCGACCAACTGCGGCATGGCACCGTTGTCGCGCCAAGTGGCACGCGGTAAGTTGAACGCGTTAAGTGCAGGCGCTGCAATCGTGCGTCAAGAGCTGACAGCTTAGGATTTACCGACTAAACTTATGCAAAATTTAGCTTTTATAGGTTGGGTCTTTAACTCCGCCTATAAAAGCTTGTTTAAACTCATGAGTGACCTCAGTTATCAATGTACTTACCGATTTAACATTTAGGATTGCAGCAATGAGTAAAGATGTGATTGAAGCAACCGACTTTAGAGATGCCATGTCTTTGTTGACGACAGCCGTCAATGTGATCACCACCAAAGGCAGCTCAGGTGCTCATGGGTTTACTGCCTCGGCGGTATGTAGCGTCACCGATACACCGCCAACCTTGCTGGTCTGTATGAATCAAACGTCTCGCTCACATGCCCATTTTCTTGAAAACAAAACCTTAAGTGTCAATGTGTTGGGCGCACAGCATGAGCCTATATCTAATGCCTTTGCTTCTAAATTATGCTCAGAAGAGCGATTTCAACAGGGCTCTTGGACTGAGTTAGCAACAGGTGCCCCTGTTTTAACAGATGCATTGGTCAGTTTTGACTGTGTGATTGAGGATATTCAGCAAGTTGGTACGCACAGTGTCTTTATGTGCCGAGTTGTCGCCATCAAACAAGGCTACCAACAAAGCAGTGCTGATGAAAGCTTGGTTTATTTCAACCGTGCTTACCATCAAGTAGGTCAGGTGGAAATCGTTTAAGCTGACTTTCTGACATTGATTATCTAATTGTCATCTAACTATAGTTAGCTCAATATCAAGAAGATACCGTGAAACTGGAATGAATTTTTTGTAGCCTTTGTCGGCGTAGGCACAGCAAGCTAGAAAAATTTGTACCAGTTTCACCTTGTCAGATAACGTATCCATTTTATTTTGTATCGACTATAAAACTATCATTCAACCGAGAAGTAACTATCCTGTGGAACTAATCATTTTCTTAATAATAGGCGCTCTAGCAGGATTTGCTGCGGGGCTTTTTGGTGTGGGCGGCGGCACGATTATCGTACCACTATTATTTATCGTCTTTACCCAAATGGATTACAGTCCTGACAGTATCATGCATTTGGCCTTAGGTACGTCACTGGCGACCATCATTGTCACCTCTATCAGCTCGCTTATGGCGCATAATAAAAAGGGCGCCGTCATGTGGCCTGTTTTTAAAAACCTAGCACCCGGCTTAGCGATTGGCTGTTTTTTAGGGGCAGGGATTGCAGGACAGATATCTGGGCTGTATCTTCAGCTTATCGTTGGGGTGTTTTTGCTGTGGGTCGCTTATAAGATGTTTTTCGCTGGTAAAAAGCAGGTCGTTAGTCATGCTGATGATGTCAATGGCGCTAATACGGAACTGCCCTCAAAACCTAAGCAGCTAGCGGCAGGCGGGGTTATTGGTATTGCTTCTGCCATTTTTGGTATTGGCGGCGGCAGCTTAACGGTGCCTTATTTAACTCGTTACGGTGTGGTCATGCAAAAAGCCGTTGGCACGTCAGCAGCGTGTGGCTTGCCCATTGCCATCGCTGGAGCATTAGGCTTTATGTTCTTTGGGATGCAGCAACAAGTTGATGTGCCCAATACCATTGGCTTTGTCCACATTTATGCCTTTTTAGGGATTAGTATCATGAGCTTTTTCACCGCTAAGTTAGGTGCAAAAGTCGCCCATATACTATCACCAGAGCTTTTAAAAAAATGCTTTGCAGTATTATTAACCGTGGTTGGGTGCTATTTCCTTTTTAAAGGGCTGGTTTAGGTATTCATAGTCGTTCCTCTAAAAGGCAAAGCTTGCGAACTGAGCTACCCAAAAAGCACATAGTGGAATGCATTATCATGATCTAAATAATCCAAAGCATGACAATCTAGAAAACAGTCTAGAAAACAATGTTGAGACAGTAGCTTAGTCGTGCTTGGGCGGTACAGAATATGTGCCAACAACATGCGCGACCAAGTCGCTAGAGCCTTCTGAGTACAAGGAAACCTCACCTACAATGAGCGTGCGCCCTACCTTTAGCAAGGTGCACTCAGCAATGATACGCGCTTCTGCTGATGGTTTGCGCAGAAAATTGATGGTAAGGGTTGTTGTTACTGTCAACGCTACAATGCCAATCTTACCAAGTATCGCCACATAGAGTGCGACATCAGCAATGCTCATCAATACAGGGCCAGAGACCGTACCACCAGGACGTAGCTCATCTATACCGATATCATGCGATAAGGTCGAACTATCATCGCCTACTGCTTCAACTTTGCACTTGGTTTGGGGAAATTCTAATGCCATAAAGGCTGTTATTTCTTCTTTGGTCGCTGACATACATACTCCTGTGGTTTAATTATTCTTGTTGTTAACTATCTTTTCTTCGCACTCAAGTTCATTGGTTCGATTAAAACAACTAGAATCGATAAAATTGGTATCGATTCTAGTTTCTTATTATAAATGGGTAGTAGATAGATATATTTTTGATACTGACTCAATATTTTTAGTGGCGTATTCTTAAACTAAGGCGTACCAGCATGACCCACTTTAACTGGTGTAGATAGCATACGCCCTTTAGTTTCAGCGGTGCGTGACGCTTCATTCCAGTCAGGTGCTGCACACATAAACAATGTTTTGCCATCTTGTCCGCCAAGAGCGACCGCAAAAATGCCGTCAGGTGCCGTATCAACGGTTTCTAAGATTTCTCCCCCTTCTTTAATACGAACAGCACGTTGGTTCAAGGTATCTGCAATCCAAACAGCGCCCTCGCTATCTAAGGCAAGACCATCAGGTAAGATGCTGGCGTTCTCTATACGTGCCCCTAAATTTGGCTCGTCTCCTAACTCTCCAAAGTTAGCAAAATCACGTTTTTCTCCTAAAGTGCCGTCTTTATTAATATCGAACTGTGATACTTTATTACCAAATAGCTCATTAACGATTAATGTCTTTTCATCCGCAGAAATGACCATGCCATTTGGAAAGGCCAAACCTTCTGCCACAACCTGAGAGGTACCATCAGGTCTCACCAATACAAGACCAGTGTGTTTATGATCAGCACCACCCATCAGATCAAAACCGAAGTTTCCAACATAAGCGTTGCCATTAGGCGCAACGACCATATCGTTAGCATGCCCCTCACAATGCTTCCAAATATCAGCGTGAACAACTAATTCGCCATTGTCCTCTAAACATAACACTTTACGATCTTTCATAGAGACAACGAGCATACGGCCGTCAGGAAGCCAGCCTAGGCCAGATGGCTGCTGTTCTACATGCACAATTTTTTCTGCAACGCCTTCATCATTAACACGATAAACGCCTTTGGTATAAAAATCGACAAACCATAAAGCGTTTTTGTACCAACGCGGTCCTTCTAGGTAATGGAATCCATCAACTACCACGTCTAACTCATATTTTGACATAACTATCTTCCTTGATTTATAGACAAAATTATTTAAGAAATTTGCTGCTTATTAGAGTATTTCTTGGTAGATCATTTTTACTTCCTCTAAAGACATATCCATTGGATTGGTTTCAATGAGACGAGCATAGGTATTAATGACCATATCAGCTAACGCGGGGATATCCTGTCCCGTTATATCTAGCTCATTTAAGCGATATTTTAGACCACTTGTTTTCAAGAAGTCCTTTAGTTGATTAATAAATTGATGGGCAGCCTCTATGTCAGTCATGCCCGAAGTGTCGATAGGCATCACTGCACGCGCGAGTTCTGCATAAGGAGGTGCTGCTACTGGTAAGTTGAAAGTAAATACACTGCACATCACGAGCGCATTAGCATGCCCATGCGGCACATGGAAGTTAATGCTAAGTGGGTAGGAGAGTCCATGTACAGCTGCTACGGAAGCATTGACAAAAGCGATACCAGCTAGCGTTGAACCCAATAACATATCAGCACGAGCATCAATATCATCGCCGTGATGGAGCACTGTATAAAAGTTACTCCATAGCATTTGCAAACCTTTAACAGCCAACGCATCTGAAATGGGGTTCTTTTTGGTGCGGCTTGTGTAAGCTTCAATGCAGTGAACCATCGCATCTAAGGCAGTGGCAGCAGTAATATGGCGAGGAAGCTTGAGAGTTAGCGTCGCATCTAAAATCGCGACATCAGGTAGGATTTTAGGCGTGTATATGGCTTTCTTGCTGCCATCCTTTGCTGTGATTACAGATACAAAGGTAGCCTCTGCGCCAGTACCTGCAGTGGTGGGGATCGCAAACAACGGCATTTTTTTAAAACCACTAATATCTGCCTCTAACAGCTCATTAACCGATTGAAAGTCATTGGGATATAGCGCGACAATTTTCGCGGTATCGATAGGGCTGCCACCTCCTAAACCGATGACCAGATTACACTGGTTCGCTCTGGCAAGTTCAATAGCTTCTTCGACGACTTCAATAGGCGGATCAGCAACAACCCTGTCGAAAATAACAACATTAATACCAGCCTGCTCTAAAGACTCTTGTGCGATATCGACGTATCCCAGCTCACAAATGCCAGTATCTGTAATAATAATGGCAGATGTCGCGTCGTACTGTTTTGCTAAATCCCCTAGCTTCTGGCGCATACTGTCAGCTTCGCTAACAATGTGTCCATTAGTATAAAACTCCATCCCTGTCATTCTATTCTTCCTTGTGTAGATGAGCGATTATTTTTGTGTATTTATAGCCTTTAGATAAATCGCGTGTATAAAGTTTTAGTATTAACTCAATCACGCTACAGTGTATATCTATTAATTGGCACTTTTTGTAAGAATATTTCTTTATTAAAAGCATTAAATTCTATCGAGATATTACTCGCTATTCCTTTAGCTTTTTGAACCTTTGACATCATTAATAAGCTTTATCGAAGCTATCGCAATCTATAGGACTCTGGATATATTTCTAGGTTTCTTCCCATCTCTACTGAAATGGGCACTGAATTTCCTATATAATACGAGCCATCTCGTTGTTGATGATCCATTCAATTTAGGCTTTTTTCTGAATAAGAAAGGCTTTTTATTAGGTAAAAACGGTGCTTTATGTTTAACGCTTCCTCGACTCGTTTAAATAAATACATCAGTGAAAGCGGTATTTGCTCCAGGCGAGACGCTGACCGCTTTATTGAACAAGGTAATGTATACCTCAATGGCAAGCGTGCTGCAGTGGGTGATCAAGTGGTTGCTGGAGATACGGTGAAAGTCAACGGGCAGCTCATTGAGCCGAAAGAAGCTGATGACTTTGTTTTTATTGTATTAAATAAGCCAGTCGGCATTGTGAGCACCACGGAAAGCTCCGAGAAAAATAACATTGTTGATTTTGTTAGACATAGCGTACGTATTTTCCCGATTGGCCGTTTGGATAAAGACTCTCAAGGTTTGATCTTTTTAACCAGTAATGGCGATCTGGTGAACAAGGTATTGCGTGCTGGTAATAACCATGAAAAAGAGTATTTGGTGACGGTGAATAAGCCGTTAACGGATAGTGTTATCGAGGGTTTAGCCGGTGGCGTGCCAATGCTTGGGAAGATGACGAAAAAATGCCCAGTGACTAAAGTAGCGCCCAACGTGTTTAACATCACGCTAGTTCAAGGTCTGAATCGTCAAATTCGCCGTATGTGTGAGCATTTTGGCTATGAAGTAGTCAAGCTTGAGCGTACGCGGATTATGAATGTAAGTCTCAAGGGTACGCCCGTTGGAGACTGGCGAGACCTGACGCCAAAAGAGCTGTCTGTTTTACTTAAGTCTGTAGAAGATTCTTCTTCGCAAGACAGTAAACCGGCTAAGAAATCTCGTAATGCACCACGAAAAAATCCTCGTACTGATGACTCGTCAAAAGCAAAGTCGTCTTCAAAAACAGCGGGTGCGGCAAAGGGAAATAAAAAACACTCCAAGGATGGTGCCAGAAAACCAGCGGGTTCTAAAGGTAAAGATTGGCGTCCTTTTAGTGATGGCAAGAAGTCTGGAGGCAAGGGTAAGCCTGCTACAAATGGCAAACGCCCTTCAAAAGGCCGAGGGTCTAAGCGATAGTAAGTTTTCACAGTGTGACTGCTTTATTCATTTTTTAAATGTCAGCAAGCTAAATAATTTTAACTTTGACCTTAACAGGATAATATTATGTTTAAAATAAAAGTAGAACGCATTGTCAAAAAACCGATTGATGAGGTATTTGAAGCACTGAGCGACCATGCCAGTTATGGCTCATTTAAAGCGGTTGGGGTTGCTAAGCTAGTGACGGAAGGTGACGAGGAGCGCAATGGCGTTGGGGCTTTACGTAGCATTCAATCGGGGCCTGTTAAGTTTTGGGAGCGAATTACGGCGTTTGAGCGTCCTACTCATATGGAGTACCAAATCGAAAAAGCCAAACCTATAAAAATGCAACATGATAAAGGCGTCATTGATTTAAAAGACTTGGGCGATGGCACCACACATGTGACTTGGATATCTGAGGGTCGATTGACGGTACCATTGCCATTAATAGGTCGCCTATTTGACCGTCAAATGCAGAAACAAGGAACCATAGGTTTTAGTAGCATACTCAAATCTATAGAAAGCCGCTAATCTAGCGGCAATGTTGGGTTTTTTGATATAACTATCTAGTGGTGGCTTATTTTATTTGAGCTATCACTGTTAGTTTTAATCCGATTTTTTCTTAGCAGCTTCAATCTCGTTAAAACGTGCTAACTGCTCTGGCGTTGCTTTCTGTTGATGCTTCTCTTTCCACTCAGCATAAGGCATACCATAAACAAGCTCGCGTGCATCCTCGTATTCGATTTCAACACCACGCTCCTCACCAGCCGCTTTATACCATTTGGATAAGCAGTTACGACAAAAATCGGCAAGGTTCATCAGTTCGATATTTTGTACATCTTTACGCTCATCTAAATGAGCTAGTAAGCGACGAAATGCCGCTGCTTCTAATTCGATGTTTGATTCTAATTTTGCCATAAGGTTTTTCCTAATTGTAATTGAGTCATCTCAAAACTGAGATGATACTAACGATATAAATATTGCGCAACCTGTCATGATCTATATTAAAAAATCGCACAAGCAAACTTGGCATAGTAAGGTTTATCAACTTAAAGCCTTTTAATCATGATATTAAACCACGCTTCATTCCTATCTGCTCGTTGGTCAATCGTGAGCCAAGTTTCTTCTTTGAATTCATGAATAATTTTTTTGCCAGTCACGCATCATAATGTCGTGTACCCATTTTACGTAGTATCAGCTATATCATCACTTCTAGAGAATCGTCGTTAAATGATTTGACTGTTATCATTTTAGCTGTTAATTTTAAGTAGCGTTTTGAATGTTAAGCAGTTTTAATTTAAAGTGCTTATGTCTTTTAAGGCAGATTAATTAAGTCTTAATACCAATCAAATGTCAAAAAAATAATCGCTATCAAAAGGAATTGATAATGAAATTAGCACCTTTTTTTTCGATAGGTGCACTAGCAGCTATTAGCCTTTTTGGTTGTTCTGGCCAATCTGATAACAGTAGCGAAGTTGCCTCAAATCAAGAAGTTACCGTTCTACGTTTCTCCCATTTTTATCCCGCCACTGCTGATGTTAATAAAGAAATCTTTGAGCCATGGGCCAAAAAAATTGGAGAAGATTCTAATGGTCGTCTTAAGGTTGAGGTATATCCATCGGCAACACTCAGTAAAGCAGATACCGCTTATGAATCCACAGTAAAGGGAACGATTGACATCGGTTCTCAAGTACAGGGTTATACTAGTGGTCGCTTTCCACTGACCCAGATTGCAGAGCTTCCCGGTTTGTCTAATTCATCAACACAGACAGGTTGTATGCTGCAAACCCTTTATGAAAATGGCACTATATCTAGCGAATATGAAGATTCACATCTCCTTTTTATGTTCGCTACCGGCCCTGGTACATTACATAGTGCTGATAAGCTTATTCGAACTCCCGAAGATATGAAAGGGATGCGTATCCGCAGGCCATCTGCTGTAGCAGGTGATATTATCGAAAGTATGGGTGCCTCTCCTGTGGGTTTACCTGCCAATGATATATATACGTCTCTACAGCGCGGTGTGGTTGATGGATTGAGCTTTCCATGGGAGGCGATCACAACTTTCAAGCTTGATGAGTTAACCAAATATCATACCAATATCCCATTTTATAGTTCTGCTCTGATGATGACTATGAATAAAGATAAATATGAAAGTTTGCCTGATGATTTAAAAAAGGTCATTGATGATAACTCAGGTATGGCTCTTACTAAGAAAGTTGGTGAGATGTGGGATAGAACTGATTTATTAGGTTTGCAAGCTGCTAAAGATAGAGGTGATGAGATCATTGATATTTCAGATCCACTTAATGATCCAGATTGGAAAGGACCTCTGCTAAAAGGAACACAAAAATACTTAGACGATGTAAGCGCATTAGGACTCGATGCTGAAAGTGTCTATGAAAAAGCAAAAGCTGCTAGTGTGGCCTGTAAGGTTTAATTATATTTTTAATATTAGGACGTGTCATCAAGTCTTGTACAACCCCTGAAAATTCGACAAAAAAAAGCCTCACTGTTAAGTGAGGCTTTTTAAGTATTTGGAGCGGGAAAAGAGATTCGAACTCTCGACCCCAACCTTGGCAATGTTAACTGATCGATTTTCATTGAAATGTGTAATTCTACATTAACCTGTATATATTGATATATAAGGGCTCCGAGATGGTTAATGAATTATAGCTTTAAGGGTGGATTAAGTAAACGTATTTTTTAGTCTGAATACGGTCACCCTAATATTAGGGTCTTTTGACCACTTAGCCCTACCCGAGTGGTAAGCAGAATCCACTGCAATATTAGTTATATCTGATGATTTGATTAGTGTTTTCCCTAAAAAGCAGTGCGTCTTTGATTTTTTAGCTCCCGTTTCTGTCCTTAATTGCATCGAACTATATTTAATATATAACGGTTATACAAACGTATTCCGGTCTAACTGAGTATCATATGGCTGTATACCTACCGTATTTTCTCATGGAATATTTATCAGACTTCATCATCCACTATCATAAAAAGATGTACTAAAAACCTTAGTAAGCCAGAAAATGCTTTACCATTTGATGTCTGTTCGTCAGTAATACAAATGCCAAATCTGATAGTGCGAGAGTTGGAAGGTTTGAATATGATTTTTGAGGTCTCTGATTTTTTATCAGTAGTTCTATAGATATCATGGACAGTAGCTTTTATACCTTCATTACCTGAAATCATCCACGACTGTGCAGGTAAAAGTCTCACGCTAATCTGTACAAACCTTAGAAACTCCTCTATATCTTTTACTGGAAATGAAAGATAGGCATTATCAATAGTGATTTTTTGTCTAACTATCTTTAGAAACCATAGGTAGTCCGCATGTTGTTGATCACGTAAGATCCAGACTGATTTTAGTATGACGGGTAAGAGCTCATAGTTTTCTCTACTTTTCAGACTCTTTGGTTGTCGTTGATCCGTTGTGTCAATGAAGCGACATTTCCCCTGGCTAGTAGTAATCTGAGCTATTTTCTCAGCGCGTTTAGCGAATACTTGCCCATCTTCGAACTTTATATATGAATGGTTTGATGATAGTCGGATATCGCCGCTTTCCTCTTCTAACAGCTTTAAGAATTTGATGAGTTGATTAATACTATAGCGGTGAACTCTATCATCTGCCACATTAGTAGTGAACACATCACTTTCCTTGAACCGATTAGCAGTATCAATAGTAAGGTTTACTGGGATATCTCGACTTTGATTTAAGGTCAGTTTCTTTGCCAATTTGCGAGTATCGGAGAGGGATATCTTGTCATCAACAATTGAAATGCTATTTGACTTGAGCCTATCTTTACTAATATCAGTAATATTTTTAAAGATAACGTAATCTAATTGCATTTCTGTATTGGCAATAGCGTATGTAGTCATGAGCATTGATGAATGAATGTAATACTCAAAGCTACGATTAGGAGATATATGTCCGACTAATCCTGAAATTGCATACCATCTATCTTGAGCATCATGATTAACTCCTAATAGCCCGGTCTTTACCTTGGCAATATATTGATTGTCGTAACCAGTTAACGTTTTTACAAGCTGATCGTTAGCATTCAAAACAAGTGATAAGTTAGTAATGGCTGTATGTCTGAATGCGTGGAATGTATGATCCTTTGCTTCGATTAAGCTCAGTATTCTTCTCAGTACGGCAAGAGGTTCTGCATCATCAATTGGGTATTTGTCAAATGAGTGACTAAATATATAATCTGTTTTATTAAGCTCGTTCAGTTGTATATATTGATTAAAAAACTTCAATTCCTCGTCAGATAGTAGTGAGAAAACTGCTACTCGGCGGATACTACCTTGAGTTTTTGTGCTGCGGTAGATATTTGGACGAATAACTAAAGAGGGTTCACCAAGGGTAAATCCTTCAATATCTTCATACCTTAATCCAAGCAACTCTTTCTTCCGCATGCCTGTACGGTATGCTAAAACAAACAACAGTTTGTACATATCCACTTCGAAGGGATCAACAACTTTTGGCATATTCAATAAAATTGCTTGATACTCTAGTGGTGAAATCCATTCGCTACGTACCACTCTTTGTGTCTGGGCCTCTTTAATACTGACTTTAGGGAAGTGATAGTGTTCAACCCCTATATCATGTAACCGCTGCAGTAGCTTTGCTGAATATTGGATGTCTTTATTATCACGATAGACAGCTTTGTGCTCTAAAATCTCTTCGTAGCATTCTTCAAAATCCTCACTACTGTAAGTGTTTAGAGGCTGTCCTGATAAGAAATAAAGCCACTCATAAGCTACCGAACTTAAATAGCCCTGAATGGTCTCTTTTTTAGGGCGTGGCTTTACGTTACATCTAGACAGCACAAACTGAATTAAAATCTTTTCAGCAATGTCACGCTCTTCATTTAACATCTTTGTTAAATGATAGTTAATATCATATTCATTATTTTTGAGTTTTTCTTTTTGTTGACGAGTATTGTAGTGACTGTCTAACTGTTTATAAATACGTTTCACGATATCTATCTTACGTACTTCCGCCAACTCAGAATACCTAACGGTATTTTTGCTGATCTTAGATAGAGGTGCCTCGATTGATAAAGAGGGTTTGTTAGTTTTATACTCTTTATTTAGTAAGTTGGAAAAATCATCTGGGAGTAGACCTGTGGTTTTACGCTTGCCTTGTGCAACTCCGATTAGAGCTTGATCAACAAAGACATTGGGCATCATTTCCCAATGATAACTCGCATAACTTAGCAACCATGGTAGAGAAGGGACCTTATTTTTAGGTATTTGTAAGACAATACTGAGGTGGTTTCTAAGCAGTTTTTCAATATCTGTGTTCGTCCTAAACTGATAAGGATCATTAAACTTTCTACATCGGTACAACCAGCATTGGCTGATGACGTCTAGAGAGACTTGCTGAGTAATGTATAAAGAGCTCTTTCTTACATTAGGAGACTCCACTCTTTCATTACCATAATTTTTTGTAGGGTAACGTACAGAAACAATGACATGATGATCATTGAAAGCAGTTAAGACTGGTTGATCTAACAGAGTATTGACTAAAGCCGCCAGTAATTCTTTATCATTAATCCCGCCAAAAGCTATTAGTGAGAATATAAGCGACGCTAAGGACTGATTTTGATCTTTACTTGCCGCCGCCCAATCTGCCATCATCGCTTTAGTTATTTTATTAAAAAGCTTGCCGTTTTTTACCCAGTTTTCATCAATTGATAGTGGGTTTTCCTTTACTAAAACAGGCTCACTGGGTAAAGGGTAGGCATACTCTGACTGCATATAAAACGCGTTGTAGTAGCTGACAAATTTAGTCAAAACCTCCCAAGTATAGCGAAACTGAGCCATTGAAGTATAAATTTTAGAACAGACTTGATGTATCAGTTTTTTTGCTTGTTTTAAAAAAGCTTCGAAGTACTGTTCATCAAGTGGGTGTGTCATTAATGCTAACTGAACTAAATAATCAGCATAAGTTACTTCCCATTGCTTTAGTTTAATATCGTCAGTTGGCTTGGGGTGTTTTTCTAGGTAGATCTTTTTATATCTCTCTGTTGAAAGAATCTTGTAGCCGTAAAAGCTTTTATCTACCTTTTTTTGATTGACTAGGTTTTGAAAGTCTTGGAATGCTTGTTTTTGGATATCGTCCCATAGAGTTTGAAAAATACTTAGCAATTCATATTTTTGATAGGTACGTTTTGATACGTCATCTTGGTTTACACTCAATATGTTTTTATCGCCTTTTCGTTTGGTAAACCCAGCAATAATTTTAGGTGGAAAAACATTTTTATTTATGATTGAAGGGTTAATAGGCTGTTTTTTTACCTCACGCGGCTTACTTTTGTTCTTGCGTTTAGATTTCTGAGTTTGCTGCGGCTTTGCTAATTCTTTGCGCGGCTTGTGGCTATCGTTATTTGATTTATTTTTTAATGGTTTCATTTGCTATCACATTCTTAAATTCATTTGTTGTGCGATTTCCTCAAAGGTATCACGCACTTGCCAAATTTGTTGCTTGTTTACTGATGAGAATTGTCCCAATGCTTCTTGTCGGTTTTTTTCGTGACCAATCACTGTGTTAATCAAGATCATTGAAACGCCAAGCTTTTCAAGTTGGGTACGTAAGAAGTGCCGTGTCCAATAAGAATCCTCAAAAGGCATGTAATCTGCTAACAGTTTTGAGATATGGCTTCGCTTGATTTTAATAAGTTTATCGTAATTATCTGATAGTATATTTAGGAGGGTTAACTCATCTTGCTCTTGTTTGATCTGATGAATCATTTTATCGACCTTGGCAGTCGCATAAGGCTGATAATCGACAAGAAATAATTGGTACTTTTTTAAAATCGCCAAAAGAGTAGGGCACAGTGGAATTAGCCGATGGTTTTTGACAACCTTGTTAGGTTTGTCAGCAACTTCATACCAGCCTGTCTCTAAGTCAATATCTTTAACATTAGTCAGTCCATTATTTGGGCGAGTGCCGGTCAACAAACAAAACTGGATCCAAACAAGAGCACTATACCTATTAAAGCGCTCCTCCTTATCACCGCTATTACCAACCCATACCCATAGGTTCTGTAAAAAAATATTGACGTACTCTAATGTCAAAGCAAATCCAGAGCCTGTAGTAAAATCTGTTCTGGTGCTCGGCTGGCTAATAAAACTATCGTCTAATTGATTATCATAGTTAAGCAGCTCTATCGCTTGACGATAACGATTAACAAGAAAATCGTTACTATGGCTGCTGTAGTAGGTAGAGGGCGCAAGAGATGCTGGTATTCGACAAATCAGATCAGCAATATGTTGATTACTACCCTGAATGTATCTGTGTAAGATGATATGTAAAGCGGTTTCAATCCGTACTATTGATAGATAGGGTAAGTTTATCTCTTCCTTTATAGCCCGAATATAGTCTAAGATATCCTCCTTGCTTGATAAATTTCTTTCATTAGAAAGGAGTTTTATTAATCCCATTGGCATGGGCAGACGGATGATACTTTCTTGGTTTTCGTGGATACTTGCATCATACTCCTGCTTGCGATCAGTGATTTGCAGCTGATACTGCAAATATGCAGTATCTTCCAAAACGGTGAATAACCCAGAACCTGAAATGAAACCAGTTGTCATTAAAAACTCTACAGGAACGGCTGTCATCATTGATAGGAGTAAGATTAAAGAGGCTTTATTGTGTTTATAGTCGTATCGATGTGAATCTATCGCTAATCTGCCAAAAACCTGTTTTAAGCCTGCGACAGAAAGCGTTCGGACATTAGAGTTAAGCTCTAATTCTCTCTGACTAATATAACTATGATGAACGTTTTTTTCTATCCTATGTAACGGTTGCATGTAACGAATTTTCTTATCAGGCAAATCTAAACTGACAATTAGTGGACGTTCTAAAGTATCAATATATTCTTCAATATTTCTAGGTTTTGTTGAGTTTGGTGAGTACAGTTCATAATCAAAATTTGGTATTGCAGGATGTTGATAGTATAAATGTGGAGCATCGTTTTCAATATCGTATCTACTCAGATTCCAATAACTATTCTCTATCCAGGTTGAACCGTCTACAAAACTAGCTAACTGTTCGGTAATCTCGCTTTTAAAAGTATTTAAATATTTTTCTTCAGCATCTTCATTTTTACCTTGCCGAGTGATTTTTTTATGTGGATAGTAGGCTTGTTCAAAGCATTTAACAATCGCATCAAGCTGATTGATTTTTTTACTGCGTAATTTGATGGTTGCGTCACTTTCCACAGTTCTAGTTAGTAGCTCGTTTCGCACTTCTTGTTCGTACGCTATTTTTCTTAATTGGGCTATAAAAAATCTATGGAGAAAGTCTACTGTATCTGATAAGCCTTCAATATCGTCAAGTTTTGGTAATATCTCCCAAATCCATCTGTTGTTGTTAGATTTAAAAAATACGGGTAATTTGAATCGGTTAATTATATTCGTTAAATGCCTCTTTGCTTTTTTGTGATGTGATAATAACAAATACGTGTGAATGGATATGCATAACCATATTATTTCTTTGTGCTCATCACGGGTTAAGTTAGCTACCAAGAAAAGTGGTTGTAGAATCGGAGGTAATGCATTAAGTGTCTTTTTACTGACTTCTTCTTGAAAAAGCAAACCGTTTTTTATAGCTATCAACTGCTCTATTAAAGGTGGCGATCGTTGTTGAACGCTTAAATTAATTAAAGTGGCAATTTCCTTTAGTGAGGCTATCCAGTTCTCAGTGTAGTTATATTCATCTTCAACACTTAAAAAATCAACTTGCTCAATAAGCTGGCTATCCGTCAAAAGAACAATTTGATTACCATCATCAGGCATTATATTCCTCGCTATTTTTTTGACTCATTTCGTGCGTTATCGTATGTATTTTTATGGATGTTCATGTGTCTGCAAAACAGCAGGATAGTATAACTATTAAGATTAAATAAATACTGACACTGTTTTGTGGTCAAAGCTGTTTTCAACTCTTGATGGATATTGTAATAATTTAAATTTTCTTGGTATCGTATGGCTCTATTGAGTATGTTAATTAACTCATAAAAAATATTTTCCAACCTATGAAGTTTAAGGAATTCATCGTTATTAACACATATGCAGTGTAATTGTCTATCTGTAGCATGATGTATGTATTTTTTACAGAAGAAAGCCAAAATATAGTTATTTAAGAAGATGAAATCTTTATCTGTGATTGCAACCAATGTAGTAGTAGCTAAAGCTCTTTCAATTTCTATCTCAAGAAAGCCATCTTCTAGTTTTGATAAGATCTCATAAGTTAGAATATAAAGTTGCTTAAACTCGTCATGATAAGTAATAAACTGCTCTGAGATATAACTGAGTGAGTATTGTTTTAATTTCACTTTATAATCCATTATCTGATAATGTTGCAGGATGCATGCTCAGTAATTAGGGGAGGGGTACGCTATAAGCAGGCTTTCATAATTGAAGCCATCAAAGATTCAATGGTTAATATATCTTTTCTAAAAAAGGCTTCCAGCATAAGCGTGGTAACTTCATACATATTGGAGCAGACAAAGTTAAATAAGAACTAGAATAGGTAGATAACACATTCCTCATATGTTTAAGTTGAGACTCATAATGCTGCTCTGCATGAATTTCAGCTTCATATTGACTGCGTAATGTTACATTATAAAAAACTGAAGTATTTTTGTATTGGCGAAAACATAATTCATAAATACTATCTTGAAAAAGAAGTTTGTTTTTAATCTCATGGTCAATTTGTGCGTGTAGTATTGTATCTTTGAGCAATTCTTTTACACTTTTCTCAAAATCATCTATGTAGTAATTCATAGATATTTTAAATAAGGTTTTACGTTTAGGTGTCAGATACTCACCAACATATAGGGCTTCAACCGATAATCTATATGTGTGTGAGTTTGTAGTTAATGGGACACAATTATTTGATTTAAAATCTTTCTTCCGTAATGTGTAATACCGCTCTGCTACATTTTTTTTAGATTGTGCTGCTGCAATAGCTTCAGTATATGACTCGTAACTTTTTCTTGCCATCTGGCATTGCTCAGTACTAATCTTCCAAGCTAAGTTCCTATGATATGCTGGGGGTAAAACCGTAATGATCTCACCATTACGTTCATCTTGGATAGCCACATAGAAGAACGTGTCCTTAGGGCTAAAAAATAGCAAATGACGACGATATGAACCTGCATGCTGCCCGATGTTCACACATGCGCCATTATCAATCAGGCTCATTAATTCTATACTATCCATAGATGTACGCTGAGCAATGCGTTTGGCGGCATGAGAAGATGGATAGGCAAAACGTTGTTGACGGAAAATAAAAGCTTTCTGTTCCTTGCTACTCATAAGATCACCCACCTAATTAAATTTAGTTGTTATCAAGCTGAGTCTGACGAAAGGAGATCAATATCTAAGCATTCTTAATGACTATGTAGCTCAATGTACCCTATTGTTGAGAGTGAGATTATCAGACTTTATAGTTATGCAACGATAGGTGAACCTTGTGTCGATAACTATAATTGGCAAGCAAAAAAACTTACTAATGTGATTGGGGCGTTATACGAAAATAGGCTATTTACGCTTGATTAATTTGAAAAAAACGTTAATGGCAATATCTTCTATGACTAGTTTAAGTACATGCTAATTTCAATCCTTGAGACCAAATGCGTGATTCTGATGGACAATGGAAGCTTTCACAAACGCGTGTAAAGACTACTTAATAGGTATGGTAATCGTTTATGATTTCTACCACCTACAGTCCTGAGCTAAATTCAGTCGAAAAAATGGGCACAGTATAAATTTCTATGCCAAGGCTAGATAGAGAATAATCTGCCTAAAATAATTTTATCATATAGGATGTTCCAGTTTTATATTGAGCTGACTATATATGTTTCTTTATCTATTACTGGATAGAAAGGTTTGCCCCAATCCATCTTGCTATGATGAGCCATCATAATCTCTAGCATCAATGGCAAGATAGAGGACAAAATAGCGCCACTATCCTTGATTTGAGCCCGATTTACTTTACCATTATGCGTAGCACCGCCATGAATAATTTGATTACGTAACGTATATAAGCGGTCGAACACTACAGCCAGTACTGTATCGGTATCCTTATTGCTCAATGCACGATGTACTTTATCTTTTGCGCGTTTAAAGTCCTCTTCCCAAGCCTGTTGACTGATCTGCCCGTTATGGTAGTCCCAAAATGGCTGAAAAGTATACTGGTTTTCTAACAGTATGCGAATGCTGCCAGAATAGGTTTCCCACACTAGTTTATAAATTTGCTGGTCAGTATCTAATCGGCATATTAATTGTAAAAATCGCCTAAATTCACTACGCTCAGAGCTACTCGAAAATAGCGCCACTTCACGAGCGTAAGCGGCATTAAAGGCTATCCATAGGGTAATAAAGCGAATATCATCATCATTAACACTGACCGCTTTAGCAAGCCAGCTCAGAGAACGGTGCATACGTAAGCGAAAAGGGTCGGAGAATTCAGACTTTTGAGATTGGTAACGGTTCAACACAACATCAGACATTTAATTAGTACCATATATAGTTTTTAATGATTAAAAACCGACTTATAGAAAGTCGTCTTGCATAGTCACTTTCTGCTGAGGGTGAAGAATAACTGCTATACCATGTTCCTCATCCCAAGAACAATTACAGAGTAAAGCAAACTCTCCATCACGGTTAAACTGTAATGCAGTAGGTTGGACCACAGAATTAGTAATATTGTTTGTCCCTGTATAATCGTTTAACAGTTCTAAAGATTTTAACTCAAAGTCTGAATGATTGTTATCGAAAAGTTTGTAGGATTGCTCTTGCTCATTAGTAACATGCTCTCCTTGAAACGCACTGAAAACGCAATCTATTACAAAATCCTGTTTATTAAGCTTAAATTTAATAGGTTTCCGCCAGCCATATTTAAATGATAGGTTTGAAATATCCATTTTGTAATCCTTAGTTATTTGTAATTAACAGCTGTTTTTTGGCAACAGATATACCACCTTCATGAGGGATGTTATTGTGTACTTCAGAAGGAACAAGTTGCATAGTTTGACAGTCTTTGCATTCATGCCAAGTATAACCATTTTCTTTACGCCAATTAGCAACCTCTCTAGGTGTGCATTCCCACTTTTCAGCAAGTTTTTCATCAGCTTGAGGAAAGTTCATGTTTCTTTCAGTTGTGAAGTTATCTATTTTTACTTCATCCTTCATTATTTCCGAAAAATCCGGTTCACCATCTTTAAAAGATATTCCATCAATACCATATTTTTCTTTGAGCTCACCCCAAGTTAAATTATCCGGATTAGCTTTTAAAGGTATAAAGTTATCATCAGGATTCCATGTTGAGTTGCCCACTTCATCTACCCAATCACCATTACTTACTGGTAGATAGGCATTAGATGGACTGATTTCGAGAGACTGTGGATAATACTCTGTAGACCAAGGCTGATCACTAGCAAAGATATTACCTCCCTTATTATTAGGAAAGGTATCCCAACATCCATCTTTAGAAAGTAGACTTTCATCAATAATAGGCTTATCGAGTGTTTTCAAAACCTCACTTTGTTTAATAAACTCGATCATAAAATCATATCCTTAGAAATATTTTGCCAGGCAGTGCTTAAATCATTATGAATACTACGTGTCATATTATCTGATAGTTGAGTTAAATGATTTTTCAGTAAGGTATCCGCTAATACGTTTAGCTCCACCTTACTTGACATACGAGTTAACTGAGAACTAATCGTTTCTCGTATACCTAATACAGAAAGTAATAAGTTTGTTGCATTAGTATGATCGGACCATATTGTTGTATGACCGGTTTTTTCAACTTGTTGTATCGAATTAAGCAACCCAATCTTATAATTAGTAGCTATGTTATATTTTTTAGCACCATCTTTGAGTATCTGTAAGTCAAACGGCTCTGTCTCATCCATTCGTTTATGAAGTAGCAACCTTGCTAAGTGAAGATTAAACTCTTTACGCTGAGTGCCCACAGTAACTTGTGTAGTAGTGGGGCACTCATATATTTTTTCTTCCCCACTAAAACGATTAATTTTACAAAGGACAGGCTCTAACCAGTTATTTTGATAAATAACAGCAACGCCTCTAGGTAGCCTTGCAATCTCTTCAAGCTGGTCGTCGCTGACTGCTGCTGCTTTACCTATTAAGCGACGATCCTGTTCGTCAGGCAACCTCAAAATAATTTTAGTATTGGTATTACGTATAGCTGAACTGTCCACTGCACTTGGTGATTGGTCAGCAATAATAAAGCCTTCGCCGTAAGTACGCATCTCAGCGATAGAGTTTGAAAGCATCTCAACGGCTTTACCAGCCACATTTGACCCTTCAGAGCTTTGTTCAGTAGAGGTTCTCTTTAAAAGATGATGAGCTTCTTCAAGGATAGTGACGTGTTTAAGAGGTTGGTTCATGCCAGAGAATGCCATACGGCGCTCGTTAAGGCGCATGATCAATATACCCATAATGAGAGATTTTGTCTCTTGTGAACCGACGCGACTTAAGTCAATGATAACGTTAGAGTCAAAAAGTATATCATTATCAATTTCATCAGAAGCAAAAATCTGACCATTTAAACCGTTGGTCAAACTTTTAACCCGTGTTGCAAGCGAACCAATATAATTACTTTTAACCTCGTCTGAGTATGCTGATGTATTTATAACGTTATTAATTGCTTCCAATAAATCATTAAAGTTTGGAAAGATATCTTCGGAATAATAGTTATATGAATTATCAATGTCCCAACCACTGTCTTTGTAGGCTTGAAGCATGGCATCTTTTAGAACTGCAGGCATCGCAGCATACATCGACCAACACACGTTAAAGATTTCAATGAGTCTATCGATATGTTCTAAAACGTGAATACTTTTGGGGAATTTAAAAGGGTTTATTTTTAGTAAAGGAGCTTGAGATGGATTGGTTGAAAAAACATGAACATTCTCTAGATGGCCAAAGACATGTTTATATTCACCCTTAGTAGGTTCAATGACCAAAAATGGAATATTCTTTTTCTGTAGTTGATACATTAACTCGTATACAGTATTACTTTTACCTGACCCTGTTGAACCTGAGATAAACACATGACTGGTTAAATTATCGATATCTAAACTAACTTTTTGTGGTAAGTCATTCCATAAGTGTCGAATAACGCCTAGCTCGATGCTTTTATTAGTAGCAATGTTATGACCATCCAATGATTTGACTTGTCTACCAAATGCTTGAGTTTCTACCACAGCGGTGCTGGAAGTAGATCGACGTGGCATACTAAGCTGAATTGCCATCTCTTTACCGGATACTAATGTTGCTGGAGTTAAATATTTAAGCGGTAGAGTGTTGAAAAAATTAGCGTTAAGCCTAGGGTGGTTGAGAACCTTCAACCATTCAAGCACACTTTGCATTTTACTATTGTTAGATTTATCCCACGTAGTTAAAGCAAAATCCTCAGTATCTGAATTGCCGCCACGCATCAAACCTAAAAATATGCTTGCTAGAGTCTCAGATGAAGCTGTGCTATTGCCAATAAAGTAGGCAGCGGTTTGCCAGCCACCATAGCGAGAGGCTTCGTCGACACGCTCTAATTGTTTATCAATCTTCTTAAGCATTTGCTCAATACTTTTATCCGTCATATCAAGCGTTAATTGACGGCTTGAGCCTGTAGTTTTAGTATCTGACTGAGAGTTGGTTTCACTATTGGTACTGGTTTCACCAGTAGTTCGCCCTGCTGCAGTACTAAAGCTAGTACCTTTATTAACTCCTTGCGACTCTGTATAGCTAGTACCAGTCGTTTGATTTTCAGCGAATGGATCACTTAGCATTCTACCTACATTACTACCTATCATTGAGCCAATACCAGCTCCTATACTAGCCCCTACTGGCCCACCTAATGGTGCACCCAATATGCCACCTGCTACAGTAGCGCCTAATGTGATAGCAGTTCCACCAAAAGACGCTACTTTAGATTTATTGGTTTGTTCAGAAAGTGATTCTGAAGTCCCATAAGCTTTAGAGGTGTTTGTTCCTTCTGTAATTCCAGACGTTTCGGTTTGGCTCAAGCTATCACTTAATGACTGGCTAAGGCCATGACTGATTGATAGGCTGATAGCCTCACTATCATTCTCGCCATAAGACATTTGTTGTTTTAACAATGGTGAGAGTTGAGTAGCGACACTTTCGTAACCAGAACGTATATGAGAAAGCTGGGTAGGGGTAACTGGTTCAGCTAAAATAACTGCAGAATAATTATGTCCTTCGGCAGCATCAATGAAGCGCTCGAGCCCTTGCATAAAGTGCTCTCTTTCTTCCACAGATAGAGAAGGTACACCGGTAACTGCAGTTACAGACTGGACTGTAGACGTACCATCATGGTTTTCGCAGTATAGACTATCCATTAGGGTTTGAGTTGCTGAACCATTTAATGGTGTAAGCTCACTACCAGAAAAGTGGCCCTTAAAGGTTTCCTGCAATAGCTGACCTGCGGTGCCACCTTGAGTGCCACCTGATTGACCACGAGTACCTAAGTATAAGTGAGTCTCAGAACCATCACAGTCTAAAAATATAAACACCGAAAACCCAGCAGCACCTAACGCATTATAAGCAGCTGTCATACTTTCTAAAACTGATTGCTTATTTTCAAGGACGATGCGCTCAACTTTAAATATTCTAACGTCAGAGCTTAAGTTAATCTTGTGATTAAATCGTGGTGCAATATCACAGTGACTCAGCTGTGACAGGTAGCTTTTGTTTATCAGATTGCTAGCATCTTGAAGGGCATTAAATGCCTGTTGTCGTATAAGTTCAGCTTCTGTTTTAGTGGCAAGTGCTATCTGGTTAGTCATGTTTTATCCTATATTTATAGTTATCTTAACTTCGCTATCAAAGCCAGTATGCCTGCTAGAACAGCGCCACCAATTATAACGGCAGTCTTCATAAAGCTATTTTCTTGTTTAACATGGCTCGACTGCTTACTGCTTGAACTGCTACTGGAGGTGTTGTTAAACTGAGGTTTCGGCTTAGGTTGAACTTTTATATGCTCGAAACCTTCTACACCTTTTTGAGCTAAGTAATCGCGAACATTGATAAGATGCATTAATCTTTCCATAGCGAAGTTATGGTTAAGATAGCTTTGCTGTAAAAGGAAATAATCTTTATTCCAACTATTGTTGTTTTCAATTATGGCAAGACAAAATTTATCTTCTTCATACTCAAGAAAGGCTTCTGGTATATTTTGACTTACAAACATAACCTCTTGAATAATATCTTTAACTAATAATCGATTGTTTTTCAAATCAAACTTAATAATATTTTGTACAGCTCTTATGTCTTTTTTCGCGATTGATAGCTGTAGACTTTCTTTAGGTTCATATTCTTTGAGAATATCCTTTAAAGCATCAGCATCAGGATTTTCAGATATTAGACTCACATCAATTTCTTGAGTTTCATTACTATTTTCTAGTGTTGACTTGGAGGTTTCGGTTATTGCAGGGGCATATTGCTCATTATTAATACCGAAGCCTTCTACTTTGTAATCTTGTAGGTAATGTTTTACAGCTATGATATGTTCACAACGCTTTTTGGAGAACTCCTTATGCTGTATTAGGCTAAGCTCTCCTCGGAAATAGTCTTCATTCCACATACTTTTATTTTTTTTAATTGGATATGTTTCATCATTGAATTCTACGAAATCAATAGATTGAATATTATCAAGTATGTTCTGAGATGTTTTAGCTGGTATTGAACCATTAGCAGATAGTTCAATAAATTCACTTTTACTATTTTTTGTGTTCATAACATTCCTTAGGATATATAGGTTTAGATAAGTAGAGTTTTACGGTATATCAGGATTAGCTGTAATATGGCATATAATTCTATTTAAAGATTATAAGATATAACAGCCTATAGAGCTAAAATATTGGTAATTTTAGTATTAAATGTATTAATGTGATTAAGTTCTGCTTTAGCCGTATTAATAGCTTTCTCACGTTCATCTTTATCATTAATCTTATTTTCTAAATCTGCCATTAGGTTATTAAAGCGTTCGCCAAACTCTTCGTTCATAAAATCAATATATATATCTATAGTTTTATTGCTATTGTCCTTAACTTTCTTTACTGCTTCTGCAGAAAGATTTTCAAACACAGCGTCTATTTCTGGACCCCGTTTCGCCCACAAATCATCAAGGCTAACAAACTCTTCTTCTTGATTTTCATAAATAGCTTCTTCTGTTGTGCTAAACCAACTAAAAGGGTTGTACCATGTTGAAGCACTAACAGTTCTTGTTCCTGTTTGAACTCTATGATGTTTAATCTGTACTTCATTCTGCCCTAAAGACATATTAAAAGATGCTATTTGGTTCTTTAAACCCTCTAGCATTGGTAGCTCTAACTCTGATACATCATTAAATAAGCTGGTTATATATTTATTATAATCTGCTGCTAATTCTGACTGTATCTCTAATTGGTCAGACTCAATGATCTTTTCTAAATTGATAATGCGTAAGTTAAACTCACTTTGTAAATCATGAGTTAATTTTTTGATTTTCTCTTGAGCCTGTCTTTTAGAGGCTTCTCCTTGAAATTTGTTTCCAAAGTCATAAGTAGTCTCTCTCAGGATTTTTTCTTCCTGCATAAATGCTTGAGCTGTTTCTTTTCTTAGTCCTTTTTGCTGCTTTTTTAATTTAGTGATATAACCATCTGTTTTGAACGCTTGTTTTTCTTTTTCCCGTAGTATGTTAATAGTCTCTTGCAGATTATTAAGTGCCTGCTGATCAGTTTCAAGTGATTTTTGTAGTTCAGCAGCATTAGTACATTGTTGTATGATTTGACTGAGTGCTTGATTGGCTCGTGTTACACGGTTAGGAAGACTGTATTTTTCGATATAGTCGTCTATCATCATCTCAACTGCGGGTAGACCACTACGATATAATGCTGTTGAGTAGTTTTTATTATTAATTTTTTCCTGAGTTTTTTTAGATAAGGGCATATACTGAACTAAATCCATACGTGGCTCTTCATTGAACAGCTCTTCCATTGCATTGATGACACCTCGTTCACTGCGTGTTAATAAGTCGATACTTAGCTCACGCTTGCGAAGCAAAGAGGTTAAGCTAGCAGATACTGGATATACCAAAGGATTGGCAATACCGTTGTTTTCTAGATATTGTTTGGCACGTGTAACTACATCTTCGACATATTCGCCTTTTTCTGGGTCAAATACATCTGCTTTATTAATGACAAAGATAAAGCGATCTTTGCTTTGCTTACCTCCTTTACTCATAACATCAGCAATTTGTTTTAGCAGACTTTGATCGTCGTTGATGCCTAGCTGTTGTCCATTTAGAATGTATAGAACTAACGGGTTACGATCAGAATCACTAATATATCGCATAGTTGTTAGATTGTGTTCGCTATCTTGACTGTTATTAGGCCCTGGAGTGTCTGTTAAAACTAATCGAACACTCTCTCGTTCTTCTATTGCAGGTATTTTCCCCTCTATATTAATTCGGAATACATCAGGTGATTTATTCCACTCGCTCATTAGCTGAGATGCCGAGTCAGAGCCTGTTTTTGTCGTAAGATTTAATTTTTGTTTCTCATTGACTATACAGTCTTTATTATCTGTACAGCTTACCGTAAAGTGACCTTGTGGCATATCGTCGTTATCAGTAATTTTAGCAATTGTAGCTGTGGTTGCTTCGTTTAACGCTGGCAATAAGTCACAACCTAACATAGCATTGATCAGGGTAGACTTACCAGATGACATGGTTGCCACCACATAGACATCAAAGTTTTTATCAAACGCCGTATCAAACTTCTTGAGTATATCGGGAGTGTTAACATACTGTTTAAACAATGGATCTTGTTTTGCTTCTATTACAAGCTGTTGAATGTTTTCTAGACGCTCTTCTGAACCTGGTACTACGTCACACCACATCTTGACATTTATTCCGTCTTTGTTGGCTTGTTTAACGGCCTCTTCCATATCAGTACAGTCTGCTTCTACCCCTTTAAAGTGAACTCTGTATTCTTTTTCACCATTAAATATTTCATATAACTTCTGAAAGAATCCTTCAATCCATAGCTGTAGACGTTGATTTTCATATTCAGCGAACTGAGAATTACTCTCAGGTTTTTGGTCATCGATGAGAAAGAAAGTCTCAACTGTAAAAGGATTGTGTGTGATAGCTACGTTAATCATAAAATACTCCATTAGTTTTATAAAGTGGTTTTTTGAAATTTATAATTAATAATGTTTTCTAATAAAGGTATACCGCTAAAATAAATTAGTTGATTGATTTTACTTTTTGATATTTCTAACCCATCTTTGATCGTAATAGACATATCTTTTTTTTCTGTATTCGGTAATGATATAGTTTTTACTTCATCAGATATATTATAAGAGGCTCTTATAAGTCTATCATCATCAAGGTTATGTATGTTTTGTTGTAGCAAATTACGTTCAAATCGAGTAAGAGGTTCTTTATTTAATACTTTTCTAGCATTTAATGCAGAAAGTGCAGATACTGGTATAATACTAGGGTTTATGAAACCAATGTTTTTTAAATAAGAAGCTATGTTTCTTACAAAAATTTCAATATCCTCACCTTTTTCTTCATCTAAAACGTCTGCTTTATTAAGTATAAATATAATATTTTTATGCTTATCAGTTTTTAAAACCTGACTTATCTGTGATAAAAATAGCTTATCGTCATTAATGCCAATTTGAGTAGCGTTTAATACATAGATAATCATTCCATAACGACCATCGCTTACTAAGTTCAAGGTTAAGTCTTGATGTGTATTATCTTGGCTATTATTAGGACCTGGTGAGTCATACAATACAATGTGCTTACTAGAGTTTTTTATAGAAGGGATATTACCGGTTAGACTAATATAGTTGATATTGTTATCCGCATTCCATTTTTTCAATGTTTCACTATCAATAACACTCTTATAGTCTAGAAACTTCAATCTTGCTTTTTCATTTGATTTAATAGGTTCAAAATTATATGCGGAACCATTAAAGTTATTCTGCTGGTCCTTATTGTGTATTCTCGTTATAGTCGCTGTTGTCGCTTCGTTAGCACAATGGAGCAGCTCTTTTCCTAACATTGAATTAATAAGTGTGGATTTTCCTGAACTCATCGTCGCTACAACAATAATTTCGAAAAAACTCACTACTGACTTACTTCTCTTGTTTTTTGCCACAATCTAGTTTCCTATTAAATACTTACTTATAGTGATTTCTAAATCTTTCTGAATTTCGCTCGGACTAATGATACGTATATAAGGTATCCAGTACTGAACAATAGGAACTACTTCTCTCGGATGTATGTTTTTACATGCTAGTAGCAAATCCCCACTGTCAAGTCTTTGTACTAGATTTTGATTGGGCAATAAGTCACGCCGCTCAAAATATCCAGCGACCTTTGCATCGACCTGCAAGATAATCTCACTGATTTGATTGCCAAAGAATAAGCTATCCGTATCAAGAGTTTCTTTTTTGATATCCTCAGAGCATTGGAAGGTCTCAGTATTTATATGTAACTGGGTCATTTGCGTAAAGCAAAATGTTCTTGTTTGTCCATGAAGGCGACCTACTACATACCAAATACCATTTTTATTAAGCAGGTGATAAGGTTCTAATAAGTAATGTTTACTATTATTGGAAGCATAGTCACTGACCTTGCGATAATAAAACTCAATATATTGGTGATTAGTAATGGCTTGGTTAATAGTTCTAAAGTCGTCTGTACGTTCGCTTATATTTTCATAAGCGAAACCTTTAACGAAAATGCTTTGGTTAAGTTTTTCTTGGAAAAACTGACGGTCAATTTTCGGTAGTAAGTCTTGTACGCTAGCAAAACTAGCAAAACGCTGAATATCTGCTATATCTAGATATCCAATATTACTAGGGTGCAAGCGATAAAACTGTGGACCTTCTTCATAGAGCTCTAGTAAGGTCAAACGATCCTGAAAATCTCTCTTTAAGGTGCGGATAGAGACCTTATAGGTGTCTGCTAATTCAAAAATATTCAAACGCTCACCATCGTTAAGTCTAACGATAATGTCAGATAGTCGATACGCAAGCCTCTCATGTTTTCTCAATTTCATAATCACTCAACTTGCAAGGTAACTCTGCTTTCAGTTGCATTAAGTTACTAAAAAATAACAAAAATAACAAAAATAACAAAAATGCAATTATGCACTATAATCGTTAATTATCAATTGCTTTCGAACTTTCTTTTACTATATTTTTAGCAAGTTCTTGATAATGTTATTAATATATTATTCAGAATGAAAAATTATTTGCTAAAGAGTAGGCATGGTTTAAAAAGTTTAGTAGTTTGATATAATTAATGTTATAGCTTTGTCGCTACAATCCATATTGTTTGTTTCTTAGTTATATCCTAATAAAGACCAGTGTAGTCAAAGAAAATGACAGGTTGTGTCATAGAAACTAATAATTTTTAGCTATGAAATAAATTTAGATAGTAGAGTTTGGCCAAGTTAGGTAAGCATTATGATGAGCTACGCTGTTAAGTTCGTAGATATTAATTGAGAGGGAAGGTAAGGGTGTGTTGAACATTGGGATCAAATTGATTGTAAAAAAATAGCGAACGGATAATCTTTAAGTTCTTACACAAAAAAATATCGTTCGCTATGCCTCGCACCATACTTAAAGATGAACACTGGATTAGACTAAGACCCATACTGAGTTATGCTGAAAAAATTGTAGAACTAGACTTTGTAAACTAAGCGTATTAATAGGAGTTTGTCATGACTAAGAAAATCAGAACCTATAGTGCAGCTTTCAAAGCTGAAGCCGTCAAAAAATTAGCAGGTAATAATAGCAATGTTTAAGCGACTGCAAAGCAGCTAGGCATAGCCATGCAGACCTTATCTAACTGGCAGAACAAAGCGAATGAAGGCAAACTTATCGGCACTAAGCAGTATGACCCTGAACTCATGGCTATACTAGAAGAGAATAAACGTCTTAAACGTGATCTCAAGATTGCTCAAGAGGAGCGAGAGATATTAAAAAAGGCCACGGCGTACTTCGCGAAACACAGTTGATGAAGTACGTCTTTATCAAGGATAACCAGAAGATATTTAGCATTACCTGTATGTGTCGCGTATTAGATGTCAAGCCATCAAGCTATTACAACTGGATAAATCGTGGTGTCAGTAATCAGCAGATCCACCGCAACCAGTGTGAGCTGCTGGTTCGCGTGGCTCATGATGAGACTAAGCAGCGCTATGGCTGTGAGCGATTGCATGCTCATCTTGCAGGGCAAGGCCATCATATCAGTCAATACATGGTCAGACGAATCAAAAAGGAATACGGCATTGTTTGCCGTCGTCACAAGCGTTTTAAAGTTACTACCAACTCAAACCATAACAAGCTTATCTATCCAAACCTGCTCGATCAAAAATTTGATACCAGTCGTCCTAACGAAGCTTGGGTTAGTGACATCACTTAGATATGGACAGATGAGGGTTGGCTATACTTAGCAGGCGTTAAAGACCTCTACACTAAAGAGATCATCGGCTATGCTATCCACAAGCGTATGACAGCAGATTTAGTTTGCCGTGCACTTAATATGGCCATCAAGAACAAACGAACCAGCCAAGCGCTGATTGTTCCCTCTGACAGAGGAAGTCAGTACTGTAGTTACGAGTATCATAAGATCATTAAGAAACATAGATTTAAGGGCTCAATGTCCAGACGTGGTAATTGCTTTGATAACGCGCCCATAGAAAGCATCTCGGGTGAGGAGCACTGCTCCGCAAGGAAGAGTGAGTTGGTGTATCACCAAGACTATAAAACCAAGGTTTGGAGCCATCAGTGATATCACTAAATATATCGAACTAGATTACAATCAGACTAGGATTCAAAAGGGTTTGGGCTATAAAACGCCAAGACAGATGTGGCTTGATTATTATCGTCAGGCTGCGTAATTAACCCCCCCCCAAGTTGTTTTGTACAGATTTGACAGCATAGGTCACTGTGATGAGCAGAGTGATAGACGTGCAAATCATTTAGTTCGATGTGTCATAGATTACACTTAGATTTTATTAATGAATAATGACTATAGCAGATAACGTTTAACAGTCTTTTGGTAAGCTTTATACTTTGGCTATATTTATTATTCTTGTTGTTACACGTGAGGTTTTTAAAATGCGTTTAGATAGAGTGTCTGGTGCTCCCTTGGATAAGATCTATTCTTTCTCTGATTTACCTACCATGCATACTTTTGATGCTGCTGGTATTAATGTTGACCACCTACTTCTTTTGCAGTATACGCTTTCCAATAATTTTGTAGTTGGTGCTGAGTTTGCTATTGCTAATTTATACGATGATGTTTTTTTAAAAATTGAGTCTCTTTATGCTGAAGCTGCTGGATTTGGGGGTGACGGGCTAGCTGTTATTAGGTACCTAGAGACTACTGATATTGTGCAAGTTTCTGAAGAGTTGTCTAAGACAGTTGTCAATGACTACTTTAACTACTGTGTGGATGTTAATGATCGCTATCAGCCAAAAATATTTATCAACATGAAAGAGCAGCTCAATATCTTTCTAAAAAACCTGAGTTTTATTCAAAAGCTGCACTCTAACTCATATTTTTATAATGCTTCTAAAAAAACTATTCTGGATGAGTCAGGTTTAGAAGATGGGTTAGAGCTTAGCGATGATATAGAAGCTGACATAGAGCGCAGTGCTCATGAATCTTATATTGAAGCTTTGAATGCTATTAATAAAGATGTTTGCGTGTACATTATACTTTGGTTACATGCGTATAGATTTTCGCAGGCAAGGATAGAGTGTTCGAAAAATAAGGAAAATATAGCTTTTTCGCATAGGTATTATGGTTGGTCACAACCTCTCTACAGTCTGAATGAAGATTTTCAAATAGAGTTTAAGACTAATTTTGGATATGGTTATTCAAGCTATTTCTACTTGGTAATGTACTACAAAGGAATACAGATATTTAACTTTCTTGATTGGGTGAATTACGGTATTGCGGATCTTTCACAGATGCACAAGTATTCTATAAAATACACTGAGGAGCCTACGGACGATGAAAAAGAGCTGGGACAGACGAACAATAAAAATCAAACTATTAGTAATGAACTTTGGGTGGAAGCAGTAGAAGATGCTAAAGAAGCCTGTAATTTATATTTAAGAGAGGAGGATGCATTTATAAGGAAGCACATTATAGATAATCTGGGTGGTATGGTATCGAGATTGGAGAAAATAATAGATACAAGCGATGCTGAAATAAATAGTAAGTATAGAAGTTCTGCATATAAGTTCAGTAGTTATTGCTTCAGTAAAGAAGAAATAATAAAAGTAAAGTCGATGAACGTGAAGGGTTATATGATAAGTGGAGTATTAGGCTTTATAAATCAGATACTTAAATTGGAAGAAGTTATTTCAGTAAAGTCTTATTTAGAAAGAATATGGTCTTTAAATAGAAAATTAAAACCAATGTTAGAATTAGAAAGTATAAGAAATAAAGACATGAAAGCAAGGATAGAGTCTGAGGTAAAAAACACTAAAGATAGGATGATTGTTGTATGGACAGTGGGCGACGGTTCTGGTTGTTTAAGAGACCTAACAAATATGAAGAAAAAATCTGGTTTAAGTTCTGATGTACAAGAAGTATTTGATAGATTACAAAAAGAGCATGACGATCTATCTTTGAAAAATAAAGATATAATGGAAGATTATGACAACGTCAATAAACTCTTGAGAAATATTGATAGATATACTCTAAACATAGAGCAGTACTTCTCTAAGCAGTACTTCTCTAAGCAGTAGTTTGAATATGAAGTTTATAATTCAGCTTTATCATAAATTAGTCACACTAATACCAAGAATAGGACGTCTAACTATGTTTAAAAGTCTTACAAAATTTTTTAGAGCAGTTTCTGTAGAAGCGAATAAGATTAGCGATCAACTAGATGTAAAAATTAAAAAAGAAGAAAAGAAGTTAGTGGAGATACGGAAAGACTTCGAAGAACATGAGCGGAAATCAGCAGTGGAAGGAGGCTTCGATACAGTTGAAAAGTGGCGAGAACACATGGAGGAGATAAGAAGAGATTTATTGAAATAAATTTTTTGCTATATTCAGGATAACTTTACTTTGAATTATAGAGACCTATAGAGACCATCCCGAGGGTATCCCAGATTCTGTGTAACTGCCATTTAGATTAAATGCTTACTGATGCGGTGGTAACGCTCCCAAACCTAAGACACCTAATAAATAGAATTAAGCTACCTAGCTCAAGTAAATCTGTCTCCTAGATACTCGGGAGGGTTACCGTTCAATTTAATTTTGAGTAAGATTAATATAGTCAGTTCAAAATAAAAATGTTATGACCAGGGCAAATATTATAAAATAATTTGGATAAGTCATTTTGCATGAGACTTTCCCAAACTTTGTGTAACTGCTTATAATCCACTAACCGGAGAATAAGCAATGACTAACCAAACTGACATCAAGAAACTGGCCCAGCAGATGGCTGGTAGCATGAACAGCTTTGATGACATCAAAGACTTCCAAAAGCAACTCATGCAATCCTTTATCGATACTGCCCTAGAAGCTGAGATGGAAGACCATCTTGGCTATCCTAAGCATGAAAAGGCGGATAAACCTAATAAGCGCAATGGGCACACTAAAAAGACAGTCCGTAGTGACACAGGGGAGCTTGAGATCTCCACCCCAAGAGACCGTGACGGCGCTTTTGAGCCCACCTTAGTGCGTAAGCATCAAACCCGTATCTCAGGGCTTGACGATAAAATCATATTCCACTACAGGCATAGCCTTCCGTCTTGCGCTTCGGGCAAGTGTCTCCCAGACACTTGCTGATCCTCGCTCATATGCCAAGGGCCAAACGACCACCGAGATTGTCGAGACCATCAAAGAGCTTTACGACGTCGACATCTCAAGCTCTCTTGTCTCAAGAGTCACTGACAACATCTTGGAAGACATCACTGCGTGGCAGAATAGACCACTGAGCAGTGTTTATCCTATCGTCTATTTGGACTGTATTGTTGTTAAAGTACGTCAAGATAAGCAGATCATCAACAAGGCTATCTATCTGGCGCTAGGGGTGGGACTTAACGGTAAAAAAGAGCTGCTGGGTATGTGGTTATCAGAGAATGAGGGCGCTAAGTTCTGGCTAGGCGTTCTCACTGAATTGCAAAACCGCGGGGTACAAGACATACTCATTGCCTGTGTCGACGGTTTAAAGGGCTTTCCTGATGCCATCAATACTGTTTACCCCAACGCTCAGGTTCAGCTGTGTATCGTGCACATGGTGCGTTATTCAATGAAGTTCGTACCATGGACGGACAAAAAGGCCGTAGCGGCTGATTTAAAGGCAATTTATGGTGCTGATACTATAGAGATAGCAGAGGCCAATCTTGAGCACTTTGATGAGACTTGGGGTAAAGAGTACCCGCACGTGGTTAAGTCTTGGCGCAATAACTGGGAAGGCTTAACGGTGTTCTTTGGTTACCCTAAAGACATCAGAAAAGTCATATATACCACCAATGCTATTGAGTCGCTAAACAGTGTGATTCGTACGGCAGTGAATAAGCGTAAGGTGTTCCCGTCTGATCAGGCAGCGTTTAAGGTAGTCTATCTAGCAACCCAGCAGGCGTCTAAAAAGTGGTCGATGCCGATTCGTAACTGGACGTCTGCCCTTAATCGCTTTATGATTATGTTTGATGATCGTATCAGTAAGCATTTAATCTAAATGGCAGTTACACAGAATTCGGGATACCCTCCTTTTTTTTGACTAATGCCAAGACGCTTTAAGGCGTGATAAATACCTGTTTTACTACAGTTTAAACGACGTGCTCGCTCATACTGGTAATCATCAGGATGCTCTTTGACATCATTCAGTAGCACGTCATCTGGTATTTTATAGGGTTTGGTTTGTCTGGTTGTTTTGCTATGAACACGTCTCTTCCAGTTTTGTATGGTGGTTGGGCTGAGATTATAGAACTCAGCCGCTTCGGCAAAGGTCATACCGTCATCTATACTTTTGAGAACTTGTTTACGATAATCTAGTGAGTAAGTCATGGTCTTTATAATAACAATTGGGTTTGATAATTAGTTTATAACACTTTTAGGTGGGCTTGACTATAGCTTTGTAAGATTCTATAAACTGATAGTCGCCGTGCCTATGAAGGCTTTGCAAAATTAGATTATGCTGATATATTTTAAAGGATTCTCATTGTGCCCTCTGCCGACTTTCAGCTTAACTTTCTAAGACGTATTCAATGGTTGCTTGAATCTAGCTCTTATACCTCGACTTATAAATTCGCTTTATTAATGGCGATGACAAACCTTTCTATAGAATCAGCTATTAATGATAATAGTGAGTGTATTATGTCCTATGAAGAGTTAGCTGAGCAGTTTGTTCAGCTTTACTGGACACAAACACTGCCGTTTTCACATCAAGATGATGACTCTATATTGAAACAGAGTAATGTAGGGGGTCAAGCTAAGGTTATTACTAGCATACTGAAGTTGCAACAAGAGACTAAAACGACCAACATACGTGTAGCTCGGACGCGTGATATTAAAAAGTGGCAGTCAACGATTAAAGAGGTTGCTCAGACCATTAAGAACAACCCGGCAAAGTATTTACAAAGTGCCCAAGATAAGGTCAGTCGCGAATTTCTATATGTTTATAATCCTAAAGCAAACGAGATAATATTGATGCCTGGAGTCGCATATTGCTTTACCCGTTTCAGTCAGATAATTCATAAACTCTGCCAGCAGTATTGGACAGAGTTTGTGCGTAAGAACCGTCACAATCAACCGTATTTCAGCGATGATGTTGACCTGCAACAATTTTTATTTCATCAATCAAGACAAAGTTTAAAAGTCTTAGAATCTATATTAATTGATACACAACAAGGGCAGTGCTTCTATTGTCATAAAGCTTTAAAAAATAATATTGAAGTCGATCATTTTATTCCTTGGTCGAAATACCCCATTGATACCACTCATAACTTCGTACTCACTGATCATAGCTGCAACAATAGCAAACGGGATTATCTTGCTGAAGAGCTATTTTATGAGAAGTGGTTAGAGCGCAATCAACAACATGGTCATACGATTGAACAAGAAGCAAAAACCATAGGCTTTATAACTAACCAGCAACGCTCAGAGACGATTAGCCAGTGGGCCTATCAAATAGCAATAGAACATGAGGATTTGGTCTGGTCGCCAGAACCAAGTATAAAGCTACGACCAATTAATCCTGACTTATTGCCACAGCTTCGAGCCTGATAAATAGATATGTCACCTTATGATCAATCAATTATCTAAAAGAATGCTTAACTATTATGATGAAAATGTCGTTGAGTTTGCTTGTCAAACGGTAAGCATAGATATGCATGATTTATACGAGCTATTTATTAATCAGCTCCCTCAAAGAGATACGCAGTCTATTTTAGATGTGGGCTGTGGCTCAGGTAGGGATGCAAGTTACTTTGCTAAACAGGGTTATGAGGTAACAGCGATAGATGCCAGCGCTGGATTAATTCAGTGGGCTCAGAAATATCATATGTCGAGCAGAATTAGTTGGGTTCACTTAGATTTTAGCAGTATTGAAAATCAGACTTGGGAAAATAAGTTCACTGGCATTTGGGCTTGTGCCTCATTGCTACACGTACCTTTTCTCGAGCTATCTTTCATTATAAAGTCATTACTCTACACCTTAACTGATAAAGGCGTGATGTACTTATCATTTAAATGTGGAGAAGGGGAGCGAGTAGACAATGAGCGCTTCTTTTGTGATATGAATGAATCACGTTGGACAACCATTGTTGCTAAAATACCGCAAGTAATTGAGTATAAGATCTGGTTGTCGGCCGATAAAAGATCTAGTATTGAGAATAATTGGTTTAATATCACCATTAAGAAAACAGATTAATTTGAAAAGAATTAGATAGTCAAACCATCAAGCTACTGATCATCAAACGGTAAAAGTTGAATGATCAATGAGTTGATAATCGGAATATGATAAGAAATATAAGTTACTTCTTATCATTATTTTATAGATGCATAACCACTCAATTAAAAACCTAAAAAACGATAAGGCTATGAATGTTCTGAAATGAAATCAGAAATATATTCATTGACAATCTTTGGTTGCTCAAGTGCCACCGAATGGCCCGCCTTTGGAATCACAAACATCTGACTATCCGCTACAGTTTGAGCGATGTTATGGGAAAGTGGCACTTCATAAGCGTGGTCTTGCTCACCTGCCAATATTAGCATAGGTACCTTACAGTCCTTAAGCTCATCTAAGACACCTGTACGATGTATAACACCATGAGCACTGCGCGCAATATCTGGCCCTAGTTTCAGCATATGATCACGCCAGTACTCGCGCTCGCTTGCACGTGAGGCGTCTGCCAAATAGTCATCACCAAACATAATATACATGAGTGTGTCGATAAATGGTTCGGTGCCTTGTGCGTTTACACCATCAATGAGGGGGGAGAAATCAGAGAGCTTATATTCAAGCTCTCCGCTAGAGCCAAGTACAATACAACCTTTCAGTAAATCTGGTCGTCGAGCAGCTAAACGCAAAGCAATAAAGCCTCCCATAGAGTTACCTGCAAAGAAGCAAGGTGCTAGGTTGAGTGCCTCAATCAATGCTATCGCATCATCGGTATGCGTATCCATATCAACACTTTTTAAATCTGATCGAGAGCTTTGTCCTTGGTCTCGAAGATCATAGCTCACAATTCGAATAGTCTTAGAGAAGTATTCTGTTTGATGAGCGAACATTGTTTGATCAAAAAATAGGGAGTGACACATCACTAATACTGGTGCGTCTTTCGGACCTTGATCACTATAAACAAGGGTAGTTCCATTAACGTTAATATTTGGCATGGTTCTCATCCTTGTAGTAAACACTTTGAATTCAAATAGATATAGTCATGTGAACTTATTTATAGTAGCACTAATTTACTTAAAGAGATGATAGGTTTATAGCATCGAGCATTGTTTTTCCAGTCAATTTATGTCGAACAAAATTTAGTTACTTTATATGTTAATGAATGTAAGATAAGTAAATAATATTGTTACTGCTCAGTTGCTATTAAAACTATTATTCTTGGATTTAGTTTTACATAATTAATGATAAGTAAGATATTAATATGAATTGAAAAATAAATTTTGCTAATACCTAGATAGATAATTATTAATTTTTATTCTACGAAAAAAAGACTATTTAAGAGAAGGTTTTAATAGAGCCATAAATATAAGGCAAATAATGTATAAAAAAGAGGGTATGTTTTACTCACCATCAGATCTAACCAAATACATGGAAAGTCCTTTTGCATCATGGATGGATAGACTCGCTCAAGAGTATCCAGAGTTAGCACCTAAGCCAGATCCTAGTGACGAGCTTATGGTGATGTTGCAACAAAAAGGTTATGAGCATGAAGATAAGCTAGAGACGCAGTTCATAGCTGAAGGCAAGAGCTTAGTCAAAATTGAGGGCATTACCAAAAAGGATAAATATACCAAAACTTTAGCGGCAATGAAGCAAGGTGCTGAAGTCATTATACAAGGAAGGTTAGAGCTTAGGGAGTTCGCCAGCTATGCTGATTTTCTGGTGAAAGTGGAGCACAAGTCAGATCAACCTTTAAGCAATCTCGGAGATTGGCATTATGAGGTGTGGGACACTAAGCTTGCTAGTCACGTCAAGCCAACATTTATAATCCAATTGTGTTGCTACGCTCAAATGCTTGAGACCATTCAAGGCTGCTTGCCTCAAAATATTACCGTTGCTCTTGGCAATGGTGAGAAGCAAATACTAAAGACTCATGATTTTTATTACTATTATCTATCTCTTAAAAATACTTTTTTGGTCGAGCACTCTCGCTTTCATCCCGATCAAAAACCAGATCCTGCTGACTCGAAAAGTTGGGGTAATTGGAGTAACCATGCCGAACAAATTTTGCTCGATAAAGATCATCTGTTTCAAGTGGCGAACATTACCAAAGCACAAATTAAAAAGCTCAATAAAGTAGGTGTTCGCACTATGCAGCAGCTCGCAGAGTTGCCTTTATTATCAGTGCCTGGTATCCATTCTACATCTCTCACTAAAATTAAAGCTCAAGCTGCTATACAAATCAAAACCCATTTAAAAAATCAAATCTCAGATGAGCCTGATAGTAGTGATAAACCAGAGTTTGAAATATTGACTCACATACAGGATGAGAAAAAAGGTTTAGCACTATTACCGCCACATTCTGCACTGGACGTATTCTTCGACATTGAAGGATTTCCACTTGATGAAGGCGGTTTAGAGTATTTATGGGGCAATAGCTATCTTGATGAACAGGGTAATCGTCAATTTAAAGATTTCTGGGCGCATAATACTGAACAAGAAAAACAGTGTTTTGAGGCGTTTATCCACTGGGTATATGACAGATGGCAACAAGACCCGAGTATGCACATTTATCACTATGCTAATTATGAAATTGCTGCGTGCCGAAAACTTATGGGTCGCTATGGCGTTTGTGAGTATGAAGTTGACCAACTCTTAAGAAATGAAGTGTTTGTAGACTTGTATAAAGTGGTGAAAGGTGGCTTACGATTAGGTGCCTCTAAATACTCTATCAAAAACGTAGAGCGTCTCTATCGAAGCAAGCGTAACACTGAGGTAGGCAATGGCGGTGATTCTATCGTTGTTTATGATCACTGGCGACAGTTATTTGAGCAAGGCCTAGAAGGGGATACTTGGCAAACCTCGAAGATTCTAAATGATATTCGAGATTATAATATTGATGATTGCGACTCTACGCAGGAGCTAACGGTATGGTTGAGGGAGCAGCAAGCAATACATCGCATTGAGTATCTTGGTAAAGCAGAAGTTATTGAGGCAGAAATACCCGATGAAGTAAGCATAGTAACTGCATTGCGTGATCGTTTATTGGCTCAAGCCAAAATGGAATCGCTCGACAACCCTAAACAGGGACAACTGACTGAAAACTTGGCATGGATGTTAGAGTTTCATCGCCGAGAGTCTAAGCCTTTATTTTGGAAGCTTTTTGATCGACTTGGTTCAGACGAGATGGAGCTTTTTAACGACTTAGACTGTCTTGCACTTTGTGAGCGGACGGATAGAGCGCCCTTTAAGTCTCAACCCAAAGCTAGAAACTTAAGCTATGAGTATAGCTTCGATTTAGAGCAAGAATTTAAGGGCGCTGTGAAAAGCTTCTATTTACTTGGAGTTGAAAAATCAGATGGCAAAAATGCTACGGTTAGTTTTGCTGCCGAGGAAAGTGATTTAGACAAGGGTATAATCGTAGTTAAAGCTAAAGACGAACCACCAATCACAATATCACTTATTCCAGACGACTACATTAGAGCGGATGTTATCTCAGAAGCAATCTTTAGAACGGTTGCTGAGTATGAACAAGGATTATTTAAACAACAACAATCTGCCGTTATAGACTTTTTAACGGGTTCAAAGCCGAGAATATCAAATCATAAAGGAGGTGATATTGTCGATAGTGATGAACCTAATGCACGCTTAGAGCAAATCATCACGGCGATTGTTAATCTAGATAATAGCTACTTACCTATACAGGGCCCTCCTGGCGCTGGCAAGACTTTCACTGGTAAACATGTCATCGCTCATCTGCTTAAATCAGGCGCAAAAATAGGCATCTCAAGTAACAGCCATAAAGCGATCAACAATCTATTATTGAGTACTGCCAAGTATTGCAAACTTCAAAACATAAAAGCAGCTTTTATTTGTACACAAGATACTGATGATGAGCTTGCAGATTATGATGTGACTATATCTAGCAATAGTAAGTTGATCAGTCAGATACAATCAGCCTGTGTTATCGGAACAACTGCTTGGGGTTTTGCGCGAGAAGATATGACTAAGCAGCTCGACTATTTATTTATTGATGAAGCCGGTCAGGTTTCAACGGCAAATTTGGTAGCTATGAGTCGTAGTGCTAAGAATTTAGTATTAATGGGTGATCAGATGCAGTTAGGTCAACCTTCACAAGGCACCCATCCTGCTCAAAGTGGGTTATCTATATTAGATTATCTACTCCATAAAACACCGACAATACCTGCAGATAGAGGTGTGTTTTTAGATACGACTTATCGTATGCATAGCAAAGTAAATACTGTTATCAGTCAGCTAATCTATGAGAACAAACTAAAGTCTCATCTTGATAATGATAAGCGTATTCTTCAAATTTCAGACGTATCTGGTCAAAGTACTGATCACCAAACCTTAGACGCGTATTTGAACTCTGAGGCAGGCATTATCTTTATCCCTGTAGAGCATGAAGGTAATACTCAAGCTTCTGATGAAGAGGTTGTAGTGATTAAGCAACTAGCTGAATCACTGTTAGGGCGTCTATTACATACTGGTGCGACTAAAGATACTGGAGAGCCAGAAACTCGCCCAATTACATGGGACGATATGTTGTTTGTCGCTCCCTATAATCATCAAGTTAGTAAGCTAAAAACTGCCTTGGGCAAACAAGCAAAGATTGGTAGTGTGGATAAGTTTCAAGGTCAAGAAGCGCCTATCATATTTTTAAGTATGTGTAGTAGTGATGCTAGTGAATCGCCTCGCGGTATTGAGTTCTTGCTGGATAAAAACCGCATTAATGTCGCGATCTCTAGAGCACAAACCTTGGCTGTCGTAGTGGCAAATTCTAATCTTGGTAATATGTCCGTCAATAATGTTGAGCAGTTAAAAAAAGTGAATCTATTTAATGCAATGAACCTCATGAACGACAGGATCGTCTAATTCATAAGCTAAGATGGAGAGCAATTCAAGAAATACGATTAACTTGAATTTTAAATTTTACGATAAAAATACAGGAGTCATGCTTATGATAGCTAATGCTGTGCAGAGAGGTAGTAGTGTTTACCTGTATGATGAAACAGGCCAAGATTTGCCAGTTTCAATTTTTACTAGAGGAGGTAGGTTAGTAGGGTTTACTGCTTCTACAGTAAGCATTCAAAACGGTACCCTTATTTATACTTACGATAATCGGGGTAATATCTTAGGCACTCCAATTTCTACTGCCTCTCAAGGGACCATTGAGTCTGATGCAACGAATGATAGGGAATCTAGCAGATATAGTAATAGAGCAAATAGTAATACATCAGATTATGGGTTCATTGATGGATATATCGAAAGTTTAACGAATTATGTATACAGGAAGGGATGGAGTCAAAAGAGTATATTTGGAAAACTACTAACTTTGATTTTATTACCCTTTGCAGTTTGCATCTCTGCTATTCAGATTGCTTTCACAATTTTAAGATGGCTAGTGATTGCTGCGGTAGTACTTGTAGTTCTATATGTATTTTATATAGGTATTTTTGGTTAGTTTTACCATTTTTTAAGTATTATCACTACAGTGGAAAAATATTATAAAGCCCGATGTATAAAGATGGCTATTCGAGATTTAAAAACATACAATCATAGGGTGGCCCTATTAATATAGGTTCATTAGCTAAAGGAGAAAATCAGTCAATTTGAAGTTTTGGATAATTGCTACTTAAATTTCTATAAGCCGATCATAGCGGACAAACAAAAACTAATTTCATTTAATAAAGGGATTTATAATGAAAAACGTAGCTGACTCAAATAATGAAGAATGGATGCAAGAGATTTGGGATTGGGCAGATAAATTTAATATTGAAAAAGATATTATCCCTAGAAAGCCAAAAAAATTAATTAAGTTAGAAGTACTGGAAATTAGTTACAATGATGAAATAAGTACAATACCTGAAAGTATTGGAAATCTTAAGAGTTTAGTAACTTTCGCACTAGAAGGAAGTAAAGTAAAAAAATTACCAAACAGTATCGGTGAATTATCTAAACTGAAGCAATTAGTAATTAGCAGTAATGATAAACTAACTGAACTTCCTAAAAGCATGGGTAATCTTGAAAATTTGGAAGAACTTCAGTTGAGAGGAAATGGACTTAAAAAATTACCAGATAGTTTCGGGCAGCTATCAAACTTAATATACCTAACCATTAACGGTAACTATAACTTAACTGAACTTCCTGAAAGTCTTGGAGGCCTTGAAAACCTAGAAAGCCTTACTTTAGGATACATGGGGATAACAAAATTACCAGAAAGTATTGGTCAGCTATCAAAATTAAAATATTTAACTATTGAAGATCTTGAAAACATAATTGATCTTCCTGAAAGTATTAAAGACCTTGGGAATTTAGAAAGCCTTACTTTAGAGAATAGTGGTTTTAAAAAATTACCAGAAAGTATTGGTCAGTTGTTAAATTTAACAAATTTAACTATTAATTATAATAATAATATCACCGAATTTCCTGAAAGTATTGGAAATTTAAATATTTTAGAATATCTTAGTTTAGGAGGTAATAGTGTTAAAAAATTACCAGATAGTATTGGAAAATTATTTAGTTTAAGAGAGCTAAACATTAGTAATATTGAAAAATCGATCGATATTCCTGAAAGTATTGGCAATCTTAAGAATTTAGAAAGCCTTAGTTTAGGATACATAAATATTAAGAAATTACCTGAAAATATTTTTCAATTATCAAGTTTATTAAGTTTGACTATAGTAGATAATATGAAACTCACAGAAATTTCTGAAAATATTAATAAACTTAAAAATTTAGAGACACTCTATTTAAAAGGTAATAACTTTAAAAAATTACCTAGTAGTATTGGTCAGTTATCAAAATTGATAGATTTAAGTATAGAATATACTGGAAAAATTACAGAAATTCCTGATAGCTTAGTAGAACTTAATAATTTACAGAATCTCACTTTATGTGGTATGGAAATAAAAAAACTACCTGAAAACATGAGTCACTTGTCATGTCTAACAAATTTAACAATTACACATAATAGAAAACTCACAGAATTCCCTGAGAGTGTTGCAGGTATTAAGAATCTAGAAATACTATCTTTAAATGAAAACAGTTTAAAAACATTATCTGAAAGCATAAATAAAATGGAAAATTTAAAATATTTATATTTAGCTTCTAATTCTTTAAAGTCTTTACCTGATTTATCGAATTTAATTAAATTAGAATATTTGGAATTAGATAACAACAAGTTGAATTCTCTTCCTGAAAGTATTATAGGTATGGAGAATTTAGAATCAATGAGTGTCTATGGTAACCCTCTTAAAGCTATTTCGAAACCTGTATTAAGTTTTCTAAAAAATTTAGACGTTTACGTTGATGGAGTTGATGAGGTTGATGAGGTTGATGAATCAGATTATTCAACTTCAAACATCTCTAATGAAAATGATACTTCAAGATTTCTTCAGGTAAATGGTTATGGGGTAGAGACCTTTGCTGGTACTGTAGAGGCTGCAACGTATCAATACTTCGAAGATAATGATATAGATCTTGAAAGTTATAGTAATGATGCTGAGTGGGGTAATGATGACTGCCAAGTTCCAGAGGAGCATAACTTTGGCGGGTATGGATTATATGAAGTCGATAATCTATGGCATGTCAACGGCGCTTATTTAACAGAAGATACTCAAATTGAGTTGGTGAACGGTTCTGAAGATACAATCTGGAGTTCGAACTGTGATACTGAATCGCTTGAATCGCAAGGTATTAAGTTGATTTGCGTTTCAAGTCAAGAAGATATTTTTGATAGCTTAGATTTAAAGACAGTTGTCATGATTGGTAGAATTTTCCAACAAGGTTGTACTTTTGAGACTCAACTTCAGGATATTGAAAATTTTGATCCAAATAACCTGACTATCTACTACCATGAAGATGAAAGCGGACGTATTATTAAGAAAATTGAATACAATGATACTGAGCTTGAAAACGGCAATAGTAGTACTTCTGGTTCAGGATCTGAATATTCTTGGGAAGTCATTGGATAGTAGGGTATTTAATATTTTTTAGAATGAAGTCCTATCAAAATATTTATAGTGCGCTTAGTGAAATCCTCAATTTTGCTAAGCGCGTTTTTAAATATCATGAATTTTTAAAAACAGTATCTCTTACAAACAAAGTGATTTTTTAGCACATTAAGTTCTCAAAATATCAAGCAACGATGAGTATTGTTTTTAAGTATTAGCCAAAAATTATTACTCATCAATTCAGGTTTTACGCTCTATAGCCTAAGTAGTTATCGAATACTATAATCAGAAAATACGATATTAACAGGGTTATATAATGACAAACCAAGACAATTCTTGTCTTTGTCCATATGAAGAACTTGACTCATCTTCTATTATTTTACCGTCGTATTTAATCATTTTAATAACATCAATTCCATCGTCTTCGTGATAATAAATAACTAGTTTACTTGCATCGAATTTTTCAGTTAATTTAATTTTGGTCTTAAAAATGACACCATTTGAAACATACCTACCAGCTATAACAGCTAATGGTGTTGGTAATTCATTCACAATTTCGTCAAAATCACCATCGCATATTATTTTAACACCTTGATCCTTTAGATCCTTCGAACTTAAAGAGCTTTGCCAGATACATGAATTATTACCATCGATAACTTCAATCTCATTATCATCAATGTCTAAATATGCACCGTTTATATGCCATAAATCATCCGTTTGTTCAAGACCCATTCCTCCAAAATTATGTTCATCTGAGATATCTAATTCATCTAAGTCAAAAGTAACATCATGATTGTATTCATTAAGATCTATACCGTTATCTTCAAAATATTGATAAGTTTTAAAATCCACAGTACCTCCAAAAGTCTCTACACCAGTGCCATTAATTTGGATCGTTACTACATTATTTTTTTCACCATTGTTATTGATCATTTCAAGATTTTCATTAAGGCCAATTATACTAACGTTGATCATCTGAGATAAAACATTTAAAACCTGTGAACTTAGCGCATTATCATTAACAGGAATCCAAAACTCTTTCAAGCTATTAATTTCATTCATGCTATTAGGCAATGTAGTGATTGGATTATCGTCAATATATATCTTTTCAATAAAACATAGCTTATTTATGGAATCAGGTAAAGTAGTTAGTTTGTTAGATCTACAATTCAAATGACTTAAGTTTGACAATGAGCTTATTGAGTCAGGTAAAGTAGTCAATTCGTTATAACTACAGTCTAATTTTTTAAGATTTGACATCAAACCTATTGAGTCAGGTAAAGTAGTTAATTTGTTATAACTACAATCTAAATAACTTAAGTTTGACAATGAGCTAATTGAGTCAGGTAAACATTTCAGTTTATTATCAGTAATTATTAGATCAACTAAATTTTTAAGTGATCCTATATTCTCAGGCAGATATTTAATTTTATTGTTATAAATATCTAATTTTTCTAAAAGTTGTAAGTTTCCTATATTGCTTGGGAGTTCTATGAGTTCATTACATTCTAGGTTAAGAGACTTAAGGTTGGTTAAATTTTCAATATTTTTAGATAGTTTTTTTAAATTACAATTTCGTAAGTTCAAATATTCTAAGGAAGGTAAATCAAAAAGAGAGTTATTTATTTTCATATTGTAATTTGAATCAAGGTCTAAATATTTTATATTTTTTAGATCCTTAAAGTTATCAGGGATTGTTTTGATATCAAGGCCTGATAGGCGTAGTCTTTCTAAATATTGAAACTGAGTGACGATTTCAAGTGTATTTGAAATATTAAATGTATCAAAAAAATTAATGTAAAAAGCTAGATTCGATAATTTTTTTTGATTCAAGATAAAATCTGGAAATTTATCTTTTGAGTAGCTCCCAATTTCTATACTAGTTAAATTTTTTAAATGATTAATGCTTTGGGGTAATATTTCTATTGAATTAGAGCTATAGTGTAAAAGATTAAGATTTTCGAGATTGCCTATAAGATCAGGAAGTTTTTTTAAATTATAGTTATTTTTTAAATTAAGGTGCTCTAAATTTTCTAACTCAGAAATACTCTCAGGTAAAGATTTAATTTTTATATTAGTACTAACGTCTAAATATTTTAGCCCTTTTAATTTATTTATACTTTTTGGTAAAATGCTTATCTTATTATTATTTAACTTGAGAGTTTCAAGTTCATTTAATTTCATTAAAAATGCAGGAACTGACTTTAAATCTGAATTGCTTAAGTCAAGATATTTTAGTTTTTTTAAGTTTGAAAAAGCTTTAGGTAGTGGGTTTATGTACCTAAAAGTTCGACTACTATCAGATTCATAAACAACACTGCTAAATTTTTGTAGATTAATTAAGTCGCTGGCATTACGAGGTATATCTTGTTCGGATAAATCATTCTCATCCGCCCACTTCCAGATTTCTTCCATCCACGTTTCAGTCTGTTGAATACTGTTGTTTAGCATGCTGAGTCCCTTGTATAATTGATTCTGAATTGAGAAAATAATTTTAAATTATATTATCATTAGTATGTTATTAAGCCAAGTTAAAAAAATATAATCTATATTTTTGATAAATTATTTATATTGTTGTTAATCTAATTTTATATTAATTAAATTGATTTATACCTATTCATTCTTGATGTTCTTTGGATCAAATCTTTAAAAAAATGGCACTCATCATACTTGTCCATCAGAATTTTTGACCATATCAAAACTTATATTATTCATTTTAATCATGTATTTAGTCTTGGTACTGGAGATCAGAGTTTATCTTCACTGCTTGTAGAGAATTTTAATCAGTATATTGTGATGCAAAACTATAAAATTTAGTTTGTTACTATTCATTTAGCTGCGGCTGTGGTTGATATTTTAAAACATCTACTAATTTTTATTTTAAATAAATGGTATCTTAGACACTTACGCGTAATCAGATATTAAATAGAATACTTTAATCAGAAAGTATAACATTAACAGGATTTTATGATGACTGAAAATTTTGAAGCAATAGATGTAAATTCTTATTGGTTTGTTGGTGCTGTATATAATGGGATAGACCAAACGTCTCGATTTGTTGAAACAGGTATCTGGGAGGTTAATCCTGAAGCCAATCAGATTGATTCAGTAAAGTCTATTGAGGCTGGTGATAGGATCGCTATTAAATCAACCTATACTAGAAAAAACGAACTACCTTTTGATAATCGAGGCCACACAGTTTCTGTGATGTTAATTAAGGCTATCGGTACCGTTATTGAGAATGTAGGTGACGGTAACCTTTTAAAAGTAGATTGGGACAACAGCTTTATTGCTAAAGAATGGTATTTTTTCACTAGTCGAAATACAGTTTGGAGAGTCATTCCTGAGACTGCGTTAAGAGTTAATTTGATTGATTTTGCATTTGACGGTAAAGCTCAAGACATAGATATGTTCCGTAATAATCCTTATTGGCTTGAAAGATTTGGCGATTCACCTTCAGAGCATTCCGCTTTTGAGTGGACAACTTTCTATGAAGAAATGGCCTCTAAGCTTCTTGCCTTTCGCTATCGTCGTGATGAGCTTGTCACCGGTATTCATAAAATATCTGAAACAAGTAATGTCATGTCTATTCTTAACGACCAATACGAAGAGGGTGTCGAAGGAGGATTATTAAAAGATATATGTCCTTTTACAGTCATGGCTCTTTTTAATCGTGGAATCACTGACGATAATCGCAAAATTATAGCTAAAGCATTGGCTGAACTACTTGATTTAACAGAGCCTGTTCCTGAATCTTTTGATGGCATTCCTATAGTTAACAACCAAAGGACATGGTTTTTTAGTTATAGCTATAAGCGTCATCCAGATGATATAGATATTCTATGGGAGGTGTTTGCTCAAGCCATCGCATTTGCCGACTTAGACGGTGAAATTGAAGATGATAGATTCCAGTTTATGGCTGCATATGATAAAGCAACGCACTGCCATAGAGTGGGTTGGAATCTCACTATGGGTCTATATTGGATTAGGCCTTGGAAATTCTTAACGCTAGATAGACAATCTCAAGAATACATCAATAAAAAGCTTGATATCGAAATCAATAAAAACGGTCCAAAAGCACGCTGTGATGCTAATGATTATTTAAAGTTGTTAGAGAGTTTTGAAACCAGATTTTTAGAAGAAACTTATCCTGTACATTCTTTTCCTGAACTCTCGCTTGTAGCAGATAAGTATCAGCCTAATGATTTGGAGAAGATATCTAAAAATAACTGGAAATATATTATTCCATCTCAAGTGAAACAGCTCTGTCATGACAAGCAGTTTAATGAATTTACGGTAGATGAATTTTTAAAAAGGTTTACTAAGGATCTTGAACAAAGATATCCTAAGAACAGTGACGTGAAAAGAGATATTAAATATGTTTTAAGAGAAATGGCTAAAAATGGAAGTTTGGAGTCACTTAGTAAAGGAGTGTATCGCTTGCTGAATGTAAATATGACCAGTGATCTTGATGTTTCAACCTATTCTGAGCTTGATATTCAAACAGTCCCTGATACTTACTCTGCTACTAATATTACATCTGATGGGTGTTTTTTGCCTAAAGCTAAGATTGAGATGATACTCAAACGTTTTCGAGCTAAGAAAAATCTAATACTACAAGGGCCTCCCGGTACTGGTAAAACTTGGTTGGCTAAAAGATTAGCCTTTGCTTTAATGGGTCAGCGTGACGATAGCAAAATACGAGCCGTGCAATTTCATCCTAATTTGTCTTATGAAGATTTTATTAGAGGTTGGCGTCCATCAGGTGAGGGCAAGCTGACATTGGTAGACGGTCCTTTTATGGAAATGATCAAAGCCGCTATTGATGATCCTGAATCAAAGTACGTTATTGTCATCGAAGAGATTAACCGAGGTAACCCTGCTCAAGTGTTCGGTGAGATGCTCACACTACTTGAAACCGATAAAAGAACCCCAGACGAAGCGTTAGAGCTGTCTTATAGAAAGTTCGATGGTGAACGTGTTTATATTCCCAGTAATTTATATGTCATAGGCACAATGAATATAGCTGACCGTTCGCTGGCCTTGGTTGATCTTGCGCTACGTCGTCGGTTTGCTTTTATTGATCTTGAGCCAACATTAGGCAAGCCATGGCATGATTGGGTTCAATCCAAAAATGGCATTGATTCAACGATTTTAAATGCAATTGACAGTCGCATCAGGGCTCTAAATGAGGATATTGCTGCAGATACCAGTCTTGGTGCTCAGTTTCAAATAGGCCATAGCTATGTCACGCCAGCCGTTGGGATGAATATAACGGATGCTAAGGAATGGTTTAGTGAGGTGGTACAGACGGAGATTGGTCCTTTACTGGATGAGTACTGGTTTGATGATCTTGAGAAGTCGCAAAAAGCGCAGAAACGCTTGATTGAAGGTCTGTAAGTCTATGTCTATTGAAATAGATTCGCTGTCTGAATATTATGATGAGATCAAGTCTATAGGCAAAATACCTATACGCAACCTTTGGCTGCTTATGCTTTATGCCTCGGATATGTATAGAGAGTTTGAAGCGGCTAAGATTTCAGTTGAAAATAATCCTGATGATATTCCAGACCTAATTGCAGAAATGCTCTGTCGACGAGTTGAGCATCGGATTCAGCGTAATTTGAGTTATAGTTATCAGTCTCGAGATGCTGTGCTCAATCGTGTCCGAGGTAGAATAGATCTGCTTAGCACTGAGAGAAATAGATTGCTTGATCGTGGTAAAGTCGCTTGTCATTTTGATGAGTTAACCCTTGATACCTCGCGTAATAGATATGTCCGTGCTGCCTTAGAGAGTATTTCTAAGATTGTAAAAAATAAGGATTTAGCTCATAGGTGTCGATCACTAGATGTTCGCTTAAGGCGCATGGGAGTCAGTCAGACACGTCCAAGTCGCAGTCAAGTCTCAGTAGATCGCTTTGGACGGCATGATGCTGAAGATCAACCTATGGTTACCGCCGCTCATCTAGCTTTTAATCTTGCGCTACCGACTGAGTTTGAAGGTACAAAGCAGTTAAACTCACCAGAGAGAGATAATTTACCCTGGCTTCGTAAGCTTTTTGAAAAAGGAGTTGCTGGGTTCTATGACACGGTCTTGTCAAAGCAGAGCTATCGTATAAGCGCTGGCAAAACTCTGAGATGGCAAATAAAGGATAAGAGCTTAGGCATTGATAAGATACTTCCTAACATGAGAACAGATATCTTAATAGATGATATGGAATTAGGACATCGCTTAGTCATTGATACTAAGTTCAACGCTGTCGTAATCAATGGTTGGTATAGAGATGAAACCTTACGTAGTGGTTATCTATATCAGATGTACGCCTATTTAAGATCGCAAGAAGGTAATGGCGACCTACTCAATGAAACTGCTTCCGGATTACTACTTCATCCCTCTGTAGGTAAAAACGTTAATGAGTACATCGTCATGCAAAATCATAAAATTCAGTTCGCTACTGTCGATCTAGCAGCGACTGCAATTGAGATTAGAGAGCAGCTATTACAAGTTATTGGTGTTGAGCAAAATTAAATTTTGATCTCGGCATAGCTTAAAAATTTATAGCATTTTGAGTTCTCACTTTTTGTATTAAGTAAATTTGAAGCTAGGTTGATTAAAGGTGAGTATAAATTGACAATAACTGATATAAAACTTGGCAGCTAGATATGAGTGAGTCAATGGAAATTTTAAGGTTGTTTGAATCAGATGACCGAATGAATAAATTCCAAAATTTATTTAAACAGCTCATCTATGTTCTGTCAGAAGAAAACATTAAGTATGTGATTATTGGCACAGTGGCATACTCAGAGTATGCACCTCCTCGTGCGACCAACAACATTAATTTCATGATCTCTGAAAGTGACTGCTGTAAACTTGAAAGCGTCCTTAAAGAACATGGGATTGATTTTATATGGAATGCCTACCAACAGCTCATCATTGCCGTCAAAGATGATAGTGATGAGACTAAAAAATATCCTCTCGAACTTTCATTTCAACGCGCCCCTAAAGGTCTTACAGTTAATCGGCCCATACCTAAAGAGATATTTGGTGTGGCTGATGTACCTGTTGCTAGCCCTGAAGTATTAGTAGCGTTATGGTGTCTAGCAGTCATTAATGGTAATCCTAAGTCTTATTACGACGCTCAGATGGTGATTAAGCTACAGCTAGCAGACGTTGATAGATGCGCTGCTGTGATTGACAGTCTTCTTGAGAGTGATGCGAATAAAGTATTGCGTTCAATTCTCACAGGTAATGCTATGTATGTCGATACGATCAATATGGGTGAAGCGCTTATTCTACCGTCTGATCTAATCCAGACTCATGAAGAGATTGAGTTGGTTAAAGCTCATCGCTATAACGCTGTGCAAGAGCGTCGGCGTCAATTGTGTAAGGCAATACAACAGACAAAATAAGGTGATCGTTTTCGTTTTTATTATACTGAGCTTATAAACCGGTGGAATGGTCGAATAATAAAAGCGCTAGTTGATGGTACGCATATTTAAGCAGACTGCTCTAATGATCCCTGCTGTCAAATCCGTAGAAACAAATTTGGGAGATTTTAGTTACGCAGCCTGACGATAGTAATCAAACCACATCTGTATTGGCGTTTTATAGGCTAAATTTTTTTTGACCTCTATTGTCAAATCTGTAGAAATTAACTTGGGAGATTTTATTATGGCTAAGCGACAGTAGTTGTCGTACACCCTATTTTATTCCCTTTCTTTCCACTGGTTTTTATACTATAGTTATTGAGTTAGGAAGAAATAACGAAACATCGTGACATAGAGTTAAGCCTCGAAGCGCAACGCTTCACCTTATAGCTCTGCTATTTTCGTTAACATTAAAAAGCTCTTAATTGATATTAACTACTACCATTCTAATTATCAATAAACATAAGCAATCAAACGTAGCCCGCATAAAAATGCTGGTAATAAACCTCTTTTTGTCAAAAAAATAAGCTTAAAAAAATTAACTCACTCATCTTGCCCCTACAACGTTGCTCAAAAAGCTGCGAGTAGACACGGCTGACTTAAAGCTTTGACTACCATAATTAAAAAACGCTACTAGCAAACTACCTTTAAAATAATAAGGACAATCCTATGACGAATACAAAATGTATTTTCGAGAAAAAACGCATAGACAATGTACAGTGGTCAGGTGTATCAAGAATATCAAGTTTACCGTCACTACCGAATGATGGTAAATCCCCACCACTTAAAATTCCGTTGTTCTATCTGACTAGCGTGTCTATTAACGATTATGAAGATGATATCTATTTTGTTAATAATACCGATCAGACGCTACACTTTGTAGCGCCATTTAAGCTATATCAGAACTTAAATGAAGCGGGTGCCAAGCTCGGTGATGTCAGTGTTGAAAATCTAAATAAAGTGACGTTTTATAGCAATGATATGGACCGGTTATACACTGACGTACTTCCCAATCAAGGCGTGCGTATTGATAGTACTCATATCATTTATGACAGTGATTATTTGATACAGCACTTTATTCATGTTCCGTTTAAGGGGCTTGATACCCATTATGGTATTTGGCGCTTTAACGTGGTTGAAAAAGGTGGGATTGGTCAGAGCTATCCACTATTGTGGGATGACTTTAGTAAGCCCTCACATATGGTCAGTTGTGACTGTATGTCTGAGCGAGGTGAGATACCGATAGAGCCTTCAGTGTATGAAGAACGCTGTTGGGTATTAGATAGTCTGATCCAGTCTCTTGGTGTGACTAATGCCATATTTATACTGGCTATTAATGATGTACTGTACCGTTATTGTGTGGGCTGGAGCGCGCCCTATAACGAGTCTGATATACAGGCAAAAGACATTGCCCGTAAATTACAAGAGCTAAAGCCTAGCGATGCTGATGCGGTAGAAGAGATTATCCAAGCCGTTTATGATTTCTGGTTTAACGTGGGCTTTGCTAAGAATATTCCGGTGGAGGCTTGCGCGGAGATTTTAGATTTGTATAAAGAGTGGATGGCTAATAATTAAAAAAGGAGAAAGCCATGATGTTTCCCATTGAAAATAACGACACATTTTTACTATTCTTTCACGGTCTTGATTCAAGCTGTGAGACCAATAAATACACCTGTATTAAACGTGAGCCCAAATATTGCCAAACCGTCAATTATAGAGATGATTTCGAAGAGATTTTCAATATTTATGACATATTAATTCAAGAAAAAATGAAGCAGTATCCGCGAGTAGTATTAGCAGGGCACTCACTTGGTGGATGGTTTGCCAATCATTTTGCGCATAAATACAATCTGCGTGCGCTATTGATTGCGCCCTGCATTTATCCTAGTGAGGTATTAGCCGATCGTATTCCGCAAGTCGCTGATATGAAATTGTCTTTTCCCACCTCAAATACTGAAATGGTACGAGTGATGATAGAGGTCGATGATGAGTCTTTGGATGTGGCCGTCGCTAGACGAACGTTAGTGAATTTACCTGACAGCTGGGAGGTGGAGTATTTTGAGAATGGTCATCACCGTATTGCCCGCAGTGAAGATATTTGGTATCACTTAGTTCACCTGTGCGAAGATCCCATTATCTGGATGGATGAGGCGACGTATCATGGGGAAGAATAACCGATACTACAATTATTGATTAAATCGCCTGATATTTAACTAATTTTATATTCTAACCTAGAATATATATTTCTAGGTTGCTTGTTATGATAGCTACTATGATAAACACATAGGCTTATCGTTATGACTGCTTCCCTAAATAACAGTCCTTCAAAAGCTAATCTCTCTATAGCACAAGCCTGTGCAATCACCTTCCAAGGTAATGCCAGTAATGACCTACAACAAGATGCTTTTTTCTTTTTGGACAATTGGTATCAAGAAGACTTAGGGGTGATGGCAGTGACACCAGTGGCATCTCCTTTTTGCTTAGCAGTGTCTGATGGTGTGGCAAGCTCTAATCATTCACAGCACTGCTCAAAGGCAGTGGTGAAAGCAATTAGCCGGTTATGGAGTGAGCGGAAGAGCATCCGTTCAGACAGTATTCATCAGCTGATTAATCAAGCCAAACATTCATCTAAGCGTCATGATGCAGCGGCAACCCTCGCGATGGTAGTGGGAGAAGTAAATAGTGAAGGCTTAGTAAAGGCAACGATAACCCATGTAGGGGATAGTCGTGTTTACTGGCTACCCGAAGGCACGTCACAATGGCAATGTCTGACTCGTGATCATAACTTGCTAAATGAACTCATTGATCAGCAGGCACAGGAGCAAGGTCGGCAAGCGGAGTTTTCTGACTATAACCGAGAAGGAATGGCGGGGAGTCTGTATAGCATTACTGAGTGCTTTGCCTTAACCACTGATGACAGCTATATAAGCAGTGAAGCACCAGAAGCCAACTCTTGCACTATTGATGTTAATAGTGGCGACTGTCTCTTGGTTTGTACGGATGGTATTCATGACTTAGTGCCAAGTCATAACTGGCAAACTGTCAGTGCACAGACAGATTTGCAGGAGTGGCTCATCACTCTTAAAAATCAGGTCTATGACTCCGATGGCAATGCTTATGATAATGGCACCGCAATTGTGGTTCGTTTTGATTGAACATTTATCTTAATAATAAAGTGATGAGCTCATCACGTAATAGAGTAAATACTATGTCCACGCATCCAATCGCCAGCTATACAAAGTCGACACGTCTATTTGCTTTATATCAATGTCTGCCTCGTAGTGAAGCGGATGCTGTGTCACTGACAGAGTTGATGATTGGTTATGGTGATAATCCAGATAATTTCGCTAATGAGCGTAAAAACTTAGAGAACGATCTGATTGGCTTAAATCAAATCTTTAACGGTATTTTTTATAGTGATGCATTAGTTCGAGTACCGGAATGGGGGCAAAATATCAGCGGACAAACAGCACGCTTTTATATTGAACCGAGCTTTAGTATCGACGTTCTTAACGAGCAAACAGTGTTCTTTTGGGAGATGCTTGATAAATATACCGCAAACTATTTACCAGTGTCTTTTAAACAAGGAATCACAGATAAGCTCACCCAATTAGGCCGGCACAATAAGGATGGTTTCCATCAAAGTAAGCTTGGGCAATGGCAAGATTATCTCATCACTTTACCTAGTATTGTGCAAGCACCGACGCTTAATAATGAGGTGGTTGCAAGTATTCATCAAGCTTTGCTACAAAATCATCAACTACGGATAATCTATCAAAAGAAATGGGCAGGAGAGTCAGCTGTAAGAGTGGTATATCCCAAAGGGCTTATCTTCATCGACAATATGGTTTATCTCACAGGCTTTGATCCTACTGATGATCATATCGATGATGAAGCACTGTTAAAAGCGCATCGTAATTTTGCAATCAATCGTATTACCGAGGCAGTAGTCATAGATAAGCCGATACCTGACTGGGTAGGGCGAGATACTTTTTCATTAGAGCATTTGCATAAACTGGGTAGGTTAGAGCCGACTGATAGTGCACAGATCAAACTGGTTTTAGAGGTACAAAGATATGCCTGTCAGCATTTATACGAGCGTCCGTTATCGATAGATCAAAAAATTATTGCTATCGATGACACTTGGAATCAAGTCAGTGCCACTGTTGCCAATACGCTTCGTCTGCAAGATTGGCTGGTAAGTATGTCACAGTTGTCTGTTGTCATTGAGCCACCAGTGCTAAAAACCGTAATTCTAGAGCGCTTACATAGTGCGTTAGAGTTATATGGAGATTAAGATTCAGTTATTAATAATGTGATCTTAAATTATTTAACGAAGAGTTGATTCTCAACTTTAACAGGAAGTTTAAAATGATAACAAACAATACTACTACTGCAAAACCATGGATGTCAGAGCTGTGGACATGGGCCGATGAGTATGGGATTTCTGAAAAGGATTTACCACGAAACGAAGCGCATCTATTGACGATAACAGAATTGGAGATCTGCTCTGACCAGATTACTGAGCTGCCTGAAAGTATTGGTTACTTACACAACCTAACCCATTTAGCCCTAAACTGCAAAGCGCTTGAACGTTTGCCAGAGTCTATAGGTCAATTAAGTCAGTTAGAGCGATTGACGATTACTAGTGATGAGGTTAAGCAACTTCCTGAGAGCTTTGCTAGGCTAATCAGTTTGAGTTCGCTAAATATTCCTACTCACTTAAGCAATCAGCTACCCACGACTCTTATGGATAAGTATCATAATGAAAATGAAACGTTATATATAGAGCGTATGGCTTTCACTTCGTTATATAGCCCCTTGGAAAAGAATTATGGCTTATCCTTTTTCGGGTTTGTTCTTATTAGTGATGATTGGAATGAAAAAGCACTAATTGATTTAAAGTTCAAAGCAGCATTAGAGTTCTTACTCGTTTTGCAAACCACTGAACAAACTATTGATGATTTTGATGTGGTGGATGGCGTGATCATTTGCAAGCCTGATGAAGTACAAAAAATAATAAATATGTTTGAAACTACTTTCGACTATTCTGTGATGGCTATAGACTTTGGAGATGTTAGAGAAGCAATAAATTTTGCGAAACCTGCTAAATTTATACAAGCTAGTGCATTAGAAGTGTCTGAATCAGACAAAGTATTTAGTCAGATTATTGATCAAATTCCTAAAGAGATAACCGTAAAATCTGTGATGTTTCAAGTGGAAAGTAACCGTTATTTTACAGTGGATGAGTTCAAAGTTATGTCAGATACTATTGATAATATGGGTGCAGAGGATGAACATATTTTCTATAGTGCAAAAGTTGTCGATAAGCCTGAGCACTGTTGGATGGGTATGATATATATGGTTGGGTAATGTGGTATTGAGAGAATCTATTTTGAACCGCCCCGGGATTGTCAGAGACTGATTTACTTGATTCAGGCACGGACAATCCTGGGGCGGTTCACTACTCTTGATGTTTCCAGCTTTCTTGGTTTAATGGCATTTGGTTGAGTAAATCTCGTCTAGATCGCCAATCGGGCATGTGAGTGTCCAGCAGGGCTTTAAACTTGTCATTGTGCTGCCGCTCTTTAAAATGTAGCAGTTCATGCAAGATAATATATTCCAAGCAGGGCAGAGGCTTTTTAGCCAAATCTAAGTTAAGCTGTATATTGCCTCCTTCTATATTACAGCTGCCCCATTTGGTTTTCATTTTTTGGATCTGCCAACTGTTTATAGCGACGCCAGTTTGCTTAGACCATTTATTAATAAGATCAGGTGCTCTTACTTTTAAGCGGTTACGATAGTATTCATTCAATAGCTTCAGCTTCACTTCATCTGAGGCATCAATATTTACGGTTAGTATAAGCTTACCGCTTTTTAGTTTGACCGTCTGAGATTTGAGTGTATCGCTCTCAATCACTTCAAGTCGGTAGCGTCTGCCCCAAAGATAATGCGTCTCTCCATTTACCATCTCACGCGCTGATTGGCGCTCTTGCTTGGCAAACGCCGCCTGTTGCCGTCGAATCCAAGGTATACGGTGGATGACAGCCATCCGAATGGCCGTCTCGGTCATAGCATCAGGCGCAGATACTCTGACCTGTCCATCAGGTGGCATCACGCTAATATGTAGGTTTTTAATATCTTTGCGAGTTAAATGTATATCTAACTCACCAATCTTAATAAGCGCTGACTTAACAATCACTGATATTCCTGTTGTGCCTTAATCAAATTAATTAACGCCTCTATATCGACATCGACCTGATACTGAGAAACAGTTTGATGTACGGCACGCTCAATTTTTCGCTCTTTAATCAGATGACCTTGCCAATCAGCCTGTTTATTGAGCCTAATAGCAGCATCTACTTTGTCTGCTAAGTCCTCGTTTTGATCCAAGTTATCATATAACGCGCGTTTCGCAGGAGTGTTGATAGTCTTAGGGTATGCATGACCACCTGCGCTACCCGTAGGATTGATTACTTTAGAGGCTAGCTGGCGTATCTTTTGCAAGTATTCAGCGTAGGCAATGGCTTTTTTTCGGCGTAGCTCAATGAGCTCATCGAGTAGGGCAGACATATGCTCGTAGTATTTTGGGTTGACTGGATTTTCATCCACAATCGTTTTACGCACGTTATTCTCGATAGTCTCAGCTACGTTCTCAGGGTTGCTCGCTATATCTTCAGGTATGGCTTTGATTAAAGCTTCAGACCCTTGATTGACAATTAACTCAATGAGTCCTAAATCTTCAAAGTCGATAACAGTCTCACTAGGTGTAGCATGAATATAAGTGTCTAACATCCTACGCATGGTCGGCTCATAGCTTTTCATATCGATATGGTCGCCACTCATAAGCTTGATGTTATTACGCACGGACTCAAAGTGTTTTACATCGTCTTTAATGCGTTTGATTTCCTGATCGCTATATCCCGCTTCCGCCATTTCATTGGCGATATTGCCATAAGCACGTATCAGCTTAGAGACGCTTTTATATAAGGTGAGGCGCAGTTGTTCCTTTTCTACTTTATCAGCTTCAGTTACATCTTCACTAGGGCAAAAGTAAGCGGCATAGTCCTGTGTATTTCTAGGGTACTTAACAGGCTCACAAAGTCCTCTGACCATCTCTAGGGCATCATCTAGGTTTTGTCTCGCCGCACTTAAGCGGTTCTTTAACAGCCCATCAATATCTTCATCTTCATACTCTGAAAATGCACCTTGCGTATAATCAGAAATGGTACTGTTTAAAGACTGAAATAGATCCTGATAGTCAATGATATATCCATAGTCTTTTTCTGCACCATCGAGTCTATTAACACGGCAAATGGCCTGAAAGAGGTTGTGATCAGCCATCTTTTTATCAATGTATAGATAAGTAGCAGAAGGCGCATCAAATCCTGTCAGCAGTTTATCTACAACTATCAACAGTCGCATTTGACCTGGTTCTTCAATAAAGCGTTTTTTAACAGCTTTCTCAAAGTCCTCTGCTTTAGAGCCTGCTTCTTGTTCGCTGATATCATAATAATCGGCAATCATCCTGCGATAAATTTGATATTTGAAAAGCTTCTCTGTCATTCCTTCGCCAGTTTCCTCACCTTTAATGCTATCTGCAGTCGGTAGGTAACTGGTCACAATTGCTACTTTGCCTTTCAAGAAAGAGTTTTCAAAGGCTTCGTAAGATTTACAGGCTTGATAAATACTGTTGCACACAAGCATGGCATTGCCATGACCATCCATAAGCCTTGGCTTTTTCTGCATATCGAGCAAGATGTCATTGACGATGCACTCTATGCGCGACTGGCTAGACAGAACCCGCTGCATGGTTCCCCATTTTTGCTTAAGCTGGCTCTTGGCAATATTGGTTAAGCCGCGGGTATGAGCGTCGAACCACTCATCAACTTTTTTAGATGAGGTAAGCTGTTGATCAATGTCACGTGCTTCATACAGAAGATCTAACACCACCCCATCAGCGACTGCTTCATCAAACTTATAGGTGTGAATAAAAGGTCCAAACACTTCGATAGATTTCTTTTTATCTTTTTTAAGCAGTGGCGTGCCGGTAAAACCGACAAACATCGCTTCTGGTAACAGCGCCTTCATAGCGCTGTGCAGCTTGCCAGATTGAGTGCGGTGACACTCATCAACGAAGACAAATAAATCGCCCTTAGGGCTAAAGTCTGAGGGTAGGCTGGCTTGAATGTCCTTTATAAAATCCTCTGTGTCCATTGCATCATCGTCACCACCGTGACGGCCAAATTTGTGCACCAAAGAACACAGTAACCAAGGGTTAGGCTGATTTAGCTGGGTAATAAGATCAGCACCGCTCTTGGTGCGATATATTGATTCATCAACACCAAAAAATACTTTTTCAATTTGTTCATCAAGTTCGGTACGGTCAGTAATAATAAGTACGCGACTATTGGTAACATTCTCCCGTATCCATTTAGCCATCCAAACCATAGTCAAGCTTTTACCTGAACCTTGCGTATGCCAAATAATCCCATCTCTGCGTTGTGCAATATGCTTCTTAGTGGATTGTATCCCAAAGAATTGATTATGTCGGCAAGTCTTTTTTACACCTGAATCAAATACAATAAAGTTATTAATGATGTCTAAGAACCTTTGCTTATTGCACATATGATATAGATGGAAGTCTAAGGGCTGATCGGTGAAGTTAGCCTTTGCTAAGGTAAGATGCGTCGGTACGCTAATATCAGACTGGGGTGTATGATTGGGGTTGGCTTCTTTCCATTCCAGATAGTATTTCTCTGGCGTTTCAATGGTGCCATAGCGCAAGCCTTGGGTGTCATTACCTGCCATAACCAGTTGAATGGTGCTAAAGAAGCTACGAATGAATTCTTTTTTCTGATTGTCTAGGTTCTGGTGAATGCCTTCGGTGACGTTAATGGTAGAGCGTTTAAGCTCAATAACGCCCAATGCAATGCCGTTGACATAAAGGACGATATCAGGACGTTTTTTATTTTCGCCATTGATAGAGACTTCTTCAGCAATAGCAAAGTCATTGGCCTCAATATTGTGCCAATCAATCAGCCAGATGGTTTCTTTATGATCGCCAGTACCTTCTTTTTCTTTGACACCATAACGTAGTAGTCGGTACACCTCTTTATTGGCATCGTATAGTTTAACGCCACTGCCGAGAGCGGCGGCTTTTTCTAAAGCGTTAATGGCTCGGTTTTGCAAAGTGCGACTGACATTACGTGAGCTTAACCATGCTGCCAAAATTTCAGACTCAATATTCTTGTTATTAGGTCTATCTTTAAAGTCACCTAGATAGCGATAACCTAGCGTGTCGGTAAAGAAGCGTACGACACGGTTTTGAGTGAGTCTTTCTATATCGCTGACGTTACTCATGATTCAGCGTCCTTCTATCTTGAGATTCAAAGCACCTTCAAAAAGTCTTAGCATCTCGTTTTCATGTTCAATGATTTGATCATAACCCCATTGATATTGATTGTCTTTTGGATTGAAGACTTTAATCATTTTGTATAGCTTAAGTGAGTCGATATGACTTTTAAACGACTCATCATAGTGTTCTTTTTTAGCTAAGGGCTGGTGATTACTAACGCGAGAGTTAAGACTTCTGTTGATGAGGCACAGATTACCAAAACGATGAATGTCGATTCTATCGTCAATTTTTTCATCTTTATGTATGGGGGTCTGAGGTAAGAAGTGTTCAATAGAGCCTTGTGTAGAGGGTCTAAACTTCTTTTTATCCCCTGATTCAACATTACCACTCAACCAAATCAAGTAATCTAAGTAGTTGAATACAAAGACATTGACATGAGGGTATCTTAGTTGTTGTGACAGTTTCTCAAATTCAATCGTTCGAGGTGATAACGACTGACTGGACAATGTCATCTCACTATTATCATTTATATGGCGACTAAACTCTTGAAAGTAATCATTGACGATATTATTAGGCTTGGTTCGATCAGATTGAGCGATATACCTTCTAAGCATATATGCTTTAGCCAGCCCATCAAGATAGCTCAGAAATGCTTTGCCATCGATACCTTGTTCACGCTTATCAAACGTCAAATAGAGATACTGCAAGCAGGCATTTAACCAGTATTTAGAATTAAGAGTAGGTGCAGACACATGAAAGGCGCTTTGCAGAGTAACCAAACTGGCATTTAAGTCTGGTCCAGTTGAGTCTTTTGGCATATTTTGTTTATAAGAAGGACCTGACGCCTCATTGTTTAGCTGCTCAAGGGTCCAATAGCCTTTCTTAGACTCTGTATTACGCTTGATAATATATTGATCAAATAAAAACTTTGATTTCAATAAGGTGTAAAGGAACTGCTCTATTTTAGCTACCTTATTGGTCACCTTAGAACCAATCAAATGATTATCAAATTCAATCAATAACTGCTTATCATCAAGCGATACGATGTCATTTTGAGGGTTGTCAGTCAGATTTTGAGTCACGTGTACTCTTAAAACCTGCAATAAAAAATTGGGAAAATCTATCAAACTATAATAGGTTTCATCATCCTCATCGCCCTTATTCTTTTTGGCTGGATTAGTGGGTATATCAACAGTATCATTAAATAAAATGTCATTTAAGCTAATGATATTTTGAGCCTCTACTTTTTCTGAGGCTGTTTTAGAGTTATCTTTACTCTTTTTGGCAGCTTGCTCGTTGCAATCTTGAATATAAAAATCAAGCAAATCAGAAAAATATTTTGGCTCAAAATGTGCCCAGTCTGATGAGAAAATCTTTTTACGTAGATCAGTTGTAAAGCCATATTGCACGTACTTATTCATACGACTGCAAGTATTCCAAATCAAATCTAACAGGCTTTTGCAATGTTGTATTTGCTTTGTGTCGGCAGAAGTGTCACTGCTAATTGCTGATAGCAGTCTGGCCTTAATGATTTCGTGTTTTTCTAATTGCTCACCTCGATTGTTCATTACTTCAAAGTAGTGATTAAGGTCTGTCTCCTGAGGAACAGGAACCCTAGCTATCTCTACCTTATTGAATAAAAAGGTACAAAATTCATTGATGGATGTGACTTCATTATTTCCATTAAAAAGATACGTCATCGTTTTGGTTAAGATATCATAACCATCGATAATAGACTGATTCATAGAGGCATCTTGGGCAAAGCGTGCTGACTCACGGTTATAAAGCAAAGATAAGGTGTAATCTGAATGTGGGCGACTTTCAAAATATAAGTTTGTCTGGTTGAATTGTTCTAAATAAGAGTGACAATACTGATGATGATTGTGATGTAAATATATTGCCAGTAGGGTTAGGGTAGTTAAGCGTTGCTGACCATCTATCACTTCAAACAAAGCCTGACTGGTATTGGATTTTTCAAAGACAACTAAAGTACCTAAATAGTAGGTTAAGTTTGGGTCACGATTATAAGCGTCAATAATATCTTTGATTAATGTTTCAATTTCAACAGTGCCCCACGCATAGTTACGCTGATACATCGGAATGACATACTGATCGCCATTGGTCAGCAGTTTTTTGATAGGTAAAGAACTTACTTTCACACTTGAGTTATTCATTGTCATATTATTCTCCTGACGTATCTATGTAGTTGAGACAATTAAATAACGTGTAAATATCGCTATCACTTTTATTGGTGTCATTGTTAGGTTTATGGTTATTTGCTAATTCACTGATTTTAAGAGACGGTATAGAAGTAATGACCACGTTCTTTGGTAATATCGCCTCGTTGATACGCATGAACATACCTGTATTCTTTGATGCGTGATTATCGATTGTACTCAGGCCGACACCATAGTTTGTTAATCGAACGTTATAAGCCCACGCAAATAGTAGCTCCACCGCCTGTGACAGCTCTTCTGTGCCAAATTTATCAATATAATAAATTAACGCATTATCAAAGACGTTACGGGTCAGCTTGTCGCCTTTACGCCTTCGTTGATAGTCATTATAAGAATCTAAGGTATTTATTATTTTGGAGGCGCGGTTGTTTAAGGCGTGATCAAACAGGGTAACGATTTGCTTAGAATCAGACGTTTGATCATTATTAATGGCCTTGTACTTGGTTATCAGAGCATCGTAATGTGCCACCATTTCAAAAAACCGTCTTCCGTTAATGATGGTTTGGTCAATTGAAAAGGGATAAGCAGTGGGCTTGCCTGCGATTTTGCAATGAACGCTGTTGTTATAGTCATCAATATAGTGGTGAGTGATGGCTAAGCGTCTGGTATAGGGCGGAAGTGTCTTGGCCTCTAGAGTAATGCCTTTGAATTCTGCGACATCATCTTTGGTAAATGTCTGCGCTGACTGACCTCGTGACCAGCGTCTAATACGATATAAATGATTTGAGAATAATTTGGCCAGTCTGTCATCATCGAGATTCTCCCAATAGTCGACAGTCTTCTTCCTTAATGCATTATCGTCAGTTTTAAACTCACGTAAATGAAATGCTTTTAGCAAGTCATGTGGGAATAAGTCTTTACCTCGTGAATTTTGAGAGTCAAAAAATTGAAACGCTTCAGACTCTTTATCTAATACAAATATCACCACGTCGCATCGCGTTAATAAAAACTCAATATGCTTAAGGGTAAAGTCGCCTCTATTAATGATATTAGAGATAACCTTATAGTTTTCATATAAGTTATAGAGCGAGAAGTCATCTTTAAATTGAGGTTTGTTAATAAAAGCTTGAACTTTTTGAGGCAGATTCCCCAATACCCTATCAATGCTTTTGGCGTCATCTGACGCTTTATTATTGTTACAATAGGTATTGATGGCTAGTAAAGCCAACATTAGGGTAAGGGTGCGCTGTTGACCATCGACAATATCTAAGACGCCTTTTTCGGTATTATTGTGCAATACCACCGTACCTAAACGGTAGGCCGGTTTATCGCTGTGCATTCTAATGTCATCAAATAAGCTAACGACATTTTCAGCCGTCCATTTATAGGGGCGTTGGTATTCAGGTATCGTCAGTGACGGTACGCTAAGGAAGTCTTTCACAGATATAATTTTTTGATGTAATTCTTGTGAGTTGCTCATAACATACCGTTAATTGATTGATGATATTAATGTTGAATACTCTTAACGCTTAAAATATTAGCCTATTAAACCAACCGCACCTTGCCAGTCAACAGCTGCTGCATCATGCCTTGCTTGATGTCTTTGGTTTTCTCTAGTCTTCCTTCCAATGCTTGAATCTCCGCATCCATATCGGACAGGATAGTGGCGATGGCGGTTTGTTCTTCAACTAAAGGTAAGGTAACTGATGCTTGTTTTATTTCTTTTGTTCCTATATTCGCTTGTACGCCTAGTGATGCTACTCCTTTACAATAAGTTCTCCACAACGGTAAGCTGCTAAGATATCTTAGATAGTTAGACTGTGCTAAATCTTTATTTAATCTTAATAAGCCAACACGCTGATTTAATAAGGCTGTATGAGTCAATTCTGCAATAGTCATTTGTCCAATTAGGTTTTTATCAGGTGTTACATCTGTCATTGCTATAAGTAAGTCACCATCTTTAACCCAAAAGTCTTTAAGATGCTCAAACTGGCTCGCATCCCACTTTTTAACTTCATTTGGATTGTATTGGAACGAGCCGTTTAATCCGATCTGTGACATGGTAATAATTGGAGTGCCATTTTTTATATAATCTTTAGCAGAAAATGAATAGCCATTTCTGAACTCTTTTAGTAGTTTTCCAAACTCAATTACCTCCCAATCCTCAGGAATCTGCCCTAATTCAGTCTGTTTAAGTTCCTTAGCACTGCCATCATCACGAGTGGCAAACTCAGGCAGGCGAGTTTTACCAGTGAGGATCTGTTGCATGGTGCCGGTTTTAATGGCTTCTTTTTTTGCAATCAGTTTTTCCAGTGACTGGATTAAATTATCGATATCAGATAGGGCAGTGGCGATAGCGGTTTGTTCAGGTTTCTTTGGTACTGATATTTTAACATTACTAATAGTACTAGCATTTAAGCTTGGTACGCCTGAAGCTTCGTTATAATTCATCCAGTCAATCAGACAAAACTTATAGAACATGAATTTTTCATCGTAGCCATTATGCACTTGTGAATAGAAAAGAGTATCCACTGTCCAAAAGGGTACGTTGATATATCTTGGTTTATTGATAGAGCCTTTTCTACCAATCAATACAGAAGGTTTGTCATATAGAAAGTCGCTTGCCCATCCCATTTGCCCGCCAGTACCAAATATTGGATATTGACCACGAGTACTTTCAACTTGTTTCTGATCCTTACCATGTCTGATTGTTAAAGCTTCACCAATATCTTTAACTTCCCAATCCTCAGGGATAACCCCAATTTCAGTTTGCTTATAACCCTCAGGCATTTTAACCTCATTCATTACGCCACTCCCATCGCTTGCAGATGCGCTTGCACTTTTTGACCTAACATCTCCACCTCATCTACGATTTGCGATAAAGGCTCAGCATAACGCTCATCCAGTTCTTTAATACGGTTAGCAAGCTGGGCAGTGATACGCTCAATCTCATCTTCGATACGCCCTTGTAGAGTGGCGTGCCATTTATCCTCGATCAATAGCGTTTTGATAGCCGCTTCATCCAAAGTCGGGTAGTGTTTAAATACCGCCAGATCCAATGTTTCTTGCGCTTCTTTTAATACCTTTTTCGCATTGGCTTCTAACTCGAAGTAAGCGAGCAGTTGCTTGAGTGCCTCGATTTCATCGCTATCGGTGGCGAGCTTTAGACGCGCGTTGACGCTAGACTTATTAAAGCTGCCTTTTTCATTAGCGGCATCGGCTAGTAAGCCTTCCTCATCTCCATGCTCCTCAACGTAGTCAGCTATGGTACTTGAGATGGTGTCTAGCTCAGCCTGTAGTGCATCGATATGGGCTTGCTCATCGCTATAGTAGCGGTCGATGATAAGCGCAGGCGGGATAAGCTCCGCTTTATATTTCACCTTATTAATAATCAGGTCAGGCTCTTCCTTAAGCTTTTCACCTTTAGCCACGACCAACTTGCGTAGCTGGGCTCCGACTTGCCAGCCATCTTGACTAATGGCATAGACATCGTCCTGCAAGCTTTCACTCCAGTAGTCCATCAAGATTTGATAAATATCATACTTATCTAGCAGCGGCGCTATTTCGTAGCGTTGTAGCAGGTCTTCACTGATTTTGTGGATAAGGGCTTTAGGCCTATCGCCTTTGGTGATTTCACTTAACTGAGTAGCTTGCCACCAGTCATTGAATGGCGTTAGGCTTTGCTCAGCAAAGGTAATGAACTCAGGATGAGCCAATACCGCCGCCTTGATCTCAGTCGATGCCACGAGACACTCACAGTAACCGTTTCCACTATGCTTAAGCTCGGAGAATAGCGTTTTGCGTAAGTTAGGTAATACCTGCCAATAAGACTCTAGAGAGTCGATATCGGCAACAGGAATACCGCCTTTTAAATGCGCGGTTAGATCGTGCTGATCTTCATCAATACTGGCATCGATATAGCGTGGAATGTTTAAGTTATAGTCGTTATCGATGATCTCATCCAACTCAACCATTCGGCTATAGCCTGTCAGATTCAGTTGAGAGTTAAAGACATCGACGATTTTGTGAATATCTTGGCTACGTAGACGGTTTTTATTACCGTCTTTCATATAGCCCCGGCTAGCATCGACCATAAACAGACCCGCGTCACCTTTGGCTCGGCTCTGTGCGGTGTTTTTATCAATCACGATGACACAAGCAGGGATGCCCGTACCGTAGAACAGGTTAGCTGGCAAGCCTATGATACCTTTGATATAGCCTTGCTTGATTAAGTTCTGGCGAATATGCGCTTCGGCATTGCCTCGGAACAGCACACCATGTGGCAAAATGACTGCGCCAACACCCGTGCTTTTTAAGCTTTTGATAATATGTAATAGAAAAGCATAATCACCGTTCTTCTCGGGCGGAATACCCCAAGTAAAGCGGTCAAACTCATCCGACTCTGGGTTTAAACCACTGGTCCAGTTCTTATTACTAAACGGCGGGTTTGCTACGATAAAATCGAAAGTCTTGAGCTGATTGCCTTCTACAAAGTGCGGAGAGGATAGGGTGTTGCCTTTATAGATGTCAGCACCTGTTGCTCCATGCAATATCATATTCATCTTTGCCAATGCGGTAGTCGCGAAGTCCATCTCTTGACCATAGATAGTCAAGCCACGTGGCGCTTCATCGCTAACTTTAAGCAGTAGAGAGCCTGAACCGCAGGCTGGGTCGTATACAGTCGCGTCTAGTGGTGTATTGTCGTCAACACCAATAATCTTCGCCAAAATACGTGATACTTCCGATGGCGTATAAAACTGCCCCTTAGATTTACCAGATTCAGTAGCGAAGTGACGCATGAGGTATTCGTAAGCATCGCCTAGTAGGTCATCACCATCAGCACGGTTGCCTGATAAATCCAATCCTTCAAAAATACCAATCAGCTTCGATAAGCGATCGACATGCTCTTTGCCTGTACCGAGTTTTTCTTCATCGTTAAAGTCAGCAACATCAATGACACCGCGCAAACCGTTGGCTTCAGCCAGCTTAGCGATAATCTTGTCGACTTTTTCGCCAATCTCTTTATCACCCTTCAGCGCGACCATATCATCGAAGCTACCACCTTCCGGCACTACGATATCGCCAAAAGCGTCGTCTTTGTATTTATCAGACACATACTTCATAAATAACATGGTCAATACATAGTCCTTGTATTGACTCGCATCCATGCCGCCGCGTAACTCGTTACAGCTTGCCCAAAGGGTAGAATAAATCTCGGTTTTCTTAAGTGCCATAGTTATAAGTCTTATAATCAGAGAATGTTTTATTAAGTGAAAAAATTATCGAAGAATGGTATCACATTACAGCTCGTATTCTCGTCATATAGACTGACTTAAAGGGCTAATAGATATACGCTCTAGTCTAGCGTCAGTGTTGATAGGATAGAAGATAATTAAAATAGTAATAGAGATTCACACGTCATCTAATGTCGTAAGTAGTCAGCGGTAATTTAAACTATAGTTATTCTCTGATCAAAAATATAAATGCATGTAGCTATTAAGTCTCAAATTTATCTATTATTTTCTAGATATTAGTCGTCAATCATTTTCTAGTCATTTGTTTATGTTACTATTCCATTTTTATAAGTTACAGCTTGTAATGACGGGTCTTGCTTGTCGTTATAGATAGTTTTTGACCTAGATATTTATTACTAAATTGTGCTGACTTTAATTTGGTTATGTTTAGTTTAAATAGTATAACTTTCAATCTTTTATTTGATGGGATAGGTGATATTGATGGATTGGCTAAAAGTAGCGCAGTTTTCGCAAGGCTATTATGTTTTTCCTGCAATAATTTTCATCTTTATTGCTTACATCAGTTTGCGGTTTTTCTTAAACTATTTAAGTCCTGCTAAGGAACTAAACAATAAAATATCACAACTAGCTGATGAATTAGACAAGCTTAATGACAACTCTAATCTTGATAAAGACCCATTAGATGTAAAGTTTGATGGCAACCCTTCTTTGAAGCAAGCTTGGACAAGTTATAAAAAAACCTTCCATGATACTTATGAAACAGTGGATGGCGAAGCTAAGGTAGCTTATTCACGGGCAACTGTACCAAGTGAGGTGTTTTTTACGGAATCCATTGTTGTCGATATACCGTTGAAAGTAGATTTTTATAAGCATCTACCAGGCATTATTACTGGTGTCGGTATTATCGTGACATTTCTTGGTTTGCTAATTGGGTTATTAGCGTTTGACCCTGCTGGCAATCCTGATAAAGTCCAAGACAGTTTGGCATTATTGCTAACAGGTGTCGCAGAAGCGTTTATGGCCTCTGGCTTAGCTATCGCAGCTGCCATGGTTATTACTTGGCGTGAAAAATCATGGCTTAGACAGTGCTACGCACAATTACAACGGTTGAATACAGCCATTGATAACGCCTTTACTGCTGATGAAAGTGGTGAGGAGTATCTAGCCAAGTTACTCAAGTCATCCCAAGCCAATGAAGTCAATGCCAGGCAACTTAAAGATAGTCTGGTTAATGATTTAAAAACCATGATGACTAACTTGGTCGAAGAGAATAAAAGAAATCAAGCTGCTTTTGCTTCACAGCTAAGTGACTCTTATGCGCAAACAAGCCAGTCTATGGCAACCCAAATTGGCGATTCGATTAAAGATAGCCTTCAAGATCCTTTAGATAAAATTGCATCGAGCGTGCAGCAAGTCAGCGGTGACCAAGGTTCGGCTGTGCAAGACCTTATGACTGATGTGTTAACTGCTTTTATGAGTAAGCTAGAAACGACATTTGGCGGTCAAATGACAGGTATGAGCGAGATGATGACACAATCTGTCACTGCTATGCGTGAGATGCAGTTAGGTTTTTCTCAATTGATTACTGATATGCAAACTAACAGTGAAGTCTCAACTAAAACGTTAGAGACCCAAATGGCTAAAATGATGGAAGATATTCATCTAAAGCAGAATGAGATGTCTATCCAAATGAACGAAATGGTAGAGAATCTATCTGCGGGTTCGGCTAAGATTGGTGATCAAGGGTTATATGCTGTTGAGCAGTTAAATAGTAAGGTTTCAGAGCTTGTCTCAGGTCTAGGTAACTCAATGTCAGGTTTACTGTCAAATGTTGCAGAGCAACGTATCGAGCAGGATCGCCAAATATCAGATAATCAACAGAAATTGCACGAGCAGTCGTCTGTATTGATTGATAGCTTAGGCAGTGAAATTAAAGAGCTTATTACGCATAGCAAAGAAGCAGTTCAAACTCATAAAGAAAACATCCAAAAACTGTCTCAAGTAACCACCGATAGTATCACTGGTATGAATAGTGGTGCAGAAAGAATGGGCTTGGCTGCTGAGCAGTTTACTACGGCTGGTAGTTCGCTAAGCACAGTGACTGGTAAAACATCAGAGCTTATTGCACAGGTTAATACGACTTCAACCAACATGACCAGTGCAAGCAGTAATCTTATTGAGTTGATAAGAGATTATAAGAACTCTAAAAATAGCGTTAATCTTGCCATTGAAACACTAGAAACTCTCATTCAACAGTCAAAATCTGAAGCTGGTATGACTAGTCAAATGCTTGATGATATGCAGAATATGACGACAGCTTTAAGCCAAGTTAAGAAGGAAATGCAAGAATATTTGGCAGAAGTTAGTGATGTTCTAGTGAAGAGCTTTGATAGCTTTGGTACTTCCGTTGAAAGTAGTTTAAATCAATCGTTAGTGTCTTTTGACAACACACTTGATCAAGCTGTCAAACGTCTCGCAACTGGTGTTGAAGGCTTAGGTAATGTGGTTGAAGACCTTGAAGATCTTACCCAAAGAACTAGACGCTAATTTTGGAGTGTATCGCTAATGATTGGTAATAGGTACGCTAAAAAAACTCGTTCGAAGGATGAGGGTGAGAAGCCTTTTTGGATCTCATTTGCTGACTTAATGACAGCACTAATGACGCTCTTTTTAGTAGTGATGGCAGTATCTTTAATGGTCGTCACTAAAAAAATCAACGAAGCAACGCAAGCTGAAAAAGAACGTAGTTCAGAGATCTTGGATATTTGTACTGGTATTAAAGACGACCCTACTTTAAAGAATCAGCTCATTACCGTAGATTGTAAAGAGAACCGTATTAACTTTGGTGAAGCAGGTCGCTTTGGGCATAACGATTACCGGTTGAATGCAGAGGGTATAAAGGCTTTAAGTGCTTTAGTTCCTGTTGTCTTGGAAGCGGCTAATAGTGAAAACGGCAAAAAATGGTTTAAACAGATTGTGATTGAAGGCTTTACAGATACCGATGGATCATATTTATATAACCTGAATTTAAGCTTGCGTCGTTCGGAGTGGGTGATGTGTAGCTTATTGGATCCCACATTTAATCAAGAGCTCACTTTAACTGACGCGCAAAAAAACCAAATCAAACAGCTGTTTCTAGCTGGAGGTGTATCGTTTAATTCAGCAAAAGACAGTAAAGAAGCTTCGCGCCGTGTAGAACTAAGAATGCAGTTTTATGGCTTAAAAGAAAAAGACAGTGCTGAGGCGCAGCCTATTTTTGTTTCTGCCCCTATTGAAACCTGTCAGCTGGCAAGGTAAATGTGATGAGTATCGCTATATTAAAGCAGAGGCTGAATCAGAGTGTCAATAATTTCTCTGACCCTGCCCAAATACATAATAAATTTGCCAAACCGACCAAATTAATTAAGACGTTAGCAATCATTGAACGTAAGTTTGATGAGATGGAGAGTATTCAGCCTATCGAAGAAAAAATTGTTAACTCAATTTTAAAACTAGAAAAGCATGGTACCGACTATCTAACAAAACGTGATTGGAAGAACCTATCGTGGTCACTCAGTAAAAAGCTGCTAAGTTATGAAGATAAAATACTCTTCACCTTCAAAGGTAGCGAGTTCATTGAACAATTTAGCAAAATTGATCCTGAGTTACTAAAGGTTGTTTATTTCCCTTTGCTTTATAGTTATTTTGCGGTAGAACAAGCTGAAATAAATAAACGGCCCAATAACTGGATTCAGCTCAGGAATATCTTAAATACCAATCGGTCTACGTTATTTCAAGCCACTCTTAAGCCTAAAAAATGGCTTACTACGTTAACGGAGCATCCTGAAGTGCTCTCGCTAGATCCTTCTAAAAGATTTATTCGTGACTTTTTATACAATAGCGATGACAGTAGAGTCAGTAGTCAATTAGAAAGCTTAAGCATTGCTCCTAATAGCTGGTTTTGGGATAGCTTGATAAGCTCATCTATCAAGTCAGTCAAGACAATGAAGGAAGATGACTACTTTAAAGTGATACCACGTTTGTTACTTCTTCTAGAAAAGAATCCAATTTATACCACCGCTATTTTAACGGCTCTACTTGAACGTTATGCTTCTACCTCAAAACGTACACTTGTACATGAAGCTTTAAAGCACGTCTGTTTGACGCAATGGGGTAACCCGCAATATGACTCAGCAGCAGGTTGGCGGAATGTAAACCCAGATACTAGAAAAATGGTGGTTCAATGGTTTGTAAGAGCAGATTTAGAAGCTTTCTTTAAATTGTTCAGCCATACAGCTGATGTCGATCGTTTTAACTATTGGATAAAGTTTATTGACAAAATTTCTTTTTCTCAGATATTTTTAGGCCCAGCTGCCGTACAATCTAGACATGCTGAGCATAGAAAGTTCAGAGAGCTTAACCGTGGCAGACTGAAAAACCTTGTAGGTTCTACTGCTAGTAATAATGCCTTTCTACTTAAAATCGATAACATCTATATTGTTGATTTTTCAGATACAGGAAATGCTTGTTATGGATATAGTACTTTTCCTTTTGACATTAATAAGAAAAACATAGGTGTTTATGAGTTAAAGAACAAGCCGCAGTCCATCTTTAAAAGCGAGTACGGTCTAGGAATGAGTTTGAGTCATTCAGGAAATTGGGAAGCTAGATTCGATAAAAAACTCGCTGAGTTGGGCATTTTTTCCAATCAATCCAATAGTCCAAAATACAAAAAACGTTATTAAAGGGCCGGTATGAAATTAGCATTCTGGAAAAGAAATAAATCGGTTGAGCATGCTTCTGCAGAAAATTCAGTAGAAAGTATTGCTCTTTTACCGCTGCAATATGATGACATGGGTTTAAAGCACGGCTATACAGCTGTGGCTAAAACTGATGCGGATTTCTATTGGGAAAGCTTAACTGATGAAGAGGTTGCCTATCAGCTAGATGATAGCTATATATTGCCATGGGAAGAGTTGTTCCAGATTAAACAAGATCCTGATCATAGCGATGTCATTAATTTGCTCAACTTGCCGTTATCAAATGATTTATATCCGATAATTCGTAGTGAAAATGGGCTAAGTGATTCGAATTTCCAAATTATTCTGGATGGTTGGTGTGATAAAAATAAGGTCAAGTTTAAAGGCTCAGTCAAACGAACAGGCGCAATTATTAGTATTACCGGTAAAGAATGTTTATTGAATGAAAGCACTTGGAAGCTATTAGAGAAAATTAAAGAATTCTCCCGTGTTACAGATAAAAATAAATCATTAAATCAAAAATATTGGGCGCAAATACGCAGTTTGGCGAATAAAAGCGAGGCGAACTTAGATGAGTTCTTGCGTAAAACGATCGTACTTGCCCCAGAAGAGCTGCAACTTAACCTTCGTAAAAACTTAGTTAGTACAGAGTCAGTGGTAGAGGTGCAGCCTGATTTTAAAGACTCACCCTCAAATTGGCTACAAACTTTTGATAAATATAATCAAGTACAAGATGAATATACAATCAGCTTACCAGAAGGTGGTCTGGCTCACGTTATTATCGAGCCGCAAGTTAAGAGTGTACTCAATGAAATTAAAAAGATGCCAAATCGTCGGATAGCTGGCGAGCGTGCACAGACCTTTTTACACAATCCTTTTGCTCAGTTAGGGGAGGATGCCATAGAGGTTATATCTCCAGAGGGCTTTGAGCAATCCAAAGAAGAGGCAGAGATCTATAGCTATCGTTTGCTCATAGATAAAAATTATGATGAATTATCACATTTTAGTTCCGCTCAATTAACGTTGCATGAAATTTCAAGTAGAGCACAAGACCCTATTCTGTTAGAACTTTCAAATCTAGAGCAAGCTCAACACTTTATTGCTACTTATGAGCGATCATCACCTGTGTTCCTATGGGCAGGTTATAGTATAGATAGAAGCAACTACTTAGATAATCAAGTAGACGAGCTGAAAAGCGATCTAGAAAAAATTCAACAGTATGATGATGAATTGCAAGCTAGAACAGTGCTAGATTTAAGCAATTACAGCGATAGAGTGATAGGGATTGGTGAAGCTGAAAAACTGAGCTCTGACGCCATTCAAAAAGATAGTGGTGAATCCGAATGGTTACCACAGAATCTTATAGATGGGTCAGCTGACTTATCTCAATTTACTTCTGATAATACTGATGCCACTACTGAACTACTTGAGCAACGTATCCAGCATGCAGAGGAAGAAGGCGAGAGCTTTGTTCTACATCCGGACAGCAACGTCTCCATTCCATTAGATGATGCAAAAAAACTACTTGATGATCTGCGTGATTCAAAGACTGGGGATCCAGTTGAAAACGACATAGAGCAAGAGCAGCCAAAAGCTGATGAAACAAAGAAAAAATCTACCTTATTGATTGCCAATAATATCGATGAGGCTGACTTTACTAAGAAGCGAGCCGAGACTCTGACTTTTGATGAAAGCAACCGCCCTCAGGCCAGATTGCCATCAAGTTTTAGAAGCCAAGAATTTAGTCTAAAAACGCATCAAGAATATGGTATCGCTTGGCTACAGAACCTATATCAGTATGCACCAAATCAGGTAAGCGGCTGCTTGTTAGCAGATGATATGGGTTTAGGGAAAACTTTGCAGTTACTTTGCTTCATTGGTGAATATCTAGAAACCGCAGAAGATAAAAAACCTGCATTAGTCGTAGCGCCAGTTTCTTTATTGGAGAACTGGGAGGCTGAAATCAATAGGTTTTTTAGTGCAAAGTTCGGAAAAGTGTTAAGTTTATATGGCGATAACTTAAAACAGCGAAAAATACCCAAGCACCTAATATCTTCTCAATTAAGAAATGATTATGGGATAACAAATCTACTTGAAGATAATTGGTTAGGTGGTGCAGATATCGTACTGACTACTTATGAGACCATGCGAGACCTTGAGTTTTCTTTAGGGAGGGTAGATTGGAGTATCATGATATGTGATGAAGCCCAAAAAATAAAAGTGCCCACTGCAATGGTTACTAAAGCTGCTAAAGCCCAAAAAGCAGACTTTAAGATCGCTTGTACAGGCACGCCTGTAGAGAATTCACTTGTTGATCTATGGTGCTTATTTGATTTCATTCAAGAAAATCTGATGGGTTCACTTAGTGAATTTAATAAAGAGTATCGACGTCCTATTGAAAAGAAAGACGATGAAGACAACGCGATAATAGATGAGCTTCGTCAATTGATTGAGCCACAAGTATTAAGACGTATGAAGCATGATGTCGCTGAGTTGCCAGCAAAACACGAAATTAATGATTGTAAAAATATTGAAATATCAACGCTGCAACGCACACTTTATAAACAAGTATCAAATGATTATAGAAGTTTATCTGAGCAAGGCCACAAAGGCGTTATGTTAAAAGCACTACATGACATGCGAATGATTTGTGCTCACCCCCTGAATTTTCAAGAACAAGCGACTATCAATGATTCGCCTAAAGCCGAATGGTTAATAAACACTTTAGAGACCATAAAACAAAAAAATGAGAAGGTTATCATTTTTACTGAGTTCAGGGCTATTCAAGTGTTTTTAAAGCGGCTTCTCCTTGAGCGGTTTGGATTAAACGTTACTACAGTGAATGGGGATTCAAATACTAATAGTAGAGTAGGCTTAACGCGGCAGGGCATTATTGATAAGTTCCAAGAAACGAATGGTTTCAATGTGATTATCTTATCCACTGTGGCAGTTGGCTTTGGTGTGAATATCCAAAAAGCAAACCATGTTATCCACTATACACGCAGTTGGAACCCAGCTAAGGAAGACCAAGCGACTGATAGAGCCTACCGTATTGGTCAAGATAAAGAGGTTTACGTGTATTATCCGTCTATCGCAGCAGATGATTTTGAGACGTTTGAAATCAAACTGGATAAGCTATTATCTAGTAAGCGCAGTCTTGCTGATGATATGTTGAAACCAAACGTAGAGCTTACTCAAGAATTGATTCAGTCGATCTATTGAGTAAGACTTTTAACAAGGGGCTGGGGTTATATTCAATCCTTATCTACTACAGCTCCTAATTCTGAGTGGCTGTTGTGGTAGTACACTAAATTTGGACTGTATTCAAGAGAAGATATATTACATACGAAAAAGCCAGACAGAGGGTATCCCGAATTCTGTGTAACTGCCATTTAGATTAAATGCTTACTGATACGATCATCAAACATAATCATAAAGCGATTAAGGGCAGACGTCCAGTTACGAATCGGCATCGACCACTTTTTAGACGCCTGCTGGGTTGCCAGATATACTACCTTAAACGCTGCCTGATCAGACGGGAACACCTTACGCTTATTCACTGCCGTACGAATCACACTGTTTAGCGACTCAATAGCATTGGTGGTATATATGACTTTTCTGATGTCTTTAGGGTAACCAAAGAACACCGTTAAGCCTTCCCAGTTATTGCGCCAAGACTTGATGACATGCGGATACTTATCGCCCCACACTTCATCAAAGTGCTCAAGATTGGCCTCTGCTATCTCTATAGTATCAGCACCATAAATTGCCTTTAAATCAGCCGCTACTGCCTTTTTGTCCGTCCATGGTACGAACTTCATTGAATAACGCACCATGTGCACGATACACAGCTGAACCTGAGCGTTGGGGTAAACAGTATTGATGGCATCAGGAAAGCCCTTTAAACCGTCGACACAGGCAATGAGTATGTCTTGTACCCCGCGGTTTTGCAATTCAGTGAGAACGCCTAGCCAGAACTTAGCGCCCTCATTCTCTGATAACCACATACCCAGCAGCTCTTTTTTACCGTTAAGTCCCACCCCTAGCGCCAGATAGATAGCCTTGTTGATGATCTGCTTATCTTGACGTACTTTAACAACAATACAGTCCAAATAGACGATAGGATAAACACTGCTCAGTGGTCTATTCTGCCACGCAGTGATGTCTTCCAAGATGTTGTCAGTGACTCTTGAGACAAGAGAGCTTGAGATGTCGACGTCGTAAAGCTCTTTGATGGTCTCGACAATCTCGGTGGTCGTTTGGCCCTTGGCATATGAGCGAGGATCAGCAAGTGTCTGGGAGACACTTGCCCGAAGCGCAAGACGGAAGGCTATGCCTGTAGTGGAATATGATTTTATCGTCAAGCCCTGAGATACGGGTTTGATGCTTACGCACTAAGGTGGGCTCAAAAGCGCCGTCACGGTCTCTTGGGGTGGAGATCTCAAGCTCCCCTGTGTCACTACGGACTGTCTTTTTAGTGTGCCCATTGCGCTTATTAGGTTTATCCGCCTTTTCATGCTTAGGATAGCCAAGATGGTCTTCCATCTCAGCTTCTAGGGCAGTATCGATAAAGGATTGCATGAGTTGCTTTTGGAAGTCTTTGATGTCATCAAAGCTGTTCATGCTACCAGCCATCTGCTGGGCCAGTTTCTTGATGTCAGTTTGGTTAGTCATTGCTTATTCTTCGGTTAGTGGATTATAAGCAGTTACACAAAGTTTGGGAAAGTCTCGCCAGACAACCTAAGCTGTCTGGCTTTAAAATTGTGAATAACTTATCTATGATTATGTTCCCGCCATACAGCATGTTCACATACCTCACAGCACCAACGCTCTTTTGCTCGCATATATGCAATATCTGCTGGTATCTGTAAAGGGCACACATAACCACAGTACTCGCATCGCACATCATCTAAATAAGCAAAACACTCACCGATTGTCTCGAACAGTACTTGAGTGCTAATCTCATACTTTTCACAAACGATTTCTACATGCGCGATATAATCACCTTTATTATCATATGCCCAGTAGTCCTCACAGATCTTTAGATCTCGTGCGTTCTGCGTCATATTAGGCTGAAGCTTTACACTCATCACATTCTCCTCAATAGCCGTCATAATCAGACTGCGGTAGTAGCTCATAAAGCTCACTTTGAAGCTTGCTGCTCATATCCTCTACAAAGTACCCATCCTGAGCATCTAAGCGCTTCTGTACCCATATACGCAGTGCCATATCATTATCAAAGCAGCGCTTCACTCCTAAGAAGCGTGCGAGGTTATGATCCGATGAAACATACAACTCACGCATCAATGCATTAGCAATCTTATTAGCATCCTCACTAATTGCACCGTCGGGTTTAAACTCACCAAACAGCTCCTCGTAATTGATAATTTTCATTGTGACGTCTCCTTGTCAGTTTGTGAGTCCCTGATTAGTGCTTCACCTTCAGAGCTATTAGATGCGCTGGTTAGCTTCTCCTTGCTCGCTAGTAGCAAGTTATCCATTGCCGAGCCATCCTGTCGGGTGATATCAGGTACATAACGGCTATATACCCGAAACAGCATCTCCGTACTACTGTGACCCATCTGCCGAGCGATCCATTCAGGATTCTCACCAGCAGCCAGCCATAGCGTCGCTGCCGTATGCCGAGTCTGATAAGCCCGCCTATGTTTCAGACCGAGTAGGGCAAGCGTGGGTTTCCATACCCGCCGGTTCACATTGCGATACTCCATCGGATTGCCCTGTGAATTGCAAAACACAAACTCTGACTTACCAAAGGTACGCGTCTTCTGCTCTTGTAGTGCGTCATAGACCAGTTGTGACATCGCAATATCACGTTGCGAGCCTAACGTTTTCGTTGGACCCATCTCCCCATTCACCAATGCACCGCGAATACTGATCTCACGGCGATCAAAGTTAATGCAGTCCCACTTAAGCCCATCGATCTCACTGGTACGCATCCCTGTAAAGAAGCGAATAGTGTAGTAGGGCCTATAATCAGCACGAACATGCTTTAAAATCAGCCATACCTCAGAAAGTGTAAAAGGATTCACATCCGGACGCGCTTGCTTGAGATTCTTAATATTTTTATAAGGCATCTCAAACTCATGGCGATCCGACGCTTCTTCTAGTATCATACGAAGAAGTATCATGATCTGGTTGATCCGTGCTACTGACAGACTTGACTGACCATCTTTACCGTAACAAACTTTGGCGAGGGAGCTACGGAAGGTCAGCAAGTCTGGTTTTTTTATGGCATGTACCGCTTTGCCACCAAACTCAGGTAACAAGTACTTATCTAAAATAATCTGCGTCTTTTGCCGATAGCTTGGCCGCCATTCAATCTTCTTCTCCTCATACCAAATATCGACAAACTGTCTAAAGGTTGGATTACGACTGATACAAGCTTCCGCTCTATCGGCCAGTGCTGTCATCTCTTTTAGACGAGTACTCTTCGGAAAGTAGGCGCCATAGTCGAAGATGCCTAGGGTTATTTCTGCGTCTATTTTTTTCAAAACAGTCGCTAATTTTCTTCTGTTAGCTGGGTTATCTTCTAAGCTAGTCTTTTCTCGACAACGTATACCTAGGTAGTAGAAGTCGGCAATTAGTTTGCCAAACCGTCCTTGTATAGTAGCCATGATAAATCTCCTTCTATTATTGAAGTGCCATACCGTTGATAGCGCTCATAACCGGCTTGCACATATCCTCTTCGATACGCTCCCATACATACAGAATCTTACGGCCACCAAAAGGGCGTATGTAGTGAATGTTTTCAATTAAAACGGTGTCTTTCATTTGATTGCGGATAGTACGTGCGTCGTACTTGATGCGTTCAGCTAACTCATCAGTTGTTAAATAAGTATTGCTCATGGTATTTACCTCTTTTCAGTTATTAAGTCATCGCATTAAGTGATAGAATAAAAATTATTTTATCAACTTGTAAGAATGCACCTTGAAGTAATCAGTAATTATTTACCCGCTTAAAGGTAATTAATAACCGATTTGTGTACTATATTATCTTTTTACCTCAATGTAAAGCATTTTTACCCGAAAAGAGGTAATAATTATGATTGTGTCTAAACTCCCTGTTATTCTGGCAGAGAAAAAACTGCGCGTAGCAGATGTTGTAAGGGCAACAGGCATGAGTAAATCAACACTTCATAAGCTATACAATGAAGAGTCATCAAGAATTGATTTCAATACTATCGACCAGTTATGTGAGTTTTTAGACGTACAGGTAGGTGACTTATTTATTTATACGCCAAATCCTAAAGATGATGAAGAGTCTTGAAGATATACAGAGTTGAAAAAGATGCGCAGAGGAATAAGTGGCAGAGCCTTATATATATGACGTTCCAAAGCATGAAATTAAGGTTGGGGTTATTTTTTATATCTACTTTTTCATGATTTGGTCACGTTTTGGTCACGCTATGAGCTTAATTTAAAAAAGCATTGGAAAAGGAAAAACGATGCTAAGAAAATATTTCTTAGCATCGTTTTTTATAAAGATAAGAGTAATAAGTTGGGGTCAATTATAGAATCAGTGTTTATATGGTGGACACGAAATGGTCACGTTTTGGTCACGGTGCTGATTTTTGAGCTTTTAATATATTAGCTAAACTTAGCAATTAGACTGAATAGCTCATGCTGAAAAACGCTACAGCCCCTGAAAGACGGACAAAAAAAAGCCTCACTGTTATGTGAGGCTTTTTAAGTATTTGGAGCGGGAAAAGAGATTCGAACTCTCGACCCCAACCTTGGCAAGGTTATGCTCTACCACTGAGCTATTCCCGCTAATTATCAATTAACTATCGTCAGTTGATGATGGCGTATTATACGCAGTTTTCTGAGAGTGTCAACAGCTAGTATGAAAAAAAGCAAAAGATAGTAGATTGGCATATTATCGCATCGTCTATCTATGTTATAACAGATTGTTATAATCTATATTCCAAAAGCTTTGCTTTCTATAAATAGGCTGGAATGCAGTTTTATAATTACTTTTATCATATTTATGATTAATAAACATAACACTTAAGGATAAGTAGTATGAGTCAACAATATACCATCGCTGATTATTTGTTTGATCGTGTCGCAGAAGCAGGTGCGTCAGAGGTATTTGGCGTACCTGGTGATTTTAATCTCACGTTTTTAGATAATGTGCTTGCCTCAGATAAATTGCGCTGGGTAGGTAATACCAATGAGTTAAATGCTGGTTACGCAGCAGATGGCTATGCACGTGAGCGTGGGTTTGCGGCGATGGTGACGACCTTTGGAGTGGGTGAGCTGTCCGCTATCAATGCCACCGCAGGCTCGTTTGCTGAGTATGCGCCAGTGCTTCATATCGTAGGCGCGCCAAGTACAGCATTACAAGATTCAAAGCGTCGCATCCATCACTCACTTGGTGATGGCGTGTTCAATCATTTTATTAAAATGGTAGAACCGGTTACGGTAGCACGGGCGCAAATTACGCCTGAAAATGCTGCCTCAGAGATTGACCGCGTGATTCGCGTGATTCTCAAAAAGCATCGCCCAGGCTATTTATTACTATCACCAGATGTAGCAAAAACGCCAATTTATCCGCCGACGACTAAACTTATCGATAGTGAGGAAGATATTACTAGCCAAGCGGCGTTAGCAGACTTTAAACAAGCACTGATAGAATTTTTACCCAATAAAACCACGACGCTCATGGCAGATTTGATGGTGCATCGTTTGGGTCTGCAAAATCAGCTTAAGGCTTTGATTGCCGATACTGACATTCCTTATACGACGTTATCGTGGGGCAAAACCTTGCTTGATGAAAATAGTGAGCGTTGGGCAGGCACCTATGCAGGCGTGGCATCGCGTCCTGTGGTTAAGGATATGGTCGAAAACTGTGAGTGTTTGATAAAAATTGGTGTGCAATATACTGATACTACTACTGCAGGTTTTAGCCAAGATATTGATGAAAACGTGGTGGTTGACCTGCATTATGAGCGTGCGAGTATCGCAGGCAAAAACTTTGCGCCCATTGCCCTAAAAGATGCTCTAAAAACACTGCATGAGGTAATGACCTCAGATATTAATATTGTACCGAAGCAGTTCTGTGAAGAGGTAAAGCAGCATGAGCAACATGGCAAGGATAATGAGGCCATTCGTCAAGATGACTTATGGCATATCATTGCTGATGCGCTTGATGATAAAAACTTGGTGTTTTCAGAACAAGGTACTGCCTATTTTGGTATCAGTGATGTGCGTCTGCCAGAAGGCGTGACGTCTTATGGTCAGCCGATGTGGGGTTCTATTGGTTATACTTTGCCTGCGAGTTTAGGTGGTGCCATTGCTTCACCGCATAAGCGTAGTATTTTACTCATTGGTGATGGTTCTGCTTTATTAACCATTCAAGAAATTGCGGTAATGATTCAAGAACGTATCAACCCGGTGATTGTACTGATTAACAATGATGGCTATACCGTTGAGCGCGCGATTCATGGTGAAAACCAGTACTATAACGACATTCCTAAATGTGACTGGCAGTTGATGCCAAAAGCGTTTGGTGCCAATGCTAATAATAGTCTGCTACTAAAAGCAGAGACAGCAGGCGAGTTAAAAGATGCTCTCAAGCAAGCGGCGGCTGCAAAAGACAAGCTGGTTATGTTGGAGGTTATCGCTGGCAAGCATGATATCCCGCCATTACTTGCAGATATCAGTGCCGCGCTGAAGCCAAAAAATGATTAATTAGTTCGCAAATAGCATCAACAATTATCAGTCATAGCCCCATTTAGCAGCATTGCTAGATGGGTTTTTTTTGAGCCTTTTTATGGTGTAAGTCAATTAAGCTGTTGTTCCTCTTATATCGCTTTGCAGACTTTAGTATCATGGTGGATTGGGCTATGTTCAGCCCTTATCATTCAACAGGAGATGATCCCGTCGTGATTTGGTTAAAAATGCTTATTGGCGCTCTAATGGTACTGGCGATTCAATTATTTGCGCAAACTCGATTTTTTTATTTGGCGGCACTTGCGCCACTTTTCCCCACCTTTACATTAATCAGTCACTTCATCGTCGGTACTGAGCGTAGTCCTGCTGATTTAAGGGTCGCACTAATATTTAGTATGCTTGGTGTCATTCCGCACCTTATTTATACCTTTGTGGTGTTCTTTAGCATCAGCTATATCAGTTTATATAAGGCACTGCTGCTCGGCGTTGTCGCTTGGACAATAGCGGCGGCAATTTTAGTACTTACTTGGCAATACATTCAGGCTTAGGTGTTACTAAGCAAGACCACTTAAATCATGCAAAAATACACGATAGTAATTACATATCTGAAATTGGATGTATGTTCTTATAAATATTTTCTATGAATTCGGATGTGGATGTTATGCTTAGGAGCGGCTTTTACCGTAACGAAATCAGAGCAACATTATTACGATAATTGTATTTGTCGTCATTCATAAAAATAGGGCTTAAAAAAAGATGGATACCTTAAATATCCTATACCTTGTAGGGGCATTGTTAATTTTCGCCAGTATCATGGCAAGCACGTTATCAGCACGTTTGGGCGTTCCTTTATTACTGCTGTTTTTAATGGTAGGAATGCTGGCTGGTGAAGAGGGTATCTTAGGTATCGAGTTTTCCCAATATGCTATTGCTAATTTTGTTGGTCAGGCAGCTTTAGCCTGTATCTTGTTAGATGGTGGTCTACGTACCTCTTTTAATTCCTTTCGCGTTGGTCTTAAGCCTGCCGTTACCCTCGCAACTTGGGGTGTCCTCGCGACTGTCATGATACTGGGCATATTTGTGACTTGGCTACTTGATGTCGATTGGCGTTTTGGCTTGTTAATGGCAGCGATTGTCGGTTCGACCGATGCGGCAGCGGTCTTTTCATTGCTGCGTAATGGCGGTGTCAAGCTTAACGACCGTGTACAAGCCACATTGGAGCTGGAATCTGGTGCCAATGATCCTTTGGCTATTTTGCTTGTAACCGGATTGATTGCCTTAAATGTCGATCCCGAAGGGCAAACGTTACTGGGCTTTTTAGGGTTGCTATTACAGCAGCTTAGCTTTGGTCTTGGCATGGGTCTGCTGTTCGGCTATTTATTAGCCAGGCTATTACCCAAGATACTGTTAGCGGAAGGTATGTACGCTATCTTAATTATGTCTGCTGGCTTGGCAGTCTTTGCCGCGACCAACCTTATTGGCGGCAGTGGATTTTTGGCGATTTACCTCACTGGTGTGCTGATTGGGAACCATAAAGTCCGCTCAACCGAGCATGTCATGCGGGTCATGGACAGCTTTGCTTGGTTGTCTCAAGCGGTGCTGTTTGTGGTGCTAGGTTTGCTCGTGACGCCATCGAACGTTATCGATGTTTGGTATTATTCAGTGGCGATTGCCGCCTTTATGATTTTAGTTGCTCGTCCTATTGCAGTTTATACTAGCGTTAAACCTTTTAAATTCAAAGACAGAGAAATTGGCTTTATCTCTTGGGTAGGACTGCGCGGGGCAGTACCTATTACCCTTGCGATATTGCCAGTTATGGCAGGCATAGATGGTGCCTTTATGCTATTCGATATTGCCTTTGGTGTAGTGGTGTTGTCTTTGATTTTGCAAGGCACGACCATTCCTATTATGGCAAATTTGTTTAAAGTACGTATTCCGAATAATAAAGACCCAGAAGAAGAACATGAAGTTTGGGTATCTGATAAAGCGAGCATTACCTTATATGAATTTGAAGTAAAGTCTGGTGCATTTGCGATTGACCGTCATCCGATGGGCATCTCTAACCGTGTCAGCCCTGATGAGATTAGTATCTTTGCTTTGGTACGTCGGCAACACATTGTGATGGTTGAAGAAACGACCAAGCTCAAATGTGGGGATAGAGTCTGGTATGCGATGAGAGGTAATCATGCCAGTCAAATTGCCAAGATTTTCAATGATACGACACTCGATCGTAAAGCCATTGATGACTTTTATGGCGACTGGTTGCTATCACCCAGTGTGAAGCTTGGAGATTTGCCTTTTTTTACCGATATCATGGCGTCTGAGTCTCTTGTAGATAAGCTAAAGGCAAAACCTGAAAATACTTCAAAAATTATGTGGGAGCAGACGGTCGCTGAGTATGTCATAGACAATTTGGATATGAAGCCAGTATCAGGCGATACGGTTGCTATCAGTGATGAGTGGTCATTGGTCATCAAAGAAGTGGACGATAAAGGAAAGCTAAGAACGATTGGTTTAAAGCACTTGGAGTTTGCTAAAGCGATTTGATTTTTTGCTATAGTGACTTCAGTATTAAAACGATACAGTGGGACTGGGATGACTATTGAAAAGCGCTATTGATAATCAATAGCGCTTTTCAATAGTATTATCTACAGCAGTGATTACCACATCAAGTCATCTGGAATCACATAAGCGGCATATGGATCGTCTTCTGCCAGCTCATCTTCTGCAGTATCGTTTGATACCACCATAAAGCCTGTCATCTTTGAATCGATACGATCAGCAAGTGGGCGCGGTAGTAGGGCATAGCTGTCATCTAAGCGAGCAATGACCACGTGACCTGCCACGATTTGATCATATAGCTTTTGAGTGATAGAGATTTTTTTGACTTTGGCATCGTCGACAAACTGATAGCTGATATCGCCGTTTGTCTCAGTCAGTTTATGCTGCTTAATCATTTGGATGATGTTGGCTTTTAGCATCTTTTCTTCTAAAATGCGCTGCTTTTCTTGATTGAGCTTTTGGTCTTTTTCTAGCTTCTTAGCTTGAGCATCTGCCAAGGCTTGTTTAGCTTCGATATTCGATGCATCGCCAGTGCGCTTAGCGTGCTGCGTCTGTTTACTTATTTTGTTGGCTTTCTTACTATCAACCAAGCCTGCTTTTAGAAGTTGAGCCTGTAGGGCGTTTTTTGCCATATCTGCATTACCTAAATGAAACTAACTAAGTGAAATGATCTAAATTGTCTTCAGTCATGGTAACAAATTCTGCCAAGAGATGTCATCAAATACGGCAATCCCAAAGTTTTTATTGAAAAATCGTTTGTCAGATAATTGAGTCACATACCTTTTTAGAATAATTGCCGTAGATTCTTGTTCACCCGCTTAAGAGCTTTGATGTTTAATAATGTGTTCAGCGAGGGTGATGAGGTCTGAAGCGATAAAGTCGGGTTTTGGTACATTGGGTGCCGAAAGTAGCGCGTTATAAGGTCGAGTGATAAAAGCCCCTTGGCAGCCAGCAGCTTGAGCACCGATGACATCCCAGAGGTGACAGGCGACAAGACATAGCTCTGAGGTCTCAACGGACAGCTCGCGAGCGACCATCTGATATGTCGCCGGTGCAGGTTTAAATTGGCTGACGTTTGCAACACTAAAATTCCGCTCAAAGAATTCACTCAGTCCTGCTTTTTCAAGCGGTGTCGGAGAGGCGCTGGGTGCTGAGTTGGTCAAGGTCACCAATCTAAATCCTGCATCACGTAGTTTGGTCAAAGCAGGGATAGCGTCAGGGTGAGCTGGCATCTCACTCATGCGCTGCTTAAACTCCTGAACATCTTCTTCTGTTAGCGTAACGGCATGAATATCTGCGGTCATTTGTAAAGCACCAACGCCAAGCTCGCCAAAAGGTGTATAAAGACCAGATAAAGTCATGGTTTGCGAATAAAGTACCAATTGCGCGAACCACTCTCGGAGTCTGTTATTATCCCCAAATAAACGCGTGAATAAGGGCGTGAGCGTATCGATATCGAGTAAGGTTTCGTTGACATCGAATACGATAATCGGAGCTGAGTAGATATAGGACATAAAAGTTCCTTTTGCAATAAAAGTAAGCCTTACTATAGCTAATCCACTTTTAAAAGGGTACAGAGCTACTGGGGTTAATTATTCGCAGCCTCTGTCTGCGTAGGCACAGCAAGCAAGAAAAAGTAACCCCAGTAGTACCTTATAACATTTGTATTTCTTTTATTTAGGACCGACTATAGTGAGGTTTGATAATATAATAAAGACATTCGGTAAACTTACTTTAGCTGGACTTGAGTAATCATTCAAGATAAAATTGAGTAGTCACTCAAATTGTATAACCATGTTTACTTTATTGTCTAAAATCATGGGATAAAAATTGGAATATTATGTCACGTACCACATTATATAATCGTCATGAAGCATTAGAGCGGGCCATACAGCTGTTTTGGCAAAAAGGCTTTCATGCAACCTCTTTAAAGGATATCGAGCAAGCGCTTGACATGCGACCAGGCAGTATTTATGCCGCTTTTGGTAATAAAGACGGATTGTTTCAAGAAGCGCTTGATTACTATGCGCAGGCAGGGCTAAAGGAGCTTGAGCGTACATTAGCCAGCTATGAATCCCCTTTATTAGGATTGGCAGCTTACATGCGTCAGCTTGGCGGTATCCGCGAAAAAAACCTGCCCAGTCGGGCATGTATGTTGGTCAAAAGCTTACTTGAGCTTGGTGCCCGTGAACAGTTAGCGCTAGAGAAAGTTGAAAAATTACTAGCGGGTATGGAGGCGCGTTTTGCCGCATGTTTTGTGGAAGCGCAGCAGCTAGGAGAGCTGGATGACACACTCGATCCACTGAGGTTGGCCCGTCGATTACAAGCCGAGGTTATGGGGTTACGTGCTTTTGCTCAGCGCGATGTTGACAGTGCGGCGGTTCATGCGCTTGCAGAGGATATGGCGTATTCTATAGAAAGCTTGCGCAATAATGAGTCTGTTGGTTAAAACGATGCCTAGTGGCCAAGCTTACGTTCGCTAGTATGATGGTCATTTAAGCTAAAAATCGAACATGAGTATGGATATTAACGGTCATTTGTATAATAGCAGGTGTAAAAAAAGGCTACTTGAAAGATTAAGTAGCCTTTTTAGTTTTAAATTTTGCAGTGTGTTTTTATTATTAATTAGAGATACATCTATTGTGGCATGTCCGCTAATTGCTGCAAAATACTTTTGAAGTTCTCGACCCCTTGAGCACCGCTAACCAGATGCTTTTGGTTAAAGATAACAGAAGGTACGCTTTGAATACTTTGCTGTCTCCACTGTTGCTGAGCACGGCGGACGTCTTCAGCAAAGCGCTCGTCTGCTAATACCGCTAGCGCCTCACTACGATCTAAACCAATCTCTGCCACGATATCGGCTAAGACTTCTTTGTTAGAAATATCTCTAGCGTGAGTAAAGTGAGCCGCGAACAAGGCTTGCTTTAAATCATGCGCGTACCCTTGCTGATCGGCCCAGTGCAGTAGTTGATGCATAGCAAAGGTATTATAAGTGCGACTCTCTTCAGTAAAGTTAAATGCAAAGCCAACCTCACGACCAGCCTCAGTCATTTTAGCGCGGCTGGCATCAGATTCTTCTCGACTTGAGCCGTATTTCTTAGCGATATGCTCACGATAGTTTCGTCCTTCGTGCGGCGTATCAGGATTAAGCTCAAACGGATGCCAATGAATCTCGTACTCAGTATTGGTTTTTTTGAGTGCTTCGGCCAACTGTCCATAGCCTATAGCGCACCAAGGGCAAACCACGTCCGATACAATATCGATGCGCAGTGGGGCTATTATACTCATCACAATATCTCCTTCGATTTTATACGAAATTCTTTGCTCAACTAGTCTGTGCTGTTAGTCTGCTTTGTGCCATTCAAATTTTTGAAAAGGCTTATCGATTGGTGTATTAGCGAGATGGTTGGTGTAGTTACTCATTACTTTCTGTGCTGTTGCTAATACCACTTCTAGCACTTGACGCTTAGTAAATCCTGCGTCCAAAAACGTTTGTACAGTGTCATCATTGACGTTGCCACGATCACGAACCACAGATAGAGTAAAGTCACGTAAAGCTTCTAGTTTTGCAGTTGGTAGTGGCGTCTCGTCACGTAATGCATCAGTGATAGCATCATCGACTTTCATGCTTTTGGCAATACCAGTATGAGCTGGCACACAATAATGACATTCATGCTCGACGTTGATGGTTTGCCATACTACCGTAGTCTCTTCGTCATCAAAGCTGCTGTCTAAGAACAGTTGATGTAGACGTTGGTAGCCTTCAAGCAATCCAGGCGCTTCAGCCATTACGGCATGTAAGTTTGGAACCATACCAAATGCATTGATTGAGACATCAAGTAATGCTGTGCTTTCTGCTGGCGCGCTTTGTTTGTCATGTAATGTAAAGTCAGTCATATATAATTCCTATTTGGTATTAGTAACAGTATTAAAATTTTATTCAATCATTCAGGTTGAAAAACAATGATGATATGTGATTAAAGTTAAAACTTATTATCGTAAAGGTATTACCTTCTACTTGATAACTGACACCACTATAAATGATTTTGAGCAATCACTCAAATATAAATTGAATGATTGCTCAAATATTTGTAACGCTGGTTAACAATTAAAGGTTTTGCTAGCAATTAATAGTCCATATTACCCGTTTAGTGATGGTTAGATGCTGCATTTATTTTTGATTGGATTGATTTATAGAAGGTTTATTTTTAAAAGGCATGAGCAACAATCCCCATAGCGAGGCATTTTGCTTGGCATCGGGATACTCTTTTAAACCAATATCTAATGCTTGATCAGGTTTGAATCCTTGGCTTTTATAACTACCAAAAAGCCAATCCCACCAAGTCACACTAAAGCCATAATTGGAGTTGGTCTCACTGGCCCGTTGGCTGTGATGAATACGGTGTAAGACTTGCGTGACTAGAATCATGCGTAAAGGCTTCTCAATCACTGGTGGCAGACGAATATTGGCATGATTAAACATAGCCAACCCATTTAAGGCAATCTCGAATATAAGTACCACGATAGCAGGGACACCAAGCACACTAATGACAACAAGCTTAAGCAATATGCTTAAGACAATTTCGATAGGATGAAATCTAAGCCCAGTGCTGGCATCGATATGCGAATCAGCGTGATGGACACGGTGCAAGCGCCAGAGAATCGGCACTCGATGAAATAAACGATGCTGCCAGTAGATAACCATATCAAGCAACAATAAGCTTAAAATAATAGCCGCGATATTCGGTATCTCAATTAAATTAAATAAACCGATACCGTTTTCTTGATTATAAATGGCGACCGTTGTCAGCCCAATGGGGACTGCCAAACGCGCAACAAAAGAAGAGGCAAATACCAATCCAAGATTAGCAAACCAACGTGTGCTACTCTTAATTGGTGATTGACGTGCGGGATGCCTATGCTCAATGAGCATCATAATGACCAATATGCTAAAGAAAAAGCCCAAACGCCACCACATCTCATTCGCCATTACTGACCTCCTTAATGGGCTTATGTATATCGGTTTCGAGCCGTTTAAGCGTATGATAACCGCCATATATACGAGTCATAATAGTAACCGCACAGGCCGCTGCAAAAATACTTGCTAATACCACAAAGTGCTGTGGCCAAATACAAAAGGCGATAAATAAAACAATGGTTTCAGTACCCTCAGTGAGACCATTTAGATAATAAAAGCTCTTATATTTAAATTGCGGCTTATCTAATTGGAATTTTTCAGCTGCAATAGCAAAGGCCAAAAAGCTAGAGCCAGTGCCAATAAAGGCGGCTAATAACAATGCGCCTACAATAGCGTTTTGCTCGGGATTAACCAATACAAAGCCGAGTGGCACCGCTGCATAGAATAAAAAATCTAGGGTAATGTCTAAATAGCCGCCCGCACTTGAGCTTTGGCCAGCATAACGTGCCAGTGCACCATCTAATCCATCAAAAACACGGTTCAATATAATAGCAATTAGTGCTGCATTCCACAGCTCAAAAGCAATCAATGGCAACGCCAACATACCAATGAGAAAACCAGTGACAGTCAACTGATTTGCGGTAATACCACCCTTATAAAATAGTACGACCAATGGCTCTAATAGAGGCTTGATGATGGGGGTAATAAACTTATCGAGCATATTTTTGCCTTTTGTATCGTCATTCTTTTAGAAGCAAGCAGTCGCACTTTTTATACTGGTTTCTAAGTATTGTTTATCAAGCTTTTTATTTTATCAAAAGCTAAAGGCTGTTTATCAGACAAACAATTTCTTATCAAAGGCGAATGATTTTGCCGTTTGCTGCTTCAGCATCGCTATGGTCGTGGGTAACCATGATGGTAGGTAACTTATGCTGACGGATTTGACTGAATACCAATTGTTGGGTTTCCGCTCTAAGCTGACTATCAAGTTTGCTAAAAGGTTCGTCCAATAATATCGCTTTAGGTTCGCTTAACAGAGTACGCAGCAGCGCAACACGGGCTTGCTGACCCCCAGACAAACTATCGGGATGTCGATTTTCCATACCTGCCAAACCCACTTGATCAAGTGCGTCTGCTATTTGTTCAAAGTGCTGCTCTTTATTGCCCTTAGGCATTGCAAAAGCAATATTTCCTGCAACCGATAAATGCGAGAATAACAGCGCATCTTGATACAAAATGCCGATATGGCGTAAATGCGCGGGCAGGTGACTGATGTTTTGACCATGTAGCCAAACCTCACCCGTGGCACTCAAGCCGCTCGGCAAGGTGCCAGTCATCCAATTTAACAAACTTGACTTGCCACTACCAGATGGACCCATGATAGTGAGAATGTCACCACCTTCAATCTGTTCATCTAACTGAAGGAGCAATTTATCTTCTCGAAAGAGCTGTAGATTTTTTATCTCTAAAGATGATTGCATTAAAGAGCCTTTATGTAGTCAATTAAAAATATAGCCAGTTAAAAAAATCTTCAGTTCAAAATAAAAGAGACACAGATAAATGAAGTTTAAAAATTTTTTTATGATTGAACATTCTAACGCACGCCACTTCTGAAAAAATACTTCGGTAGCAGCCATGCCACCATAAAGCCAATCAGTGGTAACCCCATTTGTATAATGGCATATACGGCGCTGGTACGGCGGCTGGCACCATTAGCAAGCGTCACCGCTTCGGTCGTAATGGTAGCAATACGTCCGCCGCCCGTGAGTAACGTTGGCAGATATTGACCAAAACTCACCGCCAATCCTAGTGCCATTGCGATGAGTAGCGGTGCAAATAACTGCGGTAACTTAACTTGGAAGAATACTCTCATAGGCGGCGCTCCAAGACTGGCTGCTACAGTGGCAAAGCGCTTATCTAACCTTCTATAGCTGCTGGCAAGGGATAAAAATACATAGGGCAGTACAAATAAGAAGTGGGTAAAAGCGACGTTAAAAAATGCCGCTTGGTTATGGACAAGTTGCTGTAACCACACCAAGCCAAATAAGAAAGCAATGCTCGGCACCAGAAGTGGCAGGTAAATAATCAAGCTGGTAAAATTTGAGATGGGTTTATTGCTTAACTGCTCTGCCTCTAAGCACAGTACCGTTATGGCAATAGCAAAAAGGGTGGAGACGATACCAAGGGCAAGGGTGTTAAATAATGGTGTGCTTATTTGCATCAAGGCGCTTTGAAAGTGTAATAGTACGAGCTGCTCTGGCAGGGCGGCAGGGAAGCGCCAATAGCCAGCTAAAGACCACATCAGCAGACCAATGAGCGAGAGGGCGATAAACCCTATGATGAATACTGTGGCGCTTGCAGTGAGTTTCTGCCAAATAACATCCTTATACTGGCGTTTTCCATTAACCAATGCGTCACTGCATAGCGCTTTGACCATACGCTCACCGCCCAGCCATAATGCAATTAAGCTGCCTGTCAGTAGTAGCTGTAATATTGCCCCAGCCGAGGCTTTGATACGTAAGTTCAAATCAACATCATTGAACCACTGCATGATAGTGACAGCAAGCGTGGGTGGGGTATTGGGTCCTAAAATTAATGGCATCTCAACACTGGCACTGGCGTAAGCGAGGACTGCCAATATAGGCAAACGCAAGAAGGGGTACAAAATAGGAAATACTGCTTTAAAAAAGGCAGTAATGGGATAGTAGCCTAAGTTTAGGGCAACTTGATATTGTTGGCGCAGCTTCTTACCAAGCTCAGGCTGTGCGAATACGCCAAGTGCCATTAACAATAGAAAAGGCAGCTCTTTGAGTACTAGACCTAAGATGATACTAATGCCATAAGGGTCATGCGGTAGTATCCCCTGTGGTGCCAGCTCCCAATCACTGAGCCATGGCGATATCATTCGTGCCATCATGCCAGAGGGTACAATCAAAAACCCAACGGCAATCGCCGCTGCGGCATGCGGGATCACTAAAATAGGGCTAAGCAAACGTTCAATACGTGTGAGCCAAGGACTATTAAAAAACGTCGCCAATATCATAATCGCTATGACAAAGGCGAGTAGGGTGCTGAGAAATCCGGTCGCCACACTAAGCGCAACCATTTGCTCAAGCCCCAGTGTTTGACCCAGCGCTTTAAATCCTTGTAGACCAAAGGTCGTTGTTTCTAGAGCAGGCACCCAGCCAAACGCTGGCAGGATGACGCTTATCAAACCTCCTAATACAGGCAAAATAAGGAGTATTAGTAAAAGACTGGGGCTTAGGGTCACTAAACGAGTAAAAAGGTCAGTTTTACAAGTCGCGGCTATTTGATGGCTTAAATTAGAATGAATGATAGCAGCATTAAGAGTATCAGTATTCACGCCATTAATATTGTTGTTATCAGTATTAACCTTGCTTTTATGAACGGATTTTTTCATTCGCTAACCCCGTAGCGTGCTTGCCAACCTTGCATAATGGCGTCAACCCAGCTGGGGTGTGGTTCACTGACGGTTCGTTTGATAGCATCAAAAGGTAGGGCGCTTGCATGCGGTTTATTGGCTTTAAAGAGTGCTTGCTGCTCGGCGCTCAGTGTCGATTGAACCAGCACGGTTTTATCTCCCCAGACAGCTGGGTTTTGTTTATGCGCCTGTGCGTCTGGGCTTAATAAAAAGTTTGCCACCAATTGTGCTGCGGCTGCATGGCTTGCGTTATAAGGAATAGCAACGAAGTGAGTATTGCTCAAACTGCCATCTGTCATGGCATAACTGCGAATACTGGGCGGCAAATCATAGCGCTGAACGGCAGCTGGTATTTCGGGTCCTGAAAAGGTAAAGGCCAAGCTTAGCTCCGTATCATCTACCAAACGGCGCATTTGTGCGCCGCTTTGCAGGAATTGCTCACCTTTTCGCCATAGCATGGGATGCAGCTCATCCAAAAAGTCCCACAGCGGATTGAGTATCAAATCTTTGTTTTGTGCATTTACCGGCTGGTTAAGCTCTGCTCTGAGAGTGGTTCCATTCTTACTATCGTTTTGCTCATGCAGCATGACCAAAGCATACTTCAAAAAACTCATACCCAAAAAATCAGGCGGCTTTGGGTAGCCAAAACGTCCGGGGTTCTGCTGTGCCCAAGCGCTTAATTGCTGCAAGGTAGCAGGCGGTTTATCTATCGCTAAGTTATCATAATAAAAAGTCAGTGATGCTTGTCCCCATGGCGCTTCCATACCGTCAGTAGGTAAACCAAAATCAAGCGTGACAGAGGGGTTGTTATCAGGATCAGTCAGCGCAAAGTTTGGCAGAGTAGATGCCCAGTCCTTTAATAGTAATTTATTCTCACTCATAGCGGCAAAGTTCGCACCGTTGATCCAAATTAAATCAACGCTACCTTTTTTATTATTATTGGCAGATTTTTCTGCAAGGACACGGCTGACAGCTTCACTGGTGTCGCTTAATTTGACATGAACCAAGTTAATATTATATTTTTTATCGACCGCTTTTGCAGTCCACTGAATATAGGCATTAATTTGCGGATCCCCGCCCCAGGTATGAAAGTAAACATCCTGATTTTCACCAGCTTGTACTGTCTGCTGCCACTGCGAGGTATCTTTATTATCCATAGCAGTGGGAGTCGAAGCGGTACTTGCAGAGATGCCAACACATATACCAAGCACTATGATAAAGGCGCTATAGCGGCTCAGTTTTTTTGGTATTGTAAAGGCTGCTGGCAAGCTAGGAGGTTGCATGAATTAACCTCGACGCCAAGTATGATACTTCTCAAGCAACTGTAGCGCTTTTTTAGGCGCATGATTGCGTTTCCATTCGCCAGCTGCATACTTATTGCCTTCCGCCCATGTTGGATAGATATGAATGGTACCCAGTATTTTATTCAGCCCTAGATTGTGTTTCATGGCCAATACAAACTCAGCCATCAAGTCGCCGGCATGTTCAGCGACGATGGTCACACCCAATATTTTATCTTTGCCCTTTGGGGTAATGACCTTGATAAAGCCATGATTGGCGCTTTCGGTTACCGCCCGATCTAAGTCTTTAAAGTCATAACGTGTGATTTCAAAATCGATGCCTTTATCAATCGCTTCTTGCTCATTTAAGCCCACTCGTGCTACTTCTGGGTCAATAAACGTCGTCCATGGAATCACCCGATAATCTACTTTGAATTTTTTAAGATGACCAAATAAGCCATTGACCGCAGCGTACCATGCTTGATGGGCAGCCACATGGGTGAATTGATAGGGACCTACGACATCACCTGCCGCATAGATATTGGGGTAAAGCGTTTCAAGATACTCATCTGTACTGATGGTACGCTCAGTATCGATGCCCAAGGTGTCAAGCCCGTAACCTTCTAAGCGCGCACTACGACCGACTGCACAAATCAACTCGTCATACTCAATGGCAGTTTCTTGTTGATCATCAGTGCTGCCTTTTGGTGCAACGATAATATGTTTTTTGCCATCACGAGTTTCACAGCGAATTGCTTGCTGTGAGGTTAGGATAGTAACGCCACTCTCAGTCAGTGCTTCTTGCGCAAATACAGAAACCTCGACATCCTCTTTTTTCATCAGTCGCGTGCCTCTTTCGATTTGGGTCACAGCAGAACCTAAACGAGCAAAGGCTTGTGCCAGCTCACAGCCAATGGGTCCGCCGCCAAGTACGACCAGCTTGCTCGGCGCTTTATCAAGTTTTGCAAACTTATCCCAGAGAGTATCGCTTGTCACATAACCTGTCTCATCTAAACCCGGTAGATCTGGGACAAAGGGACGTGCGCCCGTCGCGATAACGATAGAGCGCGCGGTTAATGTCTGAGTGCTACCATCATTGAGGGCAATCTCAACCGTCCATGGATCAATGAGCTTTGCATAGCCTTTCAATACCTCGACACCCAAATCTGTATAACGCTCAACACTGTCATTTGGGGCGATATCAGCAATGACTTTATGAATGCGAGACATGATGTTCTTGAATGCAAAATCCGGTTGGCTATTATTGAGTCCATAACGTTCGCCATGGCGTATCTGTTCGACTACTTTTGCACTTTTTATCAGCGCTTTACTGGGGACGCAGCCATAGTTTAAGCAGTCGCCGCCCATCTCACCTGCCTCAATCAAGGTGACTTTTGCTTTGACGGTCGCAGCAATATAGCTGGTAACAAGTCCGCCAGCACCAGCACCAATCACAATCATATTCCGGTCGAATTTTTTTGGTTTATTATAGTTCTTATAGACACGGCGTTTTTTTAGTATCGTTAATATGCCTTTCGCTATTAGCGGAAATAATCCTAATAATGCAAATGAAGCCAGAAGATTAAAAGACAAAATGCCAGATAACTGCTCGATTTGTGCCAATTGCGTACCAGCATTCACAAATACAAAAGTGCCGGCAAGCATACCGATTTGGCTGACCCAATAAAAGGTCCTTGCTTTGATAGCAGTCAGACCCATCAATAAGTTGATAAGGAAAAAGGGGAATATCGGTACCAAACGTAACGTAAATAAATAAAATCCGCCTTCTTTTTTTACCCCAGCATCGATGGAAGCAAGACGGTCAGGAAAACGCTGTTTAATGGTATCGCGTAACAAATAACGCGAAGTCAAAAAGGCGAGGGTGGCACCGATACTGGAGGCAAATGAGGCGACCAATACACCTTGTACTAAACCAAATAAAGCACCGGCTGCCAAAGTTAAAATAGCGGCGCCGGGTAAAGATAATGCGGTAACTAAGATGTAGACCAAAAAAAAGCCGCCGATGACTAACCATGGCGACTGTGTTTTGTATTGCTCAAACTGATCCATCGAGCCTTTTAAGCCCTCAAGTGTTAATAATTCATTGAGGTCAAAATAAAAAAAGCCAATGACGCCAATCAAGACCGCGAATATCAAAACTATTTTTTTAATCATGGATTATCCAGATAAATAATATAAAACATCATGTAATAAAGAATCACTTAGCAAAGAATAACGCTGTATTCCTACTATAAGCTAGTTTTTCATATAGTTATATTATAAATGACTGTTCAAAATCTAGTCATAGATATACGTAAAATATGACATTTATCCATTGTAATCGTTATTGAGCGATTGTTCAAATATAATATTGTGGATGGCTTGAGACAAATTTTAAAGTGATATAGAAGAAAGCAGTGATAATCTTCCTCTGCTTATATCAGTATTATAAAAAACCGCCAAATACACTCATTATTTGGCGGCTCTACAATACAATCTCTAGGCTGCTCATTATAACAATAGTTATAACGAGATGTGTTGGGCTTCACCTTTTTCAAGGGCAAGCTTAGTGGCAGCAGAGGCTACTGCTAAATCCTGTAAACCAACACCCGTACCATCGAACAAGGTAATCTCATCGTCTGAGCTGCGACCCGGATGCTCACCATTAATGACATCGCCAAGCGTGGTAATATCACTCTCTTTGATAGCACCAGACTTAATCGCATGCTGGGTTTCACCAAGACTGATTGATTGCGTGATCTCATCTGTAAATACAGTAGCAGCAGCTATTAAATTGACATCAACTTCTTGCTTACCAACGGTATCGGTACCCATACAGGCGATATGTGTACCGGGTTTGATCCACTCTTTCATCAGTAATGGCTCAAACGCTGAAGTAATAGTAATGATTACATCCGCCTCGCTACATAACTGCTCACGCTCAACGGCTTCAAACGGTACGCCTAATTCTTCAGCGACGGCTTGTAGGTTTTTGAGACGATCTTTATTCTTATTCCAAGCGACTACTTTTTCGAAATTGCGTTGCTCAAGAGCGGCACGCAGCTGAAAAGTAGACTGATGACCGGCGCCGACCATACCAAGTACTTTGCTGTCTTTACGTGCTAGATGGGCGATTGATACTGCCGATGCGGCGGCGGTACGTACAGCAGTTAAATAATTGCCGCCGACCAGTGCACGCAATTTACCATTATCTGGATTAAATAAGAAAATCGTGGATTGATGATTGGTCAAGCCTTTAGCCGCATTACCTGGCCAGTAGCCACCTGATTTTAGACCTAGTGATTTTCCTGCACGGTCAAAACCTGATTTAAAGCCGTATAACGCATCAGCATAGCCAATGGCTTCGCGGATAACAGGGAAGTTATAGGCGTCCCCTCGTGACATTGACGCAAAAACATTTTCAACGGCGATAAATGCAGAAGGGCGATCAATCACCGATTTGCAAGCGTCTTCTGATACGATCAATAAACCTTCGTCACTATTAACACTATTTGCTTCACTCATTATAAATTCCTTTTTATACTTTTTGATTTGTAATTCTTGAATACTTTAAATGAATAAGGGCTGCTGTAGGCTAAAGCTACAACAGCCCATCTAAACTAAACGGATAGAATCATACTAATTTAGCTTATAGTTCCTAATACAGTGCTTAGTACATTTTACCGCGTGCAGATACTGGCCATACGGTTTCAACTTTACCATTACGCACACCAATATAGAAATCATGAACGTTACAAGTAGGATCACAATGACCAGGTACCAGTTTTAGTTTTTCATTGATTTCCAGTACGCCATTTGGATCGCTGACTACGCCATGCTCGTCTGAACATTTAACATATTCAACATCGTCACGACCATAGATGAACGGTAGGCCACTATCAACTGACTGAGCTTTTAGACCAGCATCAACGATGGCTTTGTCGGTTTTGGCATGGCTCATCACAGACGTTAGGATGAATAATGCATTTTCCCACTCACCAGCATCGATACGGTTGCCGTCTTCATCTAGAATACGACCGTAATCGGCATCCATAAACGCGTAAGAGCCACACTGTAATTCGTTGAAAACACCTGAATTACTTTCGAAGTAATAACTACCTGTACCGCCACCCGATACAAATTCTGGTTTTAGCCCGATTTCAGTTAATGCATCGATTGCTTCTTGTACTTGATCGATAGCGATTTGTGTTTTCGCTTTACGATCGCTAAAGCTGTCCATGTGTTGCATCGCACCTTGATAAGCTTGGATACCAGTGAATTTTAGATTTTCAGCGGCATCAATTGCTTTGGCAATCTCAACAACCGCTTCAGTCGTCGTTACACCACAACGCCCAGCACCGCAGTCGATTTCGATATAGCAGTTCAGTTCAGTGCCTGCTTTGGTCGCAGCAGCTGATAGCTCAGCGACGTTATCGACATCATCGACACAAACGGTAATGGTTGCACCCAACTTAGGTAGATTCGCTAAGCGCTCAATTTTGGCTGGATTACGGACTTGGTTTGATACCAATACGTCTTTAATGCCACCACGTACGAATACTTCTGCTTCAGAGACCTTTTGACAGCAAACGCCAATAGCGCCGCCAAGCTCTTCTTGTAAATTTTGTACATCAACTGATTTGTGCATTTTACCGTGGCTACGGTGACGCATATTATGCGCTTTAGCATAATCGCCCATTTTTTTGACGTTACGCTCAAGGGCGTCAAGATCCAAGATCAAACAAGGGGTTTGAATGTCAGCTTCGTCCATACCAACAGCGGCGGGTACGTTGTAACCTACTTCTAATTCGGCAGTCATTGTCATTGTAATTCTTCCATGTTATTAGTTAGTGTTATAAAAAGCCGTTTAAACTTGCGCATTACTGGCGCTTAGTTAACGCTTCATTTGTAATCAGTTATTGATACCTAATTACTGATATTTAGTTGCCGATCATTAATTCCAAGGCAACTTGTCAAGATCAACGTTACCACCAGTGATGATGACGCCAACCTTTTTACCGGCAAAAACGTCTTTGTTCTTCAGGATGACAGCAAGCGGCACGGCACAGCTTGGTTCGATGATGATTTTCATATGCGTCCAAGTCAGTTTCATCGCTTCAACGATTTCTTCTTCAGTCGCGGTCAAAATATCAGTCACATAATTGCTAACAAAATGCCAAGTCAAATCCTTCAGCGGTACTTTTAAACCATCGGCAACCGTGTTTGGTGCATCATCAGCGATAATATGACCGGCTTTAAATGAGCGTGCAGCGTCATCAGCGTTTAATGGCTCTGCTGCATAGATTTTGACATCTGGTGCTAGGTTCGACAACGTCAAACAAGTACCTGAAATCATACCGCCACCACCAATGGGTGCCACAACCATATCAGGTTTTTCACCAATCTCTTCCATTTGTTCTAAAAACTCACGTGAGCAAGTGGCTTGTCCAGCGATAACGCGTGGATCATTGTACGGATGGACAAAGTCGCCGCCTGTTTCTGCTTGAACTTTGGCAAAGACTTCTTCACGCGATGTGGTTGATGGCTCACATTCGGTGATGATACCGCCATAGCCACGTACCGCGGCTTTTTTAGCTTCAGGCGCGCTATGCGGCATCACCACATTACATGGTATACCACGCTGGCCTGCAGCATAAGATAAAGATAGGGCATGGTTACCTGAGCTGTGTGTACAAACGCCATTTTTGGCATCTTCGTCAGAGAGGCCAAACACTGCATTTGAGGCGCCACGTACTTTAAATGCACCCGCTTTTTGAAAGTTCTCACATTTAAAGAACATCTCACAGCCAGCCAGCTCATTTAAAAAGCGAGAGGTCAGAACAGGGGTGCGATGGATATATGGTTTGATGCGCTCATGCGCTTCTAACATATCATCAAGGGTTGGAATCACTAATCCATTATCATTTGTTATCATAAAAAATAGTCCTTCATCTTTTGTTTAACTCTTGTTATTTAATAGCTTGTTATCTAATAAATTTTATTTAGTTGGTGCGCTGTGGCGATAATACTCTTGCGCAGCAGCAACGCCTTGACCCAGTTTAATAGGGTAGCCCAAATCAACCATTGCCATCTCAATCGTTGCAAGCCCTGCTAGTACCATAACTTCAGTTAATGAACCTAGATGACCGATTCTAAATGCTTTACCATTCATCTCGCCCAAACCAATACCAAATGAGATACCATATTTATTAAAAGCATGATCGGTCAGCTTGTTACTGTCAAAGCCTTCAGGAACAAAGATGGCGCTGACGGTATTAGAATAAAGGTCAGGTGTTTTTGCACACAGTTTCATACCCCAAGCGCTAACCGCTTGTCGTACACCTTCGGCTAGACGGTAATGACGTGCATAGACATTATCAAGGCCTTCATCAAACAACATCTCAAGACTTTCTCTTAGGCCATAGATGAGATTTAATGGTGGTGTATAAGGGAAGCCGCCGTTGGCATTGGCATTTAACATATCACGAAAAGCAAAATAAGTACGTGGAAGCTTTGCCTCATCCATATGACTCAAAGCTTTTTGACTGACGCCCAATATTGCCATACCCGTTGCGAGCATAAAGCCTTTTTGTGAGCCGGCAACAGCAACGTCTACGCCCCAAGCATCCATCTCAAAAGGAACGCAAGCAATTGAGCTAACACCATCTACGAATAATAAAGCAGGGTGGTCACTGCTATCCATGGCTTTACGAACGGCGCCAATATCACTTAAAACACCTGTTGCTGTTTCGTTATGGGTGACCATGACGGCTTTGATTTCGTGTGCAGTATCTTCGTTTAAAATCGCTTGAAATTTATCAGCAGGTGCGCCTGTTCCCCAATCGCATTCTACAACTTGCACATCAAGTCCGTGGCGCTGACACATATCGATCCAGCGATGCGAGAACATACCATAGCGTGCAATCAGAACTTTATCACCAGGTGACAAGGTATTGCTAATAGCAGCTTCCCAGCCACCTGTGCCGCTAGAGGTAAATAGAATGATTTCGCCATCTTGGGTGCCAAATACTTTTTTACAATCAGCAAGCACTGGTAAGAACGTGTCTGAGAAATCAGGCGCACGGTGATCTTGCGTCGGCACGTTCATCGCGCGACGTAATCTGTCAGGAATATTGGTAGGGCCAGGAATAAAAATTGGGTTTTGTAGCGACATGATTGACATCCTTGTAAGTGCATATAAAGGGGCACGATTGTTGTATAAGCAGGGGTTCATGCGAATTTAATGCAAGAGTCTTCCTGACTCATACAGTTTGTGTTTTTAAGATTTAAAAAATTAACCATGTCAAAGAAAGGAGTTGCAGGTGATTGGTCACTTTACTACTTACTGCGTTCTTATTATGGTGTTCTTGCGGTAACGATTTTTACGAAGGATAAAATAAGAGGTTTTGGTTGAAAAAGTGTAGATACTCATCAACTGGTTAAAATATAGCACTAATAGTAAGTTGTAACAAGGTGTTTTTAAATAACCTTTGTGCTAGACTTCTCAAGACTATTACAGTGATTGTTTTGTGTAAATAGCCGATATTAGTTCTATTTATTCTTTTATGCTTTGACCGCAATAATTCATGATTGCTATTTCAGTTGTATGATGTCTTCAAGAGCTGCTATAACTTCAGTATAATAGGGATTCTTGCCGACAACTTTGCCTTGATGGGTTATATCAATTGGATAACGTTTGTATCGCTATTCTTGATTACTAAGCCATCACATTTAAGTTATCTGTTAGATAGCCTCTGCTTTACATTCTGTACTATATCTCTGCAATTTTTTGGTCATGGTAAGCGCCTCGTCCAGTGGTTAGTTTACTAAGTTTATCTTTACAGTTTCTTCAGCATCGCTCAATTTCTAACTTGCTAAAAACAACTTATTCAATTAAGAAAATACGATAAAAAATCCTTCATTATCAATGTTGAGGGTTTACAAAAGACATTGTATTTATTATAGATATCAATTCCTTAAGAATGTCAGCTTGAACGAATTTGAGCAAGCTAGAGCAAACCATAAATTTAAATAATTTCATTTGTTTAATGAATCGATAAAAATATTTAACCCATTAACCTTGTACCACCCCATACTTTTAATAAGAAGATTTTATCATGTTAAACCAACGTCCGTTATATATCCCCTTTGCAGGTCCTGCACTATTAGAAACCCCTTTATTGAATAAGGGCAGTGCTTTTTCATCAGAGGAGCGCGATAGCTTTAATTTAACCGGTCTATTACCTCATAATATTGAGACGATTGAAGAGCAGTCATCACGTGCTTATCTTCAACTACGCTCATTTACCAGTGATATGGATAAGCATATTTATTTGCGTAATATACAAGACACTAATGAGACATTATTTCACCATTTGATTGAGCAGCATATTGAGGAAGTCATGCCGCTCATCTATACCCCTACGGTTGGGCAAGCTTGTGAAAAATTCTCTCAAATTTATCGCCGTAAACGTGGTTTATTTATTTCTTATCCTGAACGTCATAAAATCGATGACATGTTGCAAAACGCCACCAAACAAAACGTAAAAGTTATCGTGGTCACTGATGGCGAACGTATCTTGGGCTTAGGTGACCAAGGTATTGGCGGTATGGGAATTCCAATTGGTAAATTGGCTTTATACACCGCTTGTGGTGGTATTAGTCCAGCTTATTGCTTACCTATTTTGTTAGATGTCGGTACCAATAATCAGCAGTTGCTTGACGATCCTATGTATATGGGATGGAGAAATCCACGCATCTCTGGCGATGAGTACAATGAATTTGTAGACTTATTTATTCAGGCTGTTAAGCGTCGTTGGCCCGAGGTGTTATTGCAATTTGAAGATTTTGCACAGGAAAATGCGACCCCATTATTGAATAAATATCGTGATCAGCTCTGTTGCTTTAATGATGATATTCAAGGAACTGCTGCTGTTTCAGTCGGTACATTGATTGCAGCATGTTTAAATAAAAGCCAGAAACTTAGTCAACAAAATATTGCTTTCTTGGGTGCAGGATCTGCAGGCTGCGGTATCGCTGAGCACATTATTCGTCAGATGCAGCGTGAAGGGTTAACAGAAGAGCAAGCTCGCAGACAGGTATTTATGGTTGACCGTTATGGTCTGCTAACCGATAGCATGACAGAGCTACAAAAATTCCAAACACCGTTAGTGCAAAAAGAATCAGATATTGAACATTGGGATAAGAGTCAAAAACTTGGGTTAGCACAAGTGGTTAAACAAGCAAGAATAACTGTCTTGTTTGGCGTAAGCGGACAAAAAGGTCTCTTTACGCAAGAGGTCGTCGAAGCTTTATGTGCTAATACTGAACATCCTATTGTATTGCCGCTATCAAATCCAACGTCGCGTGTTGAAGCAACACCGCAAGAAGTGACCAACTGGAGTCGTGGTAAGGCCATTGTTGCAACGGGCAGTCCTTTTCCTAATACCACTTTTGAAGGCCAGTCTTACGAGGTTTCGCAGTGTAATAATAGCTACATATTCCCAGGCATTGGTTTAGGTGTATTAGCAGCACGTGCGACGGGTATCAGCGATAATATGCTGACGGCAGCAAGCCAAGCACTTGCAGATATCTCAGTAGAATATGAAAAAGCGCCAGGTGCCATATTGCCGCCCATTAAATTCATTAGAGAAATCAGTGAAAAAATAGCCTATGCAGTTGCCTTGCAAGCGATTGAAGATAAATTGGCATTACCAGTCACGGCAGAAAACTTAGAGCGTCGATTAAAAGCTAACTTCTGGTTACCTAAATACCGCGACTATCGCCGTACTTCTTTCTAACGGTTAGAAAATCCGACCAAGAAGCCGAATGCTACGATTAAAAGTAGCATTCGGCTTTTTTAATGATAACAATGCTAATCCATTAGCCGTTGACGTTTTGCTGGTGAAATTTTTACGTATAGTGAATTCAGTATTAAAGCGATACAATAGGACTGGGATGAATTTTACGCAGCCTCTGTCGGCGTAGGCACCGCATGCTAAAAAATTTATACCAGTACTGCGTTGGAACATAACGTATCTGTTTTATTTGGAATTGACTATATCATGGTTTGTGAGGTTTTTATGGTCATGATAAATCCTTAATGTGTAAGCCAATCGATATGATCACTGTCTGATAATCTGCTTATCATTCAGTAGTTTGCAGAACGGCTATTTATGCCATAGCATGTGGCATTATAGGCACAGTCTTACGCTATGCTTATCATGCCTTTATCAAGGATAAAGGCAACAATGTCATCAACGCCTTCACCCGTTTTCATGTTGCTAAAGACCACAGGCTTATCGCCACGCATTTTTTTGGCATCACGTGCCATCACTTCAAGTGACGCGCCTACGAAGGGGGCAAGGTCGGTTTTATTGATGATGAGTAAGTCCGATTTCATGATACCAGGCCCGCCTTTACGAGGGATTTTATCGCCTGCTGAGACGTCAATGACATATAGTGTCAAGTCGGATAATTCAGGACTAAAGGTGGCTGCCAAATTATCGCCACCAGACTCGATGATAATAAGCTCAAGACCTGCAAACTGCTGCTGTAATTCGGCGATGGCAGATAGGTTAATCGAGGCATCTTCACGGATGGCAGTATGCGGGCAGCCACCCGTTTCGACACCGCGAATGCGCTCGGCTGGCATGGCCTCATGACGCGTTAAAAATTCAGAATCTTCTTTGGTATAAATATCATTGGTTACTACTGCCATATTGATGTCATCGCGCAGGCGTTGACACAATCTCAGCGTTAATGCTGTTTTTCCTGAGCCTACAGGGCCACCAATACCTAAGCGTAGTGGTGATAATGTCGTGTCTGAATGTTTGTTTTCGACTTTAGGAGTTAGTGCCATAAATAAAGTTCCTTAATAAGTGTTAGGGTTTTCAGCCATTAAGAGCGAAATAAGCGGCTATATTGCCTTTCATGCTGGCAAGACAGGAGCGCTAAATTTGGTAAGTTAGCTGATATTTGTAGCTGTTGATAAAGTAGATTTAGCTTTGATATCGCTATGTCAGGCGTATCTGCCACTAACGGCAGCCTTTGAGCGTACAAAAAACTTTGCTTGACGCGAGCAGCCAGTGGCTGTATTTGTTGGCTTAATAGCTGTTGCAGCTGCCAAATGATTCGCTGTCCTGCCATTTGTCCAAGCGGTACGGTCTTGACCGCAGCCAGCACCATATTTTCGATTTGACCAAAAGCGTAAGTGGTCATGGCTTGTACAGGGTTAAATTGCCAGTGCGAGCTGATATGGGCAAACAGTGGCAAAAACCCATGAGCGAGTAAGCTATCAGGCACATTAAGCTCAAGGACATTATCAAGCCATGCGGATAAAGACAGAGCCAATTGACTTGATTCATAGACGAACTCTTTGGTTTCGCGGCTAGCGTGGTAATCTGCACCTATAGCATCAGCAAGTGCGACGTCCTCAATCATAAGGGCTTCAATAATGAGTGCTAGTAGCGGTAGCTCATAACGACATAATGCCAGCTCCAGATAATCACTCATAAAATCCATACTACTGCTTTCATCATGAATAAGCCCTGACTCAATAGCCGGTTCTATACCTTGCGAGTAGGTATAACTGCCAATAGGTAAGTTGCTTGACGCCAGCATGAGCAAACGTCCGGTCACATCTGCATTATTCAGATCATTCATACCTTGTGCGGTACTGGTAGGATAGTGCGTGGCATGATTAGTCATGAGAGTTGCCATGGGTGTGTGAATGGTCGTGATTGTGATGACTGTGATTATGATTATTACCATGACCATGGGAGTGAGAATGTCCGCCTTGATTGCCTTTATAAGCACCCGTTTCTGGCTCAAACGGTGCTTGTACGGCTTGGGTATGTAGGCCAAGTTGATGTAACATCGCTTCTAAAACATGGTCAGGCTCAAAGTAGAGGGCAGTAGGGGTCAGCATTAAAGGCACATGGCGGTTGCCTAAATGGTAAGCGCCTTTCATAAGGTCAAAATCATTATCGGCAGTCACTTCTATCAAGGTTTGCTTGGCGGCCATAATCTGTATTAGGTTGCCTTGATGGTCTGCTAAAACACTGCCATTCTTAATAGTTTCCGTACGCGGTAGATCAACACCAATGGATTCTTGATGCTGAGTTTCTGCTTTAAAACGGCTACGCTGACGGGTGTCGAAATCTAAATATAAAAAGTTTTCTGCCTGTTTTTGGCCTTCAATCACGGCTTGTTGTTCAGCGCTAAGGGTTGATGGATCGAGGCGTTGCGTATAAATTTTCATAAGTATGTTTATAGTCCGTTAAAATAGATGATTCACAGCTGATTGTGGATTATCAGCACGATAATAAAGAGCATCTAGAATAAAAAGTAGCGCTGTGCCATCGGCAGATGCTCGGCAGGCTCACAGGTCAGCAGCTCACCATCGGCATACACTTCATAAGTCTCAGGATTGACCTCCATCTGAGGACAGTAGCTGTTAAACTTCATGTCTTGTTTGCGTACCTTACGAATGTTGTGTACCGCTTTGATGACCTTTTCTAATCCTAATTGCCTATCAACACCCTTATCAATAGCCGCACTTGACATAAAGGTGATGCAAGTCTGCGCTACTGTCTTGGGGAAGCTGCCAAACATGCTGCGATAGTGCACAGGCTGGGGGGTGGATATGGAAGCATTGGGGTCACCCATAGGTGCCGCTGCAATCAAGCCGCCTTTTATAATTAAATCAGGCTTTACACCAAAAAATGCAGGCGACCACAACACTAAATCTGCCCATTTTCCCAACTCAAGTGATCCTACTTCATCACTGATGCCATGGGTAATAGCGGGATTGATGGTGTATTTTGCGAGGTAGCGTTTGATACGAAAGTTGTCATTGCCGCTATCAGAATCCGTAGGACTTAGCATGATATTGTCTAAGGACTGCTCAGTTTTAGCTGATTGATCAGGAGCAAGGTGACCACGCTGGGCTTTCATTTTATCAGCCGTTTGCCATGTGCGAATAATGACTTCTCCCACACGTCCCATCGCTTGCGAATCACTACTCATCATGGAGATAGCGCCCATATCTTGTAAAATATCTTCAGCGGCGATGGTTTCTTTACGAATACGGCTTTCTGCAAAAGCGACATCTTCAGCAATGGCTGGGCTTAGATGGTGACAAACCATGAGCATGTCGAGATGCTCGTCAATGGTATTAATGGTGAAAGGGCGTGTAGGGTTGGTTGATGAGGGTAAAACATTGGTTTCGCCAATAGCTTTTAAGATATCTGGAGCATGACCACCGCCAGCGCCTTCGGTATGGAAGGTGTGAATACAACGGTCTTTAAACGCGCCTAGAGTGCTATCTAAATAGCCGCTTTCATTTAACGTATCAGTATGAATAGCCACTTGCACATCGTATTCTTCAGCCACGCTAAGGCAGTTATCAATGGCTTTGGGCGTGGAGCCCCAGTCTTCATGAAGTTTAAGACCGATAGCACCCGCTTCGATTTGCTCAACAATTGGCGCTGGTAAACTAACATTGCCTTTACCTAAGAATCCGATGTTCATCGGAATAGCATCAGTGGCTTTTAGCATGCTGTGAATATGATAAGCACCAGGAGTGCACGTTGTGGCAAGAGTACCTTCAGCAGGTCCCGTACCACCGCCTAACATCGTGGTTACACCAGACATCAATGCCGTCTCACATTGCTGCGGTGCAATGAAATGAATATGACTATCGATACCGCCAGCAGTCAAGATTTTACCTTCTCCTGCGATAATTTCGGTAGCCGCGCCAATAGGTAACGTCACATTAGGCTGAATATCAGGGTTGCCAGCTTTACCAATGCCACTGATACGACCCTCTTTGATAGCGATATCTGCCTTGTAGATACCGCTGTAGTCCACAATCAAAGCATTGGTAATAATAGTATCGGCAACTTGCTCACCCAGCAGCTGTGATTGACCCATCCCATCGCGGATAACCTTCCCGCCGCCAAACTTAACCTCTTCACCGATGTTAACACTATCAATGTCAGGCTGGTGATCAATATGACTGGTCAAATCATATTCAACCTCAAGCCATAAATTCGTATCGGCCAAGCGTACCTTATCCCCTGTGGTAGGGCCAAAATGTTCGGCATAAATACGTCGGTCAATGCGTTTTTTCGAGGTGTTTTGAGAGGTTTTAGGGTCTACAACGCCCATAACTTTGCCAGCAAACCCATAGATATGCTGTCTACCTGAGATGGCAACCAGTTCCACTTCGCGCGCTTGTCCCGGCTCAAAGCGTACCGCAGTGCCAGATAGGATATTGAGTCGATAGCCAAGCGTCGACTCTCGATCAAAGCTCAGTGCTGCATTGACTTAATAGAAGTGATAATGAGAACCGATTTGAATAGGGCGGTCGCCGGTATTGATTACTGCTATGGTTTGAACGCAGCGACCAGCATTCAATGCCATATCGCCTGCTTTAATCTTATATTCGCCTACTTTCATCGTCATTTTTATTATCCTTAATCGTCTTACGGCAATGGCTCTAGTTCAATATCGTTGTATACGACTTTATAGCAAACAAGCTATACGATGGGGTTATGTACCGTCACCAGCTTAGTGCCATCGGGGAAAGTGGCTTCAACTTGGACATCGTGTATCATCTCTGCAATGCCTTCCATGACGTCATTGGCAGAGAGATAAGTGGCTCCTTCACTCATCAGTTGCGCCACGGTTTTGCCATCACGCGCGCCTTCCATTAGTAACATGCTAATGTAAGCGATAGACTCAGGATAATTGAGCTTGACGCCGCGATTTTTACGACGTTCCGCCACCATACCGGCGGTAAATAGTAAGAGTTTATCTTTCTCTGTAGGATTTAATTGCATAAAGCTTCCTTAATAATTATTGTGCTTTAAAGACTATGAACCGTTTTTAATCTTTATAAAGTAAATGTGCCAAGTTAGATGTGCTAAGTAAAGTCATTCTGGTTTGGTTCAGCATTGTTCAAGGATGAGATTAAGTGGGAGCACATGATATTAAGTGTCCCAAATTCTCGGTCGATGAGGCTCAAGCTTGTACCATTTAGACCTGATAAGCTCGCGAATTTGGTAAAAGGCCTCAAAGCAGGCACGCACATCTGCCCCTAAATAACGGCAATTAATACCTTGAAAATTGTGAGTACAGTGAATGGGTAGTGACTGCGTATCAATGAGATTGCGTATCTCGGTAATAGTGGCATCTAAATATTGGCCGAGCTTGAGCGGATTATTCTGTAGTTCTGGCGCAATGACCTCTGTGCTAGGTATTGCCCAAAAAGAGCCATGCACATGTTGATCATTCAATCCTAATGGTGAGGTAAACCAGCGCGTATTGGCTTGTTGGGCGGTGCACTCACTGACCAATAGATCACTCTCACGCCATATCTCTAAGCGGTTGGCATAATGACCATTAGCAAAAGTCTCTTGATACGCTTGACGTCCGAACACAGCAATATCCCAAGTCAATAAACTTGCCGTCTTAGCTAAATAAAAGCGGTTATTGGCAGTAGAGACAGAATGATCGTAATAAATGCTTTCTTGTGGTAGCCATTCAAGGACAGCGTGGTCATCGAGGCGGGCGTCGATATGCTGTTCTGCGCTGACAACATCATTAAAACAGTCGTTAGAAGTGTTGCTATTTGCCGATTGAGTACCGTTGGTAAATTTTGATGAGTCGCTAGGTCTAGAGTATCGTAATGATTTGCGTTGCCCGTACCATTTGCCGGCTCCAGGGGTGGTAATCACCGCATGGCTGTTAGAGTGTAGGTCAAATTCCAGTGTTAAGCGGTCATCATCGGCGATACCAGCAGGAGGATACAACACATAAATATGGCAAATTCCTGCTTGGCTACTATCAGTACTATCAGGCTCAGGATACAGCGCACGCTGCACCATTAATGCCCCAGTATGGGCACGATGATACAGCCGAGTTTTTGCAGCATTAGAGGCGCAGTCGAAATGAAGCTGTAGTGAGGATTGCCAAGTCAAAATTGTATTCCCTTTTATAAAGTGTCTTTTTATAAAGTGTCCTTTTAGATTGCCACCAACTCTTGAATGTTGTTTTTTGCCATGTCAACTCCAGCCCCTTGAGCAACTACTTGTCCTCTAGAGAGCACGGTATAGTTATCGGCAAGCTCTTCTGCAAACTCATAAAACTGCTCGACCAGTATAATTGCCATTTCACCTTGATAACCCAAATCCCTAATGACCCGCCCGATGTCCTTGATGATAGAGGGCTGAATACCTTCAGTCGGCTCATCGAGTACCAGCACAGATGGCTCGGAGGCAAGCGCACGAGCAATAGCGAGCTGCTGCTGCTGACCGCCAGATAGATCGCCGCCGCGGCGATGCTTCATCTCGTCCAGCACTGGAAATATATCATACAAGTGTTTAGGTACTTTGCTTGCTTTTCGTTGAGAAAATTTCGCCATGCCAATCAGAATGTTTTCTTCAACGGTCAAAGTGGAAAAGATATCACGTCCTTGCGGTACATAAGCGAGTCCTGCGCGTACACGCTGCTCAGGCGTCATCTGACTAATGTCCTTACCGTCTAATAAAATTTCACCTGATTTTATTGGTAGGATGCCCATCAAGCATTTAAGCAAGGTGGTTTTACCGACGCCATTACGACCCAGTACCACGCTACATTCTCCTACCGGGGCGGCGAGGGTGACATCACGTAAAATGTGACTGCCACCATAATATTGATTTATGGCATTAATTTCTAACATATAAGCACCTCTATTTTTTAGGTCTATTTCTAAGCACTACTATCAATTATCGACCCAAGTAAGTCTCAATGACGGCTTCATTATTCTGTACTTCACTCAACGTGCCTTCAGCCAAAATAGCGCCATTTGCTAAGACCGTTACTTTCTCACTGATGGCATCAATGAAAGTCATGTCATGCTCAACCACGATTAAAGTATGATTTTTTTTAAGGCGCAGACATAACTCAGCGGTATGTTCGGTTTCGGCATCTGTCATGCCTGCCACTGGTTCATCAAGTAAGATAAGTTTTGGTCTTTGCATCAATAACATCCCAATCTCTAGCCACTGCTTTTGACCATGAGATAATAGTCCTGCTGGCTTGTTAATCAGCTCTTTTAGGCGTATTTGCTCAAGCGTTGAGTCAAGGGTATCTTGGATTTCTGCATCAATACGAGTAAACCAGCTTTTTGACACTCGCTTGTCCTTTGGCGCGGCCAGCATTAAGTTATCGAGTACAGTAAATTTCTCAAATACGGTAGGTTTTTGAAACTTACGGCCAATGCCTGCTTCCGCTATTTCTTCGGTAGATAATTTGGCTAAATTATGTACTTGACCGAAAAATGCACTGCCTTTAGTAGGACGCGTTTTACCCGTAATAACATCCATTAAAGTCGTCTTACCTGCGCCATTAGGGCCGATGATGCAGCGTAGCTCGCCTGCCTCAATGTATAAAGATAGATCATTGAGTGCACGGAATGAGTCAAACCACACGCTAACGCCTTCTAAATACAGCGCAATACCATGTCTCATATCCGGCCCTGATTTGGGAACAGGATGCGCCAAGCCTCCGCTATCTCCGCAATCTTCAGCCAAACTAGTGACTGGTCGGGTAGGCGTGTTTTCTGCGACCGTTATGTGTGGTGTATTTTTAGAGTTTTTCATTGGATTATTGATACTAGGATTGTTTTTAACAAGCGCATCGTTAGTAACTTTTTGGGAAGTAGCAACATTAGAAGTATCAGCATTAGTTATTAACATTATTCTTTTTCCTTTTTAAAACGATCAAGTACGCCAATGATGCCGTTAGGGAGAAATAAAGTAACCACCACAAATAATCCACCGAGGATAAGCAACCAAAACTCAGGGTAGGCGACAGTAAAATAAGTCTTAATCGCATTGATTGCACCTGCGCCTACGATAGCACCAATGAGTGAACCTCTACCTCCCGCAGCTACCCATACTGCCATCTCGATAGAGTTGACGGGGTTCATCTCGCCCGGATTAATGATGCCAACTTGCGGTACATATAGAGCACCAGCGATACCAGCAATGACTGCAGACAATACCCAAGCAGAAAGCTTGTACCAAAGCGTGCGATAGCCTAAATACTGCAAGCGATTTTCACTATCACGGATGGCACCGAGCACGCGCCCATAAGGCTGGCTCATCAGATAGCGTAGTCCAAGATAGGACAGTAGCAGCGCCAAAGCAGTCGTAAAACACAGCACAGCTCTCGTTGAAGAGGCAGTGATGTCATAGCCTAATAACGTGGTAAAACCTGTGAAGCCATTGTTACCACCGAAGCCTGTTTCGTTACGGAAGAATAATAAGGCTGCCGCATAGGTCATGGCTTGAGTAATAATCGAAAAATAAACCCCTTTGATTTTTGAGCGAAAAGCAAAATAGCCAAAGATGAAAGCGACCAGACCGGGAACTAATACCACTAGAGCCATCGCCCACCAGAAATGTTGAGTGCCTGCCCAATACCACGGCAGCTCGGTCCAGCTTAAGAAACGCATAAAATCTGGCAAGCCCGTGCCAGCAGTTTCACGCGTCAAGTACATGCCAAAGGCATAACCTCCTAGCGCAAAATAAAGACCATGACCTAAGCTTAGGATGCCAGCATAGCCCCAGACCAAGTCTAAAGCCAGTGCTACCATGGCGAGCGCCATTATTTTACCAATCAAAGTTATCCAGTAAGCAGACAGGTGAAAACTAGAGGTTTCAGGTAGTAGATGGAGCCAAGGCAATATCAGTAGCACTAAAAAACACAAACCAATCAAAATGGCATTACGTGGGGAATCAGATAATAATTGAGTCAAACGCATGAGGTTCTCCTTAATCCACAAAACGGCCTTTGAGGGCGAATAAACCTTGTGGACGTTTTTGAATAAACAAAATCACAAGAACCAGTAATACAATCTTAGCCATCACAGCACCAATGCCGATTTCAAGCACCGTACCACTGACACCAAGACCTAAAGATGCCAAGACCGCGCCCCATACTTGCCCAACACCGCCAACCACGACGACTAAGAACGCATCAATAATATAAGTTTGACCTAAGTCGGGTCCGACATTGCCTACTTGCGCCAAAGCACAGCCAGCGAGACCTGCGAGACCCGAGCCAAGTCCAAAAGCCAACATATCGATGCGAGCAGATGAGATACCAACTGCACGTGCCATTTGCCGGTTTTGAGTGACAGCGCGCACAAACAACCCAAAGCGAGTCTTGTTCAGTAAGTACACCAGTAGCATAAGAATAATGATGGTAAAGCCAATAATAGCGATACGATTGAAGGGAAGCACAAGGATCGAGGAGACTTGATAGGCACCGCTCAACCAGTCGACATTGCTGACTTCGACGTTTTGCGCGCCAAATATCATCCGAACCAACTGCATGAGAATCAGACTGACACCGAAGGTTGCCAGTAAGGTTTCAAGCTCACGACCATAAAGCGGGCGAATAATGATTCGTTCGATAACCATGCCAATAATGGCACTAACTAAGAAAGCGACGGGTATAGCAGCAACCAGATACCATCCAGTCATACTAGGAAAATACGCTTGAAAGAGATTTTGCACCATATAAGTGGCGTAAGCACCAATCATAATGAGCTCACCATGAGCCATATTGATGACACCCAGTAGCCCAAAAGTAATGGCCAGCCCTAATGCCGCCAGTAGTAAGATACTTGCCGTACTAAGCCCCGTGAACAGATGACCTATCCAAGTACTGAGGGTAATGCGCTGCTCAATACTTTCTTCAGCGTCTAACAGCGCGGATTTGAGTACAGGATCGATATCATCTGCCGCCAATGCTTTTTTGACATCAACTAAGACTTGCGGGCTATCGCTATCAGCAAGCACGGTAAGCGCGGCAATTTGGGTAGTAACGTCGCCGTCTCTAAAATCAATCCTCGCTTGTAAAGTACTCAACGCTGTTTTGACGTCGTCGTCTTCCTCATTAGTGGCAGCAGTACTTATGAGTGCTGGATCTAGCTGTTCGATATTGTCCGCTAAGATGGCGACTGCCTGCACACGTTGCGTAGGATCATTTGACTCAAGCTTAACCTTGGCTTGTCCAAATACTAAGGCTGAGCGTAGCGTATTGGTCAAAGTCACTTGCGCCAAGTCGCTAGGCCACTCGGTGGTCAGCTGCTTAGCAGGATAAGTAAATAGCTCATCTTCGCTGTTAAGTAGATAAGTTTGCCCACCATTGCCTTGGTATAGCTCATCGTTTTTTATCAGCTCAACTAAAGTATCCAAACTCTCAACTGATCCCGGCCACTGGTTGAGCATGGTTTGGCGCTTGGTGAAGTCAGCAGCAACGAACTGCTCGATAGCATCCCCTTTACTTATCGCAAGATTAGCTGGCGTAGTTAGAGACTGCTTTTTTTGAGCAAATAAGGTCTCTTCACTTACATCAGTGGATGTCGCTGCCACAGTATTAGTCGATAGTTTGTCGCCATGGCTGTGTACTACTGGCGTCTCGTGAGCATGAGCAGGTGATGTGATAGCAATGAGAAGGAGTAAAGATAGTAAGGCGATGATAAAAATCTTATTAGAATAATTGGCTTGCGCGTCACTTTTATAATAGGAAGGGTAATGTGACATGATGGTTCCTTTTTTGCAGTCAACACTCCTCTAACCTCTACTGAAAACTGTTTTATCAGTAGAGGAGCTAAAGGGTTGCTGGTATTGATACCATTAAGGGGCTAGGGACTAAGGCTAAGGCTTGGGTGACCACAACCTTATTTAGGAATGTACTGACTCCATGGCTCAGCACGAATGACTTTTGGCGTTTTGCTGATCACATCGAACTGACCATCGGAACGGATTTGACCGATCATGACAGGCTTCCATAAGTGATGGTTTTCCTCATCCATTTTTAATGTATACCCTGATGGCGCGTCAAAAGTCTGACCTCCCATACTAATACGCACTTTGTCGACATTAGTGGTACCTGCTTTTTCGACTGCTTGTTTCCACATATTGATACCTACGTAGGTGGCTTCCATAGGATCATTGGTCACGACCTTTTCAGCATTCGGTAGCTTATGATCTAGCGCATATTTCTTATACTTTTTGGTGAAGCCGCTGTTGACAGGATTTTTAACCGACATAAAGTAGTTCCATGACGCCAAATGCCCTTGCAATAAGCTGGTATCGATACCACGAAGTTCTTCTTCTCCTACTGAGAATGCCATGACTGGGATGTCAGATGCTTTAATACCTTGGTTGGCAAGTTCACGATAAAAGGGTACGTTTGAATCCCCATTAATGGTAGAGATAACTGCCGTCTTTTTACCGGTCGAGAAGCTTTTAATGTTGCCCACGATGGTCTGATAGTTGCTAAAACCGAAAGGGGTGTACTCTTCCATGATGTCTTTTTCAGCGACGCCTTTAGACTTCAAGAAAGCACGCAATATCTGGTTAGTAGTCCGAGGATAGACATAATCGGTCCCAAGTAAAACGAAGCGTTCTGCACTACCACCCTCTGGACTCATTAAGTATTCAACGGCAGGAATAGCTTGCTGGTTGGGTGCCGCCCCAGTGTAGAAAATATTTTTTGACTGCTCTTGACCTTCGTACTGCACAGGGTAGAACATAAGACCATTTAGCTCTTCAACGACAGGCAGCACGGACTTACGTGACACCGATGTCCAACCTCCAAATATGACATCCACTTTGTCTTGAGTTAATAGCTGACGTGCTTTTTCAGCGAATAACGGCCAATCAGAAGCGGGATCTACGACGATTGGCTCTAGCTGCTTACCCAACACACCGCCATTGGCATTAATTTCATCAATGGTCATGAGAGCAGTATCTTTTAAGGATGTTTCAGAGATGGCCATCGTTCCAGATAAAGAATGCAAGATGCCAACTTTGATGGTGTCACCATCTGCCGCAGGGGTAGTAGCGGTCTCGGCCGTTTCGGTTTTTGTAGCTGTAGAATTGGTCTCAGCGCTAGTTTCTGCAGGTTTTTGACAACCTATAAGACTTAAGCTGCCGACAACAGCTACTGCTAGCAGAGACAAACGTGACGTCAATTTTGAGTCGATACGATGGTTTGTATTAATAGGAGTAGCAGTGATAAGCGTTGGCAATAAAGACATATATTTCTCCAAAAAGATAAAGTAGCAGCTTGGTAGGCCGAGTTAACAAACCATTCCTAACTGCTATTAATACTTCAATATTTATGCCATTCCAAAATACACAATAAACGCACCAATATCGGTCTTTTTAGGAGATATTGCACTTTTTTCGCACCATGATGGTTTTTATGATTTTCTATGCACCATAAGTGTCTAGTCTAAGAGGATTAAAACGATTACATTGAAAGAAGTGGGCTGCTAAGTTCAGAAAGCGTAAATAAGGGTGCTTGCAAAGCAAACCCCGATATTAATTAAGCCAATTGAGTACTCATAAAAGCAGCAAGGACTTGCTAAGACATGCCAGCATGTAGTGGCATAATAAATTCGGACAGCTGCTAAGAGGTTGTACTAAACAAAAGACGGAACATAGTATAACCAACAAACGCAATCAATACACCCGAGAATTCAAATTAGAAGCCATCAGCTTAGTCGTTGAACACAAACGTAAAATACCTGACGGTGCTGATTCATTGGGGATAGGCAAATCCACCCTCAGAGGTTTATCGCACACTTTAACAAGCCAGCTAAAAACACTAGACAACAAAAAACCCCATAAACATTGCGTTTACGGGGTTTGAATTTGGTGGGCCCAGTAGGACTTGAACCTACGACCAAAGGATTATGAGTCCTCTGCTCTAACCAACTGAGCTATGGGCCCTTTAGACGCACAATGATACCTGATTTTTATATATTTTCAAGTAAAAGTTAGCAGATAGGGCATACTATTTAATGAATTATCACTAATTACCACCAGCCAGCGTCAAACTTCGGCCTCCATCTACGGTTATTATTTCACCCGTCACATAACTGGCATTCGCCAAATAGAGCACGCTATGCGCAATGTCAGCAGGGATACCTATTCGCTGCATAGGAATGGAACCTATAATCTTACTTTGCTGTTGACTATCAAGCGCTTGATCGCTATCTGTATTGGGTAAAATATTGACCCCAGGCGCGACCCCATTAACGCGTACATCAGGCGCCATATCCAGTGCTAAAGACTGCACCATCATCCGATGGGCCGCTTTTGCCATATTGTAAACCGTATAATTGGCGAACGGCTTATCCTGTGCATGAATATCGAGCAAACTAATAATACAACCTTGTTGTTGCTTAAGATAAGGTAGTAGTGCTTGGCTTAACAACAAAGGCGCTTTGGCATTGGTCAACAGCAGCTCATCCCACTGGTCATAATTAATACTGCCAAGGGGAGTAGAGTAAAAGCGAGAGGCATTATGTACCAGTACGTTTAGTTGCCCAAATGCCTGCATGATAGTTTGGGTCAGGTGCTTGAGAGTGTCTGCCTGATTTACCACTGCCAAATCCGCGACAATAACCACAGCACTATGAGCGCAAGTATCATTCAGCACGTCTGCTAATGCATGTGCCTCTTGCTCACTATGATGACAATGGATAATGACGCGATAGCCTTGCTTGTGAGCCGCACGAACAATTGCAGCACCGATACGCTTAGCGCTACCAGTCACAAGCATAACAGGGGCATGAGTATCAATTGGCTGAGAAGTTTTAGTTTTTTGATTCATAGTAGCATTTTAATCAGGATATATTTTTAAGTTTTAAAAGGTCATTTACTCTATTTTTAGTCAGGCTGTTTGCGTTTGTAAATGCTCAATTCTGCATTGACGCAAGGCTTTACCAATCGCTGGACCTTTGAGACTTTGATCAATATCATTCATACCAATACTGTGAAAGCTATTTAATGCCAACATCATCTGACGGTGCTGTATAGATAACTGCAATACTTGGCTTGTGACCAAGAGCTGCGAGAGTTTTTCAGGCTCTTTATGGGCGCTGCAGGCTTGAATAAGATCAATTTTCTCGGCAGCACTGAGTTGGGTTATAACGCTTAATTTATCAGCTTGTTGTACGAACAAACTAGCAAATTGTGTTTGTGCCTTTGGTACTTTAGCCATATTACCTATATCGTTAATACTTTTGACCGCTGTTATGGCTTCAGTATGTTTGTTCTGAAATAATGATGGCTTAAGGCTAACCATTACTAGCGCCCAACGCTGCGATAGATTCAAGTGCATCTGACCGGCGAAATATAGCGATGTTTGCACTGTCTCTCGTAGCTGATCATCATTCCAAGCCTGATGTAACGGTGCAAAGTACTCTGCAAGGGCGCCGATATCAAATAGCTGTTGCCAGTATACCTGAGGGGAGAGCTGCATCATTGCACGGCTCGATTCTTGCCAAATACGCTCGCTACTTAAATGGGTAAGCTCTCCTGAAGCAACCAACTCACGCATCAAAACTAACGTGTCATCAGCAATAGTAAAGCCCAAATCGTAATAGCGGCTATAAAAGCGCGCCGTTCTCAGCACCCGTAAAGGGTCTTCGTTAAAGGCACTTGAGACATGACGTAGGGTTTTATTTTCAATATCCTGCAATCCGCCGTAGTAATCAATCACGTCACCACTTATCGGTGTATCGTCGGTTAAGCTAGTAACCTCTATGGCCATGGCATTGATCGTCAAGTCGCGCCGCTGCAAATCGTCTTTTAAACTAACGTCAATACTGGCATGCACGCTAAAGCCCTGATAGCCCAGACCTTGCTTACGCTCAGTTCGTGCGAGAGCATATTCCTCACGGTTCACCGGATGCAAAAATACAGGGAAATCTGCACCTACTTGCTGAAAACCTGCTTCAAGCATCTCAGTAACTGTTGCCCCAACGACAACGAAGTCTTTATCTTTAATAGGGCGCCCTAATAGCTGATCACGTACTGCACCGCCGACGAGATACACTTGCATAATATTCTCTTTATATTTACTACCAATTAACCTAAATTTTTTCAAAAAAAACCAGCCAATACTTTAAGCATTGGCTGGTTTTAGTATAGCAGACGGTCTCTATAAAAAATGCAAGAGACCGTGTAAATTGCGCACTTTACAGAGCATAATCAATTACTGTTTCTCGTTGTCTAAATCCTGAGCTTCAGTGACCGCAAGTGCCGTCATATTAACCACACGGCGCGCTGTGGCTGATGGCGTTAGAATATGTACAGGTTTGCTTGCACCTAACAAAATAGGACCGATAGACGCGCTACCGGTTGCTGTCTTAAGCAGGTTAAAGGCAATGTTCGACGCATCTAACGTTGGCAAGATAAGTAGATTTGCTGAACCTTTAAGGTTGCTCGAAGGCAAGTCATTGGCACGGATATGTTCGTCAAGTGCAGCATCACCTTGCATTTCACCGTCAAACTCAAAATCGACATTCATCTCGGTCAGCAGTTGATGTACTTTACGCATTTTGACAGCACTGGCACGATCAGAAGTTCCGAAGTTTGAATGCGACACCAAAGCCACACGTGGGGTAATGCTAAAGCGGCACAATTGCTCAGCTGCCAATACAGTCATCTCAGCCAATTGCTCAGCCGTTGGATCTTCATGGATATAGGTATCAGCAATAAAAATATTACGATCCTGCATAAGCACCGCATTCATCGCATAAAAATCATTAATACCTTCTTTTTTGTTGATTACTCCGCCAACATATTTTAAATGCAGCTGATAGTGACCGAATGTACCACAAATCATACCATCGGCATCGCCATTTTCAACCAAAAGAGCACCAATTAAAGAGGTCTTGCGGCGCACATCACGGCGAGCAAGCTCGATACTGACCCCAGTACGTTTGTTTTTCTCGTAGTAGCCTTTCCAGTAATCGTTATAGCGCGGATCATCATCAACATTGACAATAGTAATGTTCACGCCGTCTTTCAAGCGTAATGCTAGCTTGGCGATGTTATTTTCGATCACTGAGGGACGACCGACCAAGATTGGATAAGCCAACTGCTCATCGACGACCACTTGTACCGCTAATAGTACGTTGCTGTCTTCGCCTTCACAGTAAACGATACGTTTTGGATCTGCTTTTGCACGAGCAAAAATAGGCTTCATTACAAACGCTGAGTTATAGACAAACTCAGACAGACGCTGACGATAGGCTTTCATATCTGCGATAGGAAGCGTTGCAACGCCTGAATCCATAGCCGCTTTTGCGACTGCAGAGGCGATTTCAATGATTAGGTTTGGCTCAAGTGGTCCTGGGATCAGGTAATCACGACCAAAGCTTGGCGTACTTTCAACGTTTTTGACGTTGCTCATTGGCGTCGCTTCAACATGTGCCATGGCAGCAATGGCGCGTACGCATGCAATTTTCATTTCTTCGTTGACAGTCGTTGCGCCTACATCTAATGCACCGCGGAAGATATAAGGGAAACACAATGCGTTGTTTACTTGGTTCGGATAATCAGAGCGACCGGTTGCCATAATAACGTCTGGACGGACGGCATGGGCGATTTCTGGCATGATCTCAGGCGTTGGGTTAGCAAGCGCAAAGATGATAGGGTCTTTTGCCATACGGCGAACCATGTCTTCTGTCAATGTACCCGGCATAGATAAGCCTAGGAACATGTCGACATCATCCATCAGCTCTTCAATAGTCGTAGCAGTGGTTTCACGAGCATAGCGCTGTTTGGTTTCATCAAGGTTTTCACGGGTAGTAGAGATAATGCCACGTGAGTCTGATACGTAGATATTGTTTTTATTCACACCAAGGGCACAAATGATATCCAAGCAAGAAATCGCTGCAGCACCGGCACCAGAACAAATGATTTTAATATCTTCAATTTTTTTGTTCGTGATGATTAATGCATTAAGCATCGCCGCCGCAACAATGATTGACGTGCCATGTTGGTCATCATGGAATACTGGAATGTTCATACGCTTACGCAGTTCGCGCTCGATTTTGAAACACTCTGGTGCTTTGATGTCTTCTAAATTAATCCCACCAAACGTAGGCTCTAAAGAAGCAACAGCCTCAATGAATTTGTCCGGATCGTTTTGTGCAATTTCAATATCAAAAACGTCGATACCAGCGAACTTTTTGAATAGAACCCCTTTGCCTTCCATAACAGGCTTTGATGCCAATGGACCGATATTTCCCAAACCTAACACCGCTGTACCATTGGTAATAACACCAACTAAGTTGCTACGTGCGGTATATTTTGCCGCAAGAGATGGGTCTCTTTGAATCTCAAGACAAGGTACTGCCACGCCTGGTGAATAGGCGAGCGCCAGATCACGTTGGTTTGCCAATTGCTTGATAGGAGTAACTGAGATTTTACCAGGGCGAGGGAACTCATGGTAATGTAAGGCAGCTTGTTCAAACTGCTCTTTTTCCGTACTAGGGGTGTCCGTATTCAAAGTGATATCGTCATTCATAATAATTGCCATGGTTAGGATAAATTGGAATAAATTAAATGGTGATAAAAACTAATGCCTAATTCTCAATAACCATTGAATATGATCATGAGTGTACATTGATTGTTAAAGGGTACTATGCGGCGCTTAAATATCAGCAAAAAACAACAATAGCGCAAAATAGATAGTCTACATTATCGCCAATAATTTGCCTAGCTAAGGACTATGAACTGCGCACACAATATAATAAATTGATATTCATTATTTAGCTAGTTGATAATGCCAAAAAAATGACCCAAATATCAACCCTAAATGCAAAATATTTCAAAATATTACAGAATAAATATATATTAAGATGAACAGCTGATTGGCATTTGCGGTGCATGAGGCGCAGGCGGTAAGGTATCAAGGTCAATGGCGCTATCATGTAGCGTGTAAGGGCTAGCAAGCAACTCGAATACTCTATTTAGTTCTTTAAACTGTCCTTGCTCTGCGGCAACGATAACACGCTGAGCCATGCTGTTACGCAATACATAAATAGGATTGCTGGCTTGCATATCCTCAATTGCTTGAGTAATCGATACCTGCTTTACTTGTGCCAGATAACGGATCGACCATGCTTGCCAGACTTGCTGTGCTTCAGGATTCAGCTCGGCCGTCAGGGTTGCAAGCAACTGCTGCTCATAATGATGCTCATCCGGTGCGATTAATCCTAATAACGCTCGGAAACTATTGGTATAGTCGAGTAAACTATCCTCTAGCAGTGTCAACCATTCAAACGCTAAGCTTAAACTTTCACGCTGATGTGGCAACCCAAGCTTACGGCATAGCCCTTGCTGATAATGCTGCATAAAGGTCGCCTCATAAGGCGCTAGACAATCTGCTAACGTCTCGCGCGTCACACCGTCTAGACGCATAAAGTGCGGTAACCAAATATTTAGATTCCAATGACCAATAGCAGGTTGATTTTGATAAGCGTAGCGTCCGCTATGATCAGAGTGATTGTTGATCCAAGCAGGGTTAAAGCGTTCCATAAAACCAAATGGACCAAAATCTAGAGTACTGCCGGTAATAGACAAGTTATCAGTATTCATAACACCATGCGCAAATCCAATCAGTTGCCAATCAGCTATCATCCGTGCAGTACATTCAACCACCGCCTGCAAAAATGCTAAGACTGGCGTGTCACTATCACGGCACTCTGGATAATAAGTATCAATCATATAATCGGTAAATTCAGCGAGTAAGTCGGGCGCAAAGCTGGCAATCCACTCAATATGACCTAAGCGAATATGACTGTCAGCGACGCGCATTAAAGCCGCTCCTGCTTCTATTCGTTCGCGGCGCACTTTGGTATCTGATACCACAAATCCCAAGGCATTAGATGAGGCAATACCAAGCTGAGTGAGCGCATGACCACATAAATACTCACGAATGGTACTGCGTAATACTGCACGCCCATCGCCCATGCGTGAGTAGGGCGTCAAGCCTGCACCCTTTAGATGTAAATCTTGTAATTGATTGTTTTTATCGAGTACTTGCGCCATCAATAAGCCGCGACCATCGCCCAATTGCCCCGCCCATTGCCCAAACTGGTGACCGGCATACGCCATTGATAAAGGCTGAAATTCAGCTGGCACATACTGTCCGCCAAGTATTTCAACCCAACGATTCATCAAATCTGTATCTTCCGTCCAGCCCAGCTGCTCAGCAACTTGAATATTAAAATGACCGACACGAGGATTGTCTAATGGGTTTGGCAGTTGCTCATTATAAAGACGGGTGTCCAATTGAGCATAGGTGTTTTGATAGCGCATAAGAGCTGTTCCAATTTAAAGATAAAAGCTGGGAGAGGAGATTTAAGATATGAATAGAATAAACTCACTATAACATAGCCTTGATATAGCAGCATTGCACTCTGTCCGTCTCTTGTAAATCATGATTAATTATCACATCATTGTTTATCACACTATTATTTATTAATAGACATGATACTTAATACCGCACGAAAAAATCCCCCTATCTTTTACAGATAGAGGGAAGGAGAAACGTCACAATAAAATACTAAATAATCAAACAGTGATCAATGCTTAAGCCGCTTTTGCGCTTTCGCCAATAGAGCGAAATGCTGTTTTTAGGTTGCTGTTATGCGCCAATATTTTTTGTTCAATCTTGGCATAATCTTGCTTTAACTCATCTTCAACTTCATGCAAGCGATCAGCAAACTCGGTCTTTTTCAGCTCAATGGTTTTTGCTTTTAATGCTTGCCATTCTTCAACCGTTTGCGTAAAGGCATCATATTCAAACTTAATACGATCTTGGAAGCTTTTCATGGCATGAGGAATATCAATACCACTTGATGTGACCGTATCAATCTGCTGCTGCGCTGCTTTAAATTGCATTTGTACTTCAGCATGCTTGATAGTGGTGTCATCAACAGTACGTAACTCAGTAGTCAAACCTAGCTTCGATAAACCAGCGATGAGCCATTTGGTTGGATCATACTGCCACCATTTTACGCCATTACGATAATCGTACTGGAAGAAGTGATGATAGTTATGATAACCCTCACCCCACGTAAATAGAGCCAAGAAGAAGTTATCACGTGCAGTGTTGGTATCGGTATAAGGACGCGACCCAAACATATGACATAGCGAATTGATAAAGAAGGTAAAGTGATGCGTCAGTACCAGACGTAGCAAACCGACGATGACCAAAGTACCCCAAACATCACCCAATAACCAACCGATCGCGGCGACTGCACCGATGTTCAATGCAGCGACCCATAAACCGTAATATTTATGCTGAATTTGCAGCGTTCTATCTTTGGTCAGGTCAGGGATATTTTTATAGTCAAATTTTCCGCTAGGATAATTGCGTAGCATCCAGCCCATATGACTAAAGAAAAAGCCACGTTTCGCTGAGTACGGGTCTTCTAAGCGATCATCGACATGACGATGATGCGTACGGTGACCAGAAACCCAATCAAACGCTGAACCCTGTACCGCAAAGGTAGAACCTAGCAATAAAAAGTTTTTGACGATTGGATGCGCTTTATAAGCACGATGCGATAGTAAACGGTGATAACCTGCTGTGATACTGATACCCGTCCAAATCATAAACGCACCAAATACGCCCCAAACCGGTGCGCTGACTTGATGGGTGAACAGATACCATGGCGTAATAATTGCTGCAGCAATAGGCGTGGCTACCAGAATAGTTGCTGGAATCCAGTTAATCGGTGCTTTGGTAAACTCAAATTCACGCATATCGATACTGTCTACATCGGTAGGCAGTTCAGTCTGCTCAGAGGCGCTTGCATAGTTGCGTTTGGCAACTGGCATCTCATCGAGTGAGTTTTTTGCTTTATTCTCATCAAAACGTGTTTTAAAACGTGTGACTTGAATGCTGGCATTTTTGACAAATGTGTCACCAGATTTGATAGCGAAACGTAAGCCTTTAAGCGGTAAGCCAAGTGCTTTTTTTGCAATCATATAATATCCCTAACGGTATTAATTTAAGCGTCTATATTACCTTAAATACTTAGTAAAGTGAACACTTATACACTATAAAAATATTGCTAAATAACAATAACTTGTATGGATTATAGTAGGTGTTATAGCAAATAAGCCGTGACTTATCAGCTATAAGGTAAAAATGTAAGTAAAACAATAAATATGTACACCACCAAAGCGACTTTAGAAATAGGAGTAATGCGTTAAGGCAGTAATAAATAGCTTGGGTAATCTGTAATAATCACATCAACTTGCCAGTTTATAAGCTGCTTAATAGTCTCAATATCATTGACCGTCCATGCACTTACAGGTAAGTCATAGCGATGACAATGCTGTATGACTTCACGATTCAAAAGCGGATAGTGGATACCTAATTGCTTACAGCCAAGTTGTAAGGCAGTATTGGGAGCCTGTTTCAGTAGTTTAGGCTCTCGAATAAGCAACCCACGTGGTATATGCCTCATGAAAGTACTGCGTTGTAAATAGGCATGCAGCTCAACATCAAAGCTGGTTAGCACAATCGGTAGGCTAGCAAGGGGGCTATCAATGAGGTCACGCATCAAGGCTTTTACGAGTTTGGCATAATCAGTGCGACTATGGGTTTTAACCTCAAGCTCAATATAAGTATAGGTATTTAGAGCAGAAGCAATGTCAGGCAACGTGATAATTGGCTGACCAAACTGATGATGACGCTGTATTTCGCTCACATTTAGCTGATCTAGACGCGACTGCTGCGCGCACATGCGCTCAAGCGTTTCATCATGAAAAACGATGAGCTGTCCATCTCGGCTAAGTTGTACATCGAACTCTACACCTGCTAAGCCAGAGCTTTGCAAATTTTGCGCATATTCAAAACCTGATAAGGTATTTTCTAATGTTTCACCGCGCGCGCCGCGATGACCAAGTAGCAAGGTGTTCTTAAGATCTATCATAACCAGTGACCGTCACATATTTTGAGCATTATAATGTAAATATTATATCGTCTGTTATTAACTGCATCCAAAGCTATCACGTATCAAAGCGTATTGAATAGAGCATTTATAAAAATCTTATGCTGATAAAACTTTCTGTCATCATCTTAATATTTGTTTAAGTAAATATATATTTGTAGCTTTTTTGCAACTAAAGCTAGATTTCGGACACAATGTTGAACGTTATTTGTACATCAGTAGGCTACATGGATGACCATCTCCTGCAAACACCGTATAATAATGTGGTTTTCAAATCTATCGCAATGCCGGTTTCTGCTAGATTTGAGTTTTATAGTGTAAATGTCAAATACTGTCCGTGAGCGACGGTACGAATCAGTAAATTGGAGCAAAAGAGATATGAGCGTAGCAAATAAAAGTGTGAGCAAATGGTATAAAGTTGCTGGTATCGGCATGGTATGTGGTTTAGCGCTTGCTGGTTGTGATCGCTCAGAAAAAGACGATGCCGAAACGGTAGAAGTGACTGAGCAAGAAACACAGGTTAGTGAAAATGCTGCTGCCACGGCGGTGAGCTGTGATGATCCTATGGTCCAAGACCGCCTCAAATCCGCTTTGAAAAATACGCTCAATCAACAAGCCCAAACTTTAGCAGTCAGTTATGCCAACGATGCAGAGATTGGCTTAGGCAGCGGTGTGGTTTCTACTAAAGCAAACGGTATTATCATCGATATACAAAATGCCGCCGTGTTGCAAGCAACCAATGAAAATGGTCTGACTACCTGTCAGGCAAGCGTCAGCATGACTCTGCCAAGTGAAGACTTATATCAAGCCAGCCAAGTGCAGGCCGCTAATAATCAGCCAAGTTTGCAATCGCGCTTAGCCAATGACAATATTCGTATCAATAACAATATGCTCATTGATGATGCTTTTACCTATGTTGTTGGTACGCAAGGCGGTCAAGTACGTACACGTATCGCAGGACAGCCAGCATTATTAACAGTGGTATCAGAAGTGGTCGCCAGCTCAACGCTCCAGTCAGCAATGGAAGAGCAGCGCGCCCAACGTGGCACTCAGCAACCTGAACGCCGCCGTGAACCAGCACAGAATACACAGAGCAATAATAATACTAGCCAGCCAAGAGCGGTAACGCCAGCTGCGCCTGTGCGTCCAGCACAACCTGCTAAGCCACCAGTTGTTAATCAAAACAGTAGTCAAAATACAAAGACGCCAAGTAGCACTCCGTCAGCGCCAACACCTAGCACTACTGCGCCTAGTACAGTAACTCCTACACCTGCTGCTCCAGAAGCACCAAAAGCAACGCCTAAAGATGAAAGCATTGATATGGTCATTATTGAAGATAAAGAAGCAACTTATTAATCTTATTGCTACTAAATATCGATAAGCATCGTTTCAATATTTCAATTCAGTCTTTCAATAAAAAAACGCCTGCAACATATTTATTGCAGGCGTTTTTTTATGGTTCGTTAAATGGCTCAACTATCAGCGAATTTTTGTAATACTTGGCTGTCCCATAACACTTCAGAGACCTGTTCAGGGTCTGTGCAAAAACGTGCGGCGACAAAGAGCCAATCAGACAAACGGTTGATAAAGCTGACCGCTGTCGGTCGAATGGCTTGTGGCTGCGCTTGTCTTAGTAATACTGCTTGGCGCTCAGCGCGGCGACAAACAGTACGTGCCACATGCAACTGGCTGACCAATAATGAGCCTGTTGGTAAGATAAAGTCTTTTAGCGGTGGTAACGTTGTATTCATCGCATCGATCTGCTGCTCAAGCCAATCAATATGAATCGTATTTACGCCTTCATATTCTGGCATAGCAAGCTCACCACCGATATTAAATAATAAATGTTGAATAATCACTAAAGCTTGGGCAAAGTCGACTTCTTGTTTTGTTTGCAAGCGTTCAGGTAGCTGTTGGCTGTGACTTGAATTATTGGTTTGCGCACTTAACGCTTGAGTAAGCTGTGCACGTACCAAGCCAATGTGCGAGTTGAGCTCATCAATATCACCCATCACACTAAATAGGCTGTCCGCCTTACTGACGCGACTACCATCTGCCATGCCGGTACTGCCATCATCGCCAGTACGCGTATAAATTTTGCTTAAACGATTGCCCATATTTTTATCCTTAACTATCAATGTTTTTATCATTACAGAGTCTTACTTGCGCGCTCATTGTAGTATTTTACGAGCATTTTCGCTAAGATAATGGGTTAAGTTTTATATTGATGTTCTCTTTACCCTTGATTTATGCATGATTTGCTTATGTAAGCGCTTTTTTATTGGCTAAGCGTACATGATTGCTAGGCTTGTTTTCTCTTATACTTTTAATTTAAAGGCTTTATGACTATGACCACACCTCTTGCAGACGCGATGTCTCAGCTCGTCATCTATGACTCACTTACTGGACGCAAGCAAGCATTCAAGCCGCTTGCCACGGGCAAAGTTGGCATGTATGTGTGTGGCATGACGGTTTATGATTATTGTCATATCGGTCACGCTCGAGTGATGGTTGGCTTTGATATGGCAGTACGTTGGCTTGCACAATTGGGCTATGACGTAAATTACGTGCGTAATATTACTGATATCGATGACAAAATCATCACCCGTGCTGCCGAAAATGGTGAAGAGATTGGCACATTGACCCAACGTTTTATTACTGCCATGCATGAAGATGCGACAGCACTTGGCTGCTTGTCCCCTGATGCAGAACCGCGTGCGACCGATCATATCGATGAGATGCAGCAGATGATTGAGACGTTGGTTAGTAATGACTATGCCTACGCGGGTGATAATGGTGATGTCTACTATGCAGTCGATAGCTTCGCAGATTATGGCAAATTGTCAAAACGTAACCTTGATGATATGCAGGCAGGATCACGGGTTGAAGTCGAGAACGACAAGCGCAATCCATTTGATTTTGTGTTATGGAAAGCGGCGAAACCGGATGAGCCGCAATGGGCATCAGCGTGGGGTCAAGGGCGTCCAGGCTGGCATATTGAATGCTCAGCGATGTCGACCAAATGCCTTGGTAATACCTTTGATATCCATGGCGGCGGTCATGATTTACAGTTTCCGCATCATGAAAACGAGATTGCCCAATCTGAAGCAGCAACCGGCTGTGAATACGCGCGTAACTGGATGCACGTTGGTTTTATCAATGTTGATGGCGAAAAAATGTCTAAGTCATTGGGGAATTTCTTTACCATTCGTGATGTCATGGCAAAATACTTACCAGAAACGGTTCGTTTCTTCTTATTGTCGAGTCATTATCGCAGTCAAGTAAACTTCTCTGATAGTGCCTTGGACGAATCGCATAATAGCCTAAGCAGGTTGTATCAAGCATTAAAAGTTGCTGAACAACAAAAAGGTAAAGTACTTATTATCGATGAAGCCTTGATTAATAATGCCTACGCCAGTGCAGTGGGACAAGACTTTATCAAAGCCATGAATGACGACTTTAATAGCTCAACGGCAATCAGTGTGCTGTTTGGATTGGCGCGTGATATCAATAAAGCGAGTAAAGCACAAGATGTAGAGACTGCATGGCAATTAGCGCAGCACTTAAAAGCTTTGGCGCAAACGCTTAATATTTTACAGCAGCCTGTGCAGCAGTTCTTGCAAGCCGTCATTGGTGAAGTAGCTGAAGATAGTTTAACCGACGAAGCCATTGATGGGCTAATCATCGAGCGCGCTGATGCCAAAACCAATAAAAACTTTGCGCGTGCTGATGAGATTCGTGTGCAGTTGAAAGAGGCTGGTATTGAGCTTGAAGACAGTCGTGCGGGCACCACTTGGCGCCGTGCTTAATGTAAGCATTAGTTTTTTACGCTTGTTCATTCACAAACAATAATAAATTAAGCCAGCTATCTGCTGGCTTTTTTGTGTCTTCTGCATTAGCTTAATATCATACTTATTAGCAAGAGTTTTTGTATGCAAACTCCTTTCGGATTTCTCAGGACTCACTCTCTACAGTCTCATGCCCAGTTTCTATCGCGACTGCTCTTTATAATTGGCAGCTTATTTATCCTATTAAATATGGCGTGCATTTCTGCTTATGCAGCAAGCAGTACTGAGGAAATAGACAGTCGAAATATTGAAGAGACAGTTACTACAAAACCGGAAAATTTGGTTGAGTATGCTGCGCAAAGAATCGACAAGTTAAAAGAG